>JAPZRU010000027.1 GCA_027531255.1 Steroidobacteraceae bacterium | reverse complement strand
GGATCGCCTCCAGTGCTACTCGCGCCTTGAACGACGCAGAATGGTTCCGTCTCGCCTTCCTCATGACTCCTGCCTCCGGTCACGTCTGTGCCCGGTCAGGAATCCACTTTACCTCGTGTCCGAGAAACCGGAGCCAGCTCTGGCTTCTCCAAGCAACGAGCCTGCACGAGCGCGGAGGGCGCGCAAGAAGTTAGGCTCAGCTATCGCTCGCGACCAATTCGCACCGGGAGATGGTAATGGCGCGAATGCAGGGTACTCTTGCTGACCGAGCCCAAGCGTCCCCGCGACAACCAACTACAAGGGCCACATCACGGCACCCGAAACTGCGAATCACTTCGAGGCACTCGAGGAGTTGTTGAATGGAGAAACTCTCACTGCGACTTTGCAAGAACTCCGCCTAACCGGATGCGGCCGGTGGGGTGAGTCCGTAGGCTCCCCCCTAATCCGGATTTGGGAAAGCTGCTCTCGCCCATTGTGCGCGATCTGGCAGCGCCAAACGACCGGCGGATCGGAGCCGCCCGCCCGATCACGGCAGCATCGGGCCGGGCATCGGTTGGTCGCCCGTCAGACCTGGTGGCGGCTACTACTAGGCCACCGATAAGGTACCAGTGCCACTCCGTGATCCCGTACTGCGCGAGGCTGAACACCAGCGCCATCGGCAACCAGACAGTCATCGAACGGAGGATCCCCTCCAGCGGGTCTCTGGGCCGCCGAGTGTCGGCTTCAGTCGCCTTGCGGATCTCGCTCAGGCGGCGCCACGAGTACCGCAGCATCGTAAAGATAAACACGCAATACAGCACTAAGCCGATCAGCCCGGTTTCGATTAGCGCCTCCGTGTAGAGGTTGTGGGATTTCTTGGCGCGCCTGCCGTCGTGGGCGCGAGCTTCCGGAGACGTGCCGAGCCCGGTCCCCAGGATGGGGCGCTGAAGTCCAAGCCTGAAATCGTTCATCACGCTATCGGTGCGGCCTTGGGCCGTAGATGCGTTTACCGCCGTTGCGTCATAGATCGATCGGAAGCGATCCAGTTGCATCGGGTTCATTACCGACAAAGTCGCAGCAGCTCCGACGCCTACCACTGCAAGCAGCAGCGCTCGTCGCCGCGACAGCATCACCATTCCGATCACCACAACCAGGAGGGCGATCAATGCACTTCGCGAACCAGTGAGCAACAACACGTAAACGATGGTCGGCTGCGCAGCGAACGCGAAGATTCTCTTCATCGCCGACCCATGCACCAGCCAGCAGTAGTGCACGAACGCTAGCGCCGTCACGCACACGAACCCGAGGCCGTTCGGGTTCACCACGTCCCAGGGCGCGCCCGCCAGACGCTCCATGAACTCACCGCCGCCCAGATGCGCCCCGCTGCCCCAGTACCCTTGGGTAAGGTGCAGGCGCAGCGGATCCAGCACGCGGGCGAGCTGGCAGAGGATGAATACGTCGACGGCGCGCCGCAGCCTTTGCGGCGAGTCCACGATCCACACCGTCAGGAAGAACAGCGAGACGACGAGAACGAAGGGCTCGACGTGGTGCCGCAGCACACTGCCCGGCCATTCCACGAACGGCAGGGAGATGAAGATGTACGCGATGAACGCAAGAAGCGGCTTCGCGATCGGCGTCGCAAGCCGTCCCTTCAGCTGATTCGAATACGCGAGCAACACCACAGCAAGCAGCGCGAGCAGCACCACGGTGGGCCGGAAGGCGCCCAGCACCGGCCAGTGCGCCTGAGGACGCAGAAAGTAGAACACTATGAACGCGAGGTAGAATGCGAACGGTGCGCTCGAAGCAAGCGGCGTCACCGCCGAAGCCTCTACAGGGCGCGACGCGGGGGCGCGCACTAGCCTACCTTGCGCCGACACGTCGTAACTCCGGAGGGACTTCGCGCCTCTCCAGTGCGTCGGCGTAGGCCGCTTCGTAGAGGTCCGCCATGCGCTCGACGCCAAAGCGGGCCTGCACCCAGGCAGGGGCCGAGCGGCGCACCTCGGCGCGAAGGGTTTCGTCCCCGAGCGCACGGCGGATTCCGTCCGCGCAGTCGTCGACGGAGCCGGGAGCCATCAGTACGCCGAGACGCCCCGCGTCCAGCGCGTCGCGACACCCCCCCACGTCCGAGGCGACTACCGGCACGCCCACCGCAAGTGCTTCGAGCACGACCATGGGCATTCCTTCCGAATGCGAGGGTAGCACCAGCACGTCGAATCCCTGCATCGCGCTCTGCGCATCTTTCACGTAGCCGGCGAACTCGACGTCGTCGACGAGCGCGAGTTCGCGTACCCGCGCCTCAAGTGCGGCGCGCCGTGGGCCCTCGCCGACGAGTATCGTCCGCACGCACTGTCCGTCGCCGCGAAGTCTCGCCACCGCGTCTAAAAGCGTGTCGACGCCCTTGCCAGCGGCCAGGCGACCGACGAACCCGACGACTGGGACGACTCCGGAATCCAAACCGGGGTGAGCGGCGACGGCGGCAGCTCGCTCAGGAACCGGCACGCCGTTCGGGATGACCCTGACCCGCGCGCGATTCTCATGCTTGCCGACCAGCCGTTCCTGCAGGCTCGAGTGGACGCAGGCCACCACATCCATGCGCCCAAGCAGCGTGCGTTCCAGCGTCTCGTACCACCAGACGCGCCGCGTCGGCCTGAACCCCGTCCAGCCGTGTAGGGTAGCCACGCGGGCTACGGCGTGGCGCACGGGGAGCAGCGCCGCGCAGATGTTCGCCTTGTAGCCGTGCGAGTGAACCACCTGTACACCGGAGGCGCACGCCTCCGCCACGGTCTCGTGTACCTTGCCCACGTCGAATCGATGCCGCTGCGTCACCTGCCGCGTCGCGACGCCGTCCTCGCGGCACCGGCGCAGCAACTCTGGCTCGCCAGTGCCGGGCGGGCGCAGCGCCGCGACTTCGACGACGTAGCCCCGCCTGTGCTGCTCGCGGGCCAACTGCCGAATGACGACCTCGGCGCCGAAGTAGCCGCCGCTCTCGATCAGGTGCAGCACCCGCATCTCAGGTGGACTCCTGCACCATCGTCGCCCGCGCTCCCAGCCAGGTCCGCGCATGATCGAGGCCGAACACGGCTTCGTCGAAATAGCGCTCGCTGGGACCGGCCGCGATGCGCTCCAGGAGGAAGCGATCGACCGAGCGGGAGTAGCGGGAGTGCGCCACGACAGCGCACACGTACCCGGCACGCTGCACGGCGAGCCTCGCCTCGGCATTCACGTCGCCGGGCATGCCGTTCGGATAACAGAAGGTGTTCGGCGCCACTCCAAGTTTCTCGGCAAGCCGGGCCCGGCAGCCCGCGATCTCGTCGTCGAGCTGGCCAGGATCCAGCCGCGAGACCACAGGGTGGCTGCGGGTGTGTCCGCCGATCTCGATACCGTGCGACGCGAGCTCGCGCAACTCTGCCCAGTTGCACACCCGATAGCCGCCGGCGGCCTCGGCGGGGACCGCCACGCCCGCGGCCTCTTCCAGCTGGCGCAGCATCTCAAGTCGCGACTCATTGGGTACAGCGAGCGCATGCGCCACGAAAGCCGCCCAGGCAGGCTGCTTCGCTGCCGCGTCGCCCACGGGGAGTTCCATGCGGTATCCCTGCGCTTCGAGTACCACGTGCCGCGACACCGTCCGGTCGAGCACGTATTCGACCCGGTCCGGCCATAGCCACGCCCCGTGGTCGACCGCATCCGTCGCAACGAACAGGGTCGCCGGCAGGCCGCGCTCCCTCAGTAGCGGGTACGCCACCTCGTAGAAGTCGCGGTAGCCGTCGTCCACGGTGATGATGGCGACCCGCGGAGGCACGGGCCTGCCCTCCGCGAGCCAGCCGCCGTACTCACCAAGCGAGACGACCCTGAACTGCCGGTGCAGCACGTCCAACTGCCGTTCGAATTCGCTCCGATGCAGACGGCGGTGCTCCGGGTGTTGGCTGAAGCGGTGGTACATGAGAATCCGCGGCCGCGCCGCCGTGACCGCGAGCGTGGCCCGGTACAGCCCGGCTCGACCCACCGCTAACGCAATCCGCGACCGGAGCCTCACGAGGACCCCTCCAGCGACGTCGAACCGACAGCCTCCGTTCCGCCCTGCACGTACAGACGAGAATACGCGGCTACCATCGAGCTGACCGCAAAGCGCGTGCGCGCCGACTGCCGCGCGGCGGCGGCCATGCGCAGCCGCGCATCGCGATCGGTCGCTAGTTCGCGCATCGCGCACGCCAGCGCGTCCACGTCGCCTACCGCCACCAGATGTCCCGTCTCTCCCTCGGTGACGAGGTCGGGCGATCCCCCGACGACGGTGGCGACCACCGGCAGGCCGGCGGTCATTGCTTCGATGATCGTGTTTGAGAGGCCTTCGGTCTCGGAGCAGGACAGGAGCACGTCGGACTCGCCGAGCAGCGACCAAGGCTCGTCCACTCGCCCGACCAGGTGCACCGCGTGTCGTACGCGGAGGGACTCGGCCAGCGACTCGAGATACTCTCGCACCGATCGCCCACCCTCGATACGGTCTTCGCCGGCGACCACAAGAACCGCACCGGGGCACTCTAGCTGGACCCGGGCTAGCGCCCGCACCGCGTCGTCCATCCGCTTGAGCCGCCGCAGGTTCGCCACCATCACGAACACCACGGCGCGTGCGTCGAGACCTAATCGCGTCCGCCAGCCTGCAGGCTGCGGCATGCCTGGAGGTGTGGCTACTCCGTTCGGGACGACGAGTACCTTTGCCCTTGGGAAGCGTTCATGGGCTGCGACGACGTCCGCCACGGCAGAGCAGTTCGCGATGACCCGCGAGACGAAGTGGCGGTTCAATCGCAGCGCTCGCAGAATGGGAGGGGTGTACCAAAACCCGAGGTCGCGACGCGAGACCAGCACGCGGATGCCCGCCGACCAGAGCGGTAGCGGGAACAGCACCGCGACGTCGTTCAGAAACAGGTGCGCGACGCGAACGCCGTCCTGCCGCTGCCGTCTTGCGAACTCGAAGGCACGGCGCCACGCCGAGAACCGACTGATACGCGGAATCTGCAGGCAAGTATAGGCGCCACTCGGCAGATTCTCCGCCAGGAACGGCGAATGCTGCAGGGTGGCAACACGCAGGTCGAACACTCTGCGGTCGAGTCCACTCACCAGCAGCCAGAACTGCGCCTCCGTGCCGGCGGTAGGCCCGGCGAACTTGTCGAGAATGAACAGCACGGGCGTGGTCATAGCGCGGCCCGTTATCCGAGCCGCGGCGTCCAGAGAACCTGCTTCTCGCCCCGAAGGAACCGCAGGGTCGCCACCAGCGAGGCGACGTTCAGCAGCGCGAAGTAGTACGCGTGGGTAACGCCCGGCAAGCGAAGCCCGAGCGCGCCGGCCGCGGCACAGACGCCGTAGCCGAATATCAGCGCGAGCAGATACTCGTGACCCGGCGAGAGCGCAGCCAGCGTCACCCCGGCCAGCACACTTACCCCGAGCGGCACGAAACTGCCGTATCGCAGCGCCTTGTGGGACCACAGCTGCCAGGCGAACAGTGCGCCTGCACGCCCGGCCAGCAGGTCGGCGTTGTCGCGCAGTGCCCAGAGCGCCCGCAGCGACACGCGCACCCGCATGCGGAACTCGGCGTCGCCCTTCTCCAGCGTGGTCTCCTCGAGCACGGCCGAGGGCACGAACGCCACGCGGTAGCCCTGGCGCACGACGGCCAGCGGCAGCACGAAGTCGGGCAACTGGTCGGCGCGCATCGGCTGGTACAGCGCGCGCCTGACGGCGTCGATGCCGCCGTCCACGCCCACGACCGACCCGAGCCGCGACTCGATCTCCCGGAGGCGGTTCTCGTAGCGCATGTACGCCGTGCACCCCGTACCCACGGGTGTGCCGAGTTCGGACACGTAGATCATCTTGCCGGTGACGTAGCCGACCGACCCGTCCGCGAAGGCGTCGACCAGCCGTCGCACCGCATCAGGACGGTACATCGAGTTCGCATCGGCGAAGACCACGATCTCTCCGCGGGCCTGGCGCAGCAACTGGTTGAGCGCCGCCGTCTTGCCCTGCCGCGGGTGCTGGCGGAACAGCTTCACGCGGTCGTCGCGGCGGGCGATCGCGGCGACGATCTCGTCAGTGCCATCGTCGGAGCCGTCCGAGGCGACCAGCACCTCGAGCGTGCCGTCGAAGTCCTGCTGGAGCTTGTTGAGGACGGTGGCCTCGATCACCGCCGCCTCGTTGAAGGCCGAGATGACGACGCTGACCGAGCGAGGCGTGGCACCGGTCGGGGCGACGCGAGCACGTAGCGAGGCCAGCGCCGCCGCGACGAGCGGGTAGCCTGCGTAGGGGTAGAGCCCCAGCAGCAGCGACGCCCAGAAGACGGTTTCGAGCACCTGCATCGAGCTACCCGCCGGGGCGCTCGTCGGCGACCGGCGAGCCGTAGGCACCGTAGTTGTAGTAACCCTGCTGGCCGAGGGTCACCGAGGCCTGGTTCAGCACCACGCCGACGCGAGGCCCGTCGCCGATGTTCGAGATCGCTTCCTGCACGGCGACCCGCGGCGTGACGCCCGCGCGCACCACGAGCACGACCTGGCCCACGATGTGCGAAACCGCGACACCCTCGTTCGTCAGCAGCAGCGGCGCCGAGTCGAAGAGCAGGACCGCGTTCGGCTGGCGCTGCGTGAGGGTCGCGCAGATCTCCAGCATGCGGTCGCTTTCGAGCAGTTCGTTGGCGAACTCGGACCGACGCCCCGCCGGCAGGAAGTACAGCGAGGGCTCGTCCGTGCCGTAGACCAGGTCCTCGATGTCGATCGAGGGGTCGGCGAGCGCATCGAGCAGGCCCGGGGCATCCCCGAGGCCGAGTTCGCGGGAGATGTGGGGCTTGGCGACGTCGGCGTCGATCAGCACGACCGACACGTCTCGCTCGAGCGCGAGGCTGAACGCCAGGTTCATCGTCGTGAAGGTCTTGCCCTCGCCGGCCAGCGCGCTGGCGACCAGCAGCAGGTTGGCGCGGTCCACAGGCTCTGCGCCACGCCCCTGAACGTTGCGCAGCAGCGGACGCTTGATGCGGCGGAACTGCTCCGCGACGCGCCGGCTGGCGGCCGCGTCAGGCAGCAGGCCGGAGCGCACCAGCGCCGAGCGGTTCAGCGCGATCGTCTGCTTCGGCTGGAACGGCGCGCGCGGCTTCGGCGGCTCGGGAACCACGGCGATCGCCGGTTCGGCGCTCGCGGCGGGCGCGCGGGTCGAGGCCTGGACGGCCGGCTGCTTCGTCTGGCTCTGCAGCTTCTCGATCGCCTTCTGGACGAAGCTCATGCGCGGATCCTCAGAAAAGGAGCTTGCGGACGAAGGCGGCGCCGTGGCTCTGCAGCGACAGCGTCAGCACGAACGCGAGGGCGAGCACCGCCGCGGCGGCGGAGAAGACCAGGTTCTGTCGGCGCAACTCCAGCAACCTTGCCTCCGAGAGGTTCAGCGTCACGACGCCGAGCACCGGCAGCCCGAGCGAGCTGCCGACCTCGCTGGGGTGTTCGTAGACGGGCCGGATCTGCTGCAGCAGGTAGCCGACCCCGGCGCCGATCAGCACCGCCGCCGCGCAGAGGGCGAGCAGCAGCCGCGGCCGGTCCGGCGACACGGGCTGCGCGCCGACCGTCGGTGGATCGATCACATCGAACCGCACGACGCCGGTTTCGTCGGCGTCTTCCGAGAGCCGCGCGGACTCGAGACGGCGCACCAGCGCCTGGTACTGCTCCTGGGTCACGCCGTAATCGCGGTTCAGCCTGGCGAGCTCGGCCTCCACCTCCGGCGCGACGTTCATCTGCCGCTCCAGCATGGACACGCGCGCTTCGCGGTCCGCCACCTCGCCGCGCAGCGACGCGATGTCGACCTCCGCCTGGTTCAGCTGCATCTGGATGGTCTGGTACACCGGGCTCGTGCTGAGGCCCGGCAGGCCCGCGGCCGGCGGGCGCCCCTGGCGCAGGGCTTCGATCTCCTGCTGCTGGCGCTCGATCAGCTGGCGCTGGGTTTCCTGGAGGGCGATGACTTCCGGGTGACGGTCCGTGAAGCGCAACTGCAACTGCGCGAGGCGCGCGTTGGTTTCGGCGAGACGCAGGCCGGTTTCGGTCGCCGGTGCCGACGCGCTGCCGGCCGTGGCCGAGGCGGCGGCGATCTGCTCGCCGCGCAGCTGCCGCTGCAGTTCGTCCCGGCGCTTCATCGCGACCCCGAGCGCCGTGCGCACGCGGTTGAGCTCCGTGGTCTCGGTCTGCAGCCGCGCGAAGTAGCCGCCCTCGGCCCCCGGCACGACGCCCACGTTGCGGCGCCGGAAATCGGCGAGCCGCTGCTCCGCCGCCTGCAGCCGCGCCTCGTAGTCGGCGATCTGCTCGCGCAGGAACCGCTGCGCCGTCTCGGTGCCCGTGCGCTTGGAACCCAGCGTATCCTCGACGAAGGCGTCGAGAAGGTTCTTGACCACGTCCCGCGCCTTCCGCGGTTCCGTGTGCTCGTAGGAAATGGTGTAGAGGCTGTTCTGCACGCCCCGGCCGCGCGACGCCGCCGCCTCGATTTTGATCGAGTTCTGCAGTTCCTCGACCAGCGCCTGCAGTTCCCCGGCGCTGGTCGCGCCGAGCGCAAGGTCGGTCTCGGCGGCCACCTTCGCGAGCTGCGGGCCGCTGAGCAGCACCTGGCGCACGTAGTCGATCTGCGAGGCGACGTCGGTCTCGACCGCGATGCCCTCGAGCAGCGGCCGCAGCGGCGTGCGGGCGTCGATGTAGACGCGGGCCTGCGCCTGGTAGCTGTTCGGTATCGCCAGGATGGCGACGCTGCCGACCAGGAACACGACCCAGGCGGTGATCAGCGAATACCAGCGGAAACGCCAGATTCCCCTCAGCACCTGCATCAACTGGTCGACCAGCGTTTCCATGCTCTACCCGTCGGTGACGATCAACCCGGACCCACGATCTAGGCTCGCACGAGTGCGCAGGCGAGCGCCGCAACGGCCATCACGTTATGACCGGGTCGTGCGTGGGACGCCGAACATCGAATGTTAACGCCGTTCCCGGCGGCGCTTGCCGCCGCCGCTGCGAGTGTCGGCTGAAGTGTGACGCGGTTCACCCACGGCACCCGCGAGTCGTGGCAGCGGGTCCGACGCACGCAGGGTGGCCGGACCGGCTCGCGCTCGGTGGATCGGCAGTGGCCGGAAGTGGCGTCCCCAACGGGATTCGAACCCGTGTCGTTACCTTGAAAGGGTAATGTCCTAGGCCTCTAGACGATGGGGACGAGGCGCGCACCCGACCAGGGTGGTCGGGTTCAGGAGCGTGGTGGAGCTAGTCGGGATCGAACCGACGACCTCTTGCATGCCATGCAAGCGCTCTCCCAGCTGAGCTATAGCCCCACGCGGGTAGCTCTAGAGTTTGGGGTGGGGCCACGGGGGTGTCAACCGCTTCGGGCCACCCCGAGCGCACGATCGAGCCGGCGCAGCACCGTTTCGCGCCCGAGGATCGCGACGGTGGCGTCGATCGGCGGCGAGACCGGTCCCCCCGCCAATGCGACGCGCACGGGTTGGGCGACCTTGCCGAGGCCGACGCCGAGTTCGGCGGCCAGCGCCTCGAGCGCGGCGTGGATACCCGCGGCGCCCCAGGCCTCGAGCGAGTCGAGCACCGCCCGCACGCGCTCCAGCACCGGCGCCGTCTCCGCCGTCAGGTTCTTCGCGGCCGCCTTCGGGTCGTAGGCCTGCGGGTCCGCGAAGAAGAAGCGGCTGTTCTCGGCCATTTCGAGCAACGTCTTCGCCCGCTCCTTCTGGGCGTCCGCGATCGCGGCGAGGTCCACGCCGGCCGTGTCCACGCCGAGCGCCTGCAACCGCTCCGCGAGCAGCGGCGCGAGCGCCGCGCCCGGCCGCTTCATCATGTGCTGCTGGTTGGTCCAGGCCAGTTTGTCCGGGTTCAATGCGGACGCCGACTTGTTGACGTCGTCGAGGTCAAACAGCCGGGTCATTTCCTCGAGGCTGAAGATCTCCTGGTCGCCGTGCGACCAGCCGAGACGCCCGAGGTAGTTCAAGAGTGCCTCCGGCAGGAAGCCCGCGTTCCGGTACTCGAGCACCGACACGGCGCCGTGGCGCTTCGACAGTTTCGTGCCGTCCGGGCCGAGGATCATCGGCAGGTGGGCGTAGACGGGCGGCTCGGCCCCCATCGCCTGCAGCATGTTGAGCTGCCGCGGCGTGTTGTTGATGTGGTCGTCGCCGCGGATCACGTGGGTGATCCGCATGTCCCAGTCGTCCACCGCCACGCAGAAATTGTAGGTGGGGTTGCCGTCCGAGCGCAGGATGATCAGGTCGTCGAGTTCCGCGTTCTGGAACTCGATCGGCCCGTGCACGACGTCGCGCACCACAACCGAGCCCTCGGTGGGGTTCCTGAAGCGCACCACCGGCGTGATCCCCTCCCGCAGCGCACGCCCGTGACGGCAGCGCCCGTCGTAGCGGGGCTTCTCCTTGCGGGCCTGCTGTTCGGCCCGCATCTGGTCGAGCTCTTCCTTGGTGCACCAGCAGTGATAGGCGTGGCCCGAGGCGAGGAGTTGCCCGATGACCTCCCGGTAGCGGTCGTAGCGCTTGGTCTGGAAGACGGGCCCCTCGTCCGGCTTCAGGCCGAGCCAGTCCATGCCGTCGATGATCACCTGGATCGCTTCGTCGGTGGAGCGCTCCCGGTCGGTGTCCTCGATGCGCAGGATGAAGGTGCCGCCGTGCCTGCGCGCGTAGAGCCAGCAGAACAGCGCGGTGCGCACACCGCCGATGTGGAGCATCCCCGTGGGGCTGGGAGCGAAGCGCGTGCGGACGGTCATGGTCGCCTGGATCGGGGAAGGAGTGCGAAGTGTAACCGGCCCCGTAAGCGGCGCCGGGGCCGGTTGGACGGCCGCCGGTCGTTGATCGACGCGGCCCCGATCCGTATCATCCGCGCTCCTGTCTCGGCCCCCATGGGGCACACGGTCGGGCGGTTAGCTCAGCGGTAGAGCACTGCTTTCACACGGCAGGGGTCACAGGTTCAAGCCCTGTACCGCCCACCAACTTCCCAATACGCCGCCGGGCTGGACCCTCGCCCCCCGCCATCAGCCCTCCCGGCGGCCCCGGCAGGCGGCACGCCCGGCCACCGCCGTTCGGCCGCACCCGTGTCGACAAGCTTTACAGTTGCGCGCCGGCGTTTGCGCCGACCGCGTCCAAGTATCTGATCTTAAAGACGTGAGCTTGGCTGGCACGAAACTTGGTTGTAGTTCGCTGGGTGTCGGTCAGTCCGACGTTTTTCAGCCAAAAGGGAATTCCAACCATGCGCAATGCAGTCGTCGCGGTGGCCGCCGCCGTCGCCGTCTCGGTCGGCGCTGCCAGCGCCGCCTACGCGGCGCCCATCAGTGTCTACGTTTCCGCTCCCCAGTCCCAGGCCAACCTCGCGACGGTGAAGGCCGATGCCGCCGCCTGGTTCGCCGCCAACGAGCTGGTGCCGGTCGTCTCGGAGGACTTCGAGGGCGGGTCGTTCGCCGCGGGTAACCGCGGGATGTCGTTCAGCACCAACGTCGGCACGTTCACCGCGTCCGACGCGGGTCAGTTCTCCGATGGTCTGGGCATTTCGCCCACCGGGTTCTTGGGCCGTTTCAACACGACGACCGGTGGCAGCAACTGGCTCGACTCGTACGACTACCGTACGGTCACGTGGAGCGTGAACGCCGGCGGCAACGAGTTCTCGCACATCGGCTTCTTCCTGACCGACGTCAACGACGTCGCTGCGAAGATGACGCTGCGCGCGACCGGCCAGGAAATGCTGGTGTCGTTCTCGAGCCTCCTGCATACCTTCCCGTCGCCGCTGCCGAACGGTCGGGTGTTCTTTGTGGGCCTTGCGCTCAACGAGGGTGTGGTGCTCAACGACCTAATCTTCTCGACCGATAAGGTCCGGAACGACGGCTGGGGCATCGACGACATCGTGATCGCCGAGGTGCCCGAGCCGGCGACGCTCGGCCTCCTGGGCGCGGGCCTGCTGGCCGCCGGCGCGCTGCGCCGTCGCCGTAAGGCCGCCTGAGTCGATCGCTCAGCGACTCGAGGGCGTCGTGCTTCGGCACGACGCCCTTTTTCTTTGTCCGCGCGCAACGGCGCACGCGGAACGGCAGGTCGGCGCCTGTGTAATCGTCGCGCCGCCGGTCACGGTGATCGACCCGAACGACGCCGGGTGGCTGGGCCCGAAGAAGTTCTGCACGTTCGGCGTGACCCCGGTGTCGTAGGACGCGGCGGTACCGCCGGTGCCCTTGGCTCAGAACTTGTTCCGGAAGCCCGCTTCCTGACCGAAGTAGTAGAAGTCGATCGTGCCGGGCCCGTCCACGGCGAGCGAGACGCCGTGCGTGTGCTTCTTCACGCCGAGCGTGTCGAGCGCGCCCCGGAACTGGTTGCCCGCGACGATATCGACGGTCTTGGCCGAGACGTCGGTGTGCGTGCCCGAAGGCAGCGTCTTCACCGTGTCGATGGCGACGAAACCCGCGTGGGCGGTGGCAGAACAGTCGAACAGGATGCTGGCGGCGAGCAGGCGATCCATCGTCTGCTCCATGGCCCCTCGGGGCCTTTGCAGCGGACGATGCAGCCCCCGTGCAGCGAGACAACGCCCCGGAGCATCAGGGGTTTACGTCACGACCCTCGCGCGGCGAGCTGCGTGTTGCAGGGTTCTCCGACGTGATCGAATTCACGGTTTTCCGCGCGGAGTCCGCGGGCGGGCGCGCCACCCGCGCCGTGCACGCGTCGCACCCGCTACCCCGCTCGAAGCCTCTCGCCAACTCCGCCACCCCGCGCGCCCTCAGCCGGCGCGCCAGCCTTGCACGCCACGCCCGCGGCATCAGCACTGTGAGTGCGTGACCCGCGGCGAACAGCACCGCGATACCCACCAGCGACCACTGCGTCAGCGCGTTGATCGTCACGATCGCGCCCTCACGCGAGGGCCCATCGACTGATGTAGTACGTCGCACCCGCCGCCACGTACGCCAGCAGGAACAGGTACGCGGCCATGATCAGCGGATACCGCCACCCGTTCGTCTCGCGCTTCACCACGGCCAGCGTGCTCAGGCACTGCGGCGCGAACACGTACCACGCCAGCAGCGCGAACGCGGTCGGCAGGCCCCAGGTGGCCGCGATGATCGGCGCGAGCTGCGTCCCTGCATCGTCCACGGCCGAGAGCGCGTACACCGTGCCGAGCGCCCCCACCGCCACCTCGCGCGCCGCGAGCCCGGGCACCAGCGCGATCGAGATCTGCCAGTTGAATCCAATGGGCTCGAACACCACCGCCAGCGCCTTGCCCATCTGCCCGGCCAGGCTGTACTCGATCGGCGCGCCCGTCGCGCCCGGCGGCGGCGCCGGGAACGAGCTCAGGAACCACAGGATCACCGTCAGCGCCAGGATGATGCCGCCCACGCGCCGCAGGAAGATCTCCGCGCGCTGCGTGAGCCCGATGCGCAGGTTCCGAAGTGACGGCCAGTGATACGTCGGCAGCTCCATCTGCAGCGGGTGGATCGCCCCGCGCAGGCCGAAGCGCTTCAGCACCCACGCCACGGCGAACGCGCTGACCACGCCCGCCGCATACAGCACGAACAGCACGAGCCCCTGCAACTGCACCCCGCCCCACACCGGTTGCGCCGGCACGAACGCGGCGATCAGCAGCGCGTACACCGGCAGCCGAGCGGAGCAGGTCATCAGCGGCGCGATCATGATCGTGACGAGCCGGTCGCGCGCGTTCGGGATCGTGCGCGTGGCCATGATGCCGGGGATCGCGCACGCGAAGCTCGACAGCAGCGGGATGAACGAGCGCCCGGACAACCCGACGCCGCCCATCAGCCGATCGAGCAGGAACGCGGCGCGCGGGAGATACCCCGAGTCCTCGAGCACGAGGATGAACGCGAACAGCAGCACGATCTGCGGCAGGAACACGAGCACGCCGCCGGCGCCGGCGATCACGCCGTCGACGAGCAGGCTCTGCAGCGGCCCCGCGGGCACGACCGCGCTCACGCCGGCGGCGAGCCAAGCCATCGCGGTCTCGATGCCGTCCATCAGCGGCGCGGCCCACGCGAACACGGCCTGGAACATCAGGAACAGCGTCGCCGCGAGGATCAGCGGCCCCACGACGGGGTGCAGCACGACGCGGTCGATGCGGTCGCTCGGCGTCTCGTGCGGCACGCCGTCGAGGCCGAGGCGACGGAGCACGCGGTCCACCTCGGCGTGGTCCTGCGCGATGCCCTCGGCGTCGAGCTGCTCGACGTAGCCGGGCTCGGCGAGCAAGGGCGTCACTCCCGGTGGCGTCGCACTCGCCGCAGACGCGCCCTCGGCGGCCGCGAGGGCGGCACGTCCCCATTCGTCGAGCAGATCCACCAGCGCCTTCGCGCCGCCGGCCCTGATGCCGACGGTCTCGACGACCGGCAGCCCGAGTTCGCGCGACAGCGCCTGCGCGTCGAGCTTCAGCCCGCGCCGCTTCGCGAGGTCCACCATGTTGAGCGCGACGACGACGCGGTGCCCAAGCCGCTTCAGCGGCAGCACCATGCGCAGGTGCCGGCGCAGGTTGGTGGCGTCGACCACGCTGACGACCAGGTCCGGCATCGCCTCGCCCGCCAGGCGCCCGAGCACGAGGTCGCAGGTGATGCGTTCGTCCGGCGTGCGCGGGCGCAGGCTGTAGGCGCCCGGCAGGTCGAGCACGCGCACGCGCCGGCCCCGCGGCGTGACGAGGCTGCCCTCCTTCCGCTCGACGGTGACGCCGGCGTAATTCGCGATCTTCGCGCGGCTGCCGGTCAGCAGGTTGAACAGCGCGGTCTTGCCGCAGTTCGGGTTGCCGACCAGCGCGATCAGCGGCGTGCCGTTCGCCGCGTTCGCGTTCGACGGCTCCGCCGCGGGCGCACCGGGCCCGCCGTAGACGGTGGCGTTCACCGCGTCGCGCCCTCGGGCCGCACCTGCACGCAGCGCGCCTCGCCACGCCGCAGCGCGAAGGTGCCGGTGCCGACCCGCACCGCGAGCGGGTCGCCGAACAGGCCGCGCGCGAGGATGCGTACGGGCTCGCCGGGCAGGAACCCGAGCTCACCGAGGCGCGCGAGGATCTCGGGATCGTGGGGTTCGTCCGGGGGCAGCAGCGCGACGACGCGCGCGTCGGTGTGCAGCGGTAGTTCGCTCAGAGGCCGCGCGGGTCGGGCGTCGGGAGTCTCGATGGCGGTCTCGGGGGTCACGAGCGCCAGGCCGGTGGCCAGCTCCCGGGTGACGGAGTCGGTGGCGGTGGACACGGAGGTCTCGAGGCGAAGGCTGTCCCAGATCCTAGATGAGAATGAATCTCATTGACAGTGGGATTTGCCGCAGCGGTTGCGCGCCCATCCGCAGCGCTTGCGGCAGCCTTCACAAACGCGACGGGCGTGCTTGTGGCCGCCTCGGAGCGCTCCGAGAATCGCCCGCGTGAGTACCCCCCCTGCCTCTACCCGCCCGCAGTTCGCCGTTCCCGTGGCCTCGGAGCGCCTCCAGCGCCTCGAGCAGACGCCGGCCTCGCTCGCGTACCTGCTGGCGGCCGTGCTGGTGGTCGCCGCGGCCACCGCGGACCACTATGCGGGTCGCGAACTCGCCACCGGCTTCCTCTACGTGCCGGCGGTCGTCGGACTCGGCTGGCTGCTCGGGCACCGCGCGGGTCTGCACGCGGCGGCGGCCGCGACCGTTGCGGGGCTGCTCGTGGACTGGCCGTTCGCGGCCCCGAGCGCCGAGGGCCTCGTGCTCTGGAACGTCGTCGCGACGGGCCTGCTGCTCGGCGCCGCGGGCTGGTTCGCGGGCGAAGTGCGGGCGCACCGCGAGCTGCTGCGGCACGTCACCCACGTGGACTCGCTGACCGGCCTCTACAACCGCGCCTCGTTCCTGGTCGCGGTGGACACCGAACTCGCGCGCCAGGATCGCTTCGGCGGCGACACCACGGTGCTCTGCATCGACGTCGAGCGGCTGCGCCACGTGAACGCGACGCGCGGGCACGCGGCGGGCGACGCCCTGCTGAAGGGCGTGGCGGCGGAGTTGAGCGAGCGCCTGCGGCGCACGGACCTGGTCGCGCGGCTGCAGGGCGACGAGTTCGCGGTGCTGCTGCGCGCCACCAGCGCCGAAGCGGCGCCGGTCGTGGCGCAGAAGCTGGCGGAGTCCCTGAGCACCTGGGCGGCGGCGAACGACTGGCCGGTGACGTTCGGGCTCGGCTGGGCCAGCGCGCCGTTCACCGGCATGAACGCGGAAGGCCTGGTCGAGCGCGCGACCGCGACGCTCTACGACCGTCGGCGCGCGCTGCGCGGCGGCGAGGCGGCGCCGGGCGTGGCGGCGAAGACCGCCCACGCCTGAGGAGACGCCGGGCCCGGCGCGATGCGACCTTATCCCGCTCGCGCACCCCGCCCGATCGCGTAGTAGACGAACCCGAACCGGCCCATCAGCGCCGGGTCGTAGAGGTTGCGGCCGTCGAAGATCACCGGCGCCTTCAGCGCCGCCCGGATGCCGTCGAAGTCGGGGCTGCGGAACTCCTGCCACTCGGTGACGATGGCCAGCGCGTCGGCCCCCTGCACCGCGCCTTCCATGCTGTCACAAAGCACGAGGTGCGGGCGCGACCCGTAGATGCGACGCACCTCGTCCATCGCGACCGGGTCGTACGCCCGTACGTTCGCACCGGCCTTCCAGAGTGCCTCCATCAGCACTCGGCTCGGCGCCTCGCGCATGTCGTCCGTATTCGGCTTGAACGCGAGACCCCACAGCGCGATCGTGCGGCCGTTCAACTCGCCGCCGAAGTGGCGCTGGATCTTGGCGAACAGCACCTGCTTCTGCCGCGCGTTGACGGCCTCTACGGCGTCGAGGATCTCCGGCGCATAGCCCGCCTGTCGCGCCGAGCGGGCCAGCGCCTGCACGTCCTTCGGGAAGCAGGAACCACCGTAGCCTACGCCTGGGTAGATGAATCCGTAGCCGATGCGCGGGTCCGAGCCGATGCCGACACGCACCTTCTCCACGTCGGCCCCGAGGCGCTCCGCGAGATTCGCGATCTCGTTCATGAAGCTGATCTTGGTCGCGAGCATCGCGTTCGCGGCGTACTTCGTCAGCTCCGCCGAGCGAATGTCCATCGCGATCAGGCGGTCGCGGCTGCGCGTGAACGGTTCGTACAGCGCGCGCATCAGCTCGGTGACACGCGGGTTGTCGGTACCGACGATCACGCGGTCCGGACGCATGAAATCGCCGATCGCGGCGCCCTCCTTCAGGAACTCGGGGTTCGAGACCACGTCGTACTCGACCTCGGTACCCCGCTGCGAGAGCGTCTCGGCGAGCGCCGCACGCACCTTGTCGGCCGTGCCCACCGGCACGGTGGACTTCGTGATCACGACCTTGTAGTCGTTCATGTGGGTCGCGATGGTCTTCGCGACCAAGAGCACGTAGCGCAGGTCCGCCGAGCCGTCCTCATCCGGCGGCGTGCCGACCGCGATCATCTGGAACAGGCCGTGATTGACGCCCTCGGCGGCGTCCAGGGTGAACTTGAGGCGGCCCTTGGCGGCGTTGCGCTGGATCAGGTCGTCGAGCCCCGGCTCGTGGATCGGCACCTCGCCGCGGTTCAGCTTCTCGATCTTGCCGGGGTCCACGTCCACGCAGACCACGTGGTTGCCGGCGTCGGCGAGGCAGGCACCGGTGACGAGACCGACGTAGCCGGAGCCGAAGATCGTGATGCGCATGGAACAGCAGGTCCTGGACTGGAAAGGCGGCAGAGCGTACGGCCTGGCTCGGAAGCCGGTAAAGGACGGAGTTCGCGAATGGGAAGCCTCTCCCGGGCCTCGGTCACGAACGTGACCAGCTCGCGCACCGCGCGGCCCTGCGCGGCCGGGCAGTTCGGGAAGCGCTGCGCGAGCGCTGGATCGCACGCGAACCGCTGCTCCACGAGCGCGGCATCGCAGACGGCGCCCTGCACGAAGCGGTTGCGGTCCCGGACCACGGCCAGGCTCTCGAGGTTGCCGGCGTAGGTGAGTACGTCCAGAACGACGCGGCGACGCTCAGTGATCCGCCGCCACCGCCCCCATCGAGCCGAGCAGCGACAGCACCTCGTCGGTCTTCTCGCGCATCAGCGCCTCGTCGCCCCGGCTCTCGACGTTCAGGCGGATCAGCGGCTCCGTGTTCGACGAGCGCAGGTTCAGGCGCCAGCGGTCGAACTCCATCGACAGCCCGTCCGTGAAGTCGATGCTGCTCGCCCCTTTCTCGTACTTCGCCTGGACCGCCGCGATCGCCGCCTTGGCGTCCGGCATGCGACGGTTGATCTCGCCGCTGGCCGGGAACCTGGCGATGCGCTCGCCCACCAGCTCCGAAAGAGGCTTGCCCGTCTCGCACAGGATCTGCGCCAGCACCAGCCACGGCACCATTCCCGTGTCGCAGTAGGCGAAGTCCCGGAAATAGTGGTGCGCGCTCATCTCGCCGCCGTAGACGGCGTCGCTCTCCCGCATCACCTGCTTGATGAACGCGTGGCCCGACTTCGAGAGCACCGGCGTGCCGCCGTGGCTCTTCACGATGTCGAGCGTGTTCCAGGTCAGGCGCGGGTCGTGGACGATCTTGCCGCCCGGCACGCGCTTCAGGAAGTACGAGGCCAGCAGGCCGACGATGTAGTAGCCCTCGATGAACGTGCCTTGCTCGTCGAAGAAGAAGCAGCGGTCGTAGTCGCCGTCCCACGCGATGCCGATGTCGGCCTTCTCGCGCTTGACCGCCTCGATCACCGGCGCGCGGTTCTGCTCCAGCATCGGGTTGGGCACGCCGTTCGGGAACGTGCCGTCCGGCTCGTGGAAGACCTTCACCCACTCGAACGGCAGGTGCGGCTCGAGCCGGTCGACGATGAGCCCCGCCCCGCCGTTGCCGGCGTTGCAGACGATCTTCAGCTTCTTCAGCTTCGGGCGGTCCACGTACGACAGCAGGTGGTCGAGGTAGCGCTGCATCACGTCCGCCGACTCGACGCGGCCCGGGTTCTCGGGCGGCGTGTAGTGGTCGTGCTCCGCGATGCGCCGGATGTCCTTGAGGCCCGTGTCCCCGGAGATCGGTCGCGAGCCCTCGCGCACGAACTTCATCCCGTTGTAGTCCGGCGGGTTGTGGCTGGCGGTCACCATGATGCCGCCGTCCGCGCCCAGCGCCGGGGTCGCGAAGTAGACGCCCTCGGTGCCGCAGAGGCCGATGTCGGCGACGTCCACGCCGGAGTCGCAGAGTCCGCGCATCACGGCCTGCGCGAGCTCCAGGCTCGACAGGCGGATGTCGCGCCCGACGACGATGCGCCGCGGCTTCAGGAACTCCGCGTAGGCCCGCGCGACGCGGTACGCGACGTCGGTGTTCAGTTCGCCCGGAATGCGGCCGCGGAGGTCGTAGGCCTTGAAGCAGGTGATCTGGCTCGACGTCATGGGTCGCCCTTCGGCCTGGAAAGCCGCGAGCTTACCCGGGCGGGATGCCGAGTTCACTCGCGGGCATCGCGGGGAAAATGCGCGGCCGGCGTTGCGCCGCCGGCTACAGGATCGTCTTGGAGGCGCTGCCCGAGAGGTCGCTCTCGACGCCGTTCGCGTCCACCGCCGTGGCGGCGAAGTGCCAGGTGCCGGCGGTCAGGTTCTCGACGACCACGGTGGTCACCGTCGGATTGCTCACGTCGACGCGCTGCGTGAGCGAGCCTGGCTGCCGGCCGTAGTAGACGCGGAAACCCGCGAGGTTCGTCAACGGCGTGCCGTCGGTGCGCTGGGTCGGCGCCTCCCAAGTCACGGTCGCGCGGCCGTTGGCCGCCTGCACCACCGTGACCGTGAACGTCAGCGACGTCTGGCGGCCGCCGTCGCTGACGGTCAGCGTGACGCTCGAGCTGCCCACGTGCTCGGCACCGGGCGTGCCCCCGAGGGCGCCCGTGGCGGCGTCCAGCGTCATCCACGCGGGCCGGCCCGCCGCCGTGAACGTCAGGCGGTCGCCGTCCGGATCGCTCGCCGTCGGCGTGAACGCGTAGGCGGCGCCGACCATCACGGTAGCGGCCGCGTTGCCGGTCAGCGTGGGCGGGCGGTTCTCGGCGGTGACCGTCACGGCGAACGCCAGCGAAGCCTGCTGCCGGCCGTCGTTGGCCGTGATCGTGATCGCGCTCGTACCAACGTCGCCGGCAGCCGGCGTCCCGGAGAGCGCGCCGGTGCGCACGTCGAAACTCAGCCACGCCGGCACGCCGCTCGCCGAGAAGGTGAGCGGATCGCCGTCGGGGTCCGACGCCGTCGGTGTGAAGGCGTACGCCTGGCCGACCACGAGCGTACGTCCGCCGCTGCCCGAGATCGTCGGCGCGCGATTCCCCTGCAGCACGGCGATCGCAAACGACGTGGCAGCACTCGCCCGACCGTCGCTGACCGAGATCGTCACGGTGGACGTACCCGCATCGCCGCTACCGGGGCGTCCCTCGAGACGGCCGGTCGCGGGATCGAAAGACGCCCAGGCGGGCCGCCCGGCGATGGCGAACGTCAACCGGTCACCGTCCGGGTCGGCCGCGATCGGCACGTAGAGATAGGCCTGGCCGGTGGTGACCGTGGCGCCGCCGTGACCGACTAGCGTCGGCGGCCGGTTGGTCGGCACCGCGGGCGGCGCGACCGAAGTGCCCACCGTTACCACGAACGAGATCGAGGCGCGCAGCGAACCGTCGCTCGCGCTCAGCGTGATCGTGACGGAACCGACGTCGCCGGCACCCGGCGTACCCGCCACCGTGCCGCGCGCGGGGTCGAGGGACAGCCACGCCGGCAGGCCCTCCGCCGAGAACGACAGCACGGCGCCCTCGGGGTCGGAAGCGGTCGGCGTGAACGAGTAGGACTGCCCCACCAGCACGGCTGCCGCGCCGTTCCCGCCGATCTCGGGCGCGCGGTTGGGCGCACGCTCGACCGTCAGCAGGAACGCGATGGAGCTCTGCGTCTGACCGTCGGAGACCGTGAGCGTGACCGGGTGCACGCCGAGGTCGCTCGCCTGCGGCGTCCCTTGCAGCCGCCCGGTGGTCGAATCGAAGGTGGTCCACGCGGGACGCTGCGGTGCCGAGAAGCTGAGCGCGTTTCCGTCGGGGTCCGACGCGTTCGGCGTGAAGTCGTAGGCCTGGCCGGCCGTGATCGTCGCGGCGCCGTTGCCCGCGATCACCGGCGGCCGATTCGCCTGCGCGGACGACACTGCGGCACCGCTGACGGGTGCCGACGAGGCAGCGCCCCCGACAGCCGCACTGGATTGCTCGGTGCCGCCGCCGGCGCAGCCGTGAAGCAGGAGCACCAGCAGCGGTGCGCAGAGCGCACGAAGCGCGAGCCTGGTCGTGTGGTCGCTGGAGCGCTTCGCGTCGAACATGAGCCTGGTCGCCCGAGAGTTGCACCGGGGGGCGGGTACCGGATCCGCGCGGGACATGGTTTCCGCCGTCAGAGCATCGAGACTTCGGCTCGTTTAGCGAAACATTGATGGCGCGCTGGGCGCGAGTGCTCGGATCTGTGCGCGCGCACGCAGTTCACGACACGCGCGCGCGAGACTCGTCGCGAGCGTGACGAAGTTCACGGCGGGCAGTAATCACCTGGAAATTCAGGGCGAATCGAACTGCCGGACGCAGCACTGTCGCCGCCTGGCGACGCTCGACGCGCGACCTGGCGAGAAGTTCCCTGAAGTCTGTGCAGCCGCGACTCAGCCGCGAAAGCACGACACGACGTCGGAACCCGACGCGACCGCGGCTACGATCGGCGCCAGGCCTGCGGTCGAGTGCGGTCGGCGCAGGCCAGAGATTTCTTCAGCCCGTCGTGCCCTTCCGGCCGTAGCTGTCCTCGAAGCGGACGATGTCGTCCTCGCCGAGGTAGCTGCCCGACTGCACCTCGATGATGTGCAGAGGCACCTTGCCCGGGTTCTCGATGCGATGCGTCGCGCCGATCGGGATGTACGTGCTCTCGTTCTCCGAGAGCAGGAACACCTTGTCGTTGCAGGTGATCTTCGCCGTGCCCGACACCACGATCCAGTGTTCGGCCCGGTGGTGGTGCATCTGCAGGCTCAGCGTCGCGCCCGGCTTCACGCACAGGCGCTTCACCTGGAAGCGATCGCCTTCGTCGACGCTGTCGTAGTAGCCCCAGGGCCGATAGACCTCGCGGTGCAGTGCCGTCTCGCTGCGGCCCTGCGCCTTCAGCTTCGCGACGAGGTTCTTGACGTCCTGCACGCGGCCCTTCGGCGCGACCAGCACGGCGTCCTTGGTCTCGACGACCACGTGGTCCTCGAGACCGACCGTGGCGACCAGGCGCTGCGACGAGTGCACGTAGCAACCCCTGGTGTCCTCAAGCAGCGTGTCGCCGTGCGTCACGTTGCCGTTCGCGTCGCCGTCCAGGCTGTCGTGCAGGGCGGACCAGGAACCCACGTCGCTCCAACCGGCGTCGAGCGGCACGACCACGGCGTCCTGCGTCTTCTCCATCACCGCGTAGTCGATGGAGTCGCTGGGGCACGCTGCGAACACGTCCTTCGGCAGGCGCAGGAAGTCGAGATCCGAGCCGGCGGCGGCGAGCGCCTTTTCGCAGGCCTCGAGCATCGAGGGCGCGAACTGCTTCAACTCCTGCAGGTACCGGCCCGCGCCGAACAGGAACATGCCGCTGTTCCACAGGTACTCGCCGGAGGCGAGGTACTGCGCGGCGCGCTCGGCGTTCGGCTTTTCGACGAACTGGGAGATCGGGAACGCGGGCCCCTGCCCCGCTCCGCGACGGATGTACCCGAAGCCGGTCTCCGGATGCGTGGGAACGACGCCGAAAGTCACCAGCTTGCCGGCCCGAGCGGCGCCGATGCCGGCCTGCACGGCCGCGTGGAAGGCGGACACGTCGCGGACCAGGTGGTCCGCGGGCATCACGAGCAGCAGCGGGTCGTCCGTGCCGGCGCGCAGCTTCAGCGCCGTGAGCGCCGCGACCGCGACGGCCGGCGCGGTGTTGCGACCGATCGGTTCGAGCACGATCGCGCCGGCCGGGCTGCCGATCTGTCGCAACTGCTCCGCGACGATGAACCGGTGGTGCTCGTTGCAGACCACGACGGGACCCGTGGCCCCGAGCCCGGCGAGGCGGCGCACGGTGTCCTGCAGCATCGTGGACCGCCCCACCAGCGGCAGGAACTGCTTCGGGTAGAGCTCGCGGGACAGCGGCCAGAGGCGCGTGCCGGAGCCGCCGGAGAGGATGACGGGGGTGAGCATGATCGGACCGGGGGACGTGCTCGTTGAGGGACGGAGTCTACCTCAGGGGGTTGCTGGAACCCGGAAGGGGCTTCACATCTCGCAGCCTGCGGACCCGGTGCGCCCCGCGGAGCTAGCCGATGCGCGCGCCGCGCCCGATGGCGTAGTAGGTGAATCCGAAACGCGCGAGCAGCGTCGGGTCGTAGAGATTGCGACCGTCGAAGATGACCGGTGCACCCAGCGCCGCGCGGATGCCGTCGAAGTCGGGGCTGCGGAACTCCTGCCATTCGGTGACGATCGCCAGCGCATCGGCTCCCGTGAGCGCTGCCTCCATGCTGTCGCACAGCACGAGATCCGGGCGCTCACCGTAGATTCGACGCACCTCGTTCATCGCGACGGGATCGTACGCGCGCACCGACGCACCGGCGCCCCACAGCGCTTCAATCAACACACGGCTCGGCGCCTCGCGCATGTCGTCCGTATTCGGCTTGAAGGCCAGCCCCCACAGGGCAAAGGTGCGCCCCCGCAACTCGCCCTCGAAGTGCGAGCGGATCTTTTCGAACAGCACGCGCTTTTGGCGAGCGTTCACCGCCTCCACCGCGTCGAGAACCTCCGGCGTGTAGCCGGCCTGGCGAGCCGAACGGACGAGCGCCTGGACGTCCTTCGGGAAGCAGGACCCGCCGTAGCCCACGCCCGGGTAGATGAAGCCGTAGCCGATGCGCGGGTCCGAGCCGATGCCGACGCGGACCTTCTCGACGTCCGCGCCGACACGCTCGGCGAGATTCGCGATCTCGTTCATGAACGAGATCTTGGTCGCCAGCATGGCATTGGCGGCGTACTTGGTGAGTTCCGCGGACCGGATGTCCATGGCGATCAGCCGATCGCGGCTGCGCGTGAACGGCTCGTACAGCGCGCGCATCAACTCGGTCACGCGCGGGTTGTCGGTGCCGACGATGACGCGATCGGGGCGCATGAAGTCGCCGATCGCGGCGCCCTCCTTCAGGAACTCCGGGTTCGACACCACGTCGTACTCGACGTCGACGCCGCGCCCGGCGAGCGTCTCGACGATGGCGGCGCGCACCTTGTCGGCAGTGCCGACCGGCACGGTCGACTTCGTGATCACCACCTTGTATTCGCTCATGTGCGTCGCGATGGTTCGCGCGACGGCCAGCACGTAGCGCAGGTCGGCCGAACCGTCTTCGTCCGGCGGAGTGCCCACGGCGATCATCTGGAACAGGCCGTGCTGCACGCCCTCGGCGGCGTCCAGCGTGAATTTCAGCCTGCCCTTGGCGGCGTTGCGCTGGATCAGGTCGTCGAGGCCAGGTTCGTGGATGGGTACTTCGCCGCGATTGAGCATGTCGATCTTGCGGGGATCGACGTCCACGCAGAGCACGTGGTTGCCGGCGTCCGCGAGACAGGCACCCGTGACGAGACCGACGTAGCCGGAGCCGAAGATGGTGATGCGCATGGCGGAACTGGAAACCCTCCGCGAGCCACAGGCTGAGCGCCCGTCAGGCTACTCCGTCGGTCCCGGAGTGGTCTAGCTAGGCGGATGACGGGACCGCCGGGAGCTCAGATCGGCGACCTTCGACTCCAGCGCGACGACGGTGGCCAGCGTGCCGACCGGTACAAGGGGGGCGCTCCGCACCCAGACGAGGTCCTGGATATCGAGACTCGGCTTGTACTCATGAACCGCACGCTCCAGAAGGTCCCTCGCGGCGCGACAGTCGAATCGACGCATCGCGGTGCCCAGGTCCTCCAGCAGGCGCTGTACTTCTTCCCAGCTGAGCGCGTGCTCGACCGCGCGCAGGATCATCGGGTGCTCCGTGCCCGTCACGTTCTTGCCGATGAGCAGTTCCTCGAACAGCTTCTCGGCCGGACGAAGTCCCGTGAACCGGATCTCGATGTCGCCGTCCGGATGGTTCTCGTCGCGCACCGTCAGGCCGGACAACTGCACCATGCGTCGCGCGAGATCGGCGATGCGAATCGGCTTGCCCATGTCAAGGACGAACACGTCCCCGCCCCTCGCCATCGCGCCCGCCTGAATGACGAGCTGCGCGGCTTCCGGAATCGTCATGAAATAGCGAATGACGTCCGGGTGCGTAACCGTGATCGGGCCGCCACGCTTGATCTGCTCCCGAAACAGCGGAACGACTGAACCAGACGACTCCAGAACGTTTCCGAAACGGACCATGCAGAAGCGCGTACTAGCGGCCCGCTGTTGCAGACCCTGAAGGACGATCTCCGCAAAGCGCTTGGTCGCCCCCATGACGTTGGTCGGATTGACCGCCTTGTCGGTGGAGATCAGCACAAACGTCTCAACCTTGCACTCGAGCGCCGCCTCCGCCGCATGCCACGTGCTGATGACGTTGTTGTGCAGTCCTTCGATGATGTTCTGCTCGACGATCGGGACATGCTTGTACGCGGCTGCGTGATACACGGTCTCGACGCCGAAGGTCTGAAGTATCTCGCGTACCCGGTACTTATGGTGCGCGTTGCCAAGCAGCGCCACGAGTTCGGCTGCCAAGCCTTCGCGGTCGAGCATCACCCGCAGCTCGCGCTCAACGTTGTAGAGCGCGAGCTCGGACATCTCGAGCAGCAACAGCCGCCGCGGTTCGAGCCGCAGGATCTGCCGGCAGAGTTCGGAACCGATGGAGCCGCCGGCGCCTGTCACCATCACGGTCTTGCCCCGGATGCAGGTCTCGAGGAGCTGCTGGTTCGGGGGCACCGGATCGCGGCCGAGCAGGTCGGCGGTGTCGACGTCGTGCACTTCGTCGACACGGGCGTTGCCGGCCACCAGGTCGGCGATGCCCGGCATAGTCTGCACGTGGACGCCGAGTGGCTCGAGCTGGGCGAGGATCTCGCGGCGGCGGCGACGCGACAGCACCGGCATCGCGAGCAGCACGCGCCTCACGCCGAGATCCGCGAGCAGTTCCGGCAGACGCGCCGGCTCGTGGACAGCGACGCCGCTGATGATCGCGCCGCGCAGCGCGCGATTGTCGTCGACGAACGCCACCGGAGTGAACTGTTGCGATGCGGTGAGCGCGGCGGCGAGTTCGGCGCCAGCCTCGCCTGCACCGTAGATGACGACGCGGGTACCGCCTCCGGCGAGCAGGGCCCAGCGCAGAAACATGCGGCTCGCGCCCACGTAAAGGAGCAGCAGGGCGCCGTAGATCACCAAGGCCGTGTAGGGGACTCCCGCGAGGTAGCCAGCCGCGACGGCGACCGCGAGTGCGAGCACGGAAAGCGTGACCGCGCCGGCGATCGCGAGTGTCGCGCGCGGCGCGAGGAACCGGATCACGGCACGGTAGAGCCCGAAACGTGCGAACAGCGGGATGCTGAACACGGTCGCAAGCAGCAGCGCCAGCCCGGTCGGACCGACAGGCGGCAACGTGCCCGACTTCAACGCCAGCGCCGTGGCCATCACGATCGGTATCGCCACCGCATCGGCGGTGAGCATCACGAGACGCTTGGTCTGTCTGGGGAGTCCGAGGATCGATGAACGCCAGCGAGAGGTCGTGTGGGTCTGCTGGAGTGGCATCGTTTGTCTTGGTCGGCTGATTACGTGGCGCCCCGCCGGCAGCCGCGGCCACTCGGGACGAACCGTCGCAAATCGGCGACAGCGGCGCCCTACGCACCGCCGCCACATCTGATTATAGCGCCGCGTTTGGCCAATAGAATACCTTGGGACCGCTGCCGCAGCGGTCTGCTCAGCCGCCGAACCTGCGTTGCAGGCTGTTCACGCAGCGCTGCGCAGTATGCCCATCCCAAAGCGGCGGAACCGTGCCGACCGGCCAGCCCCCGGAGACTAGTACGGTCACCGCGTCGCGGAATGCATCGAGCCGCACGAGGCGATTCGTGCCGAGGCTTACAGTCACGGGACGCTCCGTGTTGTCGCGCAGAGTAAGGCAAGGAATGCCGAGATACGTCGTTTCCTCCTGCACGCCGCCCGAGTCGGTGATCACTCCCTTCGCACCACACACCACGCTCATGAACTGCACGTAACCGAGGGGATCGCAGAGCGTGACGCCGGGCGCGCTGCGCAGCCGATCCATCAGGCCGAACGCCTGCAGGCGTGAGCGCGTCCGCGGGTGCAGCGGGAACACGATCGGCAGGCGCGCTGCCGCCCACTGCAGCTCTTCCACGAGCTGACCGAGCGACTCGGCACGGTCGACGTTGGACGGACGATGCAGCGTGACGACCGCGTAGCGCCCTTGAAGCAAGCCGAGCGCGCTGGGCGTAGCGTCGCGCTCGATCTCGGTACGCAGCATCTCGTAGCTGTCGATCATTACGTTGCCGACGAGTTCGATGCGCTCGCGCGAAACGCCCTCGTTGAGGAGGTTCTCGTCGGCATCCCCGGAGGGCGTCCAGAGCACGTCCGATATGGCGTCGGTGGCGAGCCGATTGATTTCCTCCGGCATCGATCGGTCGCGGCTTCGCAGGCCCGCCTCGAGGTGAACGACCGGGATGCGCGCCTTCGCACCGACCAACGCGCATGCGACCGTCGAGTTGACGTCGCCGACCACAACAATGCAGGTCGGGCGGTCCGCGACCGCCACGCGCTCGTAGGCCATCATCACGCCACCCGTCTGCTCGGCATGCGTGCCGCTGCCGACCTCAAGGTGGTGATCGGGACGCGGCAGTCTCAGATCGCGGAAGAACGCCTCCGACATGTTCGCGTCGTAGTGTTGTCCAGTGTGGATGAGCACCGGCACCCAGCCGGACTGCCTCCTGATCGCGTGATACAGCGGCGCGATCTTCATGAAGTTCGGCCGGGCGGCCGCCACGAGATGGATTCTCATCGGCCCTTCCTCACTTCGCGACGGGGCGTTCCGCAACACAGTAGGCCCACGGCGAGAACAGCACCGACCGCGGCAGCCGCGCGTGCCGGTCGATCCACCAGGACGCCCAGGAAATGCGAGCGAGGCCGGCGACGGCCAAGCGGCGCATCCAGTAGCCGACTCGAGACGCGCTCGGCTCGTTGAAGTTCACGACCGAGAACCCCATCGGCTGAAGGTAGCCACTGTCGACGACCCGGAGGCCGGCGGCCGCGTGCGCGGCGGCAAGATCGTGCGCCGAGAGCGGCACATGCACCCGGTAAACGGACGGCGCAACCGCGCGTTGCAATGCCCCGACCGAGCCACGCATGTTGGGAATCAGCGTGAGCAGTCGGCCCCCGGGCCGCAGCAGGGCGCCCAGCGCGCCCACGACGGCGACCGTATCCGTGAAGTGCTCGACGAGGCCCATCGAGAGCGCCCCATCGAACCGCCCGCGCAACCCGTCTCCGGGCGCGAAGACGTCGCAGCAGACAACCTCGGCCGGGACGCTGCACGCGGCAAGGCGACGCCGGAAACGCTCGCAGCCCGCTTCAGAGTAGTCAAGCCCGGTGCCGGATGCACCGAGCGTCCTCACGATCCAGGGCAGGATCGTCGAATCCGCGGCGCCCGCCTCGACGATCTCCGCTCCCTTCGGCAGCGGCTCGAATGCGCGTCTGATCAGCCCAGCGAGCGCCGCGTCGCCGCTGTCCCTGAGCCGGCCGCCGTCCGGCTTGAACTCGGACTGCGGGATCGACTCCCAGTGCCGGTCCCAGTACTGCTGGCCTGCCTTGTCCATCGTCTCGACGCACTCCAGTTCGTTCAACGGATATCGCCGGTGCGCCCGGCCCCCAGCCACAGCGCCGACACTACCAGCGGAGTCAGCGCGACCGCAGCGACCCACGCCCCGCTGCCCGGGCGCAGCGTCGCGACCAGCGCCCACGGCAACAGCCACGCGACGTTCACGGCGGCGTACGTAGCGCTCACTCGCGCGTGCGATCGCCACGCCCGAGCGAGACGCTGATAGGCGTGCTTCCGGTGCGCCTCCCAGACACGGTCGCCGTCGCGCAGTCTCGTGACCAGCGTCACGGTCGCGTCGACCACGAAAGTGCCGTGCAGTATCAGCCACACCCAGAGCGAAGGTCCTCCACCGCGTGCCAGGTCGAGCGCGACGAGCGCCAGCGCGAAGCCGAGGAACCCGCTGCCGGCGTCGCCCATGAAGATGCGGGCCGGCGCCCAGTTCCAGAACAGGAATCCGAGCGCACAGCCGGCCACGACCAAGGGCATCGTGAGTCGGACCTCCGCGCCCCCCAGCAGGCTAAGCGCGGCCCCGGCGACGCAGACGAACGCGGCCTGGGCCGCAGCGAGGCCGTCGATGCCGTCCATGAAGTTGAACAGGTTGATCGACCAGACGACCGCCAGCACGCCGATGACCCAGCCGGTCGCGGCGAGATGAACCGTCGCATCACCCCAAGGAATCCGCGGCAGGCCGCCGACGGCGACGACGACCAGCACTCCAGCAGCCAGATGCACCAGGAACCGCAGCGCCGGTGCGATCCCGCGGCGGTCGTCGAGGTAGCCGACGAGCGCGATCGTACCCCCTCCCGCGAACCAAGCAACCGCAATCAATGCAGCCGACTCCTCACGCGCGTACGACATCGCTGCAGCGAAAAGCGCGACGGCAACGATAGCGACACCTCCGCCACGCGGTGTCGGGACCGTGTGCGAACTCCGCGCGTTCGGCACGTCGAGCATGCCGCGATGGAGAGCGTACCGGCGGACCAGCCCGGTCAGCGCGATCGTGGCCAGGAACGCGCCGGTCGCCGCGAGCCACGTACTCACGCGAGCGATCTCACGGTTCGCGCGAGAGCGTCGTCCACGCTGGTCGGAGGCCGCCAGGAAAGTTGCGCAAGCGTGGCCGAGTCGTCCAGTTCGAGCGAGTCGAACAGCCGCCGCGCCATCGCACCCCGGCCGCACAGAGCGAGCGCGGCTCGCACCAGCGACGGCGGGACGTCCCACAGTCGCGGCCGGACGCCGGCGGCCCGTCCGATCGCCTCCACCAGTTCGCGCGTGGACAGGGACCGACCGTCGGTGACGTGCCACGCGCCGCCCGCCGCGGCCGGAGAGTCGCAGCACAAAGCGAGCGCATCAACGAGGTTCCAGACGCTCACGAGACTGCGGCGATTCCGGGCGGCGCCAAGGGGAAGCGGACGCCCGCAGGCCACCCAACGCACCAGCTGCGCGAAGTTCGCCTTGACTCCCGGACCATAGACCAACGGCGCACGGACGATCACCACCTCCAGTCCGGTATCTCGCGCCACCGCCGTCAGGCCGCGCTCGGCGGCGAGCTTCGCCTCGCCGTAAAGGTCCTCCGGCGCCGCCGGCGCGTCCGGCCGCAGCGGCGCCGATGAGCGCTCGCCGAGCGCCTTCACGCTGCTGAGGAACACGAACCGCCGCACGCCGGCCGCCGCCGCGCGCCGCGCGAACTCGACCGGCGCCTCCGCATTCACGCGCATCACGCGACGGCGCGCCCGGTCTGAAGCACCCGCGGGGACGTGGGCAATCGCGGCGAGATGCACGACAGCACCCACCTCTCCGAGCGGTAGCCCGAGTGTGCCCAGCTCGAAATCGGGGGACGGCACCCACTTCGCATCCGCCGCGACCTGCGCTCGGTCGCGGCTTGTCGCCACGACGACCCGCTCGCGGCACATTCGCTCGACAAGCGCCCGCCCGACGAAACCGGACGCGCCGGTGACGAGTACGGGTCCGCTCATGGCTCCACCGGCAAGCGACGGGCGGCGCGCTCCAGCGCGGTCATCATCTGCTCGGCCTGTCGCCGGCGCGTGTAGCGCGGTGCCGCTCTCTCCGCGGCCTGCGCGAGCGCGCCGCGCAGCGCGGGATCCGCCGCGAGTCGACGGATCGCCGCCGCGAGCGACTCCGGATCACCTGCAGGCACCACCAAGCCTGATCCGTCGTGCTGGACGATGGCGGTCGCTTCACCGGGCGGCGCGACCATGATCAGCGGCAGGCCCATCGCCATCGCCTCGAACATCTTCGACGGGATCACTTCCGCGAAGACCGGATCGTTCTTCAGGTGCACGAGCGCGACGTCGCACACGCTCCAGTAGGCCGGCATGCTCTCCTTAGGCTGCGGGTCGACGAACACGACGTTCCCGAGCCCGCGCACTCTCGCCTGCTCCACCAGCTGCGGCTTCGCCGCGCCGTCGCCGACGAACAGCAGGCGCGCCTGCGGCACGTCGCGGAGCCGCTCCGCCGCCTCGAGCACGTTGCCGAGATCGTGCGCGAGCCCGTGCGTACCCACGTAACCCACGACGAACCTGCCCTCGAGGCCGTGTCGCGCGAGAACGCCCGGATCCTTCGGACGCGGCGAGTATCGCGGCAGGTCCACGCCGTTCATCACGACCGCGATCTTCGCGGGGTCGATGCCCCGACGAACCAGATCGGCCTTAAAGGGCCGGGTCAGCGCGACGACCGCGGCCGAGCGGCGGTAGAGGAACAGTTCGAGCTTCTCCAGCCAGTCCAGCACCACGCTCTCGCGCATCGCGCCGACGGCGCGGATCGAAGCCGGCCAGAGGTCGCCGAGCTCGAACACGAACGGCCGCCGCTTCAGCGCCGCGACCAGCCAGCCGCCGACCGCGGCGAAGAACTGGGGCGAGGTCGCGACCACGACGTCGGGCCGCGGCAGCCGCGGCGTCGCGAGCGCCGCGACGCACATGAACGAGACGAAGTCGAGCGTGCGACGCAGGAAGCCCTCGTTGCGCGCGACGTACGTCGGCAGGCGGATCACCCGGATGCCGTCGACGCGCTCCTCGGACCACGGCCGCTGCTTCCAGCCCGCATAGAGGCGGCCCTGCGGGAAATTGGGGAAGCAGGTCACGACCGTCACGTCGTGGCCGGCGTTCACCCAGTAGACGCCGCGTTCGTAGACGCGCGTCGCGGACGCGTTCACCTCGGGCGGGAAGTTCTCGGTCAGGAAGAGTACGTGCACGCCGGCCTCAATCGTTCGTTGCGGAGAGCTCGCAGCGGAAACGGGCCGGCAGCGCGACCCGCCCCTCGCCCCGGATCCGCCAGTTCGGCTCCGACACGCCGAAGCGCGGATGATACGTCGAGGCTTGCGCGAACCAGCATAGCGCCGGGTCTCCGGTGAACATGGCCACCGCGCGACCGTCGCGTTCGAGCCGGAACCGCGCGGGTCCGGCGGGCTGCACCTGCACCGAGGGGTGCAGGTGCAGCAGCCACTCGACGCTGCCCTCGCCGACGCCGTCGAGCCGATCCTCGACGCGCAGCACGTCCGAATCGATCTGCCAGCGACGACGGCACAGGCCCGCGACGCGCTGCTGCAGATAGCCGTCGTGCGCGCCTGCGGCCCACGGCGACGGCCCGTCGAGTCGCGTCTCGGCCTCCACGACCCGGGCGCGGCGCCCCACGCGGAAGCCAGCCCAGACCTCGGACGAGTTCACGCCCTGGACCGCGAGCACGTTGTGCGCGGCAGTGCTGCGCTCGTGGCTGCGCCGGGCGCCCGGCTCGTAGGTGGACGTGCCGGTGTCCACGACCAGGCGGCGCCCGCGCAGCGACGCCTCGAAGGTCAGCGTGTCGGCGTGCGCGTGCCCCGGCTGGTAGTCGGGACCGACCGGAGCGAGGTCCGCGATCGCGACCCACGGGCCGCCCTCGAGGCGCACGTAGCCGCTGTCCGCGAGCCAGCGGCTCCCCGGGACCGGCGGCAGCGCCACGCCGAGGGCACGCGCATAGTCGCGCAGTTCCGCGAGTGCGGGCGCCTGCTCCGCCGCCGCGTCGTTCAGCAGCGCGAATCCGCCGTCCGGATGCGACATCGTCTCCAGCCAGGCCAGCATGCGCGCGGCCGCGTCGCGCAGCTCGACCGGCGGCTCCCGCCCGCACGCGCGCTCCACGTTCGCCAGGTCGAGCACGTTCTCCAGCATCCGGGCGTGGTACATGGGGCTGCGCTCGAAGTGCCCGCCGTCCGCGAGCACCTGCTCCCGCAACTCGTCGAGCGCGAGCGCGCGCCCGCGTCGCAGCCAGCGCGATGCCGCATCGCCGCGCATGCACGCGCCCGCGAACCACAGTGCCTTGGCGTTCTCGAACAGGTGGTTCGCGAGCAGGTGAAACTCCAGCCGCCGCTCGAGCCAGCCCGCCTGCAACGCGAGGCTCGCCACCGCCGCCGGACTCAGCCGGTGGCCCGCCAACGCCCACTTCAGCCAGTTCACCGTGCGCAGCGAAACAGGGTACGGGTCCCATGCGGGTGCGCGGCCCGGAGGATTCTCGCGAATCCAGCGCTCCATTAGCGCGGACTGCCACTCGACGCGACGCGCGTCCGCAGGTGCGCCGAGCTCGTCGAAATAGTGCAGGTGATAACGCCACAGCGCCGCCATGTCCGGAGCGAGCCAGTCGTCGGCGCCGGCGATGTCGCGCTCGACCTCGTGGATGCGGACCCGGCCGGGCGCCACCAGCACGGACGGCGCGGCCACGGGCGTCGCCCACGGGCCGCGCGGCAGCTCCAGCACGACCGCGGACACGTCGGAACGCACGCCATGCACCAGCCGGCGGGATACCCGGTTCCACACCTGGACCGGGCGAAGGTGGCAGGCCGTACGCCACAATCGCGCCGCGCGTTCGAACAGCGGCGCCTCCACGGGAACCGCGGCCTTCATGCCGTGCCGACCTGCTCCGCGCAGTCGAGAGTCACGCGCGCCACTTCCAGGATCTGGTCGAGCGGGATCGGCGGCGCGCCGCCCGCGACGATCGCGTCGCGAAGCGCGGCGGCCATCTGCGACTGGCCCTTGTCCTGGCTCCAGAGCCGGTCGTTCGACGCACCCGGCCAGGCGAACGCCTCGAAGCGGCGGAAGTTGTCGATCCTGAGCACGCCGCCGCCCGCGAAGATCTCGAGACGCTCCTTCGGGAAGGAGCGCGCCCCGTTCGCGAAGTACTGGATCGTACCGAGCGAGCCGTCGGCGAACGCGAGCTGGATGCCGAAGGTGTCGGGCGGCACCCCGCGGCGCGCAGGCTCCTCGAGCGCGAGCGCCTGGGCGCGCGCGATCGGCGCGTCCGCCAGGAAACGCAGCAGATCGATGAAGTGGCAGCCCTCGCCGACCAGCCTCCCCCCGCCCTTGCGCGGGTCCTGCGTCCAGTGCTCGGCGGGAATCGCGCCGGCGTTGACGGTGTATACGAACGCGCGCGGCCCCGAGCGCCGAGCGAGCAGCGTCCGCGCGCGCTGGACGTGCGGCGCGAAGCGGCGGTTGAACCCGACCGTCAGCGACGGCGCCGCGGGGCCGAGTTCCGCCAGCGTTCGCTCGAGCGCGGCCAGCTGCTCGCGCGTCGTGACGAGCGGCTTCTCGACGAACACGTGCTTGCCGCTGCGCAGCGCGGCGATCGCGAGGTCCGCGTGCGTGTCGTGCCGAGTCGCGATCGCGATCAGCGACACGGCCGACTCGCCGAGCGCCTCGGCCACGTCCGTCGCGGCGCGCCGGAATCCGAGCTTGCCGGCGGTCGGGACCGTCTGGGCGGATCCGGTCGTGACCAGCGTGTGCAGGTCGAAGCCCGCCGCCTGGAACGCCGGCAGCAGCACCCGGGAGGCGTAGTTGCCGCCGCCGATCGCCGCGAGCACCGGCTGCGCGGGGTCGATCGGGCGCGACGCGACGGCGACGCTGCGCTCCTGTGGCGCGGGCCCGGATGCCGGGTACTCCAGCACGATCCCCAGTGCGTTGCGGTCGGACGCCAGCGCATCGTACGCGGCACCGGCGTCGGCGATCGGGAAGCGGTGCGTCAGCATCGGCCGGACGTCCAGCCGCCGCTCCGCGATGGCGTCGAGCACGGCGGCGAAATTCCGCTGCTGGGTCCACCGCACGAATCCGAGCGGGTAATCCTGCCCGCGCTCCTCGTACGCGGGATCGTAGCGACCCGGCCCGTACGAACAGGACACTTGGAACGTGAGTTCCTTCTCGTAGAAATCTGCTCGCGAGAGTTCGAGCCCGGTGACGCCGAGCAGCACGATGCGCCCGCGCTTGCGCGACATCTGCGCCGCCTGGCGCACCGGGTCGCTGCTGGCGGTCGATGCCGCGACCAGCACGCCGTCGGCGCCGCGCCCGTCGGTGGCGCGCAGCACTTCCTGCACGGGATCGACGCCGTCGCCGAGCGCGACGGTGCGTGCGCCGAAGCGGCGCGCGAGTTCGAGCCGCGCGGGATCGAAATCCAGGCCGACCACCCGGCACCCGTTGGCGCGCAGCAGCTGGACGGCCGTCAGGCCGATCAGCCCCAGGCCGGAGACGACGAAGGTCTCGCCGAGCGTCGGCGCCGCGAGCCGCAGGCCCTGCAGCGCGATGGCCCCGAGCACCGTGAACGAGGCCTCGTCGTCGGGTACGCCGTCCGGGATGCGCGCGCAGAGGTTGCGGGACACGCGCACCAGCTCGGCGTGCGGGCCGTTGGAGACGACGCGCTGTCCGACCTCGAACTCGGTGACGGCCGTACCGCGCGCGACGACCACGCCGGCGTTGCAGTAGCCCATCGGCAGCGGCTGATCCAGCTTCGCGCGCACCGCGCCGAGCGTCTCGAACAGTCCGTCGGTGCGGATCTTGTCGAGCACCTGGCGGACCTTGTCGGGCTGCTGGCGCGCCTTGTCGATCAGCCCCGAGCGGCCGAACTCCAGCAGCATCCGCTCGGTCCCGGCCGACAGCAGGCTCGCGCGCGTCGCGATCAGCACCTCGTTCGGCCCCGGCACGGGCGCGGGCGCGTCCACGACCAGCGTCGCGCCCGTCTTGAGATCCTGGAGCACCTGCTTCATGAGAACCCCGGCAGTTCCTCGAGCATCGTCGGCTGAGGTGGATCGAGGAAGGTCCTCGCCCACAGCTCGATCCCGAGCATGGCGAATACGGTGTACGAGGCGTCGATCGCACCGGCGCGATCGGCCTCGATCAGGGCACGGGCGTTCCGCGGCTCGAACACGCCGCGACGCGCGAGCGCCGCAGGCGACAGCACTTCGTCGATCGTGGTCACGAGATCGCGTCGGACCCACTGGCGCAGCGGCGCGCCGAAGCCCGTCTTCGGCCGATAGATGACGTCGCGCGGAAGGTACGGTTCCATCGCGCGCTTCAGAACCCACTTGCCGACCCCGTGGCGCTGCTTCACGGCGGGCGGCAGCGAGTTCGCGTAGGCCACCAGGTCCAGATCGAGGAACGGCACCCGCGCTTCCACGCCATGCGCCATCGAGAGCTTGTCGGTGTAGAGGAGATTGTGATCCGACAGGAAGAACCGCTGCTCCAGCAGCAGCATGCGGTCGAGGCCGCGAGCTGCGGGATCCGCGGCGGCGAGCGCCGCGAGCAGCGGCTCGTCGGCGCGCGTCGGATCCGGAGCCGCCACCAGCAGGCTCGCCGCCACGCTCGGCGCGGCCCAGTGGAAATAGCCGCAGAGGCGCGCGTCCGGCGCGGCCCCGGCGTATTGCATCGACTTGCGGATCCGCCGCAGCAGCGGCACCGACACCGGCAACCCGCCGGTCAGCGCAGCGGCAGCGCGTCGAACGGGGGACGGCAGCCAGGACCAGTACTTCTCCGCCTCGAACGCCAAGTGGCGTCGGTACCCGGTGAACAGGTCGTCCCCGCCCCCTCCGGAGAGCAGCACCTTGATGCCGTGCTCCCGTGCGAGGCCGGCGATCAGCATGACGTTGATCGCGGCGGGATCCGCTTGCGGCTCGTCCAGGTGATAGACGACGCGCCCGAGGTGACGCACGACGTCGGCGCGCACGGGAATGGAGTGGAGCCGCACGCCCAGGTGCTGCGCGACGCGCTTCGCGTACGGCAGGTCCTCAGCCATCCCGTCGGAGGTCATCGCAGCCCCGTCCGGCGCGATGGTGAAGCAGTCGAGGCCGCGCTCGCCGGCGCGCTCGCGCGCGAACGCGACCACGGCGCTGGAGTCCAGTCCGCCCGACAGGAACGCGCCGACCGGCACGTCCGACACCATCTGCCGATGCACGGCGGTGCGGAGCCGGTCCGCCACGCCGGCGACGCATTCCTCGAGCGTACTCGGGGCGACGCCGCCGAAGCGCGGACGGTAGTACGTCCACTCGCGCGCGATGCGCCCGTCGGTCACCACGAGCGCGGTTCCCGGCTCGACGCGTCGCACCGCGCGCAACGGCGTGGCGGTCCCCGGCGACCACAGGAACGTGAGGTAGCGGAGCAGCGCCGTCGGAGCGAGGTCGCGAGGCACGCGCGGATCCAGCAGCAGCGCCTTCAGTTCGCTCGCGAACAGCACCGCACCGGGCACTTCCGCGAGATACAGCGGCTTGACCCCCAGATGGTCGCGCGCCAGGAACAGCTCGCGCCGCTGCAGATCGAAGATCGCGAAGGCGAAGATGCCGTTCAGGCGTTCGACGAACCCGGGGCCGTACTCGAGGTAGCCCTTCAGCAGCACCTCCGTATCCGAGGTGCTGTCGAAGGACCAGTTACGCGCCTCGAGCTCGTCGCGCAGCTCGGCGAAGTTATAGATCTCGCCGTTGTAGCACACGACCGCGCGGCCGCCCGCGTCCCACATCGGCTGGTGGCCACGCGGCGACAGATCGAGGATGGACAGACGGCGATGCGCGAAGCCGACCCGGCGGTCGGGCGAGAGCCACGTGCCCGTGTCGTCCGGGCCGCGATGGCCGAGGGACGCGGCCATGCGCTCCAGCAGCGCGCCGTCCCCCGTCCCCGCGAATCCAGCGATGCCGCACACGGGCAGCCGCGCGTCAGTTGGACGGGCGGCGGCCGCGCGCCTCGACGTTCGAGCCGCGGTCCTCGGCCCAGATATCGTCGAGACCGAGCTCGACGAGGCAGCGCCGGAGCTGGCCGGCAGTACGGAAGTGCTTGTACCAGTCGGTCAGAGAGTCGTGCGTGTCGAGGAAGGCCCACTCCTCCTGCAGCCGGTCGTCCAGTTCCGGCAGCGCCTGGTAGAAGCAGATGACCGGCGAGACGCGACTCACGAGCGCCTGGCCGACGCGCGAACTCCGCACGGCGCGGTGCATCGGCAGGAACGCCTCCACGATCGCCTCCGTCGCTCGCAGCCCGCGTTCGGGGCTCATGCGCCGCAGGAACGCGCGGAACAGCGGCGCCGTCTTCGTGTACCAGGACAGCGTATACGCATAGTGGTCGATCACGAGCCAGCCGCCCGGCCTGACCTGGCGGGCCAGTGCGGCGATCGCCTGCTCGGGCGAGGGCGTGTGCTGGAGCACGCCGATGCACATCACGGCATCGAACTGCCCGGGCGCGAACGGCAGCGCGAAGATGTCAGCCTGCGCGATCACGTGGCGCTCGCCCACGGGGAAGTTGCGCGCGTTGGCCACGACCGCCTCGCTGAGGTCGATCGACGCGACCGCCGCGCCCTGCCCGAGCAGCACCTCGGTGAACCGGCCGGCGCCACAACCCGCCTCGAGCACGCGGGCGCCACGCAGCGCCGACCACGCCGCTGGGCCGAAGCAGCGCTCGAGGCGGCGGGCCGAAACGGGCACGCGGGAATAGGAGTCGAGCTGGGTCTTCTGGTAGCGGAGCCACTGCAACCCGAACGCGGACGCGTAAGCGTCGTTGGCGACGAATCGCGGAATGCCGTCCCGGATCGCATGACGGCAACCGGAGGGGCACTCGAGCTCCGCGCCGCGTGCGACGAGCGGCTGGCCGTGCTGCGGACAGCACAGGGCGGGAAGCGAAGAAGTGTGCAAGGGGTCCTCGGGGCGTCCTGCGGACGGTCGGCCTTCAGTTCGCCGAGGCACGCGGGTCGGTCGCCTCGATGTCCAATGCGCGCAGCACCCGGGGCCACGCTGCATCCACATCGTGATTATTCCGGACCGTCCGAAGTGCTTCAAGGCCCCAGCTCGCAACGTCCGCGTCGGGCGACAAGCACCGCACCAGCGCTCGACCGAGCGCAGGCGGGTCCGCAGGCGGCACTACCAGGCCGTTCACGCCGTCGCGCACGACGTCGGGCACTCCTCCCACCGCGGTGGCGATCACCGGCATGCCGCTGGCCATCGCTTCGAGCACCGCGTTCGGCATCCCCTCGCGACGCGACGGTAGCACCAGCATGTCCGCTTCGGTCAACGCTGCACGCTTCGCTTCGCCGCCCACCCACCCGCGGAACTCGAAGCGAGACTCGAGCCCCAGCCGCTGGATGCGCTGCAGGGCCTCGCTGAGCCTGGAACCGGAGCCGCATACGAGAAAGCGGGCCTCGGCGAGGGCATCGCGACGAGCGTCTACGGCGTCGATCAGGTCGAAGATGCCCTTGAAGTCCTCGATCCAGCCGAGGTAGAGGAACGTACGCGCGGACCGGACACGGGTTCGCGTCGCGGCGAGGGCGGCGTAGTCGTCGCAGCGCAGCCAGTTGGGCACGACGTGCAGGCGCGAGGGATCCAGCGCTGCCACGTCCCGAAAGGTCGCCGCCCACTGACTGCTCTGGCACAGCACGCCGGAGGCCGCGCGCAGCACCGTCGGCACGAATCGGCGGAAGAACGCCGACCGGCGCAGGTCGTCGAGCAGGATACCGGAGCGCGGACACAGAACGGCGTGTCGCCCGAAGCACCGGGCGAGCAGGATCATCGTTCCCTTCTCCACGAAGCTCGGCCCGTCGCCGGCGAACACGAGCACCCGCGCTCGCGGCTCGCGGAGCATCGCGCCGAGCAGCGACCACACCCGGCGCGCGGCCGCGAGCCCGCGGACGGCCAGCGACGGCGGCGGAACCGACACCATCGTCGAGTCGATCGGCAGCCAGCGGACGTATGCACCGATACCGCTGTCGACCAGGCTGCGGCACGCATACATCTGGCCGCCGAACCCGCCGTCGCCGGTAGCGTCGCGGAACGCACCGACGAAGATCACCGGAATCCGGTCGTTCACCGTGCGCACTCACGCGCCCACAGGGCGAGCTGCAGGAGCTTCCAGAGCATGAAGCCGCGTTCCCGGCGCCCCGAGCGGTGGTCGTCGAGCGCGGCGGCGACGCGCGCAGCGTCGAAACCGAAACGCTGCAGGAAGGCCGGCGACAGTATCGCGTCGCGGGCGAAGCCGTGGAGCGAGGTTCGCAGCCAGTGCTCGTAGGGCACGCCGAACCCCGTCTTGGGCCCATCGAGGATCCGGGCCGGCACCCTGTCGCGCATCGCGTCCCGAAGCACCCGCTTCTTCTCCGTGCCGCTCACCTTCCACGCGGAAGGCAGCCCGACGGCCAGCTGCGCGACGCGCTCGTCGAGCAGCGGCACCCGTGCTTCGAGTCCCTGCGCCATCGTCGCGCGATCCACCTTGGCGAGGAACTGCGACGGCAGCTGCAGATGGATGTCGGTCAACAGCATCTGCTGCACCGGCTCGTGGGCGGCGAAGCGCCGGGCACACGCGCGATAGGCCAGGAAAGGATCCGTCTCCCCCTCCAGACCGGCGCGAACTTCCGGGGACAGCAGCGCGGACGGTGGATCCCAAGTCGTCTCGACCGTGAGCAGCAGCGCCATGCGTTGCGCGGCCTCGCGCGAGCCCACCGCCGCGGCCATCCGCGCGATGCGCTCGCCGCGGCGGCCGGCCCGGCGCAGCAGCGCGGTCGCGGCGGCGGGCCACGCGGACCACGCGCGCGCATGCCGCAGCACCGCGTAACGGCGGTAGCCCGCGAACATCTCGTCGCCTCCGTCGCCCTGCAGCACGACCTTCACCGCACGCTCGAGGCCGCGCGCGAGCAGGAACAGGGGCAGGTTGGCCGCGTCGGCGAACGGCTCGTCGTGCGCGCGTACGAGCGCAACAATGACGTCCGGGAGGTCCGCGCCGCCGACGTGGAGTTCGTGGTGATCGAAGCCGAGCGACTCGGCGAGTCCCCTCGCGGTCGGCAGCTCGTTCACGCCGCGGTCGAAATCGAAGCCGACGGAGTAACTCGACAGCCGCGTCGACGCGTGGCGGGCGGCCGTCGCGGCGATCGCCGACGAGTCCACTCCGCCGCTGAGGAAGATGCCGACGGGCACGTCCGCGACCAGCTGCCGCGTCACGGCCGCGTCGACCGCCGCGCGGACGGCGTGCACGCCCTCGTCGTACGTCGCGACTGCCGGCGGGCCCAGCCAATCCTCGATCCGCCACCAGGCCTCGACGCGAACCGCGCCTCGCTCCGCGATCAGCCAGTGCCCCGGCGGAACTGCACGGACCGCCGAGTACATCGTGCGGTCCTCGAAGGCATTCCCGAACCACAGGTACTCGTGGAACGACTGCCGGTCGATCGCACGGTCCACGCCGCCGGCGGCGAGCACCGCCTTGATCTCCGAGCCGAACGCGAGGCCGTGCGTGGACCGTGCGTGGAACAGCGGCTTCACGCCCAGCCGATCGCGCATCAGGACGAGGCGTTCGTGCCGCGGATCCCAGAGCCCGAACGCGAATATGCCCTCGAGCCGCCGCAGCCCGTCGAGCCCCCACTCGTCGTACGCGTTGAGGATCACTTCCGTGTCGGAGTGGCCGCGAAAGACACGGCCCGCCATCTCGAGCTCGCGGCGCAGATCGAGGAAGTTGTAGACCTCGCCGTTGTAGGCGATCGTCACGCCGGACGCGAGACGCATCGGCTGGGCGCCCGCCGGCGAGAGATCCAGGATGCTGAGACGGCGATGGCCGAGCGCAATGCCGGGACCGACGAAGGTCGCGCCGGCGTCGGGACCCCGGTGCACGAGCGTCGCCGTCATGCGCGCCACCGTCTCGCCGCGCGCGTCATCGGGGCCGGTACCGAGGACCCCGCAGAAGCCACACATCAACCCGCCTCCTGCGCCGGCCGCGGAGTAGCGCAACCGACCAGCAGCGCCTCGAAGCGCTCGACGAAACGCTCGAAGCCCAGTTCCTTCTCGGCGAACGCGCGTGCCGCCGCGCCGCGGGCGCGGCGCTCGTCCGGACCGAGCGCCGCGAACCGCTGCAGCGCATCGGCGATCGAAGGCACGTCGAGAGGGTCGAAGCCCGTGCCGCGGCGCTCGCCACCGAGCATCCACGTGGTGTCGCCCACGGCCGCCGCGATGGCCGGCCGGGCGCAGGCAAACGCCTCGCAGACCGCGTTCGACAGGCCCTCGCGGAACGAGGGATGGATGAGCGCGTGCGCGGCCTCGATGTACGGACGTACGTCGCGCTGTTCACCCGCCCAGACCCAGTGCTGCTCCAGGCCGTCCTCTGCCAGCTGCCGATCCAGTCGTGCGCGATACGCAGCCGTGGCCTGGCCCGGCTCGGTCTTGCCCACCCACGTCACGACCGGCAGCGGAAGCCCGCGCGCACGCAGCACAGCCAGCGCCTCGGCGAGTCCGTGCGCGTTCTTGCGCTCGACCACGGTCCCGACGGCCACGAGTCGCAGCGGCGAGTCGCTCGACGGCGCCGGCGCGGGAGCGAAGTGCGCGAGGTCGACGCCGTTCCTGATCACGCAGAAGCGCGACGCCAGACCGGGGAACAGCTCCGTCCAGATGTCGCGGGACGTCGCGGAATTCGCCACCACGGCATCCGCTCTGCGGTGCAGCAGCGCGCGCGCTCGCAGCATTGGCGTATACGTCGCGCCCAGCGGGTCCACCCGCTCGGAGACGATCACGCGCACCGGCAATCCCGCGGAGGCAAGCTCGGCGTAGACGCTGGGCGTCTCCATGAACGCGACGATCGCCCGGAACCGCCCGGCGACCAGCCTGCGGCGAATCGCCGCGACGACGTTCGCGCCCAGGCGTCCGCGCTTCGGCACGACGTGGACGGCCACGCCGGCGGCCGCCAGTGCGGGCCGGAAGAAGTCGTAGCCCGCGTGGTACGAAATGCACTCGACGTGATGGCCGCGCTTGGCGAGCCCGACAGCGAGCGCGACGAGCTGGCGTTGCGCGCCACCGGAGCCGAAGTGATCGATCACCAGGAGCACGCTCACGGTTCGCGGACCCCACGAGCCGCGCGCGCCCCCGCGCGCCGCGCGAGTTCCGCGGCGACGAGCGCCAGCGTGAACACGAACCACGGCACCTTCCGGTGGTCCCAGCCCGTGACGAGCATGCCGACCATCATCGGCACGATCATTGCCAGCAGGAGTCGCCGCACGGACGGCGTGACGTGCCGTAGACCCAGCAGCGCCATCGCGATCGCGCCGAACCACAGGACGGCGCCGACCAGTCCGGTCTCCACGAGCACGCCCAGCCACGTGCTGTGCGAACTCCGCGGCACCATGATCAGGTGCGAGGACGCGCCCTGGAACGCGCCGGCGCCGACGCCGAGGAACGGCTGCTCGGCGAACGCCTCCAGTCCGGCGCGCCAGTTCGCCGCGCGATTGTTGAAGTCCATCCGCTGCAGCTTCGCGCCGATCGACGCGATGCGCTCCCAGGTGTATGCCGGGATCAGCGACAGGCCGATCGCTCCGACGGCCCCGAGGCTGGTGCCGACGAGGACCTTCGTGCCCGCGCGCGCGTCCCGCAGCATCACGAGCATCGCGAGGAACGCGATGCCGAGCGCGACGGCGGCGCTGCGCGACGCCGTCAGGATCACGGCGACCGGCCCCACCACGAGATAGGTGCCATTGATCAGCAGCGCGAGCCCGCGCGGCTCCTGCCGGACCAGGTACAGCGAGACCGGGACGGCGATCGCCATCGTCAGGCCGAGTTCGTTCGGGTTCGCGCCGAACGCCGAGACGCGCAGGTCCGTGATCACGAGTCCCGCGAGATTGATCAGGTTGAACTCGCGGATCGTGACGGCGGCGACGAACAGTGCACCGAGCACGAACAACTGCAGGACCAGCGCGAAGTCCCGTTCCGTCCGGACGTACTCCCAGACGATCCAACTCATCACGAGCAATTGCGCATAGGTCGTCGCCCGACCGAGCGTCTGCGCGGGCTCGGCGCTCCAGACCAGCGAGGCAAGCGACCACGCCACGAACGCGGTGAGCAGCGCGAACGCCACGTGCGGGCGTCGCAGCGTCCGTCCTCCCAGCACGTCGACCGCAACCAGCATCAACAGGAGCGCACCGAGGATGCGCGTGATGGACCCCAGCCCCGGCAGAACGAGCGAGTACTCCGCGGCGATGCTGCCGGCGAACAGCAGGAACACGATCCGCGTGGCGACGCGAACCGCGCGCTCGGCGCCGCCCGCCGCGGCGTCACTGGTCCCGGGCGCCTCAGTCGCCACGGGGCACCTCCGCGTTCCGCTGCAGCCACGCGGCGAGCATCAGCAGGTTCCAGACGCCACCCGCTAGCCGCATCCTGCCGGCCAACAGTCCCGCCCAGACCGACCGCACGGCGGCGCGGTCGCAGCCCGCCGCATCGAGCGCCGCCGTACCGAACAGGGTGTCCTCCGCCCACGGCCGCATGCGCCCGCGGAGCCAGTGCTCGATCGGGAAGCCGAAGCCCGTCTTCGGCCGGTCGACGAGTTCGCGCGGCACGAGCCGGTACAGCAGGTCCTTCAGCAGTCGCTTGCCGCCGGCCGCACCGGTGACCGCGGCGTCCGGCAGCCCCCACGCGAATTCGACGACGCGGTCGTCCAGGAACGGCGAGCGCACTTCCAGGCCGTGCGCCATGCTGGCGCGATCCACCTTGGCAAGGATGTCGTCCGGCAGGTACGTGAGCACGTCCAGGTACATCATCTGCCGCTCGATCGCCGCCGGCGACGCCGCGCTGACGAGTCGCGCCGCCACGGGTTCGACGACCCCGGGCAGCAACCGAGCGGGATCGAGGAAGAAGGACGTGCGACGGCGGTAGAACTCCCGGGCATCCGGGGCGACCAGCGCCGCGGCGACGCTCGCGTAGCGGCCAGCGGCCGGCGTCGCCAGCGCACCCGCGGCCACTGCTCCTGCTGCGGCGCGGAGCGCTGCCGGGATCCGCGAGCGCCAGTTCCAGAGTCGGGCGTTCGCAGCGTAGCGCGTGTAACCGCCGAACATCTCGTCCGCTCCGTCGCCCGCGAGGACGACCTTGACGTGACGGGCGGCAAGCCCCGAGACGAGCCAGGTCGGGATCGACGACGAGTCGGCGAACGGCTCATCGTATGCGGCAGCCACGCGGGGCACGAGGTCCGCCGCCTGCTCGGGTGTCAGCAGTAGTTCCTCGTGATCCGTGCCGAGGTGCCGTGCGACCGCGGCGGCGTGACGGGACTCGCTCGTCGGGCTGTCGTCAAAGCCGATCGTGAACGTCCGTACGGAGCCGGTGAGCCGCTTCATCAGCGCCGTGACGATCGTCGAGTCCACGCCTCCGGACAGGAACGCCCCGACCGGGACGTCGGCGACGAGCCGGTCCGCCACCGCGCCGGCAATCACGGCCTCGAGGCGGCCCGGATCAGACGGTTCCCGTTCGGACACGAGTTCGTCCGCACGCCAGAACGGACACGGCGACGGAATTCGCCCCGCCGCAACGTCCGCGGGACGCAGCACGAGAATCGAACCCGATGCGAGCTTCCGCAGCCCTGCGAAACCGGTCAGCGGCTCCGGCACGTATCCCATGCGCAGGTAGGACGCCAGGGCCGTGCGGTCCGGCTCGAAGCGCCAGCCCGGATGCGCGCGCAGTGCCACGACTTCCGACCCGAACACGAAGTCCCCGCCGAGCAGCCCGTAGTACAAAGGCTTCTTTCCGAGACGATCGCGTGCCAGCGACAGCACTCGTTCGCGGCGGTCCCAGACGGCGAGCGCGAACATCCCGTTGCAGAGAGTCACCGCCCGCTCGAGTCCCAAGGTTGCGATCGCCTCGAGCAGGATCTCGGTGTCCGAGTGGCCGCGCCACGGCACCGGGCCGCGAGCCCCCTCCACTGCCGCGCGAACGTCTTTGAAGTTGAAGATCTCGCCGTTGTAGGCGAGCACGTAGCGCCCGCAATGCGAGACCATCGGCTGCGCACCGGCGGGAGAGAGGTCGAGGATCGACAGCCGCCGGTGCGCGAGCGCGACCGGCTCGTCGGCGACGTGCCACTCGTTGCCGGCATCGGGACCGCGGTGGCGGAGCGCGAGGCCCATCGCCACCGCGATGCGCGGCAGTTCGCCGGCGCGCCCGGCCGCGGCGGCGCCAGTCAGCAGACCGGCAAGGCCGCACATCTAGGGGCGCTCCACGGGCGCGTGCCGCGACGTCATGCGGTTCGCGCCTTCCGCAGCAACGACTGCACGGCCGTCCACGCGAGCACCGCGTCGCCGCGGCGCGGCACGAGGACCTCGCAGAACGAGGTACCGGAGGAGTTGCGGAACCTGAACAGCAGGATCAGCAGGCGCACAAACAGGCCGATCGTCATCGCGAGGCCCGCGCCCGCGACACCCATCCGCGGGTACAGCACCAGCAGGCTCGCGACGTTGACGACGAGGCCGACCCAGGTGGCGAGCGATACCACGCCCGGCATTCCCCTGCCTTCGAAGTGCGGCATAAGCACCGTCGACGCGGCGTGCGCGACGATGCCCGGCGCGAGCCACCACGCCACCGAAACGCCTGCGACGAACGCCGGCGACAGGAGGAGCGCGACGATCCATTCGCCCGCTGCGAGGAACACGGCGACCGCCACGAACGTCGCGACGACCGCGAGCCGTGCCATCTGCGCGACTATCGCGGGGATGCCGATGGAGTCCGCAGCCACACGCGGCAGGAGTGCCTCCTGCAGCGCCTGCGCCACGATCAGGAACTTGAGCATCAGCGCCGACAGCGCGGCGTAGATGCCCACCTCCGAGGAGGTCGCCATGGCGGCGAGGACCAGCGTTCCGGCGTTGAAGTCCACCGCGTGCCCGACGAGCGTGGGATAGAAGCGCACGCCGAAACCGAACGCCTCGCGGCGGCGCTCCGGCGCCAGTAGGCCATACGACCCGCCGGCGTCCCCGACCAGCCAGCGGACGGAGAGCGCCGCCGCGCACAGGTAGCTCAGCGCGAGCGCCAGAGCCGCAAGCACGAAGCCACCGTCGAACGCCGCCAAGACCAGCAGCAACGCACCCACGCTGACCAGCGACTGCAGCAGGTTGGCGTACAGATACCGGCGGTACGCGCGCACGGCGATGTGCAGGCGCAGGGCCACCGTGTGCGCGAGGCTGCCGACGATCAGCAGCACGGCCGTGAGCCACCAGCCGGCGTCGTCGGGCGGCGTGGTGGGCACTCCCGCGGCACCCGCCGCAACCAGCAGCACGATTGCACCGCCGGCGGCGACCGGCACGAGCAGGCCGAGCGACCCGAGCGCGACGGAAAGCGGGATCTTGCCCGACATCAACTGGTACTGGATCGCGCGATCGAGACCGATCGCGCACAGCGTGGGAAGCAACGTGCCGACCGCGGCGAGCACGGCGTATTCGCCCCGCCCCGCCGGCAGCAGCTTCCAGGCAAGCAGCGCCTGCACTGCCAGGCTGGCCGCCAGCATCCCGACCTGCGCGACGAGCACCGCGAGCGCGTCGCTGCGGCCGCGACCCGCCTCGGGCGCCGCGTTCATCTGCGCAGACCGACCGAATCCCGATAGCCCTGCCGCACCCGATCCAGGAGATACGTGCCGCAGACCCAGAGAGTAGCCAGCAGGGACGCCACCAGCAGCGCGACGCCCATCACGATCGACCCGCGCGGCCAGTAGTGCTTGTTGGCATCGGGCACCATCGCCGGATCAATCACGCGGAAAGCGTAGTCCTCGCGCACCCGCGCCAGCATGATGGTCTTCACCTGTATCTCGACCACGCGGTAGATGGCGTCGCGCAGCGGCTGCACGTCCGACTTGGCGGCCTCCGCATTGAGGTACTCGATGCTCTTCTGTGCTTCCGCGATGGCGCGCTCGCGCATCTCACGGTTCGCCCGCGCGACCATCGAGTTCGCCCAGCGCGCCGCCTTCTCGCGATCGCGCCAGTCGACCGTCAGGACCACCAGTCCGGTCTCCTCCTCGAGGTTCACGCGCCGGACCGACCCCGTGAACTTCTTCACGCCGTCGCCGATCGTCGGGATCTTCCGCGGGTCGTCGCTCTTCCACCGCTTCGCCTCGGCGTCCCATTTCCGGGGGAACAGTTCGGGCATCAGGTCGTTTTCCTGGATGAACCGCGCGGCGAACTCGCGCGAGGACAGCACGGCGACCGGCTCGGTCGTGTTCGAACGGCCCAGCGACAGCCCGCCAATCCCGGCCAGCGAGGCCAGCCCGCCGAACTGGCCCAGCAGCCCGCCCAGCCCGCCGCTGTCCGGCGTCACGATCGACATCACGACCTGGGCGCGGTAGGTCTTCGGCCAGGTCAACGCGAAGGCGAGCGCTCCACCGAGAACGACGACGAAAATCGCCATCACGCCGACCCGAGCGCGATGGACGAGCGCGAAGATGGCGGGCATCGACCCTGGCGTAGGCTCGCCCGCCGCGGCTTCCGGCAGCGTGCTCATGTCGCGCGCGGGATGCGGGCGGCGGGGCGATGCCTCCAGCGTGCCGCGTCGCTGCACTCGGCATTGATCATCGGGTCCACGGTCCTTCCGGCATAGGGCTAGAACGAATTGACCGCCGCCGTTGCGACGGCGAGGTTGTAGATGATGGTGGTGACTGCGGTCCACAGAGGCAGCGGAGGCACACGTTCGGCGTTGAGCGGGACGACGATGGTGTCGCCGGGGCGGACTTCGTCCGCGTGCCTGAACCAGCCGCTGCGGCCCGAGGCCACGCTGCCGTTCGCGCGAACGATGAACGTCCGCCTACGATCCGCCTTCTGCGTAGCGCCGCCGCTCATGGCGACGTATTCCTCGGCGCCGATCCGCGGATCGTACATGTGAGAAGTGCCGACCTGTACTTCGCCGAGCACGGTTACCTGCTGAGCCCGCTCGGGCACCATTATCTCGTCGCCGTCCTTGAGAACCACGTCCTGCGGACCAAGTGGCTTCTTCACAGCGCTTCCGAGGTCGATCACGAGCCGACCGACCGGCCGCGAGTCCCGCAGCAGGTTCAGCAGCGACTCGCCGATCAGGAGCGCGTCCGGCGCCGTCTGGCTACCGCCCCCTTGCGGTCGCTGCATCGCGGCGAGCGAGGCCAGGCTGATGTCGCGCTGCAGACGGTCCGCGAACGCCTCCAGCTGGCGGCGCTCGCGCTCCCGCAGCTCCACGCGCGTAAACACGCTGCCCTCGACGAACGCCATATCAGTGAAGCCGCCCGCACGCGCGACGACCGAGCTGAGGCGTTCGCCGCGCACGATCGGGTAACTCCCGGGGAAGCGAACCTCGCCCTTGAGCGTCACCGTTGCCTGCTCGGCCCAGTTGGGCAGGTTCTTGACGACGATGAAGTCGTACGGGCGCAGCTCGATGTTGGCGGCGGGGTCACCGTCAAGGACGCGCGCGAGGTCGACGGTAGTCGTGCGACCGCGGCGCCCGTCCGCATCTGACAGTTCGTACCGGGTGATCTCCGCCTCGCCGCCGTATGCCGATTCGCCCAGCCCGCCGCCGGCTCGGATCAGGTCCGCGACCGTCATGCCGGGTTCCAGCGGGTAGTCGCCTGGCGTACGGACCTGCCCCTCGATCGAGACGACCTGCGCCGGCCTGCCGCGAACTGCCTGCCGCCGGAGATCGGCCAGCCACGGCTGGAGCGCCCGGTCGCGACCGCCCTCGAGATCGAACACCAGCACCTGGTCGCGCGGCCGCAGCGGCAGGTTCGCATCGGAGGCAGGATCTCTCCAGGCGGCCGCCAGATCGACCGAAACGACGGATACGGCGCGATCCGTGGGCGACTCCCGACGGATGGCCACATAGTGCAGGTCGGCGTTCGGCCGCAGCTCGTTGATGCCGGGGATCACGTCCGTCACGCGCATGCCGGTCCGGTAGGCGAACATCGTCGGCCGCTGCACATGGCCGGTGACCGTGATCGCGTTGACGACGGTGGGCGGCACGGCCTGGATCCGCAGGATGTCGCCCGAGCGTAGCGCCTGTCCGCGGCCGGCGCTGGACGCCAGATCCACGTTCACGAGCACGCGTTCGCGATTGCCCTCGATGCGCTCGAGCGAGGCGGTGCGAGGATCGGCTTCGGCCGTCGCGCCACCTGCGAGCGCGAGCAATTCGCCGACGGTGGACTCGGACTTGAGTTCGTAGATCGCCGGACGGTGTACCTCGCCGACGACGCTCGCCGTCGCGCCGATCGGCGGCACCAGAATCACGTCGCCCGGCAGCAGCCGCACGTCCGAACGGGCGTCGCCTCGCAGCAGCAGATTGTAGATGTCCAGCGTGGCGACTACGTCCGCGCCGCGCCGCAGCTGAATCTTGCGCAGCGACCCGATTTCCTTGACGCCGCCAGCCGAAAACAGAGCCGACGTGATCGTAGAAAGCGCACTCACGGTATACGCGCCCGGCTGCTCGGCCTCGCCGGCGATGAACACCTGGATGGTGCGCAGCTCGCCCATGCTGACGACGGCCTGCATGCCGATCAGCTGCCGCGATACCGCAGCTTCGATAGTCCGGCGGACGTCCTCGAAGCGCATGCCGCCGACGGCAACCGGCCCGATATCCGGAATGGTCACTTCACCGGACCGGGTGACCTCGAGCGAGTAGGATCCGCCGCCGCCGCCGAGCAGTTGCACCTCCAGCACGTCGCCGGGGCCGACGCGATAGTCGGACGGCACGGGGAGGTCCGTGACCGGTGCGAAGGTGGACGCCTGCGACGAGAACAGGTCGTAGCCGAAACGCTCGAGCGCATCGAGGCCCTGTGGCTTCAGCGGCAGCAGCGTCAGCAGAACCCTGAAGTCCCGCAACGCCGGGTCGCTCGCCAGCCGCTTGGTCGCCTGGTCTTCCGTCAGGCCGGCCAGCGGGATCTCCGCGATGCCTGGTATGCGCAGCGCACCGGTCTCGTCGAGCCGAAGCGGGTTCGCATCCAGCACGCGAGTGCGAAACTTCTCGAGCCGCTCGATCTGGCTGGGCGAACGCTCCAGATCGAAGAGCCGCTCGCGATCGCGGGCCTCGCGTCGGCGCTCCTCCGGCGTACGTCGCGCGCCGGCCGACGCAGCGCCGGCACTTGCGGGCGGCTGCACGACCGAGGGCGTGGTCGCCTGCCGTCGCTCCTCGCGGCGTTCGGCAGCGAGTTCCGAATAGCGGTCCTGATCCTCCGGGTCTCGGATCCAGATGTCGAGCACCACGGTATCGCCTCCGCGCAGGCGCGGCCCCAACTCGATCTGCGCCTCCGCGCCGTCCGCACCTGAACCGTCGGGTGACGCGCCCTGCGGCTTGCGCGGGGGCTGCTGCGGCGTCTCGCTCGCGCCAGACCGAGGCTGACCGGCAACACCCCGCCCCAGTTCACGGGCGATCGCGCGCTGCTGATCCGCGGGCAGCGAGCGGAACATCTCAGCCTGCGGCGACGGCGAGCGCGACTGCGCGAGTGCCGGCGACGCGACGACCAGCGATAGCAGCAGGGACGTCGCGGTCTGGATCAGGCGCGAGCCGAACGAAAGTTGCGTGGTTGGTTGAGTCACAGGTAGGCGCGAAGTTCGAGAAAGGCTTTCGCCCCGGAGTCTACAGCGACACGCGAGCCGGACGTTTCGTCGTAACCGATGCCCGCGCGGATGCGGGCCGAGTGCAGGTCCAGCGAGGCAGCGGTCTCGATTCCCCGCAGCGTGCCGCGTCGGGGTGCGACCGAGTGCGTTTCTCCGGCGTCGAGGGCGTTCAGGTCCACGCGATGGGCGCGAAGGTGCGCGCTCCACGCGCCGCGAGTCGCGACCGCGCCGACCGTCCAGCCCTCGCCGTCGCGATCCCACGCATGACCGATCGCTCGGCCGCGATATCGGTAGCCGTCGGTGAATATGCTGCTCTCGTAGGCGCAACCCGGCAGCGGCTCGCGCCGGGAAAAATCGCAGCTGGTGCGCGCGTACTCCGCATACCCACGCCAGTTCCAGCGGCCGGCCTGCCCCCAGGACTCCAGCCCGGCGAGCCCGAGATACTTGCTCGGCAGGAAACCCGCTTCGTCCTCGCCGATCGCCTGTCCATACACGGCCACGGGCACGCGCCGCGACGGCGACCAGCGAAAGTCGAAGCCGGCAAGCTGATTGCCCGGCTGCTCCCCCAGCGCCTGATCGTTGTCGTTGCCCACGATCATGTCCCAGTATGACCCGAGCGTACAGGCTCGTCCTTCGCCGCACAGCTGCGCAGTCCGCGACACGCCGATCTCGAGCCGCGGCAGTGGGCGTGCCGTCAAGCGCAGCGCCATGAAGTGCGCGCGCGGATGGTCGTCGCGCGAGCCTTCGAGTCGGCCTGCCTGGAAGCTCGCGCGCCACGGACCTAGCCAGCGCAGCGCCGCGAACTCGAAAGGATCGGAGTAGTTCCTTTCGATCGTCAGACTGGGCACCGGACGAGCATTGCTCGACAGTATCAGGCTCCCCGCCCAGCCCGGTCCCCACCACTTCTCCACGTAGCCGGCGGAGATCAACACGTTGCCCGCGACAACCCCGACGTAAGATCCATCGAGGCGAGTACGCCGGTCGTCCGCAGGTTTCTGCACGCGGGCAACCTCGATGCGCGCAGCGAAGCGCGCGCCGGTCCAATCGATCGTGCCGGCGATCTCCGCCTCTTCCCTCGGAGTGTCCTCGAAACCCCGGACGTGCACGGGGGACTCGGCGGCGCTCGCTCCGACCGCGAACTCGACCTCGTTGACGCGCGTGTTCCGAAACGCCTCGCGGCGTACGCGCACATAGGCCTCTTCCAGTGACGGCGTCCGCAGGACGTCTCCCCGGATCCGCTCGAGGTCCCGCGAGATGTCGGCCCACGACAATGGCCACGAGGTCAGGGGAGTCGCGACGATACCCTCGTCGGCGAGCAGTTGCAGGTCGCTACGCAGACCGACGTCGCCGGGAGCGAGCCAAGGTTCGGCGGTAGCCACGCCGCCCACCAGCAGCGCGACGGCCAGCCAGCCGAGGGTGGCGAGCCCACCCCTCACGAGGCTCAGTCGCACGGCGAAACGACCCCTAGATGCGACATGAACTCCGTCGACCCGTCGCCGACTGTCGCGCATTCTAGGGACCGTCCGAGCCCGGCGCAATTTCAGCGGTGCCGCGCCACGGCGACGCGCGTCACCAGGGTGCGCTGATCGACACGAACGCGCGCGCGCTCACGTCGGTGTAGGAGCCGACCGCGCCCATCCGGTCGATGCCGATTCCGAACCGGTAGCGCAGGCCCGCGAGCGCTCCGGTCAACCGCGCCTCCGCACTCCAAAGATCCGTCGCCAGCGGCGCGATGGTGTTGCTCGGCGACAGCGCCGCGGTCGCGCCCCGGTTCAGTTCGCCGCCGCGCAGGCGGATTTCCCACGTGCGCCCGTGCGAATCCGCGTACAAGCCGCCAAGAGCGTAGAGGCGCGCATCACGTTCGGCCGAGTGCCCGATCACGCGACCGCGGTACCGGTACCCGTCGGTGAAGACGCCGTTCTCGTACGCACACCCGAATGTGGTCTCGTCGCCCGAGAACCCGATGTCGCCGCAGGCGGTGCCCGCATACTCGACGAACGCGCGCCACGAGCCGCCCGTCTCGGTCGACCGCGACCAGGTCTCGAAGCCGATCAGCTGCGTCAGCTGCCGGGGCCGGTAGTTGCCGTTGTCGATGCTCTCACCGTTGAACTGCCAGTACGCAGCCAGCGGGAACTCGATCGGCAGCCGGTACCGGATATCGGCACCCGCCAGCTGGTTGCCCGGCTCCTCCTCGTCCGCAACGCTCTCGCCGCGGTTGTCGTTCGCCAGCAGCACGTTGCCGAACGCATTGAGGTCGCAGACGCCGGGACGGCACCACTGCGCCGTGCGCGACAGGCCGACCTCCAGCCCGCCGTCGAACGGCCGGAAGCTCAGGCGCAGGCCCCAGACCAGCGGATTCGGGAATCCGCTGTGATCGGACTCGAGCGCGCCCATGAATGTCGTCCACCGATAGGGACCGACCCACTTCAGCCACGTCCACTCCGGCGCCCGCGCCTCGGCGCGGTCCAGCGAGACCTGCAGCATCGGGCGCGCATTGCTCGAGAGGATCAAGCTGCCCTCGTGACCAGGGCCCCACCAGCGCTGCTGCGCACCGACCGTCGCCCACCAGTTACCGAAGCGCCACGCGAGGTACGAATCGTCGTACCGGAACGCCCTGCCGTCCTCGGGATCGGCGGCGTAAGAGAGGCGGAGCGCGCCGCCCGCGTAGTCGCCGGCCGCCCAGCCCGCGTGCGCGCCGACTTCGGCGTTCTCGCGCGGCGTGTCGGCGTAGCCCCGGAGCATCGTCGGCTCGAGCGCGCCGTTCGCGAACCAGCCGGCATCCTGAGCGCTGCCCGGTTGCACCTGCGAGCGGAGGCGGTCCCGCTCCTGCTCCGGCACGTCCCGCGTCGGGATAGGCCACGTGCTGCCGAGCGGCATCCGGCCGGCGTCTACGGCCAGCTGGACCTCGTGACGGAGCCGCACGTCGCCGGCCGGCAGGTATGGAAGCGCCTGCGCGAGCGCCGCTGCAGCCGGAACGAGGGCCGAAACGAGCACCAGTGCGGCGCGCACGCCGTCTGGCAGGATGGATCCGCTCAAAGGCACTCCAGGGTACGGGGCAGGGCGGGCGGACGCTCTCAACGGCTACGCCAGCCGGCGAGCCGGTCGAACAACGCTTCGAGCCGGGGATTATCCACGATCGCCAGCTCTCCGCGCACAGCCTGCGCGAAACGATCCGCCAACCGCTTCCCCAGTTCCACGCCCCACTGGTCGAACGGGTTGATGTCCCAGATCACGCTCTGCACGTAGACCTTGTGCTCGTAGAGCGCTACCAGCTTCCCCAGTGTCGCGGGGTCCAGCTTCTGGAACGCGAGGATCGAATTCGGGCGGTCCCCGGGATGCACCTTGTGGGGCGCGAGCTCGCCGACCCGCGAGGGCTCCAGACGCTTGCCGTGCAACTCGGCGCGCGCCTCCTCGAGGGAGTAGCCGTTCGCGAACGCCTCGGCCTGCGCGAGGCAGTTCGCCGCCGCGAGGTCCTGGCTCGCCTGGTTGCCGACCGACGACGTGGCCGGCAGCAGGAAGTCCATCGACACGCGGGCCGTGCCCTGGTGCAGCAGCTGGAAGAACGAGTGCTGCGCGTTGGAGCCGGGCTCGCCCCAGATCACCGGGCCCGTGTCCCACTCGACCGGGCGACCGTCACGCCGCACCCGCTTGCCGGTGCTCTCCATCTCCAGTTGCTGGAGATACGCGGGGAAGCGATGGAGCCGCTGGTCGTACGGCAGGACCGCGTGGCTATCGCAGCCGAGCAGGTTGCGGTTCCAGACGCCGAGCACGCCGAGCAGCACCGGCAGGTTCTGCGCGAGCGGCGCGGTGCGGAAGTGGCGATCCATCGCGTGGCCGCCGGCCAGCAGCTCTTCGAAGCGCTCGGGGCCGATCGCGAGCTCGACCGCCAGGCCGATCGCGGACCACAGGGAGTAGCGCCCGCCGACCCAGTCCCACATCGTGAACCGGACGTCGTGGCCGATGCCGAAGTCGTCCATGGCGGCGTGGTTCACGGACACGGCCGCGAAGTGCTTGGCCACCGCGTTCGGCCCGAGCTTGTCGGTGATCCAGCGGCGCGCGAGCCGCGCGTTCGTCAGCGTCTCGAGCGTCGTGAAGGTCTTCGAGCAGATCACGAACAGCGTCTTCGCGGGCTCGAGCTCGGCAACCGTGTCGGCGAACTGCACGCCGTCGAGGTTCGAGACGAAGTGCACGCGCAGGCGCGGGTTGGCGTAGGACTTCAGCGCCTCGGTCGCCATCACGGGCCCGAGGTCCGAGCCGCCGATGCCGACGTTGACGACGTCGGTGATGCGCTGACCGGTGGCGCCCTTGCGGCTGCCCGAGATGACCGAGGTCGCGAACGCACGCGCGCGGGCGCGCTCGGTGCGCACCGCGGCGCGCACGTCGAAGTCGCCGAGCCGGAGCGGCTGGGTGCCCGGGCCGACACCGAGCTCGCGCAGCGCCACGTGCAGCGCGGGGCGCTGCTCGGTGCCGTTGACGATGGCGCCTTCGAACAGCTCCTGGATGGCGGTGGGCACGGACGAAGCCTCGACGAGCGCGAGCAGGCCGGCGAGCGCCGGCGCGTCGAGCAGCTGGCGGGAGTAGTCGAGCAGCAGGCCCTCGGCCTCGACCGACAGCCGCGCGAAGCGGTCGGGATCCGCCGCGGCGAGCGCGCGGACCGAGCTGCCGCGCAGGCGGTCGCGGTGACTCAGCAGCGACTGCCAGAGGTCGTGGGAAGCGAACGGCAGCGGTGCGGGGCTGCCGGCGGTGGCGGTCAGCGGGACGGACGACAAGGGCGACTCCTTCGAGGCCGACCCGGGCTTCCGGGGCCGGGGCGCGCCCGGGGGGGGATGGCGCGCGCCGGTGGGTCGACGATGCGCGAAGGATTATCGCCGGAACGGGCGGCTCACGGCAGGTGGTCGAGGGCGCGGCCGCGTCAGCCCTTGCCGTAATGGCCGAGATACCAGTCCACGAAGCGCTTCACGCCCTCCTCCACCGGCGTCGTCGGCGCATAGCCGACGTCCCGCGCGAGGTCGTCGATGTCCGCCCAGGTGTCCGGCACGTCGCCCACCTGCAGCGGCAGCAGGTTCTTCTCGGCCTTGCGGCCGAGGTACTGCTCCAGCAGCTCGATGTAGCGCAACAGCTCCACCGGCCGGTTGTTGCCGATGTTGTAGAGGCGGTACGGCGCGCGGCTCGTCGCCGGGTCCGGCGCATCGCCGCTCCACTCGGCCGACGGCGTGGCCACGTTGTCCAGCGCACCGACGATGCCGCTGACGATGTCGTCCACGTAGGTGAAGTCGCGCCGGTGGTGACCGTGGTTGAAGACGTCGATCGGCTTGCCGGCCAGGATGTTCTTCGTGAACAGGAACAGCGCCATGTCCGGCCGGCCCCACGGGCCGTAGACCGTGAAGAAGCGCAGGCCGGTGGTCGGGAGCCCATACAGGTATGAGTACGTGTGGGCCATCAGCTCCGTGGCCTTCTTCGTCGCGGCATAGAAGGACAGCGGATGGTCCACGTTGTGGTGGACCGAGAACGGCATCTTCGTGTTCGCGCCGTAGACGGAACTCGTGGACGCGTAGACGAGGTGCTGCACGCCATGATGGCGGCAGCCCTCGAGGATGTTGGCGGTGCCGACCACGTTGCTGTCGACGTAGGCCAGCGGGTTCTGGAGCGAATACCGCACGCCCGCCTGCGCGCCCAGGTGCACCACGCGGTCGAAGCGCTCGCGGGCGAAGAGTTCGGGGACGCCGGCGCGGTCCGCCAGGTCCAGCTTCACGAAGCGGAAGCCCCGGTGCTTCTGCAGGCGCTCCACCCGGGCGAGCTTCAGCGCCGGGTCGTAGTAGTCGTTCAGGTTGTCGAGGCCGACGACTTCGTCGCCGCGCGCCAGCAGGCGCTCGGAGGTGTGATGGCCGATGAACCCGGCGGCGCCGGTGACGAGGATTTTCATGGCCTAGAGCCGCCCGTCCACTTCGGAGCGCTTGAACACGTGCTTGATGTCGTACAGCACGTGCTGCTTCTTCGCGAGCCGGCGGATGCCGGGGACGCCGAGCTCGCGGAACTCCTTGTGCGCGACGGCCATGACGACCGCGTCGTAGGTTCCGGGCTGGAGCTTGCGGATCGGCCGGATGCGGTACTCGTGCACGGCCTCCGCGGTGCTGACCCACGGGTCGTAGACGTCCACGTCCGCGCCGAACTTCTCGAGCTCACGGATCACGTCCACGACCTTCGAGTTGCGCAGATCGGGGCAGTTCTCCTTGAAGGTCATGCCCATCACGAGCACGCGTGCGCCGTTCATGTGGATGCGCTTCGTCGTCATGAGCTTCAGGATCTCGGACGCGACGTAGAGCGCCATGTTGTCGTTGATGCGGCGCCCGGCGAGGATCATTTCCGGGTGGTAACCGATTTCCTGCGCCTTGTGCGTCAGGTAGTAGGGATCGACGCCGATGCAATGGCCGCCGACGAGGCCCGGCTTGAACGGCAGGAAATTCCACTTCGTGCCGGCAGCCTCGAGCACCTCCTGCGTGTCGATGCCGAGCCGGTTGAAGATCAGGGCCAGCTCGTTGATCAGCGCGATGTTGACGTCGCGCTGCGTGTTCTCGATGACCTTCGCGGCCTCCGCGACGCGGATCGACGAGGCCTTGTGGGTACCGGCAACCACGATGCTGGAATAGAGCGAATCTACGAAGTCCGCAACCTCGGGCGTCGAGCCCGCCGTGACCTTGCGGATGGTCGTCAGCCGGTGCTCCTTGTCGCCCGGGTTGATGCGCTCGGGGCTGTAGCCGCAGTAGAAATCCTCGTTGAACTCGAGGCCCGACACTTTCTCGAGCACGGGCACGCACACTTCCTCGGTGCAGCCCGGGTAGACGGTGGACTCGTAGACCACCACGTCGCCGCGCTTCAGCACCTTGCCGACCGTCTCGCTGGCCTTCACGAGGGGCGTCAGGTCCGGGCGCTTGTACTCGTCGATCGGCGTCGGCACCGTCACGACGTAGACCTTGCAGCGCTTCAGGTCCTTCAGGTCCGCGGTGTACTCGAGCCGCGCCGCAGCGCGCAGCTCTTCGCGAGTGACCTCGAGGGTGCTGTCCCTGCCCGCGCGCAGTTCCGCCACCCGCTCCGGCTTGATGTCGAAGCCGATCGTCGAGAAGCGCTTGCCGAACTCGACTGCGAGGGGCAGGCCCACGTAGCCGAGGCCGACGATGCCGATCTTGCAGTTGCGGAGGTTGAGTTTCGAGGTGGGCATGGAGCGACCGTGGCAGGAGGATCCTCGGGAGTATATGCCATGCGGCCGAGCTTCCCGGCGCGGGGCGGCGCCGACGCGCAATCCGTCACGGTGCCGGCTGGCTCACAGCCACCGGACCTCAATCGCCCCCGTCGTAGTGGTCGTCACGAGGCACGGCAGCGCCATCCAGCACATCTTCCCGTACGACAGCCTCACCAGCGGCGCCACGGCGGACGTCAGCAGGAACAAGGAACGCCGCCTGCCCGTTCGGCGTCGCGATGCTCGGGATGTTGGTGCCGGTGTTGACCGCCACCGCGAGCAGGTCGAACTGCTCCCGCGTGATCAGCCCCTCCGCGAGCGCCTGCAACCGCCCGTCGAGGGTCAGCACCCAGTGCACCACCGGGACGAACAGGTGCTGGTGGTGGATCTCGCCGACGATCACGGCGAGGCCGATCAGGCCCACCCCGCGGCGTGCAGCGCGAGGCCGAGCAGCAGCAGCACCGCGACGACGCCCTGCACGATCAGCACCTGGCGATGCTCGGGGGCCGCACCGGCCGCTTCGCGCGCGACGAAGTCTTCGAGCACCTCGCGCACCGTGGGCGGCAGGGGCTGGCCGTAGCCGAACAGGCGCAAGCGCAGGAGGCCCGCGAGGAACGCGGACAACAGCGCAGTAGACCTCGTCGGGGGTGACGAGGCCGAGCGCCAGCGCCCGGAGCGCCAGGAAGCCGACGATCGTCGCCTTGTACCAGCGCGGCGCGCCCCCCCCCAGGAAGTTGCGGACGAACGCGCCGCCGGGCGAGGTGGCGCCGGCAGCGCTTACGCGTTCGGCAGTTCCCGGAACAGGCACCGGCCCTTCGCGGCCTTCGCGATGCCGTCGAGCGCGCGTTCGTGGGCGTCGAGTTCGGCCGCGCTGGCGCGCACGATCGGTATCTCGACCGGCTCGCGCACTCGGCGGCCCGAGGCGCCGGTGGCCTTCGCGCCGTTGGCGGACGGGGCCGTGCCGAGCGTCAGGGCGCCCTGCCCGCCCGTCATCGCGAGGTAGACCTCGGAGAGGATCTTCGCGTCGAGCAGCGCACCGTGCAGGTCGCGGTGCGAGTTGTCGACGCCGTAGCGCTTGCACAGCGCGTCGAGGCCGTTGCGCTGGCCGGGGTGCAGCTGGCGCGCGAGCGCGAGCGTGTCGAGCACGCTGCAGACCTGCGCGAGCGGCGGCGGCGGGCCCGGCAGGCGCTTCAGCTCCGCTTCGAGGAAGCCCATGTCGAACGCCGCGTTGTGGATGACGAGTTCCGCGCCGCCGACGAACTCGAGGAACTCCGTCGCGACGTCCGTGAAGCGCGGCTGCGTGGACAGGAATTCGCGGGTGATGCCGTGGACCTGCAGCGCGCCCTCGTCGATGTCGCGGTCGGGGTTCAGATAGCGGTGGAACGTGCGGCCGGTGGGCCGGCGGTTCAGCAGTTCGACGCAGCCCACCTCGATGACGCGGTGGCCCTGCGCGGGCTCGAGGCCGGTGGTCTCGGTGTCGAGGATGATCTGGCGCATGGGCTGGGTGCGGGTGCGGGTGCGGGTGCGGGTGCGGCGAATTCTGGGTGATCGCGCCGGCAATGACCATCGGTGATCGCGACCCGACGGCGGAGAATGGCGACGGCCTGAACCGAAGGAGATCGTGGAGACCGCCAGCATCGTGCAGGCTCGCTCGCGCCTTTCGAGCGTTGACATGCACTCAACATGCGCGCATGTTTCCCACATGCCCAAGATGATCCAGCTCCGGAACGTACCCGATGCCCTTCACCGGCAACTGAAGGCGCGCGCAGCGCTCGAAGGCCTGTCCCTCTCGGACTACCTGATCCGCGAAGCGCGCAAACTGGTGGAGCGACCGACGCCGACCGAACTCGTGGCTCGGCTGAAGGCCCGCGGGCCACTTCCGCTCATGGAGTCCCCGGCAGACATCATCCGGGCGATGCGATACGGGCGTTGATCGTCATAGACGCGAGCGCGCTGCTCGAGATGCTGTTCCTGACGCCGAGGGCAGACGCCGCGTTCGAGCGGACCCTTCTCGCCGACGAAACGCTTCACGCACCGCACCTGATCGACGTCGAGGTAGTGCACTCCCTGCGCCGTGTGGCTGCACGCAACGGCGGCGGTGCCAGCGCGGAACGATGGCTGGCGGACTTCGCCGCGTTCTCGATTGCGCGGTACGACCACTTGCCGCTGCTGCCGCGAATCTGGGAACTGCGGGCGAACTTCAGCGCCTACGACGCGACCTACGTTGCGCTGGCTGAAGTGCTGGACTGCCCGCTGCTCACGAGCGACGCCCGGCTCGCCCGGGCCGGCGGCCACGCCGCGCAGATCGAACTGCTCGGCTGAGGCTCGCGGCGCGCAACCCTTCAACTCGAACGGGTCGCGCTCACCGACACGACCGACACGAGGCGCTCGAGCGGCGCGAAGTCCGCGGAGTTGCGCGTGTACACCGGCAGTTCGTGCGCCAAGGCGGTCGCGGCGATCAGCAGGTCGGCGAGTCGCGCACGAGCGGTGCGACCGCTGGCTCGCATCTCCGCGTACACGCGCGCGTACGCGCGGGCGGCATCCGCATCGAAGGGCAGCGGCTCCCACGTGGCGCTCGCCCACTGCAGTCGGTCCTGTCGACGTGCGCGCTCGGCCGGATCGTTCGTGGCGTGCGGTCCCGCCGCCAGTTCCGCCAGCGTCACGGCAGCGATGGCACTCGACTCGGGCAGCGCCGCAGGATCGACGCGGTCGAAGTCGACGAGGACCGACGTATCGAGCAGTCCGCGGGCCGGCTCAGGCATCGACGCCCTGATCGATCACGGCGTCCACGTCGGCACGAAAGCGCACTGCGTCGATACGCGGCGCGCTGCGCGCCGCCTGCGCGAGAGCTTCCCGGGGCACGAAGCGCCGGGGACCCAACGGGCGCAACTCCGCGACGGGCGTGCCGTTGCGGGTGATGATCACCGAGCGGCCGCTCTCCACCTCCCGGAGAACCGCCCCGGAGTCGTTGCGGAGCTCTCGCTGGGAAACCGTGCGGTTCATGTCGCGGACCGTAGCATGCGTAGCACAGTGTAGCAAGCTGGGGAGGCCGCGGCGCCGCCCGGGGGCTACTTCGGCAATGCTCCGAGCCCGTCGATCCCCCGGTTCGCCAGCTGGTCCGCCCGCTCGTTCCCGTCGTGCCCGGCGTGGCCCCGCACCCAGTGCCACTCCACCTCGTGCGCGGCCTGCAGCGCGTCGAGCCGCTCCCACAGGTCCTGGTTCTTGACCGGCTTCTTGTCGGCGGTCTTCCAGCCGCGGCGCTTCCAGTTCGGCAGCCACTCGCGGATGCCGTTCCGCACGTACTGCGAGTCCGTGTAGAGCGCCACCCTGCAGCGACGCGATAGCGCCTCGAGCGCGCGGATCGCCGCCAGCAGTTCCATCCGGTTGTTGGTGGTCGCGGGCTCGCCGCCGAACAGTTCCTTCTCGCGGCCGTTCGCGATCAGCACGGCGCCCCAGCCGCCCGGGCCCGGATTCCCGCGGCAGGCGCCGTCGGTGTAGATCGTCACGGCCGTGAGGGGCGCATCGGGCGCAACGGTCGAGGCTGCGCCGGCGCGCGCAGTCTCGACGGCACTGGTCGTGCGTTCATCGCCGGTGGCGCGTTCATCGCTGCTGGCGCGTTCATCGCTGGTCATTCGTTCGTCGCTCGTCACGGGCTCGGGGCCTCCGGCTTCGAGGGCAGACTGCCGTGCGCGATTGCATCGGCTGCATCGAAGTGCCGCACGGCGGCCAGCACTTCACGCGACACACCGCCCTCGGCGGCGCGCCAGCCGATCGCGCCGGCGAGTTCGCCGAAGACTACGTGGACGCGCCCGTCGCGGGGCGACGACCGCACCTGCACGCCGCCGTCGAGGGCCCAGCCGGCGGCCTCACCGGACCGCAGCGCGGCCGACGGTGCGACGAGCCGACGGATGCCGCGGGCCCGCAGTCGCCGCGCTTCCGCGCGGCAGGCTTCGTAGGTGTCGCGACCGCCCACGAGTACGGCTGTTGGCAGGTCCGGCAGCGCGATCGGGTCGGCCTCAGTCTCGGCAGCCTCGGCCGGCGACTCCACGGTCCACAGCACGGCGACCACGCCTGCGAGGTCTTCGGGCTCGCGGATTTCCTCGTGCCGCAGGAGTTCCGCCCACGCGCCGACCGGCGTATCCGCGAGGTACTGCACCGGCCCCTCGCCGGCGTCGTGCCAGCGTGCGGCGGGCTGTTGCGGGCCGACGGCGGCCGACCACAGGAACGGGAAGCGTGCGTCGACGACGCGGTAGAGGGCCACCGGGTGATGCCGCGGTTGCGTCAGGTGGCGCCGAAACCCGCGAGGGATTCCGCGAGCGCGCGGACCTGCACCGCGGCGGGATGATGCGACTGCCACTCGCCCGCGAGCACTTCGCGGGGGCTGCGGCCGTCGAGCACCGAGCGAGGGCGCTCGAACCAGCGCCGCAGGCCATACGCGTTGTAGGTGCCTTCGAGCGCCGCGACCAGCGCGGTGAGCAGGTGCGCGCGGTCCGCCACCGCATCGGGTGTCTGGCGCTGCCCGCCGAGGTAGCGCGCAAGCGAGACCGGCGCCACCCCGAGCAGGTCGGCGAGCAGGTCCGCACCGAGCGTGGCTTCGAGCCTCTGCAGTTCGCGTTCGGGAAGGGGCGAAGCTTCGAGCGCCCGCGTCGCCGCATCGAGGTACGGCTCCCACAGGGCCTCCGCCGGCAACTCGCCGGCGCGCATGCCGACGCTGAGCCGCGCCGCCGGCTCCCTCGCGACGCCGAGTTCGGCCACGGCTCGCACTACCTGCTGCACGGCGCCGGCATCCAGGGTCTCGATGGGTTCGCCGACGAGCCCCATCGCGTCGGCACGGCGCAGGAACTGCGCCGCCTTCGTGTACAGCGCGGCGGCGACGAACGGCTCGCGAACGGAGTTGATTCGGATGTTCGTCATGATCCGAAATTACCCCGGCAGCGATCCGCTCGTCAAACGCTCGGCGAGCGACCGCGATCCTCGCGCAGCACCAGCGGCCCCCGCACCCGCGAGGTCGGCTCGAGCGCGCCGACCAGGACGCGCGTGCGGCGGCGCACCGGGCGAATCGGCGTAAGCGTGTAGACGCGTTTCCTCGCCTTCAGCAGGTACGCACTGCCGAACTGCCCCGCCAGCGCACGACCCGCCCGCTCGAAGTAGTGCTCGACTCGCCCACCGTGCAGCCGCGCGATCGGCAGCGTGTGCAGGAAGCGCCGGACTTCCAGCACCTCGAAACCGAGCAGGCGCAGCCAGTCGCGCAGGCGGCCGCGCGACAGCAGATGGTGCAGGCCGGGTGGGAACCCACGGTCCGACAGGTAGTGCCGCAGCGACCACCCGCTCCACGGCTCGAAGCCGAGCACGACGAGATGGCCATCGCCGACCAGCACGCGCTCGACCTCGCGCAGCACCTCGTGCGGCTCCGGCTCGAACTCGAGCGTGTGCGGCAGCAGCACCGCGTCGATCGAGTTCGGCAGCACCGCCAGCGAGGTGGCGTGGCTGACGAAGTCGCCCACCGCGCCCGGCTCGGCGACCAGCGCGCGTCGCTGCGTGCGGGCATGGGGCAGGAACGCCTCGCGCGGCCCCCAGTGGCCGATCTGCAGCAGCTGCTGGCCGAACACCCGGTCGAGCGCTTCGCGGACGTGCGCCTGCTCGCGCGCGAGCAGCGCCCGGCCGAGGGGCGAGGCCAGCCACTCGTCCAGCGCGTCGGGGAACGGGTGCATGGCCTGCAGGATAGCGCTCGGCCGTCGCGCCGGCCACCGCGCAAGGTGCGCCTCGCGCAGAGGAAAAAGCTAGCAATCCAAGGCAGTTGCGGGTTAAATCGCACGCAATGTCAACCTCGGCTGCACCGCACCACTCCGTCCTCGGCGTCGCAGCCGCACCCGGCACCGACGCACCGCTCGAGGTCACCGCGGTGCGCGCGTTCGCGGACAACTACCTCTGGCTGGCGCACGGTCGCGGGTCGGCCCGCGGGCGGGTGGCCGTCGTCGATCCGGGCGACGCCCGGCCGGTGCTGGCGGCGCTGGCGACGCAGCGCCTGGTGCTCGATTGCATTCTCGTCACCCACCACCACGCGGACCACGTGGGCGGCGTGACGGACCTCGCGGAACGGGCGGCTGTGCCAGTCTACGGTCCGGCCCGGGAGTCGATTCCCGGGCGCACGGTGGCGCTCCGCGACGGGGACCGCGTGACCCTCGAGGGTCTCGGCCTCGCGTTCGACGTGCTGGAGGTGCCGGGCCACACGGCCGGGCACGTCGCCTACGTCGGGCACGGCGCGCTGTTCTGCGGCGACACGCTGTTCAGCGGCGGCTGCGGCCGCCTGTTCGAGGGGACGCCCGCGCAGATGCTCGCCTCGCTCGACCGTCTCGCCCGGCTGCCGCCGGACACCCGCGTGTACTGCGCGCACGAGTACACCGCCTCGAACCTGCGGTTCGCGCTCGCGGTGGAGCCGGGCAACGCGGAACTCGCGGCGTACGCGGCCCGCGTCGCGGACCTGCGGTCGCGCGACGAAGCCTCCATACCCTCCTCGCTCGGGCTCGAGCGCCGCATCAATCCGTTCCTGCGCACGCGCGAGCCCGCCGTGCGCGAAGCCGCGGAGCGCCACGCGGCGCGTCCGCTCGCGGACGACGTGGACACCTTCGCGGTGGTGCGCCAATGGAAGAACGAATTCCGATGAGGGGCTCGGTCGACAGCCCGGCCCGCAGGCGCGCGGCCGTCGTGGCGCACGCGAGGCTCGCCGCTCGCTGGCTGGTCGCGGGCACTGCGGCCCTGGTGCTGGCCGGCTGCGCCACGGTGGGCGGCGGTTCGGCGGACGGCGGCTGGCCGATGGTGCCGTCGAAGCGCAGCGCCGCCGCGGGCGCGGCAACGACTGCGGGTGGCGCGGCGGTGCGGCGGGCCGGCGACGTGGGGGCCGGTCGGCTGCCGGCGCCCGTGGTCGAGGATCCGAACCCACCCGAACAGGTCGGCGGCGCCGACTACGAGGACCTGTTCGATCGCATCCGCGCGGGCTACCGCCTGCCGGAGGTCGAGCATCCGCGCATCGACCAGCAGGTCCGGTTCTACACCGCGCGCCCCGAGTATCTCGACCGCGTGTTCGAGCGCGCCGAGCGCTACCTCTACTACATCGTCGGTGAACTCGAGGCACGCGGCATGCCGCTCGAGCTCGCGATGCTCCCGGTCGTCGAGAGCGCCTACAACCCCTACGCCTACTCGCGCGCCCGTGCCGCCGGTCTCTGGCAGTTCATCCCGCCGACCGCCGCGCTCTACCAGGTGCGCGTGAACTGGTGGCAGGACGGCCGCCGCGACGTCGTGGACTCGACGCGCGCCGCGCTCGACTACCTCGAGAAGCTGAACGCGCAGTTCGGCGGCGACTGGTGGCTCTCGCTCGCGGCCTACAACTGCGGCGAGGGCTGCGTGTCGCGGGCGATCGAGCGCAACCGCGCGGCCGGGCTGCCGACCGACTACTGGAGCCTGCGCCTGCCGGAAGAAACGCGGAACTACGTGCCGAAGCTGATCGCGATGGCGCGGGTCGTCGGCGAGCCGGAGGCCTTCGAACTCGGCTTCGCGCCGATCGCGAACGTGCCCTACTTCCAGCGCGTCGAGGTCGGCTCGCAGATCGACCTGCGGCTCGCGGCAAGGCTCGCGGGCGTGACGGAAGACGAGCTGCACGCGCTCAACCCCGCGTTCAACCGCTGGGCGACCGACCCCGACGGCCCGCATCACCTGCTGGTGCCGTTCACGACCGCGCCGCAGTTCGCCGACGCGATCGCGAGGCTGTCCGCCGAGCAGCGCATGCCGCTCGAGCGCCACGTGGTGCGGCCCGGCGACGCGGTGACCTCGCTCGCGAAGGCGCGCGACGTGCCGGCCGCCGCGATCAAGCGGCTGAACGGCCTCACGAGCACGAAGCTCACCGTCGGCGACGAGATCGTGCTGCCGGCCAGCTCGATCGCGCCGCTGCGCGCGAACCTCGTGATCGAGGGCGAGTCGCCCGCGAGCCTGGCCGCCGCGCAGTCGAAGAAGCGCGCGCGCGTGTACGTGGTGAAGCGCGGCGACACGCTGTGGTCGATCGCGAAGAAGAACGACATGGGCGTGCGCGAGCTCGCGACGCTCAACGGGCTGTCGCCGCAGGCGACGCTGCCGGCCGGCAAGCGGCTGAAGGTGTCGAGCGGCGGCACGCGCGTCGCGTCGACTTCCGGCGCCGAGGCCGGTACGCGCAAGGCCGGCACCCGGACCGCGAAGTCGGCGGACTCGGCGCGCCGCGTGAGCTACGTGGTCCGCAGCGGCGACACGCTGCACCGGATCTCGCGGCAGTTCGCCGTGTCCGTGGCGCAGCTGAAGGAATGGAACCGGCTGTCGGACGCGGCGATCAGGCCGGGACAGCGGATCGTGGTGTTGATCGACGGCCGCCGCGACGTCGGCGGCTGACGCGCGCCTCGCGACGCGACGTCGCGGCACGCATTCGTATTACAACGACTGGAAGGGGCAGATCCATGGGATTCCTGGCCGGCAAGCGCGCCCTCATCGTGGGGCTCGCCAGCGACCGTTCGATCGCGTACGGCATCGCGGAGGCGTTCCGCCGCGAGGGCGCCGAACTCGCGTTCACCTACGTCGGCGAGCGCTTCAGGGAGCGCGTGACGGAGCTCGCGACGGGGCTCGGCTCCTCGCTCGTGTACGAGATGGACGTCACGAAGGACGAGGACATCGAGGGCGCCTTCGCGAAGCTGCGCGAGTCGTGGGACGGCCTCGACGTGGTCGTGCATTCCGTGGCGTTCGCGCCGCGCGAAGCGCTGACCGGCGGCTTCACCGCCGCGACGTCGCGCGAGGGCTTCCGCATCGCGCACGACATCTCGAGCTACAGCCTGACCGCGATCGCGCGGGCCGCGCTGCCGCTGATGCAGGGCCGCGCCGGCGCACTGCTGACGCTCTCCTACCTCGGCGCCGTCAAGGCGATCCCGAGCTACAACGTGATGGGTCTCGCGAAGGCCAGCCTCGAGGCGAACGTGCGCTTCCTCGCCTACGACCTCGGGCCGCAGGGCATCCGCGTCAACGCGATCTCGGCCGGGCCGATCAAGACGCTCGCGGCCGCGGGCATCCCGGGCTTCCGGAAGATGCTGGGCGAGGTCGCGAAGGTGGCGCCGATCCGCCGCAACGTGACGCAGGAGGACGTCGGCAACGCGGCCGCGTTCCTGTGCTCGGAACTCGCGGCCGGCATCACCGGCGAGGTGCTGTACGTGGACGGCGGCTACAGCACCGTGGGGATGGCGTTCGGGGATACGCCCGGCGCCTGATCGCAGTGACGAGCGGGCGCCCTCGTGGGCGACTCGCGGCCCGGCCGCGCCCTCCTCGATCGCCTGCGATTTCCGACCCGACGGGATGGGACCTGGTCCGGATTTCCTGCGAATGGGTCCCGTAACGCAGGCCTATGCCTTGGCATAGGCCTGCGTTACGGGGTAGCCTCCGGGTGTGAAGGCCCGTCGCTCCGCCCGCCTCTTTCGCAACGGCCGCAATCAGGCCGTCCGGATCCCCCGGGAGTTCGAACTGCCCGGGGAAGAAGTGCTCATTCATCGCGACGGCTCGCGGCTGATCCTCGAGCCGGCACCGCGACGGTCGCTGGGGGCCCTGCTGGCCAGTTGGGAACCGCTCGAGTCGGGGCTGGAATCGATTTCGGACCCACCGCCCGAGCCCGTGAAGCTCTGAGGCAGCGCCGTGGCGCGCTACCTGCTGGACACGAACGTCCTGTCGGAACTCGTACGAGACCCCCGCAGCCGCGTCGCACAGAGAGTTTCGCGCCACGCACCGGACGAGGTCTGCACGAGCGTGATCGTCGCCTGCGAAATGCGCTTCGGGGCGGCCAAGAAGGGCTCGGAGGCGCTATCCGCACGCATCGAGGCACTGCTGGGGACGATCGCGGTGGAGCCACTGCTGCCCGGCGTCGACCGCCGGTATGGCTCGTTCCGTGCGGCGCTCGAGCGCGCCGGCAAACCGGTCGGCGCGATGGACCTGCTGATCGCCGCCCATGCCGCGGAACTCGACTGCGTACTTGTCACGCGCAACCGATCGGAGTTTGCGCGGATCCGGGGACTGCGGGTCGAGGCCTGGGCGCCTGACCCGCATTGACGTCACGAAGCGACCGGGCACGTCGGCGGTTCGTCAGTCGAACACCGCCGGGTTGAAGTTGATCTCTGCCTCGTCGCGCATCGCGGCGACGTAGCCGAAGACGTCTGCCCGCGCCGCGGCCGCGGCCAGCGCCTGCTTCTCGAGCGGCGCGGTCTCGGCCGGTGCCTCGCCCTTCCTGACGTTCGTGACGGCGAAGGCGGCGTAGTCGCCGTTCATCAGCCGCGCGACGTCGATCGCGGGCTTCGCGGGATCCGGCTGGGCGACGCGGAACGCGCGGTTCAGCACCTCGGACGGCACGCCCATGTCGCTGCGCGCGAAGAACTTCGCAGGCTGGAAGCGCACGGCGGTCGCCGCGGCCGGGCTCGCCGGCGACGCCGACGGCGCAACCGGCGCGAGCGGCTTCAGCGCCGCGTCCCAGGCGGTGCCGCCCTTCAGCTGCTCGGCGAGGCGGGTGGCGGTGGCCCGCGCCTGTTCCGCCGCGAGTTCGGCGCGCACCGCCCCCACGACCTGCGCGCGCACCGCGTCGAGCGGCTGCGGCTGGGGTAGCTTGTGGTCCGCGGCCCGCAGCACGAGCACGTCGCCGGGCGCCAGCTCGATCGCGGGGCTGTTCTGGCCGGCGAGGACGTCGGCCGAGAACGCGGCCTGCGTGACCGCGGGCGTCTGCGTGAACTCCCCGCCGCCGGCGGTACGCGTGAAGTTCGGCACCGTGACGATGGCGAGGCCCAGCGCCTTCGCGACGGGCTCGAGGCTGCCGGTGTTCTCGAACGCGAGCGTGTCGAGGCTCTCCTGGCGCTCGCCGAACACGCGCTCGGCTTCCGTGCGGCGGTATTCGTCCTCGAGCTCGGCGCGGGCCTCCTCGAAGCTCTTCTGGTGGCCGGCCTGGATCTCTTCCAGCTTGATCACGTGCCAGCCGAACTGGGTCTTGACGGGACCGCGGATCTCGCCCGGCTGCATCGCCCAGACCGCGTCGGCGAACGGGCCGACGAAGAAGCTCTTCTCGGCCCAGCCGAGATCGCCACCCTGCTGCGCGGAGCCCGCGTCCTGCGAGTTCGCGCGCGCGAGCGCGGCGAAGTCGGCGCCCGGCCGCGTCGCCTGCGCGTAGAGGTCCTGCGCCCTCTTCTGCGCGGCCGCGTCGTCGGTGCCCGACTGGACCAGGATGTGGCGTGCCCGGCGCTGTTCAGCCGCCTGGTAGCGCTCGCTGACGCTGTCGTAGAACGCACGCAGCCCCGCCTCGTCGACGGTCACCTGGGCCTTCACGTCGTCGAGCCGCAGCCGCACGTAGCTCAGCGTGACCGACTCGGGCGTGCGGTACTGGTCCTGGTTCTTCTCGTACCAGGCCTGCAGCTGCGCCTCGGTCGGGTTCGTGGTGCCGAGGAACCGCGCGGCCGGCACCACCGCCCACGCGATCTCGCGCTGCTCGTTGCGCAGCGCCACGGCGCGGGCGAGTTCCCTGGGCGTGGCGAACGAGGACAGCGCGAGGCCGGCCTCGAACTGGCGCGCCCGCAGCGCCTGGCGCTGCTGGGCCTCGAACTCCGCCGGCTCGATGCCCTGCTGGCGCAGCAGCGCGACGTAGGAGTCGTGGTTGAACTGGCCGTTGACCTGGAAGGCCTGCAGGTTGCGGATCGAATCGACGACCTGCTGATCGCTGACGACGTAGCGGCGCTCGGCCGCCATCTGGTCGAGCAGAGTCGCGTTGACGAACTGGTCCGCGATCGACTGCTTGAGCTCGGTCGTCAGTTCGGCCGGGATCTCGTCCGGGAACGAGCGGTGCAGTTCGGCGACCTGCTCCTGGTAGACCTGGCGCAGGCGCTGGACGTCGACCTGCTCGCCGTTGACGCTGAGCGCGCGCTCCTGCGCGCTCGTGAAGTCGACGATGCCGTGCACGCCCCAGACGGCGAACACGAGGGCGAGCGGCAGGATGAAGATCCAGCCGATGACCTTCATGCGATCGTTGATCCACTGCAGCATCGTTCTTGCCCCGGATGTGAAAACGGCCGCGGGGTCGCCGCGGCCGTCGTTCGCGGTCGCCTGCCCCGCGGCGTTCGACCGCGTCGGACCGGCTCCCGTTCCAGGGGTTGCGGCGCTTCAGGGAAGCACCGTGCCCCGGTGTAGATGGCGGAGTGGACGGGACTCGAACCCGCGACCCCCGGCGTGACAGGCCGGTATTCTAACCAGCTGAACTACCACTCCGCCGAAACCTGCTTCCCTCGCCGCCACCATTCGCCGGGCAGGCGAATCGCAGTGGGCGTCCCACCCCGCGATGTCGCCGAGCAGGCGAATCGCGGTCGGCCAACTACCCCGCGATGTCGCCGAGCAGGCGGATCGCGGTCGGCCAACTACCCCGCGATGTCGCCGAGCAGGCGAATCGCGGTCGGCCTAACCCCCGCGATGTCGCCGAGCAGGCGAATCGCGGTC
>JAPZRU010000007.1 GCA_027531255.1 Steroidobacteraceae bacterium | reverse complement strand
TGCTCGGCGGCAGCGGCATCAGCGCCGAGTACGTGCCGATCCGCCACATGCTGAACCTCGAGAGCGTGATCACCTACGAGGGCACGGAGACCGTGCACCAGCTGACGATCGGCCGCGAGCTCACCGGCATCAACGCGTTCTAGGCGTCGACTCGCGGCGTCGCTGCTGCTCGGGAGCCTGCTCGCGATGACGGATACGGTGCACGCGTCCGAACCCGCCCCGGCAACGCTCGCGCGCACGACGCTGATCGTGACGGACGTCGAGCGCGCGCTGGCGTTCTACGCGCTGCTCGGCTTCACGGTCGAGATGGAGATGGGCGGCGCGCGCGACCCGGCCGCGACGAACTTCCCGCTGAACGCGCCGTCCACGCGCTCGCGCCTGCTGATCCTCGGCAGCGCCGCGGGCGGCGGTAAGCTCGGGCTCCTCGCGTTCGACGCACCGGCGCCGGCCGAGGTCCGCCCGCCGCGCGACCGCCTCGGGCGTGGCGACGCCGTGCTGGTGCTCGACGTGGCCGATGCGCTCGCGGTGCACGCGAAGCTCGCCGCCGCCGGCGCGAAGCTGGTCGCGCCGCCGCAGGTGTACCGCTCGCGGCGCACGGATGCGCAGGGGCGCCCGCTGGAGGGCCGCGTCTTCCACGCCTTCGATCCGGACGGAAACCTCGTCGAACTGCTCGAGGCGCCGCGGCCGCGGGACTGAGACGGGGCGTCGCCCGGAACCCGCCGCTCAGGCCCAGTACTTGCGCAGCGGCAGGCGCCGGACGCGCCTGCCCGTCGCCGCGTACAGCGCGTTCGCGAGCGCCGGCGCCACCGGCGGCAGGCCTGGTTCGCCCAGCCCGCCTATGGCCGAGTCCGTGCTCAGGAACTCGATCGTGACCGGCGGCGCGTCCGGCAGCCGCAGCAGTTCGTAGTCGCCGAAGTTCGACTGCTCGACGCGCCCCTCGCGCACGGTGATCTCCTCGCCGAGCGCGGCCGAGAGCCCGTGCAGGATGCCGCCCTCGATCTGCTCGTGCGCGGTCATCGGGTTGATCACCGGCCCGCAGTCCACCGCGCACCAGACGTGCACGACGCGGAACGGCGCGTCGCCGGCCGGCGCCTCGACCTCGATCACCTGCGCGACGGCGGAACCGTAGCTCTCGACGACCGCGATGCCCCGGCCGCGGCCGGCCGGTACCGGCGTGCCCCACCCCGCCAGCGCAGCGACGCGCTCCAGCACCGCGCGGGCGCGCGGAGCGTTCGCGAGCAGCTCGCGGCGGAACTCGAACGGGTCGCGCTTTGCGGCGTACGCGAGCTCGTCGACGAAGCACTCGCCGAAGAAGCCGTGCTGGGTGTGGTCCACCGCACGCCAGTAACCGGTGCGCAGGTGACCCTTCACGCCGTACATGCGCACGCGCTGGTGGGGGAAGGCGTAGGGCGGCAGCGCGCCGTTGCCCATCGGCGAGTCGGAATAGCGCGCGTCCCACGCGAGTGCGCGACCGCCGGCGTCCACCGCGCCCCGCAGCCGCGCCAGCACCGCGGGCCGGTAGTAGTCCTGCTGCGTGTCCTCCTCGCGTGACCACACGAGCTGCACGGGCGCCGGCGCGAGCTCGCGCGCGATCTGCACCGCCTGGTCCACGTAGTCGTGCTCGTTCGGCAGGCGCCGGCCGAAGCCGCCGCCGAGCAGGCAGTTGTGCACGATCACCTGCTCGCGCTCGAGGCCGAGCCGCTCGGCCGCGAGCGCGCGCGTGCGCAGCGGGTCCTGCACGCCGGTCCAGATCTCGCAGCGGCCGTCGGCGACGCGAACCGTGGCGCTCATCGGCTCGAGCGTGGCGTGCGCGAGGTACGGCACGCGGTACTCGGCCTCGACGACGCTGCCACCGCCGCCGCGTGCATCGGCCAGCGCGCGCGCGACGTCGCCCTCGGCGCGGCGCTCGTCGCCGCCGTCGCCGTCGCCGTCGCCGTCGCCGTCGAGCGCGGCGGCCTGCTGCGCGTACTGCGTTTCGCTGGTGACGCCACCGTGGCCCTCGTCGGTGAAGGTCGGGCGCAGCCGAGCGATCGCGCGCTGTGCGGTCCAGCCGTCGGTCGCCACCACGGCGACCGCGCGCTCGAGCCGCACGACACGCTGCACGCCGGGCACGCGCTCCGCCGCGGCGGCGTCCACGGCCTGCAGGCGCCCGCCGTGCACGGGCGCGGCGACGATCGCGGCGTGCAGCATCCCCGGCAGCCGCACGTCCACCGCGTAGCGCGCACGGCCGTCCACCTTCAGCGGCACGTCGAACCGCGGCTGCGGCCGGCCGACGATCGCGTACTCGGCGCGCGGCTTCAGGCGCGGATGCATCGGCGGGGAGCGCGTGGCCGCCGCGGTCGCGAGCGCGCCGTAGCTCGCGCTGCGGCCCGACGCCGCGTGCGTCACCACGGACGCTCGCGCGGTGCACTCGGCAGGGTCGACGCCCCACTGCGCAGCGGCCGCCTCGACCAGCATCTCCTTCGCGGCCGCACCGGCGACCCGCAGGCCGTACCAGCCGGTGCCGCGGATGCTGATGCTGCCGCCGGTGATCTGCATGCCGTAGCTCGCCATGCCCTGGTACGCAACCCACTCGAGCCCCCGCACCAGTGGCTCGGGCACCACGAGCCGGTCCGCGAAGAAGCCGCGGAGGATGTGGCCGTTCGCGTACTCGTCGAGCGGCGGCGCCTCCTCGACGGCCACCTTCGACCAGTCCGCGTCGAGCTCCTCGGCCACCATCATCGCGAGCGCGGTATGCGAGCCCTGCCCCATCTCGGCGTGCGGCACCAGCACGGTGATGCGGTCGTCGGTCGCGATGCGCACCCAGGTAGTGGGCTGCGGAGCGTCGCCGGGCGCGGGTTCCGGCCGGATACCGAGACGGTTGGGGGCGAAGGCCGCGACGCCGACGCCCAGCGCGAGCCCGCCGCCGACGAGGCCGCCGACGGTCAGGAAGGCACGACGGGTCCACTTGTTCATGGGCGGCACTCTAGCAGGCGGGCCCGCGCACCTCGCGGCATACTGCCGGTGTTTCGCGCGACGGACGCGCACGGAGACCCCGATCATGGCGAGCGGCACGACCAGCACCCCCGGCCTTCCGATCCTGCAGCGCGACCACCGGTCGGTACGCGGCACGATCGCCTATCTCTCGCACAAGCCGGACCGGTACCTCCAGGAACGCGGCCGCGAGTACTTCATGATCAACGTCCACTCGGACGGCAGCCGCACGTGCATCGCGCACTGCGAGATCGACGACCGCCCGAGCGTGATGCGCGACATCACCTATTCGCTCGACCCGCAGTGGCTGCCGACCGACTGCTTCGTCCGCATCACCGTCGGCGACCGCTTCATGGGCAGCGGCTGGTTCCGCTTCCACCCGCAGTACGCGGAGTGCGAGGCGAACACCAGGCTCGAGGGCCGCGTCTCGCAGCGCATGGACCTGCAGCGTCGGCTGCTGACCTTCCAGAACCACGCGATCGCGTGCGACGCGTGGCACCTGCGGCTCTACGACCGCTCGAAGGGTGCGGGCGTGCAGGGCATCGAGCAGATCCTGCTGTCGTCGCCGGACCACCGTGGCGCGACCGGCCCTATGCTGTTCTCGATCGCGCTCGGCGTCGAGTACGTCGGCGAGGAGAAGTGCACGGTCAAGGCCGGCACGTTCGACGCGTTCCACTTCCGCTTCGTCGCGAGCCCGGGGCTGCCGCAGGAACACCCGCCCTACGACGTCTGGTGCACGGCCGACGGCGAATTCCTGTTCCTGAAGGGCGCGGTCGGCGGCTACATGCAGACCTACTACGAGCTCGTCGAGCTGATCCGCGGGTGAGGCCGGCCGGGCCGCCGACCGGCCCGGTGCCGCCGATGGCCCGGCGCACTCGCGCCGGCCCCGGCGCCGCGGTCGGCCTCGCGAATCCGCGTCGGCGACCTCAGGCCACCTGCACGCTCGGCGAGATCTGCGCGCCCGGGGTGAACGCGGACGCCACCCCGAGGTAGTCGAGGATCCCGCGCGCGGCCTCCCGGCCCTCGAACACGGCCGTCACGACCAGGTCGCTGCCGCGCACCATGTCGCCGCCGGCGAAGACCTTCGGGTTCGTGGTCTGGAACGGCCGGCGCGCGGTCTGCGTGACGCGCACGCGGTCGTTCGCGTGGAGCCGGATGCCGTGCTTCTCGAACCACGGCGCCGGGTTCGGCAGGAAGCCGAACGCGATGATCACGGCATCCGCCGGGATGATCTCCTCGGTGCCCGGGATCGGCTCGGGAAGCCGACGCCCGCGCGGGCCCGGCGGGCCGAGGCGCGTCTCGACGACCTTCACGCCCTCGACCTTGCCGTTGCCCACGATCTCGATCGGCTGGCGGTTGAAGAGGAACTTGACGCCCTCTTCCTTCGAGTTCTTGTAGTCGCGGCGCGAGCCCGGCATGTTGTCCTCGTCGCGCCGATACGAGCAGGTCACGCTGGCCGCGCCCTGGCGGATCGCGGTGCGGTTGCAGTCCATGCTGGTGTCGCCGCCGCCGAGCACGACCACGCGCTTGTCCTGCATCGACACGAAGCCGCCGCCGGTGCCGCACGGCGCGGTGACGCTCTCCGGCAGCCCGAGCTCGCGGTTGATGTTCGAGACGAGGTAGGGCAGCGCCTCGATCACGCCGGGCAGGTCCTCGCCCGGGAAGTTGCCCTTCACGTAGGTGTAGGTGCCCATCCCGAGGAACACGGCGTCGTACTCGGCGAGCAGCGCGTCGAAGCTCACGTCGCGGCCGACCTCGACGCCGAGGCGGAACTCGACGCCCATCTCCTCCATGATCTCGCGGCGCTTCTCGACGACGTCCTTCTCGAGCTTGAACGGCGGGATGCCGAAGGTCAGGAGCCCGCCGATCCGCGGATAGCGGTCGAACACGACCGGCTTCACGCCGTGGCGCACGAGGATGTCCGCGGCGCCGAGGCCCGCGGGGCCCGCACCCACGATCGCGACTCGCTTGCCCGTCGGCCGCACGTGCGTCATGTCCGGCTTCCAGCCCTGCTTCAGCGCCTCGTCGGTGATGTACTTCTCGATCGCGCCGATCGTCACCGCGCCGTGGCCGTCGTTCAGCGTGCAGGCGCCTTCGCACAGGCGGTCCTGCGGGCAGATGCGGCCGCACATCTCGGGCAGCGAGTTCGTCTTGTGCGAGAGCTCCGCGGCCTCGAACAGCTTCCCCTGCTCGATCAGCTTCAGCCAGTTCGGGATGTAGTTGTGCACCGGGCACTTCCACTCGCAGAACGGGTTGCCGCAGGACAGGCAGCGGCCCGCCTGGGCGGAGGCGCCCTTCGGGTCGAACTGCACGTAGATCTCGCGGAACTCGGTGCGCCGCTGCTCGATCGGCAGCTTCGCCGGGTCGGTGCGCGGGACGTCGTAGAACTGGAGGTTCTTGTCGGCCATCACGCAGCCCTCCGCAGGTTCTCGATCAGCGTGTCGATCGCCGCCGCCTTCGGCTTCACGAGCCAGAACTTGCCGAGGTAGGTCCGGAAGTCGTTCAGGATCGTCTGCGCCCAGCGACTGCCGGTCAGCTTCGCGTGCGTCTCGATCAGGCCGCGCAGGTGGTGCAGGTTCTGCTCCATCCCCTCCACCGAGATCCGGTGGATGTCGACCAGCTCGTGGTTGTAGCGGTCGACGAAGTCGCGATCCAGGTCGAGCACGTAGGCGAAGCCGCCGGTGAAGCCCGCACCGAAGTTGAGGCCGGCGCGGCCGAGCACGGCGACCACGCCGCCGGTCATGTACTCGCAGCAGTGGTCGCCCGCGCCCTCGACGACGGCGATCGCGCCGGAGTTGCGCACCGCGAAGCGCTCGCCCGCGACGCCCGCCGCGTAGAGCTCGCCGCCGGTCGCGCCGTACAGGCAGGTGTTGCCCATGATCGGCGTGTCCTGCGACTCGTACTCGGCGTCCGCGGGCGGCTTCAGCACGATGCGGCCCGCCGCCATGCCCTTGCCGACGTAGTCGTTCGCGTCGCCCTCGAGGTGCAGGTGCAGGCCGCCGGCATTCCACACGCCGAAGCTCTGGCCGACCGAGCCCTTCAGGTTCACGACCAGCGGGCGGTCGTTCATCCCGTAGTTGCCGTAGCGCTTCGCGATCTCGCCGGACACGCGCGCGCCGATCGAGCGGTTGCGGTTCTGCACGAAGTACGCGAACTCGCCGCCCGCCTTCGACTCGATGGCGGGCAGCATGTCGCGCACCATGCGCTCGGCCAGCTCGCCCTTGTCGAAGGGCTCGTTGCGCGGGTCGAGGCAGTACTGCGGCTTGTCCGCCGCGAGGCCCGCGGTCGACAGGATCGGCGACAGGTCGAGCTTCCTCTGCTTCGGCGTCGAGCCCTCGACGATCTTCAGGTACTCGGTGCGGCCGATCAGCTCCGCCATCGTGCGCACGCCGAGCATCGCCATGATCTCGCGGCACTCCTCGGCGACGAACCGGAAGTAGTTGATAACCATCTCCGGCAGGCCGACGAAGAACTTCTTCCGCAGCCCGTCGTGCTGGGTCGCGACGCCGGTCGCGCAGTTGTTCAGGTGGCAGATGCGCAGGTACTTGCAGCCGAGCGCGACCATCGGCGCGGTGCCGAAGCCGAAGCTCTCGGCGCCGATGATCGCGGCCTTGATCACGTCGAGGCCGGTCTTGAGGCCGCCGTCGGTCTGCAGCCGCACGCGGTGGCGCATGTCGTTGATGCGCAGCGTCTGGTGCGTCTCGGCGAGGCCCAGCTCCCACGGCGTGCCGGCGTACTTGATCGACGACAGCGGGGACGCGCCGGTGCCGCCGTCGTAGCCCGAGATCGTGATCAGGTCCGCGTAGGCCTTCGCGACGCCCGCGGCGATCGTGCCGACGCCCGGCTCCGCGACCAGCTTCACCGAGACCAGCGCCTCGGGGTTGACCTGCTTCAGGTCGAAGATCAGCTGCGCGAGGTCCTCGATCGAGTAGATGTCGTGGTGCGGCGGCGGGGAGATCAGGCCCACGCCCGGCCGCGCGAAGCGCAGCTTCGCGATCATCTCGTTGACCTTGTGGCCCGGCAGCTGGCCGCCCTCGCCGGGCTTCGCGCCCTGCGCGACCTTGATCTGCAGCACCTCGGCGTTGATCAGGTACTCCGGCGTCACGCCGAAGCGGCCCGAGGCCACCTGCTTGATCTTCGAGTTCTTCTCGTTGTGGTAGCGCGAGGGATCCTCGCCGCCCTCGCCCGAGTTCGAGCGCGCGCCGAGACGGTTCATCGCGATCGCGAGCGCCTCGTGCGCCTCGGGCGACAGCGCGCCGAGCGACATGCCGGCGCTGTCGAAGCGCTTCAGGATCGCCTCGACCGGCTCGACCTCGTCGAGCGGGATCGGCTGCTTCGGCACCAGCGCGAACAGGTCGCGCAGGCACGACGCGGGCCGGTCGTTCACGAGGCTCGCGAACTGCCGGTACGTGTCGTACGAGCCGGACATCACGGCCGCCTGCAGCGTCGCGACCACGTCCGGGTTGTACATGTGGTACTCGCCGCCGTGCACGTACTTGAGCAGCCCGCCCTGCTCGACGCCCGCCAGCGGATCCCACGCGCGCTCGGCCAGCGCGCGCTGGTCGCCCTCGAGGTCGTCGAAGTCCGCACCCTGGATGCGCGAGACGGTGCCCTCGAAGCACTTGTCGACGACCTTCTCGTGCAGGCCCACGATCTCGAACAGCTGCGCGCTGCGGTAGCTCGCGATCGTCGAGATGCCCATCTTCGACATGATCTTGAACAGGCCCTTGCGGATGGCCCGGCGGTAGCTGCGGCCGAGCTCGGCGCGCGTCTCCGCGTCCATCTTCACCGCGCCCTTGCGCATCAGGTCGAACAGCGTCTGGTACGCCATGTACGGGTACACGGCGGTCGCGCCGTAGCCGAGCAGGCACGCGAAGTGGTGGGGATCGCGCGCGGTGCCGGTCTCGACGAGGATGTTGCACTTGCACCGCAGCCCGGTGTTCACGAGCCGGTGGTGCACGGCGCCGGTGGCGAGCAGCGCGTGGATCGGCACCTTGGCCTTGACGAGGTAGCGGTCCGAGAGCAGCAGCACGACGCGTCCCGCGCGCGCCGCGCTCTCGGCCTGGTCGCAGATGCGGTCGAGCGCGGCCTCGAGCGACTCCTCGACCGGGTACTGCAGGTCGATGAACTCGCTCGTGATGCCGAAGTCCTTCATGCCCATGATCTGCCGCAGCTTGCGCTGCGACAGGATCGGCGAGTTCAGCACGATCTGGCGCGCGCTCTCGGGCGAGGGCACGAACACGTTGGACTCGGGCCCGATCTGCGTCTGCAGCGACATCACGATCGACTCGCGCAGCGGGTCGATCGGCGGGTTCGTCACCTGCGCGAACTGCTGCCGGAAGTAGTCGTACAGCGAGCGGATCCTGCTCGACATCACCGGCATCGGCGTGTCGTCGCCCATCGAGCCCACCGCCTCGCTCTCGTCCTCGGCGAGCACGCGGATGATCTCGTCGCGCTCCTCCGCGGTGATGTTGAACATCTTCTGGTAGAGCGCGAGCGTGTCCGTGTCGAACGGCTCGGCGGCGAGGCGCGCGTCGATCAGGTCGCTCTCGAGGTAGCGCACGCCCTTCTTCAGCCACGCCTTGTACGGGTGGCGCGACTTCAGCATCCCGTCGATCCGCTTCGAGTCGAGCAGGTCGCCGGTCTGCAGGTCGAGCGCCAGCATCTCGCCCGGGCCCATCTTGCCCTTGCGGACCACGTCCTCCGTCCGGTAGTCCCAGACGCCGATCTCGGACGCGATCGTGAGATGCCGGTCCTTCGTGAGCACCCAGCGCGCGGGGCGAAGCCCGTTGCGGTCGAGCGTGCACGCGGCGTAGCGCCCGTCCGTCAGCACGATGCCGGCCGGGCCGTCCCACGGCTCCATGTGCGTCGCGTAGTACTCGTGGAACGCCCGCAGGTCCGGGTCGAGCGTGTCCACCGTCTGCCAAGCCGGCGGGATCAGCAGGCGCATCGCGTGCAGCACGTCGAGGCCGCCCATCAGCAGCAGCTCGAGCATGTTGTCGAGCGACTGCGAATCCGAGCCGTGCATCGAGACGAGCGGCTGGATGTCGGCGAGGTCGGGCAGCACCGGCGAGCGGAACAGCGGCCCGCGCGCGAGCGCCCAGCGGCGGTTGCCCTCGATGGTGTTGATCTCGCCGTTGTGCGCGAGGAAGCGGTACGGGTGCGCGAGCCGCCACTGCGGCAGCGTGTTGGTCGAGAACCGCTGGTGGAAGATCGCGACGCTGGCTTCCATCCGCTCGTCACGCAGGTCCGGGTAGAACTGCGTCAGGAACTCCGGCATCACCATGCCCTTGTAGACGAGCGTGGTGGCGGAGAGCGACGGCATGTAGAAGTACGGGTCCTTCTGCTCGAGCGCCTTCTCGGTGCGCCGGCGCGCGAGGAACAGCTTGCGGTTGAACGTGGCCTCGTCCACGTCCCACGGCGCGTTCACGAACACCATCTCGATCCGCGGCAGAGTGCGCAGCGCCTCGGAGCCGCACGCCTCGGGGTCGGTCGGCACGACGCGCCAGCCGGCGACCGCCAGGCCTTCGCGCTTCAGCTGCGCCTCGAGCGCGGTCTTCGCGCGGTCCGCCGCGTCGTCGAAGCGCGAGAGGAACGCGATGCCCGCGGCGAAGCGGTCGCCGAGCGGGATCGCGGCAGACTCGGCGGCCGCGCGCAGGAACTTCACCGGCTTCTTGAGCAGCAGGCCGCAGCCGTCGCCGGTCTTGCCGTCGGCGGCGATCGCGCCACGGTGGGTCAGGCGGTTCAGCGAGGCGATCGCGGTCTGGACGATCCAGTGGCTCGGCTGGTCGTCGAGGTTCGCGATCAGGCCGAAGCCGCAGGAGTCCTTCTCGTAGGCGGGGTGGTAGAGACCTTGCGGGTCGTGGCCGCCGTTCGCGAGCGCAGCCGCGCTCGTCGGCAGCGTCGCAGTCGCAGCGCCGTGGGCATCCGCAAGCAGGCCTGCCTCGAGGCCCGCGTCGTTCCGGTCGATCATCCCCGCTCCTCAGCCGGCCCCGCGCCGGCGTGCGCCGGGTGCCCGAGCGGGCCCCATCGGCCTGCAGGCCCGGAGTGCGGAAACGCACTCGAAGCGTGCACGCGGACTATACAGGCGGGCCGAAACAGGTCAATGCTGCGGTGCAGCAGTCCTGCTGCGATGCAGCATACCTGGTCCATCGGGGCTGCATGACAGCGACGTCGGGGATGCCACGGGACTTCGTCGCGGACGGCCGCGACGAGGCCGCGTGAGCGCGGCCGGTGCGTCCGGCGGGACCCTCAGGCTGCGGCGCGGGCGGGCTCCGCGGCGCGCTCGCGCCGCTCGAGCAGCGCCGCGCGCGGCGCGAGCGCGAGCACGGACGAGCGATGCGCGTGTGCGCGCCACAGCAGGAACGCGGCGATCGCGAACAGGCAGGTTCCGAGCCAGTAGCGCATGGCGGATCCCCGCGGTGGCCGGACCCGGCGCGGGTCCCGGGGCCGTTCTACCTCAGGGCCCGCGAGCGGACCAGCGCGCCGCGACCACCCGCCACTCGCCGCCGTCGCGGCGCAGGCCGAGCTCGACGCGGCGGTCGGCGGCGGCGAGACCCCCGCCCGCCGCGCTCCGCTGGCCGACCGATGCCACTCTGATCACGGCGCGGGCGTGCTCGGGTCCCTGCAGCTCCACGGACTCGACGCCGACGAACAGCTCGAGCCTCGGGTGCAGCGCCAGCAGCCCGCGCACGTACAGCGACAGGTCGCGCCGCGTGCGGCCGTCGGCGTCCGCGTACTCGCCCGAGACGAGCGCCATGATCGCGTCGAGATCGCGCGCCTCGGCCGCGAGCTCGCCGGCATCGATCAGCGCGCGGATCTCGGCATCGGGATCGGCGGACTCGCCGGCGCAGCCGGCCGCGAGCAGCGCAGCCAGCACGACGATCGCGAGCGCGAGGGGCCCGCGCCGCCGCGAGGCGAGTCGCGCCGGGCGCGCGGGCGCCATCGACCCCGCGGAGGCGGCGCCGCTCGGGTCCGTCGTCCGCCTGCCGTTCCGCTCGTCCCCGGCGTGCACCACGCGACCTCCCTCCGGAAGCCGCAGCGTGCCGCGGGGCGCCTCAGCCGTCGACGTCGAACTTCACGCCCTGCGCGAGCGGCAGGCTGCTCGAGTAGTTCACGGTCTGCGTCTGCCGGCGCATGTAGGCCTTCCAGGCGTCCGAGCCGGACTCGCGGCCACCGCCGGTCTCCTTCTCGCCGCCGAACGCGCCGCCGATCTCCGCACCGCTCGGGCCGATGTTGACGTTGGCGATGCCGCAGTCGCTGCCCTCTCCGGACAGGAACAGTTCGGCCTCGCCGAGGTCCTGCGTGATCAGGCTCGACGACAAGCCCTGCGCGACGCCGTTGTTGCCGGCGATCGCAGCCTCGATCGTCTCGTACGGAAACACGTAGAGGATCGGCGCGAAGGTCTCGTGCTGCGAGCACTCGATCGGCGCGTCGAGCTCGACGATCGCGGGCCGCACGTAGAAGCCCTGCTCGCAGCCGGGCACCGTCACGCGCTCGCCACCGGTGACCCGCCCGCCCGCGGCGCGCGCGGACTCGAGCGCCTGCTGCATCGCCTCGTACGCGGCGCGATCGACGAGCGGGCCGACCAGCGTGGCGGGATCGAGCGGGCTGCCGACCTCGAGGCTCGCATAGGCGCGCTTCAGGCGGCCGAGCACGCGCTCGCGCTTCGAACCGTGCAGGTACAGCCGGCGCAGCGTGGTGCAGCGCTGGCCCGCGGTGCCCGCGGCCGCGAACGTGATCGCGCGCACCGCGAGGTCTTCGTCTGCCGTGGGTGCGACGATCATCGCATTGTTCCCGCCGAGCTCGAGCAGCGAACGGCCGAAGCGCGCGGCGACCTTCGTCGCGACCTCGCGGCCCATCCGCGTGCTGCCGGTCGCGCTGATCAGCGGCAGGCGCGCGTCGGCGGCCAGCCACTCGCCGACCTCGCGACCGCCCTGCACGAGTGCCGACAGCCCCTCCGGCGCCTCGGGGAACTCGCGCGCCACCTCTTCGAACACGCGGTGCAGCGCGAGCGCGGTCAGCGGCGTCTTCTCGGAGGGCTTCCAGATCACCGGGTCGCCGCAGACCAGCGCGAGCGCCGAGTTCCAGGCCCACACCGCCATCGGGAAGTTGAACGCGGTGATCACGCCGACGGGGCCGAGCGGGTGCCAGCGCTCCAGCATGTGGTGACGCGGCCGCTCCGAGACGATCGTCAGCCCGTGCAACTGGCGCGACAGGCCGACCGCGAAGTCGCAGATGTCGACGACTTCCTGCACCTCGCCGAGCGCCTCGGAGCGGATCTTGCCGGCCTCGAGCGTGATCAGATCCGCGAGCGCGTCCTTGTGCACGCGCACCGCGTTGCCGAAGCGGCGGACGAGTTCGCCGCGGCGCGGCGCCGGCACCGCGCGCCAGGCGGCGAATGCGCGGACCGCGCGCTCCACCGTCGCGTCGTACTCGGCGCGCGAGGCGACGCGCACCGCGCCGAGCGCCCGGCCGTCGATCGGCGAGCGGCTCTCGAGATCGCCCTCGGCCGGCAGGCCGAGGGCGAGCGGGAACGCGGGAAGGCGGACGGCGGCGTTCATCGTGGATTCCTCAGCGGCCGAGCTCGCTCAGGCGCCGGCCCGGCGAGATGTCCTCGACGTCGGTGACCAGGTGCAGCAGGCTCGGGCCGTCGTGCGCGCGCGCGGCCTCGAGTGCCGGGCCGAACTCGGCCGTCGCGGTGACGCGCCAGGCCGGCAGACCGAACGCGTGCGCGTAGGCGACGAAGTCCGGGTTCTGCAGGTCCGTGGCGACCACCCGGCCCGGGTAGCGCGCCTGCTGGTGCATCCGGATCGTGCCGTACGCACCGTTGTCGACGACGACGAACACGAGCTTCGTTCGCCGCTGCGCGGCGGTCGCGAGTTCCTGCGACGACATCAGGAAGCAGCCGTCGCCGGCGACGCACACCACCTCGCGCTCGGGGTGCGCAAGCTTTGCCGCGATCGCGGCGGGCACCGCGTAGCCCATCGCGCCGCTGCCGGGCGCGAGCTGCGTGCGGAACGCGCGGTGCTCGTAGAAGCGGTGCAGCCAAGCGGCGTAGTTGCCGGCGCCGTTCGTGACGATCGCGTCGGCGGGCAGCTGCCGGCGCAACTCGCGCCAGCACTCCGAGAGGTTCACGCGCCCGACGGTCGCCACCGGTGCGACGAACGCGGCCTGGGCCGCGCGCGCCGCGCGGGTCCAGTCGAGCCAACGCGGCGCGACGGACGGCGCGCGCCCGGCCAGCGCGACCGCCACCGCTTCCGGCGGCGCGTGCACCGCGAGGCTCGCGGGCCACACCGCCGACAGCGTGCCCGCATCGCGGTGCACGTGGACCAGCCTCGCGCGCGCGGTCGCGCGGTCGAGCCAGCGGTAGCCGCCGGTCTCGACGTCGCCGAGCGGCGCGCCGAGCGCGAGCAGCAGGTCGGCATCGCGCACGCGCTGCTGCAGCGCCGGGCTCGTGCCGAAGCCGAGCTCGCCCGCGTACAGCGAGTGGTGGTTCGGAAAGTGGTCCTTGCGGCGAAACGTGGTGCCGACCGGCAGCTGCCAGCGTTCGGCCAGGCGCACCAGTGCGTCGACGCCCTCCGGCGTCCAGAGGCTGCCGCCGACCCAGAGCAGCGGGCGCTCCGCCGCGGCGAGTCGCTCGACGATCGCATCGACCGCGCGCGCGTCGACGCCCGCCACCGGCGCGGCGGCCGGCGCCACGAGCGGTGCTCGGCAGGGTTCCGCGAGCACGTCCTCGGGCAGGCCGACCACGACAGGTCCGGGCCGGCCGCTCGTCGCCAGCTGGAAGGCGCGATCGACCAGCTCCGGTGCGCGGTTCGCGTCGTCGATCCTGAGCCACCCCTTCGCGAGTTCGCCGAAGACCTGCCCGAGGTCCACTTCCTGGAACGCGCCGCGGAAGCGATCCTCGCGCGCGATCTCGCCGACGAACAGCACCAGCGGCGTCGCATCCTGCTGCGCGGTGTGCACGCCGATGCTCGCGTGTGCCAATCCCGGCCCGCGCGTGACCAGCGCGACGCCGGGGCGGCCCGTCAGCTTCGCGGTCGCCTCGGCCATGTTGGTCGCGGCCGCCTCGTGGCGGCAGGTGACGACGTCCGGCCCGACGTCACCGTGCAGCGCGTCGAGCAGGTCGAGATAGCTCTCGCCCGCAACCGCGTAGACGTGGCGCACGCCGTGTGCGCGCAGCCGCTCGGCGATCGCGTCGGCGGCGCGCGGCGGCGCGGCCGGCTCGACGCCGTGCGCGGCGAGGGTACCGGCGGGGAGTTGCGGCGCCACCGCCATCAGGCGGCCCGCGACCGCGACGGCGCCTGCGGGCTCGCGTGCGCGGCCGGCACGTCGTACGCGCGGCCGAAGCGGTTGGCGAGGAACTCGTCGAGGCGGATGTCCTCCTGCTTCACGAGGCCCTGCTGCGGCAGCCGGCCCGCGGCCAGCAGGTCGAGCACCGCGCAGACGGCGGAGGCGGTCGTGGTCTGGATCGCGGTCCACTCGCGGCCCGCGTGCACCTGCGGGTACACGCTGCGCGCGTAGGACTCCTGCCAGACGCGGCCGCGGCGCGTGCCGGTCGCGGTCACGAAGATCACGACCACGTCCTGGTGCGTCTCCGGGATCGCCTTCTCGAGCACGTCGGCCAGCACCTCCGGGCGCTCGGACAGGCGCAGGTCCTGCAGCAGCAGCTTCATGACGTCGCGGTGGCCCGGGTAGCGGGTCGTACGGTAGTTCAGGTTGCGGACGGAGCCCGCCAGGGTCTCGCAGAGCGTACCGAGTCCGCCGCTCGTGTTGAAAGCCTCGTACTGCACGCCGTCGAGCGCGAAGTGCTCGAGCTCCTCGAGCGCCGGCGTCTCGGAGAGCTTGCCCTGCACGATCGCCTCGCACGGGCGGATGTACTCGTTGATGACGCCCGCGGTGCTCCACGTCAGGTTGTAGCCGAGTGCGTTCGACGGGAACTGCGGCAGCGCGCCGACGCGCATCCGCAGCGTGTCGAGCTGCTCGAAACGGCGCGCCAGCTCCATGCCGACGATCGAGATGAAGCCCGGCGCGAGGCCGCACTGGGGAATCAGCGCGTGCGTCGCCGTCTTCGCCAGCTCCTTCACGAGCCGCGTGGTGGCGACGTCCTCAGTGAGGTCCAGGTAGTGCACGCCGCTCGCGTGCGCGGCCTCGGCGATCGCGCCGGTGACCGAGTACGGCGCGGCGCTGATCACGGCGTAGCGCCCGCGCATCGCGGCGCGGAGCGCCGCCGGATAGGTCGCGGACACCTGCAGCGTGTCGATGCCGTGGCGGCCCTGCAGGGCCGCGAGCGCCTGCGCGTTCGCATCCGCGACCGTCACCCGGTAGTCGCCCGTATGCGCGAGCAGTTCCGCGACCAGCGTGCCGATGTGGCCCGCACCCACGACGAGGATCTGCTTCATGGAGGTCGCTCCGGTTTCCCTGCGAATGCTCCTAGGGTGACGACCCGGGCCGTCGAAGTGAAGGATCACAGTGCCGGATTCGACCGCTGGCTCCGGCATCGTGCTAGCTTTTGGACGGCAGACTGACCGAACCTGGCCCGCCGACCGGAACGCCTGGAGATCGTCGTGTCCCCACGCCCCCGCCCCGCCGCGCGCGACCTCGACGCCGAGCTGATCGACCTGCTGAAGCAGGACGCCCGCCTGCCCACCGCAGTGCTGGCGCGGCGGCTCGGTGTCGCCCGCTCGACCGTCCAGGATCGACTCCAGCGCCTCGAGCGGGACGGCACGATCCTCGGCTACACGGTGCGCATCGCCGCCAGCGCGCAGAACCGGCAGGTGCGCGCCCACGTGATGATCGCGGTGGACCCGGCGCGCCAGGCGGCGGTCGAGCGCAAGCTCGCGACGATCCCGGCCACGACCTCGCTGTACAGCGTCAGCGGCAGCTACGACCTGATCGCGGTGCTCGCGGCGGAGTCCACCGAGGCGCTGGATGCCTCGCTCGACGCGGTGCGCGAGACGCCGGGCGTGAAGTCGACGGTGACGTCGGTGGTGCTGAGCCAGCGCTTCAGTCGCTGACGATTGCCCGCCGCGTACGGCACGGCTTCCGCGGGTCGCCGTCGCAGGGCCAGTCTCGCTCCCACCCCTCTTCCGGAGACCGCATCGCCATGGCGAGGAAGATCGACGTCGCCGCCGCCCCCACCGTCACGGGCTCGCGCTACCCCGCGCCGTTCGACGTGCCGTGCCGCGGCCGTTTCCGCCTCCGGCTCGGCGATGCCGCGGGCCTCGGCCAGTTCGGCGTGAACCTGACGCGCCTGTCGCCCGGCACGTGGTCGAGCCAGCGGCGCGGCGGCGGTGGGGGGCTGAAGCTCGCGGCTGCCGGACTGCGGGCCCGGCTCCCGCCGCGGCACGGAATCCCGAACCTCGGCGACGCTCGCGCCCGCCCCGAGACTTCCCCGGCGGCGACGCGGTGGCGCCGACGGAGTTCGCTGTATCCGATGAGATATAGCGAAGCCGGGAGACGCTGCGGTGGAAGAGCACTCGGACCCCTCGCCTGATGTCCGCGGACCGTGGGCCTCGCGGGCCACTGCGGGCGTCGCGATCGCGCTCGCGCTCGCGCTGAACTCAGCGTCGACTCCCGCGCTCGCGCGCGAGCCTTCCGCCGACGAGGTGGTGCTCCTCGGCAGCGTCACCATCACCGGCACCCGCCTCGGCACTTCGGCGCCGGGCATCGCCGTGGTCGGCGCCCCCGAGTTCGAACGCTTCGACCACCAGCGCCTCACCGACGCGCTCGCGACGGTGCCGGGGCTGGTGCCGACGGCCGGCTCGCGAGGCAGCCCGCGCAACGAAGCGCGCGTGTTCCTGCGCGGCTTCGACGGGCTGCAGACGCCGTTCCTGGTCGATGGCGTGCCGTTCTACGTGTCGTGGGACGGCGAGCCCGCCGATCTCGATCGCTTCACGCTGTTCGACCTCGCGGCGGTCGAGGTCGCGAAGGGCTACGTGCCGGTCGCCTACGGTCCGGGCACGCTCGGGGGCGCGATCAACCTCGTCACTCGCCGACCGGTCGAGCCGTTCGAAGCCGACTTCCAGGCCGCGCTGTCGGCCAGCGACGCCGGTGACGAGGGCTGGCGCGCCGCGTTCAACCTCGGCGCGCGGCGCGGTGCGTGGTACGCGCAGCTCGGTGCTTCGTACGTCGATCGCGACGAGTGGCGGCTGCCCGACGACTTTCGCCCGGCCGGGGCACCGGTGCTCGTGCCGCTCACCGGCAACCTGCAGCCGGCCGGCGCCCGCCTGCGCTCGGCGTCGAGCGATCGTCGCCTGAGCCTGAAGCTCGGCGTCGAGACGCAGGGCGGCGGCGAGTACGCGCTGGCGGCCTACGAGCAGCGCGCGGAGAAGGGCGTGCCGCCCTACGCCGGCCCGCCGGACACGAACCAGCGCTTCAACTATTTCGACTGGCCCACGTGGAGCAAGCGCGGCGTCTACCTGCTCGGGCAGACGCCGCTCGCGGACGGCATGTCGCTGCGCACGCGGCTGTACTGGGACGCTTTCGAAAACGAGCTGTTTTCCTACGACGGTCCCGGCTACTCGACCCAGGCCACACCCCGCGCGTTCCGCAGCCGCTACGACGACTACGCGCTGGGTGGCAGTGTCGTCCTGGAGGCGCGGCTCGGGCCGGGCACCGCGACCGCCGCGGCGCACCTGCGCGACGACTACCACGACGACATCCAGTCCCTTCCCGGCCGGAATCCGCCGCGCCTCCGCTTCGAGGACCGCACGTGGTCGGTCGGTGCGGAGTACCGCTTGCCGTTCGCCGGTGCGTTCGAGGCGGCGGTCGCCGCCAGCCGCGACGCTCGCGATGCGCGGCGCGCGCAGGACTCGAACCGCGCCGGCGCGGAGTTGACGCTCGACGATGCCGCGACAACCAACCTGCAGGCGCAGCTGGCGCTGGACCTCGACGCACTCGGCGAGCTGCGCGCGAGCGTCGCGCGGCGCGGCCGCTTCCCCTCGCAGTTCGAGCGCTACTCCTATCGGCTCGGGTCGGCGATCCCGAACCCGGAGCTCGCGCTGGAGCGCGCGACGACGATCGAGGTCGGCCATGCGTGGCGCACGGCCCGGTGGCGCAGCGACGCGGCAGCGTTCACGAGCCGGCTCGAAGACCTGATCCAGCCGGTCATGGTGTCGCCCGGTGTCACGCAGAACCGCAACGTCGGCGCCGCGCGGTACACCGGCTTCGAGTGGTCGCTCGCGGCCACGGTCGTCGAGCGGCTGCAGGCGGGCTTCAGCTACACCTACCTCGAACGCGAGTCGCGCTCGACGCCCCGGCGGATCCTGTTCGGCGTGCCGCGGCACGCCGCGTTCGCGTGGGCGGAGTGGCGGCCACTGGAATCGCTCGAGGTCGTGCCCTCGGTCACGTTGAACACGCGGCGGCGGACCTCCGACGTCGCCGCCGCCGGCGGCGAGCCGGTCGGCGGTTTCGCGACGTGCGACCTGCGCGTGGCCTGGCGCGCGCTGCACGGCTGGCGCATAGAGGTGGTCGGCCGGAACCTCGCGGATCGGCTCTACGCACTGGACCTCGGCTATCCGCGCGAGGGGCGCTCGTATGCGCTCGTCGTGCGAGGAGACCTCCGATGAGCGATCGCATCGACCCCGCTTCGGCGGCCGCAGCAACGCGTCTGCACGGACGGCCGCGCGAGCAGGGACTCTCGCCCGCGCTGCTGCTCGCGGCCACGCTGTTCGCGGCCGGACTGCCGGTGGCGCTTGCGGTGCCGCACGACCGCGCGCTCGCGGCGGAACCGACGAGCGTGCCGGCCGGCTGCGGCGAATTCACGTGGAACCTGGAGCGCGAGATCGAGCTGTTCGCCGCACCTGGCCAACCGCTGGCCGCCGCGGTGGAGCCTCGGGGCGCGCCGCGCGTCGAGCCGAATCGGCTCTACGCACTCAGCCTCGCGCCGCAGGAGCGCGTGACGTTCGCCGCGCCCCCCGGCAAGGAGCGACTGCGGGACGGCGCGCGTGCGGGCCTCGTCGCGGTCGTGGTGCCGACGGCAGGACTCTGGCGCGTGACGATCGACGACGGCGCATGGATCGACGTCGTGCGGGCGGACGTCGTCGTCGAGTCGAACCGCTTCCAGGGGCGCTCGGCCTGCCCGCGGTTCCGCAAGAGCGTCGAGTACACGCTCCCGGCCGGCGAGACGATGCTGATCCAGCTGAGCGGCGGCACGGACGCCGAGGTGCGACTCGCCGTCACGCCGGTGCCGTAAGGCGCGCCGTCCTCGCCTCGCGGGTCGTCGCGTCGGCCACGTCGATCGCGGCCATGGGCGCGGCTCGCGCCACAGTGGCAGCGGTAGTCGCCTCCGGCGCAGCGGTGGTCGCCTCCGCCGCGGCGGTCGCCGGCCCCGCTGCGTCACCGCCCGCATCGAGCATCGTCGCACCCCCTGCGACGCCGCCCTCGTCGCGCGGCGCGCTGCTGCAGTCCGCTCCCGAGCTTCCGACGGCGCAGCATCCGGTGTTCCGGCTCGGACGCGCGGTGTTCAACACGCCGTTCGAAGCCGGACCGGAGGCGCCACGACGCCGGGCCGGTCTGGGGCCTCGCTTCAACGCGCCGTCCTGCGACGCCTGCCACAACGGCGCCGGCCGCGGCGATCCGCCGCGCGACGGCTCCGCGCCGACGCAGGGCGTCGTGCACGCGGCGCTGTCGTCTCCCGGCGGCGTCGCGACGAACCGGCCGCTGCGCGTGGAGTCCGTAGTCGGCGGGTCGGACGCGCGCGCGATCGTGCGCTGGATCGAGACGATCGGCGGCTATGCGGACCGGCGCCCATACTCGCTGCGCCGGCCGGAGCTCGAACTCCGCGACGCGGACCCCGCGCTCGGACGCCTGCACGCCGCGGGACTGCGGATGGCGAATCCGCTGGTGGGCCTCGGCCTGCTCGAGGCGGTGCCGGACGCCACGCTGGCGGCGCTCGCCGATCCGCACGACCGCGACGGCGACGGGATCAGCGGACGGGTGCACCGCGTCCGTACGATCGCTGGCCGGTACGGCGTAGGCCGCTTCGGATGGAAGGCAGCCCACGCGACGCTGCTGGACCAGACCACCGTCGCACTCGCGATCGAAATGGGCGTGGCCTCGCGATGGCGCCGGCCGCCCGAGGACGCCGCGCCCGAGATCGACGACGAGCTCGTGCACGCGCTGGTCGCGTTCCAGCGGAGCACGCGTCTGCCGGACGCGGCGGGTCGCCGCGCGGCCGGTGAGACGCCGGCACGGCCGGCGTCGGCTGCCGTGGCGCGCGGCGAGCGCCTGTTCCACGAGTATCGCTGCGCCGGCTGCCACGTGCCGCAGCTCGCGACCGGCGCCGTGGAGGACGCACCGTGGCTAGCGAACCGCGTTGTGCCGGCCTACACCGACCTGCTGCTGCACGACCTCGGACCCGGGCTGGCCGCGCCCGTCGGCGAGGGCGATGCGACGGCGACGGAATGGCGCACCGCCCCGCTGTGGGGACTCGGGCTCGCGCGCAGCGACCGCCCGCGCACGTTCCTGCACGACGGCCGGGCCCGAAGCGTCGAGGAAGCGATCCTCTGGCACGGCGGCGAGGCGGCGCTCAGCCGTCACCGCTTCCTGCACGCGGCAGCCGACGATCGCGCCGCGCTACTCGTCTTCCTGGATTCCCTCTAGCGAACCGTCGTCGGCAGGAATCCATGCCGCGCGAACACCGCCTGCGCGCCGGCGCCCCGCAGGAACCGCAGGAAATCCGCGGCACCCGGCTGCGCGCCGGCGACCACCGCCGCGGGATACGTGACCGGCGGGTGCGAATCGGGCGGAAACGTCCCGACGATGCGCACCTTCGGATCGATCTTCGCGTCGGTCGCGTACACGATCCCGAGCGGCACCTCGCCGCGACCGACGAACGCGAGCGCCGCGCGCACGTTCTCGGCGCGCACCAGCCGTGACTCGACCTGCGCCCACACGCCGAGCTTCGTCAGTGCCGCCCGCGCGTAGCGGCCCGCGGGCACGGTGTCCGGGTCGGCGGTCGCGAGGCGGCCGTCGCCGAGCGCGCGGCCGATCGCGAAGCCCGGCGCGATCGCGAGCTGCACGCGGCTGTCGGCCGGCGCGACCAGCACGAGCCGGTTGCCGACGACGTCGGCGCGCGTGGCCGCCTCGATCAGGCGGCGCTGCTGCAGCCAGTCCATCCACTCGCGGTCCGCGGAGAAGAACACGTCGACGCGGGCGCCGGCCTCGAGCTGCTTCGCGAGCACCGAGGTCGCGGCGTACGAGAACCGCACCGGGCGCCCGGTCGCGCGACGGTACTCGGCGCCGAGCTCGTCCAGCACGTTGGTCAGCGACGCGGCGGCATAGACGGTCAGCGGCGCGACCGCGGCGGGCGGGGAACCGGCCGATGCCCGGGCGCCGGGCGCCGGGGCGCTCCCGGCGGTCGACGGCGCCGCGACGGCCGCGAGCAGCGCGGCGACGGCGAACGGCGCGGACCGGATCGTCAGGCGACGGCGCACGGTGGCGGCTCCCGCTATGTACAAGTGGACATAGCGTGACCGCAGGCGGCACCGCTTGCAACGGCGCGCGACCCTCCACGGCCGGTCGGCCCATCGGCTACCCTCGCGCAATGACCACGGTCCACGTCCGCCTGCGCATCGACCTCGGCCCGGCCTGCTCGATCGGACCCGGCAAGGTCGCGCTGCTGGAAGCGGTCGACCGCGGCGGCTCGCTGTCCGGCGCGGCGCGCGACCTCGGCATGAGCTACCGGCGCGCGTGGCTGCTGCTGGAAGAAGCCAACGCGTCGTTCGACGAGCCGCTCACGCGCAGCAGCGTCGGCGGCGCCGGCGGCGGCGGGGTCGAGCTGACCGAGTTCGGGCGGGCGCTGGTCACGACCTACCGCGAGTTCGAGCGCAGCGTCGATGCGCTCGGCGCGAAGCACTTCCGCAGCCTCGCCGCGCGCGCCGCGGCGCCGAAGCGCGGTGCACCCACCCGGCGCCGACCGCTGAACCGGCGCTGAGGCACGCCGCCCCGCGGTCGCGGCCGACGTCAGCGCTCGGCGGCGTGCCGCAGCGGCAGCGGCTGGCCGTAGACCAGCCGACGCCACGCCCACTCGAGCGGTCCCATCCGGTACCGCCGCAGCCACCACGGCGACCACGCGAGCTGCAGGGTCCAGACCGCGAGCACGAGCGCGTACAGGGCCGGGCGGTCGACCTCGCCGTAGAGCCCGAGGCCGCGGCCGCTCCAGAACACCGTCGTCATGACCACGGACTGCGCGATGTAGTTGGTGAACGCCATGCGCCCCACCGCGGCCAGCCGCTGCAGCAACGCCCGCGCCACGCCGCTCCGCCACAGCAGCACGAGGCCCGAGACGTACGCCAGCGTGACCACCGGGCTCAGGAACGCCTGTGCGAACTGGCCGCTGCCCGCGGCGGCGGGGAACGGGAAACCGGCCGCGAGCATCACGCCCGCCTGGGCGGCGATGGCGGCCAGCGACGCGACACCCGCAGCGATCCACCCGAGGTAGGTGCCGCGCGCGGCCCGCCCCTGCAGGAAGCCGTGCCGGAACAGCGCCATGCCGACCAGCATCAGCCCCAGCGTGTACCAGAGGTAGAACAGCGGCACGCTGGCGATCACGTACTCGGCCCAGTCCGACACGTTCTGGCGCGTCGCGGCGACCAGGCCGCCCTGCATCGCGGCGATCGTCGCCTCGATCGTGCCCGGCGGCGGCGACCAGATCTCCGCGGCGAGTTCCGCCTGAGCGTCGGGCGGCGCGAACGCGACCGTCGCGACCAGGCCGCGCAGGCCGACGCCCGCGACCACCGCCAGCAGCACGCCGACGACGAGCAGCCGCCGCACCGACCACGAGCGGCAGCGCATCGCGAGCAGGCCGGTGAGCGCGTAGACCAGCAGGATGTCGCCGAACCAGATCAGCACGCCGTGCGCGAGGCCGAATGCGGCGAGCCAGCCGAGCCGCCGGCGGAGCAGGCGCGAGCCCTCCGCGTCCGCGCGCTCGCCGCCGAGCAGCAGCAGGCTCGCGCCGAACAGCATCGAGAACAGCGCCACGAACTTGTTCTCGAAGAACACGTGCGCGACGAACCACGTCGCGCGGTCGAGCGCGTCCTCGAGCGGGAACGGTGCGTTGGTCGGATTCGCGACCGACTGCCACGGCCACGCGAAGAACGCGGCGTTGACCATCAGGATGCCGAGCACCGCGAAGCCGCGGAGCACGTCGAGCGTCTCGATCCGCGCGGAGTCCGTCACCGGCGTGCGCATCGCGTGCCGACCCCCTTCAATCCTCGCCCGGGCGCGACAGCTCGATCGGGCCCTGCGTGTCGAAATCGACGTCCGGCGCGGGACCGAGCATCCTGAGTTCGCGCTGCGCGACCGGGATCTTGATCCGGTTGGCGCGGAACAGCCTGAGGATCTTCCGGTTCACGTCCGAGCGCACGTTGTTCACGCCGTTCGCGGGGTCGACGATCCAGAAGCGGACCTCGAGCTCCATCCCGTAGTCCTCGAAGTTCATCAGCCGCGAGACCGGCGGCGGGTCCGTCAGGATGCGCGGGTGGTCGCTCGCCGCCTCGAGCAGCAGCTTGAGCGCGAGCTCCGCGTCGGACTCGTAGGTGATGCGCACCGGCAGCCGCAGCCGCACCTTGAAGCCGGAATAGCTCCAGTTGATCACGCTGTTCGTGATCAGGTTCTGGTTCGGCACGAGCGTCGCGACCCCGTCGCGGTCGCGCACCACCACGTAGCGCGCGCGCAGCTGCTCGACCCAGCCGAAGCCGTGCGTGCTGGTGCCCGTCGTGCCGGTGAAGCTGATCACGTCGCCGGGCTTGATGCTCTTGTCGGCGAGCAGCACGAAGCCGCTGACGAAGTTCGCGGCGATCGCCTGGAGGCCGAAGCCGAGCCCGAGGCCGATCGCGCCGGTCAGCACCGTCAGCGTGGTCACGTCGACGTCCGCGGCGTTCAGGCCGAGCAGGATGCCGGCGGTGATCAGCGCGAACTTCAGGAACTTCGAGATGCCGATCTTCGTGCTGGGCTCGAGCGCGCCGACGTGCATCACGCGGCGGTCGACCGCGCCGCTGACGATGCCCGCGACCATCGCCGCCAGCGTCACGGTGACCAGCAGCGAGAGCAGCGCCCACAGGCTGAACGACGGCTTGCCGGGCACGAGGTCGACGCGCTCCAGCGCAGCCTCGACCTGCCCGGCCCAGCCGAGGATGTCGGCCGCGTACACCGACCAGACGATGGCCGCGAGGCGCACTTCCCAGCGGCGGATCCAGCCGATGCGGGCAACCGTGCCGGTGACGGCGAACACGGCGCGGACCGCGAGCAGCACGCCCGCCAGCTGCGCCGCCTTGACCCCGAGCGACTTCGGCACGACGCCTGCCAGCGCGGCGAGCGAGGCCAGCGCAGCGAGCACCGCGTAAGGCCAGAGCACGCCCAGCCAGTCGCGTGCGATCTCGCGCCACGGGACGTCCCGATCCGGGGCGGGCCGGGGCGAACGCACGCCCTCCCACCACGCGAGCAGCACGAAGGCGACGGCGACGAGGCCGACGGCGGCCAGGGGCAACGGCCCGGCCCCGAACAGCGTCCACTCGGGAACCCGACCCGGATCGACGGTCACCTGGCGCCCCTCAGCAACCCGTGCAGGAGCGCGGACCTTCGCCTGTTTGGCGGGCCCGGATCAAGCGCGATCGCGACCGGGCCCGCGTCGCGGCGGGTTCCGGGCCCGCGCCCCGAGAGGCCCGGCGGCCTGCGCGGCGCGCTCAGCCCTCGGTCTTGTCCGCCGTCACGCGGCCCGGCGCACCGGCGCCGCCGGGACCCGGCGCCGGACCGCCGTGGTGGTGGCCCACCACCGGCGTCGGCGCGTCGGCCGACAGGATCCGCCGGGCGCGGGGCCCGATCCAGCGCTCGATGTCGTCCATCACCGAGAACGCGGCCGGCACGATCAGCAGCGTCAGCGCGGTCGAAGTGACGATGCCGCCGATCACCGCGATCGCCATCGGCGCGCGGAACGAGGTGTCGCCGTGCCAGCCGATCGCGATAGGGATCATGCCCGCGATCATCGCGATCGAGGTCATCACGATCGGGCGCGCGCGCTTGTGGCCGGCCTCGACCAGCGCGCTGACGCGGTCCGAGCCTGCACGGATCTCCTCGATCGCGAAGTCCACCAGCAGGATCGAGTTCTTGCCGACGATGCCCATCAGCATCAGCACGCCGATCACGACCGGCATCGAGAACGCGTTGCCGGTCAGCATCAGCGCGAACACCACGCCGCCGAGCGCGAGCGGCAGCGCCGAGAGGATCGTCAGCGGCTGCAGCACGCGGGCGAACAGCAGCACCAGCACCGCGTAGACCATCAGCACGCCGGCGCCGAGCGCGAGCGCGAAGCCGAGCATCATCTCCTGCATGAACTCGGCGCTGCCCTGCGGCACGAGCCGAACGCCCTGCGGCAGGTTCGCCAGCGTCGGCAGCTGGCGGATCTTCTTCATCGCCTCGCCGATCTGCACGCCGTTCAGGTCGGCGTCGATCGTCAGGCGGCGGGTCTGGTTGTAGCGGCGGATCGTCGCCGGGCCCACGCCGAACGTGATGTCGGCGACGGCCTTCAGCGGCACGCTGCCGCCGTCGGCGGTCGGCACCGGCAGGTTCTCGATCGTCGCGAGGTCCTGGCGCGCGCTTTCCTTGAGGCTGACGCGGATCGGGATCTGGCGGTCGTCGAGCGAGAACTTCGGCGCGTTCTGCGGGATGTCGCCGAGCGTCGCGATGCGCATCGTCTGGCTGATCGCCTGCACCGTCACGCCGAGGTCGGCCGCGAGATCGAGACGCGGCCGGACGACGATCTCGGGCCGGGGCAGGTCGCCGTTGATCCGGGGGTCCCTGATCTCGGGGAGATCCTTCATCTCCTCGATCACCCGGCGCGCGGTGCGATCCACGAGCGCGGGGTCGTCGCCGGTGACGAGCAGCGTGATGTCGCGACCGCCCATGCCGCCGCCTTCCTGGCTCTGGAACTGCACTCGGGCGTCCGGCACGGCGCGCAGCTCGGGCGCCACCTTGCGCTCCCACTCGACCTGGGAAAGCTCGCGTTCGTCGCGCGGCACCAGCGTGATGTAGAGCGTGGCGTTGCGGACCTGGCCGTCCTCGTCCGAGCCGATCGACTCGACCACCGCGCGCACCTCGGGGTGGCGGCGCACGATCGCGGTGACCTGCTGGGACACGCGCGCGGTGTCCTCGAGGCGCACGCCCGGCGGCAGCTCGATCTTGACCTGGCTGCTCGACAGGTCCGAGGCCGGGATGAAGCCCGTCGGCAGCTGCAGCAGCAGGAACACCGACAGCGCGAAGAAGCCCGTGCCGAGGCCGAGCGTGGTCCAGCGGTGCTCGATCGCGGCCTTCACCCAGCGCAGGTAGCGCTGCATCCACGGGCCGTCCGCGTGCTCGCCGAGCTTCGTGTCGGAGCGCAGCAGGTACGCGGCCATCAGCGGCGTGATCATGCGCGCGACCAGCAGCGAGAAGAACACCGCGGCCGCGACCGTCAGGCCGAAGCTCTTGAAGTACTGGCCGATGATGCCGCTCATGAAGCTGACCGGCACGAACACCGCGACGATCGTCGCCGAGGTGGCCACCACGGCCAGGCCGATCTCGTCGGCGGCGTCGAGCGCCGCCTGGTACGCGGTCTTGCCCATCCGCATGTGGCGGACGATGTTCTCGATCTCGACGATCGCGTCGTCGACCAGCACGCCCGCGACCAGCGACAGCGACAGCAGCGTCACCTGGTTCAGCGTGAAGTCCATGAAGTACATGAACGCGAAGGTCGGGATCGCGGACAGCGGGATCGCGAGCGCGGAGATCGCGGTGGCGCGCCAGTCGCGCAGGAAGAAGAACACCACGACCACCGCGAGGATCGAGCCCTCGATCAGCGCCGTCATCGCGGAGCGGTAGGTCTCCCTGGTGTTCTCGACGGTGGTGAACACCATGTCGAACTCGACGCCCGGGCGCTCCTGCTTGATCTGCGCGATCTCGGCCTCGACCTTGTCGAGCACCTCCACGTCGGACGCGCCGCGGCCCTTGAACACCCCGAAGGTGGTCGCCGGCCGGCCGTTGTAGCGCGACAGCGAGCGGATCTCGGCGACGTCGTCGCGCACCTCGGCGATGTCGTCGAGCCGCACGACGCGGCCGTCGGCGAGCGCGACCTGCGTCGCGCCGAGCTGCAGCGCGGTGTCCGCGCCGCCGAGCACGCGGATCGACTGTTCGCCGCCGCCGACCTGCGCGCGGCCGCCCGGCGCGTCCAGGTTCAGCGCGCGCAGCTGCTGGCTGACCTGCACCGCGGTGATGCCGAGCGCCTGCATCCGCGCCGGGTCGAGCTCGACGCGGATCTCGCGGTCCACGCCGCCGCTGCGCGACACCTGCGCGACGCCGGTCAGCGCCAGCAGCCGCTTGTTGACCGTGTTGTCCACGAACCAGGACAGCTGCTCGAGCGACATCGCGGTGGTGGACACCGCGTAGTACGCGATCGCGCCGCCCTCGACGTCGATGCGCTGCACGACGGGCTCCTGGATGCCCTCCGGCATGTCGGAGCGTACCTTGGAGACCGCGTCGCGCACGTCGTTCAGCGCGCGGTCGATCGGCGTGCCGATCTGGAACTCGACGAAGACCAGCGCCTGGCCCTCGATCGCCCGCGAGGTGATCGTGCGCACGTCCGCCACCGAGGCGATGCTGGCCTCGACCTTCTGCATGATCTGCGTCTCGATCTCGGTCGGCGCGGCGCCGGGCTGCGAGATCGACACGTTGACCATCGGGAACGTGACGTCGGGGTTCAGGTTGATCGGCAGCCGCCAGAAGGCGATCAGGCCGACCACCGTCAGCACGACGAACAGCACCAGCGGCGGCACCGGGTTCCTGATGGACCAGGCGGAGAGATTGCGCATCATGGGTGCGGTCCTCGGGCTCGGCGGGCGGCCGCGCTCAGCGCGCGGCCTGCGCCGGGGAGCCGGCGGGCGCGGCCGGGGTCTCAGCGACCCGGACGGTCTCGCCGGCCTGCAGGAACGGCCCCGCGGCCGTGACCACGCGCTCGGTGCCGTCGAGACCCTCGGCGATCACCACGCCGCGCACGCCGGTGCTCGCGATCCGCACGTCTCGGCGCGCAACCTTGCCGTCGGCGCCCACGACCAGCACGTAGTTCTGCGTGCCGTCGGACAGCACCGCCGTCTGCGGCAGCACCGGCCGCGACTCGCGGCCGGTCTCGACCTCGCCGCGTGCGAACGCGCCGGGCCGCAGGTTCGGGTTCGGCTGCAGCTGCACCCGCACCTCGCCGAGGCGCGTCTGCGGATCGATCACGGCGCCGAGCAGCCGCACCTGGCCCGGGAAGGCCTCGCTCAGTCCCGTCACGCGCACCTGCGCCGGCTGGCCGACGCGCAGCTTCGGCAGGTCCTGCTCGGCGACCCGCGCGCGCATCTCGATCTCGCCGCCGCGGGCGAGCCGGAACAGCGCCGGGCTGCCGGGCGTCGCGGTCTGGCCGACCTCGGCGTCGCGCGTCAGCACGAGGCCGTCGGCGGGCGCACGGATCTCGGTGCGCCCGAGGCGTGCCTGCGACTCCGCCAACTGCGCGCGCGCCGCCTCGACGCGGGCGCGGGAGGTCGCGACGCGCGAGCGGCGGTTGTCCACTTCCTGCTGCGACAGCGCGCCGACGGAGTTCGCCACCGCTTCCGCCCGCCTGAAGTCCTGCTCCGCGAGTGCGGCCTCGGCCTCGGCCTGCACGAGCTGCGCGCGCAGGCTCGCGACCTGCGAGCCGACGACGGAAGTGTCGAGCGTCGCGAGCACCTGACCGCGGCGCACGCGGTCGCCGGGCTCGACCCGCACGGACGCGATCCGACCGCCCTCGCCTTCCACGCCGATCGGCATGTCGTAGCGGGCGGCGATCGCGCCCGTGAAGGTGACGGTGCCGGTCACCGGCGTGCGGCCCGGCGTGGTCACGCTGACGAGCGGGGTCTGCGCCGCCGGGTCCACCGGCGCGACCGGGCCGGACGTGCGCATCGACAGCGCGACGCCGACGATGGCGACCAGCACCAGGAGGGCGAGTACGCGGAACCGGTTGGTCTGCCAGAACGGCCGTGCCGGGGCCGCGACAGGCCCCGGGCCGATACCGGCGGTGCCCACCGTGGAGGCCGTGAGGCCGGAGGCGATTTCGGCCTGCACCGGCGAGGCCAGCGGCTCCAGAGGGCTGCCGGGCTGGACCGGGGCCGGCTGTTCAGGGCGGAAGCGCTTCACTACGTTGGTCACGGCAGCTGCTGTGGAATCGGGTGCATAGGGCCGGCAGTGTAGGGCCCAATCGACGGGCCGTTCCGGTTGGATGCGACGAACCGCAGCGCGGTTGCGGTGGCCCGTCGCGATTTGCGACGGACGCCCACCGGGGGAGCCGCCGAAACGGTGTAGATCGGCACGATTCCCGCATTCTTCAAGGCATCCCTGCGCCAGCCAGCGGACTTCCGGGAGTCATTGCTCCGGCAATGGCATGAACTCGTCGTCGTCCGGCACGCGCGAGAACGGGGCCGCGCCATAGCGCCGCCACGCCTCGCGGGCGGCCGCCAGGCGTTCCGGCGAACTGGCGACGAAGTTCCACCAGACGTGACGGGGCCCGTCCAGCGGCTCGCCGCCGAGGAGCATCACCCGGGCCCCGGTGCGGGTCGTGACGGCGGCCGGGATGCCGGGACCGAGCAGCGCGAGGTCGCCGACGCGGCATTCGACGCCGTCGACGCTCGCCTCGCCCTCGGCCACGTACACGGCGCGCTCCTCGTAGCCGGCCGGCACGTCGAGACCGCCGCCCGCAGTCAGGCTCGCGTCCACGTAGAACAGCGTCGAGAAGGTGCGCACCGGGGCGGTCCGGCCGTACGCCTCGCCCGCGATCACGCAGAGTTCCGCGCCGTCGCGGGTGAAGCACGGCAGCGTGGCGGCCGCGTGGTGCACGAACGCCGGCTCGGCGTCCTCGTGCGCGCGTGGCAGCGCCACCCAGGACTGGATGCCCGAAACCGAGGACCCGGCGGCGCGCATCTCCTCGGGCGTGCGCTCGGAGTGCACGATGCCGCGGCCGGCCGTCATCCAGTTCACGTCGCCGGGACGGATGTCCTGCCGCACGCCGAGGCTGTCGCGGTGGCGGATCACGCCGTCGAACAGGTAGGTCACCGTGGCGAGGCCGACGTGGGGGTGCGGCCGCACGTCGAGTCCGCCACCCGGCGCGAGCTGCACCGGGCCCATCTGGTCGAAGAACACGAACGGACCGACCATCTGGCGCCGCCCGTGCGGCAGCACGCGACGGACCTGGAAACCGTCGCCGAGGTCGCGGGCGCGTCCCACGAGAGTGTCGATGACTGCCATGACGCCGGACGATACCAAGCCCGGCGACGTATCGCCCGACGCGCGCCGGCGCAGCGCGCACGTCGGTTCGATCGCGCTGCGCGACGAGGCGGCCTTTGCCGGAAACCTCAGTCCACTTGCTTCCGCGGCGACGGTCGCTGGCGTTCGGCGGGGGCCGGTTCGGGGCGTTCCATGCTGCGCTCCCGGATGCGACCGGCGTCCGTGCCGGCCCGACGATGGACCGCGATCAGCGCGGCGCGTTCCCCGACGGCGCGTCGGGCCGCGCGGTCGCGTCGACGCGCGCGGCCGGTCCGGACTCGCCACGCGCCGGCAGCCGCCGATGCCGCGCGGCGCGCGCGAGCAGGTGCGCGCTGACCGGCGTCGTCAGGCTCACGAACAGCGTGATCAGCACCTCGTGCAGCGACGCCTCGCCGCGCAGGGCGAAGTGCGCGAGCGAGGCCAGCAGCAGGCAGCCGATGCCGAGCGTGGTCGCCTTGCTCGGGCCGTGCAGGCGCATGTAGAAGTCCGGGAAGCGCGCGAGCCCGAGCGAGCCCAGGAACGCGAACGCCGCGCCGGCGACGATCAAGACCGCAACCAACACTTCGACGAACCCGCTCATTCGGCGACGTCCCCGCGCAGCAGGTACTTCGCGATCGCCGCGGTGCCGAGGAAACCGAGGATCGCGACGATCAGCGCCGCCTCGTAGAAATGACCGGTGCCGAGGCGCACGCCGTACAGCACGAGCAGCGCGGTGGCGTTGACATACAGCGTGTCGAGAGCGAGCGCGCGGTCGAGCGGGTCCGGCCCGCGCAGCAGGCGCCAGCCGGCCAGCAGCAGCGCGCCGGCCAGCAGCACGCTTGCGACGTCGAGGGCGACGGTCAGCACGAGTAGATCTCCGCGATGCGGCGCTCGTAGCGGTCCTTGATCTCGCGGACCGTGGCCGCGGGATCCGGCATGTCGAGCGCGTGGATCGTGATCGAGCGGCGGTCGGGCGCGACGTCGACGCTGAGCGTCCCCGGCGTCAGCGTGATGGTGTGGGCGAGCACGACGACCGCGCGCTCGTCGTCGAGGTCGATCGGCACCTCCGCGAAGCCGGGGCTGAGCCGCCGCACGGGCGACAGCACCGCACGCGCGACCTGGAAGTTGGCGACGATTACGTCGCCGATCACCAGCAGCACGAACGCGACCCAGCGTGCGAACGCCCGCAGCGGCCGCCGCGCCGCGGGCCTCGCAGGCCAGAAGCGCCGCGTCGCGTACGGCAGCGCGAAGCCGAGCACCAGCGCGAGCAGCCAGTGCCCGGCCGACGCGCTGCCGTTCAGCGACAGCCATATCAGCACGAGCGCCACGCTCCAGCCGGGATGCGGCACCCACCGGCGCCAAGCGGGCAGGTCGCGCGGCGTCTCGGCCGGCACGCGCAGGGGCGTCTCGCTCATCTCTCGCCCTCCGCGGCCGGCGAAGCAGTCGACGACGCCGCGGCGGGAGCCGGCGGTTCCGTCGGCGCGAACCCGCGCTCGGCGACGGCGGCCGCCTCGGCGAGGTGCGGCGCGCCACCGACCGGCGCGGACAGCGACGGCACCGTGAACACCGCCTCGACGTAGGCGCTGCGATCGAGCAACTGTCGCGCCGTGGCGTTCGCGTAGTCGAACGCCGGCCCCGCCGCGAGCGTCAGCGCCACCAGCAGCGCGACGCAGCCGGCGGCTGCGGCGCTCGCGAGCCGCGAGGCGGGCTTGCCCTCGGTAGGCCTGTCGCCGGTGCGCCAGAACAGCGCGCTCGCCGCGCGGGCAACCACGACCACGGTCAGCAACGTGCCGACCAGCAGGAGCACCCAGACGCGCTCGGCGTCCGGCGACGTGGCCTGCAGCACCGCGAGCTTGCCGACGAACCCGGACAGCGGCGGCAGACCGACGATCGCGATCGTGCCGCCGGCGAACAGCGCGGCCAGCAGCGCGGGCTGCCGCACCGGCTCGCCCGCGTCGAGGCGGTCGCCGAGCGTGCGGCGCTGGCGGGCGACGAGATCGGCGACGAGGAACAGCGCCGCGCCGGCGAACGTGCTGTGCGCCACGTAGTAGACGGCGGCCGCGTAGCCCGCTTCGCGGAACGTGCCGACCGCGACCAGCAGCGTGCCGATCGACACCAGCACGAGGTGGCCCGCGAGCGGGCGCAGCCGGTCGGCCGCGAGCGCGCCGATCGCCCCGAGCGCGAGCGTCGCGAGTCCGAGCGGCAGCACGAGGCCCGACGGCCCCTCGGGCCCCGGCTCGAAGCTGGGGAACACCAGCGTGTAGACGCGCAGGATCGAGTAGACGCCGACCTTCGTCAGCACCGCGAACAGCGCCGCGCACGCGGCGGGCGCCGCCGCGTAGGCGGGCGGCAGCCAGAACCCGAGCGGCAGCGCCGCGGCCTTCAGCGCGAACACGATCAGCAGCAGGAACGCGCCCGTCTGCAGCAGGCCGGCGTCCTCCGGCGTGATCGCGGGAGCCTTCACCGCCAGGTCCGCGAGGTTCAAAGTGCCGACGGCGGCGTAGATGCAGCCGACCGCGAGCAGGAACAGCGCGGAGCCCACCAGGTTCAGCACGACGACATGCACCGCCGCCCGCGCGCGCGCCGCGTTCGCGCCGTGCAGCAGCAGCGCGTACGAGGCGATCAGCAGGATCTCGAAGAACACGAACAGGTTGAACAGGTCGCCGGTCGCGAACGCGCCGTGGATGCCGAGCAGCTGGAACTGGAACAGCGCGTGGAACCACGGGCCGCCGCGATCCTCGCCGGCGCAGGCGTACGCCCACGCCGGCAGCGCGACCAGCGCCGTCACCAGCAGCATCCACGCGCTCAGCCGGTCGATCACGAGGAAGATGCCGAAGGGCGCGGCCCAGTCGCCGACCGCGTAGGCGAGCGGCGGACCGGCCTCCGCGAGCGCGACGAGCGCGCTCGCGACGCCGAGATGAACGAGCATCGCGAGGCCGCCGACCGTGCGCTGCACGGCCAGCGACGCGCGGCTCAGCAGCACGAGCAGCGTGCCGAAGAGGAGCGGCAGCAGCACCGGCACCACCGGCCAGTGCGCCGCCCACGGCAGCCCGGCGAGGTCGGCGAAGGAAGCGGTCATCGGCCTGCTCCGTCGGCGCCGTCGCGCTCGGGAGACGCGGCGTCGGCCTGCTCGCCGGCCGCGCCGTCCACGTGCTCGACGCCCTCCTGCCGCACCACCTGCAGCGCGAGCGCGACCAGGAACGCGGTCATCGCGAAGCCGATCACGATCGCGGTCAGCACCAGCGCCTGCGGCAGCGGGTCGGGATACTCGGCCTGGGCCACGTCGACGAGCGGCGCGCTGCCGAGCGTCAGTCGGCCGCTCGCGAGCAGGAACAGGTTGACCGCGTACGACACGAGCGTCAGCCCGAGCAGCACCGGGAACACGTGCTCGCGCAGGCAGAGCCAGACCCCGCCCGCGACCAGCACGCCGATGGCGAGCGCCAGCAGCCACTCCATCAGCCGCGCTCCTGCCGGCGCAGCCCGGCCAGCTCCGCGAGGATCACGAGCACCGTGCCGACCACCGCGAGATACACGCCGAGGTCGAAGAACGTGGCGCTCGCGAACTTCAGTTCGCCGAGCAGCGGCAGCTCGAACGTCGGCGTCGACGAGGTCAGGAACGGGTGTCGGAACGCGAGGCTGCCGAGCCCGGAGACGACGGCGATCGCGAGACCCCAGCCCATCACGTGCGCGTAGTTGAGCGGCAGCCGCTCGTCCACCCACGTGGCGCCGCGCGCGAGGTACTGCACGAACACGGCGACGCCCGTGACGAGACCCGCGATGAAGCCGCCGCCCGGCGCGTTGTGGCCGCGCAGGAACAGGTAGGCCGACACGAGCAGGCCGACCGGCAGCAGGGGCCGCGCGACGACCTCGAACTGGAGCGAATTCCGCCGCGAGGCCCAGGCCCGGCCGAGCGGATCCAGAGCAGGCCTTCCGAGCTCGAGCCGGTGCAGCAGCGCGGCGATGCCGATCGCGGCGATGCCGAGCACGGTGATCTCGCCCAGCGTGTCGAAGCCCCTGAAGTCGACGAGGATCACGTTGACGACGTTGTAGCCACCGCCCTCACCCGGCGCGGTCGCGGTGAAGTAGCCCGCGATCGTATCGACCGGGCGCGTCAGCATCGCGAGCGCCAGCGCGCCGCAGCCGGCGCCGGCCGCGATCGCGATCGCGGCATCGCGCGCCTGCCGGCCGCGGAGCGCGACGCGCGGCGTGCGGTTCGGCAGCCAGCGCAGCGCGAGCAGGAGCAGCAGCAGCGTGACGATCTCGACCAGGATCTGCGTCAGCGCAAGGTCCGGCGCCGAGAACCGCGCGAACGCCAGCGCCACGATCAGGCCGATCACGCCGACCAGCGCGAGCGCGGCGAGCCGCTCTCGGTGCAGCACGACGGTCGCGGCCACCGCGAGCACGAGCAGCACGGTCGCGACCACGTCCACCGCGCTCGCCGGCTGCACCGGGCGCGGACCGACCAGCGGCGCACCTGCGTACCCGAGCAGGCCGACCAGCAGCGAGAAGAACACCAGCACGAACAGGTAGCGCCCGAGGCGCTCGCCGTCGAAGCCCGGCCAGAACGCGCGCGCGCCGTCCTGCACGAAGGCGACCGCGGCCTCCGTGAGGCGCTTGCCCTGCACCCAGGCCGGCACGTAGTCGTGCAGCCCGCCGCGATAGCGCCGGTAGAAGTACAGCGTCACGCCGCCGGCGAGCGCCAGCAGGCTCATCGCGAGCGGCAGGTTGAAGCCGTGCCAGATCTTCAACGTGAACTCGGGCAGGGGCGCCTGCAGCACGGCGCCCGCCGCGGCGCGGAGAATCGGCTCGACGGTGGCGCCGGGGAACAAGCCGACCAGGAGGCAGAGGATCACGAGCAGCTCCACCGGGAAGCGCAGCCACCGCGCCGCCTCGTGAGGCTCGTGCGGCAGGTCACGCGACGGACCGCCGAAGAACACGTCGTGCACGAAGCGCGTCGAATACGCGACCGTGAAGATGCTGGCGAGCGTCGCAGCCGCCGGGAACACGAGCCCGGCCCAGCCGAGCTCGCGCAGCTGCAGCGTCTCGGTCAGGAACATCTCCTTGCTGAGGAACCCGTTCAGCAGCGGTACTCCCGCCATCGCGCAGGCGGCGACGAGCGCGAGCGTCGCGGTATACGGCATGAACCGGAACAGCCCGGACAGGCGGCGCATGTCGCGCGTGCCCGCGCCGTGATCGACGATGCCGGCGGCCATGAACAGCGAGGCCTTGAACACCGCGTGATTGATCAGGTGGAAGACGGCCGCGACCTCGGACAGCGGCGTGCCGAGGCCCATCAGCAGCACGATCAGCCCGAGGTGGCTGACGGTCGAATACGCGAGCAGACCCTTGAGATCGTGCTTGTAGAGCGCGACGCCGCTCGCGAACAGCAGCGTTGCCGCGCCGGCGGTGGACACCACCCAGAACCACTCGGCCGTGCCGCCGAGCGCCGGGTACAGCCGCATCAGCAGGAAGATGCCGGCCTTCACCATCGTCGCGGAGTGCAGGTACGCGCTGACCGGCGTCGGCGCCGCCATCGCGTGCGGCAGCCAGAAGTGGAACGGGAACTGCGCCGACTTCGTGAACGCACCGAACAGCACGAGGCCGAGCATCCAGCCGTACAGCGGGTGCTGCTGCAGCGTGCCCGCGGCCGCGAGCACCGCGCTCACGTCGTAGCTGCCGACCGCGTCGCCGATCAGCAGAACGCCGGCGAGCAGCGCGAGGCCGCCCGAGCCGGTGACCAGGAGCGCGAGCCGCGCTCCCTGGCGGCTGTCGGCGTCGTGGCCCCGGAAGCCGATCAGCAGGAACGACGCGATCGACGTCAATTCCCAGCAGATCACGAGCACCAGCAGGTTCTCGGACAGCACGATGCCGAGCATCGCGCCCATGAACAGCAGCAGGAGGCCGTAGAAGCGCGGCGTCGCCTCGTGCGGCTCGAGGTAGCCGCTGGCGTAGACGCAGACGAGAGTGCCGATCGAGGTGATCAGCAGCGCGAACAGGAAAGACAGGCCGTCCCAGCGCAGCGCGAGCTCGAGGCCGAGCGACGGCACCCATTCCCAGCGGTGCACGGTCGTGCCGCCGTCGAGCGCGGCGGGCGCGAGCCACAGCACCAGCCCGAGGGCGAGCACCGCGGTAGCCCCGGCGGCGACGGCCGGGGCGAGCCCGAACAGGCGTTTCGCGGCCGCGGGCAGCAGCGCGCCGACGAACGGCACGAGCGCCAGCGCGAGCAGCGCCGTGTCCATCACGGGAACGACCGGGAGCCGGCGAGGCGCCCGGGCGTCAGCCCGGCAGCGCCTTCACGGCCTGGTCGAGCTCTCGCGTCATCGCCGGGTCGAGACTCAGGCGCGCGGCCAGGAGGCCGAGATAGGCCTGCTCGGCCGGGGATGCGTCCGCGACGACCAGCCGCGAGGCGGCATAGACCTGCGCCGCCTGCTGCGGCGACTTCACGCCGGCGAGCACCGCCTCGAGGTTCAGCGGCCGCGCCAGCTCCTCGAACAGGAAGGCCTTGTCTTCGGCGGACAGCCCGCTCTTGCCGAGCTGCGCGGTGATGGCCTGCGTCTCCTGCGCGTCGATCTGCCCGTCGGCCTTCGCCGCCGCGATCATCGCGCGCAGCAGGGTCATCGCCTCGGACTCCCCGAGCGCCGGCTGGGAGGCCTGGGCGCCCCACGCGCCGCCGAGGCCCCCCGCAGCCGCGGCGCCGCCGAACGCACCGGGAGTGCCCGCCGCCGGCAGGCCGCCGGCGGCGCTGTTCTTCTGGTAGGTCTGGTAGGCCTTGTAGGCCAGCGTGCCGACGGCCGCGAGCGTGCCGAGCTTCATCAGCTTGTTGCCGCCGCCCTTGCCGCCGCCGGTCAGCGCGCCCGCGAGCGCGCCCGAGATCAGCCCGCCGGCCATCCCGCCGCCGATACCGCTCTTCGCGAGTTCGTTCAGGATCTTGTTCGGATCGATCATCGGTCCTCCGGGGTCGGCGGCGAGCGAACGCACCGCGTGGGGACCGCTAGTATAGGTGGATGGTTCCCGTCGCGAACGCACCGCACCCACGGCGGGACGGCGCGTACGGCCATATCAACAAGTGTCGCCGAGGAGACCCGTCCGTGTCCGACGCACCCAAGCCGCGCCGCCGGCTGTTCGACCGCGCCTCGGGAGTCCCCACCCTGCTCGGCGAAGGCAGCCGCTTCGAGGGCCGCGTCGCGACGACCGGCCCGTTGACGCTGGCGGGCGAACTGGTCGGCGACGGCGAGATCCGCGGACTGCTGTCGGTGATGCCGGGCGCGCACTGGCAGGGCGACGGCGTCGCGCGGAACGCGGTGATCGCCGGCCGCGTGACGGGCGATCTCGTCGTCACCGAGAAGCTCGAGATCGGCAAGACCGCGGTGGTCCGCGGCAACGTCCGCGCCAAGTCGCTCGCGATCGCGCACGGCGCCGTGGTGGATGGGGAGTTGTCGATCACCGGCACCGAGCCGGTAGTCCGCTTCGAGGAGAAGCGCGCGTCGCGGCTGACCTGAGGCGCGTCGACCACGGTGCTGCCGATCCGCGGCGGCGCCGCGGGCGAGCCCGGCGTGGTCGAGCCGCCGCCGCAGCCGTGCAAAGCCGCACGGAGCGCGATTGCCGCAAGGCGCGCCGCCTGCCGATTGAGAGATCCGTCCACGATCCGCCGTACCATCGTCCGCTACGCTGCGTCGGAACGTGACATGGAGCCACGCGCACGAGAGCCGCCTCCGGCGTCTCGGCGCAGCGACACTCCTGGATGCTCCGCGTCGTCGCGACGCACGACGCACCGCATGGACGGCCCGGCACGGATGAGCGCACCCGCCCACTTCACCCACCTGGTCTCCCACCGCGGTAACGCGGCGAGCTGGCCCGAGAACACGCTGCCCGCGCTCGCTTCGGCCTGCGAGCACGGCGTGCGTTTCCTGCTCGTCGACGTCCAGCTGACCGGCGACGAGACGCCCGTGCTGCTGCGCGAGCCGGAGCTCGCGCGGATCGCCGACGTCGGCGGCACCGTCTTCGACCTCGCCGGCCGCGACCTCGAGCACCTCGAACTGCGGGACGCGGTCGCGCGGCCCGGGCGGTCGCGCGGGCTGCGCCTCGCGCGGCTGGCCGAGCTGTCCGCGTGGCTCGTCGGGCGACCCGACCTGACCGTCTTCCTCGAGATCGCGCGCGACAGCCTCGCGCGCTTCGGCGGCGAACTGGCGATCGGCCGCGTGCTCGAGGCGATCAGGGGCACGCGCGCGCAGTGCGTGCTGGCCGCCGCGGATCTCGCCGCGGTGCAGCTCGCGCGGGTGCGCTCGAACGGACGCGTCGGCTGGCGCGTGCCGGCGTACGACGCGCACGCGCGTCTGAAGTTCGAGGCGCTACGCCCGGATTTCCTGCTGGTGGAGGCGGAGCTGCTGCCGACGGGCGAGGCGCGGCTGTGGCGCGGGCCGTGGCGGTGGCTCGTATCCGGCGTCGAGCAGCCGGGCGCAGCGGTCGCGCTCGCGGCGCGGGGCGCCGACTACGTGGCGACCGCGCAGGTCGCGCGACTCGGCGACGAGTTCAGGCACCACGCGCGCGGCTGAGCGCCGCGGACGCGGGCGACGCGGGCGGCCCTTCGCGGACCGCAGCCAGCACGTGGCGGTCGATCCACGAATCGCCGCGCAGCCGCTCGAGGAAGCCGCAGTGGCCGCCGTACTCCGTCACCGCGACGTGCAGGCGGGCCGACGGCGCGAGCCGCGCGAGGTCCGCGGCCGGGATGATCGGGTCGTCCAGCGCGTGCACGATCCGCGCGGGCACGGCCAGCGGCGCCAGCACGTCGTCGACGATCGCGTAGCCGCGCAGGTAGGTCTGCAGGTCCGAGTACTCGCTGTAGCGCCGGATCAGGTGGTCCGTCATGCCGACGAGGTCGCGCCGCGCGCGCAGTTCGTCGAGGTCGTAGAGGTCCGGCCATGCGCGGTGCTTCTTGAGCAGCGAACGGCGCCACTTCAGTACGAAGTAGTTGCGATACAGCCAGAAGCCGTGCTCGAGCGCTTGGAGCGTGCGCGCGGGATCGAGCACCGGGCAGATCGCGATCGCCTGCGCGAGCCTGATGCCCGCACCCGGCGCGCGGACCGCGACGCGCAGCGCGAAGTTGCCGCCGAGCGAATAGCCGACCAGCGTGAGGCGCAGGTCCCCGAACTCGCGGTGCACCGCGCCGACCGCGCCCACCACCTCCGCGATCCGGCAGCTGTGGAACAGCTCGGGGTTCAGGTGGTGCGACGGACCGTGGTCGCGCAGGTTCAGCCGGAACACGTGGTAGCCCTGCTCGTGCAGCAGGTGCGCGGCCGACAGCACGTACAGCGACTCGGCGCTGCCTTCCCAGCCGTGCAGCATCACGACGAGCTCATCGCGACCGGGTCGCGCCGGCGGCTCGGCGTACCAGCCGTGCAGGCGCACGCCGTCGCCGCAGTCGACGATGCGCTCGCGACTCGCGCGCAGCAGCGGCGCCGCGCGCGCCAGCACGTCGCGCCGGCGCACGCCCGCGCTCGGCAGGATCGACTGCAGGTGGGGATTGCGCAGCCAGCGCGGCGGCGTGAACTCGAGGCGCCGCACGGCGCAGCCCCGGCGCCGCTCAACCGACGACGAGCGGGCCGCTGCCCGGCAGCGTCTCGACGTAGCGGGCGCCCATCAGGCATGCCGGCGTCGTCGCGCCGGTTGGCACGTCGCCGCGCAGCAAGCGCTCCACGATGCCGAGCGCCGCGTGCACCGTCACCGTGTAACCGTTCGCGACCGTGATGCGCGCCGTCCTCACGGTGCCCGCCGCGTCGCGCGCCTCGCCCCAGACGTGGGTGGGCGTGCGCGCCCGCTGCGCGGCGTCGGGCCCCGGCGGCTGGCGGTCGATGCGCGACTTCAGCCACGACTGCACGGGCCCGAGGCCGAGCAGCGGGCGCACGTAGTTCAGCCGGCGCAGCGACCGCACGCGCCGCGGCGACATCGGGATGTAGACCTCGACGTTCGGGATGCCGGTGGTGCGATACGCGGTGCTGACGTCGCCCCAGGGGATCGTCATCGCGAGCTTCTCGCCGGCGCCGAAGTCGATACGCCGGTCCCGGTATCCGAGCGGCACGCGCACGAGCCGGCCGTCGCGGCGGATGCAGCCGCCGTCCTTCAGGCCCTCGATCATCGTGCGGCCGGTGCCGCGGCTGAACGAGGACTGGCCGTCGAAACCGAGCGCGAGGTGCGTGGCGCCGGGCAGCGCTTCCTTCAGCGCGGCCGCGACGCAGTCCGTGGGCACGACGTCGAATCCGACGCCCGGGCAGACCAGCACGCCGGCGGCACGCGCGCGCGCGTCCAGCGACTGCGCGAGCTCGAACACGGCGATCTCGCCGGTGATGTCGAGGTAGTGCGCGCCCGTGGCGAGGCAACCTTCCAGCATCGGGCGCGCCGTCGCGGAGAACGGGCCGGCGCAGTGGAGCACGAGCGACCGGCCCGCGAGCGCTTCCCGAACCGCCGTCGCGTCGTCGAGCGCGAAGGCGCTCGCCTCGAGGCCGAGTTCACGCGCAAGCCGCTCGACGGGCTCGCGCGACCGGCCGGCCAGCACCGGGCGCAGGCCGCGCGCCACGGCCTCGCGGGCCGCGAGTTCGCCGGTGTAGCCGTTCGCGCCGTAGAGCAGCCAGCTCACGGCGGCGTGCCCGCGGACTCGAAGACGACCTCGACGCGGTGGTTCACGCCGGCGATCGCGTTCCAGTCGACCGCATCGACCTCGGCGCCGTCCGGGTAGGGCTGGCGCGGACCGTCCCGCCCGACGTGCGCGACCGTGACTTCGTACCGGCCGTTCGCGCGCGAACGCACGTCCGCGAGCAGGTTCGCGAACGCCACCGACTGGCGCTGCGCGGGCCGCAGCGCGTCGTCGAACGGGTTGCCGACGAGATCGCAGCGGTTCGCCGGCATGTCGGGGGGTGCGAGTGCATAGCCCTCGCCCGGATTGCCGACGAGGCAGAAATCGCCGACGTGCGTGGTGATGCGCACGGTGCCTGCGAAGCGGCGACCGTCGAGGTCGGCGAACAGTTCGCGCAGCGCCTCGATGCGTGCGCCGGAGAGTGGGGTCTCGCCGTAGGCCGCGGGGAACGTTTGGGTCGCGGGCCGACTCGCGGCCGGCGGCGGGTTGCTCTCCGCGCCCGGGCTGGCGGGCTCGAGCGCCGCGGCAGCGTTCGCCGCGGCGAGTTGCGCGACCGGCGCCGGGACCGGCTTGGGCACCGCGAGCGCGGCGACCTGCGCCTGCAGCGCCGCGAGGGTGGCGTGCTGCTGCCACGCATAGAACGCCGTTCCGAGGGCTACCGCGCAGCCGACCAGCGCGAGCGCGATCCAGCCGACGGGTGCGGCCGGCGCCGGCGGCGGGCCTGGCGGCGCGGGCGGCGCGGGCGGCGGCACCGCGGACTTCACCAGTTCGCGGGTTTCGGCCAGCACGCGCGCCGCGAAACTGTCGAGGCTCGCGACCACGAAGCGCCGGAGCTCCGCGGACTGCTCCTTCAGCGCCGGCTCGAAGATCGCGCGGACATCGGCCGACGTGAGGCCCGGCAGCGGCAGTTTCGGCGGCACGGGGGTCTCGGCCGGACCGGCGGCGGCCGCGACGACCGCGCCGGCAGCCTCGGTGCCCGCTGCGCCTCCGGCCGTCTCGCCCGCCGCCGCGACCGACGCCTGCGGGGCCGTCTCGTTCGCCGGCTGGAACCCGCTCGGCCGCGGGTCCCGGCGATCCGGCAGCAGCTTGAGCTGGTACAGCACCTTGGAGACGTCGACCGGGGCCACCTGCTTCGGCATCACGCCGATCGCGCCGAGCGCGCGTGCCTGCCCGACGTACAGTTCGCCCTCCTGGGAGGTGTACATCATGATGGGGATCGTCGCGGTCAGCGGGTTGCCCTTGATCGCCTGCACCGCCTGGAACCCGTCCATGCCGGGCATCAGATGGTCCATGAAGATCACGTCGGGGCGGTGCGACTTCAGGTACTCGATCGCATCCTCGGCCGACTCGATCGTGTCGACCTGCATGCCGTACTTCTCGAGCATGCGCGCGAGCACGACCCGCGCGGACTTCGAGTCATCGACGATCAGCGCGCGCTTCGCGGACACGGAAGCCTCGTGGACTTTCCCCGGACGGCGCAGGGAGTCTAGCTCAGCCGCGAGTCGGGGAAACTGCCACTCGCCGCGCGCGCGGCGGTGCGCCGGGGCGGGTCAGGCGAGCCGTGCGGCCAGCAGCGTGCCGCGCGCGACGTCGACGACCCCGCCGCCGACGCGGACCTCGATGCGGCGCGAGGTGCGCATCGCCTTCAGGTGCAGCACCGAGGGCCGCCCGATGCTCATGCCCTGCTCGACGCGCACGTCGATCGCGTCGTCGCCGAGCCAGCGATGCTGGACGAGCCACGCCGCGAGGCAGCCGTTCGCGCTGCCGGTGGCGGGATCCTCGGGGATGCCGTAGTAGTCGACGAACACTCGCGCGGTCAGGTGGTGGCCGCTGCCATTCGCGCCCTTCGCGAACGCGAGGATCGCCTTCGCATCGAGCCCGGCGACGAACTTCAGCAGCAGGTCGCGGTTCACGCGGATCCGCTCGAGCGCCTTCTTCGTGCGCACCGGCACGATCACGAACGGCAGGCCGGTCGAGACCTCCTCGATCGGGGCGGCATCGAGGTCCGAGGGCGCGAGGCCGAGCACCGGCGCGACCTCGCGGCGCGACAGCCGCCGGCCGAAGGTCGGCGCGTTCTGCCGCATCCAGTAGAGCTCGCGCTTGCCTTCGCGCTCGTAGACGACCGGGATCGGGCCGGCCGCGAGCGACAGCGTCACGCGCTCGACCCGACCGCCGAGCAGAACGTGGCGGATCACGTGCGCCGAGCCGAGCGTCGGATGACCGGCGAACGGCACTTCCTCGGCCGGCGTGAAGATGCGCACCGGCCACGCGCCGCCCGCCGGGCGGTCGGCCATCACGAAGGTCGTCTCCGAGAAGTTCATCTCGCGCGCGAAGGCCTGCATCTGCCGCGCCGTGAGCCCCTTCGCCCCGGTGACCACGGCAAGCTGGTTGCCGGTGCACGGGCGGTCGGTGAACACGTCGACGAGATGCAGGCTGCGGCTCATGGTCACTCCGGGGAACGGGACGCTGCGGGGAACGGCGCGTCTTGTACCCCGCTCCGCAGCATGGGACCGCGAACCACGTTCAGGATGCGAGCGCGCGTACTCAGCCGACCGTGAGCGCGCGCAGATCCGCGGCCCACGTCGCGAGCTGGCTGCGCACCCGCTCACGCTGCTGCGGCGACAGCGTCGCGTCGAGGTCCGCGACGAGCGTGACATAACGCTCGCGGTTGCGCTGCGTCGCGGCGCGATACTCCGCGGTCCACGCGCTCTCCGGCTCGACGAACAGCCTCTCGACCTCGCGCGCGAACGCGCCCGCGTCGGCGCGACGCGCGAGCGCGGCCCGGAACTCCGCGCGCCACCGCGCGCGGTTGTCGAGCCACGCCTCGTCGAGCGGCTCCGCGGCGGCCGTCGCCTGCGCGACGCGCGCGCGCTGCGCCGCGTCGAGCCGGCCGGTCCAGCGCTCGATGCTGCGGATCGCGCGCTTCGTACGCCGCTCCAGCCGCTCTTCGGGCGAGTCCCTGGCGAACTTGCGGCGGCGCTCCGCGTCGTCCTCCGCGAACTCGCGGAACAGACCCTCGACCTGGGCCTCGTCGAGACCGGCGATGAACCGCGCGGCCTCGGGCGCGACGTTGCGCATCGTCGCCGCCCAGAACGCATCGGCCTCGACGAGCGCCCGGTCGAGCCGTTCGCGGCCGAGCGGGCGCGCGGCGTCGCGCTGCAGGGTCGCGAACGCGTCCGCGTACAGCGGCAGCTGCGTCTCGCGGTGCCATTCGAGCTGCGCACCGATCAGACGGCGCAGTTCCTGCTGCTGCCCGCCCGCGAGCTCGAGCCGGTCCTCGACGTACCAGGCGATCAGCGTGTCGAGCCGGTCGTAGATCAGCCGCGCGGTGCAGCCGCCGAGCCCGAACGCGAGCACCGCGAGCGCGAGGGCAAGCCGCGCCCGGCCGTTGACAGCCCGGGGTCGGGCCGCCTGAATGGCGGCAGCCGAGGCAGAACGGGTGGCAAGCGTGTTCGTGGCGTCCATGGCCGGCGGTTCGCGCGGGTCGGTTTGGCGGTTTCCGGCGGCGATGATAGCGGTCGCCGCGCTCGTGGCGCCGGCCGCCCACGCCGTCGGCACCGCGCGCATCGCACTCGACGCCGCCTCGGGCCCCGGCTGGTCGGCCCGGGGGATCGTCGTCGCGCTGACATTGGGTACGCGCGATCCGCGGGCGACGATCGAGGTGCGCGAGGCGCGGCTGCCGGGCGAACTCGGTACCGCTCGCCGACTCCGGATCGAGTGCCCGCGCCTCGAATCGCGCGGCGGCCTCTGGCGCTGCCGCGATGCGCGCGTGGCCGGCCTGCTCGGGCCGCTCGGCGAACAGCGCGTCGCCGTCGATTTCGAGTACCACGGCGTGACCGGCGCGCTGCGCTTCGACGTGCGCGACGTCGCGCTGGCGGGCGGCCGCGCCCGGCTGGCCGGCACCGCGCGCGACGCTGGCTGGCAGGCGACGCTGGCGGCGAGCGCCGTGGATCTCGCCGCCGCCGCGCGCCTCGCGCAGCCGTGGACCGGCCTGCCCGAGGGCTGGAGCGTCGGCGGCCGCGCGCAGCTCGACGCCGCGGCGCAAGGCACGGGCGCGCGGCTTCGCGCAGCGCGGGCGATGCTGACCTTCGAAGCGGTCGACGTCGCGAACGCCGAGGGCTCGATCGCGTCCGACGACCTCGCCGGCCGCGTGGAGGCGAACCTCGCGCCGGCGGGACGCGATTGGCGCTTCGCCGCCCGCGTGGCCCTGCCCGGCGGGCAGGGCTACGCGGACCCGGTGTTCGTGGACTTCGGGAAACTGCCGCTCGAGCTCGAGGCCGCCGGCATCCTCGAACCGGACGCGGCACGGCTGCGCGTCGAGCGCTTCGCGGCCCGCCAGCGCGGCGCCTTCGCGGCCACCGGCACCGCGGAACTCGGACTGCCGACGAACGACGCCGTCGCGGGCACCGCACCCCGGATCCGCCGCGCCGAGATCGCGCTCGAGTCGGTCGATTTCCCGGGGGCTGGCGCCTACGTCGCGCCGCTCCTGACGGACACTCCGCTGCGCAACGGCACCGCGCGCGGCCGGCTGCGCGGCCAGGTGCTGCTCGTCGCCGACTCGCCGGCGAGCCTCGACGTGACGCTCGACGGGCTGGACCTCGACGACCCGGGCGGCGCGCTCGCGTTCACGCGACTGCAGGGCCGGGTGCGCTGGTACGACGACGCGACCCGCAGCCTGGTGGCGCAGGACGACGCCGCGCCCGACGACGCGTTCGTCTCGACGCTCGCCTGGGACGCGGGCCGGCTGTACGGCATGCAGCTCGGCCCTGCGGACCTGCGCTTCACGACCTCGGGCCGGGGCTTCCGGCTGCTCGCCCCGACCGTGATCCCGGTGCTCGACGGCGGCCTCGCGATCGACACGCTGCGCCTGCGCCACGTCGGCACTCCGAAGATGTGGCTGAGGCTCGACGCGCGCGTGCAGCCGATCAGCATCGCGCTGATCACGCGGGCGCTCGGCTGGCCCGAGTTCGGCGGCACGATCGCGGGCACGATCCCGCGCGCCGCGCTCGAGAACGGCGTGCTGACCTTCGGCGGCAACCTCGAGGCCGACGTGTTCGGCGGCCGCGTCGTCGCGAGCGACCTGCGTCTCGAGGACCCGCTCGGCCGCTTCCCGCGGCTCTACACCACGCTCGGCGTCACCAACCTCGACCTGCAGGCCGTCACCGGCACGTTCGAATTCGGCGAGATCACGGGGCGGCTGTCGGGGCGCGTCGCGGACCTCGAGCTGTTCGACTGGCAGCCGGTGCGCTTCGACGCGAGCTTCGCGACGCCCGAGGGCGACCGCTCGCGCCGGCGCATCAGCCAGCGCGCGGTGCAGAACCTGTCCAGCATCGGCGGCGGCGGGTTCGGGGTCGCGGCGGCGCTGCAGGGCGGCGTGATGCGCTTCTTCGAGACCTTCCGCTACGACCGGCTCGGGCTGTCGTGCCGGCTCGAACGCGACGTCTGCCGGATGAGCGGGGTCGGCCCAGCGCCGAACGGCGGTTACTACATCGTACGCGGCAGCGGCCTGCCGCGGATCGACATCATCGGCAACGGCGACCGCGTCGCGTGGACGCGCCTCGTCCAGCAGCTGCAGGCGGCGACCGAGTCGGGCGGCGTCGAGGTGCGGTAGATTGTCGGTGGACCGGGGCCCGGCCCGCCCGGCCGTTCACGCGGCATTCAGCCCGCCGGTCCAGAATCGTGGTCCGCCGCGCCGCCGCGCGTGGCCCGTCCCAGGAGAAGACGATGACCCTGCCGCTCGCGCTCCGTACGTCCCGCCCCGGCGCCCGCCGCGCGCCGCTGCGCTTGCTGGCGCTGCCCGCGCTGCTGCTCGCGGCGGCGGCGCTCGCCGCCTGCGTGACGATCAACGTCTACTTCCCCGCCGCGGCCGCCGAGAAGGCCGCCGACCGCATCATCGAGCAGGTCTACGGCAGCGGCGGCACGCCGCCCCCGGCACCGACGCAGCCCGACAAGCGCTCCAGTCTCGCGACCGCCCCGGACGCCGGGCGCGCTCTGCTCGCCTACGCCGGCCGCGTGCTCGATCTGCTGGTGCCGGCGGCCCACGCGCAGCAGCCGGATCTCAACGTCTCGACGCCGGCCATCCGCCAGCTGGTCGCCTCGATGGAAGCTCGCCACTCGGTGCTCGCGCCGCACTACGCCTCCGGCGCGGTCGGCCCGACCGACGACGGCGTGCTCGAGGTGCGCGACCAGAACTCGATTCCGCTGGCCGAGCGCACTGCGGTCCGCAAGCTGGTCGCCGACGAGAACGCCGACCGCACCGCGCTGTACGCGGAGATTGCCCAGGCGAATGGCAATCCGGGCTGGGCGGCCGACATCCGGCGCACCTTCGCCCGCCGCTGGATCGACAAGGCCCAGCCCGGCTGGTGGGTCAAGGAAGACGGCGGCTGGAAGCGGAAGTGACCGCTCGCGGCCGGACCGCGCGCCGCGGCACGGCATCGGTACACGCGCAAGGGTCCCCGCGTGGAAACCCGCAGCGGCCACGCTGCGGCGCGGACCGTCACTCCCGGATGCCGATCCCCCGGTGCATCAAGAGCACGGCCGCCGCGTACAGCGTGACCGCGAAGCCGATCATGATCGCGAACGCGAAGCCGACGTCGACGTCGGACACGCCGAGGAAGCCGTACCGGAAGCCGTTCACCATGTAGAGGATCGGGTTCAGGTGCGACAGGTTCTCGGCCCAGCCTGGCAGCAGCGCGATCGAGTAGAACACGCCGCCGAGGTAGGTCAGCGGCGTCAGGATGAAGGTCGGGAACCACGAGATGTGATCGAAGTTCTTCGCGAACACGGCGTTGATGAAGCCGCCGAGCGAGAACACGATCGAGGTCAGGAGCACGGCCGCGACGATCAGGAACGCGTGGTGCACGTGCAGGTGCGTGAAGAACAGCGCGACCGCCGTGACGACCGCGCCGACCAGCAGGCCGCGCACCACGCCGCCGGACACGTAGCCGGCGACGATCAGCCAGTTCGGCAGCGGCGAGACGAGCATTTCCTCGACGTGCTTGCCGAAGCGCGCGCCGAAGAAACTCGACACCACGTTGCCGTACGAGTTCGTGATCACCGACATCATGATCAGGCCCGGCGCGATGTACTGCACGTAGCTGTAGCCGCCCATCTCGCCGATCCGCCGGCCGATCAGCTCGCCGAAGATGACGAAGTAGAGCGTGGCCGTGACCGCGGGCGGCACGATCGTCTGGCCCCAGATGCGCACGATCCGCCCGAACTCGCGCATCACGATCGTGCGGTAGCCGATCCACGCCTCGCGGGCGCGCGAGCGCGACGCCGGGACGGCGGCGGCGGTGGCACCGTTCATCGGGCACCTCCGCCGTGAGCGCGTGCGCCACCGGCGGATCCCGCGGCGGCCGCAGCGGCGCCCGTACTCCCGCCGGCGCCCGCGCCGTCCTTCGCCACGAGCCGCATGAACAGTTCCTCGAGCCGGTTGACCTTGTTGCGCATCGACACCACGTCCACGCCCTGCGCGGCGAGCCGCACGAAGATGTCGTTGAGGCTGCGGTCCTTGCCCACCTCGACCTCCAGCGTGTGGTCGTCGACGAGCGTGACCGCGTAGCCCGGCAGGCTCGGCGCCTGCGCGACCGCCTCGCGCAGGTTCAGCACGAAGGTCTCGGTCTGCAGCTTGCGCAGCACTGTGCTCATGCGGTCGTGCTCGGTGATGCGGCCCTGGTCGATGATGGCGACGTGCCGGCAGAGGTTCTCGGCTTCCTCGAGGTAGTGAGTGGTCAGGATGATCGTCACGCCCTGCGCGTTGATGCCGCGCAGGAACTCCCACATCGTCCGGCGGATCTCGATGTCGACGCCGGCGGTCGGCTCGTCGAGGATCAGGAGTCGCGGTTCGTGGACCAGAGCGCGCGCGATCATCAGGCGGCGCTTCATGCCGCCCGACAGCGTGCGCGACATCGCCTTGCGCTTGTCCCAGAGCTGCAGCTGCTTCAGGTACTTCTCGGCACGCTCGCGCGCCACCGCGCGCGGGATGCCGTAGAAGCCGGCCTGGTTGACGACGATCGTCTCCGGCGTCTCGAACTGGTTGAAGTTGATCTCCTGCGGCACGATGCCGATGCAGGACTTCGCGGCCTCGAGATCCGTGTCGAGGTCGTGGCCGAACACCGAGACGGCGCCGCCGGTCTTGTTGACCAGCGAGGTGACGATGCCGATGGTGGTGGTCTTGCCGGCGCCGTTCGGGCCGAGCAGCGCGAAGAAGTCGCCCTCCTGCACGTCGAGGTCGATGCCCTTCAGCGCCTGGACCCCGTTGCGGTAGGTCTTCGTGAGGTTGCGGATGGAGAGCGCATACATCGGGGCGGCGGGCCTCGCGAACACGGAGCGGGAAGCGGCACCAGCGGCGAGCGCGCAGGTTAAGTCCCGGCCGGGGTCCGGGCAACCGGCGGCGCGGCGAGCCGATGCCCGCGCGAGCCGGGCCGCGCGGCCCGCGCGCGGAACCGCGCGACGCGCGACGCGCGGCCGGGAACGGTCGTCGTGACCAACGACGGCCTGGTCCGCCGGCTGCTGCTGATCGCGCTCGTGCTGTCGATCGTCCAGGCGGCGTGGCACCTCGTGCAGTTGCCGGCCCTGTCGGCGGCGTGGTTCGACGCCGCGGGCGAGCCGCGCGTGTTCGTACCCACCCAGTGGCTCGCGTGGGGACACGCCGGGCTCGCGTGCGCGGTGGCCGCCGCCGCGTGGCTGGTCCCCGAGTTCGGCGGACCACGGCAAACCGCGGGCCCGAGCCAGCGACCGGGTGTCGCGGGCCTCGCCGAATCCGCGACGGCCTACGCCGAGCGCCGGGCCCGGGAGCGCCACGTCTGGCGCGTCACGTGGCTCGGCCTCGTCACGCTGCTGGTGCTGGGCGCGATCGCGCAACTGGTCTACGACGCGAACCGCACGCCGATCCCGCGTCTCGACGTCGAGGCGGTGCTGTGGATCGGTGCGGGCTACGGCGCGTTCCTGTTGCTGTGGGCGCTGCGCGGTTCGCGGGAGTTCGGGACCACCGGGGCAGGGCCGCGATGACCTGGAAGCTCCTCGCCGACGCGGTGCTCGCGCTGCACTTCGCGTTCGTAGCCTTCGTGACGCTGGGCGGACTGCCCGTGCTGCGCTGGCCGCGGCTCGCCTGGCTGCACGTGCCGGCGGTCGCGTGGGGCGCGGGCATCAGCTTCGTCGGCGCGATCTGCCCGCTGACGCCGCTCGAGAACGCCCTGCGACACAGGGCCGGGGAATCCGGCTACGAGGGTGGCTTCGTCGAGCACTACCTGCTCGCCGTGCTCTATCCCGACGGACTCACCCGCGAGGTGCAGGTCGGACTGGGCGTCGCCGTCCTGGCGGTGAACCTGGTGGCCTACGGCTGGCTGTGGCGGCGCTCGCGCCGCGCCCGCTCCGTGCGGTAGCCGTCGGCGGCGAGCAGCTGCAGGCCGAGCAGGCGTACCCGCTCGGCCTGGCCGGCGCCCGGCTTCTCGGCGGCGGCGAGCAGGTCGGGCCAGAAGCGGGCGTTGCCACCCCAGCGGGCCTGCAGGTGCGGAAGCGCCGCCATCGCGGCCCGGTCGAGGCCCGACAGCGGCAGCCCCCGCCACGCCTCCTGCACCTCGGACGCCATGCCGAGCACCAGCGCGGCCGTGAAGTCGCCGGTCTGTGCAAGGTGCCACGCGAGGAAGACCGCGGTCCGCGCGAACGTCGATTCGTCGTCGGCGACGCCGGGCGTTGGCCTCGATGCGTCCAGCACGACCCCGCGCCAGAACGCCGCGTCCTCGAAGCGCAGGTTGAACAGGGTGTACGGGCAGCGGGTGATCGCCTCGCGACCGGCCGGTTCGAGCGCGACTAGCCGGACGGCGAGCGCCGGCTCCAGCCCGAGGACCGGACTGCCGGCCGGCGACCGGGCCAGCCGCCGCGCGACCATCGCGAGGAAGGCGGCGTTCGTCTGCCGGATCGTATCCAGAGTCCCAGCGTCCAGGACACCTCGGGCGAGATAGGCGGTTTCAGGCCCGGAATCGCTGACGTTGATCGGTATCGGCGTAGCCATCGCTGTTTCTCCACGACTCGCGACCAATCTTTGCTGGCGTCGTGGTGGAGGTGAGAGTAGCGTTTTTGGTGATTTTTTACCAAAACCGGTTTCACGAGAAACCGAATAACGACGGGGAGCCACTCTCATGCGAATCACGGACGACCGGTACACCCGGGACCGCCAGCGACTCGACCTCGCGATCCGGATGATCCGCCACGAAGCACGCACGCAGACGATCCGGCTCTGGACCGGCCTCACCGACGACCGCATCCGGAAGCTCTACAAGACGTACGTGGAACTGCACGGCCCCGACGTGAAGCGCCACCGCGGCAAGTCGCCGCAGCAGTCCGCGTTCTTCTTCCGCAACCTCGAGGTGCGCCGCGAAGCCGCCGGTCTCGCCGGCCTGTTCGCGCTGCTCGGGTTGCTGAAGGGCGCCGCGAAGGACTCCCGGCCCGGCGGCACGCTCGCGATGCTCCGCTGGGGCGAGCTGTTCTGCCGCGCGTACGAAACCCACCTCGCGCTGCACCGGTCGCACCGCATCACCTTCGAGCACGCCTTCCACCTGCTGCACGTGCTGGAGCGCAACGCGGAACTCGGGCTCGACACCTGCCCCGCATGCGACGCGCTCGTGCTCGTGGACCACGCGCGCCTGCACGCCGGTCGCTGCGTCTGGTGCGAACGGGACGACCGGCGCCCGAAGCTCCGGGGCGCGGGCGCCGTTGCCCGCCACTGACCCCGCGCCGCCCCGGCGGCGCGTGCGGAGGCGCGAGGCTCGATATACGCGCTCGCGATCGTCCCGCCTCGCGCCGCCACGGCGCCGAGGCGGGTACGGACCCGGCGTCGGCTGAACGAGTCGCCGCTGCTAGAATGCACGTGAGCTCCGCATGCCCCGCCACCCCGTCAATCCCTATTCCGGTCCCTACGTCGATCGCGCGAGCGAACTGCGGAAGGACCCGGCGTGGGTGGCCGCCGCGCTCGCCGACCCTGCCAGCTTCTTCGTCCCCGTCTGGCGGCAGCGCAATCTCGTCCGCGCCGGCGATTCGCCCGGCGCCGTCTTCGTCCGACACGAGGTGTTCGCCGAAACCCTGCTGGCCGTCAGCGGCGCGGCTGCCGACCCCGCGGCAGCCACGGCGGTTTCGCGGACCATCCTGCTCGGCCGCTTCGAGGGGCGGGCCTGCTTCGCGGTCGAGCTGGAGGGCGACGAGCCGCCCCGGCTCGCCGAAGCATCCGAGTTCGCGGACCTGCGCACCGCCGGCGCGCAGCTGCCTGCCACCGAAGCGGGGCTCCTCGCCTACGCCCGCGCCATGGTGCACTGGCGCAGCCGGCACCGCTTCTGCGGCGTCTGCGGCGCGCCGGCCGCGCCGGCGAACGCCGGCCACGTCATGCGCTGCACGAATCCCGCGTGCGCGGCCGACGCATTCCCGCGCCTCGACCCCGCGATCATCGTGCTGGTCCACGACGGCGACCGTGCGCTGCTCGGTCGGCAGGCGTCCTGGCCGCCGGGCCGCTACTCGACCATCGCCGGCTTCGTCGAGCCCGGCGAGAGCCTCGAGGACGCGGTCGCGCGCGAGGTGCTCGAGGAAGCCGGCGTCGAGGTGGACGAGGTGCAGTACCACTCGTCGCAGCCGTGGCCGTTCCCCTCCTCGCTGATGGTCGGGTTCCTCGCCACGGCGGACGCCGCGCGCGGCGTGCGCGTCGACGGCGACGAGCTCGAGGACGCGCGCTGGTTCACGCGCGCGGAGATCGCGAATGGCACACCGGTGCTGCCGCCGCCGCAGTCGATCTCGTACCGGCTGATCCAGGAGTGGTACGACCGCGCCGGCGGCACGCGCCTCGCCGACGCGCCGGGCGCGCGTCTCTGGATCCTGCGGCGCTGACGTGCAACGCCCAGCCCGCCACGGCGCAGGGCGGCCGGCCCTCGCGGCGCCCTCGCCGTGATCGAAATCGACGGCGTCAGCGAACTCGCGCTGGCCGCGGTGCTGGTCTGCGCGTTCGTCGCCGGTCTCGTCGACGCGATGGTCGGCGGCGGCGGGCTCGTGCAGCTGCCCGCGCTGTTCGCGGCGCTGCCGACCGCGCCGCCGGCCTCGGCCCTCGGCACCAGCAAGCTCGCCGGCATGCTCGGCACCGCGAGCGCCGCGTGGCGCTACTCGCGCAGCGTCGAGATCCCCTGGCACCTGGTCGGCCCGGCGGCCGCGATCGCGTTCGCCACCTCGCTCGCGGGCGCGGTGACGGTCACCCACGTGCCGCCGGACCTGTTCCGTCCGGTCGTACCGGTGCTGCTGACCCTCGTGCTCGCCTACACGCTCTGGAAGAAGGACCTCGGCGGTACGCACGCACCGCGCGCGCTCGACGGCCGCGCCCGCCTCGGCGCCGGCGCGCTGGTCGCGGCGATCGGCTTCTACGACGGCTTCTTCGGGCCGGGCACCGGCAGCTTCCTGATGCTGTTGTTCGTGCGGCTGTACGGCTTCGACTTCCTGCGCGCGGCGGCCGGCGCGCGCGTCGTCAACGTCGCGACCAACGTCGCGGCGCTGGCCTGGTTCGGCGGCCACGGGCACGTGCTCTGGATCCTGGGCTTCGCGATGGCGGCGGCGAACGTCGCGGGCTCGCTGCTCGGCGCGCGCCTCGCGCTGCGGCACGGCGCCGGGCTCGTCCGCATCGTGTTCGTCGTGGTGGTCGGCGCGCTGATCCTGAAGACCGGCTGGGACGCGCTGCGGCTGGCCACGGCCGATTGACCCCGCCGCGCGGACGCGGCAGCGTGAGGCGGTCCGGCGGCCCGCGCCTGGAGTACGGACATGGACACAGCCACGCTCATCGACGGCTCGACGGCCGGCCTGCTCGCGATACCGCTCGGCCTCGGGCTCGCGGCGGCGAGCGGCTTTCGCGTGTTCGTGCCGCTGCTCGCGCTCGGCCTCGCCGCGCGCTTCGAGCTCGTGCCCCTGGCGGACCAGTTCGCGTGGCTCGCCGACGGCACCACCCTCGCGGCGCTCGGCCTCGCGGCGGTCCTCGAGGTGGCGGCCTACTACGTGCCGGGCGTCGATCACCTGCTCGACACGCTGGCCGCGCCCGCCGCGCTGGTCGCGGGCGCGGTGTCGATGGCCGCGGTGCTGACGGACGTGCCGCCCGCGCTGCAGTGGGCGATCGCGATCATCGCCGGCAGCGGCAGCGCCGGGCTCGTGCAGGGCGCGACCACGCTCGTGCGCGCCAAGTCGGGCCTGATGACCGGCGGGCTCGGCAACCCGGCGGTCGCCACCGGCGAACTCGGTGGCGCGGTCGGCCTGTCGGCGCTGGCGCTGTTCCTGCCGATCCTCGCGCTCGTCGCGGCCGTCGTGCTGCTGCTCGTGGGCGTGCGCGTGGCAGGCCGCGCCTGGCGCGCCCGCCGCGAACGCGCCGCCGCTCCGAGGGTCTGAACTCCCGATGTGCCTGCTCGCGTTCGCCTGGCAACGTTCGACCCGCCACCGCCTGTGGCTCGCCGGCAATCGCGACGAGTTCCACGGTCGTGCGGCGGCACCGATGCAATGGTGGTCTGCGCCGCGGCTGCTGGCTGGCCGCGACCTGCAGGCCGGCGGCACGTGGCTCGGCGTAGGGGAGGACGGCCGCTTCGCCGTCGTCACCAACTTCCGGGGCGGCGCGACACCATCCGGGGCGCCCAGTCGCGGCGAGCTGATCCCCGCGTTCCTCGGCGGCGGGCTCGGCGCGCTCGAGTACCTGCGCGGGCTCGCCGCGCGCGGTCGCGCGTACGCGGGCTTCAGCCTGCTGGCCGCCGACGCAGGCTCGCTCGGCTACTACTCGAACCACGACCCGGCCGGCCCGCGCGAGCTCGGGCCCGGCGTCTACGGCCTGAGCAACGGCCTGCTGGACTCGCCGTGGCCGAAGGTCGTGCGCACGCGGGAGACGCTCGCGCAGCTCGTCGCGGCGGCGCCGGACGAACCGCCGGTCGAGTCGCTGTTCGACCTGATGCGCGACGGCACGGTGGCCCCGGACGAGCAGCTTCCGGACACCGGGGTCGGCCGCGCCATCGAACGGCGCCTGTCGCCCGCGTTCATCGTCGGTCCCGACTACGGCACGCGCTGCACGACGGTGCTCGCCATCCGGGCGGACGGCAGCTTCGTCGCGGCCGAACGTTCGTTCGACCCCGACGGACGCGCGACGACCGAGCGCTCGTTCGAAAGCATGGCCGAAACGGCATGACGGCGCGCCGCCTCGCGCGTCTCGTCTCGGTCGGCGCATGCGCGCTCGGCCTGCTCGCGGCACCCTCAGCCCAGGCCGACATCCGCGTCGAGATCGAGGGCGTCGAGGCCGAGCTGCTCGCGAACGTGCGCATCTTCCTGAGCCTGACGCGCTACGCGACGCTCGACGACCTGTCGGAGGACCTCGTCAACCGCCTGCAGCAGCGCGCGCCGGCCGAGGTCGCGGACGCGCTCCGGCCGCTCGGCTACTACGCGCCCGAGGTCGAGGGCACGCTGACGCGCGACGGACGGGACTGGGTGTCGCGGCTGGTGATCCGGCCCGGCGCACCGGTGATCCTGACCGACGTCGACGTGACCATCGAGGGCGCGGGGCGCGACGAGTCGTTCCTGCGCGCCGCGCTCGACGAGGGCGCGCTCGCGCCCGGCCAGCGGCTCCACCACGGCGTCTACGAGAACGTGAAGGGCGAGCTGCAGCGGCGCGCCGCGTCGAACGGCTATCTCGACGCGCGCTACGAGATCGCCGAGCTGGTCGTCGATCCGGCCGCACGCACCGCGGTGGCCCGGCTGAAGCTCGTGACCGGCGAGCGCTACCGCTTCGGCGCGACCACGATCGAGCAGGACGTACTCGACCCGCGCTACGCGGCGCGCTTCCTGCGCTACCGCGCGGGCGAGTGGTACAGCACCGGCGCGCTGCTGCGCACGCAGTTCGCGCTCGACGACACGGCGTACTTCGGCGTCGTCGAGGTGCTGCCCGGCGACCGCGACCCGGCCACGCGCACCGTGCCGGTCCGCATCCAGGCGTCCGCGAACGAGCGGAACCGCTACACGGTCGGCGTCGGCTACGAGACCGATTTCGGCGCACGCGTGCGGCTCGGCTGGGAGAACCGGCGCGTGAACCGCCGCGGCCACCGGCTGCGCTTCGAGAGCAGCGTGGCCCAGGACAACCAGTCGGGCTCGCTGCGCTACGTGGTGCCGATCGGCGACCCCGCACTCGAGAAGGTGGAGCTCGACCTGACGGGCCAGAACTCGGAACTGGCGGACGCCCGCTCCCGCTCGCTGACGCTCCGCCCCAGCCTGACGCGAGTGCTCGGGCGCTGGCAGCGCGTCGGCTTCGTGGAGGTCTCGCGCTCGGAGTCGATCGCCGGCGTGCAGCGCACGCTCGACACCCTGGTCGTGCCCGGCGTCAGCTTCGCACCGCTGCCGCGCGGCGTGCTGGTCGACGGGCCCGCGGAGAACCAGGGCTTCTACGCGGAACTGATCGGCTCGCAGCGCGCGCTCGGCTCGCGCTCGAACTTCCTGCGCGCGCGCGTGCGCAACGACTGGCGGTGGGAGGTCGCGCCGCGTTGGAGCGTGCTCGCGCGCGGCGAACTGGGCGCGACGGCGGTGAAGAACTTCGACCAGTTCCCGGTCCAGTACCGCTTCTTCGCCGGCGGCGACCGCAGCGTCCGCGGGTTCGCATTCAACTCGCTGTCGCCGCGCGAGACGGTGGCCGGCGTCGATCTGCAGCGCGGCACCGGCGACGACCAGGAACTGCGCACCGGCGGCAAGCACCTCCTGGTCGCGAGCCTCGAGCTGGAGCGCGCGCTGCCGCGCAACTTCGCGGTGGCGGTGTTCGCGGACGCCGGCAACGCGTTCAACCGCTTCGACGATCCGCTCGAATACTCGGCCGGCCTCGGCGTGCGCTACCGGCTGCCGTTCGTGTCGATCGGCATCGACGTCGCGAAGCCGCTCTCGCAGGACGGCAACCCGCGCTTCCACCTCAACGTGACGCCGGTGTTCTGACATGAAGCGCACCGCACTCCGCCGGGACCGGTCCTCGTGACGCGCGCACGGCTCGCGCTCGTCGTACTGGGCGCGCTCGCGCTCCTGCTGCTCGCGCTGGCCGGCGCGGTCGCGTGGCTGCTCGGCACCGAGGCGGGCCTGCACCGCGTCCTGGCGGCGGTCGAGCAGGCGGGACCGGTCACGATCCGCGCCGAGGGCGCGCGCGGCAGCCTCGCCGGCCCGCTGGCGATCGACCGGCTGAGCATCGAGCACGAGCGCGTCGCGATCACCGTCAGCGGGCTGCGCGCGGACCTGCGGTTGCGCACGCTGCCCTACGCTCTCGTGCGGCTCGACTACGTGGAGCTCGACGACGTGCGCGTCCAGGTGCGGGAGCGCACCGAGCCGCCGAAGGACGAGCCGCCGCGCTTCCTCCCGAAGTGGCTGCGGCTCGCGGTCGACCGCTTCGTCGTGAAGCGCGTGGACGTGCGCACGCCGTCGGGTGCGGGCGTCGAGATGCGCGACGTCGGCGGCCGCCTCGCGATGACCAGTTCGCGGCTGCGCGTCGGCGGCGCGCGGGCGGACGGCGGCGCCTGGGCCGTGACCGGCGACGCGCTGCTGCTGGCTGCGGATCCGCTCGGCCTGCAGGCGGACGTGCAGTGGCTCGTGCGCGCCGGCGAGCGTACCTTCACCGGCGCCGCGCAGACCTCGGGCGATCTCGAGGCGCTGCAGGTCGACGCGACCACGACGCGCCCGCGCGGTGCCAGCTACGCGGGCCGCGTGCGGCTCGTGGACGGCTTCGCGGTCGACGGCCGGCTCGCGCTCGCCCGTTTCGAACCGGCGGCGCTCGGAGCCGGTGCGGCCTTCGGCGCGGTGGACGGCGCGCTCGCGCTGCAGGGCACGCTCGACGCCTTCGTCGCGAAGGGGCGGCTGGCCAGCTCGGAGCTGCCGCTCGGGCCCGTCGATCTACTGCTCGAGGGCGGTTACGGAGAGCGGCGCCTGGCGGTCCGCCGGCTCGACACGGCCCTGGTCGAGAGCGGCGCCGCCGTCACGGCGCGGGGCGAGTTGCGCCTGCCCGACGACGCCACGCCGGTGCGGATCGACTTGGCCGGCGAGTGGCAGGGCCTGCGCTGGCCCCTGCGCGGCGGCCCCGCGACGGTCGCGAGCCCCGCCGGCCGCTTCACGTTCGCGGGCGGCCCCGTCTACGACTACACGGTCGCGGCCGGCGTGCGCGGTCCCGCCCTGCCGCCAGCGGAGGTGGAGGCGCGCGGCACGCTGACCGCCGACGAACTGGTGCTCGCGGCCATCGACGCGCGACTGCTGAAGGGCCGCGTGGAGGGCCACGGCCGCGTGTCCTGGCGCGACGCGCAGCCGTGGTCGGTCGCGCTGCGCGGTCGCGGCCTCGACCCCGGTGGCGTGCGCGACGCGCTCGCGGGCCGCGTGAACGTGCAGCTCGCCGCGTCCGGCCGCGGCTTCGCGCCGCAGGGTCACTGGGACGCGCGCATCGCGCGACTCGACGGACGCGTGCGCGGCCTGCCGGCGACCGGCGCCGGGCGGCTGCGGATGCGCGGCGGCGAACTGCAGGTGGACGGACTCGAGGTGAGCTTCGGCACCGCGCAGCTCGAGGCGAACGGCGTGATCGGCCGTCGCTCGGACCTCGCGTGGCGCGTGCGAGTCGACGACCTCGCGGCGTTCGTGCCCGAGGCGGCCGGCAGCGTCCGCTCGCGCGGCTCGGTAGTCGGCGACCGGGGCCGCCGCGCGCTGCAGGGCACCGTCGGCGCGCGCGGACTGCGGCTGCACGACTGGCAGGTCGGGCAGCTCGTCGCCGACGTCGATCTCGACACCGAGGACCGCGAGCAGTCCTACCTCAGGATCTCGGCGCGCGCAGTGGGGCGCGAAGGCGCGCTCGCCGACACGCTGCGCATCACGCTCGACGGTCGTGCCGCCGATCACAGGCTCGTCGTTCGCGGCACCGTCGGCGACGACTGGGCGGAGCTCGTCGGCCGCGGGCGCTACGAGGTTCCCACCGGCGCGTGGACGCTGCGGCTCGAGGACCTGCGCGTGCAGGGTCCGCCGCTGTGGTCGTACCGACTGGAATCGCCGTCGGAGCTGCGCGTCGCGCGCGCGGCCATGCAGGTCGCCGCCACGTGCTTCGTACGCGACGGCGAGCGCATCTGCGTCGCGGGCAACTGGGCCGCGAGCGCGCCGTGGGCGCTGACGGCACAGGCCTCGCGGCTGCCGCTCGGCCTGCTGCCGCTGCGGCTGCCCGACGGCACCGAGTATCGCGGCTGGTTCGGCGCCGAGGCCGTGGTGCGCGGCGCACCGGACGAGGCCGTCACGGGCGAGGGCGCGGTGGAGCTGAGCGAAGCCGAGTTCCGCTATCGCGCGCCGAGCGGCCGGCTCGAGACCGTGCAGGTCGGCAACGGCAGGCTCGAGGCCCGCATGGCGCCGGACGCGTGGACGGCGAGCGTCGGCGTGGCGACCGTGGGCGGCTCGTTCGTGGCCGGCTCCGCGCGCGTCGAGCGTACCGGGTCGGAGTTCGCGCAGTCGCCGCTCGACGCGCAGCTCACGTTCGTCACCCGGGAGCTCGGGTGGCTGCCGCTGTTCGCGCCGGAAGTGGACCGGTTCACGGGCCAGGTCGAGGCCCGGCTCGCGCTGACCGGGCGCGCCGGCAGCCCGGAGGTCGCCGGCTTCGTCACGTTCGCAGACGGCGAGATCGACGTCTATCGCACCAACCTGCTGCTGCGCGACGTGCAGGCGCGCCTCGACTTCGAGGGCTCGGCGGTCGCGCTCGACGCGCGCGCGGCGACCAAGGGCGGCAGCGCACGCGCGCAGGGCCGCATCGCGTGGACCGACCGCGCGCCGAACGGCGAACTGCACTTCGTCGGGGAGAAGCTGCTGGTCGCGGACCTGCCCGAGGCGCGCGTGATCGCCTCGCCGGACCTGCGCTTCACCCTCGCCGGCCGCCGGCTCGACGTGGACGGCGAAGTGCGCGTGCCGTTCGCGCGCATCGCGCCGAAGGATCTCCGCGGTGCGGTGCTCCCCTCCGGCGACGAGCGCATCGTCGGCGCCGAGACCGACGACGGCAGCGCCGCGTTCGATGTGCACACCCGCGTGCGCATCGTGCTCGACGAGAAGGAAGTGGAGCTCGACGCCTACGGCCTGAAGGGCGACCTCGGCGGCTCGCTGCTGGTGCGCTCGACGCCCGGCGAGGTCGCGACCGGCACCGGCGAACTGGTCGTGCGCGAAGGTACCTACACGGCGTTCACCCGCGAGCTCGAGATCGAGCGGGGCCGGCTGCTGTTCGCCGGCCAGTCGCTCGGCAACCCCGGGCTGGACGTGCGCGCGCAGCGCAAGATCGTGTCGACCACCGCCGGCGTGCACGTGCGCGGCACGCTGCTGCGGCCACAGATAACCTTCTATTCCGACCCACCGATGTCGCAGAGCCAGATCGCCTCGATGATCATCGTCGGCCGCACGCTCGACGACGTGCAGGACGCGGATCGCTCGGCGGTCGGCGGAGCCGATACGCGCAACGCGCTCGTCGCCCAGGGCAGCGCGCTGCTCGCGGGCCAGCTCGGGCGCACGCTCGGGATCGAGGCCGGCGTCGAGACCGACGCCGAGGCCGGCACCAGCGTCGTGATCGGCCGCTTCCTGTCGCCGCGCCTCTACGTCAGCTACGGCGTCTCGCTCACGGAGACGATCAACACGCTGAAGCTCCGGTATACGATCGGCGACAACTGGGTGATCCGCACCGAGAGCGGCGTGCGCCAGAGCGCGGACATCGAGTACACGGTGGAGAGATGACGTGCTGCGGACGACGCTGAAGCGAACGAGGGGCCGGCTCGCGGCCGGCACACTGCTGGCTGCAACCCTGGGAGCGACGACGATGACGATGCCTGCCGCGGCGAGCGAGACCGCGCCCGCCTACCTGGTCGTGATCGGCAAGGGCTGGGACCGCGAGAAGATGGGCGCGTACGCGCGCTCGCTGCCGCCGGTCTACGCCGCGGCGAACGGCCGCTACCTCGCGATCGGCGGCCCGGGCCGCGGCGTCGAGTGGGTCGCGGCGCCTGCGCACTTCCGGGACCGCTCGCTGGTGCTCGCGCGCTTCGACTCGCCGGCGGCCGTGCAGGCGTTCTGGTGGGGCGAGGGCTACCGGGACGCGATGAAGAACCGCTACGCGGCGGGCGCGTTCACGGTCGTGACGCTCGCGGGCACGGCCGACGACGCGGCCGCGAAGGCCGGGCCCGAGGCGGGCTTCCTGTACGAGGCCCACGTGGTCGCGGACGAGGCCGCCTACGCCGAGTACGCGCGCGCGCGGGCCGCCGCGCTCGCCGCGTATGGCGGACGTCTGCTCGTGGACGTGGAGCCGGGCAACTTCGTCGCGCTCGAGGGCGACCCGGTCTACGATCGCGTCGCGCTGGTGCACTTTCCGACCCGTGCGCAACGCGATGCGTTTCTCGCGGCGCCTGCGGCGGCGGAACTCGCGAAGCTGCGCGACCGGGCGGGGCTCGCATTCGTCGCGCGCGCGGACGGGGCGCAGGCGCCGGCCGCGTCGGTGACGAATCCCGGCGCCGCGGCGCCCTCGCGCTGAAGACGCCGCGGGAGCCGCGCGCCGGCGGCCCCGACGGCTCCCGCCCGACCCCGCCGCGCGGCTCCCTCGCGCTCAGCCCCGCACGGCGGCGATCGCGTCGATCTCCACCTGCAACTGGGGCAGCGCGAGCGCCGCGACCTGCACGATCGTGTCGGCCGGGTAGGGTTGGCTGAAGTACTTGCCGCGCAGCTCGACGATCGTCGGGAAGTGGCGCATGTCCGTGAGGTAGATCGTCACCTTGGCGACGCGGTCGAGCCCCGAGCCCGCCGCCTCCAGCACACGGCCGAGCATCGTGAAGGCCTGCTCGGCCTGGGCGCGGAAGTCGTCACCGCCGACGAGGCTGCCGTCGAGGTCGAGCGCGGCCTGGCCGGAGACGAACACGAGATCGCCGACGCGGATCGCCTGCGAGATCCGGTACGGCGCGAAGGGGTCGGGCGTGGTGGCAACCTGGACGAGTTCGGGCATCGCGGGGCTCCGTGGCGGACGAGGGAGCGTGACTGTAGCCCGTGCAGCGCGCCGGACGCACCCCGGGCGGCACCGCTACACTGCGGGTACTCGAGCCCACGCGCGGACCCCAGGCCCACCATGCCCACCGTCCTCGTCACCGGCGCGAACCGCGGGCTCGGCCTGGAGTTCGTGCGCCAGTACGCCGCCGCCGGCTGGACCGTGCACGCGGGCGTGCGCGAACCCGCATCCGCGGCCGAGCTCGCCGCACTGGCGGCGTCCCACGGTTCGGTGACCGTGCACCGCCTCGACGTCGCGGACGACGCCTCGATCCGCGCGCTCGCGGACGCGCTGGCCGGCACGCCGATCGACGTACTGCTGAACAACGCGGGCGTGTTCGGCCCGAAGCCCGGCGCAGACCGCGACCTGCGCCAGCAGTTCGGCACGCTCGACCGCGCGGTGCTGGAGTCCGTCTGGCGCGTGAATGCGTGGGCGCCGCTCGCGATGGCCGAGGCCTTCGTCGAGCAGGTCGCGGCCAGCGCGCAGCGCAAGATCGCGACGATCTCGAGCTCCATCGGCTCGATCGGCGAATCGCGCGCGAAGGGCGAAGGCGGACTCTATGCATACCGCATGAGCAAGTCGGCCGTTAACGTCGCGATGGCCTCGCTCGCGACGGATCTCGCGCCACGCGGCATCCGGATCGGGATCTACTGTCCGGGCTGGGTGCGGACGGCGATGGGCGGCCCGCGGGCGCCGCTGACGCCCGAGGCCAGCATCGCGGGCCTGCGCGCGCGCATCGAAGAGCTGGACGAGGCGAGTTCCGGGCGCTTCCTGCGCTGGGACGGCAGCCCGGTGCCGTGGTGAGCGGCATCGACGGGGCGGCACGCGCGGCACGGCTGATCGAAGCGCTCGGGCTGCAGCCGCATCCCGAGGGCGGGCACTACCGTGAGGTCCACCGCGCCTCGACGCGGGTGGCGCCGGACGACGGCCGCCCGGCCCGCGCCGCGGGCACCGGCATCCACTTCCTGCTGCGCGCGGGCGAGCACAGCCGCTGGCACCGCGTACTCTCGGACGAGACCTGGCACCACTACGAGGGCGATCCGCTCGAATTGCTGCTCGCGCCGCCGGAGGGGACGAACGTCACGCGCGTCGTGCTGGGCCGGGCACTCGAGAGCGACGGCCCGGCGCACACGGTGCCGGCGGGCTGGTGGCAGGCGGCAAGGCCACTCGGCGCATATGCGCTCGTCGGCTGCACGGTGTATCCCGGTTTCGACTTCGCGGACTTCGCCTTCCTGCGCGACGACGCCGCGGCGCTCGCGCGGCTCGCCGCCGCGGCGCCCGGGCTGGCCGCGCTGGCCTGAGCGCCGACGACCGCGCACGCGGTGCGGCGCCGCGAGCGGCCCCCGGCCCGGTCGCATCGGCGACCGGGGTCTGCGGTGGCGCCGGGCCCGGCGTCAGGGCGTCGCGTACTCGTAGCCCGCGCCGATCCCGAGCGGCAGGCCCAGCGCCGAGTAGACCAGCAGGAACGTCGTCCACGTCACCAGCAGCACCACCGAGTACGGCAGCATCAGCGCGACCAGCGTGCCGATCCCCGCGCCCTTCACGTACTTCTGGCAGAAGATCACGATCAGCGGGAAATACGGCAGCAGCGGCGTGATGATGTTGGTGCTCGAATCGCCGACGCGGTAGGCGGCCTGCGTCAGGTCCGGCGAGACGCCGAGCTGCATCAGCATCGGCACGAACACCGGCGCGATCAGCGCCCACTTCGCCGAGGCGGAACCCACCAGCAGGTTCACGCAGGTCGTGAGCAGGATGATGCCGACGATCGTCACCGACAGCGGCAGGCCCGCCTCGCGCAGCGCGTCCGCACCCTTGATCGCGACCAGCGCGCCGAGGTTCGTCTGGCCGAACGCAGCGATGAACTGCGCGGCGAAGAACGACAGGACCACGTAGTAGCCCATGCCGCTCATCGCCTTCGACATGCCGGCGATCACGTCGCGGTGGCTCTTCACGGTGCCCGCGATCGCACCGTAGACCACGCCCGGGATCACGAACAGCACGAAGATCAGCGCCACGATCGAGCGCATCAGCGGCGCGTCCGGCGCGGTGAGGAGCCCCGCCCCGTTGCGCCAAGCCGATCCGCCCGGCACCGCCGTCAGCGCCAGCACGACGATGCCGGCGAGCATCGCAACCGTGCCCCAGCGCAGGCCGCGCCGCTGCTCCGGCGTGAGCTCCTCCTGCTTCGGCAGCTCGGCCGGATCCGCGTCGACCCTCGTGGCCGCCAGGCGCGGCTCGATCAGCTTGTCCGTCAGCAGCCAGATGACGCCGATGATCAGGAACGAGGACGCCAGCGTGAAGTAGTAGTTGTTGAGCGGGTTGACCGCGACGTTCGGGTCCACCAGTCCCGCGGCGGCCTGCGTGATGCCGGCCAGCAGCGGGTCGAGCGCGGCCGGGAGGAAGCTCGCGCTGAAGCCGCCCGCGACGCCCGCGAACGCGGCCGCGATGCCGGCCAGCGGGTGGCGGCCCGCCGCGTAGAAGATCAGTCCGCCGAGCGGCACCACGAGCACGTAGCCGGCGTCCACCGCGATGTGGCTGAAGATGCCGACCGCCGCGACCATCGGCGTCAGCAGCGTCTTCCGGATGCCCGACAGCAGGGCGCGCAGCGACGCGTGGATGTAGCCGGTGTGCTCGGCGACGCCGATGCCGAGCATCGCGACCAGGACGGTGCCGAGCGGCGGGAAGTTCACGAACGTCGGCACCAGCTGCGACAGGAACGCGGTCAGGTTCTCGCCGGCCAGCAGGTTCTTGACGACGATCGCCTCCTTCGTGCGCGGGTCGATCTCCGTGAACGTGAAGGTGGACAGCCACGCGGACAGCAGCGCGACCATCCCGAGCAGGATCAGGAACAGCACCGCCGGGTCCGGCAGGCGGTTGCCGACGCGCTCGACCGCATCGAGCGCGCGGGACAGGCGGTTGCGGGGCGGTGCGGGGACGGGGCCGGAACCCGGGTCGGCGATGGTGCTCATGGCGTGCGCGGCGCGTGGCGCCGGTCCCCCGTGCGTAGTTCTGACGCCCCGTCGGGCGACCCGCGCAGTCTACTCAATCGCGGAACCGGGCTTCACGCGTTTGACATCGTGCCCGGCCGGGCGCGGCGCGGCACCGGTGGCCGTGGGCGACCGCCGTCGTCCCGCCTCAGACGCGGCCGAGCGCCTGCTCCAGGTCCGCGACGAGGTCGTCCCCGTTCTCGATGCCGACGCTCAGGCGGATCATCGCGTCCGTCACGCCGAGCCGCGCGCGCAGTTCCGCCGGCACGCCCGAGTGGGTCGTCGAGGCCGGGTGCGAGATCAGCGTCTCGGTGCCGCCGAGGCTGACCGCGAGCTGCATCACCTGCAGTGCGTTCAGCAGCCGGAACGCCTACGCCTGCCCGCCCTTCACGCAGAACGCGAAGGTCGAGCCGGCGCTGCCGCACTGCTGCTCGAACACCGCGCGGCGCTTGTCGCCGGGCGCGAGCAAGCCGAGGTAACTGACGGACGCCACCTTCGGGTGCTCCGCGAGATACTCGGCGACCACGCGCGCGTTCGCGGCGGAGGCGCGCATTCGCAGCGCCATCGCCTCCATCGAACGCATGATCATCGACGCGGTGTTCGGGTCGAGCTGCGTGCCGATCGCGCCGCGCAGCGCCTTCACCGGCTTCATCGCGGCGCGCGAGCCGGCCACGCCGCCGGCGACGAGGTCCGAGTGGCCGCCGACGTACTTCGTCGGCGAGTACATCACGAGGTCGGAGCCGTGCTCGAGCGGCTTCTGGAACACGGGGCCGAGGAACGTGTTGTCCACGGCGATCGGCGGTCGCCCGCCGGGCTGCCCGGTGCCGATGCGCCCGGCGATGTCGCGCAGCAGCCGCAGGTCCACGAGGCTGTCGGTCGGGTTCGCCGGCGTCTCCAGCACGACGAGGCCGACCCGCCCGCCGCGCTCGCGCGCGAGGCGGATCGCCTCGTCGGCCGCGGCTTCGATCGCGGCCGGCGTGCGCCGCGCGTGGTGCCGATGACCGCCCAGGGCGTCGACGCCGACGACCGAATCCCGTTCCGGCGCGCGGGCGTCCGCGCCGGGCATTGACACGTCCGCATATTTATGCAGAATGCGCGCAAGTTTATGCACCACGGCACCCACAGCACTGGCAGCAACGCCGCCCGGGTCGGCAGCACCGATCGTCGCGAGGCGCTGAAGCGCATCATCCGGACGGTCCGCGTCGGCCGTCAGGCCGATCTCGTGCGCCTGCTGGAACGGGAAGGCTTCGAGGTCACGCAGTCGAGCGTCTCGCGCGACCTGCGGGATCTCGGCGTCGCGAAGCTCGGGGACCGGTACGTGCTCGCCGAGGACGCCGCGGGGGCCGGGCCCGCTGCGGGGTTCGAGGCGGTCGCGGACTTCGTGCAGGGCCTGCAGCCCGCGGGCCCGAACCTGCTGGTGCTGCGCACGACGATCGGCGCCGCGCAGAGCGTCGCGCTCGCGATCGACCGCGCCGCGTGGCCGGAGGTCGTCGGCACGATCTCCGGCGACGACACGATCTTCATCGCGACGGCGGACGCCCGCGCGCAGCGCGCGGCGACCGACCGCCTCCGCGCCATCTTCAACGTCTGACTCTTCGCTCCAGGGCCTCTCCATGACCACTGCTTCGGCGGGCGCCACGCCCATCCTGCTCGCGTTCTCCGGCGGCCTCGACACCTCGTTCTGCGTGCCGTGGCTCAGGGAGACCTACGGCCGCCCGGTCGTCACGGTCACGGTCGACACCGGCGGCATCGACGCCGAGGCCGCGAAAGTGCTCGAGACGCGCGCCGCGCAGCTCGGCGCCGCGGCGCACTACCTCGTGCCCGCGAAGGCGGAGTACTTCGACAAGGTGCTGAAGTTCCTGCTGATGGGGAACGCGCGCCGCGGCAACCTCTACCCGTTCTGCGTCGGCGCCGAGCGCGTGCTGCAGGCGCAGGTCGCGGCGGAGATGGCGAAGAAGCTCGGCTCGACGACGATCGCGCACGGCTGCACCGCGGCCGGCAACGACCAGGTGCGCTTCGAGGTCGCGATCCGCACGCTCGCGCCCGGCATCGAGATCCTCGCGCCCGTGCGCGACCGCGCGTTCAAGCGGCCCGAGCAGCTGGCGTTCCTCGAGGAACGCCAGCTCCCGATCCCGCCCTACGGCGCCGCCTACTCCGTGAACCGCGGACTGTGGGGCGTGACGATCGGCGGCAAGGAGACGCTGACCTCGAACGACAGCATCCCCGACCACGCGTGGGTGCTGTCGAAGGACGCGTTCACGAACCCGCGCGCGCCGGAGCGGCACACGATCGGCTTCGCGCAGGGCGTGCCCTCCTCGCTCGACGGCGTGGCGCTGGACCCGGTCGCGATCGTCGAGCGGCTCGAGGCGCTGGCAGGTCCCTTCGGCATCGGCCGCGGCATCCACCTCGGCGACACCGTGATCGGCACGAAGGGCCGCGTCGCATTCGAGGCGCCGGCGGCGGAGGTGCTGCTGACCGCTCACCGCGAGCTCGAGAAGCTGGTGCTGACGGGCAGGCAGGCGCGCATCAAGGAGCTGGTCGCGGCGCCGTACGGCGACCTCGTGCACGAAGGCCAGCACCTCGACCCGGTGTGCCGCGACATCGAGGCGCTGCTGGTCTCGTCGCAGCAGCGCGTCACCGGCGAGGTCAAGGTGCTGTTCCGGCCGGGCTCGCTGTTCGTCGAGGGCGTCACCTCGCCGTACTCGCTGATGGCCGCCTCGAAGGGCGTCTACGGCGAGGCCGCCGGCGAGTGGAGCCCGGCGGACGCGCTCGGCTACTCGAAGATGCTGGCACTGACCGGGATGTTCTACGCGCGGGCTGGTTCAGCTCCGCGCTGACGCGCTCCGCGGACTTACCCCGGTCGCCGGTGCGACCGGGTCTGCGAAGCGGCCGACGAAGAAGGAAGACCGATCGACATGCGCACAGTAGTCGTCGACAAGATCGCCTCGATCACCCAGGCCTGCGGGCTCGGTCACGAGCTGCGCATCGCCGAGGACATCCCCTGCGAGGAGGGCGTGGTCGTCGTGGTCGAGGTGCTCAACAACAAGAGCACCTACAACACGCTGGAGCTGACCAGCGGCCGCATGGCGAAGGTCGCCAAGGGCGACATCGTCGTCGGCGCGCTCGGCCACCGGAAGGCGCTGTTCGGCTACTCGGGGCGCGTGCCCGACTCGATCAGGCCGGGCGACGTGATCCAGATGCTGAACATCGGCGGCGTGCTCGGCGTCTGCGAGAGCGTGAACGCCGAGAAGGGCCGGCCGTTCGACTGCCGCGTGATGGGCGTCGTGCTGCAGTTCCCTTACCTCGGCGAGCGCATCGGCGTGCCGGCGCGGATCGGCTACCGCAAGCTCGACTACGACGCGACGCTCGACACGAAGGGCGTGCCGGTGATCGCGCTGGCCGGCACCTGCATGGAGGCCGGCAAGACCGCGGCGGCGTGCGCGATCATCGCGCGGATGCGCCACCGCGGCCTGAACGTGCACGCGTTCAAGGCCACCGGCGTCTCGCTCCGTCGCGACATCCTCGCGATGGAGGATGCAGGCGCCCGCAAGAGCATGATCTTCACCGACTTCGGCGTCGGCACCACGACCGCGAAGGTGGGTCCCGCGCTGACGCGCACGATGCTGACCGAGATGTGCAGCGGCGAGCCGGACGTCGTCGTGTTCGAACTCGGCGACGGCATCCTCGGCGCGTATGGCGTCGAGGCGATCCTGGCTTCGCCCGACATCCGCGACGCGATCACCGGCGTCGTGCTGTCGGCGAACGACCCGGTCGCCGCCTGGGGTGGCGTGAAGCTGCTGCGCGAGTCCTTCGGCATCGAGCCGGCGGTCGTCACCGGGCCGTCCACCGACAACCAGGTCGGCGTGGACATCATCCGGGACCGGATGGGAGTGCACGCGTTCAACGCGATGCAGGACGGCGCCGGCCTCGGCGACCGCGTGATCGAGGCGGCCGGGCTCGCGCAGAAGTTCCCGGTCCGCGCGGCGGGCGAGTGAGATGAGCGCGACGGCAACGACGAGCGGCGGCACGACGGCGAACGCCGCGCAGGAAGCCGGCCGCGGGCACGCCGCGGGTTCGTCCGCGGCCCGCGTCCCGACGATCGTGCTCGGTGGCACCGGCTACGTCGCCGGCGAGCTGCTGCGCCTGATCGCCGGGCATCCGAAGCTGGAGCTGCGCGCGATCCTCTCGGACTCCAAGCCCGGCGAGCGGGTGAGCGCGCAGTTCCCGCACCTCGCGGCCGTCTACCCGGACGCGACCTTCGCCGCGCTCGACGAGGTGCAGGCGCTGATCGCCTCCGTGCCGAGCGCCGCGGTGCTCTGCGCCGCGCCCCACGGGCCGTCCGCGGAGCTGATCGACCGGCTGCTGAAGCACGCGGAGGCGGCGGGCACGCGGCCCCGCTTCGTGGACATCTCGGCCGACTACCGTTTCGCGGACCCCGAGGCGTACGCGAGGGTCTACAAGCACGCGCACGGCGCGCCGGCGCGCCTGGCGGACTTCACCTGCGCGGTGCCCGAGCACCTCGCGGAACTCCATACGCCTCACGTCGCCCACCCCGGCTGCTTCGCGACCACGATGCTGCTCGCGATCGTGCCGCTGCTGCAGCTCGGGCTCGTGGAGCCGGAGCTCTACGTCTCGGGCGTCACCGGCAGCACCGGCTCCGGCCGCACGCCGACGGCCGGCACGCACCACCCGCAGCGGCACTCCGACCTCTACAGCTACAACGCGCTCGCGCACCGGCACGCGCCGGAGGTCGTCGCGGTGGCGAAGACCGTCACCGGCGTCGAGGCGTCGCTCAACTTCGTGCCGCACTCCGGCCCGTTCGCACGCGGCATCCACGCCACCACGCAGGCGCGCCTCGCCCGGCCGATGACGGCGGCCGAGGTCGTCGCGCGGCTGCGCGAGTACTACGCCGGCCAGCCGTTCGTGAAGGTGCTGGACGCCGCGCCGCGCCTCAAGGACGTCGTCGCCAGCAACTACGCGCACCTGTCCGCGACCACGAACGGCCGGACGGTCGCCGTGATGAGCGTCGCCGACAACCTGACGAAGGGCGCCGCCGGCGGCGCCGTGCAGTGGATGAACCGCCTGTACGGCTGGGACCAGGCGCTGGGCCTGGCCGCGCCGGCGCCGGGCTGGACCTGAGCCCGGCCGCACACCCGAGAACCCCGATGAACGCCTACAGCCAAGCCAGCGCCCTGCCTCCCGCCGTGCGCTCCAACCTCGCCCAGGTCTTCGCGCAGTACCCGCTCGAGGTCACCCGCGCCGACGGCGTGTGGCTGCACACGCGCGACGGCCGCCGCGTGCTCGACTTCTACGGCGGTCACGCGGTCGCCGCACTCGGCTACGGCCACCCGCGCTGGATCGAGTCGCTCGAGCAGCAGGCGCGCTCGGTGCTCTTCCAGACCAACGCGATCCCGATGGAGATCCGCGAGCGCGCCGCGTCGCGCCTCGTGAAGTTCGCCGGCCTCGGCCTCGACTCGGTGTTCTTCGTGAACTCGGGGGCCGAGGCGAACGAGAACGCGCTGCGGCTCGCCTTCAAGCAGAGCGGTCGCCCGGAGGCCGTCGCGCTCGAGCACGGCTGGCACGGTCGCACGGCCGCGGCGGGCGCCGTGACCTGGGGCGCGCGCGAGAAATGGTACGGCTTCCCGCAGCTGCCGTTCGACGTGAAGTGGGTGTCGCGCACCGACCCCGCGGCGGCGGCCGCCGGCATCACCGAGCGCACCGCGTGCGTGATCGTCGAGCCCGTGCAGGGGCTCGCCGGCGCGTTCGACGTGCCGGTGCCGGTGCTGCAGGCGATCCGCCGCCGTTGCGACGAGGTCGGCGCGCTGCTGATCTACGACGAGGTGCAGTGCGGCGTCGGCCGCACCGGCTGGCCGTTCGCCGCGAACATGACCGGGGTCACGCCCGACGTGATCACCACGGCCAAGGCACTCGGCGCGGGCTTCCCGGTCTCCGCGATGCTGCTCGCGCCGAAGGTCGCGGCGAAGCTCAAGGTCGAGGACATGGGCACGACGTTCGGCGGCGGCCCGATGGCCTGCGCGATCGTCGAGGTCGTGCTGGACATCATCGAATCCGAGGGCCTGCTCGAGAACGTGCGGCGCATGTCGAAGCTGATCCGCGAGTCGTGCACGGTCGGGCCCGTCACCGGCAGCCAGGGCGCGGGCTTCCTGCTCGGCCTGCGCACCACGCGCCCGGCGAAGGAAGTGCAGAAGGAGCTGATGGCGCGCGACGTGTTCTGCGGCACGGCCGCGGACCCGCACGTCCTGCGCCTGCTGCCGCCGTACACGCTGCGCGAGGAGCACGTCGCGAAGCTCCGCGACGCGCTGGCGGAGATCCCGGCATGAACGCGAAGCGCTTCCTCGACCTCGCGGACTTCACGCGCGAGGAGATCGTCGAGCTGCTCGCGCTCGCGCAGCGCCTCCAGGACCGGCCGGAGCCGAGGGCGCTCGCCGGCAAGATCCTCGGGCTCGTGTTCTTCAACCCCTCTCTGCGCACGCTCGCCTCGTTCCAGGCGGGCATGGCGCGGCTCGGCGGCACCTCGTTCGTGATCACGCCGGGCCACGGCACCTGGCAGCTCGAGCACCGGCTGGGCGTGCCGATGAACGCCACCGCCGCCGAGCACGTGCGCGAGGGCATCCCCGTGCTCGCCTCGTTCTGCGACGCGCTCGGCATCCGCGCGTTCGCCGACGGCAAGGACCTCGCCTACGACCTCGCCGAGACCAACTTCAACGCGATGGCGTCCCTGGTGGACAAGCCGCTGATCAACATGGAATCGGCAATGAACCACCCTTGCCAGTCGCTGGCGGACTGGAAGACGCTTGACGACCTCGCCGTCGCGCCGCGCTCGAAGTTCGTGCTGTCGTGGGTCACCCACCCGCGCGCGCTGCCGCTCGCGGTGCCCGCGTCCACGCTGCACATGGCGGCGATGCGCGGCCACGAGGTCGTCGTGCTGCGGCCCGAAGGCTACGCGATGCCGCCGCAGCTGCTCGCGAAGGCGCGCGCCGCGGCCGCCGCCTCGGGCGGCTCGGTTCGCGAGACGGACGATCGCGCCGAGGCGCTGGCAGGCGCTCAGGTGCTCTACGCCAAGGAGTGGGGCTCGACCACCTACTACGGCAGCGCCGAGAAGGACGCCGACCTCCGCGCGAAGCTCCCCGACTGGCAGGTTCGCGAGGACTGGTTCGCGCGCGCCCGCCCCGACTGCCGATTCATGCACTGCCTGCCCGTGCGCCGCAACGTCGCGGTCGCCGACGAGATCCTCGACGGCCCGCGCAGCGTCGTGCTGAAGGAAGCCCACAACCGGCTCGTCGCCCAGATGGCCGTCCTACACCGCCTGTTGAGTGCCACGCCATGAACTACCGCCCCGAACAGACCGTCGCCGTCCGCGCGCTGCGCAACGCCGCGCCGTACATCCGCATGTACAAGGGCAAGGTCTTCGTGATCAAGGTCGGCGGCGCGCTGTTCGCCGACGTCGGCGCCACCAAGGCGCTGATGGAGCAGGTCGCGATCCTGCACCAGGTGGGCGTGCGCGTCGTGCTGGTGCACGGCGGCGGCCCGCAGCTGAACGAGATGCAGCAGTCGCTCGGCATCGAGCCGAAGATGATCGAGGGCCGGCGCGTCACCGACGAGAAGACCGTCGACATCACCGTGATGGTGCTGAACGGACTGCTGAACACGCGCCTGCTCGGCATCTGCCGCGAGATGGGCATCGACGCGGTCGGCATCTCGGGCGTGGACGGCGGGCTGATCCACGCGCACAAGCGCGCGCCGGTGCGCCTGTCGGACGGCTCGGTCGTGGACTACGGCCAGGTCGGCGACGTCGACGGCGTGGACACGGACGTGCTGCGCAAGCTGCTCGACGGCGCCTACATGCCGATCGTGAGCCCGCTCTCCTGCGACTCGAGCGGCGTTATCCTGAACATCAACGCCGACACGGTCGCGGCGCGCATCGGCGCGGCGCTCGGCGCCGAGAAGCTGCTGCTGTGCACGGGCGCACCCGGCATCCTGCAGAAGCTCGACGACCCGAGCTCGCTCGTCAGCTACACCGACCTCAACGGCCTGAAGCAGCTGCAGGAGTCCGGCAGCTTTGCCGACGGCATGCTGCCGAAGGCCTCGGCGATCGAGGCCGCGATCCGCGGCGGCGTGCGCCGCGTGCACGTGATCTCGTACCGGGCGCAGGACGCGCTGCTGGCCGAGATCTTCACGAACGAGGGCACGGGCACGCTGATCGTCGCCGACGTCAAGGCGCTGTCGGCGGCCGAGCAGCACCCCTCCGCGACCGGTGGCGGCGTCGCGCAGGGCAGCGGCCGATGAGCCGACTCTGGGACAAGGGCGCGCCGCTCGACGCCCGCGTCCTGCGCTACACCGCAGGCGAGGACCACGCGCTCGACGACCGCCTCGTCGCCTACGACGTGCAGGGCTCGATCGCGCACGCGGAGGGCCTGCACGCGGCCGGCCTGCTGTCCCAGCCCGACCTCGACGCGCTGCGCACCGCGCTGACCGAGATCGGCGCCGGGCACGCGCGCGGCGAGTGGCGCGTGACGCTCGAGGACGAGGACGGCCAGACGGCGATCGAGAGCCGCCTGACCCAGCGCCTGGGCGCGACCGGCGGGCGCATCCACCTCGGCCGCTCGCGCAACGACCAGGTGCTCACCGCGCTGCGCCTCTACCTGCGCGACGCGGTCGAACGGCTGCGGGAAGGCGCCCAGGCCGTCGCGGACTCGCTGCACGAACTCGCGGCGCGCGAGGGCCAGGTGGCACTGCCCGGCTACACCCACATGCAGCAGGCGATGCCGAGCAGCGTGGAGCTGTGGGCGAAGGGCTTTGCGGCTGAGATCCACGACGACGCCGAGGGCCTGCGGCTCGCGCACCGGCGCATCGGCAAGAACCCGCTCGGCTCCGCCGCCGGCTACGGCACGCCGGGGCTGCCGCTCGACCGTCACGAGACGATGCGCCGGCTCGGCTTTCCGATGATCCACGAGCCGGTCACCGCGGTGCAGCTGTCGCGCGGCAAGGCCGAGGCGCAGGTGCTGTTCGAGATCGCGCTGCTGATGACCGACCTCGGCCGGCTCGCGTCCGACCTGATGCTGTTCTACACGCAGGAGTTCGCGTACGTGAGCCTGCCGGACGAATTCACGACCGGCTCGTCGATCATGCCGCAGAAGCGCAACCCGGACGTGTTCGAGCTGATCCGCGGCCGTACGGCCACCGCGCAGGGCTGCCTGGTCGAGGCGCTCGGCATCACGGCCAAGCTGACCAGCGGCTACCACCGCGACCTGCAACTGCTGAAGCCGCCGCTGTTCCGCGGGATCGACGTGGCGCTGCAGACGCTCGACATCCTCCCGGCGGCGCTCGCGGGGGTGAAATTCCGGCCCGAGAACGTGCGCATCGACCCGAGCATCCACGCCGCCGAGCAGGCCAACCGGCTCGCGGTCGAGGAAGGCATCCCGTTTCGCGAGGCGTACCGGCGGGTCGGCGCGCAGTTCCGCAAGGACTGAGGCGAGGCCGGCGCACGCGACGTCGGTCCGGCACCGACGCGCAGCGCCGGCGCACGCCCGGTCCGCGCGGTCGTCAGTCGTCGAGGCCGAGCGAGAACGCAGCCTCGAGCTCCGCGCGGCGGAACACGCGGAACGCGATCAGCGTCTCCGAATCGACGATGCCCGGCACCTTGTGCATGCGGGCGCTCACGATCTCGGCGAGATCCTCGTTGCGCGCCGCGCGCACCACCGCCACGAGATCGTAGCGGCCGGCCACCGAGAACACCTCGGCGACGCCCTCCAGCTCCGCGAGCTGCTGGGCGAGCTCGTTGATCTGGTCGGTGCGGGCCTTGATCAGGACGACGGCGGTGACGGACATGGCGGGCTCCGCGGCGGGCGCGTGGGTCTGGGCCGCAGTGTAAGCCACCGGCGGCCCGACTCAACCGCGCCGCACCACGTCCTTCGGTTCGCGGTTCGCGAAGTACGCGTCGAGGTTGTCGAGCGCGCGGTAGCCCATCGCGCAGCGCGTCTCGAACGTCGCGCTGCCGAGGTGCGGCAGCAGGAAGGTGTTCGGCAGATCGGCGTACTCCGGGCGGAAGTCCGGCTCGCCGTCGAACACGTCGAGGCCGGCGGCGGCGACGTGGCCGCTCTTCAGCGCGGCGATCAGTGCGTCGTCGTCCACGACGTCGCCCCGCGCGGTGTTCACGACGATCGCGCCGCGCGGCAAGCGCGCGAGACGCGCCGCGTCCAGGTACCTGCGCGTCTCCGGCGTCGCCGGCAGGTGCAGGCTCAGGAACTGGCAGACCGGCCAGAAGCTCGTCTCGTCCGGGTGCCAGGTCGCCGGGCTGCCGGCGTCAGCCTTCTCCCGCCGCGACAGGTAGTGCACCGTCATCCCGAACGCGAGTGCGCGGCGGGCGACCGCCTGCCCGATGCGTCCGTAGCCGACGATGCCGAGCGACTTGCCGCCGACGTGCGTGCCCAGCAGTTGCGTCGGCGTCCAGCCGGTCCACGCGCGGGCGCGCATCAGTGCTTCACCCTCGGCTGCGCGACGGGCCGCGCCGAGCAGGAGCAGCAGCGCGACGTCCGCGGTCGCGTCGGTGAGCACGTCCGGCGTGTTGGTGACGACGATCCCGCGCTCCGCACAGGCCCCGAGATCGACGTGGTTGTAGCCCACGGAGAACGTGGCGACGATCCGGACCGTCGGCGGGAGCAGCTCGACGACCTCACGCGAGACGCGGTCCGCCGGAGTGCACAGGACCGCGTCGGCCTGCGCCGACCGGGCGCGCCAGTCGTCCAGCGTCAGGGGACGGTCGTCGCGCCCGGCGACCACGTCGTAGTCGCGCGCCAGCCGTTCTTCGACCGGCCCGGGGAGGCGCCGGGTGACCACGAGCCGCGGCCGCCGACGCGGTCGTGCGTCGGCGTGGTCATCGCCGCGGTGACTGGCAAACGCTTCGCTCACGGGCCGAAGCTTGCCAGCCCGGCCCGGCGACTGCACACCGGGCTGCGCCGCTCACGAGGGAGGCGGCCTCGCTTCAGCCGACCGCGCGCGCGCCTGGCCTGCGCACGAACCCGCCGGCCGACCGCAACAGGAACGCGCAGACCGCGAGCACGACGACGAGCCCGAGCACTTCGCCCGCCAATCCGCCCATGCGCGGCTCGAGCGCCTTCGGCCCGATGCCGCCGGCCACGAGCGCGGCGATCACGACGCCCGCGAGACCCTCGCCGGCCACGAGACCGGACGCCGCGAGGATGCCCGGATCCGTGTCCCCTGCCGCCTGCGGCCCGCGCCGCCGCTCGACGAGCGCGCGCACGCAGCCGCCGACGTACAGCGGCGCCATCGCCGCCAGCGGCAGGTACACGCCGATCGCGAACGCGAGACCGGACACGCCGCAGAGCATCGCGCCGATCGCGAGGCCGCCGCCCGTCAGCACGAGGTCCCAGGGCAGCGAACCGGCGAGCACACCCTCGACGATCGTCTTCATCAGCATCGCCTGCGGCGCCGGGATCTCCTGGGAGCCGAACTCGTAGGCGTTGCCGAGCAGCAGCACCGTCGCCGCCACCGCCCAGCAGGCGAACGCGAGGCCGACCAGCTGCGCGACCTGCTGGCGCCACGGCGTCGCGCCGACCAGCCAGCCGGTCTTCAGATCCTGCGAGATGTCGCCGGCCTTGCTGGCCGCGATCGCGACCACCGTGCCGACCGTCAGTACCGCCGCCCGTGCCTCGAGCGAGACCCAGCCCATCGTCGCGAACACGGTCGCGATGCCGAGCAGCGTGACGAGCGCGATGCCGGAGGTCGGCTGCGACGAGACGCCGACGAGGCCGACGATGCGCGCCGCCACCGCGACGAACAGCACTCCGAACACGCCGACGCCGGCTGCGAGCACCGCGCGCTGCTCGCCGTCGAGGCCGCCGCCGAAGATGCCCGGCACGAGGCCGGCGAGGAGCACGACCGCGAGCACGCCGCCGAGCACGAAGCGGCCGGACAGGTCGTGATCGGTGCGCGGGAGGCCGGCGACGTACGCCGCACCCGCCGGAACTTCGCGCGCCGACTCGAGCGCCGCACCGCCACCCGCGCCCCCGCGGACGCCGCGCGCGACGCCGGCGAATGCCGAGTACATCGCCGGCAGTCCGCGGATCACGGTCAGGATGCCCGCGACCGCTACCGCGCCGGCGCCGATGTAGCGCACGTACTTCGACCAGATGTCCCCGGCGCTCATCTCCGACACGAGGCGCGTGGTCTCGGGATACAGCGGCGTGGACAGGCCGGCGCCGAGCCACGCGATCAGCGGCGTGATCATCACCGCCGAGATCAGCGCGCCCGCGACGCACACGGCGGACTGCCGGTAGCCCAGGATGTAGCCGACGCCGATCAGCGCGGGCGCGACCTCCAACGCCAGCTCCGCCCTGGGCAGCAGCGCGAGCGGCGCGACCAGCTCGTCCGGGAACAGGTAGAGCGCCGAGATCGCGACCTTCACGGCCGCGCCGACCGCGATGCCGCGGAAGATCCACGTGCTCGCGCCCGCGACGCGGCCCTCGTCTGCGGCGGTGGCGCGCAGCACCTCAGCGCAGGCCGTGCCCTCGGGGTACGGCAGCTCGCGGTGCGACTGCACGATCAGCAGGCGCCGCAGCGGGATCATCGCGCAGATGCCGAGCAGGCCGCCGAGCAGCGCGAGCGCGACCACCTGCCAGTACGGCGGCACGACGCCCCAGAGGAACAGCGCCGGGATCGTGAAGATCGTGCCGGTCGCCAGCGAAGTGGAGGCCGAGGCGACCGTCTGCGAGGTGTTCGCCTCGAGGATCGTGCCCCGCGCGCGCAGCAGCTTGAAGACCGCGACGGTCATCACGGCGGCCGGAATCGACGCGGAGACGGTGAGCCCGACGCGCAGCCCGAGATAGGCGTTCGCGGCGCCGAACACGATGCCGAGCACGACGCCGGTGCCGACGGCCTTCAGCGTGAACTCGGCGAGACCGTCACGGGTGGTCATGCCGGGATGATCTCGCGCAAACGCGCGCGCGACAACGCGCGTCTGCGCAGCCGTGCGGCGCCCGGTCCGGCGGCGGGGCGGACTCGGCCCGCCCGCCGCGCGGCCCGGTTCACCGGAACTTGTAGTTCACGCTCACGTAGCCGCTGCGGCCGCGCGGATCCGTGTACGTCGGGTCGTAGCCGGCCAGGAAGTAGTAGGCCTGGTTCGAGAACGGCGGGTCGGCGTCGAGCAGGTTCAGCACGCCCGCACGCGCCTGCAGCGCGTCCGTGACCTGCCAGCTGCCCGTCAGGTCCCACAGCGAGTACGAGGCCACGCGCCGCTCCGGCAGCCGCGCGTTCGCGAACGGGTCGTAGGTCGTGTTCTGGTCGCGGTAGCCGGACGAGAACGTGTTCGCGAGCGTCAGCCCCATGGGCCCGAGGTCCCACGACACGCTCGCGCGGTGGCGCCAGCGCTGGATGACCTGGTCGTTCAGGAAGATCCCGAGATTGCTGCGGAACGGCTCGAGCGGCCCGAACTGCCGGTCGTACGTCAGCACGTACGTGCCCTGCAGGTCGAAGCCGAAGCGGCCGAACGAGGTCTCCGGGCCGGTGACCTCCACGCCGACGTCGAGGCCGTCGGTCTCGAGTTCGCCCTGGTTCTCCTTCTGCAGGACGATGTTCGTGATGTCGCCGAACGAGTTCCGCTGGATGTAGCGGCCGTTGTACTTCTGGGGACTCTCCACGATGATCTGCTCGCCGAGCGTGCTGATCACGTCGTCGATCCTGATGTTCCAGTAGTCGAGGCTCGCGTTGAACGCGCGGCTCGGCTCGTACACCACGCCCGCCGAGAACTGCCGCGACTCCTCCGGCTTCAGGTCCGGGTTGCTGCGGCGCTCGACCGGCCACTGGTCCGTGCAGAAGTCGATCGTGTTGCCGGCCGCGACGCACTGCGGGTCGGTCAGGAAGCTCGACGCCGTGCCGAAGATCGTCGGGCGGTTCAGGTCGCTGAGGGACGGCGCGCGGAAACCCGTGCCCACGGAACCGCGGAACAGCAACTGCTCGGTGGGCTGCCAGCGCACGCCGAGCTTCGGGTTCGTGGAGCTGCCCACCTCGCTGTAGTCGTCGAAGCGCACGGCCAGCTGCACTTCGAGTTCCGGCGTGAACGGCGCGTTCAGCTCGACGTAGGCCGAGAAGACGTCGCGGTCGCCGCGCGTCGGCTGCACGCCGCGGTTGCTGCCGGTGCTCGAGCGGTCGCCGGCGATGTTGTTGCTGAGCAGCAGCGCGGACGGGTCGAAGCGCTGGTCCTCCTGGCGGAACTCCGCGCCGAGGGCCAGCCCGAGGTCGCCGCCGCCCATCGTCATCAGCGAACGGGAGATGCTCGCGTCGACCTGGTCCGTGACGCCCTTCGACTTGCGCGCCTCGTCGTTCACCTTGAGGCTCTGGATCAGCGTGAGGCCCGCCGCCGACGAGGGCCCGAACGGGTTGATCGTGCCGGCGCGGATGCCGGCCTCGAACTCGTTGAACAGCACGTAGCCGTCGACGTACTTGTCGACGGCCCGATTCTCGGCGCGGCTGACGGCTGCGTCGTAGTCCCACGCGCCGAGCTTGCCCTCGAAACCGACGACGAGCCGGCGAGCCTCGCTGGTCACCTCGTTCGTGCGGTTGCCGGCTTCCGTCGTGCGGAAGCGCAGGCGGCTGAAGGTGGCCGGCAGGCCGGGCGCCGACAGCGCCGTGCGGTAGGCCTGCGGCAGCACGCTGATCGGCAGATTCCGGATCTGGCTGTTCGGGTTCGGGCTCAGTACGTAGGTCGTGACGGACTCCGAGTACATCGCTTCGGCGTAGGCGCGGTGGTTCTCGCCGAGCTGCACCGTCGCCCGGCCGAGGAAACCGAGCTTCTCGGAGTCCGGGTAGATCTCGGTATCGCGCATGTAGTCGTAGCTGCACGCGACGGGACCGCCGGGACCCTGGGGCGCGTTGACGGTGGCCGGCGGGTTGCAGGCCGGGAAGCTCGGGTTGATGCGGTTGCGCGTCGTGCCGGCCGGCAGCAGGCCGGCGGCGATCAGCGCGTTGCGCTGCGCAGCGTTGATGTCGACGTTCGCCGGGTAGGTGTTGCTCGACATCAGCGCCGGCAGGAACTGCGCCAGCGGCCGCTCCTGGATGAAGTCGCGCTGCGACGAGCGCAGGGCGCCGAGGTTCTGCCAGTCCACTACGCCGAAGACGTTGAAGCGCTGGTCCTCGAGGTTGCCGTAGCCGGCGGAGAGCGTGGCGGTCTGCTTGTCGGCGCCGCCCTGCTCGGTGTCGGCATACGACAGGCCGACGTCCACGCCCTCGTAGTCGCGGCGCGTGATGAAGTTGATCACGCCGCCGATCGCGTCGGTGCCGTAGATCGCGGAGGCGCCGTCCTTCAGCACCTCGACGCGTTCGATCGCACCGGCCGGGATGTTGTTCAGGTCCACGCCCGCGTTGTCGCCGGGCGAGGCGAAGTTCGCGAGCCGCCGGCCGTTCAGCAGCACGAGCGTGCTGGACACGCCGATGCCGCGCAGGTTCGCGCCGTTGAAGCCGCGCTGGCCCGAGGTGCCGTCGGTGATGCTCATGCCGTCCGAGAGCGGCGCGGTGCTGGCGCTGATGGTCTTCATCAGCTCCGCGGCGGTCGTGGCGCCCGCCTCCGCGATGTCGGCGCGGGTGATCGTGGTGACCGGCAGCGCGGTCTCGCCGTCGAGCCGCTTGATGCGGGAGCCCGTGACGACGATCGCCTCCAGCGTGTCGGCACCGGCCGGCGAGGTCTGCTGCGCGCGCGCGTCCGCGTGGGCCAGCACGCCACCCACGACGGCCGCGAGCAGGAACGAGCCACCGGGCGGTGCCGTGGCGAATCTGGATTCCATCGACCGACGCAGGCTCATCGCGTACCCCCGTGTACGAGCGCTCCGCAAGGACGAGCGGAACCGCCGGTCGCCCTCGGAGCCGCCCCGGACTCTACGGAGGCGTGCCGGCAGCGAGAACGGCCCTCGACGCGTTCGGTCGCGCCATTGCAAATTGTCGTCGCAAATCGGATAGAGCGGCGCGCGGATTGCCGGTCGAGTTGTACCCAGGCGACATCGGCTTGCATCGGATCGGCGCGACGCCGGTGCACGCGAGCACCCCGCGCCTGCCCGATGCGATCATCGCGCCAGCGAGGCCGCGACTCCGCGCGGCCGCAGACCGATCGCCGAGAAATGCCGATGCCGTGGAACGCCAGCGTCGCGAGACCGTACGCCTTCGCTCTTGCGTGTCTAGCGCTCGTCGTGGGAGTCGCCCGGGCAGAGACTGCCGTCCTGCCGCGCACACTGGCCGGGCCCGTGGTCCCGCACGGCACGGCCGTGCCGATCGGCGGCGCGCTCGCGTACGACAACGACGCGGTGTGGTCGCGCCTGGTGGAGGCTGCGGGCGGCACCGGCTCGCGGTGGGTGGTGCTGGCCACGGCCTCCGGCGACCCCGAGGCCTCCGCCGCGCGCATCGTCGCAGCGCTCCGCCGGCACGGTGCGGTCGCCGAACACGTCGCCGTGGCGCCGAAGCTCCCGGGCATCGATCTCGAGGCAGCGGTGCGGGATCCCCGGTGGCTCGAGCGCGTGCGCGCCGCGCGCGGCGTCTACTTCGCCGGCGGCGCGCAGGAGCGCATCGTGGACACGCTGCTGCCGAACGGCCGTCCCACCCCGCTCCTCGAAGCGATCCGCGAGGTCCAGCGCGGCGGCGGCGTGATCGCCGGCACCTCGGCGGGCGCCGCGGTGATGAGCGAGGTGATGTTCCGCGACGCGACCGACGTGCTCGCCGTACTGAAGGGGCGACTGCGGCCGGGCGTCGAGATCGACCGCGGCCTCGGCTTCGTGGGTCCGTCGCTGTTCGTCGACCAGCACTTCCTGAAGCGCGGCCGCATCGGCCGACTGCTCGCGCTGATGGCCGCGCAGGGGTACGCGCTCGGTCTCGGCGTGGACGAGGACACCGCGACGCTCGTGCAGGGCGACGAGGTCGAGGTGATCGGCCGCCGCGGTGCGCTGGTCGCGGACCTCTCGCGCGCCACGATCGACCACCCGGGCGGCGCGTTGCGGATCCGCGGCGCGCGACTTGCCTACCTCGAGCCGGGCGATCGGATGAACCTGCGCACCCGTGCGGTCGTGCCGTCGGCCGCGAAGCAGGCGGGACGCCGGCTGGAACCGGGCCGGCCGGATTTCGCGCCGTACTACGATGCGGCGCCCTTCTACGGCGACGTGCTCGCGGAAGGTGCGCTGGTCGGCGCGATGACGCGGATCGTCGACGGGCGCGATCCGGTGGTGACGGGACTCGCGTGGGACGGCCGCGCGACCCCCGCCGCGCCGCCGGCCGATCTCGGCTTCGAGTTCCGCTTCGCACGCGATGCCGACACGGTCGGCTGGTACACGGGCGCGCTGGGCGGCGAGGCCTATACCATTGCCAACGTGCTGCTGGACGTCGTGCCGGTGCGGATCGCGCGCCCGACGTGGCGGCCGTGGACCCGCTGAGGAAGTGTCGATGCGACTCGTCCGTCATCCGCTGGAGCACACCGCGCCCGGCACGCACCGCGAACTCGTCAGCCTGCACTACGGTCCGACGGGCGGCGCGAAGGCCCTGATCCAGGCCGGGCTGCACGCCGACGAGGTGCCGGCGCTGCTGGTCGCCCATCACCTGCGCGGGCGGCTCGAAGCGCTCGAGGCCGAGGGCCGCCTGCGCGGCGAGATCGTGCTGCTCCCGTACGCGAACCCGATCGGCCTCGACCAGCGCCTGCTGCACCATCCCATCGGCCGCTTCGACCTCGCGTCGGGCGAGAACTTCAACCGCCACTACGCCGACCTCGTGCCTCGCGTCGCGGCCCGCGTCGCCGAAGCACTGTCCGGTGACGCCGTCGCCGACGTGGCGGCCGTCCGGGCGGCGCTCCACGACGCCTGCGCGGAACTGCCGGCGGATGACGAACTCCAGACCCTGCGCCGCAAGCTGCTCGGCCTCGCGATCGACGCCGACGTCGTGCTCGACCTGCACAGCGACAACGAGGCGGTGCTGCACCTGTACACGGCAACGCCGCTCTGGCCGGAAGTCGAGTCGCTCGCGAGCCTGCTCGGCGTCGAACTCAGCCTCGTCGCGACGACCTCCGGCGACGAACCGTTCGACGAGGCCTGCTCGACGGTGTGGCCGCGACTCGCGACGGAGGTCTCGCGCCGGCTCGGGCGCGAGGTGCGACTGCCGGGTGCCTGCATCGCCGCCACGATCGAACTGCGCGGCGAGACCGACGTGGACCACGCGCTCGCCGCGCGCGACGCGGAGGCGATCCTGGCCTGGCTCGTCGTGCGGGGCCTCGTCGACGGCCCGGCGCCGTCGCTGCCGCCGGTCGGCCCACCGCCCTGGCCGCTGACCGGCTGCATGCCGGTGATCGCGCCGTCGGCCGGCATCGTCGCGTGGCGGCGCCCGGTCGGCGTGATCGTCGCGGCCGGCGAGCCGCTCGCCGATCTCGTCGACCCGTCGACCGGCGAGACGCGCGTGCTGACGAGCCCGACGGACGGCCTGTTCTTCGCACGGGAACTGCGCCGCTACGCGACCGCCGGCGCCAAGCTCGCGAAGGTCGCGGGCCGCGCCGAACGGCGGACCGGCAAGCTGCTGTCCGCCTGACCGCTCGGCCGCCGGATCGCATGAGTCCGCAGCGCCACGGCTTCCTCTGCATCCCGCCGGCCGGCCTGCTGTCGTTGACCGGCGCGCTCGACGTGCTGTTGGCGGCGAACGAACTGCTCGAACGTCGCGCGTACGAGCCGGTGCTGCTCGCGCTCGACCCGCGCGGCCGCGACGTCTCGCCGTGGCTCGCGGTCACGCACGCGCTCGCCGACGCGCCGCCGCTCGACGCACTGCACGTCGTGACCGATGGCCTGCCGCTGGATCGCGAGCCGCGGCTCGACGTGGTGGGCCCGGCACTGGCGCAGGTGGCGGCGCGCGGGGGCGTGCTGTCCGGCATCGGCACCGGCAGCGCATGGCTCGCGCGGGCCGGCTTCCTGCGCGGCCATCGCTGCACGCTGCACTGGACCCACGTGGCGGCGCTGGCGGCGCGCCATCCGGATACCGTGGTGTCGGCCAACGTCTACGAGATCGACCGCGGCCGCCTGTCGTGCGCCGGCGGCAGCACCAGCGTGGAGCTGCTGATCGCGTGGCTCGGCCGGGAGCACGGCGGGGCACTCGCGGAGCGGCTGGTAGCGCACTTCGCGCTGGAACGCCTGCGCGCGCCCGACGAGCGCCAGCGCGTGCCGAGCGCCGCGCGGCTGGGCGGTTCGCCGAAGCTGGTCGAAGCGGTCGCGCTGATGGAGGCTAACGTCGCGGAGCCGCTGAATACCGACGACGTCGCGCGGCTGGTCGGCGTGTCGCGACGCCAGCTGGAGAGGCTGTTCAAGCAGCACCTCGGGACGCTGCCGTCGCGCTGGTACCTGGAACTGCGGCTCGAGCACGCCCGCCGCCTGCTGCAGCAGACCTCGCAGTCGATCCTGCAGGTCGGCCTGTCCTGCGGATTCTCGTCGGCACCGCACTTCTCGAACGCCTACCGCAATCACTTCGGCCGCACGCCGCGCGACGAGCGCAGCGCGCGCGCCGCCGCGTGGCGCGACGCGGGGCGACCCGCCGCCGCGACCGACGAGGATGCCCGATGAGTTCCACCGCGACCCCGATTCCCTTCCGCCTGCGGCCGGCGGGCCCGGCGGACCTGCCCGGCCTCGAGCGCTTCGCGCAGGCGAGTGCGCACGGCATCACGACGCTGCCGCCGGATCGCGCCGCACTAGCCGCGCGCCTCGAGCGCTCGGCCCGCGCGTTCGAGGCGCCCGGCAGTGCGACGGGTGACGAGATCCACCTGTTCGTCGTCGAGGACCTCGCGCGCCGCCGGCTCGTCGGGACGGCCGGCATCGCCGCGAACGCGGGCTCGGCCGACCGGTTCTACGCGTTCCGGAACGAGTTCGTCGTGCACTCGAGCCCGGCGCTCGGCGTCACGAACCGCGTGCACACGCTGCGGCTCTGCGACGACCTGACCGGCGTCACGCTCCTGACCTCGTTCTACGTCGAACCCGAGTACGCCGACACGCTGGCGCCGCAACTGCTGTCGCGCGGGCGGCTGCTGTTCGTCGCGCAGTTCGCCGAGCGCTTCTCCGAGCGGATCGCGGCCGAGTCGCCCGGGCTCGCCGACGACGCCGGCCGCTGCCCGTTCTGGGACGCGGTCGGCCGCCGTTTCTTCGGCATGGACTACCCGGCGATCGAGCGGCTCGCGGTCGGCCGCAGCAAGGCGTTCATCCCGCAGCTGATGCCGGCGGGACCCGTGTACGTGCCGCTGCTGCCGGAGGAGGCGCAGTGGGCGATCGGCCAGCTGCACCCGGTCGGCGAGCTGCCGTTCGCGATCCTCGCGGACGAGGGCTTCGATCCCGACAGCTACGTCGACCTGTTCGACGGCGGGCCGATCGGACAGGCGCGCGTGGCGGACCTGAAGTCGGTGAGCGGCTCCCGCGTGCAGCGGCTCGCGGAACTCGCGGCGCGCCTGCGACGCCGGCGCGCGTCGACCGCGGGCGCCATGCTGGTCGCGAACACCCGACGGGAAGGCTTTCGTGCCGTGTGCGTGGGTCCTCCCGACGCGGCAGGCGGAGCGCCCGACACCGCGGCGCTGGCCGAGCTGCTCGGCGTCGGAACGGATGCCGAGGTGCGCGGCGTGCCGCTCGCACCGGCGGCGGCGCGCGAGCGGTGAGGCCGGCGCGCGGCTAGAACCCGACCCGCGCGAACAGCTGCGGGCCGCCGGTCTTCAGGTCGAACACGCCGCTGTCGCCGGGGTCGAGCGAGTCGATCTCGATCCGGAACGTCGAGTAGCCGAGTCCGAACGTGACGTTCGGGTTCAGCCGGTACAGCGCGTTCAGCTCGAAGGCCTGCAGCGAGCCCTCGACCTCGTCGATCTTCACGGACAGGTACTGGAAACGGCCCTCCGCGTACCAGCGGCTGCTGATCCGCGCGGTGCCCTCGAGGCCGCCGAGCGGCGCAGGCCCCGAGCGGTCCTCGCGCACCGTGCGCAGGCGCGCGGGCACGGTCGCCTTCGCCTCGAATCCGATCACGTCGAAGCCGACGGAAGCCGCGGCCTCGAAGCGGTCGTTCTTCAGGAACGAGTACGAGTACGACAGCGCGAGCAGCCGGAACTCCAGCTGGCTCTCGACCAGCTCGTTGACGACGAACGTGTCGTTGCCGAAGTTGATCGTCTGCGCGAGCTGCGCGGTCGCCCGACGGTCGAGCGGGAGGTAGTAGCTCGAGATCCGCGCGCGATGCCGCTCGCGCATCCGGAACCAGACCTCGCCGCGGCCGACGATCTTGTTCTTCGGGATCGCGAGGTCGTCCTCGAGGTCGAGCTCCGTGCCGAGCCGGCCGTCGTCCGCGTCGAACCGCACGCGCGTGGAGGAAGCTGCGTAGCCGACGGAGGCCTGCAGGCCGAAGCGGTCGTTCAGGAGATTGTCGGGCTCGGGCTCCGGCGGTCGCGCCCCGGCGGCGGTGGCGGCGAACAGCAACGCGAACGGCAGGTAGCGTAGGGACGGGTGCACGGGAGCCTCGGGCCGGCGGCGGTTCCCACGGTGTAACGGAGAACCGGGCCCGGGCTCAAGAGTCTGTCGGCGGCGTGCGACACGCGCCGCGCGACGGCGCGCAAGAACCGTGATGCAGGACCGCGGGCCGGTCGGCGCGCGGCGCGAACGCGGCTCAGCGCGGGCGGTCGGCGCGCGGCCGCGACTCCAGGCGCCGCTCGCGCATCCGCTCGCGCCAGCGCTCGCGCTGCTCGGGCGTCATCCGCTGCCAGCGCTCGCGCAGCTGCTCGCGACGCTCGGGCGGCAGCGACCGCCAGCGCTCGAAGTTCGCGCGCACGCGCGCCTGCTCCTCCGGCGGCAGCTGCTCGAACTCCCGCCAGCGGTCGCGGGCCCGGGCGCGGTCCTCGGGCGGGAGCGACCGCCAGCGCTCGAAGCGCTGCTTGGCCTGCTCGCGCTGTTCCGGCGTCATCGCGAGATAGCGGTCGCTGCCGCGCGCGAGCGCCGACTGGCGCGCGGGCGGCAGCGCGCTCCAGCGCTCCTCGAAACCCTTGAGCAGCTGCTGCTGCCCGGCGCTCAGCGCCGACCACGGCACACCCGCGGTCGGCGCGGGTCCGGCAGGCGCAGCCGCGGCCGGCGCATCGGCGGCACGGGCCGCGGGCGCGATGCCGACGAGCCCGAGTCCCAGCACGAGTACGCTCGCGGCCAGCAGCACGCCGGCCTTCGTCGAGCCCCCGAGGTGCCCGGCGCGCGCGCGGCGTTCCCGGCTGACATCTACGTTCATCGCTGTCCACTCCCGTTCGTCGTCGGCGCCGGTCGCGTCGGCGCGGTCGCTCGCTCGCGACCGCCGTCCGTGCGCTGCCGCGCCAGGAATTCGTCGAGTTCCGCGTCGAGGTCGTCGTCGCCGCCGAGGAACTCGAGCAGTTCGAGATCCGCTGACTCCACGGCGCGTACCGCAGGCGGCACCGGGTTCGCGGGTGTCGCGGGCTCGGCCGCGGCCAGCAGGCCGGGCACGAGGGCGGCGCCTCCCGCGAGCGCCGTGACCAGCCGGCCGAACGCAGCGCGCACGACTCAGCCGCTCGCGGCGGGTGCGAGCGCGTCGGTCTCGCCCGCCCACTCGTAGAACGCGGCCTCTTCGGCGAGCAGATCGAGGCCGTCCGCCGCCGCGAGCAGTTCGATGTCCTCGACGCTGGTCACGTCCTCGACGGCGGCGACCGCCGCGGCCGGAGGCGTCGCGTCGGGGCGCACCAGGAACACCGTCAGCGCCAGCACCGCCGCACCGGCCACCACGCTGCCCGGCAGCCAGAAGCCCGGAGTCCGGAAGGGCCGCGACGCGCGCTGCTCGTACTCCGCGAGCGCGAGGTGGCGCGCCTGCGTCAGCCGCGAGCACACGCGGGCGTCGAGGTGTTCCGCACTGTCCTGCAGCCGCGCGCGGGTACGGCTCTCGAAGTCGTCGTTCATGACCAGTGCTCGCCCAGTCGTGCGCGGAGCGCCTGCACCGCGCGGAAGTGATGGGTCTTCACGCTGCCCTCGGAGCAGCCCATCGCCACCGCCGTATCGGCAACGTCGAGTTCCTCGAAGTTCCGCAGCAGGAAGGCCTGCTGCTGGCGCGGCGGCAGTTCGCGCAGCGCTTCCTCGAGTGCAGCCATCGCGGCCTCGTTCTCGAACCGCAGGGCAGGGCCGGGCTCGGTAGCGGCCGCCTGCTCCACCGGGTCCGGCGCATCGTCCTCGTCGGCAGCGCGACCTGCGGTCCACCACGCGAAGACGCGGGACCGCGTGCGGCGGCGGCGCTGGCAGTCGCGGATGCGGTTCTGGAGGATGCGGTGAAAAAGCGGCCTCCACTCCTCGCTCGGGCGTGCGGCGTAGGCGCGCGCGAGGTGCAGCATCGAGTCCTGCACGACGTCGAGCGCGTCGTCGGCGTCGCGCAGCGCGATCTGCGCGATGCGGAACGCACGCTTCTCGACTTCGCGCAGGAAGCGATCCAGTGCACGTGCCTGGTCCAGATGCCCCTCCCGCGCCGCGGAACCCTCCGCAGCGGGCCGGGGCGACGACGCGAGCGCGAGCGTAGCAAAGCCGTTCATGGGCGCGGACAACGCGCGCGCCGCGCAGCGGTTGACGAAGCTCGCACCGCCACCGGGCGCGGCCGGTCCCTGCAGACGGCCGGGCCGGGGTGCGCGACCGCTAGAATTCCGTGGCGAACTGGCGCCACGGGCGCGTCGCGACCGCCGCGTCTAGCATTCGGCTTGCAAGCCAAACCATTGATCAGACTGGAGATCGCTCTCGATCGCGCATTTCTTGAGCAATCCGGCGGCAGCCTCGGCGTGACGCGCACTTGGCACGTTGCCACCCAGCGCGTCCACACCTTTATCCACAGGATCTGTGAACAAAGTCACATTCACTGCCGGCTCCGGTCCGTTCCTGCGAGTGGCGCTCGACACGCCGCTGCGGCGCAGCTTCGACTACCGCCCGCCGGCCGGCTGCAACCCCGCTGCGCTCCGGCCGGGGCTCCGCGTCGAAGTGCCGTTCGGATCGCGCACGATGGTGGGCGTGATCGTCGAACTGGCCGGGGAGTCCACGCTGCCGCCCGCGAAGCTGCGCACGGCGCACTCCGTCTTGGACACCGAGCCGGTCCTCGACGCGGTCACGCTCGACCTCGTGCGCTGGGCGGCGGAGTACTACCACCACCCGATCGGCGAGGCCTACGCCGCCGCGCTGCCGTCGATGCTGCGGGCCGGCCGCCCGCTGAACGCGCGCGAGACGCGCTGGCGCGCCTCCAGCGAGGGCCGCGCGGCCGCGACCGGCAGCAGCCGGCTGGGCCCGCGGCAGCGCGCGCTCCTCGACGCGCTCGGCGCGGGCTCCGTCGGCGACGAGGAACTCGACGCGCTCGGCGGCACCACGCGCGACGTGCTCCGCGCCCTCGTGAAGCGCGGCTGGGTCGAGTCGTTCGACGTCGAGGTGCCGGCCGTGGAGCCGCCACCGCCGAGCGTCGCCGAGGGACCCGCGCCGACTTCGGCGCAGCAGTCCGCGGTCGACGCAATCGTGGGCGCGCTCGGCACGTTCGCGCCGTTCCTGCTGCACGGCGTGACGGGCAGCGGCAAGACCGAGGTCTACCTCCGCGTGATCCGCGAGGCGCTCGAGCGCGGGCAGCAGGCGCTGGTGCTGGTGCCCGAAATCGCGCTGACGCCGCAGGCGGTGGCGCGTTTCCGTGCGCGCTTCGCCGTGCCGCTCGCGGTGCTGCACTCCGGGCTCACCGCGGGCGAACGGCTGGCGATGTGGCGCGCGGCGCGCGACGGCTCCGCGCCCGTCGTGATCGGCACGCGCTCCGCGATCTACGTGCCGCTGCCGAACCCGGGCGTGATCGTCGTCGACGAGGAACACGACGCCTCCTACAAGCAGCAGGAGGGCTTCCGCTACTCCGCGCGCGACCTCGCGGTGATCCGCGCGCAGCGGCACGGCATCCCGGTCGTGCTCGGCTCCGCGACCCCGTCGCTCGAGACGCTGCAGAACGCGATCGCGGGTCGCTATCGCCGGGTCGATCTCCCCGAACGCGCCGGCGCGGCCGGCAAGCCGCGGGTCGCCGTCGTCGACCTGCGCGTGCAGCCGCAGACCCACGGCATCGCCACGCCCGTCGCGATCGCCGCGCAGCGGCACCTCGAGGCCGGCGCGCAGGTGCTGTTCTATCTGAACCGGCGCGGCTTCGCGCCGACGCTCTTCTGCCCGGGCTGCGGCTGGACCGCGCCCTGCGAGCAGTGCGACGCGCGACTGACGGTGCACCGGCGTCGCCACGTGCTCGCGTGCCACCACTGCGGCGCGGAAGCGCCGGTGCCCTATGCGTGCCCGGTCTGCTCGACCGAAGTGCGCCCCGTGGGCCAGGGCACGGAGCGGATCGAGGACGTGCTCGACGAACTGTTCCCCGGCGCGCCGGTGGTACGCGTCGATCGCGATACCATCAGGAAACGCGGCGAGATCGAGACTGCACTCGAGCGCGTGCACTCGGGCGAGGCGCGCATCCTCGTCGGCACGCAGATGCTGACGAAGGGCCACGATTTCCCGGACGTCACGCTGGTCGTGGTGCTCAACGCCGACCAGGGCCTGTTCGGCACGGACTTCCGCGCCGCCGAACGGCTGGCGCAGAGCATCGTGCAGGTCGCGGGCCGCGCGGGCCGCGCGTCGCGGCCCGGCGAGGTGCTGATCCAGACCGCGTGCCCCGACCACCCGCTGCTGAAGAATCTGCTGGAGTCCGGCTACGACGGCTTCGCGCAGGCGGCGCTCGTCGAGCGCGAGCAGGCCCACTGGCCGCCCTACACGCGACTCGCGGTGCTGCGCGCGGAAGCGCCGCAGGCCGAGCTGCCGATGCGATTCCTGGTGGCCGCGCGCGACGCGGCGCGCGACCTGCCTCGCGACGGCGTGCGCCTGCTCGGACCCGCGCCCGCCGCGATGGAGCGCCGGGCCGGCCGCTGGCGCGCGCAGCTGCTGCTGGAGGCCGCGAACCGTGGCCCCCTGCAGAAACTGCTCGGCGGCTGGCTGCCGCGACTTGACGAGATCCCGGAGTCGCGACGCGTGCGCTGGTCGATCGACGTCGACCCGCTCGAAGTGACCTGAAGAACGACGCGGGACCCGCCCGGCACCGTACCGCGGCGGAGACGGGCCCCGGCGCCGAGCCTCAGGCCTCGCGCACGCGCAGGCTCAGGCCCTCCTGGCTCGCGCGCACGCGCACCGCACCCTCGGTGCGTCGCAACTCGCGCGCGATGCGGCTCGCGGACAGCCGGCCCGCGAGGCGCTTCATCGTCTTCAGATCGTTCGGGCTCCAGGGATTACGCTTCGTGCGACGCATGGATCTTCGCTCCCTCGAAGATGGTGGACGCGGACGATCATAACGAGGGCGCGTTGCGCGAGGGGTCGTCGTGCCGGCGTGGCCGGCACATTGGCAACTTTATAAGGAGCGGTCTTAATAAAGTCCGTCGGGCGCGAGGACGCGCACGCGGATCGTGGGCTGGCATACGACGTGCATCGCCACCGGCTGACGATCGCGGGGCCGAAGGGAGTGGCCGGCATGAGCTATCGCAACATCCTCGTCGAGCGCTTTCGGCGCGTGGCCGAGCAACCGGTGGAGCCGCGCGCCATCGACTACCTCGAGCATCGGAACCGCGAGGCGCTGCGGGCGTGGCGCCAGCGCCAGTTCGAGTACGAACTGCGCAAACGCGTGCAGCCCGAGCTCCGCGCGAGTTGACGCCCGCGACCGCGGCGCCGCCGGTTGCCGGCGGCCGTGGCAGCGGCGCGACGCCGCGCCGACGTCGGGGAAGGTCCCCGTTTCGCACCCGCTGCGGCGCATCGGGTAGACTTTGCGGCCGCACGCGCGTCCCGTGCGCGCCCTCCCACGGACCCCGGCCTTGAAACCGACGATCGACCGACTCGTCCGCGCAGCGCTCGCAGCGCTGCCGCCCGACACCCTGCCGGCCGCGGCCCTCGAGTCGCCCCCCGAGATCGAGCGCACCCGCGATCCCAGCCACGGCGACTACGCGACCAACGTCGCGCTGCGCCACGCCAAGGCCGCACGACGCAATCCCCGGCAGCTGGCCGAGGCGATCGTGAAGGCGCTGCCGGCCGACCCCGCGGTCGCGAAGGTCGAGATCGCCGGCCCAGGCTTCATCAATTTCCACCTCGCGCCGGCCGCCCATCACGCCGAGCTGCTGCGCATCCTCGACGAGGGCGAGCGCTACGGCCGCGCCGCGCCGAACACCCGCGAGAGCGTGCTGCTCGAGTTCGTGTCGGCGAACCCCACCGGCCCGCTGCACGTCGGCCACGGTCGCCACGCCGCCTACGGCGGTGCGCTCGGCAACCTGCTCGAGGCGGTCGGGCACCGCGTCCACCGCGAGTTCTACATCAACGACGCCGGCCGCCAGGTCGACATCCTGGCCGTCAGCGTCTGGCTCCGCTATCTCGAGCGGCTCGGCGAGACGCTGGCGTTCCCGGCCAACGGCTACCGCGGCGACTACGTGCGTCCGGTCGCCGAGCGACTCGAGGCGCACGCCGGGCGCTCGCTCCACCGTCCCGTCGCCGCGGTCTACGCGGACGTGCCGCCCGACGAACCGGCCGGCGGCGACAAGGAGGCACACGTCGACGCACTGATCGCGCGCATGCGCGCACTGCTCGGCGACGCGGGCTTCGCGACCGTGATCGAGCAGTCGCTCGCGGGCATGCTCGCCGACATCCGCGACGACCTCGGGCAGATGGGCGTCACTTACGACCGCTGGTACTCCGAGCGCTCGCTCACCACCGACGGCGCGATCGACGCGGCGCTCGAGCGCCTGCGCGCGAACGGGCACCTCTACGAGAAGGACGGCGCGACCTGGTTCCGTGCGAGCGCGTTCGGCGACGACGAAGATCGCGTCGTGGTCCGCGCGAACGGTGCGAAGACCTACTTCGCCTCCGACATCGCCTACCACCTCGACAAGCGCCTGCGCGGCTTCGACCGCCTGATCGACGTGCTGGGCGCCGACCACCACGGCTACGTCGCGCGAGTGCGCGGCGGCCTGAGCGCGATGGGCGAGCCGGGCGACTGCCTCGAGGTCTGCCTGATGCAGCTCGTCAGCCTGTACCGCGGCGGCGAGAAGGTCGCGATGGGCAAGCGCGAGGGCAACTTCGTCACGCTCCGGCAGCTGCGCGACGAGGTCGGCAACGACGCGACGCGCTTCTTCTACGTGATGCGCTCGCACGAGCAGCACCTCGACTTCGACCTCGAGCTCGCGAAGTCGCGAAGCTCGGAGAACCCCGTCTACTACGTGCAGTACGCGCACGCGCGCGTCGCGAGCGTGCTGCGCCAGCTCGCCGACCGTGGGCTCTCGCACGATGCCGCACGCGGCCGCGCCTCGCTCGCGCGGCTCGACGCGCCGCACGAGAAGCGCCTGCTGACCCAGCTGTCGCGCTATCCCGAGGTCGTCGAAGCCGCGGCGCACGCGCGCGCGCCGCACGCGCTCGTGCAGTACCTGCGCGAACTCGCGACCGACTTCCACGGCGCATACGCGGCCGGCAACGAGAACCCTGGCTTCCGCTTCATCGTCGACGACGCGGAGCAGCGCGACGCGCGCCTCGCACTGCTGCTCGCGGCGCGGCAGGTGCTGCGCAACGGCCTCGGTCTCCTCGGCGTCTCGGCGCCGGAGACGATGTGACGGCGCGCGACTACAAGAAGCCGGCGCCGCGCCGCCGCGGGGGCGGCGGACTGTCGGGCGGTGCGGGCCTCGCGATCGGCCTCGCCATCGGCCTCGCGGTTGCGGCCGGCGCCTGGTTCTACAGGCCGGACCCGCCGCCCGCGGCGCCGGTCGCGCAGGAGGCGGCCAAGCCGGCGCCGCTGTCCGCGCAGGAAGACGCGCCGGAGCAGGGCGCGAACGGCAGCGCGGTCGACTACACGTTCTACGACAAGCTGAAGAACTTCGAGGTAGTGATCCCGGAGAACGAGGACGCGCGGCCCGACCTGAAGCCGGCCCCGGAGACGCGGCCGGGCACCTACGTGCTGCAGGCCGGCTCGTACCGGCAGTTCGAGGACGCGGAGCGCGTGCGCGCGCAGCTCGCGCTGCAGGGCGTCGAGTCCAAGGTGCAGAAGGTCACGGTGGACGCGGACACCTGGCACCGCGTGCGCATCGGGCCGATCACGGACCTGGACGAGCTGAACCGCATCCGCACGCGCCTGCGGCAGGCCGAGGTGGACGCGCTCGTCATCCGGGTCGGCGACTGACCGAACGTCCGCGCGGCGCACGCGACCGGGGCGCCTCGTGCGCCTCGTAGCGACGCTGCGCGAACTCCCAGTTCGCGAGCTGCGCGAAGAAACCCTCGAGGAACGCGCGTCGCCGGTTCTGGTGGTCCAGGTAGTACGCGTGCTCCCACAGGTCGCAGACCAGCAGCGGGTACAGCCCGTCCACGAACGCGGGCCGACCGTTGGCGGTGGTCGCAGCCGACACCTTGCCGCCGTTCATCACGATCCAGACCCAGCCGCTGCCGAAGTGCTTCTCGCCGCGCGCCAGCGCGTCCGCGAGCAGCTTCTCCAGCGAGCCGCAGTCGCGCTCGATCGCCTCGGCGAACGCGCCGTGCGGGCCGCGAGCGCCGTGCCCGGCGGGCTTCATCGACTGCCAGAAGAAATCGTGGTTCCAGACCTGCCCCGCGTTGTCGAAGACGTCCTCGCGCGACTGCGCGGCGTGCTCGATCAGCTGCTCGAGCGACTCGTACTTCGCGAGGTCCGCGCCGACGAGTTCGTTGGTCTTCTTCACGTAGCCGGCGTGGTGCGCGCCGTGGTGGAGCGCGAGCGTCTGCGCGGTCGTGACCGGCGCGAGGGCGCCCTCGGGGTACGGCAGGGGCATCAGGGTCAGCGGCTGCATCTGGCCTCCATTCGGTGGGGCGCCCGGCACGCACCCGGCACGGTGCCGGGACGCGGTCCTCGGGCCGGGCCGGCAGGGTAACGGGCGCGGCCGCACGTCCAGAGCCGGACGCCCGGAACTTTCGCGTCCGCCGCCGCGTCTCGCCTAGACTCGCAACCCTCGCGTGCCCATCCGGGGATTCGCATGGCCGTTTCCGCCCCGCCGACCGGGCCCACCGGGCCGGTCGCGCCACCCCGCTCGCGCGGTTTCCTCGACTGGGTCGAGTGGGCGGGCAACAAGCTGCCCGAGCCCGCGCTGCTGTTCGTCGTGCTCGCGATGATCGTCGTGGCACTGTCTGCCGTCGGCCACGCGCTGGACTGGCAGGTGCAGCCGGTCAAGGTGCAGGTCGTCACCACCGCCCAGCTCGACGCCGGCGGCGAACCGGTGCAGGTCCCGGTGCTCGACGAGCGCGGCCGGCCGGTCGTCGAGCTCGTCGCGAGCGGCGAGCCGATCGCGCCGAAGAACCTGGCGTCGGCGGACGGCGTCTACTGGATGCTGTCGTCGATGCTGCGCAACTTCGTGCAGCTGCCCTCGCTGCCGCTGCTGTTCGTCGCGATGCTCGGCATCGGCGTGGCCGAGAAGTTCGGGCTGTTCGGTGCGCTGATGCGGCGTCTCGCGCTCGTCACGCCGCGCCGCTTCCTGACGCCGGTGGTGGTCTTCATCGGCGCGAACGCGGGTGTGGCGAGCGACGCGGGCTACGTGATCCTGCCGCCGCTCGCCGCGGCGCTGTACTTCGCGATGGGCCGCCACCCGGTCGCGGGCCTCGCGGCGGCGTTCGCCGGCGTCGCGGGCGGCTTCGCGGCCGGCTCGTTCCCGGCGGGCAGCGACGGCGCGCTCGCCGGCTTCGCGCAGGACGCGGCGCGCGTGGTGGACCCGGGCTACGTCGTGACCATCCTGCACAACTGGTACTTCAAGGTCGGCAGCGCGATCGTCGTGATGTTCGCGGGCTGGTACGTGACCGACCGCATCGTCGAGCCGCGGCTGCAGCGCGGCGCGCCGGTTGGCGGCGGCGACGCGAACGCCGTGCTGAACCAGATGCAGCTGACCGGGCAGGAGCGACGCGGCCTGAACCGCGCGCTGCTCGCGATGGCGGCGGTGATCGCGACCGCGCTCGCGCTGATCCACGTGCCCGGCATGCCGCTCCACGGCGACGGCCAGCCGACGCTCGCCAACGGCCGCGTGCTGGTGCAGGACGTCGTCACGGTGGCGCCGGCGGGCACCCCGCCCGCCGACGGTGCCGAGGTCTACTCGCGCGCGCCGCTCGTCGTCGCGGAGGGCTCGGGCCAGGGCCGGCTCGTCGAGTCGCCGGGACCGCGCTGGTCGCACGTGATCGTGCCGATGATCTTCTTCGCGTTCGTGATCCCGGGCTTCGTGTACGGCCGCGCCACCGGCGCGATCCGCAGCCAGCAGGACTTCGTCGACGGGCTGTACCACGGCATCCGCAGCGTCGTGCCGGTGCTCGTCATCACCTTCTTCATGGCGCAGTTCGTCAACTACTTCACCTACACGAACCTCGACCGGATGCTCGCCTACTCCGGCGGCGTCGCGCTGGCGAGCGCGGAGCTGGCCATCCCGCTGCTGCTGGTCCTGTTCGTGCTGGTCGTGATCTTCGGCGACTTCGCCATCAGCGGGATGATCTCGAAGTTCGGCGTGTTCGCGCCGGTGTTCGTGCCCATGTTCATGCTGGTCGGCATCAGTCCGGAGCTCACGACCGCCGCATACCGCATCGGCGACTCGGTGGTGAACATCATCTCGCCGCTGAACCCTTACCTGCTGATCGTGCTGGCGGTGATGATGAAGTACCAGCCGAACGCCGGGCTCGGCAGCCTGATCGCGCTGATGGTGCCGTACACGCTCGTGTTCACGCTGGTGTGGACCACGTTCCTGGTGGCCTGGTACTGGCTCGGGCTGCCGCTCGGACCGGGCGCGCCGCTGTACTACGTGCCGGGGTCGTGAACGCCCACCGGCAGTGGCGACACGCGGGCTACGTGGTCGACACCGACCACGCGCGCCTGGACGTGGAGGCCGTGCACGGATACCTGTCACGCTCGTACTGGGCCGCGGGCATCCCGCGCGAGACCGTCGAGCGCAGCCTCGCTGGCTCGCTGTGCTTCGGCCTGTACGACGCGACCGGGGCGCAGGTCGGTCTGGCCCGCGTCATCACGGACCGCGCGACGTTCGCCTACCTCTGCGACGTCTACGTCCTCGAAGCGCATCGCGGCCGCGGGCTCGCCAAGTTCCTGATGCAGTGCGTCGGCGAGCACCCCGAGCTGCAGGGCCTGCGCCGCTTCCTGCTCGTGACCGCGGACGCTTACGGGCTCTATTCGCAGTTCGGCTTCGCGTCGCCCGCGCGGCCCGACCGCCTGATGGAGAAGCTGGATCCGGAGGTGTACGCGCGCTCGGAGAATGCGGGTCCGCGCCGGGGATCGTGATTCGATCGCCGCGACCGGGGCGCGACGACGGATTCCGGGGAACCGACGAGCATGCAGATCCCGCATGCCTCGACGCCCGCCGCCGGACGGCGACCGGGCCGCGGCTCTCACGCCGTCGCCGTCTCGTCGGCCACCGCGGCCGGCGCCGCGGTTCGATGCGCCACCCGCCACGCCAGCACCAGCGCCGCGAGCGCGATCAGCGCCGCCAGGAAGAACGGGGCGCCCGGCAGGTAAAGCGGCGATTCGTGCGGGTGCCGGATCGCGGCGGCGAACACGAACGTGAACAGCCCCGGCGCGAACAGGCCGGAAATGCCGAGCAGGCTGCCGTTCACGCCCTGCAGCTGGCCCTGCTCGTGCGGGTCCACGCGCTGCGTCATCAGCGACGCCAGCGCGGGGCCGTAGAAGCCGGACAGCGCGCCGATCGGCACGACCGCGTAGAGCCAGGCGCCGCTCGGCGCGAAGGCGTAGCCCGTGTAGGCGACGACGGCGGCGCCGAGACCGAGCAGCACCGCCCGCCGCTCGCCGAGCCTGCGTACCACGGGGCCGACGAGCCCCCCCTGCACGATCGCCGTGCAGAGCCCGATGAACGCGAGCGCGAGCCCGACCTCGCGCGGGCCCCACTCGTAGCGGTACGCGGCGTAGAGCACCATCACCGCGGTCAGCACGTAGTGCGCGACGATGTACAGGAAGTTGACGGCCACGAGACCGCCGAGGCCGGCGCGCGACTGCACGAGCTTGAGCGCGCCGACCGGATTCGCCTTCGACCACTGGAACGCGTGGGCGCGCCGCTCGGGCGGCAGCGACTCCGGCAGCACGAACCAGCCGTACAGCGCGTTCGCCAGCGTCAGCGCGGCTGCGACCCAGAACGGCAGCCGCGGATCGACCTCGCCCAGCACGCCGCCGAGCGCCGGCCCCGCGATGAAGCCGAGGCCGAACGCCGCGCCGATCAGCCCGAACTGCTGCGCGCGCTTCTCGGGCGGCGTCACGTCGGCGATGTAGGCGGTGGCCGTCGAGTAGGTCGCCGCGGTGATGCCGGAGATCACGCGCCCGATGAACAGCCACAGCAGCGTCGGCGCGAGCGCCATCAGGATGTAGTCGAGCCCGAGGCCGGTCAGCGAGATCAGCAGCACGGGCCGCCGGCCGTAGCGGTCGGAGAGCATCCCGAGCACCGGCGAGAACACGAACTGCATCGCCGCCCAGGCGATGGCGAAGAGCCCGTAGTGCTCGGCGGCGCTGGCCGCGTCGCCGCCCTCGAACTCGACGATCAGCTGCGGCAGGACGGGCGCGATGATCCCGAACGCCAGCACGTCCAGGAGGACGGTGACGAGGATGAACGCGACCGCGGGCGCGCGGGGCCCGCGGGCGTCAGTCATCGGCCGACTGGCGGAAGTCGACGCCGAGCGCGCGCAGCTTGCGGTACAGGTGCGTGCGCTCCATGCCCACTCGCTTGGCGAGCTGGCCGACCTTGCCGTTGCAGAGCAGCAGCTGCTGCTGCAGGTACGCGCGCTCGAAGGCTTCGCGCGCCTCGCGCAGCGGCAGCGCGAGCAGGTCCTGCTTCACCAGCGGCTCGTTCTGGGGCAGCTGCACCGCGAGCTCGCGCTCGATCTCCTCGAGGCGGATCTCCTCGCCGCCGCCCATCATCAGCAGGCGGTGCACGAGGTTCTTGAGCTCGCGGATGTTGCCCGGCCACGGGTAGTTCCGCAGCCGGTTCTGCGCCGCCACGCCGAAGCGCCGGAAGCCGAGACTCTCTTCGTCGACGAGGCGGTCGACGTAGTAGCGCAGCAGCTCCGGCACGTCCTCCGCGTAGTCGCGCAGCGGCGGCACGCGGAGCGTGAGCAGGTTCAGGTGCGAGAGCAGGTCGCGGCGGAACGGCTCGATCCCGGCGCGCGCCTCGAACCCCGGCTGCGCGGCGGACACGAAGCGCACGTCGAGCGCGACCGGCTGGCGTCCGCCGGCGCGCGTGAAGGTGCCGGATTCGAGGTCGGCCGCGAGCACGCGCTGCGCACCCGGCGACAGGTCCTCGAGGCCGTTCAGGAACAGCGTGCCGCCGGCCGCCTGGTCGTAGAGCCCGGGCTGCAGGGCGCCGTCCCGCTCGGTGCCGCGGAGCGCCTGCGCGGCGCCCGCGTCGTCGTCGAGCGCGCCGCAGACGGCGATCACGAACGGCTTCTGCGCGCGCGGGCTCTGCGAGTGCAGGTAGCGCGCGAACGCCTCGCGGCCGGTGCCGCTCTCGCCGAGCAGCAGCACCGAGGCCTCGCGGGTCGCCGCCTGCTGCACCTGCTCGCGCAGCTGCTGCATGAGCCGGCTCTTGCCGACCGGCGCGATCATCGGCGGCACGAGCGCGCGCGCCGCGAAGCGCTTGCGCCGGCCGGACTCGAGCGCCCGCTCGACCACGCGCAGCAGCTTGGCGAGCGACAGCGGCTTCTCGACGAAGTCGAACGCGCCGAGCCGCGTCGCCTCCACGGCGGTCTCGACCGTGCCGTGGCCCGACATCATCACGACCGGGCAGGACAGCGCGTTCGCCTCCGACCACTCGCGCAGCAGCGTGATGCCGTCGGTGTCGGGCATCCAGATGTCTAGCAGCACGAGGTCGGGCTCGTTGCGCGCCCGCGCGGCCCGCGCCTGGGCGGCGTCGGCGGCGACGTCCACGTCGTAGCCTTCGTCGGCGAGCACTTCCTTCAGCGTCGCGCGGATGTCGGACTCGTCGTCGACGACGAGAATGCGCGTGTTACTCATGCACGCTCTCTCCTGGGCTCGGATCTGCGGTCGTGGCGGGGGTCGGCGGACGCGAGCGCGGCGCGCGCCGCGTCGTCCAGCGGCAGGCGGATGCGGACGCGCGCACCGCCCTGCCCCGGCGGCTCGCGCGCGTTGTCGGCCTCGATCTGGCCGCCGTGCTCCTCGACGATCTTCTTGACGATGGCGAGGCCGAGGCCCGTGCCCTTCGGCTTGCTGGTCACGTACGGATCGAATACCTGGCCGATGATCTCGCGCTGGAAGCCGGGGCCGTTGTCGGCCACCTCGAGCTCCAGCACCGGGTGCCCCGCCAGCGCCGTGCGGCGCGTGTCGATCGACACCGTCGCATCCGCCTGGCCCTCGAGCGCCTCGAACGCGTTCGTCAGCAGGTTGTTCAGGATCTGGCGCACGCGCCCGCGGTCGGCCTCGACGAGGCCGAGCCGCGGGTCGAGCGCCACGCGGATGCGCACGTGCGTGTCGTGTGCGCGGTAGAGGTCGGCGACCTCCGCCACCAGCTGGTTCAGGTCGAAGCTGGTCAGCTCCATCGCCGGGGCCCGCGCGTACTCCGAGAACGCGTTGACCATCTGCTTCATCGCCTCGACCTGCTGCACGATGGTGTGCGTCGCGCGGTCCATGATCTCGGCGTCCTTGTCCTGCATCTGGGCGAGGAAGCGGCGGCGCATGCGCTCGGCGGACAGCTGGATCGGGGTCAGCGGGTTCTTGATCTCGTGCGCCAGGCGGCGCGCGACCTCGCCCCACGCCGCGTCGCGCTGGGCCCGCAGCAGGGTCGTGATGTCGTCGAACACGACCACGAGGCCGCCGGCCAGCGGCGTGCCGTCCGGCCCGGTGTCCTCGCCGGGCAGCGCGGTGCACGCGACCATCAGCTCGCGGCGGCCGCTCTCGCCCTTCAGCTGCAGCTGCTCGCGCCACTCCGTCTGGCCGGCGTCGAGGTGACGACGGCAGGCGTCCACGAACTGGCGCAGCAGCGGCTGGCCCTCGGCGAGCTCCGGCAACGGGCGGCCGACCGCCGACTCGAGGTCGACGCCGAGGATGCCCGCGGCGGCGGCGTTCGCGGTGCGCAGCCGCAGGTCGGGCTCCAGCGAGACGACGCCGGTGGACAGACGCGCGAGGATCACCGCGAGGCTCGCGCGCTCCTGCTCGACGGCGAGCCGCGAGAGTTCCGCGTCGCGGCGCGCGCGTGCGAGCCGCTTCGTCATGTCGTTGAACGAGTGGACGAGGAAGCCCATCTCGTCGCGCGACGGCAGCGGCAGCCGAGTCGAGAGGTCGCCCTTCGCGACCGCGCGCGTGCCGGCGATCAGGTCCTGCACCGGCTTGACGAGCCGCGACGCCCAGAAGAACGCGCCGTACACGGCCGCCAGCGCGGACAGCAGCAGCACGATCGTCAGCGTCAGCGTGAAGGTCGATTTCAGGAACGGTCGCTGGTACACGCGCTGGCCGTACTCCGAGTACGCCGCCTGCACGCCGTCGGCGAGTCCCGCGAGCTGCTCGGGGACCTCGTAGGTCGCGACCAGCACGTGCGGCGAGCGGCCGTCGGGCCGCGGCAGCGCGACCGCCGTCAGCACCACGAAACCGCCGGGGGAGCCCGGGTCCAGGCTCACGTAGGTGCGCCCGCCGCGCGCCTCGAGCAGCACCTCCTCCGCCGGCGCAGTCGGCAGCGCGTCGACGGCGAGATCCATGCTGGCGGCGACGATGTGGCCGTGCTCGCCGACCACGAGCATCTCGGCCGCGCCGGCGAAGCGCCGGTAGCGGTCGAGCTGCGTGACGAGCTCGAAGTCGCGGCTCGAGCGCAGTTCGTCGGCGGTGCGCTCGGTGCGGCCCGAGAACTCGCGCATGCGGAGACTGAGCGCCGCGCGCGACAGGTCGAGCGCGTCGTCGAGACCCTGCCGCACGTCGACGTCGAACCAGCTGTCGATGCCGCGGTTGATCGCGTTCACCGAGAACGAGTAGACGATCACGATCGGCGCGAGCGCGAGCAGGCTGAACATCGCGACCGCGCGCGCCTTCATCCGCGAACCGGGCACCTGGCGGCGCCAGTCGCGCGCCAGCTCGTAGAGCTTCCGGCCGATCAGCACCAGCAGCACGATCACGCCGGCGAGGTTCACGACCAGGAGCCACGGCTGCAGCTGGTCGAACAGCCGCGCGTCCTGCGCCGTGTTGGCGAGCAGCACCAGCGAGGCGATGCTCGTGAGCGCGCCGAGCGCCGTGAGCGTCGAGACCGCGATGCGCCGCAGCGCCCCCGAAGACGCCGGGCCCGGCTCGGCGGGAGCCGCGGCGGGACGCTCGACGGGCGGCGGGGCGGGCGCGGTCATCGGGTCGGCGGGCTCACGTGGTCAGCGTCCAGGTGTACCAGTCCGTGGACCGGCGCCAGTCCATCCAGAACATCATCGTCCGCAGCGCGTCGGGCAGGCCGCCCTCGATGGTCGCGACCATCCGGATCGAGACCTCGTAGCGTCCGCCGTCGCGGACCAGCGGCGCGTCGATCACCGGCAGGCCGCGCACCTGCGAAACCGCCGCGAGCGCGAGCGCGAGCGTCGAGTGCGAAGTCTGCTGGCCGCTGTTCAGGTTGCTGACGAGGAAGCGCTCCGAGAGCGCGTGGTACTGGATCTGCCAGCGCTGGACGAGGAACGCGACGTCCTCGTCGGGCAGGTAGCTGCGGCGGCGGTCGACCGCGATGTCGAGCTCGAGCGACAGCGGCACGCCTTCGCGCAGCGCCTGCAGCGCGCTGCGGCTGAGGCTCAGGTCCACCGTCGCGTTCAGCTGGTAGACGCCCTCGACCGGCTCGAGGAAAGCGGAGCGGATCTCGAAGCGACCGCCGTTCTCGATCGCGGTCACCGTGGCGACGTCCTGCGCGAAGACCGCCGGCAGCCACGGCGCGAGCGCGAGCCACAGCAGGCACGCGGCGAGCAGGCGGGCCGCCCGTAGGCGCGAGCCGCGCGGCGCACCCGGCGCGCGGGGCGGCGCGGGGGCGGTGTCGAGCCTCATGTCGGGCGGGTGAGGCATGCGTAATAGAAGCCGTCCGTATCGGCCGCGCCCGGCAGCAGTGCGAACCCCGGCCCTGCCCCGGCTTCCCGCCCGGAGCGCCCCGGGAGCGCAGGCGAAAGCGGCGCCGCAAGCCTAGCAGATTCCGGGACTTCGGCCGCCCCGGGGGTGTCGCGCAGGAAGTCCGCGACCACGTCGGCGTTCTCGGCCTTGAGTACGGAACAGGTGGCGTAGACGAGGCGGCCGCCCGGCGCGAGCTTCGGCCAGAGCGCCGCGAGCAACCGGCGCTGTCGCTCGGCGAGCGGCCCGACGTCGGCCGGCCGGCGCAACAGCTTGATGTCGGGGTGACGGCGGATCACGCCCGTGCCCGAGCACGGCGCGTCGAGCAGGATGCGGTCGAACGGCCGGCCGTCCCACCAGTCGTCCGCGAGCGCGTCGCCGACGGTGACGGTCGCCGCGAGTCCGAGTCGGTCGAGGTTCTCGCGGATCCGCGCCGCGCGCGCAGGATCCACGTCGAGTGCGACCAGTTCGGCGAGTTCCGGCGTTTCCTCGAGCAGGTGGCAGGCCTTGCCGCCGGGCGCGGCGCAGGCGTCGAGCACCCGGTGCCCGGGCTCGCAGGCGAGCAGCGGCACCGCCAGCTGCGCGGCAGCATCCTGGACGGAGCAGAGCCCCTCGACGAACTCGGGCAACCGGCGCACGTCCACCGGCTTCTCCATGACGAGCGCACGCGGCGCGAACGGCACCGGTCGCGTCGCGTGTCCCGCGGCGGCAAGCCGCTCTGCGAGCGCTGCGGTGGAGATCCGGCGTGCGTTCGCGCGCAGCACGAGCGGCGGGTGCGCGTTGTCGGCGTCGAGCATCGCCGCAGCCTGCGCGGGCCAGTCGCGGACGAAGGCGTCCACGAACCACTGCGGATGGGCCGTGCGCCCGGCCAGCGAGCGGTCCGCGTGCGCGAGCAGCGCTTCGCGCTCGCGCTGGAAGCGACGCAGGCACGCGTTCACGAGCCCCGCGGCACGCCCTTCGCCGACGAGCTTCGCGGCTTCCACCGTCGTGCTGACGGCGGCGTGCGGCGGCACCTGGGCGTACTCGAGCTGGTACAGACCGAGCAGCAGCAACGCCTGCAGCCGCGGCGAGTGATCCTCCCAGCGGCGCTGCACGAGCTTCGCACCCACGCGTTGCAGCCGCGGCAGCCACCGCACGGTGCCGTATGCGAGCGCCTGCGCCTGTGCGCGCTGCTCCGGCGCGAGCCGGCCGGGCGGCAGCGCCGCGAGCGCGGCTTCGAGCGTGCGGCCCTCGCCGAGCACCGCCGCGACCGCGACCGCGGCCGCGGCCCGCGCGTCCGCGCCCTCGCCGACGCTCATGGTGCCGGGTCGCCGAGCACGCGGCCGACCAGCGCGCGCGCGCGGTCGCCGGCGTTCGCGAACTCGCGCGCGCTCACGGCACGGCGGCCGGCCTGCTGCACGCGCGTGAGCCGCAGTACGCCCTCGCCGGTCGCGACGTCGATGCCGTCGGCGGTCACTGCGAGCACGGTGCCGGGCCGTGCGCCCGCACCGCCTCCGGCGGCGTCGCGCGGCTCGGCGGCGTGCACGCGCAACTGCTCGCCGTCGAGGCGCGTCTCCGCGACGGGCCACGGCACGTAGGCGCGCACCGCGCGATCGAGCTCGCGCGCCGGCCGCGACCAGTCGAGCAGCGCCTCGCGCTTGTCGAGCTTGTGCGCGTAGGTCACGCCGTCCGCGGGCTGCGGCGTCGCGCTCGCACGCCCCAACGCGAGTTCGTCGAGCGTCGCTACCAGCAGCCGCGCGCCGAGCGCCGCGAGCCGGTCGTGCAGTTCGCCGGCGCTTTCGCGCGCCCCGATCGCGAGCGGCTCCGCGCGGTAGACCGGCCCGGTGTCGAGCCCCGCCTCCATGCGCATGATGCAGACGCCGGTCGCGGCATCGCCGGCCAGGATCGCGCGCTGGATCGGCGCGGCGCCGCGCCAGCGCGGCAGCAGCGAGGCATGGATGTTCACGCAGCCGTGACGCGGCACGTCGAGTACGGCCTGCGGCAGCAGCAGCCCGTAGGCCGCCACGACCATCACGTCCGGCGCGAACGCCGCGAGCGTGGGCGCGGCGTCCGGGGCGCGCAGCGTCGGCGGCTGCAGCACGGGCAGGCCGAGTTCCAGCGCGCGGCGCTTCACGGGGCTCTGCGCGAGCGCCTGCCCGCGCCCCGCCGGGCGGTCCGGCTGCGTATAGACGGCGACGAGCGCGTGCGGCGACGCGGCGATCGCGTCCAGCGCCGGCACCGCGAACTCCGGCGTGCCGGCGTAGACGACGCGGAGCACGGTCAGAGCGCGGGCTGGCGCGGGCGCGCCGGCGCGTCGGCGCGGGCGCGCTGCTCCTTCTCGAGCTTCCTGCGGATGCGCGTGCGCTTCAGTTCCGAGATGTAGTCGACGAACAGCTTGCCGTCGAGGTGGTCGATCTCGTGCTGGATGCAGACCGCGAGCAGGCCCTCGGCGTCCATCTCGAACGGCTGGCCGTCGCGGCCGAGCGCGCGCACGCGGATCTTCTGTGCGCGATTCACGTCCTCGTAGTAGCCCGGCACCGACAGGCAGCCTTCCTGCATCGTGCCGACGCAGTCCTTCGCGATGATCTCCGGGTTGACGAACACGAGTGGCTGGTCGTGGTTCTCCGAGACGTCGGTGACGAGCACGCGCTTGTGGACGTTGACCTGCGTCGCCGCGAGGCCGATGCCCTTGGCCGCGTACATCGTCTCGAACAGGTCGTCCACGAACTTGCGGAGTTCGTCGTCGACGTGCGCGACGGGCTGCGCGCGGGTGCGCAGGCGCGGGTCCGGATACTCGAGAATCGCGAGGCGTGTCATGTTTCTAAGTCGGCCAATTCGTGCATCCGGCGCAATAATGCTGCTAATGTTTCGCAGCCATTGGACTTAATCTCACCGCGTCCCGATCGGTCCGGACATCGACCCACGCTTCGACCCAGGCTTCGACCCAGGCTTCGACAATGGAACGGACGATCGTGACACGGGGCGCCAACGGCGGCGGGAACGTGGCGGACGAGATCCGGGGCGGGGCCGGCTGGCCGGCCACCTTCCGGATTATATATGGGTCTGCCGCCCCGCCAGAGCATCGACCACGGGGGCCCCGGCAGCACCGGGCAGCGGAGCCGCAACTCCATGAATAGATTCCTGAATCTGGCCAGCTTCGCGGTAGTGGGCGCACTGCTCGGCCACGGTGCCGCGCTCGCGCAGCAGCCGGCCGAGCCGGCCCGCTCGGCCCGGGTCGCGCCGTCCGTACCGCTCGCCCCGGATGCGCCGTCCACCTATACGGTGGTCCGCGGCGACACCCTGTGGGACATCTCCTCGCGGTTCCTGAGCCAGCCGTGGTTCTGGCCAGAGATCTGGTACATCAACCCCGAGATCGAGAATCCGCACCTGATCTACCCCGGGGACGTACTGCGGCTCGTGTACGGCGCGGACGGCCGTCCGCAGATCCGCGTCGAGCGCGGCAACACTGTCGTGCTGACCCCGCAGATGCGCACCACGCCGCTCGACCAGTCGATCCCGCCGATTCCCTACGAGATCGTCGCGGCGTTCATGTCGAAGCCCACCGTGCTCGATGCGGACGAGGCGAATCGGCTGCCCTACGTCGTCGCGCACCGCGAGGGCCGCGTGATCGGCGGCATGGGCGACGTCGTGTACGGCAAGCGCGTCGAGGCGGAGCCGGGCACGCGCTACAACGTCGTGCACCTCGGCGAACGCCTGAAGGACCCGGAGACCGGCGACGTGCTCGGCTGGCAGGGCGTCTATGCGGGCATCGCGCGCGTCGAACCCGCGACCGCCGGCGAGGGCGACCGCAAGGTCACGAAGCTGACGATCGTCGAGAGCGTCCGCGAGACGCTCGAGGGCGACCGCCTCGTCAAGGACGGCATCGACTTGCCGCTCGACTTCGTGCCGAGCGCGCCGTCGCAGCCGGTGGACGGCCGGATCATGGCGGTCACCGACGGCGTGTCCATGATCGGCCAGTACCAGGTCGTCGTGCTGAACCGCGGCACGCGGCACGGCCTGCAGCCCGGCAACGTGCTGTCGGTCTGGAGCCGCGGCGAGAAGGTGCGCGACCAGGGCACGGCCACCGGCTGGGCGCGCGAGTTCAGGCGGCCGTTCGCCTCGCGGGTGCGGCTGCCGGACGAGCATGCGGGCAACATGATGGTGTTCCGCACGTTCGACCGCATGAGCTACGCGCTCGTCGTCTCCTCCGAGAACGTCATGCGCGTCGGCGACGCCGTGAAGAATCCCGACGCGGTGCGCTGAAGCACGCCGCGAACGCGTCGCCGCAGGACGGCGGCGGCGCGAGGCCGGGCGGCGCGACCGCCCGGCGCCTCCCGGAAGGAACGCATGGATGCGATCGACCTGCGCGCCTGGGCACTGCTCGCGCGCTGCCCCGCACTGACCGCCGACACTCTCGTCGAGCCGCTCGCGGCCGCCGGCCACGCGGCCGCCGTGATCGCGGACGCGCAGCGACTGCTGCCGGCGAACGCCGCGCGCCGGCTGGCGCTGGCGCATGCCGAAGTCGACGCGGATCTCGCCTGGCTCGGCGCATGCGCGACCCGCCGACTGGTGCCGTGCACGCATCCCGACTACCCGCCGCTGCTGCGGTCGATCGCGGACGCGCCCGTCGCGCTGTGGGTGGAAGGCCGCGTCGACGCGCTCGCGCGCGCGCAGATCGCGGTCGTCGGCACGCGCCGCCCGACGCCGACGGGTCGCGAACTCGCGCGCGGCTGGTCGCGCGCGTTCGCGGACGCGGGCTACGTCGTGGCCAGCGGGCTCGCCGCCGGGATCGACGCCGAGGCTCACCGCGGCGCGCTCGAGTCCGTCGCACCCGGCGCCGTGACGCTCGCGGTCTGCGGCACGGGGCTCGCCAATCCCTATCCGGCCGCGCACGCCGGTCTGGCCGCGCAGATCGCAACGCGGGGCGCGGTGGTCAGCGAGTTTCCACCGCACGCGGGCGCGCGGCCCGCGAACTTCCCGCGCCGGAACCGCATCATCTCGGGGCTCGCGCTCGGCACGCTGGTGGTCGAGGCCGCGAGCCGGTCGGGCTCGCTGATCACCGCCCGTCTCGCCGGCGAGCAGGGGCGCGAGGTGTACGCGGTGCCGGGTTCCGTGCTGAATCCCGTGGCGCGCGGCTGCCACGCCCTCCTGAGACAGGGCGCGCGGCTCGTCGAGAGCGCCGCGGAGGTCGTCGAGGAACTCGCGCGTTCGCCGCTCGAGGCGGTGCGCACCGACGCGCGGCCGGCGCCGGATGACACTGCTCGCGCTACGGGCATAACGCGCCCGCGGTTGGACAAGCAATACGAAATGCTGTTAGATGCGCTCGGTTTCGAACCCGCGGACGTCGATACCTTGGCCGATCGCACGGGCCTCGCCGCCCAGGCCGTCAGCTCGATGCTCCTGATCCTCGAACTGCAGGGTCGGGTCGAACCCCGCGCCGGCCGGTTCTGCCGCGCTCTCACCGCAGGCCCCGACGCCCTCGACGCAGGGTTCACGGAGAGCCTCGCCCAAGGACGCGTGAATCGAGGGGGCGCGTCGCCATGAAGGATCCGATGAACGACAGCGTGCTCGACATCCTCATCTACCTGTTCGAGAACTATCTCGACACCGAGGACGAGCCGCAGCCGAGTCGGGACCACCTGCGCGACGAACTGGAGAGCGCGGGCTTCGCCGAGAGCGGCATCGACCGCGCGCTCGAGTGGCTCGAGGGCCTCGCCGCGGAGTCGGCGCCGGTCGGCGATGCGGAGGCGCGCTCGTTCCGGGTGTTCAGCGGCTACGAACAGGAGCGACTCGGCGTCGAAGTGCGCGGCTACCTGCTGCATCTCGAGAACATCGGCATTCTCACGACCCAGCAGCGCGAACTGGTGATCGACCGACTGCTCGCGCTCGAGGCCGAGGAAACCGACATCGAGCAGGTGAAGTGGGTGGTGCTGATGGTGCTCTTCAGCCAGCCCGGGCAGGAGCAGGCCTACCAGCGGATGGAGGACCTCGTCTTCGAGGGGCAGTCCGGCGCCCTCCACTGAGCGCCGCGAGCCTCCGCCCCGCGGGGCGCGCTCGCAGCAGGATGACAGCAGTTCGGCAGCCGCGGCACGGGTCCGCGGCTTGGTTTTTTATGGGGCCGCGAAATCGTCAATTTCGGCGGGCGGACTTGCGCTCGGCCGCGCACGCCCCGAATGATGCACGGCCGGGACCGCAGGAACACGCCGCGCCGCCCCCTCCGGGGAGCGTGCGCCGCCACACGACGGACACGATCGAAGTAATGAGCAGCAACCTAGTCATCGTCGAGTCGCCCGCGAAGGCCAAGACGATCAAGAAGTACCTCGGCAAGGATTTCGAGGTTCTCGCGTCGTACGGCCACGTGCGCGACCTCGTCGCGAAGGAAGGCGCGGTCGACCCCGACCGCGACTTCGCGATGAAGTACGAGATCATCCAGGAGAAGAACAAGGACCGTCACGTCGACGCGATCGAGCGCGCGGCGCGCAAGGCGAAGTCGCTCTACCTCGCGACCGACCCGGACCGCGAGGGCGAGGCGATCTCGTGGCACCTCCACGAGATCCTGAAGGAGCGCGGCGTGCTCGACGGCAAGGCCGTGCACCGCGCCAAGTTCTTCGAGATCACCAAGAACGAGATCCAGAACGCGATCGCGAACCCGGAGCGGCTGTCGCGCGAGCTCGTCGACGCGCAGCAGGCGCGCCGCGCGCTCGACTACCTCGTCGGCTTCAACCTCTCGCCGCTGCTCTGGAAGAAGATCATGCCGGGGCTGTCCGCGGGCCGCGTGCAGTCGGTCGCGCTGCGGCTGATCTGCGACCGCGAGGCCGAGATCAGGGCCTTCGTCAGCCAGGAGTACTGGACCCTCGAGGTCGCCGCGGCGAAGGACGGCCAGCCGTTCCGCGCGCGCCTCGTCGAGTTCGAGGGCGAGAAGATCGAGGCCGACGTCGGCAACTCGCGCTTCAGCATCACCACCGAGTCGCGCGCGCGCGCGATCGAGCAGCGGCTGAAGGAGCTGTGCGCGGGCCAGCTCGCGGTCGCGAACGTCGAGAAGAAGCCGCGCTCGCGCAGCCCGCAGGCTCCGTTCCGCACCTCCACGCTGCAGCAGGCGGCCGCGAACCGCCTCGGCTTCACCGCGCGGCGCACGATGCAGACCGCGCAGCGGCTGTACGAGGGCGTGGACTTCGGCGAGGGCCCGGTCGGGCTCATCACCTACATGCGTACCGACTCGACCTCGCTGGCGGCCGAGGCGATCGGCCAGATCCGCGAGTTCATCGGGCGCACCTACGGCGCGCGCAACGTGCCGCCGCAGCCGCGCTCCTACGCGAACAAGCAGGCGAACGCTCAGGAAGCGCACGAGGCGATCCGCCCGACCAACGTGTCGATCACGCCCGAGCAGCTGCGCGGCCGCATCGACGAGGACCAGTGGCGGCTGTACCAGCTGATCTGGCAGCGCACGGTCGCCTCGCAGATGCCGAACGCACTGTACGAGCAGACCACCGCGACGCTGCTGCCCGGCGGTGCCGCCGCCGGCGGCGCACGTGCCGACGGCCGTGGCGCGACGGCCGCCGCCGCCGGCGCGCCCGCGGTGCTGCGCGCCTCGGGCTCGGTGCTGAAGGACCCGGGCTATCTCGCGGTCTACAACGTGGACGCCGCGGACGACGAGGAGCCGGCCGCCGACGGCGAAGGGGGCCGGCTGCCGCCGCTCGAGCCCGGCGATCGTCCGGCGCTCACCGCCGTGCTGCCCGAGCAGCACTTCACTCAGCCGCCGCCGCGCTACACGGAAGCGAGCCTCGTGAAGGCGCTGGAAGAGCGCGGCATCGGGCGCCCGTCCACGTACGCCTCGATCATCGAGACGCTGCGCTTTCGCAAGTACGTCGAGGCGGACAAGCGCAACTTCGTGCCGACCGACACGGCGCGCATCGTGATCGACTTCCTCGTGAAGTTCTTCCCGAGCTACGTGGACTACGACTTCACCGCGCGGCTCGAGGAGGACCTCGACGGGATCTCGCGCGGGGACAAGGACTGGGTGCCGGTCATGCGCGAGTTCTGGCATCCGTTCATCGACCGCGTGAAGCACGTCGAGACCAGCGTCTCGCGCGAGGAAGTGGCGCAGGCGCGCCTCCTCGGCACCGACCCGAAGAGCGGCCGCCCGGTGTCCGTGCGCGTCGGCCAGTACGGCCCGTTCGCGCAGCTCGGCACCAAGGACGACGACGACAAGCCGAAGTTCGCCGGGCTGCGTCCGCACCAGAAGATGGACACCATCACGCTGGAGGAGGCACTGCAGCTCTTCGAACTGCCGCGTGCGCTCGGGCAGCTGCCCACCGGCGAGAAGGTCAGCGTCGGCGTCGGCCGTTTCGGGCCGTACATCAAGGTCGGCGACAAGTTCGTCTCGCTCAAGATCGACGACCCGTACACGCTCGACTTCCCGCGCGCGCTCGAGGTCATCGAGGAGAAGAAGCGCGCGGACGCGGAGCGCACGATCCGCGACTACGGCGTCGACGGCGTGCAGGTGCTGAAGGGCCGCTTCGGGCCCTACATCACCGACGGCAAGCGCAACGCGAAGATCCCCAAGGATCGCGAGCCCGGCAGCCTCTCGCTCGAGGAGTGCCGGGCGCTGCTGGCGGTCGCGCCGCCGCGCGGGGCGAACCGTTTCGGGCGGAAGAAGACGGCCGCGCCGGCGGCCGGCGCGGCGACGGCCGAGGCCGGCACGACGACGGCCGCGGCCGCGCTGAAGGCGCCGCGGAAGACGGCGAAGAAGAGCGCGGCGGCCGTCGCAGGCGCCGCGCCGACGCGGGCGGCGGCGAAGGCCGCGGCACCGAAGAAGGCCGCCAGGCCGACGGCCAAGGAGCCGACGGCGAAGCGGACGCCGACCAGGTCCGCGAAGAAGAACGCAGGTTGACGCCATGCTCCCCGACAAGCGCGCCGTACTCGAGTACCTGAAGGGCCTGCAGCACCGCATCACGAGCCGCGTCGAGCAGGTCGACGGCGGCGCAGCCTTCAGGCGCGACGCGTGGGAGCGGCCCGGGGGCGGCGGCGGCGAGAGCCGCGTGCTGCGCAACGGCCGGCTGCTGGAACAGGGCGGCGTCGGCTTCTCGCACGTGATGGGCGAAGGGCTGCCGCCGTCCGCGACGCAGCAGCGTCCCGAACTCGCGGGCGCCTCGTTCGAGGCGATGGGCGTCTCGCTCGTGTTCCACCCGCACAACCCGTACGTGCCGACGACGCACATGAACGTGCGCTTCTTCATCGCGGAGAAGGCGGGCCACGCACCGGTGTGGTGGTTCGGCGGCGGCTTCGACCTGACGCCCTACTATCCGTTCGACGCCGACGTGAAGGCGTGGCACGAGGTCTCGCGCGCCACCTGCGAGCCGTTCGGCGACGGCGTCTACGCGAAGTACAAGGACTGGTGCGACCGCTATTTCTATCTCAAGCACCGCGGGGAGACGCGCGGCGTCGGCGGCCTGTTCTTCGACGACCTGAACGAGTGGGGCTTCGAGCGCAGCTTCGCGTTCCAGCGCGCGGTGGGCGATGCGTTCCTCGACGCCTGGCTGCCGATCGCGGAGCGCCGGCGCGACACGCCGTTCGGCGAGCGCGAGCGCAACTTCCAGCTCTACCGCCGCGGCCGCTACGTCGAGTTCAACCTCGTGTTCGACCGCGGCACGCTGTTCGGCCTGCAGAGCGGTGGGCGCACGGAGTCGATCCTGATGTCGCTGCCGCCGCTCGTGAGGTGGGAGTACGACTGGACGCCGGAGCCCGGTACGCCCGAGGCGCGGCTCTACAGCGACTACCTGCGTCCCCGGGACTGGTTGACGGAACTGTCGTCCTGACCCGGCGGCGGGCGTCCCCCGATCGGGCCGAACGGCCGCCCCCCGTGACCGCTCGCGGGGCGCTCCGGGCCCGTCCACCTCTCTTGTTTCACCATAATGAGCTAGGCTTTTGCCGCAGCGACGACCGCTGCTGGAATCGGGGGGTGCCCTGACGAAGGTCAGCCCGCCTCGACGTCCAGGACGGTTGCGGCCGGCGCAGACCGGTCGACGACGGGGAGCCGCCATGATGGGAAGAACTCGGTCGACCGCGGCGGCCCGCGGCCTCGCGCTGCTCGCGGGGCTCGCGACCACGCTGCTGGCCGGCACGGTCGCCGCGCGGCCGCTGCCGCCGGAGCGGGCGGCACTGGCGCTCGAGCAGCCGCTGACCGCGCGTCTCGCCCGCCATGCGCGAATCGATCCGGCGCTCGCCGTCGCGACCGGCCGGCAGCGCGTGCTGCTGCGGCTGTCCTCGCCCTCGCTGGCCGAAGGTGCACCCTCGCGCGAGGCCGTGCGCACGGCGCAGGCCGCGGCGATCCGCCCGATCCTGGTCGCCGCGCCCGGCGCGCGCGTCACGGGGGCCGTGCAGCTCGCGCTGAACGCCGTGTTCCTGGAAGTCGACGCGAAGCACCTGCCGGCCCTGGCTCGCGACGTCCGCGTCGCGAGCCTGTCGCGCGTAGTGGACTACGAACGCGCACTGGCGGACTCGGTGCCCTACGTCGGCGCACGCACGGTCCAGCAGCTCGGCTACACGGGTCGGGGGGTGCGCGTCGCCGTGATCGACTCGGGTCTCGACTACACGCACCGCGCGTTCGGCGGTCCGGGCACGGTGGAGGCCTGGCGCGCCGCCTACGGCACCGGCCCGACGGACGTGCGCACGACCCGGCGCGACGGCCTGTTCCCGACCGCGAAGGTGGTGGCGGGCTGGGACTTCGTCGGCGAGGCGTGGACGGGCGGACCGAACTCGCCCGCGCGCAGCGCCGACGAGGATCCGATCGCCGCGCCGGGCGTCGAGACGCAGGGCTACTGCCCCAGCACGACGCCCGCGCGCACCTGCGACGGCGGCCACGGCACGCACGTCGCCGACATCCTCGGCGGGCGCAACGGCGTCGCACCGGACGTCGAACTGGTCGCCATCAAGGCCTGCTCCGCCTACTCGAAGGCCTGCGACGGCGAAGCGCTGATGCTGGCCTTCGATTTCGCGCTCGATCCGAACGGCGACGGGGACACGTCGGACCGCGTGGACATCGTCAACCTGTCGCTCGGCGACCCCTACGGCCAGGCCTTCGACGACGACCTCTCGGCGGCGGTGGACGGGGCGACGCGCCTCGGCGTGCTCACCGTCGCGGCCAGCGGCAACAGCGGCGACAAGCCGTTCGTCACGAACGCGCCCGGCAGCGCGGCCACCGCGCTGTCGGTCGGCCAGACGGCGATGCCGCGCGAGACGGTCGCGCTGATGCGGATCCACCGCGGCTCGCCGCCCAACCGCGGCGCGATCCCGCAGCCCTGGGCGCCGCGGCTGCGCGAGCGCATCCGCGAACGCGTCTACTACCCCGCTTCGAACCCGCTCGGCTGCACGCCGTTCTCGAGCGCCGAGCGCGCGGCGATCCGCCGGCGCATCGTGCTCGTCGATCGCGGCGAATGCCCGGTCAGCGTGAAGGCCGCCAATCTCTCGGCGGCCGGGGCGCGGATCGCGCTGATCGGCTTCGTGGACCGTACGGCGCCGTTCGCGTTCTCCTCCGGCGGCGGCACGGTCACGATTCCGACCTACGCGATCTCGCGGGCCGACGCCGACGAGATCCGCGGCGGCGCCACCGTGATGTTCGCGCCGTCGCGGACGCTGCCCGTGGTCGCGACGGTCGCGCCGGCGTCCTCGCGCGGGCCGGGCTTCGAGGACGCGGTGCCGAAGCCGGATCTCGTCGCGCCGGGCGCGTCGGTGTCGGCGTACTCGGGCACCGGGAACCGCAGCGGCCCGTTCGCCGGCACCTCCGGTTCCGCGCCGCTGGTCGCCGGCGCCGCGGCGCTGCTGAAGGAAGCGCGTCCCGGCCTCGGGCCGCTGCAGATCAAGCAGCTGCTCGTGAACGCCGCCAACCCGCAGCTGTGGGCCGCGAGCCTCGCGGGCAGCCTGCTGCCCGACGCGATCGCGCCGGTCAGCCGCATCGGCGGCGGCGAACTCGACGTCGCGCGTGCGCTCGTGGCACCGGTGCGCATCTGGGACGAGGCCGCGCCGGGCGGCGGCGCACTCGGCTTCGGCCTCGTGGACGCGTGGCAGGAGGAGACCGCGCTCCGCCGGCGCGTCGCGATCGAGAATCTCGGGACCAGCGCGCTCACGTTCGACGTGAGCGCGATCGCGACCGAGCGCGGCACCGCGGACTACCTGCGGCGCGCGGCCGTCCGTCTCGAAGTGCCGCCGACGGTGACCGTGCCGCCGCGGTCCACGGTGACGATTCCGGTCGAGCTGCGGATCCACGCGCGCTGGCTCGGCGACAACGCGATGAACGCGGGCCGCTTCGGCGACGAGCCCGCGCGGCTCACCGCGATGGAGTACGACGGTCGGCTCGAGTTCCGCACGCGCGACGGCGCGCGGTGGCACCTGCCGTGGCACGTGCTGCCGCGGCGCGCCGCCAACGTGACGCCGTCGCGGACCGCGCTCGAGTTCGCCGCGGACGGCACCGCGACGGTCGAACTGCGGAACGCGGGCCTCGGCACCGCGCAGTACGCGGCGTACTCCCTGCTCGGCACGGGCCCCGAACGGCCGCGCGGCGAGCGCGGTCGCCAGTCGCCCGGGCCGAGCCTGCGTGCAGTCGGCGTGACCAGCTTCGCGACGAGCGACTGCAGCGCCGGTTTCGCCATGGAGTTCGGCGTGGCGAACTGGCGGCGCTACGCGCTGCCGACGGCGGTCACGAACGTCGTCTACGTCGACGTCGATCCCGCGAGCGCCGACGGTCCCGACTACGCGGTGTACCACCGCGACTTCTCGCAGGACGCGTTGACCGACGGACGCCAGGTCGTCTGGGCGGAAGACCTGGGCACGGGCATCGCGAACGCGCGCTTCTTCGCGACGCACCCGACCCATGCCGCGAACGTCGCGCTCCTCGTCTGCGGCGAGCAGCTCGGCCTCGGGCCCGACGCGCCCGGCCGCCAGCGCCTGCGGATCACGGCGGAGGCGCAGGACTTCGCCTTCAAGGGACCGGGCACGATCCTCGGCCCGTGGGACGTCGTGCCTTTCGGCGAGCGCTACGCGATCGCGGGCGACGACACGCCGGGCCTCGCGACCGGCCGCCTGCGCGTGACGCGCTCGCCGCAGCCGTTCGCGAACGCCGGCGACCGCGGCGTGCTGCTGTTCACGAACGCGCCGCGCGATCCGCAGACGAACAACGGCGCGGCGACGGCGGAGTCGGAGGTGCTGGTGCTGGAGGACGCCGCGAAGCGCGAGTGAGCGGGGTCAGCGGATCGCTTCGCGGGGCAACGGCATGCCTGGCGTCGCGCAGCACTTGAAGCCGCCTCGGGCGGAGGCGTGGCACGCGTACTCGCGTGCCTCGAACCGCAGGATCACCCGGTAGCCCGGCACCAGCGCCATGGCGTACGCCATGCCGGGCTCGGGGCAGCCGAGACTGCCGTCGGGCCAGGTGACGGCCTCGTCGACGATCACCGGCAGGCGCGGCGAGCTCGACCTGCGACACGGCCCCGGCCGTGCACGCCCGGGGTAAGCTTCCCACGTGAACTACCGCCACGCCTACCACGCCGGCAACTTCGCCGACGTGCTGAAGCACGTCGCGCTGGTCGCCGCTCTCGGGCACCTGGCGCGCAAGGACTCGCCGTACTGCTATCTCGACACGCACGCCGGCCGCGGGCTCTACCCGCTCGACGCGCCAGAGACGCAGCGTGCGGGCGAATACCGCGACGGGGTGCTGCGCCTGCTGGACGCCGAGACCCCGCCGCCCGCCGTCGCGCGCTGGCTCGACCTGGTACGCGAACTCGGCGTCGAGGACGGGCGCCTGCGCGCCTACCCGGGCTCGCCGCGCTTCGCCGCCGCCTGCCTGCGCCCGGACGATCGCGCGGTCCTCTGCGAACTCGAAGCGCGCGAAGCCGACGCGCTGCGCGCCGAGTTCCGCGGCGACGCGCGCGTCGGCGTGCACGCCCGCGACGGCTACGAGGCGCTGCTCGCACTCGTGCCACCGCGCGAAAAGCGCGGACTCGTGCTGGTGGATCCGCCGTACGAGCAGACCGACGAGTTCGACCGGCTGATCGTCTCGGTGGCCGGCGCCGTGAAGCGCTGGCCGACCGGCGTCTACGCGATCTGGTACCCGATCAAGCACGGCGGTGCGTCAGACCGCTTCCTCATCCGCATGCGCGCGACCGGGATCCGGCGGCAGCTGGTGGCCGAGCTGACCGTGAAGCCCGACGACTCCCCGCTGGGGCTGAACGGCGCGGGCCTGCTGTTCGTGAATCCGCCGTGGCAGCTCGACGCGGAACTCCGGTCCGCGCTCGCGTGGCTGCAGCCGCGCCTCGCGGCCGCGACCGCGCGCACGGGCGGCGCCGGCGCGAACGCGGCGGCGACGGGCGCCGCGCCACGCGGCCGGTGGCGCGTGGAGTGGCTCGTCCCGGAGTGAAGCTCCGGCGGCTGGGCCGCAAACCCTGCAGCACGGCCCATGGCCCCGTGGAATGCCATAATTCCGTCGGAGCGCGGTCGCCACGACACTGGCGCACCGCCGACCGCAGCCTGCCGCGGTCCGAGGAGAACGAGACGATGCGACCGATCCCCGGTTCCTTCCCCCGCTTGCGCATGCGCCGCATGCGCCGCGACGACTTCTCGCGCCGGCTGATGCGCGAGACCGTGCTGACGACGAACGACCTGATCTACCCGATGTTCGTCGTCGAGGGCCGCGGCCAGCGCGTGCCCGTGCCGTCGATGCCCGGCATCGAGCGCGTCTCCATCGACCTGCTGGTGCAGGAGGCGGAGGAACTGGCGGAGCTCGGCGTGCCGGCGATCGCGCTGTTTCCGGTGCCGGACGCGTCGACCAAGACGCTCGACGGCCGCGAGGCCTGGAACCCCGAGGGCCTGCCGCAGCGCGCCGTGCAGGCGATCAAGCAGGCGGTGCCGTCGATGGGCGTGATCGCCGACGTCGCGCTCGATCCCTACACCACCCACGGCCAGGACGGCATCATCGACGAGACCGGCTACGTCGTGAACGACGTGACGACGACGGCGCTGGTGAAACAGGCGTTGTCCCACGCCGAGGCCGGCGCGGACGTCGTCGCACCTTCCGACATGATGGACGGGCGCATCGGCGCGATCCGCGACGCGCTCGAGGCCGCGGGCCACATCCACACGAAGATCCTCGCCTACTCGGCCAAGTACGCGTCGAGCTACTACGGCCCGTTCCGCGACGCCGTCGGCTCCGCGGGCAGCCTCGGCAAGGCGGACAAGTACACGTACCAGATGGACCCGGCGAACACCGACGAGGCGCTCTACGAGGTCGCTCTCGACCTCGAGGAAGGCGCCGACATGGTCATGATCAAGCCGGGCCTCCCCTACCTCGACATCGTGCACCGCGTGAAGGACCAGTTCGGCGCGCCGACCTTCGTCTACCAGGTGTCCGGCGAGTACGCGATGCTGATGGCCGCCGCGAGGAACGGCTGGCTCGACGAGCGGGCGGTCGCGCTCGAGGCGCTGACCTCGATCAAGCGCGCCGGCGCCGACGGCATCCTCACCTACTTCGCCAAGCGCGCGGCGCAGTGGCTGGCGGCGAAGTGAGCGCGATGCCCGCGAATCGCCCCTGCGGTGAGCCCGATTCGGAGCCGCCCGTGCGGGTCCCCACGCCCCGATGACGCCGCAGGGTGCCGCGCCAGACCGCTACGCGCTGGTGGGCCATCCCGTCAGCCACAGCTGGTCGCCGTTCATCCACGGCCTGTTCGCGCGCCAGACGGGGCAGAACATGCAGTACCGGCTGCTCGACGTGCCGCCGGAGCGCTTCCGCGCGGAAGTCGTGCAGTTCTTCGTCGGCGGGGGCAGGGGACTCAACGTCACGGTGCCCCACAAGCCGGCGGCCGCGGAGATCGTCAGCGAACTGACGCCGCGCGCGACGCTCGCGCGCGCCGTGAACACGATCCGCGTGAAGGGCTCGAGCCTCGGACTGGTCGGCGACAACACCGACGGCGTCGGTCTCGTGGTCGACCTGACCGAGAACCTCGGCCTCGCGCTCGCAGGCCGGCGGCTTCTGATCCTCGGCGCCGGCGGCGCGACGCGCGGCGTGCTGGGCCCGCTGCTCGCGCAGCAGCCGGCGACGCTCGTGATCGCGAACCGCACGGTCGCGCGCGCCGAGGAACTGGTCGCGGAGTTCGGCTCGTCGGGCCCGGTGTCCGCCTGCGGCTTCGCCGACGTCGAGCAGCGGCCGTTCGACCTCGTGATCAACGCGACCTCGGCGAGCCTGCAGGGCGAGGTGCCCGCGATCCCGGCGGGCGCGATCGACGCGACCACCGTCTGCTACGACATGGCCTACGCGAAGGGCGACACGCCGTTCACGCTGTGGGCCCGCGAGCGCCACGCCGGCGCCACGCACAAGGGCTGGGGCATGCTCGTCGAGCAGGCGGCGGAGGCCTTCCTGGTCTGGCGCGGAGTGCGTCCGCAGACCCGCCCGGTGCTCGAACTGCTGAAGGCCGGCGGCGCGGACCGCAACGTCGGCGGGCACTGAAGCGCAAGCGCGCCGCCGCGGACACGGAAGCGTGACGAAGTCCACGCCGGCGCTGCGGGATACCCGCTGCCCGGGCCACGTTCCGTCAAGTCAGGTCGAGAACGTCCTCGACCGCCCGGCAGAGCCGCGCGATGTCGACGGGCCGGGACAGGCGATGGTCGCCGTCCTTGACGCACTCGACGACCACGTCGTCGGAGTCGAACGCGGCCGCCGCCGCGAGGGAGTTGCGCCACGGCACGTCGGCATCGCGCATCCCGTGCAGGAGCCGCACGGGGCCCGTGAACGGTATCGCCGCGCCCAGCAGGCAGTGCCGCAGACCGTCGTCGATCAGTTCGCGCGTGATCGGGTAGCCGTCGCCGCCGTACGGCGTCGGAATGCGGTGTATGCCGTGCTCGTCGAGCGCGCGGCGGCCGGCCTCGCCGATCTCCTCGCGCAGCGTCCTGACGAAGTCGAGCGCGACCGCGACGCCGACGAGACCGGCGGCGCGCTGCGGCCGTGCGAGCGCGGCCAGCGTCATCAGCCAGCCGCCGAGACTGGAGCCGACCAGCAGCTGCGGCCCGGACGTCAGGCCGTCGATCACGGCCAGCACGTCGTCGAGCCAGCGACCCACGCTGCCGTCCTCGACGCGCCCGCCGGAACGACCGTGACCGCGGTAATCGAACCGCACGCACGCGAGACCGCGGCGACGGCACAGGGCCTCGACCGCGAGGGCCTTCTGGCCCTGCATGTCCGACATGAAGCCGTGGAGGAACACGACGCCGGCGATGCGCGCGCCCGCGGCCGGCGGCTCGGCGCTCGACGCGCGCCCCCCCGTCGCCGCGAGGCGCCGGTACGCGAGCCGCGGCGCGCCGTCGCGCTCGAGGTACTCGAGCGGCGGCTCGGTCGCGGGCTCGCTCGTGGCGGCCGCCGGACCGGCGTCGAGTGCCGGGGCCGCAGCGGCGACGCGCGCTTCGCCACGCTGGGCGCCGCTCACCGCGCGGCCGCCGCGAGGTAGCGGTCCTTGACCTTCACGTAGTGCAGCGCGGAATAGCGGAGCTGCTCGACCTCGCGATCGGTCAGCAGGCGCACCTGCTTCGCCGGGTTGCCGACCCACAGCGTGCGCGTCGGCAATCGCTTGCGCGGCGGCACCAGCGCGCCCGCGCCGATCATCACGTCGTCCTCGACGAACGCACCGTCGAGCACGATCGCGCCCATGCCGACGAGGCACCGGTGGCCGATCGTGCAGGCGTGGAGCACCGCCTTGTGACCGATCGTGACCTCCTCGCCGACCACCAGCGGCAGGCCGCCGGGCGAGTACGGACCGTCGTGCGTCACGTGCAGCACCGCGCCGTCCTGCACGCTGGTGCGCGCCCCGACGCGGATCTCGTTCACGTCGCCGCGGATCACGGCCATCGGCCAGACCGACGCGTCCTCGCCGAGCGTGACGCGGCCGATCACGCAGGCCTGCGGGTCGACGTAGGTGCGGACACCGAGCGTCGGGGACGTGTCGAGCCAGGGTCGAAGGTGGTGCATCGCCGGTCGGATGGCCTGTCGGGTCGCGTGTCGAGTCGCCGGTCGGATCGACTATCGCATCGTCACGAATTCTTCCGCCGCGGTCGGGTGGATCGCGACGGTGTCGTCGAAGTCGCGCTTCGTGGCGCCCATCTTCACGGCCACCGCGAAGCCCTGCGTCATCTCGTCCGCGCCCTGCCCGATCACGTGCAGGCCGACGATGCGCTCCTCGGGGCCGACGCAGACGAGCTTCATCTCCGCGCGGCGCTTGTGCGGCGTCAGCGCGTGGTACATCGGCACGAAGCCCGAGTGGTAGACCTTCACGGCCTCGCCGTGCAGCTCGCGGGCCGCGGCCTCGGTGAGGCCGACGGTGCCGATCGGCGGGTGACTGAAGATGACGGTCGGGATCAGGTCGTAGTCGAGTCGGCGATCCGGCCGGCCGCCGAACAGGCGGTCCGACAGCCGCCGCCCGGCCGCGATCGCGACGGGCGTCAGCGCCTCGCGGCCGGTCACGTCGCCGATCGCGTAGACGCCCGGCACGTTGGTGTTCTGCCAGGCGTCCGCGATCACGAAGCCGTCGTCGTAGAGCTTCACGCCGGCGCGGTCGAGCGCGAGTTCCGCGGTCGCGGGTTCGCGGCCGATCGCCCACAGCACGCAGTCGAAGTCGCCGTAGGTGCGGCCGTCCGCGAGCACCAGCTCGCGGCCCTCGCGGGCCTGCTGCAGCGCCGACGGCACCGCGTGCGTGACGAGCTCGATACCGTCCGCCTCCATCTGCTTCATCAGCGCGCCGGACAGCATCGCGTCGAAGCTGCGGAGCACGCGATCGTGCCGGACGAAGATCGAGGCCTTGGCGCCCAGCGCCGCGAACGCGCCGCCGAGCTCGACCGCCACGTAGCCCGAACCGACGATGGCGACGCGGTCCGGGCGGGAGGGCAGCTCGAAGAAGCCGTCGGAGGTGATGCCGAGCCCCGCGCCCGGCAGGTCCGGCACGCTGGGCCGGCCGCCGACCGCGATCGTCACGTGTGGCGACTCGAGCACGCGGTCGCCGTCGGGCCCGCGCACCACGAGCGTGTGCGCGTCGACGAAGCTGGCGCGCCCGCGCACCCACGTGACGTTGCGCTTCTGCAGGTTCGACTCGTAGATGCCGTTGAGGCGCGCGACGTAGGCATCGCGCGCGGCCTTCAGGCGCGGCCAGTCGTGCCCGTGCACCGCGAGGTCGAAGCCGTAGCCCCGCGCGTCCTCGAGCGAGTGCGCGAGGGTGGCCGCGTTCCACATGAGCTTCTTCGGCACGCAGCCGACGTTGACGCAGGTGCCGCCGAGCCGGTGCGACTCGACGATCGCGACCCGCGCGCCGTACTCCGCGGCGCGCTGCGCGGTCGCGAGGCCTCCGCTGCCGCCGCCGACGGCGATGTAGTCGTACTTCTCTGCCATGGGACGCGAATCATAGCGGGGCGGCGGCCGCGCCGCCCGGCCGCCCGGACCCGGGGACGCTCCCCGTGGCCCGCGGCGCCGTGAAACGGGGCATGTCCCCGTTTCCGGGCCCCTGCTACGATCGTTGCGAAACACCCGGGGACGATCGATGCAGAACCCGCTGCTGGCCACGGAAGGCCTGCCCGACTATTCCCGCATCCGCGCCGAACACGTTGAGCCCGCGGTGCGCACGCAGCTCGACGCGAACCGTGCCGCGCTCGCGCGCCTGCTCGAGCAGCCGACGCCCACGTTCGCCTCGCTGGTCGAGCCGTTCGAGGCGCTGCAGCACCGGCTGAACCGGGTCTTCGCGCCGGTCGCGCACCTGAACGCCGTGCTGAATTCCGACGAGCTGCGCGCCGCCTACAACGCGTGCCTCCCGCTGCTCGCCGAGTACCAGACCGAGGTCGGCCAGAACGAGGCGCTCGCCGCCGCCTACGAGCGCATCCGCGATGCGGAGGCCTCGACGCTGACGGCCGCGCAGCGCAAGGTGCTCGACTTCGCGCTCCGGGAGTTCCGGCTCGCCGGCGTGCGCCTGCCCGTCGAGCGCAAGGCGCGCTTCAAGGAGCTCATGCAGGAGCTCGCGAAGCTGCAGTCGAAGTTCGAGGAGCAGGTGCTGGACGCCACGCACGCGTGGTCGAAGCACGTCACCGACGAGTCGCTGCTCGCCGGCCTGCCCGGGCACGTGCGCAGCCGTGGCGCCAATGCGGCGCGCGAGCGCGGGCTGGCCGGCTGGTGGCTCGCGCTCGACCAGCCGACCTATCTGGCGGTGCTGACGCACGGCGAGTCGGTCGAGCTGCGCCGCGAGTTCTACGACGCCTGGACCACGCGCGCCTCCGACCGCGGGCCGTTCGCCGGCAGGCACGACAACGGCCCGATCATCGAGTCGATCCTGCGCCTGCGCCACGAGGCCGCGGCCGTGCTCGGCTTCGGCAGCTTCGCGGAACTCTCGCTCGCGACCAAGATGGCGGATTCCGTGCCCGCGGTCGTGAAGTTCCTCGAGGAACTCGCGGACCACTACGTGCCCGCGGCGCACCGCGAGTACGCGGAACTCGAGGCCTGGGCCGGGCGGAAGCTCGACGCGTGGGACGTGCCGTACTACGCCGAGAAGCTGCAGCACGAGCGTCACTCGGTGTCCGAGGAGGCGCTGCGGCCGTGGTTCCCGCTGCCGCGCGTGCTCGCGGGGCTGTTCGAGGTCGCGCGGCGGCTCTACGGCGTGCGCTTCGAGCCGCGCGAGGACGTGGCGCTCTGGCACGCGGACGCGCGCTACTTTCGCGTCGCCGACGCCGAAGGCCGCCCGATCGGCGGCTTCTACCTGGACCCCTACGCGCGCGACAAGAAGCGCGGCGGCGCCTGGATGAGCGAGGTCACGGTGCGCAAGCGCCTCGCCGGCGACGGCCAGGAGCTGCCGGTCGCGAACCTCGTCTGCAACTTTGCGCCGCCGCCGGCTCCCGGCCGCCCGGCCCTGCTGACGCACACCGAGGTGCTGACGCTGTTCCACGAGTTCGGCCACGCGCTGCACCACCTGCTGACGCGCGTCGACTACCCGAGCCTCGCCGGCATCAACGGCGTGCCGTGGGACGCGGTGGAACTGCCGAGCCAGATCATGGAGAACTGGGCGTGGCGGCCCGAGGTGCTGCCGCTGATCTCGGCGCACGTGGACACCGGCGAACCGCTGCCGCAGGCCGAGCTCGACCGCCTGCTCGCGACGCGCACCTTCCACGCCGGGCTCGCCGCGGTGCGCCAGCTGGAGTTCGCGCTGTTCGACTTCCGCCTGCACGCCGAGTACGACCCCGCGCGGGGTGCCCGCGTGAACGAGCTGCTCGACGAGGTTCGCGGACGCGTCGCGGTCGTGAAGCCGCCGGAGTGGAGCCGCTTCGCGTACAGCTTCCAGCACATCTTCGCGGGCGGCTACGCGGCCGGGTACTACAGCTACAAGTGGGCCGAGGTGCTCGCGGCGGATGCCTTCGCGGCGTTCGCCGAGGCCGGCATCTTCGACGCCGGCACAGCGCAGCGCTTCCTGGAGAACGTGCTCTCGCAGGGCGGCAACGCGGACCAGATGGCGGCCTTCGTCGCGTTCCGCGGCCGCAAGCCGGAAGTCGGTCCGCTGCTCGCGCAGGACGGCGTGTCGCCCCCGGAGCGCGCGGCGTGAAGTCGTCGCTCACGATCGCCACCTGGAACGTCAATTCGCTGCGCGTGCGGCTGCCGCACCTGGCGCAGTGGCTCGAGTCGGCGCCGGTCGACGTGCTCGGCCTGCAGGAGACCAAGCTCACGGACGACGATTTCCCGGCGGCCGAGCTCGGCACGCTCGGACTGCAGGGCGCGTGGCACGGCCAGCGCACCTACAACGGTGTCGCGCTGCTAGCGCGGGACGCGCCGCCCGAGGAAGTCGCGAGGGGCATCCCGGGCTACGACGACCCGCAGGCCCGCGTGATCGCGGGCACGGTGCGCGGCGTGCGCGTGATCGACGTGTACGTGCCGAACGGCCAGGCCGTCGGCACCGACAAGTACGCCTACAAGCTCGAATGGTTCGCGAAGCTGCGCGACTACCTGGCGCAGGAACTGCGCCGGCACGAGCGCGTGGTCGTGGTCGGCGACTGGAACGTTGCGCCCGAGGATCGCGACGTGCACGACCCGAAGGCCTGGGAAGGACAGGTGCTGTGCAGCGGCCCGGAGCGCGAGGCGCTCGGCCGCCTGTTCGAACTCGGGTTGGTCGACGTGTTCCGCCGCTTCGAGCAGCCCGAGAAGTCGTTCAGCTGGTGGGACTACCGGATGATGGCGTTCCGCCGGAACCACGGGCTGCGCATCGACCTCGTACTCGCGAGCGAGCCGCTCGCCGCGCGCTGCACCGCGAGCCGCATCGACCGCGAGCCGCGCAAGTGGGAGCGGCCGTCGGACCACGCGCCGGTGCTCGCCACGTTCGAGTTATGACAGCCGGCGGGGGCCGCGCGGCGACTTGCGGTCGCCGGCATTCGGGGAATCCTGCACGCGGTGTGAACTGTCGAGCCGAATCCGTTCACCCGCTGGCCAGCGCTTCGCATTTGCGCCTAGACTCGCCGGCACCCTGACCGGATCCGGCGAGCGCATGTCGATGGCGATGACCCGCCCAGCTGGCCTTGGGGCCGCGACCACCCGGTTGACCGAGGGCGGTGCCGGCGACCGCGCCCGTGCGGCATCGCGCCATCGTCGCAACGACTTCGACGTCACGAACACCGTGCAGGTCAGTTCGACCTCGGCGGTGTGCGAGGCGGTCCGCGCCCTGGTCGCCGCGCAGTGGCCCGGTCAGCCGTTCGAGCCGATCGCGCGCGCCTTCGAGACCTTCGATGCCCTGTTCTCGGGCCGCCTGCCCGGCTACCTCGGCGTCGACACGGTCTACCACGACCGCCAGCACACGCTGGACATGACGCTGGCCACGGCCCGGCTCCTCGTCGGCCACGAGCGCTCGGTCCAGGACGGCGCCCGGTTCGGCTACGACCGGACGGCGATGGCGCTGGTCACCGCGCTGTTCCACGACGCCGGGTACGTGCGCGAAACCACGGACGTCCGCCGCAACGGCGCCGAGTACACCGCCACTCACGTGAGCCGCTCCGCGCGGTTCCTGGCGCGCGTGCTGCCCTCGATCGGGATGGGCGAGTGGGCGCCGGTGGCGACCCGCATCGTCCACTTCAGCGGCTACGAGATCCCGTTCGCGCAGATCGAGATCGACGACCCGCGCGACCGCAAGGCCGGCCACCTGATCGCGACCGCGGACCTGATCGCGCAGATGTCCGACCGGTGCTACCTGGAGAAGTGCCGCGACCGCCTCTATCCGGAGTTCGTGCTGGCCGGCGTCGCGCTCGGCCGCGAGTCCGACGGCGGCATGAAGGTCCACTACAGCTCCGGCCTCGACCTGCTGCGCAAGACGCCGCGGTTCGTCGAGAAGACGATGCGCGAGCGGCTCGACGGGGAGTTCGGGGCCGCGTATCGCTACGTCGAGGCGCTCTACGCCGGCCACAATCCGTACATGGAGGCGATCCAGCGGAACGTGGCGTACCTGCGCCAGGTGCTGAAGTCCGAGAACTGGCCGATGCTGCGTCGGGATCCGCCCTGCTTCACCTACGATCCGAACCCGCTCCCGAACGTCCGCTCGCTGATGCTCGGGCACCTGACGGAACTCTGGGGCCAGGGCTGACCGCACCCCTGCGCCCGCCGATGAACTCCACGCCCGGCACGCAGCTCGCCGCCGCACTGCCCGGTCGCCGCGCCTTCCTGACCGGCGCGGCCAGCGGTCTCGGACTCGCGCTCGCGAATGAACTCGCCCGCGCGGGCTGGACGCTCGGCCTGCTCGACCGCGACGCAGTCCGGCTCGCGGGCGTCGCGGCAACGCTGCGCGCCGCGGGCGCCCCGGACGTCCATGCCTTTCCCGGCGACGTCACGGACGAGGCGGCGTTCACCGCGGTCGTGGCCGAGTTCGCGATGCGCACGGGCGGGCTCGACCTGATGGTCAACGACGCGGGCGTGGCCGTCGCGGGCCGCTTCGAGTCGACGCCGCTGGCCGACTGGCGGTGGGCGCTCGACGTGAACGTGCTCGGCGTCGTCGTCGGCTGTCGCGCGGCGGTGCCGATCCTGCGCCGCCAGGGAACTGGCCTGATCCTCAACGTGGCGAGCGCGGCCGGCTTCGCCAGCGGCCCGCAGATGAGCGCGTACAACGCCTCGAAGGCGGCGGTGATCTCGATCACCGAGACGCTGGTGCAGGAATTCCTGTTTCCGCGCTGGTTCCTGGGGTGGCTGCCGAAACAGCGGGCCTAGGAACAGGGGTCGGACCCCTGTTCCCTCACGTCACGCGCGCGAGCGCCGCGATCCGCTCCCGCGCGGACACGACCACGCCGCCGCGCCGTTCGACGGTGACCGCGAACAGCACGGGCCTCCCGACGCCGAGCTTCGCGCGAATCGGGATCACCACCTCGCCGGTCGCGTCCACGTCGAAGACGCCGCCGTCCACCGGGTAGCGCTCGTCGCGCTCGGCGTCGAAGATCCAGAGCTGGTACTGCTCGAGCAAGCGGTCGTTCGGGCGCAGTCCCGCGAACCGCATGTAGCCCCTCTGCGTCACGCCGTCCCAGATCACCTCGCCGCTGACCCGCCGACCGGCCGCGTCGGGGCCGGGCTCGAAACGGCGGCGGATCAGGTAGGGGCGCGCCGCGACGAATTCGCGCCACGATTCCTCGGGCGCCGCGGCGCCAGCCACCGTGGCGTTCGCCGGCGCGCCGGCCTCGACGCCCGGAACGTCGGTACTCGCGGACTCCGCGACGCGAGACGACGCGGTCCCGGAAGACGTGATCGCAGGCAGTGACGGGCCCGGCCGCGGCGCGACGGGCGGCGACACGCCGGCGATCCCGGGCGCCGCGGGCGGCTGCGCGAGCAGCACGTACACGGCGAACGCGAGGCTCGCGCACGCCGCCGCCCAACCGCCCCAGCTGGCGAACCCCGCGACGCCGGGACGGCGCCTCCGCCGCGGCGCAGTGCGCGGCCGGGCCGCGACGCCGGCAGCGACCGGCATCACGCCCGGCGGCCCCGCACGGCGCGCGGCCGCGAGATAGGCATCCGCGTCCCGCAACACCCGTTCCCGGAGTGCCGCCGGCAGGGCTTCGTCACGCCCGTCGCCGAACGCATCGAGGGTAGCCGCGACCGCGCGGTCGATGCCCGACTCCGCCGCGGGGCCGAGCACCGCCCGCAATCGCTCGAGCTCACCCGCCTCTTCGGGCGACGGCGTCCCGAGTGCCGCCTCGAACGCCAGTTCGGCCAGTCGCTCGCGATCCGACGCATTTGCGCTCACGACCGTGCCTCCCGGCCGGTAACGGCCGGCCCGGTGAGCCGCTCTCGCACTCGCAACAGCCCGCGGCGCACGTAGGTCTTCACGGTGCCGAGCGGCATCCGCAGCCGCGTGGCGATCTCGCCGTGCGAGAGACCCTGTACGACCGCGAGCGCGATCACGTGCTGCTGCGCCGGCGGCAGTTCGGCAAGCGCCGCGGCCGCACGCGCGCCGTCGCTGCCGGCATCGGCGCCGGCGTCCGGCGCGGCGAGCCGCGCCGCCTGTTCCTCGTCGAGCGGATGCTCGAGATGCGCCCGCGCGCCGCGCGATCGCAGCCAGTCGATCGCGCGCCGCCGCGCCACGACGATCACGAATGCGCCCTCGGGACCGCACCGCGGGTCGTAGCGGCCCGACGACCGCCAAAGGTCCATGAAGATCTCCTGCGCGACGTCCTCCCGCTCGTGCTCGGGCACGCCGAGGCGGCGCGTCAACGACCACACCTTCGCGCCGTAGCGCTCGATGCACTCCTGCACGGCGTGCGCCTCGCCCGCGGCCACTCGCGGCAGCAGCGGCTCGGCCTCCAGCGACGCAGAGCGATGCAGGCCGGACGAAGCCGGCGCCGGCGGAACAGGCTGGGGCGGTTGCACGAGCGGCCGAGCCTGCGTCGAGGGAGTACGTGGGGGAGATTGCACGAGCGGCGCGGCCTGCGTCGAGGGAGTACGCGGGGGCGATGGCGCGGCCTGCGGGTACGCCGGCCCGGTCACGCGCGCGTCGAACGTCGCGCCGCCGGGCTCGTGCAACCGCAAGCTCACGCCGCCGCCCCTGCGCTCAGAAGTCGTCGAGCAGGATCACGCCGAGCGGCGCACCGCCGCCGGGCGCGTCGCGTGCGACGATCGTGTACACGCCGCGGTTCGCGACCTGGATGCGCGCGGGACCGATCGCCGGCGTCTTCGAGCCCGCGGGCGTGACGGTCACGTCGTACGCACCGGCCGCGAGCGACACGAAGCCCGAGTCGGCGCGGAACGCGAAGTTCGGGATCGTGGGCTGCAGCGTCGCGATGCTCGCGCCCGGCGCCGTCACGTAGACGTCGACGGGCCCGGCCGTGGGCGAGCCGTGCAGCACGCGCACCCTGGCCTGCGTGGCGAACGGGCGGCGGTCGTCGACCGTCACCGTCGCACCGATCGAGGCCAGGCGCCCGAACGCGTACACCGTGTAGTCGATGCCTGCGGCGAGCGTCGCATTCGCCTCGATCGCGATGACGCCGGGATTCGCGACCGGCGAGACCTTCAGGTTGTAGGCGCGCGCGGGCACCTCGACGTACGGCGTCGCCTGCGGGAACGCGAGGGACGCCACCAGCGGCGCCGCCGTGTTGTCGTTCGCGACCACGCGCACAGCCGGCGTGTCGGGCGAAGCGTGCACGACGCGGATGCCCGCGCGCGTTGCGCGGTCGAGGATCACGGAGTTCGCGCCGGCCGCGGTCGTCACCGCGAGCGCGATCGGCGCCGCGCCGCGACCGGTGTTCTGCACCGCCGTGACCAGCAGGTCCGCGCCCGCGGCGAGCGGCACGGGACCCGAGTCGAACAGCACGGGTGATGCGCTGCCGGCCGGCGTGACGCGGATCTGGTAGGTGCCGGCCGTGACCTCGACGGGGCCGAGGCTCTGCCGGAACGAGAAAGTGCCGAGCGGCGCACTGGCGGCGAGGTTCGCGTCCGGCGCGGTCACGTAGACGGCGACCGCCGGCGCGGCCGGCGCCGCGTGCACGACCTGCACGCGAACGGCACCCGGCGCGACCGCGGTGTTCGCGCGGTCGAGCACCAGCGGCGCGAGCCCGGCGACGGCGCCGGAGGCGATCACGGTGTACTGCCGCCCGGCCGCGAGATTGACGTTCGTGGGCCCGATCACCGTCACCGGGTTGCCAGGCGTACGGGCGCGCACGGCGACCTCGGTGCTGCCCACCGGTACCGTCGCGAACGGGGTGCCCTGCCGGTAGTCGAGGTTCTGGAACAGCGGGCTGCCGGCGACGACGATGTCGACCGGCGGCGCGTCGGGCGAGGCATGCAGGAAGCGCACCTCGGTGGTCGGGAACGGCGGCGGCGAGGGCCGGCTGTCGGGACTGCCGCTGCAGGCGACGAGGAACAGGCTCGCGGTGGCAGCCGCGAGTGCGAGGAACGGACGACGATCCATGCCGGACACTCCGATCGGGGGGGGGTACCTGCAGGAATCGGCGCGGACGTCCGGACGGATTCAGGGCGTACCGCGGCCCGCCCGGTTCAGGGCCGGTCGATCGCCCGCACGTACCGCGCGTAGATCGTCGGCAGCCGCCGCAGCAGGATCGCGCGCCCGGCCACTTCGCCCTCGACGATCGCGCGGCGCAGCGTGGCGAGCCGCAGCCGCCGCGACGCCTCGCGGGCGGTCGGCGCGTGGCTCAGGTGCCAGGGCTCGGGCTGCACGCCGCCGCGATCGGTGGCGTAGGGCCGGAAGAAGCCGAAGCGCGCCATGTTCGCGTCGAGCCAGGCGGTCAGGCGCGCGAAAGGGCCGTCCGGGGCGTACTCCGCGGGCACGAGCAGCAGCCGGTAGCCCCTGGGGACCGCCGCCCGGTCGTACACGTCGAGATCGGTGCCCCAGTGGTGACGGCTCGTGCCGGGCACCGCGGACCACGCCAGGATCGCGTCCACGCGTGCGGCATCGGACAGGCGCATCGCGTCGAGCGGCCGGCCCGCCCGGTCCACCAGCGGTCGCTCGCCGCTCCACTTGCCGTTCCAGATGGCGCGCTGCCGCTCGAAATCGCGGAACGACGACGCCGGCACGAGATCGATGCCCGCCTTCGCCGCGGCGGCGCGCATCCGCAGGAACGGGCGGGCGACGGCGCGGTGCAGAGTGCAGCGCGGCGCATCGAGGTCGATCACGTGCGTGCGCGCGCGGCCCGTGAGTTCCAGCGCGTCGAACACCGCCCCGGCGGCACGCCGCGGCGCGCGCCGGCGCGGCTCACCACCGGAAGCGATCGAAGTTCCGCGGGTTCGCCCAGTGCGTCGGGGTGTTCCACTCACGCGGCGGATTGTAGGCCACGATGTCGTAGGTGTACCGCCGCAGCGCGCCCGCCTCCCCGTCGGCGCCGAACTCGAGCGCGCGCCAGTCCGCGTGCGTCCAGCCGGCGAGCTGCGCCGGCGCCACGATGGCGACCACGCGGTGCGTGTGCAGGTCGCGGAGCCGTGCCAGCAGCAGGCGGCCGTCGCGCGCCGTCACGTGCTCGAGATGATCGATCACGAGCGCCACGTCGTAGCGGCCGTGGCCCGCGAGCGCCGCCAGCCCCACCGCGCCTTCCAGCCAGACGAGTTCACGACCGGGCCGGTCCAGCGCCGCGACCAGCGCCGGGGTCCGCGTCCGCGTCACGCACAGGACCCGGGCGGCGTCCCCGAGACCCAGCCACTCCACCGGCGGCGTCACGATGCGCTGCCCGGCGCCGGCGCGCCGCTCTTCGCGAGTTCGGCGCCGACGTGGTCGATCGCGCGCACCAGTGCGTCCACCTCCTGCGCGCCCGACACGGCCCACCGTCCCGCCAGCACGAAGAACGGGACGCCCGAAATGCCCATCGCGTGGGCGCGGCGCTCCTGCTCCTCGATCGCCGCGTAGCCCTCGCGCGCCGCGAGCTGCGCGCGCACGGTACCGGCGTCGAGCCCGGCGGCGGCCGCGATCTCGACCAGCACCGCCGGATCGCCGACGTCCCCGCCTTCGGTGAAGTACGCCCGGAACAGCGCTTCGACGACCGCGCCCTGGCGCTCGCCGGCCGACCGGGCGAGCGCGTGCGCCGCCCGGGTGTTCGGCATCCGGGCGATCGCGTCGAACCGGTAGTCGATGCCGGCGGCCCGGCCGAGTTCGAGCAGCCGGGCCTGGGCGTCGCGGAACCGGTCCGGGTCGCCGAACTTCCGCCTCAGGTAGGTGCGGCGGTCCTCGCCGCCCTCCGGCAGGTCGGGGTTCAGCTCGAACGGCTGCCAGCGCACGGCGGAGATCGCCCCGGGCCGCGCCGCGAGCGCCTGCGCCAGGCGGCGCTCGCCCAGGTAGCACCACGGGCACACGGTGTCGGACCAGACGTCGATCGTGAACGGCGGGCTCATCCGGGCTCCCTGGCGGCAGGCATCCGGGGGTCCCGAGACCCCCGGACCCCCCGTGTCGGTGAATTGCGTCGCATTTTCGTCGATTCGCGACCGACGGTGCGGGCTATGATTTCCGCATGGGGTTCGTCTACCGGTTGCGATTCCAGTATCTGGCGGCGGCGGCTTGCGTCGCGGCCCTGGCCGCGATCGTCGTCGGCGCCCTGCTGCATGCCTTCCAGCCGGCAACCCCGGTGGCCGGCGCGTTCCCCGGCCGGCTCGCCGGCGGTCCCGCCGGCCTCACGCCGGCCGAGATCTGGCTGCTCGGCGGCACGGCGCTCGGCCTGTTCGTGCTGCTCGCCGGCGGAGCCTGGCTGCTCGCCACGCGGGTGCGGCGCCCGATCCACGCGCTGATCCGCAGCCTCGACCGCCTCGGCGCGGGGGACTACAGCCGCCCGGTCGGGCTCGACCGTCGCGACGAACTCGGCGACCTCGCGGACGCGGTCGAGCGGATGCGCCAGAAGCTCCGCCAGACCACGGTCACGCGCGACTACCTCGACCTCGTGCTGAACAGCATGACCGACGCAGTGCTGCTCGCCTCCCCCGAGGGGCGGGTCAAGCGGGTCAACGACGCCGCGGGCAAGCTGCTCGGCTGGTCGGGGGCGGAACTCCTCGGCCGCGACTTCGCGACGCTGCTGGCACCCGAGGCGCGCGCCACTTTCGCGCTCGAGTCCGCAGTGCACGACGCCCGCGAGACCACGCTGCTCGCGCGCAGCGGCGAGGAGATCCCCGTCTCGCTGTCCGCGTCGCAGATCGCCGCCGAGGATCCCCAGTACCAGGGCTACCTGTTCGTCGCCCGGAACATCTCTGACCGCAAGCGCGCCGAGAAGCGCATCCGCTACCTCGCCCGCTACGACGCGCTGACGAAGCTGCCGAACCGCATGCAGTTCCAGCACCTGCTGCAGCAGTCGATCGCGCGCGCGCAGCGCACGCACACGGAACTGGCGCTCCTGTACCTCGACCTCGACCGCTTCAAGGACGTCAACGACACCTTCGGGCACTCCGCCGGGGACCGCACGCTGGAGATCCTGTCGGAGCGCCTGTCGCGCGTGATGCCGAAGGACGCCACCGCGGGCCGCCTCGCCGGCGACGAGTTCGCGGTGTTCGTCGAGAACCTGGCCGCCGGCGCGGATCACCGCCCGGCGCTCGCCGGCATCGCCCGCGAACTGCTCGACGACGTCGGCCGCGCGTTCTACCTGAACGACACCGAGGTCTACCTCACCTGCAGCATCGGCGTCGCGCTGTACCCTGCCGACGCGAACAACACGATCGACCTGATCCGCAACGCGGACGCGGCGATGTACCACGCCAAGCAGAACGGCGGCGGCAACACGCATGCGTTCTACGCGCCCGAGATGAACGCGGCCGCGGTCGAGCGGCTGATGCTGAAGTCGAAGCTGCGCCGTTCGCTCGAGCGCGACGAGTTCGTGATCCTCTACCAGCCGAAGGTCAGCCTGCGCGACGGCCGGGTGACCGGCGCCGAGGCGCTGCTGCGCTGGCGGCTGCCGGGCCACGGCGACATCCCGCCCGCGCAGTTCATCCCGCTCGCGGAAGAGACGAACCTGATCCTGCCGATCGGCGAGTGGGTGCTGCGGCGCGTCTGCTCGGACTACCGGCTCTGGAGCGACCAGCTTGCGGACCCGGGCCGCGTGTCCATCAACCTGTCGCTGAAGCAGCTGAAGCAGGCCAGCTTCATCCCGCGCTTCGCCTCCGTGTTCCGCGAGAAGGGCGTGAGCCCGACCGCGTTCGAGCTCGAGATCACCGAGTCCACGCTGATGGACGACGCGCGCCAGACCGTGAAGCTGCTGGACGAGCTCTACGCGATGGGCATCCACCTGGCGATCGACGACTTCGGCACCGGGTACTCGTCGCTCTCCACGCTGCAGCAGCTGCCGGTGGAGACCCTCAAGATCGACCAGTCGTTCGTGCGCGACGCCGCGGTGGACCGCGACGACGCCACCCTCGTGCGCACGATCATCGAGATGGGCAAGAACCTCGACATGGAAGTGGTCGCCGAGGGCGTCGAGACCCGCGAGCAGCTCGAATTCCTGCGCGAGCGCGGCTGCCACCAGGCGCAGGGCCGGTTGTTCGGCGAGCCGATGACCGCGGGCGAGCTGCTGGCGCTGATGAAGGCTCAGGCGGAAGGAAGCGCGCCGTTCGCGCGCCACTTCGAGGCGCCGCGCCCCGCCGCGGTGCCGGTACTGCGCGGCTAGTCGCCGCCCCCGCGCGGCAGCTCGCGCACGAACTCCGCCAGCGCCCTCGCGACCCGCGCCGGGTCCCGGTCGGGCTGGTAGTCGCCGCCCTCGACGATCGCCGTGCGAGCATCGGGCCGGAGCTCGCACGCCCGGGCGAACATCGGCCACAGCACGTCGTCCTTCGAGCACATCAGCTGCAGCGGCACCGTCACCTTCGCGAGCCCGGCCGCCGCGTCCTGTCGCCACACCGCGCCGAACGCGAGCGGCATCGACCGCCAGGCGATCAGGTGGTCCACCAGTTCCGCGGTGTGCAGGTCGACGTTCGTGCCGGCCCCGATCGTGCGCAGGTACTCCCACGCGGTCTTCAGGAACTCGCCGCTGGCCTCGGGCCTGAACGGCTCGAGGAACACCTTCGAGTACTGCTCGCGCTCCGCGGCGGTCGGCGTCACGGGCCCGATGATCGACAGCCCGCGCACGCGGGCCGGCACGGCGAGCGCGATCTCGAGGCCGACGCAGCCGCCGGTGTGGTGGCCGCAGACCACGAAGCGATCGACGCCCAGCGCGTCGATCGCCTCGACGAGCCGTTCGCCGAGCCACGCGACCGACGGCACCTCGCGCGGTTGCCACGACTGGCCGAAACCGGGCGTGTCGAAGGCGTAGCAGCGGAACTCGCCTGCCAGTTCCGCCATCACGAGCTCGAACATCCGGCTCGACGACGCGGTCTGGTGGAAGAACGCGACGACCGGCGCGCCGGCGGGTCCGGCGGTGCGGTAGTGAACCTGGCCGCCGGGCGTGTGGACGTAGCCGCGGGAGACGGTACCCATGCGCTCAGCCCCCGCCGCGGACGCTGTTCGCGACCGGGATGGGATAGCCGGGATTCGGCAGGCAGATGCAGAGCTGCCGGAACGGCTGGTCGCCGAGCACCTTCCAGACGATGTCCGGCGTGTTCGGCAGCCAGTCCTCGAAGTTCACCTGCACCGCCGGCTCGTCGATGCCGGTGTTGCTCGCCTTGAACCGCGAGCCCTCGATGAACGGGACCGGGAAGACCGGTGCGTCGTGCGGGTCCCTGTCGTTCACCGTGTACCTGCGGAACTTCGAGTACGGGATCGCGCCGCTGGCGCCGCTGACCTCGGGCGCATCGCGGCGGGCGTTGGGGGTGATCGTGATCGCCATCGAACCTGCCTCCCCGGGGCGTCGGTGCCCGTGTCCGTCGAACGAATGGTGTCGGAACCGCCGGCTGCGACCGGCTCAGAGCCCGTGCTTCGCGAGGAAGGCCCGGTAGGCCCCGACGACGCCGTCCGGGTCGAGATCCGGCTCGAAGTTGGCGCCCTTCAGCACCGCGGAATCGGCGTCCGGTCGCATCTCCTTCGCGCGGCCGAAGAACGGCCAGAGCACGTCGTCCTCGGCGCACATCAGCAGCAGCGGCACGCGGATCCCGAGGAACGGCTTCGTGAAGTCCTGGCGCCAGACGTTCGTGTAGGCCATGAAGCGGCCCATGTAGGCGCGCGCCGTGTCCAGCAGTTCGCGGTGGTGCAGTGCGAGATCGCCGTGGGCTCCCAGCCCCCGCAGGTAATCCCAGGTGGTCTTCAGGTACTCGCCCTCGGCCGTCGGCGAAAACGGCGACGAGTAGTACTTCTTGTATTCCTCGCGCTCGGCCTCGGTGAGCGGGACCGGGCCGATCATCGCGACCGAGGCGACGCGCTCCGGCTGTCGCGCCGTCATCTCTACCGCGATGCAGGCGCCCGTGTGATGGCACAGCACGTGGAACTGGCCGATGCCGAGCGCGTCCAGCGACTCGAGCAGCCACTCGGCGTAGGTGCCGATCGACGGCGGCAGCTGCGGCGGGTCGAACGAGCCGCCGAACCCCGGCGTGTCGAGCGCGACGAACGGCCGCTCGCCGCGCATGCGCTCCATCACCTTCACCCACATCGCGCCCGAGCTGGCGGTCTGGTGCAGGCAGACCACCGGCAGGCCGGGACCGTGCAGCCGGCGGTAGTGCACCTGGCCGGCGGGAATGTTCGCGTAGCCTTTCAGGATCAAGTGGAATCCTCCGCGGTTCGTGGGCAGGCGGTTACGAAGCTGGCGAGCCGGAACGAAGAGAGCTCCCGCGCTTTCATCGGTCGCCCGGCCGAACAGGTGCATCCGCTCGAGGCCGCGCGCGCGGGTCGCTTCCAGCGGCACGCGACCGTAGTCGGCCATCGTCGGCTGGCCCTCGGGCTCGTACGAGCCCCCCCCCGAAGCCCGGCGTATCGAGCGCGTCCACGTAGCCCTTGCGCAGCATCACTCCCCCCGCACCGCACGCCGCGACCCCGGGTCGGACCTCCACGATCCGGCCCGGAGCCGGACGGCGCGTCTCAGCGCAGCCCGAGCGAGCCCGGATTCACCAGGCGCTTCGGGTCGAGCACGTCCTTCACGCCGTTGATCACCTTCGGCAGCACCTCGTTGTTCATGATCTCGGTGTACGGGTAGTACTTGCCGATCTGCAGGTGCAGGCCGCCGTTGCGGTCGAAGATGTCGCGCAGTTCGTCACGCAGCCCGAGCGCCACCTGGCGGCGCGCCTCGTTCGCCGGGATGTCCTTCCACTTCTCCGCGAACTCGGGCTCGATCAGCGACAGCCGGAACGGACCGAGCTCGTCGTGCCAGTACAGGCTCGGCTCGATCACGAACTCGCTGCCGGCGAAGCAGGTCAGGTAGGAGGTCTTGATGCCCCACTTCTCGAACAGCGGCTTCTTCTCGGCCAGCCACTTCTCGACCGCCTGCGCCGCGGGAATGGCCTTCGAGAGCGGGAAGAAGCCGTGCACCGGGATCCAGATCTCGCCGTCGGAGCCGAGCAGCACGGTGCGCACGCCGCCGAACGGGTTGGCGCGGAACACCTGCGGGATCGAGTTCACCATCTCGGTGCCGCCCTCCTCCGCGCAGATGTCCGCGCCGAGGTCCATGTGCTCGGCGGCCACGGTCTCGGTGTGGCCGTCGAAGGTCATGTGCAGGCTGTAGGGCACGTTCTTCAGGATGCGCTTGCCGCCCATCGCCATCTTCGCGGCGCCCGCGAGGCCCTTGAGCCCACCCTTGCGCGCGACCTTGCCCATGATCGCGAGGCCTTCCTCGAACGTGATGCCCTGCTTCTCGAAGCCGGCGTTGTAGTACGGGTCGAAGCCGTAGCATTCGGAACTGATGCCGAGCCGCGCGATGCGCAGCTGCGCCTTCAGCATCGCCTCGAGCGTGTCGAACTTGTACGACAGGTAGGCGGTGTGCTTCTGCAGCGTCAGCAGCCGCAGCACGGCGACGCCCTTGATGCCGAACGCGCCGGTGTCGGCCGTGAACAGGCCCGTCACGTCGGGGCCGAAGTGCCGCCAGAAGGCGTTGCTGGTCTTGTGCGCGCCGGAACCCGTGGTCAGCACGGAACCGTCGGCCAGCACGACCTTGAGGCCGAGCACGCTCTCGGCGACCGTGCGCTCGGTGCCGGACCCGTGGAACAGGCTGTTCTGCGACAGCGCGCCGCCGACGGTCGCGTACATGCCGGACAGCGGACCCCAGTACGGCGTGCGCAGCCCGAGCGGGTTCAGCGCCTCGAACAGCGACTTCCAGGTGCAGCCGCATTCGACGACGACGTACATGTCCTCCCTGTTGATCTCGAGCACGCGGTTCATCCGCCGCATGTCGATCAGCACCGTGTCGGGGCGCTCGGGCGTGTAGCCGCTCGTGTACGACATGCCGCCGCCGCGGGCGACGACGGCGTGGCCGGCCCGCGTCGCCGCGGCGACCGCCATCGACAGGTCGTCGAGGCTGCCCGGGCGCACCACCACGGCCGCGGTCTGGTACGGCCGGAAGCTCAGGTCGCGCGAGTAGAAGTCGCGCGTCTCGAAATCCGCGCTGACGTGCTCGGCGCCCAGGATCGACTGCAGTTCGCGGATCAGCGAATCGGAACCGGTGCTCAGGACGGCTGCGTTCATGGCGACACCCCCTTCAGATCTCGACCTTGAAGCTCAGGCCGAAGCGCGCCTCGAGGTCGCGCTTCACCAGGTCCGGCCCGACCGCCTCGTTCTTGTAGACCTGGTCCGTGGTCAGGCCGTTGGTGGCTTCCTTGCGCAGCACCACCAGCAGGTTCGTGCCGTCGAACAGCGCGAACGGGAACTCGTGCCAGCAGTTCTTCTTCATGACGAAACCGGACTCGCCGTCGAACAGGAAGGCCTCGGCCTTGTCGACTTCCGGCAGTTCGGCGTCGCTCGGCGGCGCGAACACCACCACGAACGGCTTGTTCTGCAGCGAGATGAAGGCCTGCGTGTGCTTCGGGTGCCGCTCCATGTGGCTGACCTCGAGCGGCCGGACGTCCACCGTCACGACCGGCATCTCGGTGTCGCCGTCGGACTCGAAGTTGACGACGCGCCGCACCTTGGCCTTGCCGCCGTAGAAGTCGATCGGCAGCGGCTTGACGTTCGGGTTGTAGCCGAGGATCTCGCCGTACGGCGCGAGCGCCTCCGGCGTGGCCTTCTTCGCCTTGAGCACCCGCACTTCGCGCTTCGGGCTCGTCACCGCGTTCATGGCTTTCTCCTGGCGCGGGACGCTGGCCCGCGTTCTCTGGTGGTCCGTCGATTCCTCAGCCGGCCGAGCGCTGCACGCGCGCCGCGGCCTTCACCGCGCGCACGATGCTCTGGTAGCCCGTGCAGCGGCACAGGTTCCCGGCGATCGCGCGGCGGATGTCGTCCTCCGAAGGGTCGGGGTTGTCGCGCAGCAGTTCGGTCGCGGCGAGCAGCATCCCGGGCGCGCAGAACGCGCACTGGAAGCCCGCCTCGTCCCAGAACGCCTGCTGCACCGGCGACAGCTTCCCGTCCGCGCCCTTCAGTCCCTCGATCGTCGTGATCTGACGCCGCTGCACCGTGGCCGCCAGCGTGATGCACGACTTCGCCACCTGGCCGTCGAGCATCACCGTGCAGGCGCCGCAGTGGCCCGTCATGCAGCCCATGTGGGTGCCGGTCAGGCGCAGCTCGTCGCGCAGGAAGTCGAGCAGCGACGTGCCCGGCTGGATCTCCCGCTCGCAGGCCTTGCCGTTGACCCGGCACTGCAGCAGGACGCTGTCCTCGACCAGTTCCTCGAGATTCGCAGACATCGCGTGTACTCCTCGTCAGCCCGCCGCGCCGCCGGCGCGCGCCACCGCCTGCGCGAGCGCGCGTCGCGCGACCACGCCCGCCATCGCCCGGCGCCAGCCCGCGTCGCCCTGCTGGTCGTCCATCGGCTGCACCACGAGCGCGGCGCACGCCGCCTCGGCCTCGGCGGCCGCGCGGGCGTCGAACGGCCGGCCCAGCAGCCCCTTGAGCGCCGCGGACGCGTCGATCGGCCGCTCCGCCACCGCGCCCATCACGAGCCTCGCGGCCGTCACGCGGTTGCCGTCGAGGGCGACGACGGCGGCGGCGTTCGCCGACCCGTAGCTGCCCTCGGTGATCTTCAGCTTCTGGTAAGACCAGCCGGTCGACGGCGAGGTCGGGCGCACCAGCACGCGCGTCAGCAGCGTCGTCGTGCCGAGGCCGTGGCTCGTCTCGGCGATCAGGCCCGACAGCGCGACGCGTCGCGTGCCCGCCGTCGAGAGGATCTCGACCTCGGCGCCGAGCGCGAGCAGCGGCGGCACGATGTCGTAGAGCGGATGCATCGACACCAGGTTGCCGCCGATCGTGCCGCGGTTGTGCACCTGCCAGCCGCCGCCGACCTGGCCGGCGGCCCAGGCCAGCAGGGGCAGCTTCGCGCGCACCAGCTCGCTGCTCTGCACGTCGCGGTGCACGGTCAGCGCGCCGATCGCCACGGCACCGTCGGCCTCGGCGATGCCGCGCAGCTCCGGAAGCCCGCCGATGTCGACGTACACGGCCGGCATCAGGCGGCCGTAGTTCACGTGCGGCATCAGCTCCTGGCCGCCGGCGATGACCATCGCGCCGGCGCCGAGCCCGTCGAGCAGCGCGACGGCCTGCGCGGCCGACCGCGGGCGGGCGTACTGCGGGTGCAGGCTCATGCGACCTCCCGGGTGGCGGCCGCCGGCCGCTCGGCCGGCCGCGCCGCGTCCTTCGCCGCCTGGATCGCGGCCCACACGCGCGGCGCGGTGACCGGCAGGTCGTTGATCGAGACGCCGAGCGGCAGCAGCGCGTCGTTCACGGCGTTGACGACCGCCGCGGCGCTGCCGCCGACGCCCGCCTCGCCCGCGCCCTTCAGGCCCAGGTAGGTCACGGGATTCGGGCTGTCGTGATGCGCGACGGCGATCGCCGGCACGTCGAGCGCCCGCGGCATCACGTAGTCGACGAAGCTGCCGGTCAGCTGCTTGCCGTTCGCGTCGAAGCGGATCTCCTCGTTCAGCATGCCGCCGATGCCGAACGAGATCGCGCCGCAGGCCTGGCCCTCGACGAGGATCGGGTTGATCACCTTGCCGCAGTCGTGCGCCGCCGCGAACTTCAGCAGCTTCACCTGCCCGGTCTCGAGGTCCACCTCGCAGACCGTCGCGTAGGCGGCGTTCGAGTACGACGGGTAGGGATTGATGCGCCCCTTCGCGTCCGGCGAGTGGCGGATCAGCCCGGGCCGGAACGTGGCCTGCGCCTCGAGCGGCGGCGTGATCGCGAGGCCGATGTCGTAGGCGCGCGTGTAGCAGGCGTAGGCCGCCTCGGGCAGCGACAGCGTCTTCTCCGGCGCGGCGCTCGAGCGGATCACGCCGCGGTCCATCGTCACGGTGGCCTTGTCGACGCCGAGCAGCGCCGCCGCGACCGTCAGGATCTTCTCGCGCACCTCGCGCGCCGCCAGCGCCGCGGCGCCGCCGCCGACGATCGTGCTGCGGCCCGAGTAGTTGCCGAAGCCGTACGGGCAGGTGGTGGTATCGCCCTGCACGACGCGGATGGTCTCGACCTCGACGCCGAGCTCGTCGGCGACGATCTGCGCCATGCCGGTCGGGTTGCCGGTGCCGGGCGTGGTGACGCCGGTGAGCAGCGTCACCGAGCCGTCGGGGCCGACGCGCACGGTGGAGCTGTCGTAGCCGGCGACCATCGTGCCCGGGATCGCGCCGCCCTCGGGCGTGAGCTCGTAGGCGAGACCGATGCCGATCAGCTTCGCGCCGCCGGCCGCGCCCGGCGCCGCGGCCCCGACGACGCCGCCGCCCGCGACCTTCGCACTCGCACCGAAGCCGAGCGCCTGCCGCGATTCCTCCCGGCGCTGGCGCCACTCGGCATAGCCGAGCGCCTCCATCGCCTTGCGCACCGCGCCGGCGTAGTCGCCCGAGTCGTAGATCAGCCCGGTCGGGCTGTCGTACGGGAACGCGTCCTTCGGCACGAAGTTGCGGATGCGCATCTCGACCGGGTCGAGACCCATCTCGCGCGCGGCCTGGTCGATCGCGAGCTCGAGCGCGAGGGCGGTCGCCTCCTTGCCGTAGCCGCGCGAGGCGTTCCACGACGGCTTGTTGGTGACCACGATGTTCATCAGCACGTCGATGTCCTGCACCTTGTACGGGCCGGGCATCGTCAGGCCGGTCAGGAACGCCATGCCCCAGCCGGGGCACGCGCTCGGCGCGCCCGTGTTCGCCAGCGCGCGGTCGCGCAGGCCGAGGATCTCGCCGTCCTTCGTCAGCGCCAGCTCCATCTCGTGGACCTGCTCGCGGGCGCCAATCAGCAGGCACTCCTCGCGGTCCTCGACCCACTTGACGGGCTTCTGCGTGCGCAGCGCGAGCAGGCAGACCAGCGCTTCCTCGGGGTGGCCGTGCATCTTCATGCCGAACGCGCCGCCGACCGCCGGCGCGATGATCCTGATCAGGTTCTCGGGGATGCGCAGCGCCCGTGCGAGCACGTGGCGCAGCGGATGCGGATTCTGGCTCGTGCCGTAGAAGGTCAGCCCGTGCGTCTCGGGATCCGGCACGGCGTTGTAGACGCGCGTCTCGATCGGCTGCGTCGAGAAGCGGTGGATGCGCACGGTGGTCCTGACGACGCGGTCGGCGCGCTCGAAGGCCTGCGCGACGTCGCCGTTCGCGAACGGCAGCGCCATGATGCTGTTGTCGGCCCAGCCGGGCACGACCACCGGCGCGCCGGGCTGCACCGCCTCGGCGGCGTCCAGCACGGCGGGCAGCGGCTCGTAGTCGACCTGCACCCGCGACGCGGCGTAGCGGGCCGTGCGCTTGTCCTCGGCCACGACCACCGCGACCGGCTGGCCGTAGTGCCACACCTTGTCGACGGCGAGGCAGCGGATCGGCACGGTCTTGCCGCCGAAGCCGACCGGGTCGATGTAGTGCGGCACGGGGTCGAGCAGCTGGGCGGCTTCCTGGCCCTCCATCGCCAGCACGACGCCCGCGACCTTGCGCGCGCCCGACAGGTCCACGCGTCGGATCCGCGCGTGCGCGTGCGGGCTGCGCACCACGTGCATGTGCAGCTGGTCGGGGAACTGGAAGTCGCTCGTGTACTTCGCGACGCCGGAGACGAACGCGTCCTGCCCGAGGTTGCGGACCGAGCGCCCTACGTACCTGTCCTGCTCGCCTTCGTGACTCATGGTGCCCTCGTCTTGCGGCCGGAACGGTGACGCCCGCCCGGCCTGGATCTCAGCCCGGCGACGCGTCGACGATGTGGCCGATCAGCGCGTCCATATTGGCCATGCCCGCGCGCCGGCGCGCGGCGGTGGCGGCAGCCACCGCGGCCACCGCCACGCCGCCCATCAGGACTTCCCTGCGACTGCTGGCCATCGGCCCCTCCCCAGGAGCGGTACGCGATCTCGGCACCGTACTGGCGCGGCGCCGCGCGATACAGGGCCCCGGCGAACGGGAGCAGCACGATGTGCTCCATGTCGTAGGCAGTGTCGCCGAGGTTCTTGCCCCACACCGCGAACTCCCAGGAGTCGTTGCGCAGCGCGACGCGCGCGTTGACCAGGTCGAACGCGCTGCGGGACGCGCCCGGCGTGTCCGCCCAGTCCCAGACCGTCCGGCCCTGCCGCGTGTGGTCGCCGCGCGCCACGAAGTTCCAGCCCGCGCTGCCGACCGCCGTCGAGTACTGCGCCGCGAACATCGCCGTGAACGGCGACGTCGACGGGCGAACGTTGCCGACGAACGTCGGCTGCGACGCGAAGCGGGTGACCTCGGATTCAAGATAGCCGCAGGAAGCGATGAGGTCGAGGCCCTCCAGCGGGCGTACCTGCCGCTCCGCCTCGAAGCCGCTCGTCTCCACCTCGTCCGCGGTCGAGATCGCCTGCAGGGTCGCCTGCGGGAAGAATCTCGAGCAGCTGCGCGTTCTCGGACTTCGTGTCGAAGCAGGCGAAGTTGAAGGCGAGCCGCCGGTCTTGAAGCCGCGCCCCCAGCGCGCGCAGGCCGAGAGGTCGTCGGTCACCGTCCAGCGCGCCGCGAACTTCGGCTGCACCTGCGTGAACTCGGCGGTGCGCGAACGGAACGACTGGACGCGCCAGACGCCCCGCAGGAAGCCGGTCTTCTCCTTGAAGCGGTCGACGGTGTTGTCGTCGCGGTAGAAGCCGTCGCGGTCGCGGTACGACACCGCGCCGCGCCGCGCGAAGTTCGACGCGAGCGGTCCCGAGAAGCCGAGCTGGCCCGTGACCTCGCTGCGGTTCGCGCCATCGAGCTCGACGCGGCCCTCCCAGTGCTCGAAGTTCGGGTCGCGCGTGGCGATGACGAGCGCGCCCTGCGGCCCCTTCAGCACCTCGATCTGCTGGATCTCGAACAGCTCCTGGTTGCTGCCGTTCTGGTCCAGCGACTGCACGAAGGTCACGTTCGGCGCCAGCTTCAGCACGTCGCCGGGCCGGTCGACGTTGGCGCTCTCGAGCGTCTCCGCCGTGAACGCGTTGACCGCCACCGCCGCGTCCTGCAGCCGCTCCCAGCGGCGCTGGTCGGTGACGACGATCTCTTCGAGCTGCCCCGATTCGACGGCGGGCGGCTCGGCGGCGCGCGCGACGCTGCCGGCGGACGTACCGGGCACTGCTCCTCGCGCGTCACCATGTCGAACGTGAAGACCAGCTTCGCCGTGCGCCTGCGTGAGCCCGGCCTGCAGCGCGGGGTGATCGGCCATCGCCTCGACGATCGTCGCCTCCCCCGTGCGGTGCAGGCCGAGGTCCCAGACCTCGCGGTGCGCAGGCGTCATCCGGTCGCGCGGCACGCCCGCGAGCACTGGATCAGGCATCGCTCTTCCCCCCGAAAGTACGACCTGGATCGCGGGCGGCGCCGGCTGCGTCGCTGCCCATACGGGTAGCACTTGGGCATTGCGAAAGCGAACGACGACGAAGTGGGGGATAAGTTGCGCGCCCGTGGCCGCCGTGAGTGCGGCGACTGGCGGTCGAAAAGCCGACCATTGATCGACGTTTCGTCGATGAAGTTGCGGCGCGGGCTCGCGCAGGCCGTTGCAGGGGGCCGCCGCCGGGTGCGCGGAGAACGCGAGCGAGGGCCGCCGCACCGCGTGGCGGCAGCGGTTGCCTCGAGCGGCGGAGTCGGTCAGCGAGACCGGCTGGGCGTGGCGCGCCGGCGGCTGCCCGGAGTCGCGGCCGGCCCGGCCGGCGCCGGCGCGGGCCCGACGGGATTCGCCGCGGCCGGACCCGGCTCCGCCGCGACCGGCTGGTCGCCGGCACTGCCGAGCGCGGCGGAGATCAGCGACTGGTTCAGGATCTGCTGCGTGGCCTGGTCGTAGATCCCGATCATCCGCTCGAGCACGGCGGCGGCGTCGTTCGTGGAGGCCTGCATGCCCAGCACTTCGCGGCACAGCGCGACCAGCACCTTGTCGCGCATCCGGCCGTAGGCGTCGGTGACCTCGCGCCCCGCGTCGGTGATCGCGTACGCCACCTCGCGGCGGTAGGGGCCGCGCATGCGCTTGATCCAGCCGTTCTGCTCGAGCTTGCGCAGGCTGTAGTTGATCGCGGCGAGGTCGTGTCGGTGCAGGAACATCATCATCTCGGCCAGCGTCGTCACGCCGCCGCGCAGGCGGACGCAGTGCAGCAGCGCCACTTCCTGGAAGCTGACCTGGTGCCCGGAGACGTACTTCTGGAGCTCGAGCGCCCAGCTCGAGAAAGCTTCGTAGACGCGGACGATGCCGAGCTCGAACCGGGTCAGGGAACTGGTCAGCGGCTCGGTCGACATGTACTGGTCCCGGCACGCGGCCCCCGTGCCCTGGCCGGCGGACCGGGCCTCGGGAGCGACACCGGTCCGCAGCGTCGTGTCCATCGTGCGATCCCCCGCCGTTGCCGACCGCGAAGCTAGCACCGGCGACGCTCCCGGCCTAGTGTCTCGAGCGCCGTTGCACCTCGATGGAGGCAGTCGCTAGGCTGGCGCGACATCCAGAGGGAGGAGAGCGTCTTGCGAACCGTGCTGATCACCGGTGCCGGCATCGGCATCGGCCGCGCCTGCGCCGAGACCTTCGCCGCGCTCGGCGACCACGTGGTGCTGACCGACGTCCTGGAGGAACAGGGGCGCGAGACCTGCGCCGCGCTGCGCGCCGCGGGCGGATCCGCCGAGTTCCGGAAGCTCGACGTCACCTCGACGCGCGACGCGGACGCGGCGGTCGCCGCCGTCGAGGCGGCGCGCGGCCCGCTCGACGTGATCGTCGCCAACGCCGGCATCGCGCACCGGATGCCGCTGGCGACGATGACCGACGAGCTGTGGCACCACACGCTCGACGTCGACCTGACGGGCATGATCCGCGTGGTGCGCGCCGCGGCGCCGCGGATGCGCGCCGCGAAGCGCGGCGCGATCGTCTGCATCTCGTCGGTGGTGGGCACCGCGTACGGCTGGAACGAGCACGTGCCCTACACGGCGGCGAAGGCCGGCGTCGCCGGCCTCGTGAAGGGCCTCGCGATCGAGCTCGCGGCGGACCGCATCCGCGTGAACGGGATCGCGCCCGGCTTCATCCGGACCGCGCAGACGCTCGACCCCGTGAACTCCGTGGGCCAGGCCGGGCTCGACGCGGTCGCGCCGCGCATCCCGCTCGGGCGCGTCGGCGAGCCGCGCGACATCGCCGACGTCGTGGCGTTCCTCGTCTCCGACTCGGCGCGCTACCTGACGGGCCAGACGATCACGGTGGACGGCGGCCTGCTGGTGGGCCTGTAGCGCCGCCGTCAGCGCCGCCGTCAGCGCCGCCGTCAGCCCCGCTCGTCGGCGTCGCCCGCACCGCCCGCGTTACGGGTCGGCCCGGACCCCGTCACGATCATCGTGCGCTGTTCGGAGCGGTCGAACGCGAGGCGCAGCACGTCGGGCCGCGAGTAGTGCCCGACGGAGTCCACCCACATCTTCACGTCGCGCAGGTCCTCGAGGTCGATCTCGGCGGACACCAGCCGCTCCTCCCCGCCGGTCACCGGTCCGGCCAGCGTCGCCGCGAAGGGATGAATCACCGCGCTCCAGCCGCCGCCCGCCTGCAGCATCTGCTGCGGACCCAGCCGGCGCTCGAGGTAGTCGAGCATCTCGGCGGTCACCGGGCTCGACGCGCACACCACGAAGCACTGCCCAGTCAGCGCGTGGTTGCGCATCATCGCCTCGATCTGCAGGTTCGCGACCTGGTCGAAGCCCGCGAGCGTCGACAGTCCCGGCCACAGCGCCGCGTGCACCTGCACCCCCTGCTCGATCAGCGCCTGCCGCGCGAGGTTCATCGTGTGCTCCCAGCAGGCGAGCGCGCCGACGCGCCCGACGCGCGTGTCCCACACCGACAGCGTCGAGCCGTCGCCCTGGCCCCACACGTAGCGCTCCGCGTAGGTCGGCTTCAGCTTGCGGTGCGTGCCGAGCAGCGTGCCGTCGGCATCGACGACGATGCTGGAGTTGTAGCAGGTGCGCCCGCCCGCAGCCCGCTCGCTCGCGCCCATCACGACCGCGACACCGCAGCGACGGGCGGCCTCGCGGATCGCGTCGACCGCCGCGCCCGCGACTTCCACCGATTCGTCCTGGTACAGCCGGTTCAGCGAAGCCTGCACGAGCGGCGCGTAGAGATTGATCCAGTATGGGAAGCCCGGCAGGAAGACCTCCGGGAACACGACGAGGCGCACGCCTTCGTCGGCCGCGCGCTCGATCCACGCGCAGGCCTTGGCCGCGCTGGCGCCGGAGTCCATGAAAACCGGCGCCACGTGGGCCGCCGCCACCTTCACCCTGCTCGCTTCGCCCATGCCACCTCCCGGGTCGCGGAACCGCTGCGCACGGCTTCGGTGCGCCTTCGGCGCGGCACGCGCTAGCGCGGTGCATCGCGTGCCGCCGCCGACCGCGCCGACCCCGGCGCGTTTGACGGTTCCGAATTGCCTGTGAGATATAAGCTGAAACAGGCGTTGCGTCACGCATCGCGTAGACTGCCGACCGGGTCGAGTTGCCCGCGACCCGATTCCTGGAACGTCCAAGTGGGGGATGATCATGAACGTGAAGCGAAGACTTTCGGTCCGTGACTGCGTGCGGCTCGCACTCGGCACCGGGCTCGGGCTCGGCGGCTGGGGCGCCGTGCACGCGGCGGAGCCCGCGGCCTCGGCCGACGGCCAGCTCGGCGAGATCATCGTGACCGGCCAGCGGCGCGAGGAGTCGCTGATCCAGGCCGCGGTCTCGGTCGAGGTGTTCGACGCCGAGGCGCTGCGCGACGCCAACGTCACCCGCGCGGGCGACTTCCTCGCGCTGACCCCGAACGTCACGTTCGTGCAGTCGAGCCAGCCCGGCGAGCTGTTCGTCACGATCCGCGGCAACACCCAGGTCCGCGAGGGCGACACCTCGACGGCGTTCGTGATCGACGGCGTGCAGCAGCTCGGCCAGAACCTGTTCAACCAGGAGATGTACGGCCTCGAGGCGATCGAGGTGCTGAAGGGCCCGCAGGGCGCGCTCTACGGGCGCAACGCGCTCGGCGGCGCGGTGGTGATCCGCACGCGCGCGCCGAACTTCGACGCGTACGAGGGCGAGGTGAAGGCCGGCGTCGGCAACGGCGAGGGCATCACCGCGAGCGCGACGATCTCGGGCCCGCTGTCCGAGAATCTGGCGTTCACGACCGGCATCTCCTACCGCCGCTCCGACGGCTTCTACGAGAACGCGCGCACGGGCGAGGAGCCACACCGCTTCGACGAGCGCACCGCGTTCGGCCGGCTGATGTGGCGTCCCACCGACGACCTGACCTTCGACCTGAAGGCTCGCTGGCAGGGCATGCTCGGCGGCGCGCTCGGCTGGAACGCGCTGCTGACACCGGCGTTCGTGCTGTCGCAGCCGCCGCTCGCGGGGCTGTTCAACCTCTTCCCGAACGCACCGACGGTCGACGGCGACAACACGTCGATCCCGTACGAGGCGAACATCCCGGGCTTCGTGGACAACTGGCGCACCGCCGTTTCGCTCAAGGTCGACTGGACGGTCGGCGGCGGCGTGCTGTCGTCCATCACCAGCCTCGAGCGCTCGCGCGACTTCTTCGGCGGCGACGCGTTCCCGTACCGCTTCAGCGGCGGCTTCCCGATCGCCAACACCGCGAACGCGATCCTCGCGGGCGAGACGCAGTCCACCTACCGCGAGGACAAGTTCGTCCAGCAGGAGATCCGCTACTCGTCCGCGCAGGACGGGCCGTTCCGCTACATCGTCGGCGCGCAGTACATCAAGTACGAGCCGCTGATCGAGACGATGAGCGCGTGGGACAACAACGGCGTGAACCTGCGTCGCGCGCCGCAGCCGCGCGGCTCGCTGAACCAGACCACCGGCTGGACCGCGGGCGAGCAGGACAACGAGGCCTACGCGGGCTTCGTCAACCTGTTCTACTCGTTCAGCGACTCGCTCGAGCTCACGCTCGCCGCGCGCTACGACGAGGACAAGAAGAAGCAGCGGAATTTCGTCGGCTGCAACGCGCCGGCCGCCGGCGAGACCATCCTCCGCGGCGCGGTGTTCTGCGACTCGACGCTGCTGCAGAACGTGCTGGTGCCGACGTTCGTGCGCCGGCCCGGCGCCACCCGCGAGGGCACGTTCAGCAAGTGGCAGCCGAAGGTGTCGCTGCGGTGGTCGCCCACCGAGGCCACGTCCGCGTACGCGTCGTACTCGGTCGGCTTCAAGACCGGCGGCTTCAACCCGTTCGGCACGCGCGCGCTGCTGCAGGCCTTCAACCCGAACACGACCGTGCGCGACATCTTCGGGCAGGAGGAGGCCGAGACCTTCGAGATCGGGCTCAAGTCCGAGCTCTGGGATCGTCGCGCCCGCTTCAGCGCCGCCGCGTTCTACACCGAGACCACGAACGCGCAGCTGCTCGAGTTCCGGCCGGAAGCGACGCTGCTCGCGATCTCCACGGCCGAGCGCGTCGACATGCAGGGCCTCGAGGCGGACTTCACGCTGGCCGTGACGCCCGCGCTGACCGTGCAGCTGGCCGCCGGCTACATCGACACCGAGATCAAGAGCTTCCTCGGCAGCCCGGCGTTCGAGGGCGGCCAGCGGCCGCAGGTGCCGAAGCTGTCGGGCAGCGCGGCCGCCACCTACAAGTGGGCGATCGGCGAGCGCGCGAACGGCGTCGCGCGCCTCGACTACACCCATACCGGCAAGACCTACTGGGACTGGGCCAACACCGAGGGCTCGGCGCGCAGCTCGTTCGGCCTCGTGAACGCGCGGGTCGCGGTCGAGTCGGGCTCGTGGTCGGTGGCGCTGTGGGCGCGCAACCTCGCCGACGAGGAGTACAACACCGAGGTGATCCCGATCATCTCCGGTCTCGTCGACGCGCTGTACCGCGCGCCGCCGCGCACGTACGGCGTCGAGTTCGGCTACCGCTGGTAGCCCGTGCCGCGCGGCCGCAGCACGCGCTGCGGCCGCGCGGTCTGCCAACCGAGGCGACATCCGATGAGCGACATACCGCTGCCCGCCGCCGACTCGGCGGCCCTGATCGTCGTGGACATGCAGAACGGCTTCCTGCGCGCGGAAGGCTCCTGCGCGCGGTCCGGCTTCCCGGTCGCCGCGCTCGCGCCCTCGCTGCAGCCGTGCATGGACGCGGTCGCCGCCGCGCGCGCGGCGGGCGTGCCGGTGATCTACACGCGCTACACCTACCGGCCGGACTTCCGCGACGGCGGCTTCATGCTGCGCGAGAAATTCCCGATGCTGGCCGACGTCGGCGCGCTGGTGGCCGGCAGCTGGGACCAGGCCGTCGTGGCCGAACTCGCGCCCCGCGACGGCGACTTCGTGATCGACAAGAACCGGCCGAGCGCGTTCTTCGGCACGCCGCTCGAATCGTGCCTGTCGGGGCTCGGCGTGCGCGAGGTCGTGGTGTGCGGCGTCACCACCAACTGCTGCGTCGAGACCACCGTGCGCGACGCCGCGCAGCGCGACCTGCGCACCTTCGTGCTCACCGACGCCGTGGCCGAGTGGGAACCGGACCGCCAGGCGAACGCGCTGAAGGCGATGAGCCTCCTGTTCGCGCACCCGCTCACCACCGCGCAACTCCGGGCGGCCTGGGCACCCTAGCGCCCGCCCGCCGGGACCCCGTCCGCGGGTGCGACCCCGGCCGGGCGCGCCCGCTCCCGCCGATGCCAACACGGAGCCGACGATGGTCCGGATCACGATCCTCTACTACTCGAACTTCCGCGGCCAGACCGAGAAGCTGGCGCTGGCGATCCAGCGCGGCGCGCAGCGCGTGCCGGGCACCGACGTGCAGCTGCTGCGCGTCGAGGACGCCGAGAGCCACTGGCAGCGGCTGCACGATTCCGACGCGATCGTGTTCGGCTCGCCGACCTACATCGGCAGCGTCGCAGCGCGCTTCAAGCAGTTCATCGAGCTGCTGTCCGGCGACGTGTGGCTGAAGCGGATGTGGGTCAACAAGGTGGCTGCCGGGTTCACCGTGTCCGCGGGCCGCAGCGGCGACAAGCTGAACTGCCTGCAGCAGATGGTGATCTTCGCCGCGCAGATGGGAATGATCTGGGTGCCCGTCCGGCTGCTCGGCGGCAACTACTCGAGCCAGGGCAGCGAGGACGACCTCAACCGCATGGCCGGCTACATCGGCGTGATGGCGCAGGCGAACATCGACGAGCCGGCCGAGATCGCGCCGCCGCCGTCGGACATCCGCACCGCCGAGATCCACGGCGAGCACGTCGCCGAGGTCACGCGCGCGCTGGTCGCCGGCCGCCGGGCGCTGGCAGCGGAGGCCGCGCCGGCCACCTGAGCCCCGGGCTATCGGGGTAGGATGCGCGCGCATCCGCCCCCGGCGCCCCCATGCTCAGCCTCCGCAACGTCACCCTTCGCCGCGGCCCGCGCGCGCTCTTCGAAGGCGCCACCGTCGCGCTGTTCCGCGGCGAGAAGGTGGGCCTCGTCGGCCCCAACGGCGCGGGCAAGTCCTCGCTGTTTGCACTGCTCCGCGGCGAACTCTCGCCCGATGCCGGCGACGTCGACTACGCCGGCGGGCTCGTGATGGCCTCGGTCGCGCAGGACGTCGCGCCGGATCCGCGCCCCGCCGTCGAGTTCGCGCTCGACGGCGATCTCGAACTGCGCGCGATCGAGCGGGATCTGGCGGCAGCGGAGGCCGCCCACGACGGCGTGCGGATCGCCCAGCTGCACGTCCGTTACGACGCCGTCGGCGGGTACTCCGCCCGTGCGCGTGCCGCGCAGCTGCTGGCGGGGCTCGGCTTCGGCGCCGCGGAGATCGAAAAGCCGGTCGCGGAGTTCTCCGGCGGCTGGCAGCGCCGGCTCGCGCTCGCGCAGGCCCTGATGTGCCGCTCCGACGTGCTGCTGCTCGACGAGCCGACCAACCACCTCGACCTCGACGCCGTGATCTGGCTCGAAGACTGGCTGCGCGCCTATCCCGGGCTGCTGATCGTGATCGCGCACGACCGCGAGTTCCTCGACCGCGTGGTGCAGCGGGTCGTCGCGATCGACCACGGTCGCGTGGACGTCTACGCCGGCAACTACTCGGAATTCGAGCAGTCGCGCGCGCTCAAGCTCGCGCAGCAGCAGTCGGCCTACGAGCGGCAGAGCCGCGAGATCGCGCGGATCACGGACTTCGTCACGCGCTTCAAGGCCAAGGCCTCGAAGGCGCGGCAGGCGCAGAGCCGCCTGAAGCTGCTCGAGAAGATGGATCGCATCGCGCCCGCGCACGCCGACTCGCCGTTCGAGTTCGAGTTCCATGCGCCCGCGAAGCTGCCGCGGCCGCTGCTGGTGCTCGACCGCGCGAGCGCCGGCTACGGCGAACGCATCGTGGTCGGAAACGTCGGGCTGTCGATCGCGCCCGGCGATCGCATCGGCCTGCTCGGCCGCAACGGCGCGGGCAAGTCCACGCTGACCCGCACGCTCGCGGGGCTCCAGCCGCTGCTCGCGGGCAGGCGCACGGCCGCGGAAGAGCTGAGCATCGGCTATTTCGCGCAGCACCAGCTCGAACAGCTCGACGGCCGCGAATCGCCGCTGTGGCACCTGAAGCGCCACGGTGGGCCCGAGCTCGCGAACGGCACCGAGGAGGAACGCCGTACCTTCCTCGGCGGCTTCGGCTTCCGGGGCGAGCGCGTGTTCGAGAAAGTGGAACCCTTCTCGGGTGGCGAGAAGGCACGGCTCGTGCTGGCGCTGATCGTCTCGCGGCGCCCGAACCTGCTGCTGCTCGACGAGCCGACGAACCACCTCGACCTCGAGATGCGCCACGCGCTCGGCATGGCCCTGCAGGACTTCGGTGGCGCGATCGTGCTGGTCTCGCACGACCGCTACCTGCTGCGGCTGGTCGCGGACCAGCTGTGGCTGGTCGCGGACGGCACCGCCAGGCCGTTCGACGGCGACCTCGACGACTACGCGGAGTGGCTGAAGCGCGTGGAGCGCGAGGCGGCAGCGCGCGCCGGGACGGGGGCGGGCCCGGGCGCCGCCTGCGATGCCGACGACACGGCGGACGCGCTCGCCGACGCCGAACGACGCAGCTCGACCGCGCAGAAGGAGCGCAAGCGGCTGGAAGCCGAGCGGCGCCAGAAGCTCAGCCCGCTGCGCGCGCAGGTGACGAAGCTGGAGGCCGAGGTGGAGAAGCTGTCGGCCGAAGCCGCGGAAGTCGAGGCGCGCCTCGCGGATCCCGCGCTCTACGCGCCGGCCGCCCGCGCCGAGCTCGACGCGCTGCTGGCGCGGCAGGCCGACCTCAGGCGGCGGCTCGCGAGCGCGGAGGAAGGCTGGCTGGACGCGCAGGAGCGACTCGAGCGCGCGCAGGCGACGGGCTGAGCGCGCGCTTCAGGCGCCGCGCACCAGCGGACGCACGGCCGTGAAGCCGCCGTCCACCCCGAGCACCTGGCCCGTGGCCCACGCCGCCTCGTCCGACAGCAGCCACGCGATCGCGCCCGCGACGTCGTCCGCGCTGCCGTAGCGGCCGAGCGGATACTGCGCCGCCATCGACTTCCGGCCGGCCTCGGTCTTCAGGAAGCCGGCGGTCGCGGGGGTGTCCATCAGCCCGGGTGCCACGCCGTTCACGCGCACGCCGAGCGGCGCGTACGTCGCGGCGGCCGAGCGCACCAGCGCTTCCACGGCGCCCTTCGCGGCCGCGACCGCCTCGTGATTCTGGATGCCGATGCGCGCCGCCACGCTCGACACGAGGACGGCCGAGGCGCCGGCCACCGGCTGGGCGCGGAGCGCGTCGAGCCACGCGCCGAGTGCGAAGAACGCGGTGTCGAGATTCGCCGCCAGGCAGGCGCGGTACTGCGCCTCGGCAGTGCGGTGCAGCGGCGCTATCAGCACCTCGCCGGCGCAGTTCACGAGCCCGTCGGGCACCCCGTGGGCGCGCACGCATTCCGCGACCGCCGCCTTCGCGCCGTCCGCCGTACCGACCTCAGCGACGATGCGGGCGGGCCCGCCCGGACCGAACGCCGCCTCGAGGCGGGCGGGGTCGCGCCCGACGCAGACCGGCGTCCAGCTGCGGGCCTGTACAGAAGCGGTAACCGCGCGCCCGAGTCCGCCGGCCGCACCGGTGATCAGGATTATTCGATCAGACATGGGCATCGGTTCGTTGATCTGAGGAAATCCGTTTCAAAGCAACGAGTTGATCACTCGGGCAAGAAAAAAGGCGGACTCTTGCGGGTCCGCCTCAAACGGGGGTCACTCGTCGGAAGACAAGAATTGAAGGGCAAGAGGCTACAGGATCCGTACAGCTTCGTCAAGCAATCGTACAGCTTGCAGGTGGACACGAGTTGTACAAGAATCCGAGATCGTCAGGAGAGGTGCGCGTCCCATGTTCACGATCAAGGCGGTCTCCCAGGCCACGGGTGTCAGCATCGAGACGCTGCGCGCCTGGGAACGGCGCTACCGCATCGTCGAACCCGCGCGCGACGCGAACGGGCGCCGCTCGTACCGGCCGGAGGACGTGATCCGCCTGCGCAAGCTGCGCGAGGCCACCGAGCGCGGCCACACGATCTCGAAGCTGGCGCGCTTCTCCGACGAGGAGCTGAGCAAGCTGCTCGAGGAACCCGAACTGAAGGGCGCGAAGCACGCCGCCTCGCAGTCCTTCGCGCAGCAGATACTCGCCGCCGCCGAGAACTACCGGCCGGACGACTGCGACCAGGTGCTGTCGATGGCGCTCGCGCTGCTGCCGCTGTCGGAGGTCGTGAGCCAGGTGCTCTCGCCGGTGCTGCTCGAGGTCGGTGAGCGCTGGCACGCCGGCACGCTCAACATCGCGCAGGAGCGCATCGTCACCAGCACCGTGCGCAAGCAGGTGAGCACGGTGCTCGACACGTACAACCGCATCGCGAGCGGTCCGCTGCTCGTGCTGACCACGCTGTCCGGCGAGCGCCACGAGCTCGGCATCCTCATGTGCGCGCTGCTCGCCGCCAGCCGCGGCCTGCGCTGCCAGTACCTCGGCCCCGACATGCCGGCGTCGGACCTCGCGATCTACCTCGACCGCGTGGGCGCGACCGCGGTCGCGCTGTCGTTCGTGCTGAGCGACAACGTCGAGACCTCGGTCCGCGAACTCAACGACCTCGCGCGCCAGGCGCCGTCGCAGGTCGAGATCTGGATCGGCGGTCTCGCCGCGAAGTCGATCCCGCTCGACCGCATGCCCGGCCGCTGCCGCATGCTTCCCGACTACCCGGCGTTCGAGCGCCAGGTCGAGGTACTCGGAGGCCGCGCGCCCTGACCTCGGGCGTCGGCGTTCCCCGACGAACGCCGCTTTTCGCACTCCCCTGCTGCTCGCCGCGCGGCGCGCTGACGGCGCGTCGCGCGCGCGGTATGCAACTTGCTTCGGTGCCGTCCCCGCCGGACACGGCGGCAATCCTCAACACCGAAGCGAGGCAGGCAGATGAAACTCGATACCGGCTTCATGAGCGCGGCGGCAGTGCTGATCGCGATGACGGCGGTCGCGGCTCCGCAGGGCGGCGGCTCGGGTGGTTCGTCGGGTAACCCAGGCACTTCGTCGGCGTCGGGCGGCTCGTCCGGCTCCACGGGCGGCTCGTCGGGCTCGATGGGCGGCACCAGCGGCGGAATGCACGACAGCATGGGCAGTTCGTCCGGCTCGATGCAGGACTCCTCGTCGTCGCACATGGGCGGCGCCATGGGCGCTGCGTCCGGTGGCCAGCTGACGGGCGATGAGCGGCGGTTCCTGATGGAGGCGGCGTCCGCGGGCATGCTCGAGATCCAGGCCGGCAAGATGGCGGCCCAGCAGGCGCGCGATCCTCAGGCAAAGGCCTACGCCGAGCGCATGGTGCGGGAGCACACGCGGAACTCGCAGAAGTTGACGTCGATCGCGCAGGCGCACGGCATCACGCCGCCCGAGAAACTGATGCCGAAGCACCAGGCGATGCTCGACAAGCTGCAGCGCGCGAAGACCGGGGAGTTCGACCAGGCCTACGGCAGGCTGATGGACACGAGCCACAAGGACACGGTGCAGTCCTACCAGAGCGCGCAGAAGACGGTGAAGAACCCGCAGCTCGCGGCCTACATCCAGGAATCGCTGCCCGTGCTGCAGGAGCACCATGCCGATGCGAAGCAGCTGCCGGGCAGCCAGGGTTCGCGGCAGGCGCTGGGCGGTTCGCAGGGCCGCGGGCCGTCGGCCAGCGACAGGAAGGGCAGCCCCGACAACACCAACGGGCGCGACCAGCGGCAGCCGGATCGCGAGACCACCGGCCGGCCGTGAGCCGCGAGCGGGTCACGCGGGACACCGCCCCGCGCGGCCCCCGAAAGCGGCACGAAGGCCCCCGTCAGGGGGCCTTCGTGCTTTCGGGCGTCGGTGCGGGCGCCGACGTGCGCTCGGCGGCGAGCACCGCCGCGTGCACGCCGGCGGTGAGCGTGACGGCCGCCTGCGCGTAGGCCTGCTCGAAGGCGGCCGTGACGTCGCGCAGGCGATTGCTCGCAGCCTGCACCTCGCCGCGACCGACGATCGACCCGAGTGCGCGCCGCTCGGCGACGCGCCCGATCTCGCCGCGCAGGGTGACGCGCACGCGCGGCGCTTCGCCCTCGCGCGCGTACTCGGCCTGGAAGTCGCGGATCTCGGTCTGCAGCCAGTACCGACCGCGGAACTGGCCGCGGTCCGTCAGCACTCGCTCGAAGGCCTCGCGTGCGCGGAAGTCGTCGAGCAGCAGCGACTGCACGAGATCCGGCAGCGGTGCGCTCCAGCGGCTCGCGGCGTAGGCATCGAAGCGGCGATCCGGCAGCCACACCGCGATCGCGTCGGAATCGAGTCCCGGGCGCGCGAGCGGCCGCAGCACCGCGAGATCGATCGCGACGGTGGGCGAGAGCGCGCTGCCCCCGCCGGCGCGCAGCTGGTAGGCGAGCGGCGCAGGAGTGTCGCTCCGCAGCAGCCCACCGCAGCCGGCCAGCACGGCGCACGACAGGACCGCGGCCAACCTCCACGCCTTCATCGTGCGATCTCCACGCCGGGGGCGGCGCGCTCGTACAGGAGCTGCGAAGGCTCCGCGCGCAGCGACCGCGCGAGCTGGCGCACTTCCGCCATCGCGTCGCGCGTCTCGACCGTCAGCTGCTGCAGTTCCGCGAGACCCTGGCTCGTGAAGCGGTCGATGTCGCCTTCGTTGCGCGCCAGCAGCGCGTCGACGCGGCCGACCGTCGCGGCCAGCCCTTCCGCGGTCTGGCGCAGGCGGCGCGCCGTCGTCGTCACCTCGGGCCCTGCGCCCTCGAGCAGCCGGTTCGCGCTCTCGGCGACCCGCCGCGCCTCCACCGTCGCCGCCTGCAGCTCGACCAGCAGCTTCGCCGCATCCCTGGACGCGGCCGGCAGCGCGTCGCTCGCGGCGCGCACGTTCGCGAGCGTCGCGCCCAGCGCCGCGACGTTCTCGTCCGACAGGAGTACGTTGAGCTGCGTGATCACCGAGTTCGCCTGCGCGATGATCTCGGGCAGGCCGCTCAGGAACAGGTCGAGGTTCGACGGCATCGAGCGGATCACGGGGTATCGCTGGCTCGGCACGTCGGGACTGACGCCGGAGGCGGCCGGCGGCGCCTGCGACAGATCGATGAACAGCAGGCCGGTGACGCCCTGGGGCGTCAGGCGCGCCAGCGTATTGCGGTCCACCGGCGTCTGCTCGTCGAGGTCGACCAGCACCTGCACGCGGTCCGCCGCGCGCGGGTCGAGCGCGATGTTGGCGACGCGGCCGACGCCGACGCCGAGATAGCGCACGGTGCTGCCCTCGTTCAGGCCGCTGACGCTGCCGGTGAAGTAGATCTCGTAGCGCTGGTACTCGCGGCGATCCTGCGCGCGCGAGTACCAGAGTACGAAGACCGTCGCCATCGCCAGCACGACGATCACGAACGTGCCGACCGCCACGTAGTTCGCGTCGCGTTCCATTCAGCGCACCCCGTCGCCGGCGGATGCCGCACCGGTGCCGGAAGGTGCGCGGTGCGCGACCGCCGACGGCCGGAGCGCCTGCTCCAGCACGCGACCGCGCTCGCCATGGAAGTACTCCTGGATCCACGGGTGCGGGTTCTGCACGATGTTCTCCAGCGTGTCCGAGATCATGCGGCGGTCCACGATCACGCCGATCCGGTTGCAGGTGCGGTAGATGGTATCCAGATCGTGCGTGATCATCACGACGGTCAGTCGCAACGAGCGCTGCAGGTACAGCAGCAGCTCGTCGAACGCGCTCGCGGCGATCGGGTCGAGCCCCGCGGTCGGCTCGTCGAGGAACAGGAGCGGCGGATCGAGCGCGAGCGCGCGCGCCAGCGCCGCACGCTTCACCATGCCGCCGGACAGCTGCGACGGGTACTTGTGCGCGGCCTCGGCCGGCAGGCCGACCAGCCGGATCTTCTGGTGCGCGAGCCCGTCGAGCACGTCCTCGGGCAGAGCGAGCGACTCCGCGATCGGCAGCTTCACGTTCTCGGCGACGGTGAACGCGGTGAACAGCGCGCCGTGCTGGAACGTGACGCCGTAGCGCCGCTTCACCGCGCGCAGCTCCGCCGGACCCAGCTTCGTGAGGTCGCGGCCCTCGAGGCGCACCTGGCCGGCCTGCGGCGTCCGCAGCCCAAGGATCGTGTTCAGCAACACGGACTTGCCGCTGCCGCTGCCACCGACGATCCCGAAGATCTCACCGGGCATCACGTCCATGTCGAGCCCGTCGTGCACCACCTGCGCGCCGAAGCTGTTCACGATGCCGCGCACCGCGACCAGCGGCTCGGTCCCCGGCGGGCACGGCGGCGGCGGGTGCAGGTCGGCCATCAGAAGTCCAGCTGCCAGTACGCGACCGCGAAGATCGCGTTGACGAAGATCACCATGAAGATCGACTGCACCACCGCGACCGTGGTCAGGCGCCCCAGCTCGCGCGAGGACTCGCGCACCTGCATCCCCCGGTAGGTGCCGATCAGCGCGATCACGAACGCGAACACGGGCGCCTTGAGCAGGCCGGCCCAGAACGTGGTCGGCATGATCGCCTCCTGCATGCGCGCCAGGAACTGGTTGAACGGGATGTCGAGCAGCAGGAACGACAGCACCGCACCGCCGGCGAGACCCATCGCGTCCGCGACGATCGTCAGCATCGGCAGCGCGATCACGAGGCCGACGATCCGCGGCAGAACCAGCACCTCGACCACGTTCAGGCCGATCGCGCGCAGCGCGTCCACCTCGTCGTTCAGGCGCATCACGCCGATCTCGGCGGCGAAGGCGCTGCCCGAGCGGCCGGCCACGATGATGGCGGTCAGCAGCACGCCGAGTTCGCGCAGCACCGCGAGCGTGACCAGGTCGACGACGAAGATCTCGCCGCCGTACTGGCGCAGCTGCTGCGCACCGATGTAGGCGATGATCACGCTGATCAGGAAGGCGATCAGCGCGACGATCGGCACCGCCTGCAGGCCGGTCTCGTACACGTGCCGCACGATCGAGGCGGCGCGGAAGCGCTTCGGCCGGGCCACGGCACCGGCGAACACCAGGCAGACGCTCCCGAGGAACGCGATGGCGCCGCGTGCCTCGAGTCCACGCTCGACGGCCCAGCGGCCGACCTGGCCGATCGGCGGGTGCGGGTTCTCGGGTCTCGGCGCCGGCAGCTCGTCGCCGACCACGCCGCTCTCGAACTCGAGCGGCTCGGGACGCGGGCTCGCCCAGCGGACCTCGACGCCCTCGACCGCGAGGCGGCGCTCGAGCCTGCGCAGGAAGAACGCCCCCGTGAGATCGAGGGATTCAAGCTGGGCGGCGTCGAGCACGATGCGTCCCGCGCCGGGCTGGAACTCGTCGACCTCGCGAGCCAGCTGCGGGGCGTGTTCGGCGCGCCAGTGACCCCGCGGCCTCAGCTCGCGCTCGCCGTCCCTGTGCGTGACCTCGAGGAACATCGGGGTTGGCCCGTGAAGGCGGCGCACGACCGGCGCGCGCCGTCGATACCGGCAGGCCCGCCACGTGCCGGGCCGGCGGCGCGGCGGGCTACGGCACCAGCTTCTTGTGGCTGCCGTCGCAGAGCGGCGGGTTCGAGGTGGCCTTGCACCCGCAGAACCACAGCTTGCCCGCCGACTGCGGCTGATACTGCAGCGGCGTGAACGCCGAGCCCTTGTGGGAGCCGTCGCAGAACGGCTGCTTCGCGGACCGGCCACAGGTGCACCACCAGTAGGTCCTGCCGGCCTCGACGTCGACGGCGAAGGGCGTACGGCTGGCGACGGTCGGGGTGCTCATCGAATTACTCCTGCGGGCGGGTCCGCCCATGCTAGCAGGGGCCACCCGCGCTTCGGCAATCGCGCGTTGCCTCCCGGGGGCACGTCCCTCAGCATGGGACGTCGACGGGGGAAGGGCGGACGATGGGACCGGAAGGCCTCGGAACGGTGCTGATGCTGCTGGCCGCGGTCGTCGCCGTGGTCGCCGCGATGCGCCGGCTGGACCTGCCGCCGATCCTCGGCTACCTCGCGGTCGGCATGGCGCTCGGCCCCCACGCGCTCGGCCTCGTCGCCGATTCCGCGACTACCACGTTCCTCGCCGAGCTCGGCGTCGTGTTCCTGCTGTTCACGCTCGGCCTCGAGTTCTCGCTGCCTCGCATGCTCGCGATGCGCGGCGAGGTGTTCGGGCTCGGCTCGCTGCAGGTCGGCGTCACGACGCTCTTCGCCGGCGCGGTCGCGGTGGCCATGGGTGCGCCGCCGGCGGTCGCGTTCGTGGTCGGCGGCGCCATCGCGATGTCGTCCACCGCGATAGTCGTCCAGCAGCTCACCGAGCAGGCCGAGATCAACCGCACGCACGGCCGCCTGTCGCTCAGCGTGCTGCTGTTCCAGGACCTCGTGTTCGTGGCCTTCCTGGCGGTCGCGACCGCGGTCGTGCGCGGCGACGGCGGCCGGTACGAACCCGTGGACGTCGCGCTCGCCCTGGTGAAGGGCCTGGCCGCGCTCGGGATCGTGCTGGCGGCCGGCCGCTGGCTGATGCGCCCGCTGTTCTTCGAGATCGCGCGAGCGCGCAGTCTCGAACTCTTCACCCTCGCGGTGCTGCTGGTCGCACTCGCCGCCGCCTGGGCCACCCACGCGGTCGGCCTGTCGCTCGCGCTCGGCGCGTTCCTCGCGGGCATGCTGCTCGCCGAGACCGAGTACCGGCACCAGGTCGAGTCCGTGATCCGCCCCTTCCGGGACGTGCTGCTCGGCCTCTTCTTCATCACCATCGGGATGCTGCTCGACCTGCAGCTGCTCGGGCGCGATTTCTGGCTGATCTCCGCGCTCGTGGTCGGGCTGTTCGTCCTCAAGACGGCCGTCGTCGCGATCGTGGCGCGCCGCTTCTCCGGCGACTGGTTCAAGTCGCTCCGCACCGGGCTCGCGCTGTCGGCCGGCGGCGAGTTCGGGTTCGCGCTGCTCGCGCTGCTCATCAAGAGCCGCACCGGCGCCGAGATCGTCCAGCCGCTGCTCGCGGCGATCACGGTCAGCATGGTGCTGTCGCCGTTCGTGATCCGCCACAACAAGAAGATCGCGCGGTGGATCCTGCGCGAGCGGAAGCCCGCCCAGGCCGCGCCGGCCCGCGACGCCGTCGTCGACGAGGCGCTCGCGAAGCGCGAGCACGTGATCCTCTGCGGCTACGGCCGCGTCGGCCAGAACATCGCGCGCGTGCTGGAGCGGCAGGGGCACGAGTTCATCGCGATGGACCTCGACCCGTTCCGGATCCGCACCGCCCGCGCGGCCGGAGACCCGGTCGTGTTCGGCGACGCGGCGGACGAGCAGCTCCTGCAGTCGGTCGGCCTCGACGCGGCCAGCGTGGTGGTCGTCACGTTCGCGGACCCGGCGACGTCGATCGGCATCGTGCGCGCGGTGCGGCGCCTGCGCGCCGACGTCCCGATCCTCGTCCGTACCGCCGACGACTCCCGGCTCGAGGAGCTGACGCGCGTCGGCGCCACCGAGGTGGTTCCCGAGACGCTGGAGGCGAGCCTGATGCTGGTCTCGCACGTGCTGCTGTTCCTGCACACGCCGATGTCGCGCGTGGTGAAGACCGTCGGCGACATCCGCGCGGAGCGCTACGGCACGTTACGCACGGTGTTCCGGCGCGGGGACGCGTCGCTCTTCGACGAGCGGCACGCGCTGCGCGAGGAACTGAAGACGGTGACGCTGCCGCCGGGCGCATGGTCGGTCGGGCGCTCGCTCGCGGACGTGCGGGCGCGCGGGGCCGAGGTCAGCTTCACCGCGGTGCGCCGCGAGGGCATCGTGGGCCGGGACCCCGGGCCCGAGACGGTGCTCCGCGAAGGCGACGTCGTCGTGGTCTACGGCACCCCCGAGGCGCTCGAGCACGCGGAAGCGGTGCTGCTGGCGGGCTGACCGCCGGCGGTGGCGCCGTCCGCGGGCGGGCGGCGCGCGCCGAAGCGCTTCGGCGCCGGCGCCGGCATCATGCTTCCGGCCGCCGCACCAGCCGGAACCGTGGCACGGTCGCGCCCTCCTGCCAGGCCTCGAACGCGACTTCGACCGGGGCACCGATCGCGACGCCCTCGGCCGCGTCGAGGGCCGGGCCGACGCGCACGCCGACGAGCGTGCTCATCAACGTCGGGCCCTCCTCGAGTTCGACCAGCACGAGGACGTACGGCCCGTCCGCGTCGTACGCGGCGTTCACGCCGCGCCGCACGATCGACCAGCTGCGAAGCGTGCCGCGCCCGGTCCCGCGCTCCCACGCCAGTTCGCGACTTCCGCAGGGCGCGCAGAGTGCTCGCGGGTAGAACTGCGCCGCGCCGCACGCACGGCACCGCTGCACCCGCAACTCGCCCGCGCGGCAACCCTCCCAGAACGGCGCCGTCTCGGCGGTCGGTACCGGCACGTGTCGGCGCGGCGCGCTCATCGCGGCGCACGTCCGAAGATCGCGGTCGCGTGGCTCGACAGCACGCCGCCCTGCCCGTGCACCAGGGCGAGTTCCGCACGCGCGAGTTGCCGCTCGCCGCACTCGCCGCGCAGCTGCCGCACGGTCTCGGTGATCGCGAACAGCGTGCTCGGGTGGCCGGAATGCGCGTGCGAGAGCAGGCCGCCGTGCGTGTTCACCGGCAGGCGGCCACCCGGTGCCGTGTGGCCCGCCGCGACGAACGCGCCCGCCTCGCCCTTCGCGCAGAAGCCCAGGTCCTCGAGTTCGATCAGCACCACCGGCGTGAAGCAGTCGTAGAGCTGCGCGAAGTCGATCTCGCGAGGACCCGCGCCGGCGGCGGCGTATGCGCGTCGCCCGGACTCGACGGCGGCGCTCGTCGTGAGACTCCTCGCCTGGCTGACGTGCTCGTGACCGACCGCGGCGCCGGCGCCGAGGAAGTACACCGGCGGTCGCCGCAGATCCCGCGCGCGGACCGCCGACGTGAGTACGAGCGCCGCGCCGCCGTCGGAGACGAGCGAGCAGTCGAGCAGCTTCAGGGGATCCGCGATCGGTCGCGAGGCGAGCACGTCGTCCACGGCGATCGGCGTGCGCATCTGGGCCGCCGGATTGCGCGCCGCGTGCGCGCGCGTCGCGACAGCGACGGCCGCGAACTGTTCGGGCGTCGTGCCGTACTCGTGCATGTGAGCCCGCGCGATCAGCGCGTAGTGCGCGACCACCGGGGCACCGTACGGCCGCTCGAACTGCGGGTGTCCCGTGGAAGCCTGCATCGCGACCGCCGCCTCGCGCGTCAGACCGGAGCGCAGGCTGTCCGCCATCGCGATCACGACCACCTCGCACGCGCCGGCGTCGATCGCGTGCACGGCCTGCTGCAGCGCGCCGATCGCGCTGCTGCCGCCGGTCAGCGTGGACCAGCACCAGCTCGGCGCCAGCCCGAGCGACTCGGCGATCGCCTCGGCGTGGTAGGTGTAGGGCTCGGCGGTCGGATTCAGCGTGACCAGCCCGTCCACCGCATCCTTCGGCAGCCCGGCGTCGGCGAGTGCGCCGAGGATCGCGTCGATGCAGAGCCCGGTGGCGCCCGGCCGGGGCACGACGCCGACCGGCGTATCGGCGATGCCGACGATCGCGACGGTGCCGCGAGCGCGGCTCACGGGCGGCGGGCCATGCCGCCGCGGCCGACTCCGCCGCGGTTCGGGCGGTCGGGCACGCGCGGTACGTGGGCGCTTCGACCGGGTGATCTCATCGCGTGCGCCTCGCCGGTTCCGGATCGGGCAGGCACGCCTTGCACGTCGTCTGCACGTGCCACACGGTGTCGCCGGCGTCGTCCGCGACGAGCAGTGCGCCGTCCTTGCCCGCGGCGACGCCCGCCGGGCGGCCGTACACCTCGCCCGCCTGCGCATCCTTCACGAAGCCGGTCAGGAAATCCTCCTCGTCGCCGCTCGGTCGGCCGTTCGCGAACGGCACGAACACCACCCGGTAGCCGGCGAAGCCGGAGCGGTTCCACGAGCCGCGCTGCGCGACGAACGCGCCGCCGCGGTAGCGCTTCGGGAACGTGTCGCGCCGGTAGAAGGCGAGGCCGAGCGAAGCGGTGTGCGCGTCGAACGCGAAGTCCGGCACCACCGCCTTCGCGACGAGGTCGGGCCGCTCGCCCTTGCGTCGCGGGTCCTCGTGCACGCCGAAGTACGAGTAGGGCCAGCCGTAGAACGCGCCGCGGCGCACGGCGGTCATGAAGTCCGGCACGAGATCGTCGCCGAGCCCGTCGCGCTCGTTCACCGTGGTCCAGAGACGACCGGTGACCGGCTCGATCGCGAGACCGACGGGATTGCGCAGGCCGGAAGCGAACACCTGGACGTCCTTGCCGTCCGGGCGCGCGGCCAGGATCGCGGCGCGGCGCGGATCCTTCCCGTCGATGCGCTCCTCGTCGACGTTCGTCGCGGAGCCGACGGCGACGAACAACTGCGCCTCGTCGGCACTGAAGGCGAGGTTGCGTGTCCAGTGGTTTTCGTAGCCGCCGGCGGGCAGGTCGAACAGCGGACGACAGCCACCCTTGACGTGCGCGGTGCCGACGAAGAACGGGCACGAGATCACAGCGTCGGTGTTGGCGACGTACAGGCGGTCGCGCCGGACCGCCATGCCGAACGGCTGGTTCAGCCCCTCGAGCAGCACGGTGCGCACGTCCGCGACGCCGTCGCGGTCGGTGTCGCGCAGCAGGGTGATGCGGTTCGCGCTCGGGCGCGTGTCGAGGCGTGCGCGGACTTCCGGCGGCAACTGCGAGTTGCGCTCCGGCGAGCGCACGGTGCGCGACTCGGCGACGAGCACGTCGCCGTTCGGCAGCACGAGCAGGTTGCGCGGGTTGTCGAGGCCGCGCGCGAACGCCTTCACGGCGAACCCGGCAGGCGCCTGCGGCGTGACGCCCTCGGGCCAGCCGACGACCTTCGAGAACTTCGTGGCGGACGGTGTCGCGAACGGTGCGGGGAGCACCGGCGGCGTGGGGCCGGTGCGGGTCGCGGCGGCGGACGCGGCGGCCCCGACGCCAGCGGGCGCGGCCCCCGCCGGGCTCGCGGCGGCCGCAACGCCGCCTGCGAGGGCGCCGAGGGCGAGCGCCGCGCTCCTCAGCGCCGCCGCCAGCGGCGGGGCAGCGCCGCGGGTTTCGCGTGCAGTCATCCGGGCCTCCGGCAGCCTGGCGGCTCCGCGACGGGTCGCGCAGTCTGCCGCCTGCCCGGCGACGATCGCAACCCGCGAGACGCCCGTGGCTTCTCTAGAATGGGAGGCGGCTCGCAGTTCCAGAGGTCGTGCAACGATGTCCACTCCCCCGCCCCGCGCCACCGGCGGCACCATGCTCGGCACTCCGTGCTCGCCCACCGCCACGCGCCTGATGCTGCTCGGCAGCGGCGAACTCGGCAAGGAGGTGGCGATCGAGGCGCAGCGTCTCGGCGTCGAGGTGATCGCCGTCGATCGCTACGCGAACGCGCCGGCCATGCAGGTCGCGCACCGCTCGCACGTCATTCCCATGCTCGACGCCGCGAAGCTGCGCGAACTGATCGAGCGCGAGCGTCCCCACTGCGTGGTGCCCGAGATCGAGGCGATCGCGACCGCCGAACTCGTGAAGCTCGAGGCCGAGGGCTGGAACGTGATCCCGACCGCGCGTGCCGCGCGGCTGACCATGGATCGCGAGGGCATCCGCCGGCTCGCGGCGGAAACGCTGGGGCTCCGCACGTCGCTCTACCGGTTCGCGGGCTCGGAGCAGGAGTACCGGGACGCGATCGCGGCGATCGGCACGCCGTGCGTCGTGAAGCCGGTGATGAGCTCGTCGGGCAAGGGGCAGAGCGTCGTGCGCTCGCCTGCGGACGCGACGCGCGCGTGGGAGTACGCGCAGGCCGGCGGCCGCGCCGGCGCGGGCCGCGTGATCGTCGAGGGCTTCGTCGAGTTCGACTACGAGATCACGCTGCTGACGGTGCGGCACCTCGCGGACGGCCAGCCCACGACGAGCTTCTGCGCGCCGATCGGGCACCTGCAGATCGACGGCGACTACCGCGAGTCGTGGCAACCGCAGCCGATGTCGGCGGCGGCGCTCGCGGAATCGCAGCGGATCGCGAAGGCGGTGACGGGCGAGCTCGGCGGGCTCGGCCTGTTCGGCGTCGAACTGTTCGTGAAGGGCGACGACGTGTGGTTCAGCGAGGTCTCGCCGCGGCCGCACGACACGGGGCTCGTCACGCTGATCTCCCAGGACCTGTCCGAGTTCGCGCTGCACGTGCGCGCGATCCTGGGGCTGCCGATCCCCGCGATCAGGCAGCACGGGGCGAGCGCGTCGTGCGCGATCCTGGTCGAGGGCGATTCGGACCGCGTCGAGTTCACCCACGTCCAGCGCGCGCTGACGCAGCCGGACACGCAGCTGCGACTGTTCGGCAAGCCCGAGGTGCGTGGGCACCGGCGGATGGGCGTCGCGCTGGCGCTCGGCGCGAGCGTCGAAGAGGCGCGTGCGAAGGCGCGGGAGGCGAACGCGGCGATCGTCGAGGGCGTGAGGCTCTAGGAAGCAGCGAAAAGGGGGCCTACCCCGTTTTCCACCGGGTGGAGAACGGACTCAGGCCCAGTTTCGGGCTCCTCGCCGGACAGCTTCGCGGCGATGGTCGCGACGTGGCAGCCCTGGAAGCGGGCCTGCGCGAGCTCGTTCTCGTCAGGCTGGCGCGAGCCGTCCGGGCCCGCGATGGTGTCTGCGCCAGAGGGCGAGCCACCCTTCCCGACGGAGAGGTCGATCAAGCGGCGGGCACGAGTACGGCAGGCCGACGATCACCATGCCGTGATGGAGCAGCGTGTTGCGGAACGACAGCGCGTTGGACTCGTTGCCGCCGCCGGTGCCCGCGGACACGAACGCGCTGCCGACCTTGCCGACCAGCGCGCCCTGGTCGAGCTTCGCGCCCGCCTTCGGCAACGGCCTACGCCATGCGCTCCACGTGCCCGTAGGTGCTGTAGTACGGAACCAGGATCTTCGCCATCCGGTGGACCTCGAACTCAGCGGAAAGTGAGGCCGAAGTGGAAGGTGACGTCGGGCGAGCGGTCCACGGCGATGTCCTCCGTGACGCCCGCTTCGAAAGACCAGCCGCTCGCGGCGCGGATGCGACCGCCGAGCGTCAGCAGCGTCGCCGCCTGCAGGAACCGTAGACTCGAGTCGTCCGCGAGCGCGGAGTGCGCGTCGAGCTGCGCGATCGCCTCGAACGACGGCAGCACCTGCCAGCCGAGCGTCACGGTGCCGAACGCGCCGGTCGAGCGCAGCGGCACCGGCTCGTCGCCGCCGAGCGCCACCGCGCCGATCTGCCCGGTCACGGCAACCAGGGGGCTGAGCTGCCGGCGTCCCGCGAGCCACGCGCTGGCGTCCACGCCGCCGTTGCCGGTCAGGCGGGAGCGCCGACCCGTCGGCAGTTCGACGCCGACCCAGGCGGAGAGTTCGCCGCGCTCGCTCGCGCGCAGCACGCGTCCCGCCTCGAGCTGCACGTCGCCGAGCGCGGTGCCCGACGGTGCGTCCACCTCGACGGTGCCGAGCCGCTCGTAGAACACGGCGTAGGCGTCCTTGGGCCGCTGCGGGCGAATGCCTTCCGGCAGGCCGAACAGGTCGTGCCAGCCGTCGATGAAGCCGTCGAGCACGCCGGCGTCGCGGTACGTCACGGGTACGCCCGCGCGCACGCGCCACTCGCCGACGCGGCCGAGCAGAACGAGACCGAGCTCGAGGCTCTCCGCATCGACGAGGAAGCTCTCGTTCGCGCGCAGGCCCGCGTTGACCGTGTTGCTCCAGTTCAGCGTGGCCTGCACCGACCAGCCGTCCGCGTCGAACGGCGCGACCGGCAGGGGCAGGTATGCACCGCGGATCAGCGGATTCTGGTCACGGACCACGAGCGGCGCGCCGACCGGCACCGCGGCGAACGACGCGGGCGGTGCGGAATCCGCCAGGGCCGGCGCACCGGACAGGACGAGCATGGCGCCGAACGCCGCGCGGACACGCGAGCTGCCGATCATCCTTCGGTGCCGCGCGCGGGAAAGTCGAGGAACATCCGGCCGATGGCCGCCTTCACGCGCGAGCGCGCCTCGGCCGGGGACCCGGCGGTGCCCTCCGCGACACCCTGCCACAGCAGCACGCCCGTCTCGCGGTCGATGACGAACACGACGAGCGTGCCCTTGCGGTACTCGCGCGAGCCGGCGGCGTCGTGCACACGACAGACCTCGACGTCGCGGTGCGTGTACGCGCCGAACACGTGCGTGCGCACCGTGCACAGGTCCTTCGAGGGCAGGTCCTTGATCGTGACGTGGAAGCCGACGCGGAAGTCCGGCGTGTCGCCGCCTTCGGCGTAACCGCGCTTCACGAGTTCGCTCACCACGGCCTCGCGCACGAGTGCGCGCAGTTCGGCCGCGACCGCCGGCGGTCCCTCGCTCTGCCACGAGACGCCGGACTCTTCCCAGGCGAACGTGGCGCGCGAGGCGACCGAGACGCCGGGCGCCGCTTCGGTGCGGACGTCCGGCGCCCGGGCGGGCCCGGCGCATGCCGCGAGCCCGAGGGTGGCGATCGCGGCGGTGACCGCGGCGAGGACCCGGGGCGGGCTGCTCGCCGGGCGAGGCAGGGCGGCGGAATTCGCCGCGCGGAGTGGCTTCGACATGCGCGGATGTTAAGGCGTCGCGCCTCGGCGCGGCTACCGCGTCCGCTCAGCCGTTGTCGTCGCGGTAGCGCCGCGCCCAGATCGCGCCGGCGACGAGCAGCGCGCCGACCACGAGGCCGCCCAGCAGGTCGGCGCTGGTCAGGAACTCGACCGGCTGCATGAGGTGCTCGACCCGCGGCGGCAGCCCGTCCTCGGGGCCGATCCTCACCGTCGCACCGACCTGCTCGGTGCCCGAGAAGGCGGCGGCGAACACGCCCAGCGTGCGCTCGGCGATCAGGTGGATGAAGTAGCTACTGTCGAACAGCACGTCCTCGACCAGGGCGACCGCCAGCGGCGGCAGCACCGCCCACAGGAACGGCGAGCGCGGCACGACGGCGGATACCAGCAGCAGCCACCCGACCAGCGGCACGCTCCAGAGGATCACGGCCAGCGCGCCGTAGAGCGTGGCGCCGATCGCGGGCAGCCAGGTGCCGGCCGTCCAGAGGTGCTGTGTGAACTCCAGCTCCGTGCCGGAGAGCTTCAGTGCGACCATCGAGGACAGCACGACCTGCGAGAGCAGCGCAGCCGCGAGCGCCACCAGCGGGATCACCAGCACCGCGACCGCGAACTTGGAGCCGACCGTGGCGGCGTCGGAGACCGGCATCGACTTCCAGAACAGCACGCTGCGGTCGCGACGGTCGCTCGACAGCGCGTCGAGCGCGTAGAAGAACTGCGTGAACATCACCGTGATGTAGAACGGCACCGCGATCGCGAGCAGCAGCAGGCGGGACAGGCGCGGGATCGCGTCGCCGCCGAGCGCTTCGATCTTCGCCGCGACTGCCGGGTCCGCGAGGTTGGCGATGCGCACCTCGCCGACCTGCAGGCCGCCGATCAGCGTCGCGATGATCAGGATGGCACCGCAGATCGCCGGCGCGACCCACACGGCGCGGCTCTCCCACAGTTCCCGGCGAATCAGCCAGGCGAACGACGAGTTCATGCCAGACCTCCCTGGATCTTCGCGACGAAGAGGTCCGCGATCGACGGCTGACGGACCTCGCCCAGGCGCTCGAGCGCGTCGGGATCCGCCCCTTCGTAGAGGAACACGTGCCGGCCGAGCAGCTGGCGCTCGGTCAGCGGCTTGAGTTCGCGCGCGGCGCCCGCGCGGTCCGGCGCGACCACCAGCTGCAGCCACTTCTCCGGGATCGACTCCATCGGCGTGTCGAGCACGATGCGGCCTCGGTCGATGAACAGCAGGTCGGTGAGGATGTTCTCGATCTCCTCGACCTGGTGCGTGGTGACGAGGATCGTGCGCTCGTCGTCCATGTAGTCGTTCAGAAGCGAGTCGTAGAACTGCTTGCGCGACAGGATGTCGAGGCCCAGGGTCGGCTCGTCGAGCACCAGCAGCCTCGCGTCGATGGCCATCACGAGCGCGAGATGCAGCTGCGTGATCATGCCTTTCGACAGTTCCTTGACCTTGGAGCGGCGGTCGATGTTCGTGCGGGCGAGGAACTGCTCGCAGCGGTCCGGGCGGAAGCGCGGGTGCACGCCGCGGACGAAGTCCACCGCCTGCTGCACCTTCAGCCAGCGCGGCAGCACCGCGACGTCGGCGATGAACGAGACCTGCTGCATCAGCTTCGCCCGATCCGCGTACGGATCGAGCCCGAGTACGCGCAACTCGCCTTCGCAACGCGCGAGGCCGAGGATGGCCTTCAGCGCGGTGGTCTTGCCGGCGCCGTTCGGACCGATCAGCCCGACGATGCGACCGGACTCGACGGTGAACGTGGCGCCGTCCAGCGCGCGCTTCGCGCCGTAGGCCTTGGTGAGTCCCCGTGCTTCAATCAGCGTGGCCACTCTGTGGCTCCTCGTGGTGGTTCGGTGGGCCGGACGCTCAGGCGTTCGGCTCGTCGAAATCGGCGTAGTCGTCGTCGCCCGGCGCGTCGACGCGCGGGCCGGCGGGCGGCGCGCCCGCGGCGCGGGACTGCGCGTCGGCACGCGGCGCGGGACTGGCGGCCGGCGGCACCGCGAGCAGCTCCGCGGCCGACAGGCCGAGCCGCTGGATCGTCGCGTACACCCGGGGCCACTCATCCTCGAGGAACTTCTGGCGCTCGCCCTTCAGCAGCGCGCGCTGGGCGCCTTCCGCTACGTACATGCCGCGGCCGCGGCGCTTCTCGACCAGCTGCTCGTCGACCAGCTGCTGGTAGCCCTTCAGGACCGTGAGCGGATTCAGCCGGAAGTCCGCGGCGACGTTGCGCACCGACGGCAGCGCGTCCCCCTCCTTGAGCGAGCCTTCCAGGATCATCGCCACCACGCGATCCCGCAGCTGGCGATAGATCGGTTGGCTGTCGTTCCAGTTGGCGTCCATGGAGAACTCGCTGGCGTGGTTCGTCGCGGCAATCGTCATCAGTGATCTGCCGATGTACCGGACTACTGTACCAGCGCACTCTGGAGCACACCGGCCAGCAGGCTGAACTCCACGACCCGCGGCGCAGAGCGCCTGGCGGGCACCGTGATGTCGGCCAACACGCCGTACGCCGGCAGCGCGCTCTTGGCCGCCACCATCACTTCCGGCAGGTCCTCGCGCGAGGCGCGGACCACGATCTCGCCCAGGTCCTGCTGCAGCATCGCCTGGTTGTCGAGCAGCTCGATCTCGGCGTACCCACGCGGGAGCTCGCCGAAACCCAGCGCACCCGCCGCCGCGACGCCCGCCACGGCCACCAGACCCGACGCCACCGCGAACTTGCGTACGATGCGACCGAACATGACTTTCTCCTTCCTCTGACTCGGCGGAGGCTCCCGCCTCCGGTGTGGGCCACCTCCCGCCCGGGAGGTGATGTACAACATTGGTGTTGTAGATAACTACACCACCAACACGAACGCAAGCCCTTTTTGCAGGCCTGCCGGTCCTGCAGTTCTTACCCATATAAATCAGCAGCTTGAATTACTCCGGAGCCCCTCGGCCGCGGCGTCTTCCGAGGTGCGCGGATTGCGAAGCTCGGTGCTTTCTCGCTCTCGTGTGTCGGTCGGCTATAACAGCCAAGGCCGGAATCACCGCGCCCCACGACCTCGAGGCGGGCACGACGCTCGACACGACGCCCTTCACGCCGGCACTCCGCTTCGGCCGGCCGCGGGACCGCCCCTGCTAGAATGCCGCGCCTTTTTCCGGGCACCCGCTCTGCCGGCACCTCGCCCCGGCCCGCGCGCGTTCGCTTTCGGCGTCCACGGAGTCATCGATGAAGAAGCCAGTCACCGTCACCATCACCGGCGCTGCCGGTCAGATCGGCTATGCGCTCGCGTTCCGCGTCGCGTCGGGCGCGATGCTCGGACCCGATCAGCCGATCAACCTGCACCTGCTCGAGATCACGCCGGCACTGCCCCAGCTTTCCGGCGTGGTGATGGAACTGAACGACTGCGCGTTCCCGACGCTGAACAAGGTCGTCGCCACCGACGACGCGAAGGTCGCGTTCAGGGACAGCAACGTGGGCCTGCTCGTCGGCGCGCGGCCGCGCGGTCCCGGCATGGAGCGCAAGGACCTGCTGCTCGCGAACGCGCAGATCTTCTCCGCGCAGGGCAAGGCGATCGACGAAGTGGCCGCGCGCGACATCCGCGTGCTCGTCGTCGGCAATCCCGCGAACACCAACGCCCTGATCGCGAGCCGCAACGCGAAGTCGCTGGACCCGAGGCAGTTCACGGCGATGACGCGCCTCGACCACAACCGCGCGCTGTCGCAGCTGTCCGAGAAGACGGGCGTTCACTTCAACGAGATCCGGAAGGCGATCATCTGGGGCAACCACTCGGCGACGCAGTACCCGGACCTGCACCACTGCACCGTCGCGGGCAAGCCGGCGCTGTCGCTCGTGGACCAGTCCTGGTACGCCGACACGTTCATTCCGACCGTGCAGCAGCGCGGCGCGGCGATCATCAAGGCGCGCGGCGCATCGTCCGCGGCGAGCGCGGCCTCGGCCGCGATCGACCACGTGCGCGACTGGGTGCTCGGCAGCCCGGCGAACGACTGGGTGTCGATGGGAATCCCGTCCGACGGCAGCTATGGGATTCCCGAGGGCGTGATGTACTCCTACCCGGTGGTCTGCAAGGGCGGGAAGTACGAGATCGTGCAGGGGCTCGATATCAACGAGTTCTCGCGCGCGCGCATGATGGCGACCGACAAGGAGCTTCGCGAGGAGCGCGACGGCGTCAAGGACCTGATCTGACGCGCGGACCGCAGCGCGCGATGCACGGGGCCGCCTGCGGGCGGCCCCGTGCATTTCGGGCCGCACGCGCCGCGAACGCGCCGCGGTCCGGGCGCGACGTCGTGAACACGCTCGAGCGCGACAGGGGAGCCGTCCTCGCCATCGGGCAGGACCTCGACTACCCGGAGCGCTCCGTGCGCCAGGCGCTCGCGGCGGCCGTGCGGGCCCTGCCGGAGGCCTGGCAGCCGCTTCGGCGCCGCTCCTGCGCCGCGCGCTTGGCCTCGCCCCGTCGGCGGGCGATCATGCGCCCATGCCCGAAGTCACCCCCGGCTCGTACGCGACCTTCCTGCTCGCGTTCACCGCGCTGTTCTCGATCGTGAACCCGCTCGGCGGCGCGTTCATCTTCTTCGGCGCCACGCAGGATTACGACCCGCGCCTGCGCAAGCGGATCGCGCGCTGGGTCGCGATCTACGCGTTCGCGATCGTCACGTTCTCGCTGTACGTGGGCGCGTACGTGCTGCAGTTCTTCGGGATCTCGATCCCGGTGCTCAAGGTCGCCGGTGGCATCGTGATCGCGCTGTCCGCGTGGCAGCTGCTGAGCGCGCCGGACGAGCGCCAGCAGCGCAAGAGCGCGGCCGCGAGCACCGTGCCCACGGGCGAGACGGTGTCGCCGAGCCGCGTGGCCTTCTATCCGCTGACGATGCCGATCACGACCGGCCCCGGCACGATCTCCGTCGCGATCTCGCTCGGCGCCAGCCGGCCGGCGGGCTTCGAGGCGGCGTGGCTCGGGTTCGTCCTGCAGACGATGCTCGCGACGATCGCGCTCGCGCTGCTCGTGTGGCTGCTCTACCGGAACTCCGGGAAGATCGCCCGCGCGGTCGGCGGCACGGGCACGACGATCATCGTGCGGCTGTCCGCCTTCCTGCTGTTCTGCATCGGCATCCAGGTGTTCTGGAACGGCGCGTCCGACCTGTTGAAGACGCTGTAGCGGGCAGGCGCGTCGTCCCGAGCATTGCCGCGGGCACCGGGCGCGCCGCGCTGGGCCGTGCCCAGCCGGAAGAACGCCACCAGTTCCGCGAGCGAACGGGCGTGGCCGTTGAGCGCCTCGGTGGCCGCCGCGCTCTGCTCGACCAGCGCCGCGTTCTGCTGCGTGGCCCGGTCCATCGTGCCGATCACGCGGTTGACCTCTTCGACGCCGGCGGCCTGCTCGTTCGACGCGGACGAGATGTCGGCGATCAGGTCGGTCACGCGCTTCACGCTCGCGCCGATCTCGCCGAGCGTGCGTCCGGACTCGTCCACGAGTCGGGAGCCGTCCTCGACCTTGCCCGCGCTGTCCTGGATCAGCTGCTTGATCTCGCGCGCCGGACGCGACCTGGCTCGCCTGCTGCGCCGTGAAGTCCGCGAGGAACGCGGCCGTGGAATCGGCGCCGTCCTTCAGGGCGGCGAAGTCGCCTGGCGCCGGTGCCGCGACGCGGCGCCGACGGCACGCGAGGTGCGACCCGGACGGCCCCATCCGGCTCCTCGAGCCGCCAACGTGCCGCACAAATTGGATTTCGGCGCCTCCGAGCTTGACGCCGACTTCCGCAACACCGCGTCACCCGCTTTCCCTACAAATCGTCGCCTCGAACACGACGCAACGTCGTAACGCTCGACGGGCCGTAGCGGCAACGTCCTGCAGCGACGCTCTCGGCGCACCGATCGAGCGTCGTTCGCAATCTCACCGGTCGCTCTCGTCGTCCGGGTGGGGACGAACGGCGACCCGGACGCAGACCACGCAGCACGGGCGCAGACCCGGAGGGGAACGCAGGTGATCAGGATCGGTGTGGCGGGCTACGGCTACTGGGGCCCTAACCTGGTGCGCAACTTCGCCGAGACGCCGGGCGCGCAGGTCGCCGCCGTCGCGGATCTCGATCCGCGCAAGCTCGAACTCGTCGCGCGGCGATTCCCCGGCGTGACCACGACGACGCGCTACGCGGACCTCCTCGCCGACCCCTCGATCGACGCGATCGCGGTGGCGACGCCCGTCCATACGCACCACGACCTCGGCCTCGCGGCACTGCGCGCGGGCAAGCACCTCTGGCTCGAGAAGCCGATGACCGAGACCGCGGAGCAGGCGCGCCTGCTGGTCGCCGAGGCGGCGCAGAGTAACCGCGTGCTGCTGGTCGACCACACGTTCGTCTACACCGGCGCGGTGCAGCGGATGGGCGAGATCATGCGGGCGGGCGAGCTGGGCACCATCTACTACTACGACTCGACGCGCGTGAACCTGGGACTGTTCCAGCACGACGTCAGCGTCATCGCGGACCTCGCCGTGCACGACTTCGCGATCCTCGACCACCTGCTGGGCGAGCACCCGGTGGCGGTGTCGGCGAGCGGGGTCAACCACTTCTCCGGCACGCCGGAGAACCTCGCGTTCATCACGCTGTACTACGACTCCGGCGTCATCGCGCACACCAACGTCAGCTGGCTCGCACCCGTGAAGGTGCGCCAGATCCTGATCGGCGGCAGCCGCAAGATGATCGTCTACGACGACATGGAGCCGAGCGAGAAGGTGAAGATCTACGACAAGGGGATCAGCTTCACCGACGACCCGCAGCAGATCCGCGAGCTGCGCGTCGGCTACCGCTCGGGCGACATGTGGGCGCCGAAGCTGCCGACCACCGAGGCGCTGCAGGTCGAGGGCCGGCACTTCGTCGAGTGCATCGAGTCCGGCCGCCAGCCGCTCACCGATGGCGGTCTCGGCCTGCGCGTCGTCGAGCTGATCGAGGCGGCGACGCACTCGATGCGGGGCCGCGGCGAAGCCGTGTACGTGCAGCGACGCTCCGGCGACCGCCGCCAGTCGCGCGCACCGCGACGCAGCGGGGATCGCGGCTTCGAGCAGCGCACCGCGCTCTAGAACCACACTCTTCCGATCGTCCGACGCACAGCCAGGGAGGCCGCCGTCGTGATTCCCTTCGTCGACCTGAAGTCGCAGTATGCCGGCATCAAGCCGGAGATCGACGCCGCGATACTCGGCGTGCTCGAGTCGTGCCAGTTCACGCTAGGCAGCGAAGTGGCGCACTTCGAGGCGGAGTTCGCCGCGCATTCCGGCGCCGCATTCGGCATCGGGGTCAACACCGGCACGAGCGCACTGCACCTCGCGCTGCTGGCGGCGGGCGTCGGGCCCGGCGACGAAGTCGTCACGGTGCCGTTCACCTTCGTCGCGACGGTCGCCGCGATCCGCTACACCGGCGCGAAGCCGGTGTTCGTGGACGTCGATCCCGAGACGCTGACGATGGACCCGCGCCGGCTCGAGGCCGCGCTGACGCCACGGACGAAGGCGATCCTGCCGGTGCACCTCTACGGCCAGGCCGCGGACATGGATCCGCTCGTCGAGATGGCACGCGCCCACGGGCTCTCCGTGATCGAGGACGCGGCGCAGGCGCACGGCGCCGAGTACAAGGGGCGGCGCATCGGCAGCCTCGGCGACATGGGCTGCTTCAGCTTCTATCCGGGCAAGAATCTCGGCGCGTGCGGCGAGGGCGGCATGGTCGTGACCGACGACCCGACGCACGCGCGCACGCTGCGGATGCTGCGCGACTGGGGTGCGGAGCGGAAGTACCACCACGTGATGCAGGGCTACAACTACCGCCTCGAGGGCATCCAGGGCGCGGTGCTGCGCGTGAAGCTGCGGCACCTCGAGCGCTGGACCGAGCAGCGCCGGGCCGCGGCCGCGCGCTACGACCGCGAGCTCGACGGCAGCGGCGTCGTCACGCCGACGGCACGCGCGTACAACCGGCACGTCTACCACGTCTACGCGATCCGCACGCCGAACCGCGACGCCTGCGCCGCGGCGCTCGCGACACGCGGGATCCAGACCGGCATCCACTACCCGGTGCCCGTGCACCTGCAGCCCGCGCACGCCGACCTCGGCCACGCGCCCGGCGACTTCCCGCACTCGGAACGCGCCGCGACGGAAGTGCTGTCGCTGCCGATGTTTCCCGAACTCGCGGCCGAGCAGGCCGCCGCGGTCGTGGACGCGCTGCGGGACTTCGCCGGCGGATCGGACGTCCGGACGCACTGATGCCGTCGCACGCGCGCACCGACGGGGGCACGGCGGCCGCGCCGCTGCTGATCTTCCCGTGCAACGGCAACGCGATCGAGGCGCTCGACTGCCTCGGCGAGGCGTGGCGGCTCGTCGCCTTCGTCGACGACACGCCAGGGAAGCAGGGCACGTCGCGTTTCGGTCACCCCGTACGCGGGCGGGAAGCGCTGCGCGAGCATGCGGACGCGCGCGTGCTCGCGGTGCCGGGCAGCCCGCGCTCGTTCCGCCGCCGCCGCGACGCGATCGAGAGTCTCGGCTTGCCGCGCGAGCGGTATGCGTGCGTCGTGCACCCGTCGGCACGGGTCTCGCCGCTCGCGAGCGTGGGCAGCGACGTGCTGCTGATGGCGGGCGTGGTGGTGACCGCGAACGCAGTGATCGGCGACCACGTCTGCATCCTGCCGAACACCGTGGTGCACCACGACGCGACGATCGGCGACTGGACGCTGGTCGGCTCGAACGTCTCGATCGCGGGTGGCGCGAGGCTCGGGGCCAACTGCTACGTCGGCAGCGGCTCGCGGCTGATCGACGGTGTCGAGATCGGCGACCGCGCGCTCGTCGGACTCGGGAGCACGGTGATCCGGAGCGTGCCCGTCGACGCAGTCGTCGCCGGCAATCCGGCCCGGCGCCTCGTTTCGCACCCGGGGCAGAGCAACGCCGTAGCCAGCTGACGCCGCCGCCGCAGGTCAACGCGCTGTGCCCAGGGAGGGGCTCGAGTCGTGTCGAACGCCAAGCTACAGGTCCCGGACGCCAGGCCGGTCCGCGCCGACAAGCGCCCGCCGGGGCAGGTCGACGACCGATCGCCCGAGGATCCGCGCGGGGACGATCGCGCGACCGCCCGTCGCGTCCCCATGTCCCGTCGGCGCTTCGTCCAGCAGCTGCGGGTCGAGAAGCGCCGTTCGGACCGCTCGCGCGCGCCCCTGTCGCTGGTGGCGATACGACTGCCGCGCGGTCTGCGCGGCGTGCCCGACGCAGTCGACGCCGTGCTGGAGCTGATCGAGCGCTCGCGGCGCGAGACCGACTGCGTCGGCTTCCTCGGCGAGGCAGCGCTGGGCGTGCTGCTGCCGTACACGGACGCGGCCGGCCGGCAGGCGTTCGTCGCGCGCATCGCTACGCCGACCGGCGGGCTCGGCTGCACCACCGTTTCGGGCACGTACCCCGACCAGCTGTTCGAATCGCTGGCGGCCGAGTGCGAGGTCTCGCGCGAGGCGCTCGACTACCTGCTCGAGGAGGACCACCGGCACTCGCCGTCGAAGTTCGCGCTGAAGCGCTGCCTCGACGTGATCGGCGCGCTGCTGCTGCTCGTCGCGTTCGCGCCGGTGATGGTCGCGGCGGCGCTCGCGGTCAAGGCGACCTCCCCGGGTCCGGCGATCTTCCGCCAGGTGCGCCTGGGTCGGCGCGGCACGCCGTTCGTGTTCTACAAGTTCCGCTCGATGCGGATCGACGCGGACGACGGCGTCCACCGCGACTACGTCGCCGCGCTCATCCGCGGCTGCCACGAGCTCGTCAACCAGGGCGACGCGCACCGTCCGCTGTACAAGCTCCGCGGCGACCCGCGCGTCACGGCCGTCGGCCGATTCCTGCGGCGCACCAGCATCGACGAGCTGCCGCAGCTCTTCAACGTGCTGAAGGGCGACATGAGCCTGGTCGGCCCGCGACCGCCGATTCCCTACGAAGCGGAGAAGTACCAGCCGTGGCACCTGCGGCGCGTGCTGGAGGCGCGTCCCGGACTGACCGGCCTCTGGCAGGTCGAGGGACGCAGTCGCGTGTCGTTCGACGAGATGGTGCGGCTGGACCTGCGCTACGCGCGGAACTGGTCGCTGCCGATGGACCTCGCGATCCTAGCGAGGACGGTCGGGGCCGTGCTGCGGCTCGACGGCGAACCCTGAGGGCGCGGCATGGAGATCGACGGCGCGAACATCCTCGTCACCGGCGGCTGCGGCCTGATCGGCTCGACGACCATCGACCGGCTGCTGCGCGACCACGCCCCCGCGCGCGTGGTGATCCTCGACAACCTCGCGCGCGGCTCGCTCGCCAACGTCGAGGCCGCGCTCGCCGATCCGCGCGTGACGCTGGTACGCGGCGACGTTCGCGACGCCGAGGCGGTACGCCGTGCGAGCGAAGGCATGGACGCCGTGATCCACATGGCAGCGCTCCGCATCACCGCCTGCGCCGCCGACCCGCGCGAGGCGCTCGAGGTGATGTGCGACGGCAGCTTCAACGTGGTCGACGCGGCGCGGCGGGCGGGCGTACGCAAGATCATCGCCGCGTCGTCGGCCTCGGTGTACGGGCTCGCGGAGCGGTTCCCGACGCCGGAGGACCACCATCCGTACAACGACCGCACCTGGTACGGCGCCACCAAGACGATGCTCGAGGGCCTGCTGCGCGCATACCACGCGATGTACGGGCTGCCCTACGTCGCGCTGCGCTACTTCAACGTGTACGGGCCCCGGATGGACCTGCACGGCCGCTACACGGAAGTGCTGATCCGCTGGATGGACCGGATCGAGGCCGGCCTGCCGCCGCTGATCCTCGGCGACGGCCACCAGACCATGGACTTCGTCTACGTCGACGACGTCGCGCGCGCGAACGTGATGGCCCTCGCCTCGGACGTCGGCGACGAGGTCTTCAACGTCGCGAGCGGCCGCGAGACCAGCCTCCGCGGCCTCGCCGAGGCGCTGCTCGCGGCGATGGGCTCGGACCTCGGCGTGGAGTTCGGGCCCGAGCGCGCCGTCAACGCGGTGTCGCGGCGGCTCGCAGACGTGTCGAAGGCCGAGCGGCTGCTGGGGTTCCGCGCGTCGATCGGTCTCGATGTGGGCCTCGAGCGCCTCTGCGAGTGGTGGCAGGCGAACCGGGAAGCGCTGGTCGTACCATGATACCGATCGCGAAACCGCTGATGGGTGAGCCGGAGGCCGACGCCGCGCGTCGCGCGATCCTCTCGGGCTGGATCACCCAGGGGCCCGAGGTCGCGGCGTTCGAGCGGGAGTTCGCCGCGTTCGTGGGGGCGGCGCACGCCTGCGCCGTGTCGAACTGCACGACTGCGCTGCACCTCGCGCTGCTGGCCGCGGGCGTCGAACCCGGCGACGAGGTCGTGACGGTCAGCCACTCGTACGTCGCGACCGCGAACAGCGTGCGCTACTGCGGCGCGACACCCGTGTTCGTCGACGTCGACCCGCGCACCTTCAACGTGGACGCGGCGCAGCTCGAGGCCGCGCTCACGCCGCGCACGCGCGCGATCCTGTGCGTGCACCAGATGGGCATGCCGTGCGACCTGCCGGCGCTGCTGGCGATCGCCCGTCGCCACGGGCTGGCGCTCGTCGAGGATGCGGCGTGCGCGATCGGCAGCGAGATCCGGATCGACGACCGCTGGGAGCGCATCGGCCGGCCGCACGGCGACGTTGCGTGCTTCTCGTTCCATCCACGGAAGGTCGTCAGCACGGGCGACGGCGGCATGCTCACGACCCGGCGCGCGGACTGGGATGCGAAGTTCCGACTCCTTCGCCAGCACGCCATGAGCGTGCCCGACACGGTGCGCCACGACTCGTCCCGCGTGATCTTCGAGGCGTACCCGACGCTCGGCTACAACTACCGGATGACGGACATCCAGGCCGCGGTCGGCCGCGTTCAGCTCGGCCGGTTGCCGGGCCTCGTCCTCGAGCGGCGCGCGCTCGCCGCACGCTATCGCGAGCTGCTCGGCGACGTGCCGGGCCTCGAGCTGCCGCACGAACCCGCCTGGGCGCGCAGCAACTGGCAGAGCTTCTGCGTAAGGCTGCCGCCGGGCATCGCGCAGCGCGGCGTCATGCAGTCGCTGCTCGACGCGGGCGTCAGCACGCGGCGCGGCATCATGTGCAGCCACCGCGAGCCTGCCTATGCCGACCTGCCCGTGCGGCACGCGCTCGACCAGTCGGAGCGCGCGCAGGACGAATGCATCCTGCTGCCGCTGTTTCCCGGCATGACGGCGGACGAGCAGGCGCAGGTGGCCGAGGCGCTGGTGCGCGCCTGCGGCCGCGCTGCGCGGCCTCGCCTGACCCCGGCGGCCACGAGATGAGCACCTCGCAACCGGTGCCGGAGCCGCGGAGCGTCCTGATCCGCGCACCCGCGTCGCGCAGCTACGTGGAGATCCTGCGCTCGACGGTGCTGATCGGCGGCACGTCGGCGGTGGCGCTGCTGATCGGGCTGGTCCGCACGAAGGCGATGGCGGTGCTGCTCGGGCCCGCGGGTTTCGGCCTGATGGGCGCGCTGACCGCGATCGCGGACCTCGCCCGGAGCGTCGCGGACCTCGGCGTGAACGCCAGCGGCGTGCGCCAGATCGCCGAGGCGGTGGCGAGCGGCGACGAAGTGCGCATCGCGACGACGGCGACGGTGCTGCGTCGTCTCTCGCTGGCGCTCGGGCTGTGCGGCGCGGCCGTCCTGGTCGCCGCGAGCCCGCTCGTCGCCCGCGCGACCTTCGGTGACGGCGCCCACGTCGGTGCCGTCGCGCTGCTGTCGCTCGCGGTGCTGCTGCGCCTCGTGTCCGACGGCCAGGGTGCCCTGCTGCAGGGCACGCGCCGGATCGCCGACCTCGCGCGCTTCAACGTCTACGGTACGGCGTTCGGCGTGGTGGCGGCCGTGGCACTCGTCTGGTGGCTGCGCACCGACGGCGTCGCACCGGCAATCGTCGCTATCGCCGCGGCCTCCCTGATGACGTCGTGGTGGTACGCACGCAAGGTTCCGATCCGGCGGATCGCACTGTCGGGCACCGGGTTTCGGAGGGAATCCGTCGCACTGATCCGGCTGGGCGTCGCATTCCTGGCGAGCGCGACGCTGATGATGGCTGCGGCCTGGCTCGTGCGGCTGATCGTCATCCGGCACGACGGCCTGGCCATGGCGGGGCTGTACCAGTCGGCCTGGACGATCGGCGGCCTGTACGTCGGCCTGGTGCTGCAGGCGATGGGCTCGGACTTCTACCCGCGGCTGGTCGGCGCGATCGGCGACCACGGGACCGCGAACCGGCTCGTCGACGAGCAGGCACAGGTGAGCCTTCTGCTCGGCGGGCCGGGCGTGATCGCGACGATCGCGCTCGCGCCGTTGGTGCTCGGCCTCCTCTACAGCCCCGAGTTCGTGCCCGCGACGGAGACGCTGCGCTGGATCTGCCTCGGCATGGCGGTGCGGATCGTGACGTGGCCGGTCGGCTTCGTCGTGGTCGCGAAGTCGAGGCCGGGCGCATTCGTCGCGATCGAACTCGCCTGGGCGACGATCAACGTCGCGCTGTCGTGGCTGCTGGTGCAGCGGCACGGTCCCGTCGGCGCGGCGATCGCGCTCTTCGGCTCATACCTGGTGCACGCCGCCGTCCTCTACCCGGTCGTACGGCGCATGACGGGATTCCGCTGGTCCGCGCAGACCCGCCGCACGCTGCTGCTGCAGGGTTTCGCGGTGGCCGCCGCTTTCGCGGCGTGGCGCTGGCTCGAGCCGACGACGGCGGCGACCGTGAGCGCGCTGCTGCTGGCGGCGACGCTCGCAGCCGCGACGCGCACCCTGCTCCGACGGGTCCGCGGCCGATGACCACGGAGCATGCGGGGATTCGCTCGTGAAGCCGTGCGAGAGGTGGGCGGACGATCGCGGACTGGCCGCCCGCCTGGACGAGTCGGACGCGGTCGCCGAATGGCTCGCGGCGATCGGTCGCGAGCACATCCTGCGTGGCTCCGTATCGTCGGGACTCGCGTGTACCGGCATCGCGGCCGCCGTGCTCTCGCGGCAGTCGCGCCGGCTCACCAGCCAGGCGATCGAGCGGAACCTGCAGGCGGCTGCGCGTCGCATCGACGCGGCAGTCGATCCCGCACCGGATCCCAGCCCCGCGCGCTCCGGAAGACCCGCGGTGCTCCACGTCCTCAGCGAGGCGCTGCCGGCCGGTGGGCACACCGCCATGGCGGTGCGCTGGATGCGGTCCGACGTCGCGCGCAGCCACGCGATCGCCCTGCTGGACCAGCAGGTGCCGGTTGCCGAGGAACTGTGCCACGCGGTCGCCGAAGCCGGCGGGAGGATCTACGAGCCGCCTCGGGCAGCCACGCTGGCAGGCAGGGCGACCTGGCTGCGGACGCTCGCACGCCGCGACTTCGATTTCGTGGTGCTCCACGTCGACGTGTCCGACGTGGTGGCCGGAACGGCGCTCGGCGTCGACGGCGGTCCGCCGGTCCTGCTGGTCAACCACGCAGCCCATGCCTTCTGGACCGGTGCGACCACGGTCGACGCGGTGGTGAACTGCCGCGGATCGCAACTCGAAGACGAATGGACCCGGGAACACCGCGGTGCCCGGCAGTCGCTCTGCGTACCGATCCCTCTGGTGGGCGACGCTCCGGTGCTCGACCGGGCGGCGGTGCGCCGGGAACTCGGCCTGCCGGCCGACGCCGTCGTATTGCTGACGGCCGGCGCGTACTACAAGTTCCTGCCGGTCGAAGGCCAGGACTTCCTCGCCGCGTGCAGGACGGTGCTGCGCGAAGCGGACGACGTGGTCGTGCTCGCGGCCGGGTTCCACGGCGACGAACGCTGGACGCGCACGTCGGCAGAGTCCGGACACCGCCTGCGGACGCTCGGCGTGGTGTCGCGCGACGGTATGGCGCGTCTCCGGGCGGCCGCCGACGTCTACGTGGAAGGCTTTCCGTTCGGCACCACGACGGCGCTGCTCGAGGCCGGCCTGTGCGGGCTCCCGGCGGTGCTGGCACCCGCGACCAGCCCACCGCCCTACGGCACCGACGGTCTCGCGACCGACAGCTGCCTCGTGCGGCCGGCGTCGCCGGATCGCTACGTCGCCAGCGTCCTCGAACTGGTGCGCTCGCCGACCGCGCGCGCGAGGGTCGGCGCGCGCCTGCGCGAGGCGGTGGCCTCGACCCACTCGGGAGAAGGCTGGCGTCGCCACGTGGACGACTGCTTCCACGCCGTCGGCGCGACGCACCGGGTCTCGGTGCCACGGGCCTGCCCACCGACGCCGGAGCCTCTGCATCTGCCGTGGGCGCGGGTCGTCGAACGGACCAGCTCGGCCTACGACGAGCGGCTCGAACTCGCCCTGATCGACTGCTGGTCGCGTGGCGTTCACCCGCGGCTCGAGCGCGAGTTCGTGGCACGGCTTGCCGACGGGCGCAGGCTCGCGCGTGCCCGGTCGGCGCCTCTGGGGGTCGTCGCGGGACTCGCGGCTGCCGTATCGGCCGGCCTGCCGCCCGGCGTCGGGCGGGTGCTGCTGAAGTCCGCCTCCTACGTGCGGCGGCACGGACCGCTGCGAGCACCGTATCGGCTGCTGCAGCGCGTGCGGCGTGCCGGACCGGCGCGTGGCGACAGCTACGACGACTACAAGGCCGCCGCACGTGCAGCGGCCGCGAGGCCGGGCGAGTGAATGCGCCGCAGGACCCACGCGGGCGATCGCCCGCGCGGCACGGCTGCCCTCCACGCGGCGAGCAGCCTGCCGTCAGCGTGATCCTGCCGACGTACGATCGCGCCGCCTGCCTGCCCCACGCGATCCACAGCGTGCTGGCGCAGGACTTCGGGCCCGTCGAGATCATCGTGGTCGACGACGGGTCGCGCGACGCCACGCGCGAGGTGGTCGCCGCCTTCGGGGCCCGCGTGATCTACCTGTACCAGCCGAACCGCGGCGTCAGTGCGGCACGGAACGCCGGCATCGCGCGCGCGCGCGGCGAGTGGCTCGCCTTCCTGGACTCCGACGACGCGTGGCACCCCGCGTACCTGTCCCGACAGATGGCGGCGGCCGCGCGGTTCCCCGACGCGGTCGCGCACGTGACCGACTCGGCGATCGTCGCGGCGGACGGCACGCGACGGCGCCATCTCGACGACCTCCGACTGACCGTCGACGCGTCGTCCTCGGCGCCGGTGCTGCTGGAGGCGCCCGTGGTCGCGCTGCTCGGCCACTCGCACTGGTACCTGCAGGCGACGCTCGCGCGGCGCGAGGCGGTCGTCGCCTGCGGCGGGCTCGACGAGCGACTCCGCATCGCCGAGGACCTCGAACTGCTCGCGCTGCTGGCCGCGCGCGGGCCCGTCTCGATACGGCGCGAGGTGCTGGTCGACGTGCACCTGCGCGACAGCGGCGCGGCACACCTTTCGGAGCTGAGCCAAGCCGACCGCGCCGCACGCTCGACCGGCTATGCGACCGCCTATGCCGCGATCCTCGAGCGCGCGGCCCTGAGCCAGCGCGAACGCGCGCTCGTGCGGCGCCGGCTGGGCCAGAGTCACCGCGCGGTGGGCAACGCGTGGCTGGCGCGCGGCGACGCGCGACGGGCGCGCGAGCAGTACGGCCACGCGCTGCGCGCCGACTTCACCACGACGTCGCTGGCACGCTGGCTCGCGACGCTGCTGCCTGCGTCGCTCGCGGGCCGTACCGTGCACGCCGAACGCGAGATCGGGAGCCGCTACGCGAGGCCCGGCTCGGCCGGGACCGGCGCGTGATTCCCCGGCGCATCGTCCAGATCTGGGGCGGCGGCGGCGAGCCGCCGCTGCTCGGTCGCGCCGCGGCCACGAACCTGCGGCTCCTCAATCCCGGCTACGAGTATCGGCTGTTCGACGACGCGGGCATGCGCGCGTACCTCGACCGCAACTTTCCCGAGTACCGCGCGACGTTCGAGTCGTTCCCGCGGCCGATCCAGCGCTACGACTTCTTCCGCTACCTCGCGATCTACGGCCTCGGCGGCTTCTACTTCGACTTCGACGTCCTGCTCGCCGAAAGCCTCGACGGGCTGCTCGGACAGCGCTGCGTGTTCCCCTTCGAGCGACTCACGTGGACGGACTACCTGCGCCGGCGGCACGCGATGGACTGGGAGATCGGCAACTACGCGTTCGGCGCGGTGCCGGGCCACCCTTTCCTGCTGGCGACGATCCGCAACTGCGCGCGCGCTCAGCGCGAACCCGCGTGGCGCGACGCGGTCACGCGCTCGCTGCCGCGACTGCTGCGCGACGACCTCGCGGTGATCTACGCCACGGGTCCGGGCATGGCGTCGCGCACGCTGGCCGAGTACGTGCAGGACGATCCCGTGACCGTGCTGTTCCCGCCGGACGTGCGCGATCGCGGCACGTGGGGCCGCTTCGGCGACCACGGCGTCCACCTCGGTGCCGGCCAGTGGCGCGCCCACGGCGGCGCGTGGCGGCGGCGGCTGGTCGCGGCACTCGGGCGGCGCAACGAGTCCAGGGCGCTCGCGCGCGCCCGCGCGGCGGGACCGACACGCTCGGTGCAGGCACTCCGGAGGGTGCCGTCCACGCAGGCAGCGGAATTCGGCACGCCGATCGACGGGCCGCTGGGCGCGGCGCACCGGCAACGACACTAGGAGCCCCCGGTGGACGCACCCCGAGATCCTACGCTCGGCGCCGCCTACGACGCGCACTACGCCGCGGAGAACTTCTTCGGCTACCGCGACTGGCTGTATCGCCCGTTCGTGCGCAGCCTCGCACGCCGGGCCGGCCTCGAGCCCGGTGCACGCGTACTCGATCTCGGCTGCGGCCAGGGCCAGTTCACCGCCCTGTTCCACGACCTCGGCTGCGAGGCGCACGGCGTGGACCTGAGCCCCGCCGGCATCCGCAGCGCGAGGTCCACGTACCGCGGGTCGCGGCTGTCGTTCGCCGTCGGCGATGCGCTGGAACTCGCGTGCCGCGAGGAGTTCGACTGCGCGTTCGCGCGGTCCTGCTCGCTCTACAACCGCGACGACTTCGCGGCGGACCGGCGGGTGACCGACCGCTTCCTCGACTACGTGCGCCCGGGCGGCGTCTGCATCTTCGACTACCACACCTCGCTCGACCCGCGCCGGCGGAGTTCGACCTGGCGCCACCACACGCTCTCGGATCTCGAGCGGCACTTCGCGGCCTACCCTGGCACCGAGACCTTCTTCACGCTGCGCGTCGAGACGCTGGCGCTCGGCGCGCGCGCGTTGGGGCCGCGCGCCTCCCGCACCACCGCCGCGCTGAGCCGGGCCTTCGGCCTCGGCGGCGAGCTGGTCGCGATCGTCCGCAAACAGCGCGCGGCGAGGGTCGCGTGATGACGCACCTCGATGCCGGCACGACGTTCGTGCGGGTCCGCGGCCGCGAGCGGCGCCTGCGCACCGTCCGCGTCGACGGTCGCGAGGTCGTCGTCACGGGACGGCTCGTGCGGGTCGCGGCACTGCGCGACGAGTGGTACGCCGACCTCGAGGGCGTGGACCGGCTCGCCGCGGCGCTGCGCCTCGCGCGGGCAGGCGCCGACGTGTTCACGTTCCCCTGCCGGCCTCCGGACGGCCCCGATCCCGCGGCGCACTTGCGCGAGACCGAGAACTGCGCCGCGATCGAGCTGCGCGGCTACGACCACTGGTGGACGCGGCAGATCGGCTCGAAGACGCGTGCGCTCGTCCGCAAGGCCGAACGCGCCGGCGTGACACTGAGGGTGGTCCCGCTCGACGAGGTGCTGCTGCGCGGGATCCAGGAGATCTACGACGAGAGCCCCGTACGCCAGGGCAAGCCGTTCTGGCACTACCGCAGGAGTCTCGCGGAGTTGCAGCGCATCCACGAGACCTTTCCGGACCGCTCGGAGTTCGTCGGCGCCTACCTGGGCGACGAACTCGTCGGGTTCGTCAAGCTCGTCTATGCAGGCGCCACCGCCAACACGATGCACATCATCGCGCGACTGTCGCGCCGCGAACTCCCGGTATCTAACGCGCTGATCGCCAAGTCGGTCGCGGTCGCGTCCGCGCGTGGCGCACGCCTGCTCGTCTACGACAGGTTCGACTACGGCGGCGGCAGCGGCGACTCGCTGCTGCAGTTCAAGCGCCACAACGGCTTCGAGCGGCTCGAGTACGCACGGTGCTGGGTGCCGCTGAACGCGCGCGGGCGACTCGCGCTCGCGCTCGGCCTGCACCGCGGGCTCGCGGCGCGACTGCCGCCCCGCGTGCGGCGCGGGCTCGCGGCACTTCGGGGCCGCTGGTACGCCGTGCAGCGTCGGTCGCGGGCGCGCGGCACGTCCGGTGGCGTCGTGGACGGGGCGCCCCCGTGAGCGCCCCGTCACCAACTCGAGCAGAGCGTTGCGCGGAGCCGCGATCAGCGCGCCTGCACGTTCGTGGGCGGGTTGGGCCGCGACGTCCGCGTGCCGTAGTAGCACGCGTCGGCGTTGAAGACGCGCACCTGCCCACCCTCGTAGGCCGAGCCGAAGGCCGGGTCGGTCGCGAGCGACTCCCAGCAGGCGCGCGCGGGGATCCGGTGCACGAGGCCTGCGTAGCCGGTCACGGTACCGCCCGTGACGTCCGGCCCGACGGCCGGATACGGGGCATTGCCGAACCACGCCGGGCGCGCGGCCAGGTAGAAGGACGGCGGCAGCTGTCGCGACGCGGGTACGGCGTTCGCGAACTGCGCGAGCCCGGACGGGACCTCGGTCGCATCCCAGCGGACCTGGCCGGTCACCGTGTCGAAATTGCCCCAGCGCATGGCGCGCGGCTTCGTCTGCGCGTCGGTCGGACCGCCGTTCGCGTGGGAATAGCCGAGGCACCAGATGGTGCGCGGATCGCACTGCGTGTAGCTGGTCGGCTGGTAGGTCGTGTAGTAGCCGGTCCTGCCGAGCACGTTGCCGACGAAGTTGAAGAAGCGCGAGAACGCGGCGATCTGCATGACCCAGGTCTGCGAGTCCTTCGTCGGACACCCCGACAGGTAAGCGCTGCACACGTCCCCGTAGAGGTGGTTGCGGAAGAAGGTCATGAAGTGGGTGGTGCCGTACCAGTTGTCGGCCGCCACCGCCGTGCCGCTGTTGCCCTCGATCAGGTTCATGCCGGCGCCCGGCGCGTGCACCTGGAAGAACGCAACCATCAGGTTCGACGGGTTGACCCGGTAGTTGTCGATCGCGAAGTTGTAGCCGACGACCATGCCGGAGCCGCCGTCGTTGATGATCACCGGGTTGGTGACGTGCTGGAAGACGTTGTTCTCGACCAGATTGCTGCTCGAGGCGGCATAGATCTCGATGCCGTAGCTCGTGTAATGCGCGAAGTTGCTCCCGTAGAAATAGGAGTCGCGCACGGTGATGCGCGCGGACTGGTAGATCGTCACGTGGTTCCGCTCGGCGTGGACCGAGCGCACACCCTCGAGCCACGAGTTCGTGGCGCCGAACAGCACGAAGTTGCTGCCGCCGTTGTGGACCGGCGGTCCCGGCACCTGCACCGAGAGATCCTCGATGCCGACGCCCTGGAGGCCGCCCGAGGTCCAGCGCGCGGCCGGCACCTGGCTCGCGCGCCAGTTCGGCATGTGGAGGGGCTCGTTGAGCGTGACCTGGCTGCCGCTGACCGAGGCGACGGTGACGATCTGCCGCTGCCGCCGGTTGCCGCGGTAGTCGCCGTTCGGCGCCGTGTAGCCGCAGACGCCGGCCATCGCGCAGACGTACACGCCCGCGGAGTCCGCCGCGTCGTCGCTCTGCTCGAGGATGATCCGGGAGCCCGGCTGCAGGTTCGCGGTGGTGCTGAGCGTGATCGTCCGCGAGCCCTGCGCGTAGCCCGCCGTCCAGTTCGCGAGGTTCTGCGGCGTGCCGTTGTTCCAGCCCTGGATCCACGGCCCGTTGACGCACACGGCCGCCGGCGTCCCGCCGCAGTTGCCCCTCGCGGTGAACACGAGCTTCGTGCGGTCGGCGCCGGCGCCGCGCAGCGTCACGTTGCTGCGCGCGACGGTGAGCATGCCCGAGAGGTTGTACGTGCCCGCGGCCAGGGAGACGACCTGCCCGGCGGGACAGCCGGCGAGCGCCGAGTTGATCTGCGCCGCCGTCGCGCCGGGGCTCAGCGTCGTGCAGACGGTCGTGCGACTCGGGATCCCGCCGGCCACGCCTGCGCCGGACCAATCGGTGGCGCGCGCCGGATCGACGACTCCGGACCAGGGTGCGGCCTGCGCGGACGGCGCGGCAACGCAGAGCAGCAGTGCGAACAGGGCGCCGCGCGACGCCAGGCGTCGGCGGCAGAGCGAGCGGTGAATCATGAACGATGCCCCGTGTGTAGTAGTAGTGATCGAGCGGCACGCACGCGGATCGCGTGGCCAGCGTCCGCGTCGAACGGGATCGACGACGCGCGGGAATCACACAGCAGGGGCGCTCGAGGGTCCAGCGCGCGAACGTATGCGATCGGCGACATTAAGAGTTCGTAGTGTTCGCGACGCGAGGCCGGCGTCGGAGCAGCGCGCGCCGCCCGCGCCACGTTTGAACTCGCGCACCGGATGGCAGAGACTCGGATCGCGCCGCGGGCACGCTTCGCGGCGGGGTCGAAGGGATGTTCGACCACGCGACGCCGCACGTCGAGTGCGGCGTCCACCGCAGGGAGCAACGACGTGACCTACAGGCAACGTGTGCGACGCGCGGTCGACGCGCTGAGGCTGCCGGTCTTCCGGCTCGCCAACCGCGACAAGGCGACCTTCACCTGTCCCGTCTGCCGGTACTCGGGGCCGTTCCGCGACGTGGACGCGCCAACCGGTCGGCGACGGCACGCCAAATGCCCGCGCTGCGGCGCGCTCGAGCGGCACCGCGCGCAGTGGCTCGTGTTCGAGCGGCTGTTCGCGCAACTCGACACCCGCTCGGCCGCGATGCTGCACTTTGCGCCCGAGCCGTTCTTCGAGACGCGGCTGCCGCCTCGCTTCGGTCGCTATGAGACCGCGGATCTCGATGCGCCCGGCGTCGACCACCACGTCGACCTGCAGAAGCTGCCGTTCGACGACGCGAGCTGGGATCTCGTCTTCGCCTCGCACGTACTCGAGCACGTGCCCGACGACGATCGCGCGCTCGCGGAGGTGCGGCGCATCCTGCGGCCCGGCGGCGTCGCGATCCTGCCGGTGCCCGTCGTCGGCGTGCGGACCGTCGAGTATCACGCCCCCAATCCCGCCGAGTTCGGTCACGTCCGCGCGCCGGGCCTCGACTACTTCGACCGCTACGAGCGGCATTTCACGCGCGTCGAACGCATCGGCTCCGACCGCCTGCCGGAGGCATGCCAGCCGTACGTCTACGAAGATCGGACGCGCTGGCCGACGCCCGAGTGCCCACTGCGGGTGCCGATGCCCGGCGAGCGGCACGTCGACGTGGTGCCGCTGTGCCACGCCTGAGCACGGCCCGCGGAGGCTGACGCCGTGCCGGGCCTCGCAGGAGTTCTCGGTCACGGCGATCCCGCCGTACTCGGCACCGCGCTGGTCGCGATGCTGGGCGCGCTGCATCGCGAACCCTTCCATGCGTCGGGCCTGCTCCACGCACCCACGCTCGGGGTCCACGCGGCCTGGACGGCGCACCGCGGCTCGTTCGCCGAACGCGCCTGCCTGCACCGCGAGCCGGACGGCGCGCGGCTGCTGTTCGCGGGCGAGTGTCGGCCGGACGGCGAAGCGAAGCCCACGGCAGACGGCGGCACGACCGACCCCGCAGCGGTGCTCGCACGCTATCGGGCGCGCGGTCCGGGGTTCGTGGACGGGCTCAACGGGCTCCACTGCGGCCTCGTGGTCGACCCGGTGCGCGGGCGTGCGGTGCTGTTCAACGACCGCTACGGCAGCGAACGTCTGTACGTGCACGAGCGCGACGGGCTCGTGTGGTTCGCCAGCGAAGCCAAGGCGCTGCTGCGGGTCCTGCCCGCACTGCGCGCGTTCGACGAGTTCGGGGTCGCGCAGTTCCTGCGCTACGGCAGCACCCGCGACGGCCGGACGCTCTTCCGCGACGTTCGCCTCCTGCCCGGCGGTTCCGCGTGGGTCGTCGAGGCGTCCGGGCGCCTCGCACGCACGCGCTGGTTTCGGCCGGAGGACTGGGAGACGTTGCCGGTCGCGACGCCGAAGGCTTTCGCGGAGGACCTTGCGGAGACGCTGCGCCGCCGCGCGCCGCTACAGGCCGGCGCGGAAGGCGGGGCGGTCGGCATCTCGATCACCGGTGGACTGGACACGCGGATGATCATGGCGTGCCTGCGTACCGGCACTCGCCGGCCGGTCTGCTACACCTACGCGGGCGCCGTCGGCGAAACCCTCGACGTTCGCATCGGCCGTCGCGTCGCGGCCGAGTGCGGGCTCGAGCACCACACGCTGCGGCTCGCGCCCGACTTCCTAGCTCGGTACGGCGAGCACGTCGACACTGCCGTCGAGATCAGCGACGGCTGCGCGGGAGCGACCGGCGCGCACGAACTGCCTCTCAGTCGCCTCGCGCGCGAACTGGCACCGGTCCGACTGACCGGCAACTACGGCAGCGAGGTGCTGCGCGGCGTGTCGACGCTGAAGCCGAGATCGCTGCCCGCGGGTTTCGTCGCGCCGGACTTCGAGGCGCGGCTGGCGGAGGCGACGCCCGAGGAACGGCGCGTACATCCGGTCACCGCGGCCGCCTTCCGCGAGATCCCCTGGCACCTCTACGGCACGCTGGCGGCCGCGCGATCGCAACTGACGTGCCGCACGCCGTACCTCGACGACGAACTGGTACGCCTCGCGTACCGCGCGCCGCCGGAGTCGCGGCTCAGCGCCGGGCCGTCGCTCCAGGTCGTGCGGGCGCTCGCTCCCGCGCTCGCGGCGATCCCGACCGACGGCGGGCTTCGCGCCGGCGACGGCGCGCTGCGTGCGCGACTGCGGCGTGGAGCGGCGGTCCTGACGGCGAAGCTCGACTACGTCGACAGCGACGAGTTGCCGCGCCGCCTGCGCGCGATCGCCCCGTTGCTGCCGCTGCTCCGCCGCACGTCCCTGCTCGGACGGCACAGGTTTCTTTCGTACCGGCGCTGGTTCCAGGTCGAGCTCGCCGGCCACGTGGAGGCCGTCGCGAACGATCCGCGCGTGCGGCGGCTCGGGTTCTGGCGTGGGGACGCACCCGCCGCGGTCGCCGCGGCGCATCGGCGCGGCGAGTGCGACGGCGTGCACGCACTCCACGTCGTTCTCACGCTGGAAGCGATCGACAGGCTGCTGCTCGCACCGCCGGTCCGGGCGTGCGACGCGGAGTGCGCATGAGCCTGCAGCCCACCGATGCGGCGCCCTGGAAGCATCGCACGGCGGCGACGGCAACCGACCGCGTACTCCGCGTCGCGCTGCTGACGGCGGGCAACGATCCGCACTACGCGTGCGGGCTCGCATGCGCGCTCGCCGCCATCGGCGTGCACGTGGACTTCGTCGGCAGCGACGATCTCGACCGTCCCGAGGTCCGCAGCGACCCGCGAATCCGTTTCCTGAACCTGCGCGGCGATCAGGACCCGTCGGCCCAGTGGTCCGCGAAGGTCTGGCGCCTGGCACGCTACTACGTACGGCTGCTCGCCTACGCGGTCCGGGCCGAGCCCCGGCTGTTCCACGTGCTGTGGAACAACAAGGTCGAGTGGTTCGACCGCACGCTGCTGATGGCGTGGTACCGGATGCTCGGGCGCCGCGTGCTGCTGACCGCGCACAACGTCAACCGCGCCCGACGCGACGGATGCGACGGCCCGCTGAACCGGCTGACGCTGCGGTGCCAGTACCGGCTGTGCGATCACGTGTTCGTGCACACGGAGCCGATGAAGCGGGAACTGATCGAGGAGTTCGGCGTGCCGGCGGGTCGCGTCGGCGTGATTCCGTTCGGCGTGAACGACGCCGTGCCGCGCACCGGTCTCGGCCGCGACGCGGCGCGCCGGCGGCTCGGCATCGACCCGGCGCATCGGACCGTGCTGTTCTTCGGGCAGATCGCGCCCTACAAGGGCCTCGAATACCTCCTGGGAGCGGTCGAACGGCTCGCGCCCGAACTCGACGACCTGCTGCTGCTCGTCGCCGGCCGGGTCAAGGAGGGCTGCGACGCCTACTGGTCCGCTTTGCAGCCCGTTCTCGGCCGGGCGGCCTTGCGGTCGCGCGTGCGGGTGTCGCTCGGCCACGTGCCCGACACCGACGTCGAAGCCTGGTTCGAGGCCGCGGACGTGCTCGTGCTGCCGTACACGGAGATCTTCCAGAGCGGCGTGCTGTTCCTGGCCTATGGATTCGGACTACCGGTGATCGTCACCGACGTCGGCGCTCTCGCCGCCGAGGTCGTCGAAGGTGCGACCGGCCACGTCTGCCGCCCGCGCGATCCGGCGGATCTGGCGCGAGCGCTGAGAACCTTCTTCGAGGGGCCTCTCTACCGGGAGGGTGCGGCGAGTCGCGCGGGGATCGCGGCCCTTGCGCGCGAACGGAACGGCTGGAGCACGGGCGCGCGGCTGACGGCCGGCGCATACGCGAACGTGCTCGCGGAGCGCTAGGACGAGCCCACCCGATGCCAACTGTCGTCGCCATGCTGATCACGCTCGTCGTCGTCGTCGCCCTGCTCGCCGGCGACACGCGGCTGCGCGAGTCGAGCCCGGCCCTGTGGATTCCCGTGCTCTGGCTGCTGGTCGTCGGGTCGCGCTTCGTCTCGCAGTGGCTGGGCCTCGGCGGCGGCGGGGACGCCGCCGGCAGCGACGGCAGCCCGGTCGACGCCGCCTGCTTCGGGCTGCTGATCGTCCTCGGCATCGTCGTGCTCGTGCGCCGACGGCCCGACTGGGCGGCGCTGTGGCGGGCGAACCGGTGGCTGGCGGTATTCGCGCTCTACGGACTCGCGTCGGTACTCTGGTCGGAGTATCCGTTCACGTCGTTCAAGCGCTGGATCAAGGCGCTCGGGCACCCGGTGATGGCGCTGGTCGTGCTCACCGACCCACGGCCCGTGGAAGCCGTGCGAATCGTGCTGAAGCGCTGCGCGTACGTGCTGCTGCCGGCGTCGGTACTGCTGATCAAGTACCTGCCAGAGTACGGCCGTGGCTACAACGCCTGGACCGGCGAGCCGACGAACCACGGCGTCGGGCTGACCAAGAACGATCTCGGCTACCTGTGCATGGTGTCCGGGCTGTTCTTCGTGTGGAACGCGCTGGCCGCCGGTGCCGCTGCGCGGCAGGAGCGGCGGCGCGAGATCGCGCTCAGCCTGCTGTTCCTGGCGCTGGCCGGCTGGCTGCTCTACTCCGCCCGCAGCGCCACCTCGCTCGCGACGCTGGCGATCGGCGCGGGCACGCTGCTGGCGCTCAGATTCGGGCTGGTGGACAAGGCGAAGCTGGGCACGTGGGTCGTCGCTGCGGTCGTCCTCGCCGGCATCGCGGAGTTGCTCTTCGATCCGTACGCGCGCGTCATCGCGGCGCTCGGCCGCGACCCGACCCTGACCGACCGCACGGCGCTGTGGGCGGACGTGATCGCCCTGCAGCCCAACCTGCTGTTCGGCGCGGGCTTCGAGGGCTTCTGGCTCGGCGACCGACTGAAGACGCTCTGGGACCACTGGTGGTGGCACCCGAACCAGGCGCACAACGGGTACCTCGAGACGTGGCTGAATCTCGGCTTCGTCGGCATCGCCCTGCTGGCCGTCGTGATCGCCGATACCTTCCGCCGCATCCGTGCACAGTTGACTCCGGAGTTCGGACTGGCCGACTTCAGGATCGCGTGCCTGTTCGCGATCCTGGCCTTCAACTACACCGAGGCGGCCTTCAAGGGCACGCACCTCGTGTGGACGCTGTTCTTCCTCGTCGCGGTCGAGCGCGCTGGCCGCCATGCGGCGGCGACGCAGCGCGGCAGCGTGCATGCAGGCCCTTACGAGCGGCCGCCGGTGTACCCGCAGCGCCGGCCGGTCGCCGCGCCCCGCGCGCGCGGCGGCCGCTAGAGTCCTCGCATGGACACGGACACCGTCGTCGTCGGCGCAGGAGTGGTCGGCCTCGCGATCGCGCGCGCGCTCGCGGCGGCCGGGCGCGAGGTCGTCGTGCTCGAGCGCCATGCCGGCATCGGCTGCGAGACCAGCAGCCGGAACTCGGGCGTGATCCACGCCGGCCTCTACTACACCCCCGGCTCGCTGAAGGCCGAGTCCTGCGTGCGCGGCAAGGCGCTGCTGTACGAGTACTGCCGGGAGCGCGGCATCGCGCACCGTCGCTGCGGGAAACTGGTGGTAGCGACGACGCCCGGGGAAATCGGCGCGCTCGAGCGCTACGCGGCGACCGCGGCGGCGAACGGGGCCGGGCGCGTCGACTGGCTCGATCCCCCGCAGGTCGCGCGCCTCGAACCCGAGTTGCGATGCGTGGGCGCGCTCCACTCCACGACGACCGGGATCGTCGACGTACACGAACTGATGCTGGCATTGCAGGGCGACCTCGAGTCGGCCGGCGGCCAGGTCGTCCTACGCACCGGCTTCGCGCGCGCGGAGCGCACCGGCAGCGGGTTTCGCGTCGCACTCGACGACGCAGAGGCGACGCAGCTCGACTGCCGCGAGTTCGTGAACTCGGCGGGCCTGGACGCCATCGACGTCGCGCGCCGCATCGAGGTCGATGCCGACGTCGACTTCCCCGCGGTCCACCATGCGCGCGGACACTACTATGCGCTGCGCGGACGCGCCCCGTTCGCGAGACTCGTCTACCCGGTGGCGGAATCCGCGGGCCTCGGCACGCACGTGACGCTCGACCTCGCGGGCCGCGTCCGCTTCGGGCCCGACGTCGAGTGGAGCCCGCGCCGCGATTACGAGTTCGGCCGCGACCGCCGCGCCGAGTTCGCGGCGGCGATCGCCCGCTACTACCCGCGCATCGATCCGGAGCGCCTGGTGCCCGATTTCGTCGGCATCCGCGCGAAACTGCAGGCGCCGGGCCTGCCCCCGGCGGACTTCCGCATCGACGGACCCGCGGCGCACGGCGTCGCCGGTCTCGTGCACCTGTTCGGGATCGAGTCGCCGGGCCTCACGGCCGCGCTCGCGCTGGCCGAGCGCGTGGTCCGCGAACTCGGCGCGGCTGGGCGCGGCCCCGCGCTGCATTTCCGCGCTCCGTCCCCCGGAGCCGACTCGTCGCACGGCACGGACCGTGCAAAGTCCACCGGTGCGCCCTGCGGCGCGGCCGCGCGCCCGAGCGCGGACTCCACGGAACAGGAGGCGTCACGATGCCGATCGCCGACACCGTCGCGCTGGGACGCGACGTGAGGATCCACCACCCGTCGCTGGTCAACCTCTACGGTTGCCGGATCGGCGACGACACGCGCATAGGCGCGTTCGTCGAGATCCAGAAGAACGCCACGATCGGCGCGCGCTGCAAGATCTCCTCGCATACATTCGTCTGCGAGGGCGTGACGATCGAGGACGAGGTATTCGTCGGGCACGGCGTGATGTTCACCAACGATCGCCGGCCGCGCGCCACGAACGACGACGGCTCGCCGCAGGGCGAGTCCGACTGGTCCGTGGAGCCGACGCTCGTCCGGCGGACGGCGTCGATCGGCTCCAATGCGACGATCGTGGCCGGGGTGACCATCGGCGTCGGCGCGCTCGTCGGCGCGGGAGCGGTGGTGACGCGCGACGTCCCCGATCACGCCGTCGTGGCCGGCGTGCCGGCCCGCGTGATCGGCGACGCCCGGGACGGTGCCCACGACGGCATGGCGCGCGGATCAGGCGAGCGCAGGTCCGGTCACGACGCCCAGCACGCCCGCCAGGGCGAGCACCAGCGCGATCGCGGCGCCGGCGACGAGGCGACGCCCCCGGCGTGCGGCCGCGAGCTGCGAGTCGAGGCCGATCACCGAGATCTCGCCGAGGAGCGGCAGCCCCGTCGCGTCGGTGATATCACGCGCGCTGCAGAGCACCGGCCGTAGCCGGTTCAGCAGGTACGGCAGCGCGGCGGCGAGCAGCAGCGCCGCGAGGAACACCGCGAGCACGAGCTTGGCGCGGTTCGGCGCGACCGGCTCGACGCCGGCTGCGGGCGGATCGATCACCTCGAAGCGCACGCTCGAGCGCGCTTCGGCGTCCTGGCCCAGCTGCGCCTTCCGCAGCCGGTCGACGAGCGCGGCGTGCTGGCCGCGGGTGGACTCGTAGTCGCGGTTGAGCTGTGCGAACTCGGCTTCGACCGCGGGCATCGAGCGCATCAGGTCGCGCAGCTCGCCTATCCTGCGCTCGCGCTGGCCGATCTCGCTCCGGAGCTCGGCGACCTTGATGTCGGCCTCGTTCATCGCGAGCTGGATGCTCTGGTAGACCGGGTTCGCGCCGGCACCGCTCGCGAGCACGGCCTCCGGGTCGCCGTCGCGGAGCGCGGCGACCTCCCGCTGCCGCTGGCGCTCCAGTTCCGCGATCTCCTGCCGCAGGGTGATCACGCCCGGATGGTTCTCCGTGTAGCGGACCAGCAGCGCGTTCAGCTTCCGCCGTGCCTCGGCCAGCATCGTGGGCGTGTCGGCCGTGGTCACGCCACCGCCGGCCGCAGCCGTGCGCGCCGCGGTGAACGGCGTCTCGCCCCGCTGCTGGCGGACGATGTCGTCCCGCCGTGCCGTCGCGAACGACAGCGCGGCCTGCGCCTTGCGCAATGCATCCGACTCGTCCTGCAGGCGCACGAAGTAGTTGCCCTCGGTTCCCGGCATCAGGCCTACGTTGCGCTGCTTGAAGTCGGCGAGGCGCTGCTCCGCCGTGCGCAGCCGCCGCTCGCTTTCGGCGATCTGCGTCGACAGGAACGCCTCGGCCGTCGCGGAACTCTCGCGCTTCCCGCCCAGCGTGCCCTCGACGAAGCCGTCCAGCAGCAGCGTGACGACCGCGAGGCTGCGCCCGGGCGTACGGTCGCGGTACCGGATCGTGTAGACCACGCCGGTCGGCTGCGCGCGGTCGCCGGAAACCTCGATGTCGACCGTCTCGCGCAGGTGCGAGACCGCGCGCGCGCGCTCCAGCGCCGTCGCGTTCCGCGGGACCAGTCGCGCCTTCTCGACGACGGCGTTCAGGCGCGCCTCGCCGACGAGCGATTCCCGTGCGAAATTCAGGTATGCGGACGCGTCGTCCTCGATCGCGAGCCCCCGCAGTACGGGCGAGAGGGCGGTCCGCGTGTCGACGAAGACGCGCGTACCCGCCTCGTACTCGTTCGGCAGCGCCAGCACCGCACCCCAGCCGACCAGGCAAGCGGCCCACGCGACCACGACGGCCGGCTTCAGGTAGCGCGCCGCGCCGCCGAGCCGGTCGAACGCGTGGTCCATCGCGAGTTGCAGCGTTCCCATCGGAGCTCTCCGTCAGTGTTGCGCGTCGGTGGCGACGCGCTGCTCGCCGCCGGGCGGGACGAGGTCGCGTGAGCGGATGCCGGAATCGCCGCCCGAGTTGCGCGCGAGGGGCTCCGCGGGGCGGCGCCCCACGCCGAAGTAGAGGAGCCCGGCGGCCTCGACGTCCTGCTGTCGCCAGGCGTTGCGGCCGTCCAGCACGACCTCGACACCGGCTCGCCGCCAGCCCGCGAAATCCGGGGCCAGGAACGGCGGGTGCGCGGTATTGAGCACGACGAGCGCGGCGTCGACCGCCCGGCCCGGCACGAAGCCGGCCCGCCGCAGTTCGTCGTCCGCGTAGCAGGGATCTTCGATCGTGACGTGGGCGCCGGCGCGCCGCAGGTGATCGCGCAGGGCGTAGGCCGGGCTCAGCACGTCCACCTTCACGCCCGGCCGGAAGCCGAGTCCGAGCAGGTGCACGCGTTCGCCCCGGAGCGGGCGCCAGCCGGCCGCGACGCGCTCGAGGTGACGACCGGGCTGCGCGTCGTTGATCTCGCGTGCAGCCTCCGCGATCCGCTGCGGCAACCCGAGCCGCCGCGCTTCGCGCGTCAGGAAGTAGGGATACACCGGCGTGCAATGCCCGCCGACGCCGATGCCCGCCAGCAGCAGGCTCCCCTCCCCGTCCGCGTTGGCGGCCACCCGGACGCGCTCGAAGTCGATCCCGGCGAGCTCGCAGAACGCCGCGAGCTCGTTCGCGAGCGCGATGTTGACGTCGCGGTACAGCATGCCGGCGAGCTTGGTCATCTCCGCGGCCTCGAGCGTGCCGACGTCGTCGACGGGCGCGCCGAGGAAACGCGCGTAGAACGCGGTGGCACGCGCGCGTGACGCGTCGTCGAGACCGCCGATCACCTTCGGCGTCGTGCCGAGCCACTGCAGCACTAGATTCGCCTTGACGCGCTCGGGACTGTAGGCGACGTGGAAGTCGCGCCCCGCGCGGAGGCCGCTGCGCGCCTCCAGCACCGGCACGAGCCGGCGACGCGTCGCGCCGACGGTCACGGTCGTCTCGTAGACGACCAGCGTTCCCGGACGGAGGCCGCGACCCACGTCCGCCGACGCGGACTCGAGCGTCGCGAGATCGATCTCGCGCTCGGCCGTCAGGTGCGCCGGCACGATCACGACGATGGCGTCGGAACCGGCCGCCGCCTCCGCGGTGCGGGTCGTCGCACGCAGCCGGCCGGCGACGTGCAGTTCGCGCATCAGGGCGGCGAGTTCCGGCTCCTCGTACGGGCACGCGCCGGCGTGGATCCTGGCGACGAGGCCCGCGTTCACGTCGGCGACCGTGACCTCGGCGCCGCGGCTCGCGAAGGCGCAGGCGAGCGGCAGTCCCATTCGACCGCCACCGACGACCGTGATGCGGCTGTCTCCTGGCATCGTCAGCTCCCGGTGCGCCTCGAGGGCTCGACTTCCGACGTGGGCTGCAGCGAGGTGCGCCCGCGCGGCGCCAGCAGCGCCTCCACGAGCTGCACGTACGATTTCCGGTGCTCGCTCCACGCGTGGCGGCGACCGAAGCGCTCCGTGGCGCATTCGGCGAGCGCCGCCCGCCGCGCCGGCGAGGCGTGCAGCCGCAGGATCGCGGCCGCCAGCGAGTCGACGTCCTCGGCCGCGAAGAACTCGACCATCCCGGCATCGAAGTAGCGCGCCACGGTCGGGGTGCGGGGCACGACGCAGGGGATGCCGACGGCCACGTACTCGAGCAGCTTCGTCGGCAGCATCACGTCGGTGCCGGCGCAGCGTCGCAGCGGGATCACGCCCAAGTCGGCAGCGGCGATCAGCGCCGGCACGCGCTCGACCGGCACGAATCCCTCGCTGAACGTGACGTGCGCGCCGAGTCCGAGCTCGGCCGCGAGCGCGATCAGGGTGGCGCGCTCCTCGCCGGCACCGAATATCCGCAGTTCGATCTCCGGGATGCGCGGCCGCAGGCGGGCCACGGCCTCGATCGCGACGTCGAGTCCTAGCCGGCGCGCGAGCGTGCCGTGATAGACGAGCACGAACGGCGCACCCGGGGCCCTGGGCGGCGGTGGCGGACGCCGTGCGAAGATCCGGTCGTCGGGAAGGTTCATCAGCACGTGGATCTTGTCCGCGGGCATGCCGCGGGTCGCCAGCGTCTCGCGCAATCGCGCCTCGACGGTCAGCACGGCGCTGGCGAAGCGCCCGGCCCAGCGTTCCTGCTGCCGGACGGCACGTACGACCCAGTGCGACGCCGGCACGCCGAACTTCTCCTGGTACAGCTCGGGCATCAGGTCGTGGACGTCGTGGATCACGGGCACGCCGAGCAGGCGCGGCAGCCAGGCCGCGAACACCAGGAAGTCCGGCATGTTGTTGACGTGGATCAGGTCGTAGCGACGCGGAGCACGCGCCAGGTGCGCCGCGAGCGCGAGGAAGTAGCGCCCGTAGCCGAAGAGGTAGCCCAGCGCGGACGTCCGGTCATGACCCGCACCGGCCACCTTGTGCAGCTCGACCCCGGCGATCCGCTCGTGGTCGGGCTCGCCGGGCTGTCGGCAGGCCAGGAAGGTGACCTCGTGCCCCGCCTCGACCAGCGCCTCGGCTTCGCGGCGAACGCGCGGGTCGCGCCGGTAGTTCGTGTACGCAGCCATGAACACGGCGGCCACGACTACGCCGCCCGCGCCGCCGGCGCGAAGCTCGGATAGGCGCACGCACGCGCGCGCCACCACGCGTTCACCGTGCGCCCGTCGGTGGCGGCGCCGCCCGCCGCCCTGACCGCGTCGACCAGTCGCCACCAGAGCTCGCCGTAGCCCGGATCGCGCGCGTTGCCGAACACGATCGGGTGCCAGACCACCGACGCGGCGCCGCCCTTGGCCGCCAGGTCCGCGAGGCAGGCCTCGATCGTGCCCCAGGCGCGGCGCGCATCGAGCCGCAGGTAGCTCTGCAGGGTCACGTCCATCAGCACGAGCCCGATCTCGACGACGTCGTAGGGTCGGTCCTCGGCGAGGGAGTACGGGAAGTACGGGAACGAGAAGCCGGCGCGGGGGCCGGGATGGTCCGGGTAGCCCACCGACATGTCGTAGCGGATCCCGGCGCGCTCCTGGGCGCGGAACAGCGCGTCGTAGTCGAACGCGAGATAGTGCTGGCGCGAGCCCTCGGGGCGGCCGAGCGCACTCGCGAGCCGCTCGACCTCCGCCTCGTACCACCCCGGCGCCTCGGTGGAGCGGTAGCTGCCGTGCAGGCAGAGGTCGAAGCCCGAGTCCCTCACGACGCGCAGGTAGGCGGCGACGCGCGGATCCTCGACGGAGTAGTTGACGTCGCGAGGGTGGCGACGCGCGACGGCCACCTGGATCGACGCGCGGACACCGAGGGCGCTCTCGCGCGCGATCAGCTCGGGCACGCAGCCGTAGGGATCACGGCCGCGCAGCGCGGCGCCGAGCAGCCCGGCGACTGCACGCGCGGCGCTCGCGGGATCCCGCTGACGGACGAGATGGCGCGCCAGCGTCTTCGCGCCCTGGACCGCGGAGTCGACCAGCGGACGAACCGGCAGGAAGTCGACGTCGTGCGAGAGCACCACCGCGTGCGTGGCACCGCCGGGCCAGCGGGCGGGCGCCGGCCATGCGAGGCCGGCCCGCTCCGCGACGCGCGCCAGTTGCGCGAGCAGTGCCCCGAGGTAGCGGTCGACCACGTCCTGCGGCACGCCGAGCCGCGCGTACACGCTGTCCGCATACAGCGCACGAGCGCCGTTCGCGCCGCGCGCGCGCCGTTCGGACCAGGAACTCAGGAAGTAGAACGCGTTGGCGGGCAGGTCGAACGACACGTCCGCTCGCTCGGTGCCGGCCTCGGGGAGAACCACCGGCAGGCCGTCGACCGTCGCGAGCCGATCAGGGTCCGTCCGGCCGTCCAGACGCTCCCACGCCGCGGGCACGTGGCTCAAGATCAGGGTGCGCCGTTCATCCACTCCGGGCACGTCCTGCGCAGCGGAGTAGACGAGAGTGAGCCCGTCGCGAGCCGGCACCGTGCCGTACTCCACTGGAACTCCGGCCGCCATCAGCAGCGTGTCGAAAGCGTACCGAGCTCGCCGCCGGTGCCGCTCCGCGCAGCGCAGGACGACCCGCAGGGCCGGCGCCTCCGCGCGATCGACGAAGGACGGAGCTGCCACGAGGTTCAGGCCGCTCGCGACGCGCGGCGCACCGCGTCGAGCGGCCGTCGCGCCAGCAGGCGCAGCCGCGCCAGCTGCTCGGCGCGGTGGAAGCGCGTCAACTCGTCCGACACCGCGCGCTCGCGGCGCGTGACGAAGCCCCAGGCGTACCCCGCGAGCAGCCCGAGCCCGCCGACGACGTACGGTCGCTTCGTCATCTGGAAGGCACCTCGACCCAGCTGCCAGAGGGGGTGGCCGCCGAGGAACCAGTCCTTGAGGCCGTAGTCGAAGCGCGCGCGCAGTTCGCTGCCCCCCGCCGTGCCGGACTTCCGGTGGTGTTCGAAGGTTCGCTCGCCGAACGATCGCGTCTCCCACCCCTTCATCCGCGCCGTCGTCTCGGCGATCCAGTCGACGCCCCCGCCGCGGCTCGGCACGTAGCCGCCGATCTCCTCGAAGCAGTCCCGGCGGAACAGCTGGACCTGCCCGGTCACGTGCGTCTCGCTGATCCAGCTGTCGCGCCACGAGTGGAAATCACCCTCGCGGTAGTACGTGCTGGCGACGCCGAGCCGCGGCATCGCGGCGAACTTCGCGAGCAGGTACTCCATGAAATCCGGGCCGAACGAGACGTCGGCATCGAGGTTGCCGACGACGTCGAACGCGAGCGGCGCCACGCGCGCATAGCCGATGCCCACCGCGCGCGCCTTGGCCGCGAAATCCCGCTCAGTCCGCGGCGGCAGCCGCACGAGTTCGAGCCAGGACCGTCCTCGGCGGTACTCCTCGACGATCGCGTCGGTGTCGTCGGTCGAGCCGTCGCTCACGACGACCCAGCGTTTCGGCAGGACGGTCTGCGCGACCACCGACTCGAGCGTACGCCGGACGAACGCGGCTTCGTTGCGGGCGGGCGTGACGAGAACGTAGTCGAGCGGCATCTTCAGGTCCCCACGAGCGCCGGCGCCGGCCGCCGCGTTGCGGAAGCGGCGGCGCACGTGCGCAGCCACTCCTCCAGCACGACGAGGCTGAACAGCATCTTGTGACGGTCGTGCCGACCGGCTCGATGTTCGTCGAGCAGTCGCGAGACCGGCGCCGGATCGAGGTACCGGTACAGGACTGCGGCGGGATCGAGCAGGTAGGCGCCGAGCTTCCCGTCGAGCGACTCGCGGAACCAGCGGTCCACCGCGTCGACCGCGAAGCCGCGCTTCTTCCGCGCCAGCATCTCCGCGGGCAGCAGGCGCTCGCAGGCGCGGCGGTGCAGCCACTTGCGCCGGCCGTGACGGATCTTGAACGACGCCGGCAGGCGCGCCGCGTAGTCGACGATCTCGCGGTCGAGATACGGCACGCGCACCTCGAGCCCGTGGGCCATCGACAGCTTGTCCGCATACAGCAGCAGTTCGTCGGGCAGCGACGAGCGGAGCTCGAGCGCCTGGAAACCGCCCAGTTCGTCCGCGTCGCAGGCCTCCGGCGCGACCTCGGCCCAGAGCTCGCAGACGCGGTCGCCGGCGCCGCTCTCGAGCAGTCCCGGGCGGAACAGCCGGTCGACGGCCGGACCCGGCAGAACGGAGAACACGTCCCGATAGCGTTCGAGGCGGTCGGGCGTCGCGAGCGCGCCCGCGCCGCGCTTCAGGGTCTCCGTGCGCGGCAGTCGCTGCACGCCGCCCTCGATCACGGCCCGCAGCCACGGCGGAGTGCGGCGCCACCACGCGCCGTAGTGCACGCCCAGGTGACGCCTGTAGCCGCCGAACAGCTCGTCGGGACCCTGCCCCACGAGCGCCACCTTTACGTCCTCGCGCGCCCGCGCGCAGACGAACCACATCGGGACGATCGAGGAAGCGGCCACCGGCTCCTCGACCACGGCGACGGCCTTCGCGAGCGCGGCCTCGAAGCCGGCGCGATCGATGCGCACTTCCGTATGTCGTGCGCCGAACGTCCGCGCGGTGGCGGCCGCGTCCGCGAGTTCGTCGTCGGCGTAGGCTTGGCGACCGTAACCGACCGTGTACGTCGGCCAGCCACGCCCGCGCCGACTCATCAGGGCGAGCAGCAGCCCCGAATCGACGCCGCCGCTCAGCAGCAGTCCGACCGGCACGTCCGCGACGAGGTGGCGCTCGAGTGCGCGATCGTAGACGGCGAGCAGTTCTTCTACGGCCTCGCCATCGGACGGGATCGCGCGATCGATTGCAGCGGCAGGTCGACGCCAGCGCTCGACGCGCCAGCCGCCATCCTCGAACACCGCCATCGTGCCGGACGCGAGCTTGCGGATTCCGGCGTACGGCGTCAGCGGCGCCGGCACGTAGCGATAGCGCAGGAACAGGTTCAGCGCCTGCAGGTCGAGCTCCGGGTGCGCGGGCAGCGCGGCGAGGATCGCGCGCAGTTCCGAACCGAAGGTCACGGTGCCGCCGTCGACGCGGTAGTAGACGGGCTTGATGCCCGCGGCGTCCCGAGCGAGCACCAGGCGACGGCGCGGTGCGTCCCAGATCGCGAGCCCGAACATCCCGTCGAGCCGGTCGAGCACGCCCGTGCCCCAGTGCCGGTAGCCGTGGACGATGACCTCCGTGTCCGAACGGGTCCGGAACGCATGGCCGGCGGCCTCGAGCTCGCGTCGCAGTTCTCGGAAGTTGTAGATCTCGCCGTTGAACGCGACGTGCACGGTGCCGTCCGCGTCGGCCATCGGCTGGTGACCGCCGGCGAGGTCGATGATCGACAGCCGGCGGAAACCGAGGCCGAAGCCCGGCGCAAAGTGATGGCCGGCGTCGTCCGGTCCGCGATGGGCGATCGCGGCCGTCATCGCCTCGACCGTCGCGCGCGCGACCGGTCTGCCGCCCGCGTAGTGGTACTGGCCGCAAATGCCGCACATCGTGCGATGCCTCCCTGCACCGGTTCGATGCCTTCCTCTGCCGCGATCCCCCGTGGCGCCCCGGCGGCCCGCGGACCGCAGCGTCGCGCGCTACCGGATGCGCCTCACTGCGTCCGCTCGTCCGTCACGGGCTCGCCGTCGTCGGCCCGTTCGCGGCCGTAGCCGCCATAGGCTCCGTAGCCGTGGTAGCCGGCGGTCTCGCGGCGCACGTGGTTCAGCACGACGCCGATGGGCCGATGGTCCCCGAGCGTGTGCACCGCCGCGAGCACCGCCGCGCGAGGCGTCTCGCCCGAGCGCACGACGAGCACGATCTGCCCGGCGAGTCGCGCCAGCACGTGCGACTCCGTCGTGGCGAGCAGCGGCGGCGAGTCGAACACGACCAGGCGGTTCGGACGCGACGCGACCAGCCGCGCCAGCAGGTCCTTCATCCGTGCGCTCGACAGCAACTCGGTCGCGCTGTCCTCGTGCGCCCGGCCCGCCGGCAGCACGCCGAGGTGCCGCACGTCGGTCCCCACGATCAGCGACGCGACGTCGAGCGACGCGTCGGCGAGCGCATCGATCAGTCCCGGCTCGTCGCCCAGGCCGAGCGCCGCACTGATCTGCGGCTTCGCGACGTCGCCGTCGACCAGCAGCACCTCCACGTCGCGCTCGCGCGCGAGGCTGAGCGCGAGGTTCGTCGCGGTGAAGGTCTTGCCCTCGCCCGGCAGCGCGCTGGCGATGAGGATGAGGTTTCCCCTGGGTGCCACCGCGCGATCGCGCAACGCCTCGATCAGCGGGAACTTCACGCGCCGGTACTGCCGCGCGAAGCGCGCGGCCTCCGCGGGCGGCGGCAGCAGCCCGGCGTCCGCGAGCGCCACGCGATCGATCGCGACGACCCGACGCGGCTCAGGGGCGGCGTCGATCGACTCGACCGCCAGTCCGTCGGCCCCCTCGGAAGGACGGATCGCACGCGTTGCACGCACCCCGGCGAACGCCGGAAACGACGTGCCCGCGTGCGGCGCGCCGTCGCGTACGCGCTGGATGGCTCTCTCGATCAGGCTCACCGGCAGGCCTCGCCGCACGTCGACTCACCGCGTGCTGGTGGAGCGCACGATGGTCCAGGCCGCCGGTGCTGCGGTAGCCAATATCGACGGCCACGCCTCGCCTGCGCTCACGCCAAGTTTCCACTTCGCAAGCGGCGCGCCCGAAGCGCCGACCATGATGCCTCGCGAGCGGGGAAGGGAGGTCGCGCGATGAGCCGTATCCAGGTCGGGTCGCGGGCGCGGCACGCCACGTCGTCCTGGCTCGCAGTTCTCGCGCTGCTGCTGTTCGCCTCCGCGGTTCCTCTCGAGAGTCGCGCGCAGTCGGATCCGGCGCGCGGCCCCGGCGGTCCGGTGCTCGTCCTCACCTCGGGCACGGCGAGCTTCGGCACCTTCTACGCCGAGATCCTGCGCGCCGAGGGTCTCAACGCGTTCGAGGTCGCGGACATCTCCACGCTGACGACGAGCCTGCTCGGCGGCGCCGACGTGGTCGTGCTCGCGCGGACCGCGCTCACGTCGTCGCAGGCGAGCCTGCTGTCCGAATGGGTCACCGGCGGGGGCAAGCTGATCGCGATGGACCCCGACCCGCAGCTGTCGGGACTCCTCGGCATCGCGCCGAACGGCGGCACGCTCTCGGGCGGCTACCTGCGGATCGAGGCGGGCGGTGGACTGGGCACCGGCTTCCCGACGCAGACCCTGCAGTTCCACGGCACGGCCCGCACGTTCACGGCCAGCGGCGCGACGACGCTCGCAACGCTGTATTCGTCGGCGACGCAGTCCGCCGGAGTGCCGGCGATCACGCTGCGCAGTGCCGGCACGAACGGCGGCCAGGCGGTCGCCTATACCTTCGACCTCGCGACCTCGATCGTGCGCGCGCGCCAGGGCAATCCCGCGTGGGCCTCGCAGGAGCGGGACGGCCGCCCGCCGATCCGCTCGAACGACAAGTACTACGGCCCCTCGACGCGCGATCCGCAGCCGGACTGGATCGACCTCGACCGCCTCTGGATCCCGCAGGCCGACGAGCAGCAGCGCTTCTTCGCGAAGCTCGTGACCGAACTCAGCCTCGACCGCCGCCCGTTGCCGCGCTTCTGGTACCTGCCCGACCGACATCGCGCGGCGGTGGTGCTGACCGGCGACGACCACGGGGTCTACGGTCCGGCGCAGTGGCTCGACCGGCTGATCGCCAGCAGCCCGTCGGGCTGTTCGGTGGACCGCTGGGAGTGCGTGCGCGCGACCGTCTACGCCTCGGTGGTGCCGAGCTTTCAGTTCGGCTTCGGCCAGACGCCGCTGTCCGACGCCCAGGCGGCGAGCTACGTCTCGCGTGGCTTCGAGATCGCCTCGCACCTGAACACGAACTGCCAGGACTTCACGCCGAGCTCGCTCGCGAGCTTCGTCTCGGGACAGCTGACCGCCTTCGCGCAGCGCTATCCCAGCGTGCCCGCACCGACCACGAACCGCTATCACTGCGTCGTCTGGTCCGACTGGGCGAGCGGTGCCACGGTCGTGCGGACCAGCGGAATCCGGCTCGACACGAGCTACTACCTCTGGCCGCCGGAGTGGGTCGCGAACCGACCCGGCCACTTCACCGGCTCCGCGATGCCGATGCGCTTCGCCGCTCTCGACGGCAGGCTCATCGACGTCTACCAGGTCGTCACGCAGATGACGGACGAATCCGGCCAGTGGTACCCGTTCACCATCGACACCCTGCTCGACCGCGCGCTCGGGTCCGAGGAGCACTACGGCGTCTACACCGTCAACTCGCACACCGACGCGGCGACGACGCCGGTGTCCGACTCGGTCGTGGCCTCGGCGCGCGCGCGGGGCGTGCCGGTCGTCAACGCGCGCCAGATGCTCGCCTGGCTCGACGGCCGCAACGCTTCGTCGTTCGGGTCGCTGGCACGCAGCGGCGAGGCGCTGTCGTTCTCGGTCGCTCCCGGCGCGGGCGCCAGCGGCCTGCAGGCGATGCTGCCGTATGCGTCGCGCGGGGGCACGCTGCAGAGCCTGCGTCGTGGTACCGCCGACGTTCCCTACGTGCTCCAGGCGCTCAAGGGCACGGTCTACGCCGTCTTCGCGGCCACCGCCGGCACGTACACCGCGAACTGGGGCGGCGACACGACCGCACCGACGGTCGCCTCGCGCTCGCCGGCCGCCGGCGCGACGGGCGTCTCGACCACGACGACGGTCACCGCATCCTTCGCGGAACCGCTGGACCCGGCCAGCGTGAACGCGAACACGTTCCAGTTGCGCACTGCCGGCGGCACGGCGGTCGCGGGCACGGTGACCTACGTCGGCGGCACGTCGACGGCGGTGTTCACGCCGGCCGCGGCCCTGGCCGCGAACGCGACCTACGCCGCGACGCTGAAGGGTGGTGCCACCGACCCGCGCATCGAGGATGCCGCGGGCAACGCGCTCGCGGCCGACGTCACGTGGAGCTTCACGACGGCGGCGGGCCCGGCCTGCCCCTGCAGCGCGTTCGCGCCGGACGCGCGGCCCGCCGTCGAATCGTTCGCCGACGCGAGTCCGGTCGAGCTGGGCGTGCGGTTCAGGCCGAGCGTGTCCGGCTGGGTCACCGGCCTGCGCTTCTACAAGGGCGCGGGCAACGGCGGCACTCACGTCGGCAATCTCTGGTCCGCCGGCGGCGCGCTGCTCGCGAGCGCGACCTTCCGCAACGAGACCGCGACCGGCTGGCAGACCGTGACGTTCGCGAATCCAGTGGCAGTGACCGCGGGCACCGCCTACGTGGCGTCGTACTTCGCGCCGCAGGGCGGCTACGCCGCGACGGCCGGTTTCTTCGCAAGCACGGGCTTCACCAGCGGGCCGCTCTACCTGTTCCGCGACGGCGAAGGCGGCGGCAACGGCCTCTTCCGCTACGGCAGCACCTCCGGCTTCCCGACACAGTCCTATCAGGGCACCAACTACTGGATCGACGTCGTGTTCGCGACGAGCGTCGGCGGCGGGGCGGACACGACCCCGCCGACGGTCACGTCCGTCGCGCCGGCATCCGGCGCGACGGGCGTGCCGACGACCACGACCGTCGTCGCGACGTTCAGCGAGCCGCTGGATGCGGCGACCGTCTCGACCGGAACGGTCGAACTGCGGAGCGGCTCGGGCACGCTCGTGCCTGCCGCCGTCGCCTACGACGCGACGAGCCGACGCGTCACGCTGACGCCGAACGTGGCGCTGCCCGCCGGCACTGCCCACACTTTCACGTTGCGCGGCGGCGCCACGGATCCGCGCATCAAGGACGTCGCGGGCAACGCGCTCGCGGCGACCTACACCGCCGGCTTCAGCACCGGGGCGGCCGGCGGCGACACCACGCGGCCGACGGTGACCGCGCGCGTGCCGGCGGCGGGCGCCACCGGGGTCGCGACGAGCACGACCATCGTCGTGACGTTCTCCGAGCCGCTCGCCGCGGCGAGCGTGACGACCGGCGCAGCCGAACTCCGCGGAGCGGGCGGTGCGCTGATCTCGACGGCGATCGCCTACGACGCCGCCGGTCCGCGCGTCACGCTGACGCCGTCCGCGGCGCTGGCCGCCGGGACGGGCTACACGGTGACGGTCCGCGGTGGGACCACCGGTGCGCGCGTCACCGACCTCGCCGGCAACGCGCTCGCCGCCGACGACACCTGGTCGTTCACGACCGCGAGCAGCGGCGGCGGCTCCGTGTACACGCTCTTCCCCGCGGGCGCGGTTCCGCAGGTCCCCGAGAACGCCGACACCGGCAGCGTGGAGCTCGGCGTGAAGTTCCGGCCCGCGGTCGACGGCGCGATCACCGGCCTCCGCTTCTATAAGGGATCGAGCGCGAACGCCGGGCCGCACGTCGGCAACCTGTGGAGCGCCACGGGCGCGCGGCTCGCGACCGGCACGTTCCAGAACGAAACCGCCTCGGGCTGGCAGACGCTTACGTTCACGACGCCCGTCGCGGTCACCGCCGGCACGGTCTACGTCGCGTCCTACTTCGCGCCGGCCGGACGTTACGCGTCCAATACCGGCTTCTTCGCGACCGCCGGCACTCAGAACGGCCCGCTGTACGCGCTGCGCGACGGCGAGAGCGGCGGCAACGGCGTGTACCGGTACGGCACCAGCTCGGGCTTCCCGACCGCGACCTGGCAGTCGACCAACTACTGGGTCGACGTCATCTTCGTCCCGCGTTGAGCGCACCCCCGATGCTTAACGCGATTTAACGCGCGAAGCGCGCGAATCGCGCGCGCGTCGCACAACGCCGACGCAACGCGCGCACCGTTCGACGAGCGCGCTCGCTAGGATCCCTCCCGACGTAGTCGCGCCCCGTGCAGGGCGCAGACCGCGCCTGCCGCCACGCGCCGCCGCGATCGCACCGATCGGCCCGGCCGTCACGACACATACAAAGAGGTATCCGATGTCCCGAGCCCACTCGCCGGACAAGCGTTCGGCCGTCCCCGATTTGCGTGCGGTCCTCGCGGTCACCTGCGCGCTCGCGTCGCCGCTGGCCTACTCGCACGTGGCGCCGACGATCAGCGGCACTCCTTCCACGTCCGTCGCGCCGGGCACCACCTACTACTTCCGGCCGAATGCCTACGACGCGGACGGTGACACGCTGCGATTCTCGATCGCCAACAAGCCTGCCTGGGCGTCGTTCAGTCGGCGCAGCGGCCGCCTGAGCGGCACGCCGACCGTGGTCGTTACGCACTCGAACATCGTGATCAGCGTCTCCGACGGCACGCACGTCGCGCGGCTCGCGCCCTTCGGCATCACGGTCGCGAACCCTGCGCCGGTGGTTGCGGCACCGACGATCTCGGGCACGCCGTCGACCAGCGCGCGCGTCGGCCAGGTCTACTCGTTCACGCCCACCGCACGAGATCCGGCCGGGCTGCCGCTGACCTTCTCGATCGCGAACAAGCCGTACTGGGCGACGTTCGCTCCCGCCACGGGCACGCTGAGCGGCACGCCCGGCGCGGGCGACGTGGGCACCTACTCGAACATCACGATCTCGACCAGCAACGGCACCCGCTCCGCCGCGCTCGCGCCGTTCGCGATCGGCGTGCAGGCGGCGTCGCTGGGCGCGGCGACGATCACGTGGCAGCCGCCCACGACGCGCACGGACGGCACACCGCTGACTAACCTGACGGGTTACCGGATCTACTACGGGACGACGCAGGGCGGCTATCCCAACCAGGTCCCGGTCGCCAATCCCGGGCTCACGAGCTTCGTCGTCGAGAACCTGCCGCCGGGGACCTACTGGTTCGTGGTGACCGCGCTCGACGGGAACGGGATCGAGAGCGTGCAGAGCAGCGCGACCAGCAAGCTCGTCTATTGACCCGAGGCCCGGGGGCGGTCGCGGCGCGGCCACGACCGCCCCCCCGCGTTCGGTCCCGGACCGCTCAGACCATAAAACGACCGGTCGTACTAAAACACAACCGGCCGATCCGCCTAGCTATTTTCTTCGGTATAGTCGGCTGCGACCGCCTCTCGCCCGCTGCCCGGACGCTCCCGGGTTCGTCACGGAGTCGCCGCATGCTCAGTGTCATCGTCGGTCTCGCCTGGGTTCTCGCCTTCGTCGGCCTTGCGCTCTACCTCGCCTACCGGCGCATGAGCCTCGCGAAAGCCACCCTCGCCCTCGGCGCCCTCCTGCTCGCGTACACCTTCTGGGGCGACGCCGGCGCGGCGTGGAAGACGATCCTGTGGCTCGCGTTCGCGCCGATGGCGCTCCTGAACGTCACACCGCTGCGCCTCGCCTTTGTCACCAGGCCGTTCCTGCTGCTGTACCGGCGGATGCTGCCGTCGATGTCGTCCACGGAGCGCGAGGCGCTCGAAGCCGGCACGGTCTGGTGGGACGGCGAGCTGTTCACCGGCGGCCCGGACTGGTCGAAGCTGATGCAGGCGAAGGCGCCGGCGCTGACCGCGGAAGAGCAGGCCTTCCTCGACGGCCCGTGCGAGGAACTGTGCCGGATGGTCGACGACTGGGAGGTCACCCACCAGCGCGGCGACCTGCCGCCGCAGGTCTGGGACTACCTGAAGGCCAAGGGCTTCTTCGCGATGATCATCCCGAAGAAGTACGGCGGCCTGGAGTTCAGCGCGTACGCACACTCGTGCGTGCTCGTGAAGCTGTCGAGCCGCAGCGCGACGCTCGGCTCCACGGTCGCAGTGCCGAACTCGCTCGGCCCCGCGGAACTGCTGCTCCACTACGGCACCGAGGAGCAGAAGAACCACTACCTGCCGCGGCTCGCGCGCGGCGAGGACGTGCCCTGCTTCGCGCTGACCGGCCCACGCGCGGGGTCGGACGCCTCGTCGATCCCGGATACGGGCGTCGTCACCAAGGGCCTGTGGCAGGGCCGCGAGGTCGTGGGCCTCAGGCTCAACTTCTCGAAGCGCTACATCACGCTCGCGCCGGTGGCGACGGTCATCGGCCTCGCGTTCAAGATGTACGACCCGGACCGGCTGCTCGGCGACCGGACCGACCTCGGCATCACCTGCGCGCTGATCCCGCGCAACACGCCGGGCATCGCGATCGGCCGCCGTCACTTCCCGCTGAACATCCCGTTCCAGAACGGGCCGATCCAGGGCAAGGACGTCTTCGTGCCGCTCGACTACATCATCGGCGGGCCGAAGATGGCGGGCCAGGGCTGGCGGATGCTCGTCGAGCAGCTCTCCGTCGGCCGCTGCATCTCGCTGCCGTCGAACACGACGGGCGGCGCGAAGGCCGGCACGTTCGCGACCGGCGCCTACGCGCGCATCCGCCGGCAGTTCAACATGTCGGTCGGCAGGTTCGAGGGCGTGTCCGAGGTCATCGCCCGGATGGCGGGCATGACCTACATCATGGACGCGGGCCGCAGCGTCACCGCCGGCGCGATCGACGGCGGCGAGAAGCCCTCGGTACCGTCCGCGATGCTGAAGTACCACGTCACCGAGATGGGCCGGCAGGTCGCGAACGACGCGATGGACGTCGCCGGCGGCAAGGGCATCTGCCTCGGCCCCAAGAACTATCTCGGCCGCGGCTACCAGGTCGTGCCGGTCGCGATCACGGTCGAAGGCGCGAACATCCTGACGCGCAACCTGATCATCTTCGGCCAGGGCGCGGTGCGCTGCCACCCTTACGTGCTGAAGGAGATGAACGCCGCGAAGGACCCGAACCGCGAGCGCGGACTCGCCGACTTCGACTCGGCGCTGTTCGGGCACATCGGCTTCACGATCAGCAACGCGGCGCGGTCGCTCGTGATGGCGCTGACGCTCGCGCGCTTCACGACGGTGCCGGACGCGGGCGCCTCCACGCGCTACTTCCAGCACATCAACCGCTTCAGCGCGAGCTTCGCGTTCGCGACCGACGTCGCGATGCTCTCGCTCGGCGGCTACCTCAAGAAGAAGGAGAACCTCTCCGCGCGGCTCGGCGACGTGCTGTCGTGCATGTACCTGGCCTCGATGGTGCTGAAGCACCACCAGAACCAGGGCGGGCCGGAGGCGGACCAGCTGCTGGTCGAGTGGGCCTGCCGCTCGCTGCTCTACAAGGCGCAGGAGCAGCTGCACTCGTTCCTGCGCAACTTCCCGGTGCGCTGGCTGGGCACGCTGATGCGCCTGTTCATCTTCCCGCGCGGGCTGACCTACTTCGCGCCGAGCGATCGGCTGGGCCGTCAGGTCGTCGAGCTGGTGCTGAACCCGTCGGACGCGCGCGATCGCCTGACGCACGGCATCTACCGCACCGTCGAGCCGGGCAACCCGATCGGGCTGCTGCAGGAGGCGCTGGTGCTCGCGCTGCAGGCGGAACCCCTGGAGAAGAAGATCCGCGTCGAGGGCACGAAGACCGGCAAGGTCACCGCGCTCGACCTGCCGGGCCAGATCGCGCAGGCGCTCGCGGCCGGCATCGTCACCGAGACGGAAGCCGCGCTGCTGCGCGAGTACGACCGCAAGGTGATGGACCTCGTCAACGTCGACGACTTCGAGCCGCACGAACTCGGCACGATGTCGCAGGCCGAGGCGACGCTGCGCGCGCGGACGGCGCAGGCGGTGGCCTGAGGGCCCGGGACCGGGGCGGGAGCGGCGCGACGGGGGCCTGCGGGCCCCCGTGACGCCTCGGCGAATCTCGCAGAGTCCTGGACCGCCCGGGCTGGCTCCGGCGGAACCGCGGGGGTGCCCGGCCGTCGAAGGGGGGGGCGCACCCGGTACCGGCGACCGGCTGGCCGCGCCAGACCGCCCCGTTTCGGGTGGAAAGTGCCTTCCAAGCACATTCCTTCAGGAATCCCTGCTCCGACCCGGCGCAGCCCGGCTCGGCTCTGGATTACACTTCGCGCCCCTGATCGATCAATGCCCTGATCCGAGGAGCGATGTGAGCCAAGTGGAACAAGACGTCCAGTTGAAGGTTTGGAAGGAACTCGCGATCAGCAAGCAGATGCTGATGCGAGCGGCGACGGACGCGCTCAAGCTCGATCCGGAATGCACCCAGGACGAGCTGAAGCAGGCGCTGGAAGGCGTGCTGAAGCGCATCGCCGAGGCGGAGAAGGAACTCGCCGACGCGAAGTCGGAGGCGAAGGTCGCCATCGCCGCGCTCGAGAAGACGCTGGCTGCGCGCGACCTGGATCTCGCGACTGCGCGGAAAGAGGCGACCGACGCCCGGTCCGCCCACGAGGCGGCCGTCCAGCAGATCGCCAACCAGCGCGCGGCAGCGGCGGCCGAGCTGCAGAAGGTCAAGGAGCGCCTGGCCGAGCGCGAGAAGTCCCTCAAGGCGATCAACACGGCGCTCGCCGACACCCCTGCGAACGTGCTCCAGAAGATGGGCGCGCTCAGGAAGCAGAAACAGGAGGAAGCGGAAGCGCGCCGCGAAATCGAGGCTGCGCTGAATGCGCTCCGCGCCGAGAAGCGCAAGCAGGACCAGAAGCTCGCCGAGCTGTCGCGAAATGCCGCGACGCTGGGCAGCCGCTACCGCGACCTGCACGCTCTGACGCTGCAGCTGCACGGGCAGCTCGAGCCGCTGATCGAGGATGCGAAGGGCCTCGCGACCGTTCCGGAACTCGACACGAAGCTGCTGGAATCGCTGGACGACTCGTCGGGCGGCGAAACCAAGGGCCCCACGAACTCGCGCGGGCTGCGCGCGGTGGGATCCTGATTCCCCGAGCGAAGACCGAGCGTGGCCGGGTGCCTGCCACCCGGCCTGCGCGGGGCGCCTAGACTCCTCGGAGCCGCCGCTGCGGGTACGATGCGCGGGTGCGCCTCGACCTGATCGGAACCCTCGCCCTCGCCGGGCTCGCGCTGCTCGTCGGCTACGGCATCCGTCGCGCCGTGCCGCCGCTCGGCCGGTACAACGTGCCTGCGCCGATCCTCGGCGGGCTGCTGGTCGCGCTCGCCGTCCTGATCGCGCGCGACCAGGGCCACGTCCTCTTCGAGTTCGACACCACGCTGCAGCGGCCGCTGATGGTGGCGTTCTTCACCACGATCGGGTTCGCGGCGAGCCTGCGGCTCCTGCGCACGGGCGGGCCGCTGGTGCTGCGCTTCTTCGCGCTCGCGGCGTTGTTCGCGGTGGCCCAGAACCTGCTGGGCATCGGCCTCGCGCTGGCTTTCGGGCTCGACCCGCTGTTCGGAGTACTGGCCGGCTCCGTCACCCTCACCGGCGGCCCGGCGACCGGCCTCGCGTTCGCGCCACTCTTCGAGGCCGCCGGCGTGACCGGCGCGGCCTCGGTGGCGGTCGCGGTCGCGATGGGCGGCATCGTGCTCGGCGGGCTGTTCGGCGGGCCGATCGCGACCGCACTGATGTCGCGGCACGGCCTCGCCGCGGCGAACGGAGCGAACGCAGGCACCGAGGCGCCCGGAGCCGCGGCGCCTCGAGGCGCCACGGCCGGATCGTCGGCCGGCGCATCGGCCAGCGCATCGGCGAGCACGCCGCGCGCTGCGCGCGAGTCGCGCCGTCAGCGCCGCGAGCGCGCCCGCGACGCGGTGCAGTCGTCGGCCGACGAGGACACGCCGGACGCCCAGCGCATCGTCCGGAACGTCTGCGCGATCCTGGTCGCGATGTGGCTCGGCAGCCTGCTCGGCGAAGCCTTCGTGCGCGCCGGCATCACCCTGCCCGGCTACATCGGCGCGATGCTGGTCGCGGCGGCGCTGCGCAACCTCGACGACCACACCGGCTGGATCGGCCTCTCGCCGCGCTTCGTCGGCGAGTTCGGCGCGGTCACGCTGTCGCTGTTCCTCGCGATGGCGATCATTACCCTTAAGCTCTGGGAGCTCGCCGGGCTCGCGCTGCCGCTCGTGGTCATGCTCGTCGCGCAGGTGCTGCTGGCCGCCGCGTTCGCGTGGCTGTTCGTGTTCCGCGCGATGGGCCGCGACTACGAATCCGCGGTGATGACCGGCGGCTTCGTCGGCTTCATGCTGGGCACCGCCGCGAACGCGATGGCGGTGATGCGGGCGCTAGTCGAGCGCTACGGCCCGGCGCCCACCGCATTCCTGGTCGCACCGATGGTCGGGGCGTTCTTCATCGACTTCGCGAACGCGCTGCTGATCACGGCGTTCCTGAACGTGCTGGACTGAGGCCGCCGCGTGCGGACCCGGCCCGGCGGAGAGACACGATGGGCAGGGTGATCCTCGTCCGCCACGGACAGGCGTCGTTCTTCGGTGCCAGCTACGACCGGCTGTCGCCGCTCGGCCGCGAGCAGGCGCGCGCGCTCGGCCTGCACTGGGCCGCGCACGGGGTCGCGTTCGACCGGGTGTACGTCGGACCCCGCACGCGCCACCGCGAGACCTGCGAACTCGTCGCCGCGGCCTACGCCGAGCGCGGGCTGCCGTGGCCGCGCGCGATCGAACTGCCCGAGCTCGACGAGCACCACGGCCTCACGGTCATCAAGCGCCAGCTCGGGCGCGCGGACCTCGACAACGACGCGCTGCACCCCGGCGAGATCGGCGACGGGGAGCGCGAGCACGCGATCCGGCAGTTCTTCCGCCACTACCTGGAGATCATGCGGGACTGGGCGCGCGGCACGATCACGGTCGACGGCGTCGAACCGTGGCCCGAGTTCCGCACGCGCGCGCTGCGGGCGCTCGACCTGCTGTGCACGGCGCCGGGTGCGGCGTCGGACCGCGGCGGCGCGGGCGCGGTCGCGTTCACCTCGGGCGGGCTCGTGTCGGCGACGGTCGGCTGGCTGCTCGGGCTCGACGACGACCGGGTGATCGACCTGTCGGTCGTGCTGCGGAACACCGCGCTCACGGAGGTGAGCTGGTCCGGTCGGCGCCGCAGCCTCGTCAGCTTCAACGCGCTGCCGCACCTCGCGGACCCCAGGCACGCGACCGCCGTGTAGGCGCGACGCCTCAGGCCTCGCGACAGCGCCCGTCGGCGAGCCGCAGGCGCCGTGTGCCGAGCGCCGCATCGCACGCCGGGTCGTGTGTCGCGACCACGAGCGGGAGACCGGTGCCGAGCAGCGCCTCGAGCACGCGGGTGGTCGCGCCCGCCTCGAGCGACGCGGTCGGCTCGTCGAGCAGCAGCACGCGCGGACGCATCGCCAGCACGCCCGCGAGCGCGGCCAGGCGCTTCTCGCCACCGGAGAGCGCGTGGGGTGGGCGGTCGGCCAGGCGCGCGATGCCGAGCGCGCCCAGCGCCGCGTGCGCGGCCCGGGCCGCCGCTTCGGGGGTCGCGCCACGGTTCAGCGGCCCGAAGGCCGCGTCCTCGGCGACGGTGGCGCAGAACAACTGGTCGTCGGGGTCCTGGAACAGCAGCCCGACCGGCCCTCGGTTCGGCGCGAAGTCCGCCTCGGTGCGACAGGGCCGGCCGAAGATCTCGACTTCGCCGGCGACGCCGGGCAGCAGGCCGAGCAGCGCCATCAGCAGCGTGCTCTTGCCGGCGCCGTTCTCGCCGAGCACGACGAGGCGCTCGCCCTCGTGCAGTTCCAGCGCCGCGCCGTCGAGCACGCGCCGCGCGCCGCGGCTCGCGACGAGGTCGCGGGCGCGCAGCAGGGGCTCGGTCGTCGAGAGCGCACGTTCGGAGGACATGGGGCTGGGGAGTCAGCCGACGCCGGCGTAGGCCCACGCGGCGGCAAGCACGCAGGCAGTGCCGCCCGCCCATGCCCACTCGCGCGCCTTCGCCTCGCGCACCGGTGCGGCGGGCACCGCCCGGCCGAAGCCGCGCGCCCGCATCGCGCGCTCCACGCGCTCGGCACGCGCGACGGCGCCGGCCAGCAGCGCGGCGACCAGCTTGCCGTACGCCTCCACGGTGCGCCGGTCGGACCGGGGCACGAAGCCGCGGGCGCGCATCGCGCGCTCGATCCGTGCACGTTCGGCCCCGAGCAGGTCCAGATAGCGCGCGATCAGGAACAGCAGCCGACAGAGTTTGTCGGGCGCGCGCAGGCCCGCGGCGGCGCGCGCCAGCGTGGCGGCGTCGAATCCCGCGAGCAGCGCGGTGCACGCCAGAACGACTGCGTTTGCGCGCAGCACGACGAGCCAGGCGAGTTCGACGCCGGAGGGATCGAGCACCGGGCCGGCGGCGGTCCACGCGAACGGCAACGTCAGCGCGGTCAGCGCCACGAACCCGTTGACCGCCGCCACGCGGCCGAGCGCGGTGCCCGCCGCGAGCGCGCCCTGCACGATCGCGCAGGCGCACGCGCCGAGCGCGGCGAGCAACAGCAGCGCGAGGGCGAGACGGTGCGACGTGACGGCGATGCCGACGCTCGCGAGCACGGCGGCGGCCAGTCGACCGCGCGGGTGCAGGGCGACTCCGGCGGCGATACGCCCCGACGCGATCACCGCGCCCACTCCACGGTGCCGCGGCGAGTGAAGTCGGGCACCAGGCGCGCGAGCGCCGGCACGGCGACCGCCCCGAGTGCTGCGTCGAGCGCGAGCACCGGCAGGTGCGCGGCCCCGAACAGCGCGGCGAGACCCGCGAACTCGCGGCCACCCCCGAGCGTCAGTACGACCGCGGCCAGCGCGCCGGCACCGCCGACGCCGATCACGCCCGCGAGCGCGCCCGCCAGGCGCAGCCGCCAGGGCGCGGCGTCGCTCGCGAGGCCGCGCAGCAGGTAGTGAGCGAGCACCGCGGGCACGGCCATGATCAGCAGGTTGGCGCCGAGCACCGCGAAGCCACCGAAGCCGAACAGCGCGGCCTGCAGCAGCAGCGCGGCGAGCAGGACCGGGAACGCGGCCCAACCCAGCAGCAGGCCGGCCAGCCCGTTCAGCAGCAGGTGCACGCTGCCGACGCCGAGCGGCACGTGGATCGCGCCCGCGACCAAGAACGCGCTGCCGAGCAGTGCGGCGAGCGGCAGGCGCGAGTCCTCGAGGCGCTTCAGGCCGATCGCGACGCCCGCGACCGCGAGGCTCGCGGTGGCGGCGAGTGCGGGCAGCGAGAGCACGCCTTCGGCGAGATGCATCAGGTGCTCCGTCGAGCGCGGAACAGCGCCCAGGCGCCCGCGAGGCCGACCAGGAAGCCGACGCCGGCGAGCGCGTCGGCGAGGCGCAAACGGTGTTCGAGCCGGGCGACCTGCTCGCGCAGCGGCTGCAGTTCGGCGCGCAGCGCGGCGCGCAGTCGCGCGTCGTCGAACAGGGCGTCGGCCGTGTCGGCTGAAACCGGTGTGCCCAGGCCCGCCGGGCCGGGCGACGTTGCCGCACCCGACGGGCTCGTCGCGGGCGGGACCAGCGTAACGCTGCCCTCCGCGCGGTGCCCCTCTTCGTCCTCGACCACGACCCTCACGACGCCCCTCGCCGCGACGTTCGCCGAGAAGCGTCCGTCGGCGTCGGTGACCGCCGAGACGAGCACGGCGTCGGGCTCCTGGGGCCCCGGGAACGAGACGCGGGCACCCCCGGCGGGCGAGCCGTCCGCGTAGAACGCCTGCCCTCGCACCGTCGAGGCGTCCGCCTGCAGGTGCAGCCGCAGCCCGTGCGCGAGCGCACCGGCGCTCCACCAGCAGGCGAGCAGCGCGAGCCAGACCGGGAACACCCGGAGACCGGCCCGGTCGGCGGGCGGCAGGAACCGCATCGAACCCCTCGGTATGAAGATTTCCGAAAGGTTCTTAACACGGGGATTCCGGCCGGCGCGTTGCGGATCCCACGTAGTCGGGCGCCCGGTTTCGGTAGGCCGCAACGCGGCCAGAGGCCGGACGCGGGAGTGCCCGGGTGTGACGGTGTGCGGTTCGACGGTGCGGCGACTCGCCGCCTCAGCCGCGCGGACGCGGCAGTACGAACGTCGCGCGGGCCTCCGGCGTATCGAGTTCGCCGCGCGGGTAGTAGCGCTCGAAGTACTCGCGGCTCGCGAGTTCCGGGTAGCGCTCGAGGAAGGAATCGAAACCGAGCTCGGCGGGCTCCTCGATCAGCCGCTCGGCGATCAGCGCGAGGTGGGCGATCGTCAGGGTCTCGTGATACAGCCCCGGCTTGCCGAGCGCGCCCGCGTGCGCGCGGACCGCGCGCTTCATGGCCACGCACGCTTCCGGGAACTCGTACCGCCGCAGGTAGAGGAAACCGGCACGCAGGTGCGCACGGTGATCGAACTCGGCGGGCGGCAGCCGACCGGCCTCGAGGGCGGCGAGAAAAGCGGCGTCGGGCAGCATCGCGCGCGAGCCTAACTTACACTCGCGCGCGGCAGCCATCGCGGGAGTGCGCCTTGTCACCGATCGACACCGACGCCAGCCGCCCGGTCCGCGCGGGCGAGGAACTCGACGTCGCGAAGCTCGAAGCCTGGTTGGGCACGGTGCTGCCGGATGCGACCGGGCCGCTGCGCGTGCGGCAGTTCCCGAGCGGCTTCTCGAACCTGACCTATGCGCTCGAGCTCGGCGGCCGCGAGTTCGTGCTGCGGCGGCCGCCGTTCGGGGCGCGCATCAAGTCGGCCCACGACATGGGCCGCGAGTTCCGCGTGCTCTCGGCCCTGCATCCGGTGTACGGCAAGGTGCCACGCCCGCTCGCCTACTGCACCGACGAAGCGGTGCTCGGCGCGCCGTTCTACGTGATGGAGCGCGTGCAGGGCGTGGTGCCGCGCGCGGACACGCTCGCGCGGCTCGCGCCGGACGCGGCGACGATGCGGCGCATGGGCTTCGCGCTCGTCGACGCGCTCGCGGAACTCCACGCGTTCGACTACCGTGCCGCGGGCCTCGCGGACTTCGGCCGGCCCGAGGGCTACGTGCGCCGGCAGGTCGAGGGTTGGAGCGAGCGCTACGTGCGCGCGGCCACGGACGAGATCCCCGAGATGGACGCCGCCGCGCGCTGGCTCGCGGCGAACCTGCCGGCGGAGTCCGGCGCCGCGCTGATCCACAACGACTTCAAGTACGACAACCTGGTGGTCGACCCGGCCGACCCTGCGAGGATCGTCGCGGTGCTCGACTGGGAGATGGCGACGCTCGGCGATCCTGCGATGGAGGTCGGCGGCTCGCTCGCTTACCTGCTCGAACCGGGCGATCCGCCGGAACTGCAGGCGCTGGTGCCGTGGCGCGCAGGGATGATCACGCGCGCCGAGTTCCTGGAACGCTACGAGCAGGTCAGCGGCCGTGCCCTACGCGACGCGGCCTTCTACCGGTGCTACGGCCACTTCCGGCTCGGCGTCGTGGCGCAGCAGATCTACCGCCGCTGGCGCGACGGCCACTCGAAGGATCCGCGCTTCGGCGCACTGCTCGCGGTCGCGCGCGCGTGCGCGCGGCAGGCGGTGTCGGTCACCTGACAAAGGGGTCAGACCCCGTTTTCCACCAGGTCGAAACCGGGGTCGGACCCCTCGTTTCAGTCCTTGAGCCGCCGCGACAGGTAAGTGAACTCGAGCGCGATCCGCTTCGCGCGCTCGCGCTGGTCCGACGCCGCGGCGTGCCCGCCGTCCATGTTCTCGTAGTAGTAGTACGGCTGGCCCAGTTCTTCGAGCCGCGCCGCCGTCTTGCGCGCGTGCGCGGGATGCACGCGGTCGTCCTTCGTCGAGGTCACGAAGAACGGCGGCGGATAGCGCACGCCTGCGCGCAGGTTGTGGTACGGCGAGATGCGTTCGAGGAACGCGCGCTCCTCCGGCACGTCCGGGCTGCCGTACTCGTCGACCCACGAGGCGCCCGCGAGCAGCAGGTGGTAGCGCAGCATGTCGAGCAGCGGCACCTGCACGACCACTGCGTTCCAGAGATCGGGGCGCTGCGTGAGCATCACGCCCATCAGCAGGCCGCCGTTCGAGCCGCCCATGATCCCGAGCCGTCGCGGCGTCGTGATCTTCCGCGCGACGAGGTCTTCGGCGACCGCGACGAAGTCGTCGTAGATCACCTGGCGCTTCGTCTTGAGGCCGGCCTGGTGCCACGCGGGCCCGAACTCGCCGCCGCCGCGGATGTTCGCGAGCACGTAGACACCGCCGCTCTCGAGCCACAGCTTGCCCAGGGTGCCCGAGTAGGCGGGCGGCATCGGGACCTGGAAGCCGCCGTACGCGTACAGCAGCGTCGGCGCCGCGCCGTCGTACTCGAGATCCTTCGGCCGCACGACGAAGTACGGGACCTTCGTGCCGTCCTTCGAGGTCGCCTCGAACTGCTCGACGACGTGCTTCGACGCGTCGAAGCGCGGCGGCATCTCGTCGACGGGCTTCACCGCGCCGGTGGCCGCGTCCGCGAGCCACAGGCTGCGCGGCACCAGGAAACCCTCGGCATAGAAGAACGCGCGGTCGTCGTCCACTTCGGCGTCGCCGGCGGTGACCTGCGCGCCCTCGGGGAGCGCCAGCGTGCCGAGCCGCGTCCAGCGCCCGTCCGCGAAGTCGTAGCGGTGCGCGCGCGTGACGACGTTGTCGGAGGCGAGCAGGAACGCGCTCGACTTCGCCCCACCGAAGGACTGGAACGACTCGCGCGGGCCGGGCCGGTAGACCTCGTGCACGCGCAGGCGCCCGCCGTCGAGCAACTCGCGCAGCGCGAACGAGACGACCGCGCCCTTCGGGAACTCGACCTCGGCCGCGCCGGATGCCACCGCCACCTGCGCGGCCGGCACGCGCCAGGGCTCTTCCAGCGAGACCACCAGCTGGCCTTTCCACAGCCCCTGCACGCTCGCGCGCCGCGGCACCGGCAGCTGCACGGTGCGCTCGCCGACCAGCACGTGCTGGGTGGATTCGAAGAAGGTCTCGAGCCGCGCCATCACCAGCACGCGCGTGCCGTCGCGATCGCGCAGCGACACCGGGAAGATGCCGACGTCGCGCGGCGTGCCGCGGAACACCTCGGTCGCCGCCGAGAGCGGCTGGCCGCGCCGCCAGAGCTTCATCACGAACGGGTAGCCGGACTCGGTCATCGTGCCCGGACCCCAGTCGGTCGCGACGGCCAGCGTGTCGGCGTCCAGCCAGCTCTCCTGCGACTTCGCCTCCGGCAGCGTGAAGCCGCCGGCGACGAACTCCCGGGTCTCGACGTCGAACTCGCGGACGAGCGCCGCGTCCTTGCCGCCGTCTGACAGCGTCACGAGGCACCGACGGTACTCCGGGGGCAGGCAGCGCGGCATGCCCGTGACCCAGCGCTTGCCGTCCTTGGCCGACAGCGCGTCGACGTCGAGCACGGTCTCCCAGCGCGGCTCGCCGGACTCCCAGCTCGCCCAGTCGGCGCGGCGCAGCAGGCCGCGTACGTTCGTGGCGTCCTGCCAGAAGTTGTAGACGCGGCCACCCATCAGTACCGGGTCGGGGATGCGGTCCTGCGCCTCGAGGATGGCGCGGGCGTCGGCCTCGAACCGGGGGAACCGCGGATCGGCGCGGAGTTCGCCGAGCGAACGCTCGTTCCGCTCGCGTGCCCACGCGAGCGCGCGCTCGCCCTCGACGTCTTCCAGCCACAGGTACGGATCGCTCAATGCCTTCGCGCCTCCACTCGGGACTCCGGTACCGGCCGCGTCGGCCGCGTCGGCCGCGCCAGCGGACGAAGCGAGGCCGCCGAGCAGCGCGCCCAGCGACAGCACCATCGATCGAACCAGCATCGTTCTCATGGACGGATTCAGGGTACGGGCGGGCGCGCCAATCTACGCAAGCGCCGACACAGCGGCAACGCGGCTCGGCTTACCTTTCCGTCGACGGGCGTGCGAGGCTCGCGTCCGCTGTCCCGGAGGGCGGTCGTTCACGGAGGAAGGCTTCATGGAGCAGAAGACGACGCGGAGGACGCACAGCCGCAAGCGGTCCGCGCCGGGCCGCGCGGCCGGCACCCCGGCCGAGGCGCAGGGTGCGGCGGGAGGGGACTCCTCGGCGGCAGGGATCCAGGCCCCGGGACCGTCGGCGCTCGCCGGCGAAGAGATCCCGGGCGCCGAGCCGCTGCTGGGAGCCGAGCGCATCACGATCGTCGGCGAGACGCCGCTCGACGAATCCGCAAGTCCGAGCGCCGCGGAGCAGCGCTACCAGATGATCTGCGAGCGCGCGTACGTCTACGCCACCGAGCGCGGTTTCGAACCCGGCGGCGAGCTCGACGACTGGCTGCGCGCGGAACGCGAGATCGATGCGCAGATGGGCACGCACCGCGGCGGGTCCGAAGCCGGGACCTGAGCGCGCGGCCGGCGCTCCGCTGCGGCGGAACCCGCAACGCGTCGAACTGTGACGTCCGTCGCGGCCGCCCGGCAGGGTGCCGGACCGGCTGTGACGGGCCTCGCGTCGCTCCGCGTTGCCGTGCTGCACCATGACGGCGAGTCAGGACCCGCGCCGCCATGGACCTCAAGATCATCGAGCAGAAGCAACTGGTCGAGCGCTACCTGCTCGGCCGACTGACGCCGCCCGAGGCCAAGTTCTTCGAGCAGGTGGTCCGAAAGTCGCCCCAGCTGGCCGAGCGCATGGGCCTGCCCGACGCGCTGCGGCGGACGATGCGCCTGCTCGACGAGACCGGCACCGAGTGGCGGGAGGAAGCGCCGAAGTTCTGGCACGACGTGCGCGTGCCGCTCGGCCTCGCGGGCGCGCTCGTGCTCGCACTGCTCGTCGCGACGAGCACCTGGCTCGGCAAGCGCGAACTCGCCGCCGAGCATGCGCGGCTGCAGCAGACCGCGACCGAAGGTCTTCTGCTGGCGCCGACGCGAACGACGGTCGTCCGCGTCGCGCCGGGCCGGACGGGCGAGGCCGTGCCGACGCTCGACCTCGGCACGCGCGAGTCGCCGACGCTCGCGGAACTGCGCATCGACACCGGCTGGGTGCGCGGCAACCTGTTCGAGGCCGCGGTGAAGCGGGACGACGGCACGTACTGGGCCCGGCTCGACAACCTCGTGCGCGACTCGAACGGCGAGTTGCGGCTGGCCCTCAACTCCGGTGCGTTCGCGACGGGCACCTACCTCGTCGAACTGCAGGCGGTGAACCTGCGCGGCGAGGGCGAGATCGTCGGTCGGTTCCGCTTGCGCGTCGCGCCGCGCTGAGCGCATCGCCGCATACGCGCGGAGCCCGCATGTTCGAAGTCGGTCCTTCACCGCTGCCCAGCCCCGTACGCGTGCAGCGCCCGGGTCGGCCGCCAGCGGTGGTCGGATGGCTCGTGCCGGCCGCCCTCACCGTCTGCGCCGCGAGCGCCGCACACGCGGCGCCCCAGGACGCGGCGCAGGCGCTGCTCGACGCCGAAGCGACGCTGCAGGAGGCGCTCGTCACACGCGGCGAGCGTGCGGGCTGGCTCGCCTACCTCGCCGAAAGCGCGGTGTCGTTCCGGCCGCGGCCGGTGCCGGCGCGCGGACACTGGGAGGCGCAGCCGGAGACGGGCGCGCGGCACCGGTGGCAGGCCAACGTCGCCGCGATCAGCGGCGACGCGGAGTTCGGCTGGACGAGCGGGCCCTGGCTGTACTGGAACTCCGCCACCGGCGCGCGCCACGCCGCGGGCGGCCACTACCTGACCGCGTGGCGCCGCGAGGCCGACGGCTCGTGGCGCGTGGTGCTCGACGCACGCGCGCCCTACCCCGTCACCGACTCGGAACGCGACGGCCACCTGGCGGTCGTGCCCCGGCTGCGAAAGCCCGGCGGCGGCCGGGGCCGCGAAGAGGACTGCAGCGTGCAGTTCGCGAATCTCTGGCGCGAGGACGGCCGCGCGGAGGCGCTCGAGGAGTTCGGCGCGAAGGACGTGCGACTGCTGCACACCAACTCGCCGCCGGCCGACGGCGCGAAGCAGGCGCGCCGACTGGACACGCTGGACGGTGCGCCGCTCGGCGCCAACCGCGTGGCGCGCAGCCTCGCCTCCGCGGGCGGCGACCTCGTGATCACCTACGGGGAGTACGACATCCCCGCGCGCGCGGACGCGCCGCGGCGGCGCTTCGTGTACGTGCAGGCCTGGGACGTGGGCCGCCGCTGCCGGCTCGCCGCGGAGCTCGTCATCCCGAACTGAAAAAGCGGTCAGTTCCCTTCTTCAGGCGTAGAGGTCGTAGGTGTCGGCGCCCCGGATCTCGACGTCGGCGAACTCGCCCGGCCGGAAGCGCGAGCCGTTCTCGATCCGCACCGTGCCGTCGATCTCGGGTGCGTCCGCGCGCGTGCGCGCGATCGCGACGGCGTCCGGACCCTCGCCTTCGATCGCGTCGACCAGCACGCGCTGGCGCGTCCCCACCTTGGCGGCCAGCCGCCCCGCGCTGATGCGCGCGGCGGCTTCCATGAAGCGCTCCCAGCGTTCCTGCTTGAGCTCGTCCGGCACCGGGCCGTCGAGCTCGTTCGCGGCAGCGCCCGCGACCGGCGAATACTTGAAGCAGCCGACGCGGTCGAGCTGCGCCTCCTCGAGCCAGTCGAGCAGCAGGTCGAAGTCCTCGTCCGTCTCGCCGGGAAAGCCGACGATGAACGTGCTGCGGATCGCGAGGTCCGGACGCCCGGCGCGCCACTTCGCGATGCGCGCGAGCGTGTTCTCGGCGTGCGCGGGGCGCCGCATCGCCTTCAGCACGCGCGGACTGCCGTGCTGGAACGGGATGTCGAGGTACGGCAGCAGCCCCGTCTCGCCCATCAGCGGGATCACGTCGTCGACGTGTGGATACGGATACACGTAGTGCAGGCGCACCCACGCGCCACGCTCCTTGGCGAGCGCGCCGAGCTCGACCGCCAGATCCTGGAACTTCGTGCGGATCTCGCGCGAGCCCCACGGCTCCGCCGCGTACTTCACGTCCACGCCGTAGGCGCTCGTGTCCTGCGAGATCACGAGCAGTTCCCTCACGCCGGCGTTCAACAGCCGGATGCCCTCGTTCAGCACGTGCGTGATCGGGCGCGAGGCGAGATCGCCGCGCATCGACGGGATGATGCAGAAGCTGCAACGGTGGTTGCAGCCTTCCGAGATCTTCAGGTACGCGTAGTGCTTCGGCGTCAGCTTGACGCCCTGCGGCGGCACGAGATCCACGAACGGGTCGTGGGGGCGCGGCAGGTGGGAGTGCACGTGGCCGAGCACGTCCTCGTAGGCGTGCGGGCCCGTGATGCCGAGCACCTGCGGGTGACGCTCGCGGATCTTCTCGGGCTGCGCGCCGAGGCAGCCGGTGACGACCACCTTGCCGTTGCGGTTCAGCGCCTCGCCGATCGTGTCGAGCGACTCGTGCACCGCGTCGTCGATGAAGCCGCAGGTGTTCACGACCACGAGGTCGGCCGCCTCGTACGTGGGCGCGACCTCGTAGCCCTCGGCGCGCAGCTGCGTGAGGATGCGTTCGGAATCGACGAGCGCCTTCGGGCAGCCGAGGCTGACGAAGCCGACGCGGGGGCTTCGGGACGCGGACGAACTCATGGGGGCGGAGGGGACCCAGCGGGCGGGCAGGCGGCCGGGCGGTCCGGCGCGGGGGATGCATTCTACCCGGGCGGTCGGAGCACCGGCCAGCGCGGCGGGCGGCTCGGAGCGTGACGCAACTCCGATCCCGCGTCCCGGCATTTGCAACGGCCGCGCCGCGCCCCAAAGATAGCGCCGCCGGCGGGCGCCGGCGGGGAGGGCTCCATGGAAATGCTGATCATCCTCGGCATCGCCGCCGCGCTGATCCTGTTCGTCGTCTCGATCTACAACCGGCTCGTCACCGCCCGGAACGGCTACCGGAACGCGTTCGCGCAGATCGACGTGCAGCTGACGCGCCGGTACGACCTGATCCCGAATCTCGTCGAGACCGCCAAGGGCTACCTCGCGCACGAGCGCGGCACGCTCGAGGCGGTGATCCAGGCGCGCAATGCCGCGTTCGCGGGCCTGAAGGGCGCGGCCGCGGACCCGGGCAACGCTCAGGCGCTCGCGCAGCTCGCGAGCGCCGAGGGCGTGCTCGGCGGCGCGCTCGGACGGCTGCTCGCGGTCGTCGAGGCCTACCCGGACCTGAAGGCCAACACGACCATGCAGCAGCTGATGGAGGAGCTGACGACGACCGAGAACCGGGTCGCGTTCGCCCGCCAGGCCTACAACGACGCCGTGCTCGGCTACAACAACACGCGCGAGGTGTTCCCGAACAACCTCGTCGCCGGCACGTTCGGCTTCCAGCCGGCCGCGATGCTCGAGATCGAGTCGCCCGAGAAGCGCGCGGTGCCGAAGGTCCAGTTCGGCTGACGTGCACTTCTTCGCCGCCCAGGCCGCGGCGCGCCGCCGGACGCGCCGCCTGCTCGTCGCTTACGCGCTCGCGGTCGCGGTGGTCGTGGCCGCGATCTCGTGGGTGGTGCTCGCGACGCTCGTGATGCTGGCCACCGACGCCTACTCGCCGGTGCCCTATTCCGCGCGGATGGCGGCGAACCTCGACGTCGCGGTGTTCACCGGCATGATCGTGCTCGGCGTGATCGCGTTCGCCTCGCTGTACCGCTCGTACCAGCTGCGGGGCGGCGGCGGCGCGGTCGCCCGCGCGCTCGGCGGAGAGCGGGTGCCCCGCGAGACCGCCGACCCGAAGCGCCGGCGGCTGCTGAACGTCGTCGACGAGATGGCGATCGCCTCGGGCGTGCCGGTGCCCGCGGTCTACGTGCTCGAGCAGGAGAACGGCATCAATGCGTTCGCGGCCGGGCTCGCACCCACCGACGCAGCGATCGCGGTCACGCGCGGCGCGCTGGAGCGGCTGACGCGCGCCGAGCTGCAGGGCGTGATCGGCCACGAGTTCAGTCACGTGCTGAACGGCGACATGCGGCTGAACACGCGCCTCGCCGGACCGCTGTTCGGCCTGCTCGTGATCGCGATCGTGGCCCGCCACGTGGTCGAAGGCCTGCGCGGCGCCCGCGACCGCCGGGCCGGCGCGTTCGTGCTCGCCGCGCTCGCGATCATGGTGATCGGCTACCTCGGCGTCTGGCTCGGCCGCCTGCTGCAGGCGGCGATCTGTCGCCAGCGCGAATTCCTGGCCGACGCCTCCAGCGTGCAGTTCACGCGCGACACGACCGGGCTGCGCGACGCACTCGTGCGCATCGCACGCTCGGGAGCCGGCTCGCGCGTCGCGAGCGCCGAAGGCGAGGACCTCGCGCACCTGTTCATCGCGAGCGCCTACGACCGCGCGTTCGCGACCCACCCGCCGCTGCCCGAGCGGATCCGGGCGCTGGACCCGCGCTTCGATCTGGACGCGCTCGGGCGCCTCGCGCCGGAGCCGGTGGCCGAGGTCGCGGACGCGGACGAGCTGCTGGCACCCGCCCCCGCGGCCGCGAGTTCGGCGCTCGCGGGCGGCGCACCTCGCGCGCTCGACCCGGCGCGCGTCGCTTCGCGGGTGGGCAACCCGGGACTCGACGCGGTGCGCTACGCGCGGGCACTCCGCGAAGCGCTGCCCGACGACCTGGCGGACCTGCTGGCGCGGGGCTCGACCGCCGCGTGCGTCTGGCTCGCGGTCGGGCTGTCGGCCGACGCGGCGATCCGTGCACGCCAGGTCGCCACCGTCGCCGCTGCGCTCGGCCCGGCGGTCGCCGACGCGGTCGGCCGCCTCCACCCGCGCATCGCGGCGCTGCCGGTCCTCCAGCGGCTGCCGTTGCTGCAGCGCGCGTTGCCCGCGCTCGCGCAGCTGCCGCGCGAGCGGCGCCTCGCGCTGGTTGCCCTCGGGCGCGACCTCGCGCGCGCGGACGCCCGCATCGACGTGTTGGAGTGGCTGCTCGGCACGCTCGGCGCCCGGTACCTCGGCGAGCAGGTCGACGGGCCTGCGCAGGGCGGCACCCTCGGCCTCGAGGATGCCGCCGCGGAGCTGGGCGTGCTGTTCGCGGCGCTCGCCCACCACGGCCACGCGGACGACGCGGCGGCACGCCGCGCCTACGAGCGCGGCCTCGGCGCCCTGCTGCCGCGCGCGCGCCCGGACTACGCGGCGCCATCCGCCACCGGGTGGGCGGGCGCGCTGGACGCCGCGCTGGCACGGCTCGACCGGCTCGCGCCGGCCGCGAAGGAACTGCTGGTGGAAGCGCTCGCGCGCTGCGTCGAGCACGACGGCCGCGTCGAGCCGGGCGAGGCCGAACTGTTCCGCGCGACGTGCGCCGCGCTGCACTGCCCGCTGCCGCCGCTGCTCGCCGCACTCGACGCGCACGCCGCACCGGATGCACCGGATGCACCGGACGCCGGCGACGCGCGAGGCGCACGCGAGGCGTCCTAGCCGCCGGCGCGCGACGCGCCGCGAATCGCACTATCATGCGCGCCATGCGGCTCGACTTCGTGAAGATGCACGGCCTCGGCAACGACTTCATCGTGTTCGAGGTCCCGCCCGCCGGCCGGCTGCCCACCGCCGACGAACTCCGCCGCCTCGGCGATCGCCGCACCGGCATCGGCTTCGACCAGGCGCTCGTGCTCGAGCCGCCGAAGCGGCCGGACACCGCGGTCCACTACCGCATCTTCAACTCCGACGGCGGCGAGGTCGAACAGTGCGGCAACGGTGCGCGCTGCGTGGCCGCACTGGTCGCGCGCCGGCTCGGCCGAGCGGCTGGTGAAATCACGATGGACAGCCCGGGCGGGCTCGTCCACGCGCGCCTGCGCGACGACGGCCTCGTCTCGGTGCGCATGGACGTGCCGAACTTCGCGCCGGCCTCGCTGCCGTTCGAGGCGAGCGGCGAAGCGACAATCTACCCGCTCGAGGTCGGCGGGCAGACGATCGACGTCGGTGTGGTGTCGATCGGCAATCCGCATGCCGTGATCCGCGTGCCCTCGGTCGCGGCCGCTCCGGTGGACAGGCTCGGACCCGCCGTGGAGAATCATCGGCGCTTCCCGAGGCGCACGAACGTCGAGTTCATGGAAGTGGTCGCCCCGGACCACGTCCGCCTGCGCGTGCACGAACGCGGTGCCGGCGAGACGCGCGCCTGCGGCACCGGCGCCTGCGGCGCGGTCGCGGTCGGCCGCCGCCATGGCGTCCTCGCGGAAGAGGTGAAGGTCGACCTGCCGGGCGGCCGCCTGATCGTGCAGTGGCGCGGCCCCGGCGAGCCGATCTGGCTCACCGGCCCCACCGAAACCGTCTTCGAAGGACACACTGAGCTATGACGACCCCGCAGCCGAAGTCCGAGGGCAAACCCGAGACGAAGGCGGCGCGCGCCGACGGCGAGGACAGCCGCGTCGCGCAGTACCTCGCCGGGCACCCGGACTTCTTCGACCGCCACGCCGCGCTGCTCGCGCAGCTCCGCCTCCCGCACGTGCGCGGCGACGGCACCACGGTGTCGCTGGTCGAGCGCCAGGTCGACGTGCTCCGCGAGAAGAATCGCGAGCTGGAGCTGCGGCTGCGGACGCTGGTCGACAACGGCCGCGCGAACGACGTCCTGGCCGAGAAGATCCACCGGCTGACGAAGCGCCTGATCCACGCGCGCGACCTGGCCCACCGCGTCGGTTCGATCGAGGCCTCGCTGCGCGAGGACTTCGATGCACGCGAGTTCGTGCTCCTGCTGACGAAGCAGGATCCGCAGCTGAAGGGGCTGGAGGCGCGGCATCTGCGCCTCGTCGCCGCCGACGACGCCGGCGTGCGCTCGTTCGAATCGCTGTTCGCGTCGGGCAAGCCGCGGTGCGGCCGCGTGCGGGACTCGCAGCGCGAATTCCTGTTCCCGTCGCAGGACGTCGCCGTCGGCTCGGTGGCGCTCGTGCCGCTCGGCGCCGGCGGCAGCCTCGGCCTGCTCGCGATCGCCTCCCCGGACGCGGACCACTTCAACCCGACGATGAGCACGGATTTCCTCGCGCGCATCGGGGACCTCGTCGCCACCGCGCTCGAGTGAACGCCGACGAGCGCGCCCGGATCGGCGACTACCTGCGACACCTGTCGCACGAGCGCCGGCTGAGCCCGCACACCGACTCCAACTATCGCCGCGACCTCGACGCCTTCGCCGGCTGGTGCGAATCGCAGGGCATCTCCCGGTGGAGCGCGATCGACTCGCAGCACGTGCGCGCGTTCGCGGCCGCGAGCCACAAGGGTGGGCTCGCGCCGCGCTCGATACAGCGACGGCTCTCGGCGCTGCGCGGCTTCTTCCGGTGGCTGATCCGCGAAGGCGTGCTCGAACGCGACCCCGCCGCGGACGTGCGCGCACCGAAGGCCGCGAAGCGACTGCCGAATGCGCTCGACGTCGACCGAATGCAGCGGCTGCTGGACGGCCCCGCGCGCGCCGGCGAGCCGGAGCCTCGGCCCCGCCGCGCCGGCGCCGAGGCCGAGGCCGACTCGGACTCGCCCGCACTGCTCGCGCGCGACTTCGCGATCATGGAGCTCCTCTACTCGAGCGGGCTGCGCCTCGCGGAACTGGTCGGGCTCGACCTCGAGCACGTCGACCTGAAGGACCGTACGGTGCGCGTGCTCGGCAAGGGCGCGAAGACCCGCATCGTGCCGGTCGGTGCGCAGGCCGGCGCGGCGTTGACGAGGTGGCTGCGCGAGCGCGCCACGCTGGCGGGCATCGACGAGCGCGCGGTGTTCGTCGGACGCAACGGCCGGCGCCTGGGCGCGCGCGCCGTACAGCTGCGCGTCGCGGCGTGGGCGAAGCGCCAGGGCCTCGACGTGAAGGTGCACCCGCACCTGTTCCGCCACTCGTTCGCGACGCACCTGCTGGAGTCGAGCCAGGACCTGCGCGGCGTCCAGGAACTGCTCGGCCACGCGAACATCTCGACGACCCAGGCCTATACCCATCTTGATTTCCAGCACCTGGCCCGGATATACGACCAGGCGCATCCACGCGCACGGCGCCGTCCGCGCTGAATCGCGCGACACGGCGGCGCTCGCGCCGCCCCGCCAACCGCCGATACGCTCACCGCATGACAACCATCGTCTCCGTCCGCCGCAACGGCGTCGTCGCCCTCGGCGGCGACGGCCAGGTCACCCTCGGCACCACCGTGATGAAGGGCAACGCCCGCAAGGTGCGGCGCCTGCACGACGGTCGCGTGCTCGCCGGCTTCGCCGGCGGCACGGCCGACGCTTTCACGCTTTTCGAGCGCTTCGAGGGCAAGCTCGAGAAGCACGGGAACCTGGCGCGCGCGGCGGTCGAACTCGCGAAGGACTGGCGCACCGACCGCAGCCTGCGTCGGCTCGAGGCGCTGCTGATCGTCGCCGACGCGCAGGCCTCGCTGATCGTCTCGGGCAACGGCGACGTGATCGAACCCGAGAACACGGCTGGCGGTTCGCTGATCGCCGTGGGCTCAGGCGGCCCCTACGCGCAGGCCGCGGCGCGCGCGCTCCTGGAGAACACCGAGCTCGGCGCGCGCGAGATCGTCGAGCGCGCGCTCCACATCGCGGGCGACATCGACATCCACACGAACCGCAATCTCACGATCGAGGTGCTCGGCTGACATGTCCCAGATGACCCCGCGCGAGATCGTCCAGGAACTGGACAAGCACATCGTCGGTCAGGGTGCGGCCAAGCGGGCCGTCGCGATCGCGCTGCGCAACCGCTGGCGGCGGATGCAGGTCGACGAGGGCCTGCGGCAGGAGATCACGCCGAAGAACATCCTGATGATCGGCCCCACCGGCGTCGGCAAGACCGAGATCGCGCGCCGGCTCGCGAAGCTCGCCAAGGCGCCGTTCGTAAAGGTCGAGGCCACCAAGTTCACCGAGGTCGGCTACGTCGGCCGCGAGGTCGACTCCATCGTCAAGGACCTCGTCGAGACCAGCGTGAAGCTCACGCGCGAGGAGGAGATGGACAAGGTCCGTCATCGCGCCGAGGACGCGGCGGAGGACCGCATCCTCGACGCGCTGCTGCCGCGCCCGCGCACGATCGGCTTCCAGGGCGGCTACGACCCCGACGCCGCGCCCCGCGACGCCGACACGCGGCAGAAGTTCCGGAAGATGCTGCGCGAACGCCAGCTGGACGACCGCGAGATCGAGATCGAAGTGCGGATGCTGCCGCCCGGGGTCGAGATCATGGCGCCGCCCGGCATGGAGGAGATGACGCAGCAGCTGCAGGCGATGTTCCAGAACCTCGGCGGCGGCCGCACGCGCGCGCGCAAGCTGAAGATCCGCGAGGCGCGCAAGCTGCTCGTCGACGAGGAAGCGTCGAAGCTCGTCAACGAGGAAGAACTCAAGCTGCGCGCCGTGCAGAATGCCGAGCAGAACGGCATCGTGTTCATCGACGAGATCGACAAGATCGCGCGCCGCGGCGAGACGCACGGCGCCGACGTCTCGCGGGAGGGCGTGCAGCGCGACCTGCTGCCGCTCGTCGAGGGCTCCACCGTCAACACGAAGTACGGCATGGTGCGCACCGACCACGTGCTGTTCATCGCGAGCGGCGCGTTCCACATGTCGAAGCCCTCGGACCTGATCCCGGAACTGCAGGGCCGCTTCCCGATCCGCGTCGAGCTGGACTCGCTCGAGGTCGAGGACTTCGTCCGGATCCTGACGGAGCCGGACGCCTCGCTGTGCCGGCAGTACCAGGCGCTGCTCGCGACCGAGGGCGTGAAGGTCGAGTTCGCGCCGGACGGCGTGCGCCGGCTCGCGGAGGTCGCGTTCCAGGTCAACGAGAAGACCGAGAACATCGGCGCGCGGCGGCTGCACACCGTGATGGAGCGGCTGCTGGAGAAGGTGTCGTTCGAGGCCGCCGATCGGGGCGGGCGGACGCTGCTCGTGGACGCGGCCTACGTGGAGCAGAACCTCGGTGCGCTCGCGCGCGACGAGGACCTCAGCCGCTACATCCTCTGAGTGCCCCGCGCCGGACGGCGCTCAGCCGGCGCGTCGCCTCGTAGCCGTCCATCTCGGGCATCCGGCAGTCCATCAGCACGAGGTCGAAGGCGGATCTCGCGAGCCGCTCGAGGGCGATGCGGCCGTTGTCCGCGGTCTCGATCCGCATGCTCGTGCGGTCCAGCGCATCGCGCCAGCGCGCGATCGACTGTTCGGTCGCAACGACGTAGTCGGGCGCGCCCGTCGCCTCCCGCGCGACGGCCTGCGCGAGCGTGGAAGCGCTGAGCAGACGGAGGCGGCCCGCCTCGCTCATCAGCGCGGCGTCGGAGCCCCGCGCCGCCAGGAAGCCCCCCCCGCGTCGAGGGCGCCGCCCGCCAGCACCAGCCCGGCGGCGACCAGCACCGCCGCGTACGCATGGCGGATCTGCGTCGTGAAACTGGGACCCCGCGCGCCAGAGGCGGGCTGGGTAGCGGCAGGAGAAGCTCGCATCGCCGCTGTTTCGGCGCTGCGCACGCGCATCTCAAGGGTCGGGGCAGGGGAATCGGCCCCTGTTCCCGACCTGATCGGCGCTGCGACGCGATTTTCAGGGCTCGGCGCACCTCGCGGCGCGGGAAGACCTTTAGGCAAGACGCGACGCCCGCGCCACGCTTAGACTCCGGCGCGATGAGCCCCGCCGAGATCTCGCTGGCCCGCCGACGCGACGCCCCGCGCCTCGCGGCGATGTCGCGCCGCCTCGTCGAGGCCGGTCTCGAGCCGTCGTGGACCGCCGAGCGCATCGAGCGGCACGTCGCCCACGACGACAGCGTCGCGATCGTCGCCAAGCTGCGTGGCGAGACCGTCGGCTTCGCGATCATGCAGTTCGGCGACACCACGGCCCATCTGAACCTGCTCGCGGTGGAGCCGCGGGTGCGCCGCGCCGGCGTCGGCCGTGCGCTCGTCGCGTGGCTCGAGGAATCCGCGCGCGTCGCCGGCACGTTCACCGTGGATCTGGAACTGCGCGCGCACAATGCGGTCGCCGAGCGCTTCTACCGCGCGCTCGGCTACCGCGAGACCGGCCGCATCCGCGGCTACTACCAGGGCGCCGAGGACGCGATCCGGATGCGGCGCGAGCTCGCGGTCGCGCTCCCGACCCTGCCGGCGGGTTGATCCACCGGGGTGCCGCCTCAGAACCGGGCCTGCAGGCGCAGGCCCGCGAACCCGGTGCTGCCGAAGCGTTCGGCGTCGGTCGTGCCCAGCGTCAGTTCGAGGTCGAGCGACGGCGTCACGGACCAGAGCAGGGACGCGGACAGCGTGTCCGACTCCGTGCCGCTGAAGTAGTCGCGCATGCGCGCGACGTCCGCGGCCACGCCGAAGCGCGCCGGCTGGAACCACGCGCCCGCGGCGACGCTGCGGTCGAGCAGTACGTTCTCGGCGCCGATACGCGTGCCGGCGCCGAGTCCAAGCGCGTTCGTCGCCCGGCCGGCGAACTGCCGGAACTCGGCATTGCGCGCGCGGGACAGCGCGTCGAGACCGGGCGAGTCGAAGCGGCACTCGACGTCGCCGTAGTCGTGGCCTCGGGCGCTCGCGTACGCGCCCCACGCGACGCCGGACCAGGCGAGCCGCAGGCCGTAGCCGACGTCGTCGAGTCGGCAGTCGGCGCGGGCCCGGACCGTCAGAGCCCGGCCGTCGCGCAGCTGGATGGTCGAGTTGGCCGCGATCGGCTCGAAGTCGCTCCGCCGGTAGGAGCCGAGCAGCGCGACGCCGAGCGATTCGCCGCCGAACTCGAGTTCCGCGCGGAACTCGTCCGCGGCGACCACGTCCGGATCTTCCCAGCGGTGCAGGCCGACCGTCAGCGCCACGGCGCCGAACGCATGGCGCAGGTCGAGACCGACGGCCGTCGTCGAGTACTCGGTGCCGGCACCGCTCGCATCGGACGCGTCGGCGCTGAGACGCAGCCGGGTGTTCCGCGTGAACGCGTAGCCGACGCTGCCGGCCACGGCGTGCCCGTCCTCGTCGTCGACCTGCACGAGCGCGCCGAGCGTCCAGCGGGGTGCGGCTTCGGCGTCGTCGGCTGCCCGAGCCGGCCCGGCGGCCGCGAGAGCCGCGACGAGGGCGAGCGAGCGGAGCAAAGGACGGGCGATCGGCATCATCGGCGAAACCCGGGATCAGGGGCCGACGACAAACGTCCGAGGCGCCACGCGGTTGACCCATGGCGGAAGTGCCGCGAGGATCGTGACCCCCGTCGCAATTCGCCGCCCCCATGACCGCCGCCCCGCCCGTACCGCCGCCGACCGAGATCAGGCTCCGCCGCAAGTCGCGGGTGCTCGAGGTCGCTTTCCCGGACGGCGCGCGTTTCGCCCTGTCCTTCGAGTACCTGCGCGTGCACTCGCCGTCCGCCGAAGTGCAGGGGCACGGGCCCGGGCAGGACGTGCTGCAGATCGCCAAGGAGAACGTGCAGGTCGTGGCGGTCGAGCCGGTCGGCAACTACGCCGTGAAGCTCGTATTCGACGACGGGCACGACACCGGGCTCTACACCTGGAAGTACCTGCGCGAACTCGGCGAGACCCACGACGCGAAGTGGGCGCGCTACCTGCGGCGGCTGGACGGGATCGGGTACGAGCGGAAGCCTAGGCCGACGGGATGAACTCGTCGTCCCCCTGCTGCTCGCGCTCGAACTTCAGGAAATCGTAGTAGCCGCACTTCGGCAGGTACGGGTACTGCCGGCACACCGTCGGCCGCGCCTCGTAGACGGTGCAGCGGCGCTCGTCGCGGTCGAAGAAGCGGCACACCGACTTGAACACCTGGTCCTTGTGGTGGCGCAGGATGCGCTCGTCCACGCCGTCGGCGACGTAGCGGTAGGTGAAGCGTTCGCGCGCGACGTCCACCGGCAGTTCGAAGTGCCGCGCGAGGCGCGCGATGTCCCGCTCCGTGACCGAGATGCGGTCGTACGAGCAGCAGTAGCCGGGGCACTTCGAGCAGTCGTAACGGACCTTCATGGGTTCGGCTCCGGCACCAGCCCGGCGGCGCGCACGGCGGCGATCGCCACGGCCTCGTCGTCCTCGGCCGCGCCACCGCTGACGCCGAGACTGCCGAGCAGCGAGCCCGCGGCGTCGCGGACCAGCACGGCACCGGGTGCGGCGAGCAGCAGGCCGTCGGCGAGCCCGACCAGCGCCGGGATCAGGTTCGGCACCGCGACGCCGAACTGGGCGAGCACGCTCGACGGACGGCCGAGCGCGATCGCGCCGTAGGCCTTGCCGTGCGCGACGCGGCCGATCAGGAACGGGCAGCCGTCCTCGCGCTTCGCGAGCACGACGTGCCCCCCGCCGTCGAGCACCGCCAGCGCGATCGGATCCATTCCCCTGCCGCGCGCTGCCGCGAGCGCGGCGTCCGCCATGCGCTCGGCGAGCGCGAGCGTCAGCCCCGTCGGCGCCGCGCGACCCGCACCGCCACTCCCGTGATCCGTCATCCGCCCCCCTCGTCCTCCACCACGAACCGCGCCGCGCGCTCGGCGATCATCAGCGTAGGGCCGCCGGCGTTCGCGCTCGGCACGAACGGCATCACCGATGCGTCGGCCACCCGAAGTCCCTTCATGCCCTGCACGCACAGGCGCGGATCGACGACCGCGTCGGGGTCGTCGGTCGCGCCCATCCGGCACGTGCCGACCGGATGGTACTGCGTGAACGAGCTGCGGCGTACGTACTCCTCGAGCTCCGCGCCGGACTGCAGCGCCGGTCCGGGCGCGAGTTCGTCCCTGGCGACCGCCGCGAACGCCGGCGCGGCGTAGAGGCGGCGCAGCCAGCGCAGGCCCGCGACCAGCTTCGCGACCTCGCCGGCATCGATCAGCGACAGGTGCTCGACCCGCAGCGGGGCGTCAGGATCGGGCGAGGTGATCCGCACGCGCCCGCGCGCCCGCGGACGTCGCACGTTCACGCTCGTCGTCACCGCGTACTCGCGGCGCAGCCGCAACGGGCCGGCGTCGCCGCCCTCGAACGCGCAGCCCGTGAACTGCACCTGCAGGTCGGGATCGGCGAGTCCCTCGGTGGAACGCACGCAGGCGGTCGCGAGCACGATCGGACTCGCGAGCACGCCGCCGCCGGACGTTGCCCACCGCGCGAACGCGCCCAGCGCGCGCCACGGCGCCTGGTCGCGTCGCGAGACCGTGCGCGTCGCGACCGCGAGCGTAGCCTGCACGCCGACCTGGTCAGACAGGTTCGCGCCGACGCCGGGCAGCTCGTGCACGAGCTTCACGCCTGCGGACTGCAGCAGCCCCGGCGCGCCGATGCCCGACAGCTGCAGCAGCCGCGGCGAGCCGAAAGTGCCGCACGCGAGGATCACCTCGCGTCGCGCGCGCACCTGCAGCTCGCGGCCGTTGCGGCGCGCGTAGACGCCGATGCAGCGGTTCCCGCTCGCGTTCAGCTGCAGCTTCAGCGCGCGGGTGCGCGTCAGGATCGTCAGGTGCGGGTCGCGCCGCCGCTCGCCCAGGTAGGCGTCCGCGGCGCTCCAGCGACGCCCCTCGCGCATCGTCACCTGCGCGAGCCCGGCGCCGTCCGGCCGCGGCGCGTTCACGTCGGACAGGCGCGCGAGGCCGCTCTGCTCGCAGGCGGCGAGGAACAGTTCCGCGAGTGGCAGCGGCGAGCGGGCGTGCGCGACGTACACCGGTCCCGCGTCGCCGCGCCCGGGCCGGGGGGCCGGTCCGCCGTGCCAGCGCTCGAGCCGCTCGAACCACGGCGCAACCTCGGCCCACGACCAGCCCCGCGCGCCGCCCGCGGCCCACTCGTCGTAGTCGGCCGCCCAGCCGCGCGCGTAGACCATGCCGCTGATCAGGCTGCCGCCGCCCAGCACGCGCGCCGCGGACCAGATCGTGCGACGCCCGTGCGCGGTGGGATCGGGTTCGGAGGCGATCGGCGAGTCGTACGCCGGACTGCCGACGAGGTGCAGCGCGCCCGCGGGAATGCGTGTGTAGGGATTGTCGCGTTCGTCGCCGGCCTCGAGCAGGACCACCGAGCGGCCGGGCGCCGCGAGCCGCGCCGCGATCACGCAGCCGGCCGTGCCTCCGCCGACGACCACATAGTCCGCTTCCATGGCCGCATCGAAGCGGAATCGCGCGCAGGAAACAAGCGCGCTGCGACGGCGCGTCGAAACGCCGCGCCGGCCCACCCTGCGGAGCAGAGGGGACTGACCCGCCTTTCTACGGGAGAGCTGCGGGGTTCGCCGGCTCCGGTTCCGCGTCCGAGCCTTCGGCGATGCCCTCGAACAGTACGGTCGAGAGATAGCGCTCGCCGGTGTCGGGCAGCATCGCGAGGATCGCGCTGCCCGCGGGAGCCTTCTCCGCGACCTTGAGCGCCGCGGCGAACGTGCCGCCCGCGCTGATGCCGACGAAGATGCCTTCCCTCTGCGCGAGCGCCTTCGCGGTCGCGACCGACTCCTCGTCGGTGACCGGCACGTTGTCGTCGAACACGGTGCGATCGAGGACCGCCGGCACGAAGTCGGGCGTCCAGCCCTGGATCTTGTGCGGCTTGAACTCGCCGCCCGCGAGCAGCCGCGCACCGGCCGGCTCCGTCGTCACGATCTTGAGGTCGGGACGCGCCTTCTTGAGCACCTGGCCCGCGCCGGTCATCGTGCCGCCGGTGCCCCAGCCCGCGACGAAGTAGTCGAGCCGCCGGCCCGCGAAGTCCGAGAGGATCTCGGGGCCCGTGGTCTGGCGGTGGTACGCTGGGTTCGCCTCGTTCTCGAACTGGCGCGCGAGGAACCAGCCGTTCTTGTCGGCAAGCTCCTTCGCCTTGCGCACCATGCCGCTGCCGCGCTCGGCGGCCGGCGTCAGGATCACCTTCGCGCCGAACGCGCGCATGATCTTGCGGCGCTCGATCGAGAAGGTCTCGACCATCACCGCGACGAACGGGTAGCCCTTCGCCGCGCAGACCATCGCGAGCGCGATGCCGGTGTTGCCGGAGGTCGCCTCGACGACGGTCTGGCCCGGCTTCAGCAACCCGCGCCGCTCGGCGTCCTCGATGATGCCGAGCGCGAGGCGATCCTTCACGGAGCCGCCGGGGTTGAAGTACTCGACCTTCACGTACATCTCGACGTGCTCGGGTGCGAGCCGGTTGATGCGGACGATCGGGGTGCGGCCTACGGTCTGCAGGATGTTGTCGTAGATCATGGGGTTGCCCGTCCTGTTTGGCGCTTTGGCAGTCTAGGCGGCGACCCGCGCCGCCGGCCGGCCGGATCGGCATGCGACCATAACGAACGATTCTCGGGCCACGGTCGCCCGCGCGGGGCGCCGGGTCCAGAATCGCAGCAATGAGCGCTTACCCGCCCGACGACGTCCGCCTCCCGGCCGGGGACCTCAAGATCCCGCTGCCGTCGCCGTTCCCGCTGTACGCGGGCGGGCGGCTCGTGGGTGCCGAGGTCGCGGTCGAGACCTACGGCAGGCTCGACGCGGCTCGCTCCAACGCGGTGCTGTTGTTCACCGGGCTGTCCGCCTCCGGGCACGCCGCGGCGCACGCCGGGAACCCGACGCCCGGCTGGTGGCAGGCGATGATCGGCCCGGGTCGCGCGCTCGACACGGACCAGCTGTTCGTGATCTGCGTGAACTCGCTCGGCAGCTGCTACGGCTCGACGGGCCCGGGCTCGCCCGATCCCGCCACGGGCCGCGCCTACGAGAGCGCGTTCCCGGAACTGCGCGTCGAGGACGTCGCTCGCGCCGGCCAGGCGGCCGTGGAACACTTCGGCATCGAGCGCCTGCACGCGGTCGTCGGTTCCTCGCTCGGCGGCATGACCGTGCTCGCGCACGCGGCGCTGTACCCGGGCCGCGCACGCCTGCTCGTGTCGATCTCCGGCGCGATGGCCGCGAACGCCTACGCGATCGCGACGCGCGCGCTGCAGCGCGAGATCCTCGGCCACGCGCTGATGCGTGGCGCCCCCGAGGCCGAGGTCCAGCAGGCGATGTGCTGGTCGCGCAAGATCGGCGTGCTCTCCTACGTCGGCCACGCGCTGCTCGACGAACGCTTCGCGCGCGAGCAGAACGAACCCTTCGCCGGACGCGCGTCCGGTACCGACTTCGAGGTCGAGAGCTGGCTCGAGCACCAGGCCAGGAAGTTCGTCCGGCAGTTCCACCCGTGGTCGTACTGGTACCTGTCGCGCGCGATGGACCTCTTCGATCTCGCCGCGCACGGCGGCGCGAGCGCGATCCGCGTCGAGCGCGCGCTCGTGATCGGCGTTCACGAGGACGTGCTGTTCCCGCTGGAGCAGCAGCGCGCGCTCGCCGCCGCGCTGCGCACCGCCGGCGTACCCACCGAGTTCGTCGATTTCCACTCGCAATACGGGCACGACGCGTTCCTCGTCGAGGAGCGCCTGTTCCGCCCGGTGCTCGCGTCCTTCCTCGATCCGCAGCCGCAAGCGCTGCCGCGCGCCGATGCAGCGTCGGCGCGCCCCGGTACGCTCGCGAGCGACGATCGCGCCTGATCCCGCACGCGCGTTGGCGCGTGGCACGGGACTTGCTCCGCCTCCCTCCATGCGGCCGCGCGCATCCGCGCGCGCATCGACAGCACGGAGGGATCCCGCATGTCACGGAACGACGAGAGTGGACGCGGCGCGACCGGTCGCGAAGGCGAGCGCGCTTCACGCCAGTACTCGGAGCAGTCCAGCGGCTGGTTCGGCCACGAGTCAGGCGCCGAGGGCCGCGACCGGTCGCGCGACCCTGCCAGCGGTCAGGGCGCCTACGAGCCCCCGGGTGCGCGGTGGGGCGCGGGCCCGCAGGCGGATCGCGTCGGCCAGTTCGGTGATCGCGGCTCGGGCCGCGGCGGCTACCTGGGTGGCCGCGAGGGCGGCAGCGGCGGCGCGGCCGCGGAGTACCCGCACCAGGGCGGGTTCGGCGTCACCGGCGAGCCGTACGGCCATCGCGGCGAGGGCGCCTACGGCGAAGGCGGTTACGGCCAGCGCCAGTACGGGCAGCGCGGCTACGGCGGCCAGGATCGCGGACCGATGGACCCGCAGGGCGAGCAGCGCTGGGGACGACCGCAGACGCAGTACGGGCGAGGCGCGTTCGGCAGCGGCTCGAGCACCTACGGGATGGGCGCGAGCCACTGGCGGCAGGGCGACGTCGCGGGGGGTGCGAGTCCGTTCGGCCCCGGCAGCCAGAGCGGCCACGGCGGTGCGCGCGCGTACGGCGCACACGAGGGCTACCTCGACTCCGGCCCGCAGCGCTCGTCCGGCCAGATGCGGCGGCGCGGGCCGAAGAACTACCAGCGCAGCGACGCGCGGCTGCAGGAGATCATCTCGGAGCGGCTCGTCGACGACCCGCACATCGACTCGAGCGACGTCGACGTGCACGTGAAGGACGGCGTCGTGAAGCTCGAGGGCACGGTGGACGACCGCCGCACGAAGTACCAGATCGAGGAGATGCTCGAGCACATCCACGGCGTGATGGACGTGGAAAATCACCTGAAGGTGCGTCGCGGCTTCCTCGCCTCGCTGTTCGGCGGCGGTGCGAACGAACACCGCGTCGAGCACGCGGGCCGCCACGAGCACGCGCACGACGCGGGCAGGTCCCACGTGGACGAGACGCGCACGCCACCGAACGACAGTTGGGTCTACGGGCCGCGCAGCGAGACCGAGCGCGCGGGCCAGGGGCAGGATCGCTGGCCGCAGCGCTCGGGCTCCACGGCCGAAGGGCTGGAGTCGCTGAAGCCCGGCACGCAGCCGAACCCGGACGCCGCACGCACCGCCCCGGGCGATGCGACCTCCACGGGTTCGAACGTCGGTACGACGCACGGCTCGCCGCTGATGGCGAGCACCGCGGACCTGCGGAACGCGTCGGCTTCGGGCGGCACGACCGCCGGTACGACCACGAGCCCGAGGAACGCGGGCCCCGGCACGAACGGCGGCGCCACGTCCAGCGGCCCGGTCGGCGTCGATCGCGCGAGCGCCGAGAAATCGGCCGGCGAGACGCGACCGTCGCGCAAGTCCACCTGACCGCACCGCGTCGAGCGCAGGGCCGGCGACCGATCAGTCCGGCGGCTCGCAGGGCGGCACGCACCAGTACGGCCGGCCTACCCGAGCGACGGCGGGCGAGCGCTGGGCACGAGACCGGCGGCGGCGACAGGACCGCCGCCGGCGTTCGTCCGCGCGGGGCTGCCGGGTCCGGGGCGACTCCGAACGCGCGGTCCGCGCGAACGACCGTAGCGGCCGCGCGACACCCCGGCCGCAGGGTTACAATGCCGCACCTCCTGCATCCGGCGCGCACGCCATGAGTTCCGAGCAAGACCGCCGCGAGTCCGAAAGCGTGGACTTCGGCTACCAGCGCGTGTCCCGCGAGGCCAAGGCCGGCCGCGTCCGCGAGGTGTTCGATTCCGTCGCGGACAAGTACGACGTGATGAACGACCTGATGTCGCTCGGCATCCACCGGCTGTGGAAGCGGCACACGCTGTCGAAGACCGGCCTGCGGGCCGGTCAGTCCGCGCTGGACGTCGCGGGCGGCACCGGGGACCTCGCGGCCGGCATGTCGCGGCAGGTCGGGCCGACCGGCCGCGTCGTGCTGTCGGACATCAACGAGGCGATGCTCGCGCGTGGCCGGGACCGCCTGCTCGACCGCGGCATCGCCGGCAACGTCGAGTACTCTCTCGCGAACGCCGAGAAGCTGCCGTTCGCGGACGACAGCTTCCACTGCGTGACGATCGGCTTCGGGCTGCGCAACGTCACCGACAAGCCGGCCGCGCTGCGCTCGATGCTGCGCGTGCTGAAGCCGGGCGGACAGCTGCTGATCCTCGAGTTCTCGAAGCCGATCGCGCCGATCGCGCCGTTCTACGACGCCTACTCGTTCGGCGTGCTGCCGGTGCTCGGCAAGCTCGTCGCCAACGACTCGGCGAGCTACCGCTACCTCGCGGAGTCGATCCGCACGTTCCCGGACCAGGAGCGCCTCGCACGGATGATGACCGAGGCCGGTTTCGACGCGGTGAAGTTCGAGAACCTGACCGGCGGCGTCGTCGCCCTGCACCGCGGCTGGAAGTACTGAGGCGCCATGAACGTCGATCCGCTGTTGAAGCCGTTGGAATCCCTGCTGAACCGCAACCTCGGCGCCTCCACGCCGGGCCGGCAACTGCTCGCGGAACTGGCCGGCCGCTCGTTCGCTCTCGAGGTGATCGCGCCGCTGCCGGGCGCGCGGCTGCGCGTTCGCCTCGGTGCGGAAACCACCGGCCTCGCGGTCACCTCCGGCGACGAGCCCGCGGATGCGACCGTGTCCGGCACGCCGTTCGCGCTCGCCGCGCTGGTCTCGGGCCGGGCGAGCGGCGTCGCCGCCAGCGGCGCGACGATCTCGGGCGATGCCGAGGTGGCCCAGGCGTTCGAGAAGCTGCTGCGGCACGCGCGCCCGGATCTCGAGGAGGAACTGGCGCGTCTCGTCGGCGACGTGCCGGCACGCCAGGCGGCACGCGCGGCCCGCGGCTTCGCCGAGTGGGGCCGCACGGTGGCCGACACCTTCGTCCGCAACGTCGGCGAGTACCTCCAGGAAGAGGGCCGCGACGTCCCGGCGCGCGCCGAAGCCGAGCAGTTCTACGCGGACGTGGATCGCACGCGGGAGGACGCCGACCGCGCCGAGGCGCGCCTGCGCCTGCTCGAAGCGCGCGTCCGCGGCGCGACCGGCGCACCCGACGTGCCGCCGCGCACGACCGCTCCCGGCGCCTGACGCGTCCCCGCCCCGCCTGCCGCCCCGATGCTGAACCGCCGCGTCGTCGGACGCCTGCTGCAGATCCAGCGCGTGCTCGTCCGGCACGGACTCGACGAGTTCGTGAAGGCCACGCACCTCTACCGCCCGCTCCGCTGGCTGTACTACCTGCAGCCGAGCACGTGGGCGGAGCGCGAGCGTGGCGCGTCGCGCGCCGAACGCCTGCGGCTCGCGCTCGAGGAGCTGGGGCCGATCTTCATCAAGTTCGGCCAGGCGCTCTCGACGCGCCGCGACCTGATCCCGGCCGACATCGCGGACGAGCTCGCGAAACTGCAGGACCGCGTGCCGCCGTTCGACGGCAGGCTCGCGCGAGAGGCGATCGAACGCGCACTCGGCAAGCCCGTCGCCGAGCTGTTCGCCAGCTTCGACGAGCAGCCGCTGGCGGCCGCCTCGATCGCGCAGGTGCACGCGGCGACGCTCCCCGACGGGCGCGCCGTGATCGTCAAGGTGCTGCGGCCCGGCATGGCCGAGCGGATCCGGCGCGACCTCGACGTGATGTACGCGCTCGCCGAACTGGTGGTGCGCTACGTGCCCGACGCGAGCCGCCTGCGCCCGGTCGAGGTCGTGCGCGAGTACGACAAGACGATCAACGACGAGCTCGACCTGATGCGCGAAGCGGCGAACGCCACGCAGCTGCGCCGCAACTTCGCCGGCTCCGAGCTCCTGTACGTGCCCGAGGTCTACTTCGACCTCTGCCGCGTCGACGTGATGGTGATGGAACGCATCTTCGGCACGCCGATCAGCGACATGGCGACGCTGCGCGCGCGGAACGTGAACATCCGCCGGCTGGCGGAGAACGGCGTCGAGATCTTCTTCACGCAGATGCTGCGGCACAACTTCTTCCACGCCGACATGCATCCCGGCAACATCTTCGTGCTGATCGAGGATCCGGAGAACCCGAAGTACTGCGCGGTGGACTTCGGCATCGTCGGCACGCTCGACCCGGCCGACCTCGAGTACCTGGCCGGCAACTTCCTCGCATTCTTCGATCGCGACTACCGGCGCATCGCCGAGCTGCACGTCGACAGCGGCTGGGTTCCGCGCGACACGCGCGTGGACGAACTCGAAGCCGCGGTGCGCACCGTCTGCGAGCCCATCTTCGAGAAGCCGCTCGACCAGATCAGCTTCGGCGTCGTGCTGCTGCGACTGTTCGAGGTCGCGCGCCGCTTCCGGATGGAAGTGCAGCCGCAGCTCGTCCTGCTGCAGAAGACGCTGCTGAACATCGAGGGGCTCGGTCGCGACCTGTATCCGCAGCTCGACCTCTGGCAGACGGCCCAGCCGCTGCTGCGCGCGTGGTACCGCGACCGCCTGTCGCCACGCGCGGTGCTGAAGGAGTGGCGCCGCCACGTGCCCGACCTCGTCGAGTCCTTGAAGGCCGCGCCGGGGCTCGTGCGCCGCATCGTGCGCGAGGGCGAGCACCGCGACTACCTGCTGCGGGGCAACCTGCCACGGCTCGAGGAACTGCGCGCCGAGATCGACCGCTCCGCGCGGCGCACCGACCGCACGATCGTCGCCTGCACGCTGCTCGGCGGCGGCGCCCTGTGGTTCACGTTCGGGTGGCCGGCGCCGTGGCTGGGCGCCGGGCTCGCCGTGGCGGCCGGCGCCTATCTCGTACTGCGTCGCTGAAGCACGCCCGCACCGGTCGTGCAGTGCCGGTCCGGTCGTTACGGGCGCAGCGGGCAGCGCGTCTGCGCACGCCGGCGAGCATCGGTGCGCGGATCTTCGTCCGCTTCCTGACACAAGCGACGCAGGATCGGCACGAGTTCGCTCTGCGGTCAGCCCGGAGGCCGCACCTCGACCCACGTCGCGAGCCCGGCGGCGACGCACTCGCCGTCGGCGTACAGGGCGGTACCGGCCTGGTGGCGACGCCCGGTCGCGCCGATGCGCCAGCCCGCGATGACGCACGGGCGTCCGACGTCGAGCGGCGCATACAGGCGCACCGTCAGTGCACCGAGCAGCATCGTGCGTCCGTCCGGCGCGACGGCGAAGTAACCCGGACAGTCGAGCGCGGCCCACAGGAACTCGGGGCGCACCCGCCCGCGCGTCCCTGCGAGCGACTCGTCGGGCACCCAGGGGGCGCTCACCCGGTGCGGGTCCGCGGGATCGGGCGGGCCCGCGTAGATCCGCAGGCCGTCGCCGGCGTCACGTTCGGGGCCGCAGACGAAGCAGCCGGGAAACGGGTGCGATCGGGAACCGGCGTACCGTGTTCGGCCGGCGCTCGCCTCGTCGGCACTCGGCGCCGGCGGCGGCAGGAAGCCGAGCGTCCCGTCCGACAGCATGGCCACCATGCCTGCCGCGTCCCGGAGTTCGAGCGTGTCCGCCACCGCATCGACTTCGGGCACGACGACGTCGAGCGGCACGTCGAGCGGCGGCGGGCGCAGCAGCCGCACGGCCGGCGACTCGAGCGCCGAGAACGCGGCGAGTGCACCCGCGACGTAGCCGCCGTTCCCCGAGCCGGTCGGCCCGCGGAAGCGCGACGCGATCGTCAGCTCGGCGAGCTTCACGGTCGGCTGCCCCGCCTCACGGCGCCGGCTCGGCGGAGCGTTCGCACCCGCAGCGCCAGCAGGCGGTGAACTGGCCTTCGAGCCACTCGTCGCACGCCGGACAACTCCACGCGGGCCGCGACGGTCCGCGCTCGAGGTCGCGCAGTACCTCGCGCGCACGCTCGCGATCGCGTTCGTCCGCGACCCAGACCTGCGGCCACGCCTCTAGCAGCGGGATCTCGCCGAGCGCGCTCCAGAGGCGGTCGTTGCGAATTTCGCAGGGAATACCGGCGTGCTCGAGCACGTTGCGGACGTGCGCGGCCTCGACCACGGTGTTGCCCTGGTAGACGCAGCGCGGATCGAGCTGGCGGCGTGACGGGAACATGGGCTCGCGCGGGACGCGGCAGGTGCCGCCGATGATAGCCTGACGCGCCGCCGTCCAAGGTCGCCCGTGCGCGCCGGGTCGAGCGCGGGCGCCCGCGGACTGCTGACGCCGCGCACGCGACGCGCTACCGTGCTCTTCGCGAAGGATCGCGGCGGGGGCCGTCTTGACGAACACGCGTGCGCTGCGGAACTACGGCGTGGCGGTCGCCAGCGTCGCGCTGGCCTCGGCGGTGCGCTTCGTGCTCGACCCGCTCCTCGAGGAGCGCTCGCCGTTCCTGGTCTACCTGCTCGCGGTGCTGCTGACGGCCGCGGTCTGCGGCGCCCGGCCGGCGCTCGTGGCCACCGTGCTCGGCGCGCTCGCCGGGCACTGGCTGTTCGTGGCGCCGCGCTTCAGCTTCTTGCCCGCGGACGCATCCGAGCTCTACCACACGCTGTTCTACGTCGTCGCGGGCATCGCGATCGCCGCGGGTGCGAGCGCGCTCCGCACCAGTCGCGACCGCGCAGCCGCGCACGCGGCGGAACTCGCGAACCGCGAGGCGCAGTTCCGCATCGCCACCGACGCCGCGCGCGTCAGCGTCTGGGAGTGGGACGTCGCGACGGGCCGGCTGTCGTGGGGCGGCGATCACCTGCGTCTCGCGGGGTTCGGGGAGCACGAGTTCGACGGCACGATCGACAGCTTCAGGCGCGCACTGCACCCCGACGACCGCGAGCGCGTCTGGGCTGGCGTTCGAGCGGTGGCCGCCCGGCAGGGACTCGTCTGGCACGACGAGTACCGGTTCCTGCATCACGACGGCTCGGTCCGGTGGGCCGCGGGGCGCGGCAACCTGCGCTATGCGGACGGCCGGCTGGCGGGCATGGTCGGCGCCACCTTCGACGTCACGGAACTGCGGCTCGCGACGGAGCAGCTGCGCGCCAGCGAGGAACGCTACCGGCTGCTGACGGAGGTGGCGCCCCAGATCGTCTGGATGGCGGACCCCGAGGGCACGCCGTACTACGTGAACCGCCGCTGGAACGAGTTCACCGGCGCCTCGCTCGACGAGCTGCGCCGCCGGGGCTGGGCCGACTTCCTGCCGCCGCCGGAGCGCGAGGCGACGATGCGCGAGTGGCTCGCACGGCTCCAGTCCGGCGAACCGCACGAGATGGAGTTCCGCCTGCTCCACTGCAGCGGCGAGTACCGACACATGCTGGGGCGCAGCAACCCGGTGCGCGACCTCGACGGCCGGATCGTGCGCTGGGTGGGCGTCGCGACCGACATCCACGCGCTGCGCCGCGCCGAGCGCGAGGCGAAGGAGCGCGGCGAGTTCCTCGAGGTGGTGCTGGCCGCCACCGGCCTCGGCACCTGGGACTTCCATCCCGACGACCACCGGCTGTACTGGGACGCGCGCTGCAAGGCGCTGTTCGGTCTGCCGCCGGACGCCGAGGTCACGCAGGAGGGCAGCTTCGTCGCGGGCCTTCATCCCGAGGACCGCGCCGCGACGCTCGCGGCCGTGGCGAAGTCGCTCGCGCCGGACGGCACCGGAAACTACGACGCCGAGTACCGCACGATCGGACACACCGACGGGATCGTGCGCTGGGTCCGTGCGACCGGCCGCGTGTTCCGCGGCCCCGGTCGCGAGACGCGCTTCGTCGGCACCGTCGAGGACGTCGGCGAGCGCAAGCGCCGCGAGGCCGAGCGCCAGCAGCTGCTCGAGTCCGAGCGCGCCGCGCGGGCGCAGGCCGAGCATGCCAGCACGCTGAAGGACGAGTTCCTCGCCACGCTGTCGCACGAGCTGCGCACGCCGCTGAACGCGATCCTCGGCTGGGCCACCGTGCTGCGGCGCAAGGCGGACGAACCGGGGACGCTCGCGCAGGCGATCGACGTGATCGAACGCAACGCGCGCGTGCAGAACCAGCTGATCGCGGACCTCCTCGACATGAGCCGCATCGTCTCGGGCAAGCTGCGACTCGACGTGCAGCGCGTCGATCTCCCGCCGCTGATCGAGGCGGCGGTCGAGTCGGTGCGGCCGGCGGCGGACGCGCGAGGCGTGCGGGTGCAGTGCGTTCTCGACCGGGTCAGCCACCCGGTTCACGGCGACCCCGCGCGCCTGCAGCAGGTGTTCTGGAACCTGCTGTCGAACGCGGTGAAGTTCACCCCGCGCGGCGGCCGCGTCCAGGTCGTGATGTCGCGCGTCGGCTCGCACGTCGAGGTCGCGGTCTCGGACACCGGCATCGGCATGGAGGCCGCGTTCCTGCCGTACGCGTTCGAGCGTTTCCGGCAGGCCGACGCGTCCGCCGCACGCCAGCACGGCGGGCTGGGACTCGGACTCGCGATCGTCAAGGAACTCGCGGAACTGCACGGCGGGCGCGTACGTGCCGCGAGCGGCGGCAGCGGCCAGGGCTCGACCTTCGTCGTGGAACTGCCGATGGCACCCGTCAACAGCGTTGCGCCGGCCACGGAGACGGACCGCGCCGAGGCGCCGGGTCCCGAGGTCACGAGCACGATCGCGCTCGACGGCGTCCGCATCCTGGTGGTGGACGACGAGCCCGACTCGCGCGAGCTGGTACGCCGCACGCTGGCCGAACGCGGCGCCGAGGTCACGGTGGCGGGAGGGGCGGAGGAAGCCCTGGCGGCCATCGCGCGCGACCCGTTCGACGTGCTCGTCAGCGACGTCGGGATGCCGGGCACCGACGGCTATGCGCTGATCGCGGCCGTGCGCCGCGAGGGCCACGCGGTGCCGGCACTCGCACTCACCGCGTTCGCACGCTCGGAGGACCGTACCCGCGCGCTGCTCGCGGGCTACCAACTGCACCTGTCGAAGCCGGCGGAGGAAGCCGAACTGCTCGCCAGCGTCGCCGCACTCGCGGGTCGGCTGCGCGCGCGGCCGGCGGCGCCCGCGGCCGGCTGAGCGACGGCGTCAGGCTTTGTCGCGCAGCGCCGCCAGGAACGCGGCGGGATCCTCGCCGCGCTCCAGGACTTCGACGAGCGCGGAGCCGACCACGACGCCGTCGACGACGCCGCGCAGGCGCTCGACCTGTTCGCGCGAACGGATCCCGAAGCCCGCACAGACCGGCACGCCGCCCGCGGCAGCGGCCTTCGCACGGCCCAGGTAGTCGCGCACCGCGTCGGGCACGGCGACGTTCCTGCCCGTGGTGCCGGTCATCGTCACCGCGTAGACGAACCCGCGGGCCTCGCGCGCGAGTCGCCCCAGCCGCGCCGGCGGCGTGACCGGCGTGACCATCTGCACGAGCCCGAGACCCTGCGACTCGAGCGCGGCTTTCAGGTCGGCACACTCCTCGTACGGCAGGTCCGGCACGATGCAGCCCGCGACGCCGGCGCTGCGCGCATCCGCGGGCAGCCGGTCCAGCCCGTAGGCGAGCAACGGGTTCAGGTAGCTCATCAGCAGCAGCGGCGCCGCCGGGCGTTCCGGGAGCGCACGCAGTTCGTCGAGGATCCAGCGCAGCGTCACGCCGTTCGCCAGCGCGCCGCGGCTGGCGCGCTGGATCGTCATCCCGTCCGCCATCGGGTCGGTGAACGGCACGCCGATCTCGACGACGTCCGCGGCCGCGGCGACCCTCGCGAGGGCGTCGCGGAAACCTTCGCGCGTCGGGAAGCCGGCGGTCAGGAACGCGACCAGGGCGGGTTCGCCGGTCGCGGCGCGCGTGCGGATCGCGCGGCCGATGCTCTCGTGCAGCGGCGCAGTCATCAGAGCTTCCCCTTCAGCAGCGTCCGCTGCAGCGTCGGCATGTCCTTGTCACCGCGCCCGGACAGGCAGATCACGATGCGCGCACCCGGGCGGCGGCTCGCGTACTTCCGGGCGCCGACGTAGGCGTGCGAGGTCTCGATCGCCGACAGGATCCCCTCGGCCTCGCAGCACTCCGCCAGCGCCTCGAGCGACTCGTCGTCGGTGGCGTACTCGTAGCGGACGCGACCGATGCTCATCAGGAACGAGTGCTCGGGACCGACGCCGGGATAGTCGAGACCGGCGGACACGGAATGCGTTTCCTGGATCTGGCCGTTGTCGTCCTGCAGCAGGATCGAGTACGCGCCCTGCAGCACGCCGGGACGGCCGAACGACAGGGTGGCGGAGTTGTCGCCGAGCGCACTGCCGCGGCCGCCGGCCTCGACGCCGATCAGCTCGACGCCCGTGTCGGCGACGAACGGGTGGAACATGCCGATCGAGTTGGAGCCGCCGCCGACGCACGCGACCACCGCGTCCGGCAGCCCGCCCGCCTGCGCGAGCATCTGCGCGCGCGTCTCGCGCCCGATCGCGGACTGCAGCTCGCGCACGAGATACGGATAGGGATGCGGGCCGATCGCGGAGCCCAGCAGGTAATACGTGCCGTCCGGATCCGACACCCAGTCGCGCAGCGCCTCGTCCACGGCGGCGCGCAGCGTCTGGTCGCCGCTCGTGACCGGCACCACGGTGGCGCCGAGCAGCTTCATGCGTCCGACGTTCGGCGCCTGGCGCTCGCAGTCCACGGCGCCCATGTACACGGTGCACGGCAGCCCGACGCGAGCGCAGGCCGCGGCGCTCGCGACGCCGTGCTGGCCCGCGCCGGTCTCGGCGACGACCCGCTTCGCGCCGAGCCGCTTCGCCAGCAGCGCCTGCCCGATCGCGTTGTTGATCTTGTGTGCACCGGTGTGCGCGAGGTCTTCGCGCTTCAGCCAGACGGAAGCATTCCAGCGCGCGGACAGCGTGGGTGCGTGCGTCAGCGGCGTCGGCCGCCCGACCCACGTGTTCAGCTGCGCGCCGAGTTCGGCCTGGAACTGCGGGTCGGCGAGCCAGCGGCGCACGCCCTCCTCGAGCCGGTCGAGCGCCGGCACGAGCGTTTCGGGCACGTAGCGACCGCCGTAGGGACCGAAGCGGCCGCGCGCGTCGGGGAAGCGCCCGGCGATCTCGGCCTCCAGCAGCGCCATCCGGTCCTCGAACCTCGTCTCGATCATCGGGAGCTCCAGTGCGTCACGCGCCGCGTGCTGCGGCGACGAAGTCGCTGATCCGCGCGGGATCCTTGGTGCCGGGGGCGCTCTCGACGCCGCTCGACACGTCCACGCCGAACGGCCGCACCGCGCTCACGGCCGCGGCCACGTTGTCCGGACCGAGCCCGCCGGCCAGCACGAGACTCGCTGCACGCGCAAGCCGGCGCGCCTCGGCCCAGTCCGCGAGTTCGCCGGTGCCGCTGTTCGGCCCTTCGTACAGGAACAGCTCGGGCAGCGCGTCCGCACGCGGCCGGCAGGCACGCAGCACCGGCAGGCGCGCGAGCCCGTGCGGCAGGCGCAGTCGCGCGTAGTCCTCGAGGTCGGTCTGCAGCATGTCGGGCCTGAGTTCCGCGGCGATCTCGTCGATGAGCGCCTGCGTCGGATGCCGCGTGACCGCGACGCGCAGGACTTCGCGCGGCACTTCGCGCGCCAGCGCGGCGGCGGCCCGCGGCGCGAGGTTCCGCGGCGAGGCCGCGTGGAAGACGAAGCCGACCGCCTCGACGCGCGCTTCGACCGCGGCGGCCACCGCCGCCGGCGTCGTCAGCCCGCAGATCTTGATCCAGGGGCGCACGGTCAGGCGCGCTCCGGCCGCGCGGTGGTCGCGGCGCCGCGGCCGGCCGCGATCATCGCGCGCGCGAGCGCGGCGGGGTCGGCGCTGCCCATCAGCGCGGTGCCGACGAGCGCCGCGGTGTAGCCCGCGCGCGCGAGCCGCGCCGCATCGTCGGGCGTGACGAGACCGCTCTCGGCCACCCGCGGGAACCGCCGCGGCAGCGCGCCGACGAGCGCCTCCAGTCGCGAGGGCTCGACCCGGAGCGTGCGCAGGTCGCGGCTGTTCACCCCGACCAGCAGTTCCTGCGCGGGTCCACTCCAGGCGCGCGCGAGCTCGTGCGCGAGCCGCACGTCGTCGGCGTCGAAGCACTCGAGCAGCACGAACAGGCCGAGCGCGGCCGCGGCGTCGAGCAGTCGCCCGAGCACCGCGCGCTCGAGCATCGTCGCGATCAGCAGCACGCCGCCTGCGCCGCAGGCGCGGGCCTCGTGGAGCTGGTACTCGTCGACGAGGAAATCCTTGCGCATCGCCGGCACGCCGAGCGGCGCGAGCGCGGCCGCCGCCCGCGACAGGTGCTCCAGCGAGCCGTCGAAGCGTTCCGGTTCCGTGAGCACCGAGATCGCGGCGGCGCCGCCCCGCCCGTAGGCCGTCACGCGGCCCTCGAGATCGTCGGCGGCGCTGCCCAGCCGGCCCAGCGCCGGCGAGCGGAGCTTGAGCTCCGCGACGAGATCGAAGCCGGCGGCGGAGAGCCTGAGGCGCGGCGCGGCGGGCACGGTCCGCGCGCGCGCGCGCAGCGCATCGAGCGGCTCCCTGGCACGCGCGGCGGCGACGCGGGCGCGGCTGGCAGCGGCCATCTGCGCGAGGAAGCTCCCGTCCACCGGGTTCGCGTCCGCGGGGTGGTTCACGCCCGCCCCTCCGCGGCGGCCTGTGCAGACTGCCGGGCGGAGAAGCGTGCGAGCTCGTCGAGCACGCGGGCCGCCGCGCCGCCGTCGATCGCGGCCGCCGCCCGGGCCACGCCGGCGCGCGCGTCGGGCACGAGCCCCATGACCTCGAGGACGAGCGAGGCGCCCATCAGCAGGGCGTCGCGGTGCGGACCGCGATCCCGGCCCGCGAACACCTCGCGCAGCTGGGCGGCGTTGTAGGCCGCGTCGCCGCCCTTGAGGCGTCCGGGTGGGCAGCGCGGCACGCCGTAGTCCTCGGGCGTACGCACCGACTCGCGGACCTCGCCGGGCCGCACGTCGTAGAGCAGGAACGGCCCGGCCGGCGTCGGCTCGTCCCAGCCCGGCTCGCCGTGCACGACGAACGTGCGGACGATCGGCAGGCCCACGATGGAGTCGGCCATCAGCCGCGCGGCCTCGCGGGAGTAGGCACCGATGAGGTGGAACGGCGGCTCGGACGGGTTCGTCAGCGGCCCCAGCATGTTGAACACGGTGCGCACGCCGAGCGCGGCGCGCACCGGCGCGATCGCCTTCATCGCCGGGTGGTAGTGCGGCGCAAACAGGAACGTGAAGCCGGTGGCCGCGAGGCACTCGCCGGCGGCGCGCTCGTCGAGCGGCAGGCGCAGGCCGAGCGCCTCGAGCAGGTCCGCGCTGCCGGAACGGCTCGAGATCGAGCGATTGCCGTGCTTCGCGATGCGCGCGCCGCAGGCGGCCGCCAGCAGCGCCGCGCCCGTGGAGAGGTTGAAGGTCTGCGATGAGTCGCCGCCGGTGCCGACCACGTCGATGGTCGGGCCGACGTCCGGCAGTCGGGGGCGTCGCGCGAGCGCGCGCATGCCGCGCGCGAAGCCGCGCAGTTCCAGCGCGGTGATGCCCTTGGCGCGCAGCGCCGCGAGCAGCGCGCCGGCCATCGCGGGCGGCAGCGCGGGATCGGTCAGCGCGTGCAGCAGGTCGCACGCGGCCTGCTCGGTCAGCGCCTGGCCGTCGAGCAGCGTCTCGAGGACGGGCCGCAGCGCGTTCACGCGGCGTCTCGTCCCGGCCGCGCGGCACTCGCGGGGCCGTACAGGAAGTTGCGCATCATCGCCGGGCCCTCGGGCGTCAGCACGCTCTCGGGGTGGAACTGCACGCCCTCGACGGGCAGGCGCGCGTGGCGCACGCCCATGATCTCGCCCTCGGCGGTGCGCGCGGTGACGAGCAGTTCGGCCGGCAGCGTCTCGGGCTTCGCGACCAGCGAGTGGTAGCGGCCGACCTCCAGCGGGCTCGACAGGCCGGCGTAGACGCCGCGCCCGTCGTGCTCGACCCGCGAGGTCTTGCCGTGCATCAGCCGCGAGTTGCGCACCACCTTGCCGCCGAACACCTCGACCAGCGACTGGTGCCCGAGGCAGACGCCGAAGATCGGCACGCGGCCAGCGAACGCCTCGATCATCCGCATCGACACGCCGGCGTCGTACGGCGTGCCCGGCCCCGGCGAGATGCAGAGGTGCGTGGGCTCGAGCGCGAGCGCCTCGTCCACCTCGATCGCGTCGTTGCGGTGGACGCGCACGTCCGCGCCGAGCACCAGGAAGGCCTGCACCAGGTTGTAGGTGAAGGAGTCGTAGTTGTCGATCAGCAGCAGCCGGGGCGCGGGGCCCGCGGGCGGCGGCGGCGTCGCGGTCGTCATCAGAGTCCCTCCTGCGCGATCTCGAGCGCGCGGCGCATCACGGCGCTCTTCGCCAGCACCTCGTCGTGTTCCGCTTCGGGCACGCTGTCGGCGACGATGCCGGCGCCGGCCTGGTAGCGGTACTTGCCCTCGCCGAACACGAGCGTGCGGATCGTGATCGCCTGGTCCATGTCGCCGCCGTGCCCGAAGTAGCCGACGGTGCCGCCGTAGAAGCCGCGCCGCACCGGCTCGAGCTCCTCGATGATCTCCATCGCCCGCACCTTCGGCGCGCCGACCAGCGTGCCCGCCGGGAACGCCGCCGCGAACAGGTCGAACGCATCCCGGCCCGGCGCGAGCTCGCCCTCGACGCCGCTCACCATGTGCATCACGTGACTGTAGCGCTCGATCACGCGGAACGGGTCGACGCGCACGCTGCCCGCGCTCGCCACGCGCCCGAGGTCGTTGCGCGCGAGGTCGACCAGCATCACGTGCTCGGCGTTCTCCTTCGCGTCCGCGAGCAGCTCGCGCTCGTGCGCGAGGTCGCGTGCGTCGTCGGGCGCACGCGGCCGCGTCCCGGCGATCGGGCGCAGCTGCGCGCGCCGGCCGTTCAGACGCACGAGCGCCTCGGGCGAGGAACCGACGACGGTGTGGTCGCCGAGGTCGCAGAAGTACATGTAGGGCGACGGGTTCACGAGCCGCAGCGCGCGATAGGCCTCGAACGGCTGGAGCTCGCACTCGCCCTCGAACTGCACCGACAGCACCAGCTGGTAGACGTCGCCGGCGGCGATGTACTCCTTCACGCGGCCGACGTTCGCGAGGTACTGCTCGCGCGTCAGGCTCGGCCGCGCGGCCGCCACCCGTGCCGGCCAGTGGCCGATGCCGAGGCCGCCGCGCAGCGCGCGCTGGATCTCGCGCTTCAGCGCCTGCCGTTCGGCCTCGGGACCGTCGTGCAGCAGCGCGATGCCGTGGGTGACGTGGTCGAAGACGAGGAACGAGCGTGGCGCGAGGTAGCAGGCCTGCGGCACGCCGACGACGGGCGCGTTGCGCGCCGGCACGCGCTCGAAGTGGCGCACGAGATCGTAGGCCGCGACGCCGACCAGGCCGCCGGGCAGCGGCACCCCCGCCACGTCCGGCGCGGGACGCGGCGCACGCGCCAGCGCGCCGCGCAGCGCGGTGAGCAGCGCCGCGCCGTCGGCCGGGGAAGGCAGGCTCTCGGCCGGTGACCGGGGCGCGCGGAAATGGAGGCCGGCGTCATCGAGCCGCACCTCCAGCGTCTCGCCGAAGCCGATGTACGAGTAGCGGGCGACCCGCTCGCCGCCCTCGACGCTCTCGAGCAGCAGCCGGGGCTGGAACGGCCGCAGCTTCAGGTACGCCGAGACCGGCGTATCGAGGTCCGCGGTGATGTCGAACGGTGGCTTCATGGGCTCCTCGGCGGGTCGAGAGCCGGGGAGGAGCAGGCAGGCAACAAAAAACCCATCCCCGGCCGTGGTCGGAGATGGGTTGCGATTCGTCGGGAGTGCCGGTTATTCGGCCGAAACGCGCGCCCACTCCGTGGAGCGGCGCCACCACCCGTTGCGCAGTTGCGTGTTCATCGGGACCAAGTATGGCGAGGGCGGCCCGCCAGGGTCAATACGAACCGGGAACAGTCCCCGTTTCGGCAGGAAACGGGGACTCACCCCGTTCTTAAGGGCGGCGCGCCCGTTCCTGGACGCGCCGCCACCCTCGTCTCCGGTCAGCCGCTGGACGCGATGCTCTCGGCCGTCGTGCCCGTCGCGGCGGCGGCGTCCTCGCGGGCATCGGGCTTGGCCAGCCGGCGCGAACTCGCGACGCGCGACTCGATCAGGTCCTTGAGGCGCGTCCACGAGGTGTTCTCCTCGGTGACCGCGCGCAGGCGACGGCGGTATTCCTCGGGCGTCACTCCGCAGTAGTCCACGAACAGGCGCAGCAGCGTGGAGCGGTCGGCCACGCCCACCACGCGGGCGATCTCGACCAGCGACAGGCCGGTGGACTGCAGCAGGCGCGAGGCGACGGCCACGCGCTTGCACCGCAGGTATTCCATCGGCGTCAGCCCGTGCACCGCCACGAACATGCGCAGGAAGTGGTACTTCGCCAGGCAGGCGACGTCGGCGAGCTGCTGCAGGGTCAGCGGCCGGTCGTAGCTGGACAGCAGGAAGTCGGTCGCCGCCCAGATGCGGCGGTGGATCTCGCGCTTGGTGCGCATGCGTACCTGCGCGAGCCCGACGATGTGCTCCTGCTCCTCGGCATGCAGGCGCACGAGCCGCTCGAGCAGGAAGGTCAGCTGCTCGTCCCACCACGCGCGGTCGTTCGCGGCATCGCGATCCACCTGCTTCGCGAGGAAACGCAGCGTCGGCGTCACGAGCTTGTCGTGCGGCCGCAGGTGCTCGGCGAAGTGGATCGGCAGGCCCGTGTTCTGGGGCGCACGGTGGTCGAGCCAGTCCTCCGGCGTCTGCGGCAGCGCGCCGAACACCTGGTGCACCGTGGACTCGGCGAAGTGCACGGTGAACGAGTGGACGTCGACCGCCGACTGGATCCGGCAGCCGCACTCGGTGCCGCCGTTGACCACCAGGTAGGTGTCGTCGTCGACCGCCAGGCGCGCATTGTTGAGCAGGTAGTCGACGCGGCCGCCGAAGGCCGCCTTGACCGAGAGCCGCTCGCCGTGGGGCGGCTGGCTCGCGAAATGCGTGCGCGCGCTGATGACGAGGTTCTCGCCTCCTACCGACGACCAGAACTGCTGGCGTTGAGCCTCGGTCGACAGCTCCGGCATCTTCCGCAGAACGATCCCCATTATTTCTCTCCTCTCTCACGTCCATGTGGCGAACTGGGCAGTGCTGCAGTGCGTCCGCGTGGCGGGCGAGCGCTGCAACGCGTGACGGAGAATGCTGCGGCGTTGCGCCGAAATCTGTAGGACGCGGACCGACACGGGCGCAAAAAGACCGGCATCGGGCGCTGCGGCCGGCCACAGGTGGCGCGGTGGAAGCCGGAGTCGGGGCGCCCGGTGACTGGCTCACCGAGGCGGAGTGTGTCAGGGCCGCACCGCTGCGCGCCGCGACCGCGAGACGGGCTGAACGGCGACCTGTGCGATCATCGCGGGGCGCCGGCCGAGCCGGTCCGACGCATCACGCGCCTTGAGCACCGACGCCTCCGCCGCCCGCCCCGCCCGTCCCGCCCCGAACGCCCGGGGCGAATTCGCCCGCAGCTTCGCCGGCGTGTTCCGCTACGGGCGGCACGCGCTCGAGCTCGCCTGGACGACCAGCCGCGCGCTCACGCTGTCGCTCGCCGCGCTGACGCTCGTCGCCGGCGTGGTGCCGGCCGGCATCGCGTGGGTGGGCGCGCGCATCGTGGACTCGGTGGTGGCCGCGATCCGCGACTGGCCGGTGCTGGGCACCGCCGTCTACGAGCCGGTGCTCGGCTACGTGGCCCTCGAGGCCCTGCTGGTCGCGCTGCTGGCGGCCGCGCAGCGCGGGCTTGCGACCTGCCAGTCGCTGCTGCGCGCCCAGCTCGGCCAGCGCGTGAACGTGATGATCCTCGAGAAGGCGCTGACGCTCGAGCTCGCCCACTTCGAGGACAGCGAGTTCTACGACAAGCTGACGCGGGCGCGGCGCGAGGCCTCGAGCCGCCCGCTGTCGATGGTGATGCGCACCTTCGGGCTCGCGCAGAACGTGGTCTCCCTCGTGAGCTACGGCGCGATCCTGGTCCACTTCTCGCCGCTCGCGGTCGCGATCCTGGCAGCCGCCGGCCTGCCGGCGTTCTTCGCGGAGGCCAAGTTCTCGGGCGACGCCTTCCGACTGTTCCGCTGGCGCTCGCCCGAGACGCGGATGCAGATGTACCTGGAAACGGTTCTCGCCCGCGAGGACCACGCCAAGGAGGTCAAGCTCTACGGGCTCGGGCCGCTGCTGCTCCAGCGTTACCGCGACATCTACGCGAAGCTGTACCGCGAGGACCGCGACCTGACGCTCCGGCGCGACGCCTGGGGCTTCGGGCTCGGGCTGATCGCGACCGCGAGCCTCTACGGCGCGTACGCGTGGATCGCGGTCGCGGCGATCCAGGGCACGATCACGCTCGGCGAGATGACCATGTACCTGATGCTGTTCCGGCAGGGCCAGGCGGCGCTCTCCGCGGGCCTGTCCGCGATCGGCGGGCTCTACGAGGACAACCTCTACCTCTCGAACCTCTACGAGTACCTCGACCAGCCGGTCGCGAAGCCCGCCGGCGACGTGAAGCGCGGCCCGGATCCCGCGGACGGCATCCGCTTCGAGGACGTCGGCTTCACCTACCCGGACGCCGACCAGCCCGCGCTCGCGAACGTCACGCTGCACGTGCGCCCGGGCGAGAGCCTCGCGCTGGTCGGCGAGAACGGCTCCGGCAAGACCACGCTGATCAAGCTGCTGACGCGGCTGTACCGCCCGACGAGCGGCCGCATCGTGTTCGAGGGCCGCGACCTCGCCGAGTGGGACGAAGCGGCGCTGCGCGACCGGATCGGCGTGATCTTCCAGGACTTCGCGCGCTACCAGCTGCGCGTCGGCGAGAACGTGGGCGCCGGCGACGTCGAGCGCTTCGAGGATCGCGAGCTCTGGGTCGAGGCGGCGCGCAAGGGCCTCGCGGACCCGTTCATCCGCGAACTGCCAGCCGGCTACGAGACGCAGCTCGGCAAGTGGTTCAAGGACGGCCGCGAGCTGTCGGGCGGCCAGTGGCAGAAGATCGCGCTCGCGCGCGCGTTCATGCGCACGCGCGCCGACGTACTGGTACTCGACGAGCCGACGAGCGCCATGGATGCCGGCGCGGAAGCCGAGATCTTCGAGCACTTCCGCACGCTGACGCGCGACCGCATCACGATCCTGATCTCGCATCGCTTCTCGACGGTGCGCATGGCGGACCAGATCGCGGTACTCGAAGACGGCCGCATCGTCGAGCACGGCTCGCACGACCGGCTGATGACGCTCGATGGACGCTACGCGCGACTGTTCTCGCTGCAGGCGCGCGGCTATCGCTAGGACGGACCCCGCGGGATGCACCGCGCCCCGGCACTCGACGCGCGCCCGAGTCCGCGCCAACATCGACACTGCGAGGGCGCGCCGACGGCGCCCGGGAGAACGGCGAATGCTGCGCGGACGACACGCGTCCCTGTTGATCGCGAGCGCACTGCTCGCGTCGCCGCCCGTCGCCGGCCGAGCCGGTGAGGCGCCCTCGGCCGCCGACCTCAGGCGCGGCCAGCTGCTGTTCCTGCAGTGCCGCGCTTGTCACGCGCTGGGCACGGAGACGGAGGGCAAGGTCGGTCCGCCGCTCGGCGGCGTGATGGGGCGGCAGGCCGCCGCCGCGCCGGGCTTCACGTACTCGACGGCGCTCGCGGGTGCCGGGCTGACGTGGGACGAGGCGACGCTCGACCGCTGGCTGCAGCAGCCCACCGCGCTCGTACCGGGCACCTCGATGGTCTACGCGGGACTCGCGAAGCCCGAAGACCGGCGGCAGCTGATCGCCTACCTCCGGCAGGCGACGGCGGCGCGCTGACCCGGGTCGCGTCGCCGGCGCGCCCGGCCGGAGTGCGGGACTCCAGAACCGCCGCTTCTGCCGTACTGCCCGGCCGGCATCGCGCGACCCTGCGGCACCCCTTGCTTCGGCCCGCTGCGCGGCGTTTCATGGCGGCCCCATGAAGCTCCACCAGCTCCGCTATCTCGCCGCCGTCGTGCAGAACGGCATGAACATCACGGCGGCCTCGAAGAAGCTGCACACCTCGCAGCCCGGCGTCAGCAAGCAGCTGAAGCTGCTGGAGGACGAGCTCGGCTTCCCGATCTTCGAGCGCGACGGCCGCAACCTCGTGTCCGTCACGCCCGCGGGCCAGGAAGTCGTCGATCGCGCGCTGCGGATCCTCGAGGAGGTCAGCAACATCCGCCGGCTGTCCTCGGACCTGAAGGACGACCGCACGGGGTCGCTGTCGATCGGCACCACGCACACGCAGGCCCGCTACGTGCTGCCCGAGGTCGTGCAGAAGTTCCGCGCCGCCTACCCCGAGATCGACCTGCACCTGCACCAGGGCACGTCCGAGCAGATCGCGGACCTCGCCAAGCTCGACCGCATCGACTTCGCGATCGCGACCGGCTCGGGGGAGCTGTTCCCCGGCCTCGTGCTGCTGCCGTGCTACCGCTGGAGCCGTCGCATCGTCGTGCCGCGCGGGCACCCGCTGGCGCAGGAACGCGAGATCCGGCTGTCGACGCTCGCGCGCTTCCCGCTCGTCACCTACACGTTCAGCTTCACCGGCCGCTCGTCGTTGCCGGCGCTGTTCGAGGCTGCCGGCCTGAAGCTCAACGTCGCCCTGACGGCGAGCGACGCGGACGTCATCAAGACCTACGTCCGGCTCGGGCTCGGCGTCGGCATCGTCGCCAGCATGGCCTTCGACCCGCGCGACGACGCGGACCTCGTGGTACTGCCCGCGGACCACCTGTTCACGCCGCACGTCACGTGGATCGGCTTCCGCCGCGGGCGGCGCCTGCGTGGCTACATGTACGAGTTCCTGAAGGCGTTCGCGCCGCACCTGACCCGGAGGCTCGTGGACCAGGGGATCCGCGCCGGCACGCCGGAGGAACTGGCGCAGGTGGTCGGCGACCTGCAGCTGCCGGAGCGGTGAGGCCGCGGTCCCGGTCGAGCCGCGGCGCCGGGCCGGTCGCGGCCGCCGAGCCGCGGTTTTGACGTCGACGCCGGATCCGCTCACGATTCGGCCTCATCGGCGCGAGCGCGCCGCCTGCCACCGGCACGACCCATGGCCGTCGACTACGAGAAGCTCGGTCTCTTCTATCTCGGTCGCGGGTACGACGGCGCCGCGGGCGCCCCGAAGGACGAGCTCGTCCTCTACGACGCGCGCGACCTGACGACCCACGCGGTCGTGGTCGGCATGACCGGCAGCGGCAAGACCGGCCTGTGCATCTCGCTGCTCGAGGAAGCGGCGATCGACGGCATTCCCGCGCTCGTGATCGACCCGAAGGGCGACATCGGCAACCTCGCGTTCGCGTTCCCGGAACTGCGGCCCGAGGACTTCGCGCCGTGGGTGGATCCCGCGGACGCGCGCCGCAGGGGCCTGACGGTGGACGCCCTCGCCGCGCAGACTGCCGAGACCTGGCGCAAGGGCCTCGCGAGCTGGCACCAGGAACCCGCCCGCATCGCGAGGTTCCGCGACGCCGCGGAAGTCGCGATCTACACGCCGGGCTCGGATGCGGGACGGCCGCTGTCGATCCTGCGCTCGTTCGCGCCGCCCGCGGGCGACGCGGCGCGCGACCCCACGCAGCTGCGCGACCGGATCGGCGCGGTGGTGTCCGGCGTGCTCGGGCTCGTCGGCGTCGCCGCGGATCCGCTGAAGAGCCGCGAGCACATCCTGCTGTCGTCGATCGTCGAGGCCGCGTGGCGCGAGGGCCGCGCGCTCGACCTCGCCGGGCTGATCGCCTCGGTCCAGAAGCCGCCGTTCGACAAGGTCGGCGTGTTCGACCTCGACACCTTCTACCCGCCGAAGGAGCGCCTCGAGCTCGCGATGGCGCTGAACGGGCTGCTCGCGAGCCCCGGCTTCGCCGCGTGGCTGCACGGCGAGCCGATCGACGTGCAGAAGCTGCTCTACACGCCGGAGGGGAAGCCGCGCGTCGCGATCGTCTCGATCGCGCACCTGAACGACGCCGAGCGGATGTTCGTCGTCACGCTGGTACTGAACGAGCTGGTCGGGTGGATGCGCGCGCAGCCCGGCACGTCGTCGCTGCGCGCGATCTTCTACATGGACGAGATCTTCGGCTACTTCCCGCCGAGCGCCTCGCCGCCGTCGAAGCCGCCGATGCTGACGCTGCTCAAGCAGGCGCGCGCGTTCGGGCTCGGCCTCGTGCTCGCGACCCAGAACCCGGTGGACCTCGACTACAAGGGGCTCGGCAACGCGGGCACCTGGTTCATCGGCCGGCTGCAGACCGAGCGCGACAAGGCGCGCGTGCTGGAGGGGCTCGAGAGCGCGCTCGGCGGCGCCTACGACCGCGCGACGCTGGACCGGCTGATGTCGAGCCTCGGCAACCGCGTGTTCCTGCTGCGCAACGTGCACGAGGACCACCCGGTGCTGATGCAGACGCGCTGGGCGCTCTCGTACCTGCGCGGCCCGCTCGCGCTTCCCGAGATCCAGCGCCTCGGCAGCGGGGTCAGCCGCCGTCTTCCGCCTGGTGGACGAGAAACGGGGTCAGACCCCGTTTCCGCGGGGCCGGAAATGGCGTCTGGCACCGTTTCGCGCCCCGCGCTGCCGGCCGACGTGGCCGAGGCCTTCGTGGTGCCCACGTCCGCCGGCGGCGGCGCGGTCGTCTACCGCCCGCAGGCGATGGGCGCCGTGAAGCTGCACTACGTGGACGCGAAGACCAGGCTCGACCTCTGGACCACGGCCACGCTGGTCGCGCCGCTCGGCGACGACGGCCGCACGCCCGCCTGGAGCGAGGCGCAGGAAGTCGATCCCGCGACCCTGGAGCCCGCGCCCCTCGACGGCGCGGGCTACGCGGAGCTGCCCGGCCCGTTGCTGAACGCCAGGACCTATGCGGCGTGGTCGAAGTCGCTCGCCGCGCACGCCTACGAGTCGTGCACGCTCGACCTGCAGGCCTGCGACCCGCTCGGCCTGGTCTCGAACGCCGGTGAAACCGAGGGCGAATTCCGCGCGCGGCTCGCGTTCGCGGCGCGGGAACGGCGCGATGCCGAGGTCGAGAAGCTGCGGCAGAAGTACGCGCCGAAGGTTTCCTCGCTGCAGGACCAGCTGAAGCGCGCGCAGGACCGCGTCGAGCGCGAGCGCGCGCAGGCCTCCGCCCAGGGCCTGCAGACCGCGCTGTCGGTCGGCGCGACCGTGCTCGGCGCGCTGTTCGGGCGCAAGGCGATCTCGGCCACGAGCGTCGGCCGCGCGGCCGGCGCCGCGCGGGCCGCCGCGCGCACCGCGCAGGAGCGCGCCGACGTCGGCCGCGCCGAGGAGAGCGTCGAGACGCTCGGGCAGCGCCTCGTCGCCCTGCAGCAGGACGTGGAGGCGGAGGTCGCCGCGCTCGCGGCCCGCTACGAACCCGGCGCGCTCGCGCTCCGCGCCGTGCGCCTCGCACCCCGCAAGTCCGACATCGCGGTGGGCCGCGTCGGCATCGCCTGGCGTCCGTGGCGCACGGGCGTCGACGGCCTGCCCACGCCCGCCTGAGGAGACCCGTCGTGAAGCCCACCGCCGTCGTCGCCACGGTACTCGCCTGCACGGCCGCCGCCCTGCTGGCCGGCTGCGGGCGCGAAGCGGAGCGCGAGCCCGCGCCCGACGTGCGCACCGTGCTCGCCTACGGACCGTACCGCGCGGCGCTCACGGTACCGGGCGGCGAACTGCCCTTCGGTCTCGAACTCGCGCGCGAGGGCGAGGCCACGGTCGCCTACCTCGTGAACGGCCCGGAGCGCGTGCGCGTCACCGACGTGACGCAGGACGGCACGCGGCTCGACCTCGTGATGCCCGGCTACCAGAACCGGATCGTGGCCGAGGCCACGCCCGAGGGTCTCGCCGGCGAGGTGCGCATCGTGCGCCGCGGCGGCGAGGTCACGCGCATCCCGTTCAAGGCGACCGCCGGGCGCACGCACCGGTTCTCGCCGACGCCGCCGACGCCCGCCGGCAGCGTCGCGGGGCGCTGGACCGTGACGCTGACGAGCGCGAACGGGCGCACGGAGCCCGCGGTCGCCGAATTCACGCAGGACGGCGCGACGGTCACCGGCACGTTCCTGACGCCGACGGGCGATCACCGCTACCTCGCCGGCGAGCTGCGCGGCGACGAACTGCTGCTGTCGCGCTTCGACGGCGGCTCCGCGTTCCTGTACCGCGCGAAGCTCGCCGCGCCCGACGCGATCGAGGGACGGCTGTGGTCGGGCACGTGGTCGGAACGCACGTGGACGGCGCGACGCGACGACGCGGCCCGCCTGCCCGACGGCGCCTCGGCTACGAAACTGAAGAACCCCGAGGAGCCGCTCGCATTCGCGTTTCCAGACGTGGACGGGAAGCTCGTCTCGCTCGACGATCCGCGCTTCGCGGGCAAGGTCGTGCTCGTCACGATCGGCGGCAGCTGGTGCCCCAACTGCCACGACGAGGCGGAGTTCCTGCAGCCGTACTGGCGCGAGCTGCGCGACGACGGCCTCGAGATCGTCGCGCTGCAGTTCGAGCACTCCGCCGACCGCACGGAGGCGGTGGCGGCGAACCGGCGCTACGTCGCGAAGTTCGGCATCGAGTGGCCGGTGCTGATCGCAGGCACCACCGAGGAGAACGGCGTGCTGGCGAGCCTGCCGCAGCTCGCGAACTTCGTGGCGTATCCCACGATGCTGTTCGTGGACCGCGAGGGTCGCGTGCGGAAGATCCACACCGGGTTCTCGGGCCCGGCCACCGGCCGGCACCACGAGGAGTGGAAGGTCGAGTTCGAGCGGACCGTGCAGGCGCTGCTCGCGGAGAAGGCCTGATGCTGAAGATCTCGGAACTGAAGACCACGCCGAGCCTCGAGCTGTTCTCGGAGCTGGTCGAGCTCGTGCAGGACGCGGTCGGCGGCGGTGCGTCGATCGGCTGGACGCAGAGGCCGGGCACGAAGGAGGCGCGCAACTACTGGACCGAGGTGCTCGAGTCCGTCGGGCGCGGCGAGCGCCTGCTGTTCGTCGCCACCGACGATCACGTCTGCGCCGGGGCCGTGCAGCTCGCGCTGACGTCGAAGCCGAACGGGCGCCACCGCGGCGAGGTGCAGAAGCTGATGGTGCACTCGCAGTACCGGCGCCGCGGCATCGCGCAGGCGCTGATGGAGCGCCTGGAGAACGCGGCGGCCGCGCGCGGGCTCACGCTGCTCGTGCTCGACACGCGCGCGGGCGACCCGGCCGAGGCGCTGTACCGGCGGCTCGGGTGGCAGTTCGCCGGCAGCATCCCGGGCTATGCGCAGTCCACCGAGGGGGCCTACGAGTCGAACGCGATCTACTGGCGCAGGCTCGCGCCCGCGGCCGGCGAGTTCTAGCACCCGCGGCGGCGTACGCCGGCGGGCCGCGGGAGCAGTTCATGCCTTCGTTCGACGTCGTCTCCGAGCTGAACCACCACGAGCTCCGCAACGCGGTGGACCAGGCCAACCGGGAACTCGAGACCCGCTTCGACTTCCGGGGCACCGGCGCGAAGTACGTGCTCGAGGCAGCCACCGTGACGCTCGAGGCGCCGGCCGACTTCCAGCTGAAGCAGATGCTCGAGATCCTGAAGCTGAAGCTCGCGAAGCGCGGCATCGACCTCGTGTGCCTCGACGTGAAGGACCCGGAGGTCAACCTCGCCCGCGCGACGCAGGCGGTCGTGCTGCGCGAGGGCGTCGACGCCGATTCCGCGCGGAAGATCCAGCGCGCGATCAAGGACTCGAAGCTGAAGGTGCAGGCCGCGATCCAGGGCGAGAAGGTCCGCGTCACGGGCAAGAGCCGGGACGAGCTGCAGGCGGCGATCGCGCTGCTCCGCCAGCAGAAACTCGACGTGCCGCTGCAGTTCGACAATTTCCGGGACTAGTTCGCGCAGGCACGGCGCCCCCCTCGCCGCCCGGCCGGGCCGCGCGGTCCGCGACGCAGGCGGCATGGGCGCGCCCTGCCGCGCTGCGGCGACCGCAGCGCAGCGCGCGGCTCCCGGCAACATCCGTGGTTATACGGATGAGAATGAGAACGTTTCGCATTGACCCGCCCACGGTGAGTTCCGTAGAGTCCCGGCGCACCACGGGAGCGGGGTCGATTCCATGCAGAAGATCGAGTTCCGGGCGCGCCGCGGCGCACTCGCGGCGGTGGCGGCAGTGCTGGCGACAGCGGCGGCCACGCCCCCCGTGCAGGCGCAGCCGGCCACGGCCGAGCCGGCGCCGGGAGGCCGTTCCACGCTCGCCGACGTGATCGTGATCGGCTCGCGCGAGGCGCTGACGCGGATCCCCGGCTCCGGGCAGATCATCGACCGGGAAGCGCTCGAGGCGGCGCGCGTCTACACGATCAACGAGGCGCTGCGACAGGTGCCGGGCGTGCTGGCGCGGGACGAGGAAGGCATGGGCCTGCGGCCGAACATCGGCATCCGCGGCCTGAACCCCACGCGCTCGTCGAAGGTGCTGCTGCTCGAGGACGGCCTGCCGCTCGCGTTCGCGCCGTACGGCGACAACGCCACCTACTACCACCCGCCGGTCGAGCGCTTCGAACGCATCGAGGTGCTGAAGGGCGCCGGCCAGGTCGAGTTCGGGCCGCAGACCGTCGGCGGCGTGATCAACTACATCACGCCGCGCGCGCCGGTGGATTTCGAGGGCCGGCTGAACGTCGCGGGCGGCAACCGCGGGTTCCGCGAGGTGCACGCCGAGATCGGCGACACGGTGGCGGGCACCGGCTACCTGCTGACCGCGACGAAGAAGCTCGCGGACGGCGCGCGCGACAACATGGAGCTCGACCTCACGGACGTGACCGCGAAGTTCACGCGCCAGCTCGCCGAGCGCCATGCGCTGACGCTGCGCGCGAGCTACCTGCGCGAGGATTCGGACGTCGCCTATTCCGGCCTGACGCTCGCCGAGTACCGGGCAGACCCGCGCCAGAACCCGTTCGTGAACGACGAGTTCGAGCTGTATCGCTGGGGCACGTCGCTGACGCACGGCTGGTCACTCGCGCCGAACGCGGAAGTCACGACCTCCGTCTACTACTCGTACTTCGACCGCGACTGGTGGCGCCAGTCGTCGAATTCGAACGAGCGGCCGAACGACGCGAGCGATCCTGCGTGCGGCGGTCTGGCGAACCTGAACACCGCGTGCGGCAACCAGGGCCGACTGCGTCAGTACGCCACGAAGGGCATCGAGCCGCGCCTCGCGGTGCGCGGCGAGTGGCTCGGGCTCGACGCGGAACTGAAGGCGGGCCTGCGGTACCACGAGGAGAAGCAGTACCGGGTGCAGGCCAACGGCGACACGCCCACCGCACGCACGCCGGGCACGGGCCGCAACGCAGGCGTGGTGGAGAACCAGGAGCGCTACGTCGAGGCCGCCTCGGGCTTCCTGCAGGCCAGCTTCACGGCCGGCGGCCTGACCGTCGTACCGGGCCTGCGCTACGAGAGCGTGGACTTCGAGCGCCGCAACTTCCTGAACGGCGCACGCGGACGCTCCAGCGTGGATCAGCTGATCCCCGGGCTCGGCGCGACGTGGCGCGCGCGCGAGGGCCTGACGTTCTTCGCCGGCGCGCACCGCGGCTTCGCGCCGCCGCGCGTCGAGGACATCGTCTCGAACACCGGGGGCGTCGTCGATCTCGACGCGGAGCTGTCGTGGAACTACGAGCTCGGCGTGCGGGCGCGCCCGAACCCCGGCGCATCGCTCGAACTCACCGCGTTCCGGCTCGACTTCTCGAACCAGATCGTGCCCGCGAGCGTCGCCGGCGGCTCGGGCGCGACGCTGACGAGCGCCGGCGAGACGATCCACCAGGGGCTCGAGGCGCTCGTGGACCTGAACCGCGAACTCGCGGGCGGGCTGATCGGCCAGGCACGGCTCGCGTGGACGTGGCTGCGCGACGCGGAGTTCGAGGGCCGGCGCTGCTCGTCCGTCGTGTCGACGAGCTGCGTGCCGGTGACCGGCAACCGGCTGCCCTACGCCGCCGAGAACGTCGCGACGCTGACGCTCGGGCTCGCCGCGAACCGCTGGCGCGCGCAGGTCGAAGGCGTCTACACCGGCGAGATGTACACGGACGACCTGAACACGGTGGCCGTGATCGCGAACGGCCAGCGCGGCCTGATGCCGAGCCACGTGGTCTGGAACGCGACGGTGAACTTTTCCGCGACCGACGCTGTCGCCATCTACGGCACCGTGAAGAACGTGGCCGATCGCGTCTACGTCGTCGACATGACGCGTGGCCTGATTCCCGGCACGCCCCGCCTCGTCCAGGCGGGCTTCACGATGCGCTTCTGATCCCCCGTTCGACCCCCTCGGCCGGCGTGTCCCTGCCCATCGCTGCGCGAACGTGCCGCCGAGCGTCGCGCCGGGCGAGGACACGGGCCGGCCGGCGGAGTCGTTCGACCTCGTCACCCGCTACATCCTTCTGCACGAGATCCCGGAGCGCACGACGGGCGGACTGGCCGGCTGGAGACGGCATCGGCGTGCGGTCGCTTCAGCGCTTCTCGAGCGCGCGCTTCAGCGCCTCGGCCAACACGCCGTCGTCGCGAGTGCGTTCCGCGGGGCGTGCGCCGCGCGCGTCGTGACCGCCCTGGCGCGGGCCGTCGTGACGCGCGCCGCCGACCGGCCGCGCGCCCCGATCCCCGAAGCGGCGCTCGTCCGGCCGCCACTCGCCACGCGGCCGATCCGCCTCTCCACGCCCGCCATCCGGCCGGCCGCCGGCCGCACCGCGCGGGGCCTCCGCGTCGAGCCGCATCGACAGCGCGATGCGTCTGCGCTTCGAGTCCACCTCGAGCACCTTCACGCGGACGACGTCGCCGGCCTTCACGACTTCGCGCGGGTCCTTCACGAAGGTCTTCGACATCACCGAGATGTGCACGAGGCCGTCCTGGTGCACGCCGACGTCGACGAACGCGCCGAAGTTCGTGACGTTCGTGACCACGCCCTCCAGGATCATGCCGGGCTCGAGCTGCCCGAGATCCTCGACGCCTTCCCTGAAGGCGGCGGTCCTGAACTCCGGCCGCGGGTCCCGGCCCGGCTTCTCGAGCTCCTTCAGGATGTCGCGGATCGTCGGCACGCCGAAGCGCTCGTCCACGTATTTCGCGGGATCCACGCGCCTCAGCGTCGCGCCGTCGCCCATCATCGCGCGCACCGGCATCGCGAGGTCGGCGAGGATCCGCTCGACCGCCGCGTAGGCCTCGGGGTGCACCGCGGAAGCGTCGAGCGGGTTCTCGCCGTCGCGGATCCGCAGGAAGCCGGCCGCCTGCTCGAAGGTCCTGGCACCCAGGCGCGGCACGGCCTTCAGCGCCTCGCGCGACGGGAACGGGCCGTGCGCATCGCGGTGCGCGACGATGTTCTCGGCGAGCGAACTGGTCAGGCCCGAGATCCGCGCCAGCAGCGGAGCGGACGCCATGTTGACGTCCACCCCGACCGCGTTCACGCAGTCCTCGACCACCGCGTCGAGCTGTTTCGCCAGCTTCACCTGGCTGACGTCGTGCTGATACTGGCCGACGCCGATCGACTTGGGATCGATCTTCACGAGCTCCGCCAGCGGATCCTGCAGCCGGCGCGCGATCGACACGGCGCCGCGCAGGCTGACGTCGAGGTTCGGGAACTCGCGCGAGGCGAGCTCGGAGGCCGAGTACACGGACGCGCCCGCTTCGGAGACCATCACCTTCGTGAGCTTCAGTTCGGGGTGCCGCTTGATCAGGTCGGCGGCGAGGCGGTCGGTCTCGCGCGACGCGGTCCCGTTGCCGATCGCGATCAGCTCCACGGCGTGCTTCTTCGCCAGGCCCGCGAGCACGTGGAGCGCACCCTCCCAGTCGTTCTTCGGCACGTGCGGGTAGATCGTCGCGGTGTCGACCAGCTTGCCGGTGCGGTCCACGACCGCGACCTTGACGCCGGTGCGCAGGCCGGGATCGAGGCCGAGCGTCGGGCGACTGCCTGCGGGCGCCGCGAGCAGCAGGTCGTGCAGGTTCGCGGCGAACACGCGGATCGCCTCGGCCTCGGCGCGTTCCCGCAGCTGCGCGAACAGTTCGCTCTCCAGCTGCCACGCGAGCTTGACGCTCCAGGTCCAGCGCGCCGCCTGCACGAGCCACGCGTCGGCCGCGCGGCCGCGGTCGCCGATTCGAAAGCGGCCCATCACCTTCAGCTCGCACGGGTTCGGGCCGGGGGCGACGCGCGCGGCGGCTCGCGGTGGCGCGGCACCGGCCGCCCCGGCGGCCGCGTTCGCCGCTTCCTTAGCCGCGTCCTCGACGGCGAGATCCTCGGGCAGCTTCAGCGCGATGCGCAGCACCTCTTCGTTGCGGCCGCGGAACAGCGCGAGCGCGCGGTGCGGCGCGACCTTCGGGTAGGCCTCGCGGTAGTCGAAGTAGTCGCGGAACTTCGCGCCGGCTTCCTCCTTGCCCTCGGCCACCGTCGCCACCACGACGCCGTGGCTCTGCACGTGCTCGCGCAGCGCACCCACGAGTTCCGCGTCCTCGGCGAAGCGCTCCATCAGGATCTGGCGCGCGCCGTCGAGCGCGGCCTTCGCGTCCGGCACGCCCGGGTTCGCGCCGTTCTCGGTCTCGAACGCGGGGCGCAGGTACTTCGCGGCCTCCGCTTCGGGCACGAGCGTCGGGTCGGCGAGCAGCGCGTCGGCGAGCGGCTCGAGGCCGGCCTCGCGCGCGATCATCGCCTTCGTGCGCCGCTTCGGCCTGTACGGCGCGTAGAGGTCCTCGAGGCGCTGTTTCGCATCCGCCGCACGGATCGAGGCTTCGAGCTCCGGCGTCAGCTTGCCCTGCGAGCGGATGCTCTCGAGGATCGCGCCGCGGCGTTCCTCGAGCTCGCGCAGGTACGCGAGCCGTTCCTCGAGCGTGCGCAGCTGCGCGTCGTCGAGTCCGCCGGTCGCTTCCTTGCGGTATCGCGCGATGAACGGGACGGTGGAGCCCTCGTCGAGCAACTGCACCGCGGCCGCGACCTGCGCGGGGCGGACCGACAGCTCGGTCGCGAGCCGCGACTCGACGGCGGCGAGCGTGGCGGGATCGAGGGTCTTGGCGTCGGGCATGGGTGTGTCCAGGGGACGCGGACGCGGGTGTCCGGGCGGCGCGGGCGGCGCCGGCTCTTGGCGGCGGCGCACTATGCAGAACGCTCCCGGCAGCGACAAGGCTTGCCGGCGGCGGCCGCGCGTACTAGTGCGCGCGACGCGACCGGGCGAACGGATGCAGGCCTGCCGGGCGCAGCGGATCGCGCCGCGTGCGTACTCGGCGTATAACCTCGACGCCGCCGCAACGCCCGGACCCGCCGCATGAAGTCCGTGTTCCTCGACTACGCCACCGTCAGCGCGAAGGGCGACCTCGACCCCACGCGCCTGCTGGCCGCGCTGCCCGGGCTCGAGCGCTTCGACTACACGCCGGACGAGGCGGTGGACGCCCGGCTCGCCGGCCGCGAGGTCGTCGTCGCGAACAAGGTCCGGCTGACGCGCGAACGCATCCTCGGGAATCCGCAGCTGAAGCTGATCGCGCTGACCGCGACCGGCACCAACAACGTGGATCTCGAGGCCGCCCGCGAGCGGGGCGTGGCGGTCTGCAACATCCGCGACTACTGCACCGCCTCGGTGGTCCAGCACGTGTACGCGACGCTGCTGGCGCTCACGCATCGCGTGCGCGAGTACGACCGCTGGCTCAAGGGCGGCGCGTGGGAGCGCGAAGGCACGTTCTCCATGCTCGAGTTCCCGGTCCGCGAACTGGCGGGACTCACGCTCGGTATCGTCGGGTACGGCACGCTCGGACGCGGCGTCGCGCGCGTCGCCGAGGCATTCGGGATGGAGGTACGGATCGCGAACCGCGTGGCCGGCCCGCGCGAGCCCGGGCGCGTGGACCTGCACGAACTGCTCGAGCTCGCGGACGTGCTGACGCTGCACTGCCCGCTGACGCCGGCGACCCGCGGGATGATCGGCGAGCCCGAACTCGCGCGGCTGAAGCCCGACGCGGTCCTGATCAACACGGCGCGCGGCGGCCTCGTCGACGCGGCCGCGCTCGCCCGCGCGCTGCGCGAGGGCCGGCTCGGCGGCGCGGCGATCGACGTGCTGGAGCACGAGCCGCCGGTCGGCGGCAACCCGCTGCTCGCGCCGGACCTGCCGAACCTGATCGTCACGCCGCACACGGCTTGGGCGGCGCGCGAGGCCCGCCAGCGCGCGATCGACGAGGTGGCGGCGAACGTCGAGGACTTCCGCCGGGGCGGGCAGCGCGGCCGGGTGGTCTGAGCGGCCAGGCTGGACAGCCGTCTCGCCGTTGACATCGTGTCAACGGCGGCGCAGGATTCTGGCATGTCCTACATCGCCGAACGCCGGAGCGAGGAGAAGGAGCGCCGCCGCGCCGAGATCGTCGATGCCGCAGAGCGCCTGTATCTCGAGAAGGGCTGGGACGCCGTCACGATGGACCAGGTGGCGAAGTCCGCCCGGCTGTCCCGCGCGCTGGTCTACGTCTACTTCGCCGACAAGTCCGACCTGCTGTTCGCGATCGGCCTGCGCGCGATGCAGCTGCTGAAGCAGCGCTTCGAGGAAACCTTCGCGCGCCACGCCCGGGGCATCGACAAGGTCGAGGCGATCGGCCGCGCCTACATGGCCTGGGCGCACGAGTTTCCGCACTACTTCGACGTCTGCGCGCGCTTCCAGGCCCACGAAGTGCGGCCGGATGCGGGCACTAACGAGGGTGCCTGCGCGCTGGCCGGCGACGATGCGCTGTCGGTCGTGGTCCGCGCGATCCACGTGGGCATGGAGGACGGCTCGATCCGCCGCGACGTCGGCGACCCCATGGGCCTGGCCTGCGCGCTGTGGGCCTGCACGCACGGCATCACGCTGCTGGCGATGAACAAGGGCAAGGACCTCGCCCACCACGGGCTCGCGGTGCCGCAGTTCACGAACTACTCGATGGATCTGCTGCGCCACGCGATGAAGGCCGGCTGACGATCGCCCGCACCGTTTTTTTTGTCACGGTGTTGACACATGTCCAACGGATGCACAGGTGACTACCGAAACGCGGGGTGCGAACGCGCCGGCGTACTCCTGGTGGCAGTCGTGATGTTCGGCCTGCTGTTCGCGCTGCCGCTCGCGCGCGCGACCGAGGCGGCGCCCGACAAGGATCCGCGTGCGTTCTCCGGCACGGCCGCGGCACAGGGCCGCGCCACCGCAACGCCCGCCGGCGCCACGGTTGACGAGGTCGTCGAGTCGCTGGTCGCCGAGGCGCTGGGCGCGAACCTCGAGCTCGAAGCTTCGAACGCGGTCGTCGCACGCCGCCTCGCCGCGCTCGACGAGGCGCGCGCCCGGTACTACCCGGCGCTCGATCTCGCCGCGCGGTACTCGCGCGCCGACGGCGGCCGCACGATCCAGTTCCCGGTCGGCGACCTGCTGAACCCCGTCTACGCGACGCTCAACCAGCTGACCGGCCAGTCGCGGTTCCCGGCGATCGCGAACGAGGAGATCGAGTTCCTGCGGCCCCGCGAGCAGGACACGAAGGTGACACTGACGCAGCCGCTCTACGACGCGCGGCTCGGCGCCGGCTACGACGCGGCGCGCGCCGAACGCGACGCGGGCTACGCGGCGCGCGAGGCGCTGCGCGGCCGGCTCGCTCGCGACGTGCGCCAGGGCTACTACCGCTGGCTGCAGGCCCGCGCGCAGACGGAGATCCTCGACGCCACGCTCGAACTCGCGCGCGAGAACCTGCGCGTGAACGAGAGCCTGTTCCGGAACGGCCGGATCACGCGCGACCTCGTGTTCCGCGCGGAGGCCGACGTGCTCGAGGTCGAGCAGTCGCGGCTCGCGGCCGGAAACGGCGTGCGGCTCGCGCAGAGCTACGTGAACCTGCTGCGCCACGCACCGTTCGACCGCGCGCTGCCCGTCGCCACGGTGGTCGACCCCGACGTCGCGCGCCTGCGCGACGCGCTGGCCGCCCGCGCCCGAGAACCGTCGCTCGCGCTCGCGCGGCTGCAGGACGTCGCGGTCGAGCGGCGCGCGGAACTGCGGCAGCTCGACGCCGCGGGCGAAGGCGCGCGCGCGGCCGAGCGCCTCGCGCGGAGCGCGTTCCGGCCGCAGCTCGCGCTCGCGGTGGACGCGGGCTCGCAGGGCGCGGGCTACGGCGGCTTCGAGGACGGCTCGTACGTGCTCGCCTCCGTCGTGCTGCGCTTCAATCTCTTCGCCGGTGGCGGCGATCGCGCGCGGGTGCGCGGCGCGCGCGCACTGCAGGGCGAGGTGCGGGCGAACCGCGCGTTCGCGGAGCAGCGCGTGCGCCTCGAGGTGCAGGACGCGCTGTCGAACCTCGAGGTCGCGCAGGCCTCGCTCGACACCGCCGCGAAGCGCGTCGAAGCCGCGTCCGGCGCGTTCCGCATCGCGAGCCGCAAGCGCGATCTCGGCCAGATCAACCAGGCCGAGTACGTGGACGCGCGCCGCGTGCTCACCGATTCCCAGCTGAACCTCAACGTCACCCGCTTCGAGGCGCTCGATGCGCTCGCGCAGCTCGAGTACGCGCTCGGCTACGCGGACCGTCCCGCACCCTGATACCGAAGGACCGCCGTCATGCGTGCCCTGCTCTCCCGCTTCCTCCACTCGAACACCCCGCCGCGCCCCCTCGCGGCGCTGGTCGCGACGGGCGTGCTCGCCGCCTGCGGCGGCGCCGAACCGCCCGCGCCCGCCACGGAACCGCGCACGGTACGCGTGGCGCCAGTGGAATCCGCGCCGTTCGCCTCGCAGGTCGCGGCGGTCGGCCTGCTCGCGCCGAAGGACGCGGCGCGGCTGTCGTTCAAGGTCGGCGGCGTGGTGGAGAGCGTGCGCGTCGAGGAAGGCGACCCGGTGCGCCGCGGCCAGGTGCTGGCGAGCCTGAAGCAGACCGAGATCGGCTCGGCCGTGGCGCAGGCGCGCGAGGCCGCCGACAAGGCGCGCCGCGATCTCGATCGCGCGCGGGCGCTGTACGCCGACGGCGTGACCACCGAGGAACAGGTGCAGGACCTGACGACGGCACACCGCGTCGCGCAGGCCGCGCTGCAGGGCACGGAGTTCAACGCGCGCTACGCGCGCATCGAGGCGCCGGCGGACGGCGTGGTACTGCGCCGGACCGTCGAGCCGAACGAACTCGTGCAGCCGGGCCAGCCCGTGCTCGTCGTCGGCGGCACGGCACGCGGCTGGATCGTCCGCACGGCGCTCGCCGACCGCGACGTGGTACACGCCGCGACCGGGGATCCGGCGCGCGTGACCTTCGACGCCTGGCCGGGACGCACGTTCGAGGGCCGCGTCGCAGTCGTCTCGTCCGCCGCCGACGCGGCAACCGGCACGTTTCCGATCGAGGTCGAGGTGCAGCCCGGCGACGCGCGCTTCGTCAGCGGCCTCGTCGCGAAGGTCACCCTCGCGCCGCGCGGCGCGCAGGTGGCGTCCGCGCCGGTGGTGCCGATCCGCGCGCTGCTGGAGGCCGAAGGCGACCGCGCGAACGTGTTCGTGGTCGATCCGGCGACGAGCATCGCCTCGCGCGTGTCCGTGCGCATCGGTCGCCTCGGCGGCGAGCAGGTCGAGGTCGTCGACGGGCTCCGGCTCGGCCAGCAGGTCGTGACCGACGGCAGCGCGTTCCTCGACGACGGCGAGGTGGTGCGCATCGCCGGCCCCGTGGTCGCCAGCGCGGCGCGCGGCGCGGCCGCGGGCGTCGCGCCGGGAGCGCGGCCGTGAGCCCCTGGGCCTTCGCGGTCCGCCGCTGGCAGTTCACGCTGGTCGTCTTCGGGCTGCTGATCGCGCTCGGCTTCGCCAGCCTGCAGAACGTCCCGCGTTCCGAGGACCCGACCTTCGACTTCCCGGCCGTCACGATCACGGCCGTCTACCCCGGCGCGGACCCGCAGGACATGGAGCGCGCCGTCGTCGAGCCGATCGAGGACGCGCTGAGCTCGCTCGACGACGTCAAGAAGCTGCAGAGCTCGGCGCTCGACGGCGTCGCGACGATCCACGTCGAGTTCTTCTACGGCGGCGACAACACCGAGAAGCAGGACGAGGCGATCCGCGAGCTGAACCGCATCCGCGCCGACCTGCCCGTGCAGCTCGCCAGGCTCGAGGTGCGCCGCGGCAACCCGGGCCGCGTCAACATCCTGAAGATGGCGCTGGTCAGCGAGACCGCCGACTACCGCACGCTGAAGGAGAAGGCCGAGGACCTGCAGGATCTGCTCGAGACGGTGTCCGGCGTCCGGCAGGCCGAGATCTGGGCGTTCCCCGAACCGGAGGTGCGGGTCGCCGTCGACCTGCAGCGCCTCGCGAGCCAGGGCGTCACGCTGTCGCGGCTCGAGCAGGCGATCCGCGGCGAGAACCTCAGCATCCCCGGCGGCGCCGTCGACGTCGGCGTGCGCCGCTACAACCTGAAGACCACCGGCAGCCTCGACTCGCTCGCCGAGATCGAGAACATCGTGGTCGCCTCGGCGGCCGGCCGCACCGTCCGCGTGCGCGACGTGGCCGAGGTATCGTGGGCCACCGCGGAGCGCAGCTACCTGGGCCGCTACGGCTCGCCCGAGGGCGGCGCGCGGCGCGCGGTGTTCGTCACCGCGAGCCAGAAGGACAACCGCAACATCTTCGAGACCCGCGCGGCGATCGACGCGAAGGTGGACGAGTGGGCGAAGACGCTGCCGTCCGAGGTGGTGCTGGAACGCGGGTACGACCAGTCGCGCAACGTCGCCTCGCGCCTCGGCCGGCTCGCGCTGGACTTCATGATCGCGGTCGGGCTCGTGATGCTGACGCTGCTGCCGCTCGGCCTGCGCGCGGCCGGCGTCGTGATGATCTCGATCCCGCTGTCGCTGGCGATCGGCATCTCGGCGCTCTACTTCACGGGCTTCAGCCTGAACCAGCTGTCGATCGCGGGCTTCGTGGTCGCGCTCGGCCTGCTGGTGGACGACTCGATCGTGGTCGTCGAGAACATCGCACGCTGGGTTCGCGAGGGCCACGACCGCGTCGAGGCGGCGATCCGCGCCACGGACCAGATCTGGCTCGCGGTGCTCGGCTGCACGGCGACGCTCCTGTTCGCGTTCCTGCCGCTGATGTTCCTGCCGGAGGGTGCCGGCCAGTTCATCCGCTCGCTGCCGGCTGCCGTGCTGTTCACGGTCGCCGCCTCGCTGTTCGTCGCGCTGACGGTCATCCCCTTCCTGGCGAGCCGGATGCTGCGGGGCAACCGCCCGCGCATACGCAAGGGCGGCGCACTGCAGCCGCTGCGCGACCGCACGAGCGCCTTCAACGCGCGCTTCGACGCGCTCGCGGACCGCGTCCTCGAGCGCGTAATGGGCGCGATCCATCGCTTCTACGGCCCCGCGCTGCGCTGGGCGCTGGCCAAGCCGCGGCGCACGCTGGCCGGCGCGGCCGCGGTGTTCCTGCTGTCGCTCGGCACGGTGCCGCTGATCGGCTTCAGCCTGTTCCCGACCGCCGACATCCCGCAGTTCATGGTGCGCATCGAGGCCCCGGACGGCGCCAGCGTCGAGGAGACCGACCGCGCCGCGCGAGTCGTCGAGGCGGCGCTCGCGCAGAGGCCCGAGGTGAAGCGCTGGTTCGCGCACGTCGGCCACGGCTCGCCGTTCATCTACTACAACGTCTTCCCGACCAGCACGGTCGCGAACTACTCCGAGATCTTCGTCGAGCTCGACGAGTGGGATCCGCGCACCAGCCCGGCGCTGCTCGAGGAGCTGCGCGCCGAGTTCCGGCGCTACCCGGCGGCCGACATCACGGTGAAGCAGTTCCAGAACGGCCCGCCGGTCGACGCGCCGATCGCGATCCGCATCGTCGGCCCGGAACTCGAGCGGCTGCGCGAGATCGCGGCGCGCGTCGAACGCGCGATGGACGCGCATCCCGGCACGCGCGACGTGAAGAACCCCGTGCGGCTGCTGCGGACGGACCTCGACCTCGGTATCGACACCGAGAAGGCGGGGCTGCTCGGCGTGCCGCCGGTGGAAGCGGACCGCACGGTGCGTCTCGCGATCGCGGGCCTCTCCGCGGGTCGGTTCCGCGAGAAGGACGGCGACGAGTACGACATCGTGCTGCGCCTGCCGATGGGCGATCGTCCGACCATCGACGCGCTCGACGCGATCGAGGTCAACTCGGTGAACGGCCAGCAGGTGCCGCTGCGGCAGATCTCGTCGCCCCGCTTCGAGACCGCCGACAGCCTGATCACGCGCTACAACCGCGAGCGCCAGGTGACGGTGTCGGCCTACGTGAAGCCCGGCTTCAACACCGCGGAAGTGACGCGGCAGGTACGGGCGGAGCTCGAGCGGATCCAGCTCCCCGCCGGCTATCGCCTCGACGTCGCGGGCGAGGCCGAGGCGCAGCAGGAGAGCTTCGGCGGCATCCTGCCGGCGGTGCTGGTCGCGGTGTTCGGCATCCTCGCGGTGCTGGTGCTCGAGTTCGGCAGCTTCCGCTCGACGCTGATCGTCGCGGGCGTGGTTCCGCTCGGCATCACCGGCGCGCTGCTGGCGCTGCTCGTCACCGGCAACACCCTCTCGTTCACGGCGATCATCGGCATGATCGCCCTGGTCGGCATCGAGATAAAGAACTCGATCCTGCTCGTCGACTTCACGAACCAGCTGCGCGAGGACGGCATGGCGCTGGACGCGGCGATCGAGAAGTCCGGCGAGATCCGCTTCCTGCCGATCCTGCTGACCTCGCTGACCGCGATCGGCGGCCTCCTGCCGCTCGCGGTGCAGGGGTCCGGGCTCTACTCGCCGCTGGCGATCGTGATCATCGGCGGCCTGATCAGCTCGACGCTGCTGGCGCGACTGGTGACGCCGGTGATGTACAAGCTGCTGCCGCCGGGGATCGAGGCGCGGCGCGAGCCGGAGACGCCGCCGGTGCCCGGCCTGACAGGGGACCCCGCGCACGTCTGAACGCGCGGGGCGGCGGCGCATGCGCAGCGCCGCCTCGGCGGCCGGCGGCCCTCCGTCGACGCCGCCCCTTCAGCGCCGCGTCTTCAGCGCCGCTTCTTCCTGCGCTCGCCGCCGCGCGCCGCCGCGGCGCGCTCGAGCGCGCGCGCCTTCGCGGCCGCCGCGCGCTTCGACAGCACGATGCCCGCGACGACGAGCCCGACGAAGAGCACGCCGATCACGATCGCGACGGTGCGACCCGGACCGCCGCCCGACGACGCACGCTGTTCGACCGTGAGCACCTTCACTGGCTTCGTCAGCAGCGAGGGATCCGCCTGGAGCCGGGCGCGGCAGCTCGCGAGACGCTGCACGATCGAGGCACCGACGCCGGCCGCGTCGTCGAAGCCGATCTGCGCCTCGCCGCAGAACAGGATGCCAGGCACCGAGGTGGGATCCGCGCCGAGCGCGCGCGCGGTCGAGGCGTAGAGGCGCGCGTTCGACGCGCTGCCCTCGGTCGGCCGGCTCAGCAGCTCGACGTACGGGAACTTCTCGGGCAGCCCCTCGAGGAACGGCTTCGCGGCGCGACAGTGCTGGCAGCGCGAAGTCCAGAAGAAGTAGACCTTGATCGTCGGCGAGCCGTCGGCGGCACGGCCGTACCAGAACGAGGGGTCGGCAGGATCGGTGGCCTGCGCGACCGCGGTCGCGGGCAGAGCGGCGACCAGCGCGACGCACAGCAGTGCGGCGAGCGCAGGCAGCCGTGCAAGCGGGTATGCGAGCAGAAGCCGCGCAGGCGTGGCAGGGCGAGGGACGGGGGTCTGCATCGGGCATCGACTCCGGGACTGACGGTGCCGCACCCGCGACGCGCGGGGCCGGTACCCGTCCACTGTACCGCCGGCCCCCGGGGAACCCAACGCGGCCCGCGTCGACGCCGCGGCGCGAACCAGGCGATGCCCTCGTGATTCATCCACGCCCGCGACGGCGAACGCGCCACCGCCTTCGGCCTCTCCGTGCGCGAGACGCCCCGCGACCACGCGTTCTGCGCGCACGCGCTGTCGGGCGTCATCCGCCCGGCGCTAGCGACGCGCCGACCGGCTCGCGACCACCACGCCGAGCGCGACGGCGCCGAGCCCGAACGCGGTCGCCACGTCGACGCGGTCGCCGAGCAGCAGCGCACCGAACCCCGTGGCCAGCACGGGCGACAGCGGCGTGAAGCTCGCGGCGATCGTCGCGCCGAGCCGCTGCACCGCATGGGCGTACGCGATCATCGCGATCACGGCCGTCAGCACTCCCTGGTACAGCGCCTGCAGCCAGAGATCCGCCGCCGGTACCTGCGCGAGCGCCTCGCCGCCGCCGAGCGCGAAGTACGCGGGCAGCAGCAGCACTGCGTTGCCGACCGATACGACGGCCGTCGTCGTCAGCGGGTCGAGCAGCAACAGCCGGCTCGCGACCGTGTAGGCGGCCCAGCAGAACGACGCCAGCAGGATCAGCAGGAAGCCCTCGACGCGCACGCCGCCGAGCGCGACGTCGTTCGCGATCACGTAGCCCACGCCGAGCAGGGTGATGGCGAGACCGAGAACCCGGCTGCGCGCAGGCACTTCGCGCAGCACCAGGAACGCGAGCACGGCCACGAGCGCCGAGTTCGAGCCGGGACCCAGGACCGCGCCCTGCCCCGAGTTCGCGACCTGCAGGCCGTAGCCGAACGCGAGGATGTACGGTACGCCGGCGCCGGCGATCATCGCCGCGAGCGCCCCCACCCTGCGCCACGGCACGTCGCGCCAGCGCATCAGCAGCACCGGCAGCAGCAGTGTGCCGGCAGTGCCGAAGCGCAGCACCGAGAGGTCCCACGGCGAGAGACTCGTGACGACGCCGAGCCGCGTGACCGGGATCCACGCCGCCCACACCGACACGGCGAACAGCGCGGCCAGCACGCCCACGGTACGACCGGCGGCGACGCCGCCGGTGGTGGTCGCGCTCATGCGGGCGGCACCCCGTCGGCGCGTTCCGCCGCGCGCCGGCCGAACGCGCGGCGGAGCCGCTCGCCGGCCGTGACGACCCAGAGGTAGAACAGCGGCACGAACAGGATCGCGAGCGTGGTCGCCGCGATCATGCCGCCGATCACGCCGGTGCCGATCGAGTGGCGGCTCGCCGCGCCCGCGCCGGTGCTGAGCGCGAGCGGCACGACGCCGAGCACGAACGCCAGCGAGGTCATCACGATCGGGCGGAAGCGCAGCCGCGCCGCCTCCAGCACCGCGGCCACGTGGTCGAGCCCTTCGCGGTGCTTCTGCGCCGCGAACTCGACGATCAGGATCGCGTTCTTCGCCGCGAGGCCCACCAGCGTCACGAGGCCGACCTGCAGGTACACGTCGTTGTGGAGCCCGCGCAGCCACACCGCGAGGAACGCGCCGAACGCGGCGAACGGCACCGCGAGGATCACCGCGAACGGCAGCGACAGCCGTTCGTACTGCGCGGCGAGGATCAGGAAGACCATCAGCACCGCGAGCGCGAGCACCGCCGCCGTGCTCTGGTCGCCGGCACGCTCCTGGAACGCCTGGCCGGTCCACGCCAGCGTGTAGCCTTCCGGCAGGTGCTCGGCGGCGAGGCGCTCCATCACGTCGAGCGCCTGGCCCGAACTGTAGCCGGGCGCCGGATCGCCGCGGATCCGTGCCGCGGGGAACACGTCGTAGCGCTCGACGAGGTCCGGGCCCGTGGTCTCGACCGCCCGCGCGACGGCGGTCAGGGGCACCATCTCGCCGCCCGCCCCGCGCACGTAGACGTCTGCGAGATCCTCGGGGTGGGCCCGGAAGGCGGCCTCCGACTGCATCAGCACGCGGTAGACGCGCCCGTCGCGGTTGAAGTCGTTCACGTAGAAGGCGCCGAACGTGGCCTGCAGCGCCGCGTTGACCTGGTCGATCGAGACGCCGAGCACCTTCGCGCGCTCGCGGTCGATCTCGAGCGCGACGCGCGGCACCTGCGCGGTGAACAGCGGCGTCACGCCGACCACTTCGGGCCGCCGCGCCGCCGCGGCCGCCAGCCGCTGCACCGCGGCCTCGAGCTCCGCGTAGCTGCCGCCCGCGCGCGCCTGCACGAAGCCCTCGAAACCGCCGCCGGCCGACAGGCCGGGAATCGCCGGCGGATTGAGCGCGAACACGAACGCGTCGCGGACGGCCGCGCCGGCGCCCATCAGCGCGCCGGCGACCGCGCCGGCGGACAGCGATTCGTCGCCGCGCTCGGACCAGTCCTTCAGCCCCAGGAACGCGACACCCGAGCTGTTGCGCTGGCTGAACGTCAGGATGTCGAGCCCCGCCAGCGACACGCCGTCCCGGTAGGCCGGGTGCGCCTGCGCGGCGGCGTCCACCTGCGCGATCGCCGCCTGCGTGCGCTGCAGCGAGGCGCCGGGCTGCAGCTGCACGATCGCGATCACGTAGCCCTGGTCCTCCTCCGGCAGCAGCGCCGCCGGGGTGGCCTGCACGAGCCCCCAGGTCGCGACGATCATCGCGCCGAACACGCCGGCCGCGAGCAGCCCGCGCCTCAGGAGCCAGTGGGCGCCCGCGACGTAGCGGTCGGTGGCGCGCTGGAAACCGCGCTCGAAGCGGCCGAGCCAGCCCGTGGTTTCGAGCTCGTGCGCGTCGAGCAGCAGTGCGCAGAGCGCCGGCGTCAGCGTGAGTGCGACGAAGCCCGAGATCGTCACCGCGATCGAGATCGTGATCGCGAACTGGCGGTACATCTCGCCGACGAGACCGCCGAGGAACGCCACCGGCACGAACACCGCGTTCAGCACCAGCACGATCGCGATCACGGGCCGCGTGACCTCGGCCAGCGCGCGGCGCGTCGCCTCCTTCGGGTCGACGTGCTCCATCCGCATGTGGCGCTCGACGTTCTCGAGCACCACGATCGCGTCGTCGACGACGATGCCGATCGCCAGCACCATGCCGAACAGCGTCAGCGAGTTCAGCGACAGGCCGAGCGCCCAGAGCCCCGCCAGCGCGCCGACCAGCGAGACGGGCACCACCAGCATCGGGATCAGCGTCGAGCGGAACCGGTGCAGGAACAGCAAGACGACGACGAACACGAGCACCATGGCCTCGAGCAGGGTCTTCGCCACCTCCTGCATCGAGACGCGCACGTAGAGGCTCGTGTCGTAGGGCACCGACCACTCGAGGCCCGCCGGGAAGCTCTCCGCCAGCCTCTCCATGCGCTCGTCGATGGCGGTCGCGACCTCGAGCGCGTTCGCGTTCGGGGCGAGGAAGACCGCGATGCCGAGCGTCGGCCGGCCGAAGCGGCGCATCTCGAACGAATAGTCGCGCGCGCCGAGTTCCACCCGCGCGACGTCGCCGAGGCGGACGACGCGGCCGCCCGGCTCGGCGCGCAGCACGATCGCGCGGAACTGCTCCGGGTCCGACAGGCGGCCCTGCGTGGTGACGCTGAGCGTCAGGTCGACGCGCTCGAGCAGCGGCTCGTCGCCGAGGCGGCCCGCCGCGCTCTGGGAGTTCTGCTCGCGCACCGCGCTGGCCACGTCCCCGGGCGTCAGGCCGAACTCGGCGAGACGGTCCGGCCGCAGCCAGATGCGGATCGCGTACTCGCGCGCGCCGAACACGTCGGCCGCGCCGACGCCCGGGATGCGGCGGATCTCGTCGACGACGTTGACCAGCGCGTAGTTCGACACGAACAGCGCGTCGTAGCGGCCGTCCGGCGCGTCGAGCGCGATCACCTTCAGGATGCTCGGCGAGCTCTTGCGCACGACCACGCCCTGCCGCCGGACCTCCTCCGGCAGCAGCGGCAGCGCGGCCTGCACGCGGTTCTGCACGTTGATCACCGCGAGGTCGGGATCCGTGCCGACCGCGAACGTCACCGCGACCGAGAGGGTGCCGGCCGCGCTGCTCGCGGAGCGCAGGTAGAGCATGTCCTCGACGCCGTTGATCTGCTGCTCGAGCGGCGCCGCGACGGTCTCCGCGACCACCTCCGCACTGGCACCGGGGTAAGCGGTCGTGACCTCGACCTGCGGCGGCAGGATGTCGGGGTAGAGCGAGATCGGCAGCGCGCGGAAGGCCGCGAGTCCGGCGATCAGGATGAACGTCGAGACGACGACCGCGAGGATCGGCCGGTCGATGAAACGGTCGGCGAGCACGGCGGCGGCTCAGGCGCCCGTGGCCGCGGTGCGCGCGCCGTCGGCCGACTTCGCGGCGGGCGCGCGTGAACCGGCTGGTGCGCCCGACGCGTCCGCGGGCGGCGCGCCGGGCGGCGCATCGAGCGCGACCGACACCGGGGCGACCGGCGCACCGGGCTGCACCTTCAGTACGCCGTCCACGATCACGCGATCGCCGGGGTTCAGTCCGCTCTCGATCGCGACGAAGTTGCCCGAGGCGAAGCCAGGCTGCACCGGCCGCGGCCGCGCAAGGCCCTGCGCATCGACGGTCCAGACGAACGGACCTTCGGCGCCCTGCTGGATCGCGCGCTTCGGCACGACGCGGGCGTCGGCGAGGACGACGCCGCGCACGCGCGCGCGCACGACCTCGCCGGGGATCAGGCGCGCCTCGCGGTTGTCGACCACGGCGCGCACCTCGACGGTGCCGGTCGCGAGGCCGGCCTGCGGCGCGACGAAGTCGACGCGGGCTGCGGGCAGCTGCACGCCGCGCGTGTCCAGCAGTTCGACGCGCACGTCCTGCGCAGTCGGGCCCGCCAGCAACTCGCGCAGGCGCGCGGCGTCGGCGGCCGGCAGCGCGAAGTCCGCGTACAGCCGCTCCGCCTGCACGATGCGCGTCAGCAGCGTCGCGTTCGGCTCCGCGTTCACGAGACTGCCCTCGGACAGCGCCTCGCGGCTGGTCAGGCCCGAGATCGGCGCCCGCACCTCCGTGTACGAAAGGTCGAGCTGCGCGGTGCGCAGCGCTGCCTCGGCGGCGGCGAGCGCGGCGCTCGCCCGCTCGTCCGCGGCGATCGCGGCGTCGAGGTCGCGGCGACTCAGTACGCCCTGGCCCGCGAGCGGCTCGATGCGCGCGCGGTCCCGCTGCGCCTGGTTCGCGGCCGCGCGCGCTTCGGCGACGGTGGCACGGGCGCGAGCCACCTCCGCGGCGAACGGTGCCGGGTCGATCCGGAACAGCACCTGCCCCTCGCGAACCGCCGAGCCTTCGTCGTAGCGGCGCTCCAGCAGGATGCCGCCGACGCGCGCGCGCACTTCGACCTCGCGCAGGCCGCGCAGGCGCGCGGGGTACTCGAGGGCGATCGGCATCGGGCCAGAGCCGAGCGTGATCACGCCGACGGCGGGCGGCGGCATCGCCGGCGGCGCGCCGTCGCCGCCGCAGGCGACGAGCAGCAGGGGGAGCGAGAGCACGGCGAGTCGCGGCAGGAAACGGGTGTTCATGGCGTCGGGTCCGTCACTGTGCCCCGGCAGGCCCGCCCGGGACGGGGACGGGCACGGCGTCCGGGACGCAATCCCGGGCGGCCCGGATCAAGGCCTGCACCGCCTGCGCGCGCTGCTCGGCGGTGAACGGCGCGACGCGGAGCAGTTCGCCGAGCAGCAGGCCGTCCACCGCGAGCAGGACGAGCGCGGTGCGCTCGAAGCCGCAGGGCAGCGCGGCGAACCGTTCGAGCTTGCCGGCGTAGTTCGCGCGGCAGGCGCTCATCAGGGCAGGCTCGCCGGCCGCAGCGGCGAGGAGCGCGCTGCCGAGCGCGCGGTCCGCGTCCGCGGTCTCGAGCAGGGCCAGCACGTGCGCGAGCAGGGGGTTCGCCGCTGCGCCGGTCGCCGCTTCGGCGGCGGCCGCGGTCCGGCGCTCGACCATCGCGAGGTAGCGATCGACCATCCCGGCGAGGAGCGCCTCCTTGCTCGGGAAGTGATACAGCAGGCCGCCCTTGCTGACGCCGGCTGCCTGGGCGACCGCGTCGAGCGTCAGGCGCGCGGCCCCGTGCTCGGCCACGAGGCGTTCCGCGGCGTCCAGGACTCGATCGCGGGCGGGAACCGGAGCGTGTGCGTTCACGGGGGCGCCGTCGACGAGATGCAAACGGTCATGAACTGTACCGGCTGGACGGTACATTGTGCAATGCGGCAAGTCGAGGCGGCCGAAAGGATATGTCGCTTTTGCACGTCAATCCTGCCAATTCAGCCTGACGTGCTTTCCGATGACGGCAGTTCGGGTCGGACAGGCTGCAGGTCGCCGATCTGCATCGCCGCCCACCGCAGCACCCGCTGCAGTCGCGGGACCGTGAGCGCGAGCGCGGTATCGAGCGGCAGCCAGCGATACTCGTGGTGTTCAGGGCGCCCGAGAGCCGGGTTCACCGCGAGGATCACCGCCTCCGTGGCGGTCCGGGCGACGAAATACCGGACGACCTTCCCGCCCGCGTAGGGTTCGGTGTCGACGTACTCGTGACCCCAGGCGAACTCGAGGCCCGCGAGCCCGGTTTCCTCGCGCGTCTCGCGCACGGCGGCCTCGAACGGGGATTCACCCGGTTCCAGCCGCCCCTTGGGCAGGTCCCAGTTGCGGTAGGCGCGCAGCAGCAGGTAACGGACGCCGTGCGGCGTGTCGCGCACGACGACGACCCCGCCGGCGCGCTTCGAATTCTGGCTCTTGCCGAGCATCGCCGCAGTATAGGCCCGGGCCGAGGGAGTTCCGGAAGCCGCCACGCCCATCGCTCTACCCGATGGTTCGGATTCCTTTGATAGGATCGATCTATGGCATCGCGAACGCACCGTCGGCCGTGAATCTCCGCGACCTCCGCTACCTCGTCGCCCTGGCCGACACGCTGCACTTCGGCCGCGCCGCCGAGAAGTCGCACGTCAGCCAGCCCACCCTCTCGGCGCAGATCCGCAAGCTCGAGGACTACCTCGGCGTGAAGCTGGTCGAGCGCCAGCCGCGCAGGGTGCAGCTGACCGACGTCGGCAGCCGCATCGTCGAGCGCGCACGCCGCATCGTGCAGGACTCCGACGCGATGGTGGAACTCGCGCGACTGTCGCACGACCCGCTGGCCGGCAAGCTGCGCGTCGCGCTCATCCCGACGCTCGGGCCCTACCTGCTGCCGCGCGTCGCGCCGCGCATCAGGAAGGCTCTGCCCAAGCTGCAGCTGATGCTCTACGAGCACCAGACCGAGCCGCTGCTCGCGAAACTGCGCGCCGGCGAGATCGACCTCGGCATCCTGGCGCTCGGCGTCGAGGTCGGCGACCTCGAGTCGCGCGCGCTGTTCGACGAGCCGTTCGCCGTCGCGCTGCCGGCTTCCCACCCGCTGACGAAGAAGAACGCGCTGAAGCTCGACGACCTCGCCGGCGAGACGCTGCTGCTGCTCGAGGACGGGCACTGCCTACGCGACCACGCGCTCGAGGCCTGCGGGCGCGTGGACGTACGCGAGTCGCAGGACTTCCGCGCGACCAGCCTCGAGACGCTCCGACAGATGGTGGCGGCCGGGCTCGGCGTCACGCTGCTGCCCGAACTCGCGACCGACGGCCCGTTCGCGAACGCGCGCAACCTCGCGGTCCGCCCGTTCGCGAAGCAGGGCCCCAGCCGCACGATCGGCGCGGTCTGGCGCAGGAGCACGACGCGCAAGGCCGCGATCGACGGCGTGTGCGCGGTGATCGCGGAGACCTTCGCACGGTGAGCACCGCGGCGACCGCGGCCGTCACCGTCGTCCTCGCGGACGACCACCCGCTGTTCCGCGCGGCGCTGAAGCAGGCGGTGCTCGAAGTCGTACCCGGCGCACGGCTCGTCGAATGCGCGGACGCGGCGAGCCTGCGCGCCGCCGCGAACGTGCACGAATCCGCGGACCTCGTGCTGCTCGACCTGATGATGCCGGGCAGCCGCAGCTTCGCCGAGCTCGCCTGGCTGCGCAGCCAGTATCCGGGCATGGCGGTGCTGGTCGTGTCGGCCGCGGAGAGTCCCGCGGTGCTCCAGCAGGCGCGCGCCTACGGCGCCGCCGGCTACGTGCCGAAGTCCGCCCCGCTGCCGGAGCTGGTCGCGGCGATCCGCACGGTGCTCGAGGGCGGCGAGTGGCTGCCGGCCGCCCCGGCGGGGGCCGAGGCACCCGCCGTCTCCCTGGCGTCGCGCCTCGCGACGCTGACCCCGCAGCAGTTCCGCGTGCTGGAACTGCTCGCCCTGGGAAAGCTGAACAAGCAGATCGCGGCCGAGCTCGGCATCAGCGAGCAGACCACGAAGGCACACGTGTCGGCGACGCTCGCCAAGCTCGGCGCCCGCAATCGCACGCAGGCGACCCTGATCTACCGCGAACTCGAGATCCGCGAGGACGACCCGCTCTCGCTGGACCGCTGAGCGGCGCGAGTACTCAGGCGACCCCGGCGCGCCGCCGTGCGTCGGCGTCGGTCAGCCGTCGCAGCACGCTCCTCAGCGCGAGCGGCTTGACGGGCTTGCGCAGGTACAGCGCGCCGAGCGATTCGGCCTCGGCGCGCGTCGACTCGGCGCCGTCCGCGGTCACGAGCAGCACCGGCAGCTCGCGCCCCAGCCGGACGCGCAGGCGACTCGCGACGTCGGTGCCGGTGGCACCGTCGTCGAGGTGGTAGTCCACGACCAGCAGGTCGAGCCCCGCCAGCCACTCGCGGTCCGGCAGCGCCGATTCGTCGTGGACCGCCGCCACGTCGCAGCCCCAGGATTCGAGCAGCACCGCCATCGCGCGCATCGCGCTCGCGTCGTTGTCGACGACCAGCACCCGCAGCCGGCCGAGCGCGGGCGCCGCCGCGGGCTCCGCGATGCGCGCCGGCGCGCGCTCGCCGCGCGGCACCTCGACCGAGAACGCGGAGCCGCGGCCCGGCCACGAGCGCACGGCCACCAGCGCATCCAGCACGCGCGCGATGCGCTCGACGATCGCGAGTCCGAGGCCGAAGCCGCGCCCGGGGGTCGCCGCGCCGGGGGCTTCCTCGCCCGCGCGCACGCGGTAGAACTCCTCGAAGATGCGGCTGCGCTGGTCGTCGGCGATGCCGGGCCCGGTGTCCCACACCTCGATCCGCACGCGCCCCGCGGTGCGCCGGCACCCGACGACGATACGGCCGCGCTCGGTGTACCGCACCGCGTTCGCGAGGAAGTTCTGCAGGATCCGGCGCAGCAGCCGCGGGTCGGTGCGCGCGACGAGCGCGGTGCGCCGCACCTTCAGCTGCAGGCCCTTCGCCCGCGACTGCAGGCCGAACTCGGACTCGAGCGCGCCGAGCACGTCGCCCAGCGCGACGTCGGCAGGGCTCGGCTGCACGGCGCCGGCGTCGAGCTTCGAGATGTCGAGCAGGTCCGTCAGCACACCCTCGGCGGCCCGCAGGCACTGCTCGAGGTCGTCCACCAGCGCGCGCGGCGAGCCCTCCACCTTCTGCGCCAGCGCGCCGGCGAAGAGACCGGCGGCATTCAGCGGCTGCAGCAGGTCGTGGCTCGCCGCGGCGAGGAACCGCGTCTTGCTCTGGTTGGCGCGTTCGGCGGCCGCCTTGGCGACCAGCAGTTCCTCGTTCAGCGCGGACAGCGCGCGCGTGCGCTCGCGAACCCGGCGCTCCAGCGACTCGTTGGCATCCTGCAGCGCGCGCTGGGCCTTCACGTAGTCCGTCACGTCGGTATAGCTCGTGACGAAGCCGCCGCCGGGGCCCGGCATCGGCTGGCCGCGGATCTCGATCACGGTGCCGTCGCTGCGCACGCGCTGGTACACGTAGGGCGTGCGGCGCCGCAGGTGCGCGAGGCGCTTCGCGATCTGCTCCTCGGGATCGCCGGCGCCCAGCTCGCCGCGCGCCGCGTTGTAGCGGAGGATCTCCTCGATCGGGCGGCCGATGCGCACCTCGTCCGACGGCAGCCGGAACAGCTCGAGATAGCGGCGGTTCCAGGCCACGAGCCGCAGCTCGGCGTCCACCACGCTGATGCCCTGGTCGACGTTCTCGAGCGTCGCCTGCAGGAGCTCGCGCGAGAACTCGAGCGCCTGCGAGGCGCCGCCGACGATCGAGACGACGTCCTCGATCTCGAGCTCGCGGCCCGAGATGGCCGCGTCGAGTACGCGCTGCGCGGACGCGGCGCCGATCACCGAACCCAGCAGGCGCTGGACCGATGCGACCTGGGCGGCGCTCGCGCGCGCGCCGCCGTTGCCGGTCGCGCCGAGTTCGGCGAAGTGCGCTCTCGCCCGCGCGGCGCCGACGAACTGCTCGGCGAGCGCCCGCAGTTCGCGGAGCGTGATCGCCTGCCGGACCGACCGGTACTCGGTTTCGTCGGGGCGTCCCGCCGCATCCACGAACACCGCCGCCTGGATGCGTTCGAGCAGCGACCGGTGCGACAGCAGCGAGCCGGCGACGAGACCCAGCGTGCTTGCGAGCAGCAGCCAGAACAGCCCGTGCGCCAGGGAGTTCCAGCCCTCGAACCCGAACAGCGCAGTCGGACGCAGCCACTCGAGTCCGCCGGGACCGGCGGCCAGCAACGCGCCCGGCGCGTAGCCGGCACTGACCAGCGTCGGGAGCAGCAGCGTCCAGCCCCACGCGACGAACCCGAGCACGAGGCCCGCGAGCGCGCCGGCCCGCGTCGCCTCGCGCCAGTAGGCGCCGGCGATGACCGGCGGGCCGAATACGGCGACCGCGGCCATCGAGATCTCGCCGATCTGCGCGAGCGCGTCGCCCGCGGCGATCAGGCGGTAGTAGACGTACGCCGCAGCGAGCAGCAGGACGATCGACAGGCGCCGCACGGCGATCAGCACCGGCGTCAGGTCGGGGCGCCGCCGCAGGCGCGAGCTGGCCCGCAGCAGCGCCGGCATCGCGATCTCGTTGGACAGCATCGTCGCGAGCGCGACGCACGCGACGATCACCATTCCGGTGGCGGCCGACAGCCCCCCGAGGAAGACCAAGAGCGCCAGCAGCGGCTGGTCCGCGTGCAGCGGCAGGCGCAGCGTGTACAGGTCGGCGCGGTCGAGCGTCGGTCCGAAGGTCAGGAGACCCGCGTTCGCGATCGGGAGCACGAACAGGCTGATCGCGACCAGGTACAGGGGGAACGCCCACCTGGCGAGCTGGAGGTCGGCGGGTCCGGAGTTCTCGACCACCGCGACGTGGAACTGGCGCGGCAGGCAGAAGATCGCGAAGAAGCCGAGCACGCAGAGCGCGAGATAGTGGCCGGCAGGGTGTTCCTGCGCACGCAGGGCCTGGATTCCCGCGTCGGCGGCCACCCGCGCGGCGACGTCGCCGAAGCCTCCGTGCATCCCGAAGACGACGAACGCGCCGACCGCGAGGAACGCGAGCAGCTTGACCAGCGACTCGAACGCGAGCGCGAGCATCATGCCGGGGTGGTGCTCGGTCGCGTCGGCGTGGCGCGCGCCGAACAGGATGGTGAACGCCGCGAGGACCAGGGTGACCCACAGCCCCGTGTCGGCTGCCCAGCCCTCGCCCTCGAGCCCGCGACCGGCGAGCGCGACGAACGAGATGTCGATCGCCTTCAGCTGCAGCGAGATGTAGGGAATCAGTCCGAGCGTCGCGATGACGGTGACGAACGCGGCGATCGCGCGGTCGCGCCCGTAGCGCGCACCCAGGAAGTCGGCGACCGAGGTGATGCGCTGGCGGCGGCTGATGCGCACCAGCTTGTGGAGGAACTTCCAGCCGAGCAGGAACAGCACGATCGTGCCGACGTAGGTGGGGGGCAGCCACCAGCCGAGTTCGGCGGATTGCCCGGCGGTGCCGTAGAAGGCCCACGAGGTGCAGTAGACCGCGAGCGACAGGGTATAGACGACCGGCCGCGGTACCGGATGGCGCCCGCGCGCCGCCTCGCGGTCGCCGTACCAGGCGATCGCGAACAGCAGCCCCAGGTAGGCGAGGCCGAGGAGCGCTAGGGACCACGGGCCGGACATGACGTCCCGAGTATAGGGTGTGCCGCGCGCTCGGCTGCCGCCGCGGGGCGCTGCGCGCCACGGCGCCGCGCGACCAGGGGCCCTCTCAGCTGCGATGCGCGGCTCGTCCCGCGCTGCGAAACTAGAAGATCGAGAACAGCGCGACCGCCAGCGCCGTGCCGAGCACCGGCACGATCACGGTCAGCGCGAACATCGCCGGGTAGGCGGCCGGATAGGTTTCCTTGCAGATCGCGCGCAGCGTCGTCACCACGTAGCCGTTGTGCGGCAGCGAGTCGAGGCCGCCGGAGGAGATCGCGACGACGCGGTGCAGCGCCTCGGGGTCCACGCCGAGGCCGACGTAGTGGGGGGCGAGGATCGGCAGCGCGATGCTCTGGCCGCCCGAGGCCGAGCCGGTGAGGCCGGCGATCACGCTGACCGCGACCGCGGCGCCGACCAGCGCCGGCCCGGGCAGGTGCGTCATGAAGTCCACGGCCGCCAGGAACCCGGGCGTCAGGCGCGCGACGCCGCCGAAGCCGACGACCGCCGCCGTGTTCGCGATCGCGATCAGCGCACCGAGCGCGCCGACGGCCAGTGCTTCGCCGAGGCGTCCGCGCAGGTAGCGCCAGTGCAGCGCGAGGCTCGCGAGCACGCCGCCGCCGAGCGAGACGATCAGCGCGGATTCCTTGAGTTCGTCGTGCAGCCAGAACGACACGACCAGCACGATCGTCAGCGGGATCAGCGCGGAGCCGATCGACGGCAGCGCGCGCTCGCCGTTCCGCGGATCGTCGGGACGGTCCGCGAAGGTCTCGCCGTTCGCGACCGCGACGCGCACCATCCGGCGCAGCCACCAGTAGCCGAGCACGATCATGAACGCGGCGACCGCGAGGCTGACTTCCCATCCGGCGTAGGGCGTGGTGCCGAGGTACTTGATGGGGATCCAGTTCTGGATCTCCGGCGAGCCGGCGGAGGTCATCGTGAACGTGACCGAGCCGAACGCGATCGTGCCCGGGATGAAGCGCCGCGGCAGCTTCGCCTCGCGGAACATCGCGAGCGCGAGCGGGTAGACCGAGAACGCGACGACGAACAGGCTGACGCCCCCGTAGGTCAGCACGGCGCAGGCGATCACCACCGCCGCGATCGCGTTGCCGCGGCCGAGCCTGGCCGTGATCCAGTGCGAGACCGCGTCCGCCGCGCCGCTCGCCTCCATCACCTTCCCGAACAGCGAGCCGAGCAGGAACATGAAGAACCACGCCTGCACGAAGCCGACGAAGCCCTGCATGTAGGCGCCGGTGAAGCTCGGCGCGCCCTCGGCGGCGACCTGCGGGAAGATCGCGAAGCCGGCACTCAGCGCGACGAGCAGCGCGCAGAGCGGTGCGGCGACGAGGAGCTCTACGCCGCGGAGCGTCAGCCAGACCAGCAGAGCGAGGCCGACCAGCAGGCCGAGCAGGCTGAGCATGTGGTAACGACCCCCGGCGGAACGGTGCGGCCGGAGTGTGGTGACGACGCCACGCCGACAGCCATAGTACGAACGTATCAGTGCAAGTTACCCGGCCCGGCGGGTAGCGTCGTCGCCACGAGGATCCTCGGGGATCCGTCCGCCCGCCGCCCGAGCGGGCCAAAAACGAGGGGGTAGTCAATGCACCTGCAGCGTTCAACCGTGCTGAGCCTTGCCGTCTGCGCCGCGCTGGGCGGCCTGGCCGGTGCCGCGCACGCCAATCCGAACCCGTCGCCGGCGACGCCCGCGGCCGAAGAGAGCCTCGGCGAGGTCATGGTCACGGCTCGCCGTCGCGAGGAATCGCTGCAGGAAGTGCCCATCGCCGTGACCGCGCTGTCGGCGGACATGCTCGAAGCGACCGGCGCCGCCGACCTGACGGCGGTCTCGCAGTCCGTGCCGAACGTCACGCTCGAGAACTCGCGCGCGACGAACAACACGCTGACCGCGTTCATCCGCGGCGTCGGCCAGCAGGATCCGATCGCGGGCTTCGAGCAGGGCGTCGGCATCTACCTCGACGACGTCTACCTGAACCGCCCGCAGGGCGCGATCCTGGACGTCTACGACGTCGAGCGCGTCGAGGTGCTGCGCGGCCCGCAGGGCACGCTGTACGGCCGCAACACGATCGGCGGCGCGGTCAAGTACGTCACCCGCCGCCTGGATCCCGACCAGTCGACGCTGCGGACGCGCCTCACGGTCGGCAACTACGGCCAGCTGGACGCGGTCGCGGTCGGCTCGCTGCGCGCCAGCGACACCTTCCGGCTCGGCGGCGCGATCGCGAAGCTGACGCGTGACGGCTTCGGCACCAACCTGGCGACCGGCGAGGAGAACTACGACAAGGACGTGCTGTCCGCCCGCGTCTCCGCGGAGTGGCAGCCGACCGACGCGCTGTTCGTGCGCCTGGCGGCGGACTACACGGACGACGACTCGACCCAGCGCCAGGGCTACCGGCTGCGGCCGACCGTGTCGACCGTGCAGCGGCAGCTGCTCTCGAACCGCTACGACAGCAACGGCGCCACACCGCTGCTCTCGCCGATCGCGACGAGCGTGTTCGAGGCCAAGGGCTACTCGCTGCAGGTCGAGTGGAACCTCGACGAGCAGTGGACCCTCAAGTCGATCACCGCGTACCGCGAGGACGAGGCCCGGCTGCCGATCGACTTCGACGGCACCCCGGCGCCCAGCTTCGACGTGCCGGTGATCTACGAGAACGACCAGACCAGCCAGGAGTTCCAGCTGGTGTACGAGGGCGAGCGGCTCGCGGTCGTGGCGGGCGCGTACTACCTCGATGCGTGGGCGTTCCACGCCTTCGACGTGCGCTTCAACACGGTGTCGAGCTTCACGCTCGGCGACGTCGATACCAAGACCTGGGCCATCTTCGGCGAGGCGACCTGGGACCTGACCGACGCGCTGAGCCTGACGGTCGGCGGCCGCTACACGGACGACCAGCGCGACGCGCTCGTCAACCGCGAGACCTTCCTCGGGCCCCGCTCGCGCTACTTCGGCGGCACCGGCGCCAGCGTCACGGTGCCCATCGTCGTCAACGGCCAGCAGGTGGTGCCGACCTTCGTCGGCAGCCGCACCGACACCGCCTTCACCCCGCGCGTGATCCTCGGCTGGCAGGCGAACCCGGACGTCAACCTCTACGTGTCGTACTCCGAGGGCTTCAAGGGCGGCCTGTTCGACCCGCGCGGCAACTTCTCGAACCCGGACATCCGGCGCGGCGTCGAGCCGGAGACCGTCGAGTCCTACGAGTTCGGCCTGAAGACCCAGCTGTTCGACGGCATGGCGACCGTGAACACGGCGGTGTTCTTCGCGGACTACACGGACGTGCAGATCCCGGGCTCCGTCGTCGTCACCACGCCGACCGGCACGACCTTCCAGGGCACGCTGACCAACGCGGGCGCGGCCGAGATGAAGGGCGTCGAGTTCGAGAGCCTGTGGCGGTTCACGGACGCGTTCTCCGCCACGCTGGCGTTCGGCTACATCGACGCCGAGTACACCGAGTTCATCGTCAACAATGCCAACGTGGCCGGCCTGCGCGACGTGCAGAACACGCCGGACTGGACCGGCAACGTCGGCCTGACCTACGGCTGGCAGGTCGGCCCGGGCCGGCTGTCGCTGACGGGCTCGGCCTCGTACCGCGGCGCGACCCAGCAGTTCGAGACGGCGAGCCCCGGGCTCGACGAGGACGCCTACTGGCTGCTCGACGCCGGCCTCAACTGGGCCAGCGACGACGGCAAGTGGAAGCTCGGCCTCCACGGCCGCAACCTCGCGGACGAGGAGTACGTCACGTCGGGCTACTTCTTCCCCGGCGCGGCGACCGACGACTCCGTGCTCGCGTTCTACGGCAACCCGCGGCAGTACTCGGCGACGCTCGAGTACCGCTTCTGAGCGACGCGGCACCCGGGAGGCCTCGCCTCCCGGGTGCTCGCCGGTCCCCGCCACGCGGCCCCGCCCTCACGGACGGGGCCGCGTTGCTTTCGGGGACCGGCGCGACGAGCATCCGTCCGCCACCGCCCGCCCGCCCGAAGAGGAATCGCCCGTGACGAAGTCCGCCGCCCGCCTCGAACGCCTCGACGGCGTGCTGCGAGTGACGCTCGACCGCCCCGCCGCGCTGAACGCCCTCGACGCCGCCCTCGCCGCCGACCTGCTGGCCGCGGCGCGCACCGCCACCGACGACCCTTCGATCCGCGCCGTGCTGCTCACCGGGGCGGGGCGCGCGTTCTGCGCGGGCGCAGACCTGGCGCCCGGTGCGCTGCCGATCGACCGGGCGGCGTCGCGCGGTGCGAACACGCGCCGGCTGCTCGAGGAGCTGCTGAATCCCGTGCTGCTCGCGTGGCACGAGATCCCGAAGCCCGTGGTCGTGGCCGTGAACGGCGTCGCCGCCGGCGGCGGCGTGGGGCTCGCGCTGTGTGGCGACCTGCTGCTGATGGCGTCGTCCGCGAGCCTGCTGCAGGTGTTCGTGCCGAAGCTCGGGCTCGTGCCGGACCTCGGCTGCAGCGACGCGCTGCCGCGCGCGCTGGGCCCGGCCCGCGCGAAGGCGCTCGCGATGCTCGGCACGCCGATCACCGCGGCGCAGGCGGTAGCGTGGGGGCTGGCGCTCGAGGCGGTCGACGACGACGCGCTGCCCGAACGCGCGCTCGCGCTGGCGCGGCAGCTCGCGGCCGGGCCGACGCGTGCCTACGCGGAACTGAAGCGGTTGTACGACGCGCCGGCCGGCACGCTGGCCGGGCAGCTCGCGCTGGAGGCCGCCGCGCAGGAGCGGCTGGGCGACACGGCGGATCACGCCGAGGGCCTGGCCGCGTTCGCGGCGCGGCGGGTGCCGGTGTTTCGCGGCGAGTGAGCGCCGGGGCGCCGGTGCTCAGCTCATCCTGCGGTCGTCGAGGCCGACGCTCCGCGCGATGATCTCCTTCATGATCTCCGAGCTGCCGGCGTAGATCCGCGAGATCCGCGCGTCGGTGTACAGCCTGCTGATCCGGTACTCCTCCATGTAGCCGGCGCCGCCGTGCAGCTGCAGGCACTCGTCGGTCACGCGGCCCTCGAGCTCGCTGCACAGCAGCTTGGCTTCGGCCGCGATCTCCGGCGTCAGCCTGTGCTCGACGTGCAGCATCACGCACTGGTCCACGAAGGTCTGCAGCGCGTCGATCTGCGCGCGCATCTCCGCCAGCTTGAAGCGCGTGTTCTGGAACGCACCGATCGGGCGGCCGAACGCGCGGCGCTCCTTCACGAACTCGAGCGTCAGGTCCCAGGCCACCTGCGCGCTCGTCACGTACTGCACGGCGCCGATCAGCCGCTCCTCGGCGAGGAACTGCGTCAGGTAGCGAAAGCCCTGCGTCGGCTCGCCGAGCACGTTCGTCACCGGCACGCGCACGTCGCGGAAGAACAGCTCCGAGGTGTCCTGCGCCTTGAGCCCGATCTTCTTCAGGTTGCGGCCGCGCTCGAAGCCGGGCATGCCGCGCTCGACCAGGAACAGCCCGATCCCGTACTTCTGCGCGGGATCCGTGCGCGCGGCGACCAGGAACACGTCGCCGATCTGGCCGTTCGAGATGTAGGTCTTCGAGCCGTTCAGCACCCAATGGTCGCCATGGAGCTCGGCGCGGGTCTGCATGCCCGCGAGGTCGCTGCCCGCGCCGGGCTCCGTCATCGCGATGCCGAGGATGGTCTCGCCGCGCACGCAGGGCGGCAGGAAGCGCGCCTTCTGCTCGGCGGTGCCCAGCGCGCCGATGTACGGCGCGACGAGGCGCGAGTGCAGCGTCAGGAACAGGCCGAGCTCGCCGTGCCGGATGCACTCCTCGAACATCACCTGCTCGTAGCGGAAATCCTCGATGCCGGCGCCGCCGTACTGCTCGTCGGCCCACATCAGCAGCAGGCCCTCGGCGCCGGCCTTGCGGAAGGCCTCGCGGTCGCAGTAGCCCTGCTCGCGCCAGCGCTCCGCGTGCGGGGCTACCTCCGCCTGGAAGAAGCGGCGGCAGGTGTCGCGGAACAGTTCGTGCTCGGGGGTGAAGATCAGGCGGGGCAGTGCCATCCGGCGCTCCGGGTCAGGCCGAGGCCGGCAGCGCCGGCGCGGCGTGGAACGGGGTGTTCGCGGCCGCGCGCTCGCGCAGCCACTTCGACGGTCGGAAGCGCTTGCCGTGACGCCGCGCCAGCTGCTCGCACTCCGCGACGAAGCGCGCGACGCCGACCGTGTCGATGAGCGACAGCGTGCCGCCGGTCCACGGCGGGAAGCCGATGCCGAGGATCGAGCCGACGTCGGCCTCGGCGGCGGTGGTCACGACGCCCTCCTCGAAGCACCGCGCCGCCTCCAGCGCCTGCGCGTACAGCAGGCGCCGCTTGACCTCCTCGAGCGACGGCTGCACGGCTGCGCGCGGGTACTCCTGCGCGAGGCCCGGCCACAGGTGCTTCGGCCCGTCGGCAGGGTAGTCGTAGAAGCCGCCGCCCGACTTGCGACCGAGGCGCTTCAGGTCCTCGACGAAGTGGCGCAGCACCGGCCACGACACCGGCGACTCGTAGCGCGGGCCGATGTCCTCGGCGGCCTGCCGGCTCGCGCGGTACTGCAGTTCGAGCGAGACCTCGTCGCTGACCGCGAGCGGCCCGACCGGCATGCCGGCCATGCGCCCCGCGTTCTCGATCAGCGCGGCATCCACGCCCTCGGCCAGCAGTGCCTGGCCCTCCTGGCAGTACGCGCCGAACACGCGCGTGGTGTAGAAGCCGCGGCTGTCGCCGACCACGATCGGCGTCTTGCGCAGCTGCCCGACGAAGTCGAGCGCGTGCGCCACCGTAGCCTCGCTCGTCTTCTTCGCGACGATGACCTCGACCAGCGGCATGCGCTCGACCGGCGAGAAGAAGTGGATGCCGACGAACTGCGCGGGCCGCGGCGAGGCCTTCGCCAGCGAGCCGATCGGCAGCGTGGAGGTGTTGGAGGCGAAGGTGGCATCGCGCTTCATCGCCGCGAGCGCGCGCTTCGTGACCTCGGCCTTGACCGCGCGGTCCTCGAACACCGCCTCGATCACGAGGTCGCACTCCGCGAGGTCCGCGTAGTCCACGGTCGGGTGGATGCGGGCCAGCACCTCCTGCGCCGACTCCGGCGTGCGGCGCTGCTTCTCGACGTCGCGCGCCAGCAGCCGTGCCGAGTACTGCCTGCCGCGCTCGGCCTGCTCGGCGGTCGCATCGAGCAGCACGACGCGGATGCCGGCCAGCGCCGCGACGTGCGCGATGCCGCCGCCCATCATGCCCGCGCCCAGCACGCCGAGCGTGCGCACCGGCCGCTTCTCGACGCCCGCGGGCCGGCGCTGCAGCTTGTCGAGCGCGTTCTTGTGCACGAACAGCGTGCGCATCATGTTGCGCGCCACCGGGCCGGTCAGCAGGCGCGCGAAGTGCTTCGACTCGACGCGCAGCGCGGTGTCGAACGGCACCGTGGCGCCCTCGTAGAGCGCGGCGAGGATCGCGTGCGGCGCCGGGTAGTTGCGCTGCGTCGCGCGGCTGACGAGCGCGCTGCCGACCGACAGCGCCTGGCTGACCGCCGGCAGCGCGAGGCTGGCGCCGCCCGGGACCTTGAAGCCCTTGCGGTCCCACGGCGCGAGCGGCTCCGGTCCGGTCGCGAGCCACGCACGCGCGCGGGCGAGCAGCTGGTCCGGCGGCGCGACCTCGTGCACGAGGCCGAGCTTCAGCGCCTCGGCGGGCGCGAGCGCGTTGCCCTCGGTGATCAGCCGGGCGGCCTGCGCGATGCCGACGAGCCGCACCACCCGCTGCGTGCCGCCGGCGCCGGGCAGCAGGCCGATCTTGACCTCGGACAGGCCGACCGTCGCCTTCGGGTCCGACGACAGCACGCGGTAGTGGCAGGCGAGCGCCAGCTCGAAGCCGCCGCCGAGCGCCGTGCCGTTGATCGCCGCCGCGAACGGCTTGCCGCAGGTCTCGAGGCGCCGGAACGCGCCGCTCAGCTCCTGGCTCCAGGCGTACGCCTCCTTCGCCGAGACGCCGCGGTCGTAAGCGGTGACGAGATCCTTGATGTCGGCGCCCGCCACGAACTCGCGGCGCGCGGAGGTGAGGATCGCGCCGCGGATCGCCGGGTCGCCGGCGACGCGCTCGACGCAGGCGCGCAGGTCGGCGGTCAAGGCCGGCGTGAACACGTTCATCGGCCGGTCGGCGACCTCGATCGTCAGGATCGCGACGCCGTCCTCGACGCGCAGGTCGATAGTGCTGGTGGTGCCCATCGTCAGACTCGCTCGATCAGGGTGGCGGTGCCCATGCCGGCACCGACGCAGAGCGTGACCAGCGCGGTGCCGAGCCCGCGGCGCTCCAGCTCGTCGACGGCCGTGCCGAGGATCATCGCGCCGGTCGCGCCGAGCGGGTGGCCGAGCGCGATCGCGCCGCCGTTAACGTTGGTCCGCGCCGGGTCGACGCCGGTGTCGCGCAGGAAGCGCAGCACCACGGAAGCGAAGGCCTCGTTGACCTCGAACAGGTCGACGTCCGCGAAGTCCATCTTCAGCCGCTTCAGCAGCCGGCGGCTGGCGAGCGCGGGACCGGTCAGCATGATCGCGGGCTCGCTGCCGACCGAGGTGTAGCCGCGGATGCGCGCGCGCGGCTTCAGGCCCAGGCGGCGGCCCGCGGCCGCGGTGCCGATCAGCACGCCGGCGGCGCCGTCGACGATGCCGCTGGAGTTGCCGCCGGTGTGCTGGTAGCGGATGGCCTCGACGTGGGGGTAACGCAGCTGCGCGACGCTCGCGTAGCCGCCCTCCTCGCCCGCCTGCTGGAAGGCGGGCTTCAGCTTCGCGAGGTCCTCGAGCGTGGTGCCCGGGCGCGGGTGCTCGTCGCGCTCCAGGAGCACCTCGCCGATCACGTCGCGCACGGGCACCACCGAGCGCGCGAAGCGGCCCTCGGCCCAGGCCTCGGCGGCCCGCCGCTGGCTCTCGACCGCGTAGGCGTCGAGGTCCTGCCGCGTGTAGCCGTCCAGCGTCGCGATCAGGTCGGCGCCGATGCCCTGCGGCACGAAGTAGGCCCGCCATGCGACGGTCGGGTCCGCGTACCAGGCGCCGCCGTCGGAAGCCATCGGCACGCGCGACATGCTCTCGACGCCGCCCGCGATCACGAGCTCGGACTGGCCGGCCATGACCTTGGCCGCGGCGCCGTTCACCGCCTCGAGGCCCGACGCGCAGAAGCGGTTCAGCTGGTAGCCGGCGACGCTCTCGTCGAAGCCGGCGTTGAGCGCCGCGAGCCGGCCGATGGCCGAGCCCTGCTCGCCGATCGGCGTCACGCAGCCGAGGACCACGTCCTCGACGGCGGCGGTGTCGAGCTCGCTGCGCGCGCGCAGCGCCTGCAGCACCTGGGTGGCGAGTTCGACCGGCGGCACTTCGTGCAGGGCGCCGTCCGGGCGGCCGCGGCCGCGGGGCGTGCGCACGTGGTCGTAGATGAAGGCTTCGGGCATGGTGGGTCCTGCGGATCAGCCGCCGCGCGACGCGCGCGGCGAACGCCTCATGAACGCGGTGCGGCGGCGAGCGCCTTCGCGGCCGCCGCGGCGATGGCCGCGCCGCCGGTGGTCGGCAGCGTCAGGCCACCGTCGATCGCGAACGTATGGCCGGTCACGTAGTCGCCGAGCGGCCCGGCCAGCATCGCGGCCGCATCGGCGACCTCCGAGAGCGTCAACAGTCGCGGTACGGGCTGGTGCCCGACGAGGTTCTCGGCGCCGGCGACCTTGCAGAAGATCTCGGCGCCGTAGGTGCCCGCGACGAGACCCGGCGAGATCGAGTTCACGCGGCAGCCGTCCGGGCCGCCCCACTCGACTGCGAGCGTGCGCACGAGCTGCTCGATGCCGGCTTTCGCGGCGCAGGCGTGCGCCTGCATCGCGATGGGGATCGAGGCCTGGGGCGCCGAGATCGCGATCAGGCGCGCCGCCCGGCGCAGGTGCGGCTTGCAGGCGCGGAACGCGTGGAACGTGCCCTTGAGGTCGATGTCGACGACGGCGGCGAAGGCGTTCGCGGACAGCTGCTCCGCGGGACCGAGGAAGTTGCCGGCCGCGCCGGCCACCACGATCGAGTAGGGCCCGAAGGCCGCGGCGCCGGCGTCGGCGGCGGCCTGCACCGCGGCCAGGTCGCGGACGTCGGCGGAGTACGCCAGCACGGCGCCGGGCCGCAACGCGTCGAGGTCGGCGCGCGCACGCTCCAGCCGCGCGGGATCGCGGGCCACGATCGCCACCTTCGCGCCGAGCTCGAGGAAACGGCGCGCGATCGCCAGGTTGATGCCGGAGCTGCCGCCGGTGACGAAGGCCACGCCACCCGCGAGCAGGTCGGCGCGGAAGCAGGTGCCGCCCGGGGCGGCGGACGCGCCCGGCGCGCTCACCGCTGCGCTCCGCGGTCCGCCGGCACGACGCCGACCATCCGCTCGACCATCGCCACCGCGTGCAGCACGACTTCGGCCTGGCCCCAGCGCCCCGGCGAGCGGTACCAGTGGGCGATCCAGGTCAGCAGTCCGCCGATCGAGACCGCGGTCTGCAGCGGGTCGTCGACGCGGAAGTCGCCGGAGCGCGTGCCGCTCTCCAGCAGGCCGGCGAGCCGGACGCCCCACTCGCGGCGCAGGCCGATCAGCAGCTTCGCGTCGGCGGGCTCGAGATTCTTCTGCTCGCGCTCGTATACCACGATGTACTTCTGGTTCTCGATCACCACGCGCGAGACGCCCTCGACGATCATCCGCAGCTTCTCGCGCGACGGCAGCCGCGTCGCCAGCGCATCGTCCAGGGCGCGCAGCGAACCGCGGATGCCTATCTCGCAGATCGCGCGCAGGATCTCGCTCTTGTTGCGATAGTACGAGTATATGAAGGGCTTCGTGACCTGCAGGCCGGCGGCGATCGCGTCGAGCGTGGTCGCCTCGTAGCCGTGCTCGTACAGCAGGTCGCGGGTCTGCTCCAGGATGCGGCGGCGCTTGAACTCCTGGACCTCGGCCTTCAGCTGCGGCGACCGGCCGCCCGGCTTCGCCCCGGCCGCACGCGCGGGGGCCGGTCGCGCGGCACGGGCGGCCGCCGCGCGGCGCGGCGCGGTCCGGGCGGCACCGCGGGTCGCGCTCACGCGCCGATCCGGTCGCGGCGGATCACGATGCCCGCCTGCTCGCGGTCCCAGGTGTCCGCGGTGACGCCTTCCCTGCGCAGCTCCACCTTCATCACCTTGGACGACGGCGTCTTCGGCAACTCCGGCAGGACCCGCACGTAGCGGGGGATCATGAAGTACGCGAGGCGGTCGCGGAGGAACTCGATCAGCTCGGCCGGATCGATCGTGCAGCCGGGTGCCGGGGCGACGACTGCCAGCACCTCGTCCTCGCCGTACGGGCTCGGCACCGCGACGGCGGCGGCCTCGCGCACCTTCGGGTGGGCGACGATCTCGGCCTCGACCTCGAACGACGAGATGTTCTCGCCGCGGCGGCGGATCGCGTCCTTGATGCGGTCCACGAAGAAGTAATTGCCCTCGGCGTCGCGGCGGAACGCGTCGCCGGTGTGGAACCAGCCGTTGCGCCAGGCGCGCGCGGTGGCCTCCGGGGCCTTGTAGTAGCCGCTGTTCATGGCCCACGGACGGTCCGTGCGGATGATCATCTCGCCGACCGCGCCCACCGGCACCTCGCAGTCGTTCTCGTCGACCAGCCGCACCTCGACGCCAGCGCGGACCTTGCCGCACGTGCCGCGCACCCGCGGGTTCGGCTCCGAGACGATCGGCGAGGAGATCTCGGTCATGTTGAAGATCGTGTAGACGTCGACGCCGAACCGGCGGTGGAACTCCTCGGCACCCTCCGCCAGCGGCACGATGAAGCACTTCTTCACGGCATGACGGCGGTCGTCGTCGGACGGCGGCGCCTTCAGCAGGAAGGTCGCCATCACGCCGAGCAGGAACACCGCCGTGCTGCCAGTCTCGCGCACGAGCGGCCAGAAACGGTCCGTCGAGAAGCGCTCCGGCATCACCACCGAGCCGCCGCGCACCAGCATCGCGAAGGAGAGGCCCATGCCGCCGATGTGGAACATGGGCATGTTGACCAGGAAGCGGTCCTCGCCGGTGACGAAGTGCCAGGCCTCGGGTCCCGGGTTCGTATACATGTGCAGGTACGACGACAGCACGCCCTTCGAGGGACCCGTGGTGCCGGAGGTGTAGATGATCGACTGCGTGTCCCACGGCTCGATCGGCCGCGCCGGCGGCTCGGGCTCGCCCTCGCTCGCGGCAAGCTCGGCGAAGGACTGCAGCGTCAGGGCCGGACCCTCCCACGGCCCGGCGCCGACCACGACCACGGTCTCGAGGCGGGCGAGCTTCGCGGTCTTCAGCCGCGGCAGCAGGTCGGCGTGCACCACCGCGAGCCGCGCGTCGGAGTTCTCGATCACGTGGTCCAGCACGCTGCCGCGGTAGGCGGTGTTGATCGGTACGTAGACCGCGCCCAGCCAGTTGATCGCGTAGAAGGTGACCAGCATCTCCGGCGTGTTCGGCTGCCACGCCAGCACGTGGTCGCCCTGTCGCACGCCCGCGCGCTGCAGGCCGGCGGCGAGCGCGACGACGCGGCGCCGGAGTTCGGCGTAGGTCCATTCGCGCCCGGCGTCGAAGACCGCGTAGACCTGCTCGCCGCGCTCGGCGGCCCAGCGCTCGATCAGGTAGCGGACGACGCAGGCCTCGCGCGGCGGCACCCGCGGGTCGGCGTGCCTGCGGGTAGCGGGGGTGGTGTCTCGGGTGTGCGTATCGCTCATGCGCAGGTCCTCGGCAGGCGTACCGGGCGAGGCCGGCGCTGCCTGGTGTTCGTGGATCTGTACGGCGGTAAGCGTTTGTACACGATCGGTAGCATCGCTACAATCGCGCGGCGTCGGGTCGCGGGGGGTGGTATCGCATGTACCAGTCGACGATCGGGCTCACGCCCATGGAGCGCGTCTACAGCGGCAGGCCCGCCGCCGAGGCGCTGGTCGAGGAAGCGGAACGCCTCGGCGCGCGCCGCGTGTTCCTGGTCTGCAGCCGCACGCTGCGCACGCAGACGGACGAGATCGCGAAGGTCGAGCGCGCGCTCGGACCGAAGCTCGTCGGCATCTTCGACGGCGTGCGGCCGCACGGCCCGCGCGAGGACGTCTGCGCCGCGATGGCGGCGGCGGAACCGCTGGCGCCCGACCTGCTGGTCTCGCTCGGCGGCGGCTCGGTGACCGACGCCACGAAGATCCTGGCGCTGTCGCTGAAGCACGGGCTCCGCACGCCGGATTCGCTGGAGCCGTTCCACGTCGTCGTCCACCCGGACCGCACGGTCACCGTGCCCGTGTTCGAGGGGCCGGACGTGCCGGTGGTGCTGGTCCCGACCACGCTCTCGGGCGGCGAGTTCAACCCGCTGTCCGGCGCCACCGACAAGAAGACCAACGTCAAGCAGGCGTACGCGCACCCGCGCATGACCGCCCGCGCCGTCATCCTCGACCCGGCCCTCACGGTGCACACGCCCGAGTGGATCTGGTTCTCGACCGGCGTGCGCGCGCTGGACCACTGCTTCGAGACGCTCGGCTCGCTGCACGGCAACGACTACTGGGACGGCATGGCCATGAACGGGCTGCGCCTGCTGTCCGCCGGGCTGACCGCCGTGAAGGCGAACCCGGCCGACCTCGCGGCGCGCCAGCAGTGCCAGATGGGCGCGTGGTGCTCGATGGTCGCGATCGTCGCGGGCCTGCCGATGGGCATCAGCCACGCGGTCGGCCACGCGCTCGGCGGGTCGTTCGACGTGCCGCACGGCTACACCTCGTGCGTCATGGCACCGTTCGCGCTGGAGTACAACCGCAGCGCGAACGCGCACCGCCAGCAGCTGATCAGCGTCGCGCTCGGCCAGCCCTCGCGGCCGGCGCACGAGCTCGCCGACCAGCTGATCCGCTCGCTCGGCATGCCGCGCAGCCTGACGGCGGTCGGCCTGAAGGAACCCGATCTCGCGCCGCTCGCGGACTACACCTTCCAGGACATCTGGTGCGGCACGAACCCGCGCCCGATCCCGGACGCCGCGGCGCTGATCGAGCTGCTGAGGCGTGCGCTGTAGGCGCGGGCCCCAGCCCGCTCCGCCCGGGTGACTCGTTGAGCATGGTCGATCCGGAAGCGCTCGCGGCGCGCGTGCTGGCGGGAGACCGCGCCGCGCTGGCTCGCGCCCTGACGCTGCTGGACCGCGACCGGACGCTCGCACTCCGTCTCGACGCGGCCTTCGGGCGCGCGGGCCGCCGGGCGCACACCGTCGGCATCACGGGCGCGCCCGGGGCGGGCAAGTCCACGCTCGTCAGCGCGTTGCTCGCCGACGCCACCGCCCGCGACGAGCGCACCGCCGTGCTGGCGCTCGACCCCGTGTCGCCGCTGACGCGCGGCGCGATCCTCGGCGACCGGCTGCGGATGGAGTCCGCGGCCGCCGACGACCGCGTGTTCGTGCGCTCCATGACGGCGGACGCGCGCGCAGGCGGCCTCTCGGCCGTGACGCCGCTCGCGGTGCGCGCGCTCGAGGCGGCGGGCTGGCCGTGCGTGCTGATCGAGACCGTCGGCGTCGGCCAGTCCGAACTCGACGTCGTCGAGGCGGCGACCACCACGCTCGTGGTCCTCAACCCGGGCTGGGGCGACGAAGTGCAGGCCGTGAAGGCAGGCCTGATGGAAGTCGCCGACGTGTTCGTGATCAACAAGGCGGATCGCGACGGCGTCGACGAGCTGCAGCACGACCTCGAGCGGCTGGTCGCCGCGTGGCCGTCCGCGCGCTGGCGGCCGCCGATCGTGCGCACGGTCGCGCACGAGCGGCGTGGCGCCGCGCAGGTGTGGGGCGCTATCCGCGCTCACCGCGAGCACCTCGAGGCAAGCGGCGAGCTGGCCACCCGGCGCGAACGCTTCCTGCGGCTCGGCCTGCGCGCGCTGGCGCGCGAGCGTCTCGAGGCCGCGCTGACGGCGTTCCTGGACTCGGCCGACGGCGCCGATCTCCTGCGCAGGCTCGGGACCGGCGCTCTCTCGCTGCCCGAGGGCAGCGCGGAGCTCGCGGCTCGCGCGGCTCAGCCCGGCGCCGCCTGACCGGTCAGTCGCCTCGCGGCGGCGACGATGTCCTCGAGCGACGAACCCGGCGGATAGGTCTCGACACCGAGCGCCGCGAGGCGGCGGCAGTTGGAGGGCGAGATCGCGCCGCCGGCGAACACCGGCAGTTCGGGCCGCGCCGCGCGGAGGTCGGTGACGACGCGCTCCACCACCTGGACGCTGCCGCCGACGTTCAGGCCGACCAGGTCCACGTCCTCGTCGAGCGCCGTGCGTACGATATCGGGGCCGGTCAGCATGCCGCCCATGATCACGTGGAAGCCGCCGTCGCGCAGCGCGCGCGCGACCACCGAAAGGCCGCGCCAGTGGCCGTCGAGCGCGGTCTTGACCAGCAGGATGCGTGGCGAGGCGCTCACGTGCCGACGACCTCCGGCGTACGCCAGTCGCCGAAGACGGAGCGGTACACGTCCCCGATCTCGCCCAGCGTGACCTCGGCGTCCAGCGCCGCCATCATCGCCGGCATCACGTTGTCGCTGCCGCGGCAGGCGCGCTCGAGGTCCTTCAGCGCGTGCAGCGCACCCTGCTCGTGGCGCTCGCGCTTCACCGCCTCCAGGCGCGCGCGCGCCACCTCGTAGGCGTCGTTGACGCCCGGGAAGCCGTCCACCACGTACGGCGTAGCGTCGTCGCGGAACTCGTTGACGCCGACCACGAGGCGGTGGCCGTCCTCCTCCGACTGCATGTCCGCGACCTGGTTGTCCCGCGCCTTCGCGTGCAGCCAGCCCGAGTCGAGCGCGGCGAGGAAGCCGCCCTCGGCGGCGATCTCGGCGGCGAATTCCCAGCCGCGCCGCTCGAGCTCCGCCGTCATCGCCTCCACGTAGTAGCTGCCGCCGAGCGGATCCGCCACGTTCTGGAGGTTGCACTCGTGCTGCAGGATCTGCTGGATGCGCACCGACATCTGGTGCGCGTGCTCGCTCGGGATGGAGATCGCCTCGTCATAGCCGGACACGCCGAGCGACTGCGTGCCGCCGAGCACGGCCGACAGCGCCATCAGCGTGCCGCGCACGATGTTGTTGAAGGGCTGCTGGTAGGTCATCATCGACCCGGCCGTGACGATGTGGATGCGCATCCTGAGCGCCCGCTCGTCCGTGATGCCGTAGCGCGTCGTCAGCAGGTGATGCCACATCTTGCGCGCCGCACGCAGCTTGGCGGCGTCCTCGAAGATCTCCATCGTGGTGCGGAAGTTCACGCCGCCGACGCGGTACGCGGCGGCCGTCAGGTCCAGATTGCCGCGGCGCTTCACCTCGTCCAGGTACTCGATGGCGTTCGCCATCACCGCGCCCAGCTCCTGCCAGGCGTTCAATCCCGAATCGCCGCCGTTGTAGCCGGCAATCGAGACCGGCACCCACTTCGGCAGGTGACGGCCGCAGAACTCGATGATGTCGGCGTTGAGCCGCAGTCCGGCCCGCGTCGGGATCTGCTGCTTCGTCACGCAGCCGAGGTAGGTCAGGAAGAAGTCGCTCTGGCCGGTACCGCCGAGCTGCGCGAGGTCGATGCCGCGCCGCTTCGCGACGGTCCAGTAGGCCGCGAGCGCGAACGGTCCGTGCTGGACGACGGCGCCGCCGGCGTGACCGTACGTGGTCTCGATCGGGATGCCGTCCAGGCAGATCGCCGTGTCGCGGACGCTCTGCATCACCGCACCGGTGAGTCCTACGTCCTCGCGGCGCGCCTCCACCTCCGCGTGGTCGACGTTGTAGAGGTGGTCCGCCGTGTTGCGGTCGTGCTCCATCAGGAAGCCGGTCTCGCCGTGCTTCAGCAGGAACTTGATCCGCTCGTTCTCGTCCTCCGGCTTGCCGAAGCCGGACAGCTGGAAGATGCGCCACGGCTTGGTGCGGTAACCCTGCGGGAAGCAGCCGCGGTGGAAGGGCGCCTGTCCGGGCAGCGTCCCCATCACGGCGCGGTGGCCGGCGGGCACGTCCTCCGGTCCGTAGGCTGGCTTGAGCGGGATCCCGGAACGCGTGATCGGCGTGGCGGGCGGAGCGCTGGAACTGCTCATGGCGTCGGCGTGCCGTGGCCTGGCGGAGCGGCTAGTATACTATTGGTATGAATTCCGTACCATCGGGATGCGAGCGCGCCCGTTGGGCAGCATCAGGGGGTGGGGACGATGGACGCGGAGTGGCTGGCCCGGACGTTCTCGCTCCGAGGCAAGGTCGTGCTGGTGACCGGGGGCGCCGGCGGCATCGGCCGCATGCTGGCGGCGGCCTTCCTGCGCGCGGGTGCGCGCGTGTACGTCACCGGCCGCAAGCCGGAAGCCCTGGAGCGTGCGTGCATCGAGCTCGGGTCGCAAGGCGACGTCCGCCCGATCGTCGGCGACCTTTCGAGCAGCGAGGGCGTGCGCGCGATCGCGGAGGCCTGCCTCGCCGCCGAGCCGCGGCTGCACGTACTCGTCAACAATGCCGGGCAGACATGGGGCGCGCCGCTCGACGAGTTCCCGGGTTCGGCCTGGGACCCGGTGATGACCGTCAACGTGCGCTCGCCGTTCGAGCTGGTGCAGCGGCTGCTGCCGTCGCTCGAGGCGGCCGGCAGCGCCGAAGACCCGGCGCGCGTCATCAACGTCGGCTCGGTCTACGCGACCACGGCCGAAGTGCTGAACGCCTACTCGTACAGCGCCAGCAAGGCCGCGATACACCAGCTGACGCGCGTCCTCGCGCGGGAACTCGCGCCGCGCCACGTGCTGGTCAACGCGATCGCGCCGGGCCTCTTCCCGTCGAAGATGACCGCGTTCGCGTTGCGCGACGACGCGCTGCGCGAGAAGCTGCTGGCCGGCATTCCGCTGCACCGGCCCGGCGCGCCGGACGAGATCGGCGGTCTCGCGGTGTTCCTCTCGTCGCGCGCCGGCGGCTACGTCACGGGGGCCGTGATCCCGATCGACGGCGGGCTGCTGGTTGACCACTGAGGGCGCGATGTCCGAGTTCGAGACCCTGCTCCTGGAGCGACGGCCGTCGGTCGACGTACTGACGCTGAACCGTCCGGCCGCGCTGAACGCACTGACGCCGACGATGGTCGCGGAGCTGACGCGCTACTTCGTGGCCCTCGAGACGTCGCCCGCCGTACGCGTCGTGGTGCTGCGCGGGGCCGGCCGGGCGTTCTGCGCGGGCCTCGACCTGCACGACATCGCGGCGCGCCTCCCGTCGCTGGACGAAGCGGCGCTCTACGCGGAGCAGCGCGCCCTCAGCCGCATGATCCTCGCGATGCGACGCTGTCCGCAGCCGATCGTGTGCCTGCTGCAGGGCGCGGCCGCCGGCGGCGGACTCGCGCTCGCGCTCGCGTCCGACATACGCCTGTGCACCCCGGACACACGCCTGTCCGCGGCGTTCATCCGCGTCGGCCTGAGCGGCTGCGACGTCGGCGTGAGCTGGCTGCTGCCGCGGATGGTGGGCGCCTCGGTCGCGGCCGAACTGATGATGACGGGCCGTCACCTCGGGGCGGAGCGCGCCGAGCGGCTGGGGCTCGTGTCCGAGGTCTGCGCACCGGACGCGCTTGCGGCTCGCGCCGAAGCGCTGATCGCCGATCTGCTCGCGACGAACCCCCGCGGCCTCGCCCTCACCAAGCACGGGCTCACCGCGAACCTCGGCGCGGCCAGCCTCGAGGCCGCCGTCGAGCTGGAGGACCGCCAGCAGGCGATGCTGGCGGGGACGGCGGAATTCCGCGCGCGCGTCGCGGCGTTTGCGGCGACGCGCGGGAAGGGCTGACGCAGCGGAACGTGCGTCTGCGTAGCCGCGGCGGCGGCGCTCGGCCCAGGCCGAGCAGCTCGCGCGCACGTCGCCAGCGCCCGTGCTCGCATGTGACGTTCGCGATCACGCCGCGGCGCCGATCGGCCGGGCATCACCGGCCGAGTCCCGAGCCCGCGCAGACGCGGGCCGCCGAGGGCGCACCGCCGGTAAGATGGGGTGCAGTTCCGCCGCGAACCGGGAGCGTGCCTTGAGAAAACTGGACGGCGGCAGGCGGCGGGCGGCGCAGTTCGCGCGTGCGATCGGCGTGATCTCGTTCGGAACCGGCGTCGCACTCGCGACGCTCGGCGCCGCCCCCGCCGGCGCCGCGGCACCGGCCGGCCTGCCTCGCCTGGCGATCGAGCCCGCCGGCATCACCGTCTCCGGCGCGTCGTCCGGCGGCTACATGGCCACGCAGTTCCAGGTCGCGCACTCCGCGCTCGTGCGCGGCGCCGGCATCTTCGGCGCGGGCCCGTGGTACTGCGCACGCGGCTCGATGGGCCGCGCGCTCGGCGAGTGCTTCGACAAGGCGACGAGCCGGCCCGGCGGGCCCGAGCTGATCGCGGAGGCGCGCAGGCTGTCCACCGCGGGTCGCATCGACGACGTCCGCGGCCTCGCCGACGATCGCGTGTGGCTGTTCCGCGGCACGCGCGACGACAAGGTCGCGAAGCCGGTGGCCGACGCGCTCGCGGAGTTCTACCGTGCGTTCGTGCCGGCCGCGAACCTCGTCTACGTCGAGACCGTGCCGGCCGCGCACGGCGTGCCGACCGTCGGTGCGGGAGCCGCGTGCGGCACCACCGCCGAGCCGTTCCTCAACGCGTGCGACTACGACGGCGCGGGCGCGCTGCTGGCACACCTCTACGGCCCGCTCGCGAAGCCCGCGAAGGCCGCGGCGCCGCGCGCCTTCGACCAGCGTCGCTACGACGTCGACGGCGCGCTCGCGCCGCAGGGCTGGGTCTACGTGCCGGCCGCCTGCGCGCGCGGCGAGCGGTGCCGCCTGCACGTCGCCTTCCACGGCTGCAGGCAGGGCGAGGACTTCGTCGGCGCCACGTTCGTGAACCACGCGGGCTACAACCGCTGGGCCGAGGCCAACCGCATCGTCGTGCTCTACCCGCAGGTGCGGAAGAGCCTGCTGCTGCCGCTGAACCCGCAGGGCTGCTGGGACTGGTGGGGCTATGCCGGCGCCGACTACGCGACGCGCGACGGTGCGCAGGTCCGTGCGGTGCGCGCGATGGTCCGCGCGCTCGCCGGACTCTGACCGCGGCCGCACGGTGCGCCGGGCGCAGCCGCCGGCAACGCGGGCGCACCGATGCGCGGCAGCGTGGCGCCGTCGCCGGACATCGGTCCCGCCGGAGGCTGAGCGGGTTCAGCGGCGCGCAGCGCCCTGCACGCGCGCGGCGGCCGCGGCATCGGCGTACACGACGGACTGGGCGCGCGCGACGCGACCGGCCGGGATGCTGCGATCGCCGGCCATCAGCTTCGCAAGTGCCTCGGCCTTGTCCTCGCCGGTGACCAGCCACAGCAGGCGGCGCGCACGGTCCATCAGCGGATAGGCCAGCGTGAGCCGCCGCACGCCCTGGTAGGCGGCAGTGGTCGCCGCGACGTCGCGGTCGCGCGCATCGAGCACGTCGTCGCCCGGCACGAGCGAGGCCGTGTGGCCGTCCGCGCCCAGACCGAGCTGCACCACGTCGAGGGTCGGCAGCACGCCGCCGACGCGCTCCAGCACGTCCTCGTAGTCCGCTGCCGCGCGCTCGAGATCCGGTGTCTCCACGGGCATCGGGTGGAAGCGCTGCGGCGGCAGGCGGCCGGGCGCGCACAGGATCTCGCGCAGCCACGTGGCGGTTCGCCGCTCGTCGTCCGCGGACACGGCGCGCTCGTCCGCCTGGAACACGTCGAGCTTCGACCACGGCAGCGGCTCGGCGGACAGCGCCTCCAGCATCTTCAGTGACGTGCGCCCGCCGGACAGCGCCAGCATGCAGCGGCCGCGGAGCGCCACGGCGGCCTCGATCTCGTCGCGCAGCGCGTCCGCGCAGGACAGCGCCGCGGCCTCGGGAGACTCGTCCACGATCAATCGCATCGCAAGCTCCGCAACGGGGACAGTCCGCGTTTCGCGACCGCGGGCGCCGTGCCGAGCAGTTCGTCGACCAGCGCCCAGGCCGCCTCGACGCCGTCCTGCCGCGCGAACGACGCCTGGTCGCCACGCAGGGCGTCGCCGATCAGGCGCTCGTACGGCGTCTGCAGGCCGTCCTCGAGACTGCAGACCGGGAGCTCGAGCGCGCGCCCGACCATCTCCTCGCCCGCCGCCTGCGCGCGCGCCGAGCGCGATCTCGATGCGCTCCGGCCCCAGCCGGAAACGCAGGTAGTTCACCGCCGCCGGCGCGTCCTTCAGAACTCCCCGACGAAATCGCGCTTGCCGAGCTCCACGCCGTTGTGGCGCAGGATCGCGTACGCGGTGGTGGCGTGGAAATAGAAGTTCGGCAGCACGAAGTTCACGAGATACGGCTGGCCCTTGAACGACAGCAACTGGCCGCCGACCTTGAGCTCCACCACGCGCTCCTCCTGGCCGTCGATCTGCGCGGGCGCGAACGTCGCGAGGAACTCGAGCGTGCGGTCGATGCGCGCCTCGAGCTGCTCGAACGTGGTTTCGGTGTCCTCGAACTTCGGCGGCTCGAGCCCGGCGAGGCGGGCCGCACAGCCCTTGGCGAAGTCGGTCGCGATCTGCACCTGGCGCGTCAGCGCGAACATGTTCGGATAGAGGCGCGCCTGCAGGAACACCTCGGGCGCGACCTTGCTGGCCTCGGCGTGGGCCTTCGCCTTGGCGAGGACGCCACGCAGCGCCTTCAGCTGCTGCACGAACGGGGGAACCGAGGCCTGGTAGAGCGAGATGGGCATGTTGCAGTCTCCGGAGCGGAGCGGGCATTCTGACGGCTGCTCCCGACACTGCAAGGCGCTTCTCGGGGACCCGGGAAACGCCCCGGAACCCGCCCATGACCATGCCGCCCCCCGCCCCGCTGTCACCGGACGCGGTTCTCGAACTCGCGCGCCTCGAAGGCTATTCGCACCTCGACCCGGACACCGCCGCGCGCATCGCGACGGGCGCCGCGAATGCGGTGCGTGCCGTGACCGAGAGCGTCCGCGAGAGCCTGTTCGAAGTGGAGCCCGCGGACTACCTCGCGGAGCTGGAACGACTCGCGGACGAAACCGTCACCGCGCCCTGGACCGGCCGATGAGCACGACGCCCGCACACTGGACGCTGATCGGGGCGCAGGAGGCACTGGCCCGTGGCGAGGTGTCGAGCGTCGAGCTCACCCGCGCGCTGCTCGAGCGTGCGCACCGGCTGAACGGCGCAATCAACTGCTACCTCCGGATCGACGACGAGGCCGCGCTCGCGGAAGCCGCGGCGGCCGACGCGGTCCGCGCGAGCGGGCGCTCGCTCGGCCCGCTGCACGGCGTCCCGTTCGCGGCGAAGGACATGTACTACGACGCCGCGCGCGTCACCAACTGCGGCTCGCGGGTGCGGCAGGGCTACCGGCCCGCCCGCACCGCGACCGTGCTCGAGCGCCTGCGCGCGGCCGGTGCCGTGAACCTCGGCGCGCTGAACATGACCGAGTTCGCGCTCGGCCCGACCGGCCACAACGCGCACTGGGGCGCCTGCCGCAATCCCTGGAATCTCGCGCACGTCGCCGGCGGCTCCTCGAGCGGCTCGGGGGCGGCGGTCGCGGCACGGCTCGCGTACGCCTCGCTCGGCTCCGACACCGGCGGCTCGATCCGCATCCCGGCGGCCGTCAACGGCGTGATCGGCCTGAAGCCCACGTACGCGCGCGTCAGCCGCGCCGGCGTGATGCGCCTGTCGCCGAGCATGGACCACGTCGGGCCGCTCGCGCGCACCGCGCGCGACTGCGCACGGCTGCTGCGCGTGATCGCCGGGCACGACCCGCTCGACTCGACCTCCAGCCGGCGCGCCGTGCCGGACTACGAGGCCGAGATCGAGCAGGGCATCGCCGGCGTGAGGATCGGCGTGCCGCGCCAGTACTACTTCGAGAACGTCGCGCCGGACGTGAAGTCCGCGCTCGACGCCGCGCTGCGCGCGCTCGGCTCGCTCGGTGCGCGCATCGTCGACGTGGACGTCCCGGAGTCCGAGCACCTGACGGAACTGAGCCGCGTGGTCGTCTACTCGGAGGCCACGGCGCTGCACTCGCACTGGCTCCGCTCGCAGCCGGAGGACTACTCGGCGCAGGTGCGCGTCCGCGCCTCGACCGGCCTCGCGATTCCCGCGGCTTCCTATCTCGAGGCCCTGCAGTTGCGGCCGCTGCTGCTGCGCCGCTTCGTCGAGCGCGTCTACCGCCAGTGCGACGTGCTCTGCACGCCCACGCTGGTGCAGCCGGTGCCGACGCTCGCCGAAACGGACGTCGGCGGCGGCGCCGCGATGTGGCCGATCATCGCCGCGCTGGTGCAGAACACCGCGCCGTTCAACTACCTCGGCGTGCCGGTCCTGAGCGTGCCGGTCGGCTTCACGCGCAACGGCCTGCCGGCATCCTGCCAGCTGGTCGGGCGGCCGTTCGCCGAAGGGCTGCTGCTGCGGGTCGCGGCGGCGTACCAGTCGGTGACCGACTGGCACGAGCGGGTGCCGCCCACCGCGTGATCGTCGGGGCGCAGCGCGTGCACCTCGTCCATGAAGCCGACGCTCGCGGACGCGGTGCGTCGCCTACTCCGGCACGCGCAGCACGCCGTCGTCGAACGTGATCGCGTCGGCACCCGGATCGGCGCGCAGCTCGCCGAGATGGCGTGCCTCCAGCGCGACCGGCCTGCCGCCCACGACCTCGCGCGGGCGCGAGCGCAGCACCTGGCTCGGCGGCAGCGGAGTGCCCCGCGTGAGGCGCGCGTGCAGCGCGTCGAGGCCCCGCAGCAGCCACGGCTGCATCGGCACGTAGCTTTCCGCGAAGCCCGGCAGGCCGAGAAACGCGTCGAAGTGCTGTCCGTGCTGCAGTTCCCAGTAGCGGAGCTCGTCGCGGCTCTCGCGCACGCGGTGATTCAGCGCGTAGTACGCGCGCGAGGTGTGGTTCACCGGGATCAGGCTGTCGGCGCGACCGTGCACGACGATCACGGGACGGTTGCCGACGCGCGCGGACATCGCGATCTCCTCCTGCCCCGCGCGCACGCGCGCCAGCACTTCGTCGCGTCCGGCGGGCAGGTCGAGCGCGGCGCGGTTCGCGCCCTCGAGCAGGCGGTCCGGCGCGAAGCAGGCGGCCAGGCGCGCGCTGCCGTCGCCCACCGCACGCCGCTCGCCGTCCGCGCCGCGCCTCACGAGGGCGATGCCGCCCGTCGGCGCGATGCCGGTACCGTCGGCCCACAGGCGGGCCGCCTCCTCGTCGGTCAGCGCGCGCGGGCGCCCCGCCGAGTCGACCGGCGCGAAGCTCACGCCACACGGCGGCGCGGCCGGGGATCCGCGCGAGTAGGCTGCCGAGTACGTCGGCGTCAGCGCCTGCCACAGCGTCAGCGCGTGGTTGAAGTGTCCGAGCCGGAGGCCCTCGGGCAGCATCCCTTCGTCGAGCAGCCGCTGCCGGGCCGCACGAGCCGCGGCCGCCGGCTCGCCGGCCGGCAGCAGCCCCATCTCCTGCAGTTCCCGGCACCACTGTTCGAGCCGCGGCCGGGCCTGCACGGTCTGCGGCGCGAACGGCGCGGCCGGATCGGTCTCCGCGAGCAGCGCGCACGGTTGGTACAGGTAGTGCAACCCCGTGTAGTCGTACAGCGCGACGCCGGCGTCGCGCACTCGCATGCCGCCGCTCTCGATCGTCAGACCCGCGGTGCGGCCGTGCACGATCGCGTTGGGCTCGCTGGCGATCGCGCCGTCGATCCAGCCCGCGCGGTCGCGCTCGAGCGCGCGGAGCACGACCGCGCCGCCGTTCGAGATGCCGGCCGCGAGCACCAGCGTGTTGTCCGGCGCCAGACGCTTGCGCCCCACGAGGCCGCGCTCCTCGTTCAGCAGTTCGAAGCCGACCCTGATGGCCTGCAGCAGGTACGTGCCCCAGTCCGCTTCCGGGTTCACGCCGGAATGGGCGTGCTTGAACAGCACCGAGTGCGGGTTCTCGCGCGCGAACGCCGCGAGTGCCGGATCCGCGGGCGGCGCGAACGTCAGCAGCGGATCCGCCGCGTCGTCGGTGAGCAGACCGTCGATGCGGTAGCCGCGGGCGCGGTCGAGGTCCCAGGCGCCGATGCCGGTGCCCTTGTCGGTGTGCACGACCGCGCAGCCGCGCTTCAGGCCCCACTCGCCGGCGGTCGGCAGGGCGCCGTAGATGCCCCGCGACCCGGACGACGCCACGGCGACGAGGCAGGGGTTCGCGGCGTCGAAATCGGCCGGGATCTGCAGCAGCACGGTGGTGGTCGCGCGGCCCTCGGGCGTGCGGACCGCGACGAGGTACTCCACGCCCGCGACGCGCCGTCCGCCGATCGGCCCGTACAGGCGGCCGAAGCCGCCGCCCTCGGTCACGTCCACGAGCCCGCGGTAGGCCATGTAGATCGCGCGGCGGCGCAGTTCCGCGGCCGTCGGACGCAGCGGGTCGGCGAAGCCCGGCGGCGGCCCGCGCAGGCCTTCGGCCCCGAGCCCGGCGGTCAGCAGGTCGTCGCTCGCGCCGTCGTACTGCTGGCGGATCGGGCCGCCCACGATCTCCGCCGGTGCCTGCTGCATGCCGTCCGCTCCTGCCGATGCGCCAGCGGTCGCCGGCCGCGTCGCGGTCGCGCCCCCGCAGCCGGCCAGCGCCACCAGCGCGGCCGCCAGCGCGGCCGCCAGCGCGGCCGCCCCGATACCGTGCCCCGAGTTTCGCATCGCGCCCTCCTCGACCGCAGTTGACCGGTCCGCGAGCGCGACCTGAATAGTACTAACGTACCGGCGCCCGCGCGTGGGCCTTGCGCTAGCGTACCGTCGAGGAGGAACGATGCAGACCCGGAGCATCCTGATCACCGGCGCCGGCAGCGGCGTCGGCGCTGCGATGGCCGCGCAACTCGCCGCCGCCGGGCACTCGATCCACGTCACCGACCTCGACGGGCGGGCCGCGGCGCGCGTCGCGGACGGCATCGTGGCCGCCGGCGGCATCGCCAGCGCCGCGGCACTCGACGTCACGCGCGCCGACGACGTCGCGCGCGTGATCGACGCGGCCGGTCGCGTCGACGTGCTGGTCAACAACGCGGGGCTGCAGCACGTCTCGCCGCTCGCGGACTTCCCGCCCGAGAAGTGGCAGCTGCTCGTGAACGTGATGCTGGTGGGGCCGGCGCTGACGACCCGCGCGGTGCTGCCCGGCATGCGCGCGCGCGGCTTCGGCCGCATCGTCAACGTCGGCTCGATCCACTCGCTGGTCGCGTCCGCCTACAAGAGCGCCTACGTGGCTGCGAAGCACGGCCTGATCGGCCTCGCGAAGACCGTCGCCCTCGAGACCGGCGACGTGGACGTCACGATCAATACGATCTGCCCCGCGTACCTCCGCACGCCCCTGGTCGAGAAGCAGATCGCGGACCAGGCGCGCACGCACGGCATCCCGGAGCAGCAGGTGGTCGAGCAGATCATGCTGAAGCCGATGCCGAAGAAGGCCTTCGTCGCCGTCGAGGAGGTCACCGCACTCGTGCAGTACCTGATCAGCGACGCGGCGCGGAACGTCACGGCGCAGGCGATCGCGATCGACGGCGGCTGGACGGCGACGTGACGATCCCCGCACCCGCGCCGCTGATCCCGGACGTGCTGCGGCTGCACGGGCGCTGGCGCGCCCGCAAGCCGGCCGCGAGCTGCGGCGCCGAGACGCTGTCGTGGGCCGAGTTCGACCGCCGCACGGAGCAGGTGGCCAACGGCCTGGCGGCGCTGGGACTCGGCCGCGGCGACTTCGTCGGCGTAGTGATGACGAACGGGCTCGACATGCTCGAGGCGCTGTTCGGCGCCGTGAAGTCCGGCGCGTGCGTCGTGCCGCTCAACGTCTCGGTCGCGGACGACGCGATCGAATCGATGCTCCGCGACTGCGGCGCCAAGGCCGTGATCGCCTCCGAGATCCATCGGCCGCGGCTCGACGCGATGCGCGCCCGGCTGCCCGCGTGGCTGCCGCTCGGCGGCGTCGTGGCCGGCACCGGCAACGGTTCGACCCCGGTTGCGCCCGGCTGGCAGCCGTACCGCCTGTGGCGCGACGCGCAGCGCGCGACACCGCTCGCGCGCGCGATCGAGCCGGAAGATCCCTGCAACCTGATCTACAGCTCCGGCACCACCGCGCTGCCGAAGGGCATCCTGCACGGCCACCGGCGCCGGCTCGAATGGGCCTACGACGTCGGGCTCGCGCTGCGCTACCAGTCGAACGCGGTCGCGCTGCTGTCGATCGGCCTGTACTCGAACATCAGCTGGGTCGGCATGCTCTGCACGTTCCTGGCGGGCGGCCACGTGGTCGTGATGGAGAAGTTCGACGCCACCGACTGGCTCGCGCACGTCGAGCGCTGGTCCGCTACGCACACCGCGATGGTGCCGGTGCAGTACCAGCGGCTCGTCGAGCACCCGGAGCGCGCGCGCTACGACACCGCCTCGATGCGGTCGATGATGAGCTGCGGCTCGCCGCTGCAGCCGCGCCTGAAGCAGCAGCTGATCGAGGCGTTCCGCTGCGAGATCGTCGAGCTCTACGGCCTGACGGAGGGCGTGATCACGACGCTCGACCCGGAGGACGTCGACGGCCGCCTGGCCTCCGTCGGCAAGCCGATACCCGGTACCGACCTGCTGATCCTCGGCGAGGACGGCCGACCCGTGCCGCAGGGCGAGCCCGGCGAGATCGTCGGGCTGTCGCGCTTCGTGATGCACGGCTACCTGAACCGCGAAGACGCGACGCGCGAGGCCACGTGGACGGACCCGCAGGGACGCACGTGGCTGCGCACCGGCGACGTCGGCCGGCTCGACGAAGAGGGGTTTCTCTACGTCGTGGACCGCAGGAAGGACATGATCCTGTCGGGCGGTCAGAACGTCTACCCGGCGGACCTCGAGGCAGTGCTGTGCCGGCACCCGGACGTACTCGACGTCGCCGTGATCGGGGTGCCGCATCCGCAGTGGGGCGAGACGCCGCTGGCGCTCGTGGTCCGGCGCGAGGGCGCGAGCGTCGGCGCGGAAGCGCTGCGGGCGTGGGCCAACGAGCGGCTCGGCCGCCAGCAGCGGCTCGGCGGCCTCGAGTTCCGGGACGCACTGCCGCGCAACGCCAACGGGAAGGTCCTCAAGCGCGAACTCCGGACGCCGTACTGGGCCGCCGCGCCTGCAGCCGCGCGGGCGTGAACCGCCGGCGCCGGGACGGCGGGCGGCGCTCCGGCACGCTAGGATGCGCGCATGCAGGAATTTCCCCTGCCCGCGACCGGCGACCGGACCCGACGCGTCGTTCGCGCTCGGCATCGGCGAGTGCGCGAACATCTCCGTCGCGGCGGTGCCGGCGGTCGGCGCCGCGCTGCTCGGCACCGCCGTCGTCAGCGCGCTCGCGACGTGACGACGCGCGCACGGCCACCCTCCCGGGCATGAGCGCGCCCCGCGCGATCCTCCACGTCGACATGGACGCGTTCTACGCGTCGGTGGAGATGCACGACCGACCCGAACTGCGCGGCCTGCCGGTGATCGTCGGCGGCACGTCGGGGCGCGGCGTCGTCGCGGCCGCCAGCTACGAGGTCCGCAGGTACGGCGTGCACTCGGCGATGCCGGTGCGCGAGGCACTCGCGCGCTGCCCGCACGCGGTGTGCGTGAAGCCGCGGATGGAGCGCTACAAGGAAGTCTCGCAGTCGGTGTTCGAGGTGTTCCACGAGTTCACGCCGCTGGTGGAAGGCCTGTCGCTCGACGAGGCCTACCTCGACGTGACCGGCAGCCGCCGCCTGCACGGCGAGCCGGCAGTCATCGCCGCGGCGATCAAGGCACGCATCCGCGAGCGCACGGGCCTGACCGCTTCGGTCGGCGCGGCGCACAACAAGCTGCTCGCCAAGATCGCCTCGGACCTGAAGAAGCCCGACGGGCTCTGCACGATCGCGCCCGACGAAGTCGCGAGGGTGCTCGACCCGCTGCCGATCCGCCGGCTGCACGGCATCGGCCCGAAGACGGCGACGCGCCTCGAGGAGTGCGGGCTGCACACGCTCGGCCAGCTGCGCGCGGCGCCGGACGCGGTACTGTGGCCGCTGTTCGGCAAGCACACGCAGAACGTGCGCGACCGCGCGGCCGGCATCGACGAGCGGCCGGTCGAGGCGGACTGGCAGGAGAAGCAGGTCAGCGCCGAGGAGACCTTCGACGTGGACCTGAAGCGCGCCGCGGACATGCACGCCGAGCTCGCGAAGCTCGCGGACCGCGTCGGCGTGCGGCTGCGCGCGAAGGAACTGACGGCCTCGACGGTCGTCGTGAAGATCCGGCGCCGGGACTTCGCGACCTACACCCGCAGCCGCAGCTTCGCGCCCGCGACGCAGGACACGGGCGCGGTGCTCAAGATCGCGAGGGAACTGCTGGACGGCTGGCTCGCGGAGCAGCCGCGCGCGGCGGTACGGTTGCTCGGCGTCGGGCTCGCTTCGCTGGCGCCCGCGGTTCAGCTCGACCTGTTCGGCCAGCCGGCGGGCGACGCGCCGACGCCCCGCAGCGAGGCGACCGCGGCGCCGGCGGGCCTGCCGCCCGCGGCCGGCAGGGCCGGCGCGAAGCTCGACCCGACGCTCGACCGGATCCGCGAGAAGTTCGGCGACGCGTCGGTGACGCGCGCCAGCAGCCTCGGGCGCGGCGGGCCGAAGGAGGACGGGTTCACGGGGGTGCGGCGGCGCAGTTGACGGACCCGGCCTCGCCGCAGGGATCCGCCGCCACGCCGTCCCGGTCTCACGGGGGCTGCCCCGCCGCTGACCCGGGCGCGCGCTGCGCTATCATCCGGCGCGCATGTACACCCGCTTCTTCGGTCTCGCCGAAAAGCCGTTCGCGATCACGCCGGACCCCCGCTACCTGTACCTCAGCGAGCGGCACGCGGAGGCGCTCGCGCACCTGCTCTACGGCATCGACGACGCCGGCGGCTTCGTCCAGCTGACGGGCGAGGTCGGCACCGGCAAGACCACCATGGTGCGCAGCCTGCTCGCGCAGGTGCCGGCGCACGCGGACGTCGCTCTCGTTCTGAACCCGCGAGTCACGCCGCTCGAGTTCCTGAACCTCGTGCTGGACGAGTTGCACGTGCCGGTGGACGACGTGCGCGGCAGCGTGAAGGGCCTGGTCGACCGCCTGAACGCATTCCTGCTCGACGCGCACGCGCGCGGCCGCCGCGTCGTCGTGATCGTCGACGAAGCGCAGCAGCTCGCCACCGACGTGCTCGAGCAGGTGCGGCTGCTCACCAACCTGGAGACCGAGACGCGCAAGCTGCTGCAGATCATCCTGGTCGGCCAACCTGAACTGCGCGAGGTCCTGGCGCGGAACGACCTGCGCCAGCTCGCACAGCGCATAACCGGGCGCTACCACCTCGATCCGCTGACGCGGCCCGAGACCGCGGCCTACGTGCGGCACCGCCTGCAGGTCGCGGGCGCCACCACCGAGATCTTCACGCCTCCGGCACTGGCGGAACTGCACCGGCTCTCCAGCGGCATCCCGCGCATCGTCAACGTGATCGCGGACCGCGCGCTGCTCGGCGCCTACACCGCGGAGCAGCATCGCGTCACGCCCGCGCTCGTGCGGCGCGCGGCCGGCGAGGTGTACGGCCGGCGCTTCCCGGCGGCGTGGGCGCCGTGGGCGCTCGGGGGCGGCATCGCCGCCGGCGTCGCGCTGCTGGCGATCGCGGGGTGGCTCGCGCTCGCGCCGACCCTCCGCGACGACGCGCCGGCGGCGGCGGCGACGGCGACGGCGGCGACGGGCGGTGATGCCGCGACCCCGGCGCCCGCGGCCGGCGCGCCGGCCGGCGCCCCCTCCGTCGCCGGAGCACCGGGTGCCCTCACCGTCCGAGCTGCGGACGGAACGACGACCGCCCCGGCCGCGACGCTCGCACAGTTCCTCGGCGCGAACGCGGCGCGTACCGGCACCGACGAAGCGTTCGCGCGCCTGTTCGCACTGTGGCGCACGCCGCTCGAGGTCGCGCGCGGCAGCGCTCGGCCGTGCGAGCAGGCCACCGTGCAGGGACTCGCCTGCCTCGCGCAGCGCGGCACGTTCGCGCAGGTGCGCCAGCTCGACCGCCCTGCGATCCTCGCGCTGGTCGATCCGGCCGGCGTCGAGCACCAGGTCGTGCTCACGCGGCTGGACGACGCGCGCGCGCGCCTCGAGACCGGCGGCCGCACCTACGACGCGGACCTCGGCGAACTGCAGCGTTACTGGTACGGCGACTTCCTGATCCTGTGGCGGCCGCCCGCCCCGCAGGCACGCACGCTGGCGCCCGGCATGCGCGGCACCGAGGTGCGGTGGCTGCGCGAGAGCCTGCACTCGCTGCGCGGCGAGCCGGTGCGCGGCGGCTCCGACGTCTACGACCGCGAGCTCGCGCGGATGGTCGAGCAGTTCCAGCGCGAGCACCGGCTCGCGGTGGATGGCATCGCAGGCGTGCAGACGCAGGTGATGCTGGACGCGCAGCTCGGCGGACCGAACGTGCCGCGGCTGCGCGAGAGCGAGGGCTAGCGTGTCGTTCATCCTCGACGCTCTGCGCAAGTCCGAGCACGAGCGCGAGCGCAAGCAGCTGCCCGGCCTCGCCGACGCGCCCGTCGCGCGACCGGTGCCGTCGAAGCTGCCGTGGCTGCTCGCGGGCATCGGTGCGCTGCTGGCAGTGAACCTCGTTGCGCTCGTGGTGCTGCTCTTCCGCGGCGGAGACGAGCGCCCGCCGCACGAGGCGCCGGCGGCGCCGAGCCCGCCGGCGGCCTTCGGTAGTGCTCCGGCCGGACCTGCAACCGCGTTTTCGGACCCCGCGACTCCGGCCGCAGCGGACACGACGCGCGAGGTGCGGCCGTTGGCCGTGGAGGCCGCCGCCGGCGCGCAGGACAGCGACTACGACTACGTCGAGCCGCCTCCGGTGGACGGCGGGCCGCGCGTCGAGCGCCTCTCCCCTGGCGAGCCGCGGCTGGGCACGCCGCGCGCCGGCATGGCCGCGGAGGCCGTCACGGCCCCGGTGCCGGGCGACGGCCGCATCGGCCTCGCGACGCCGCCGCGCGCCGCCGTCGCGGCACCGCGGGCGGGCACGTTCCCGCCGCGCGCGGACTCCGTGCCCGGCCTTCCGCGGCTCGACGACCTGTCGCCGCAGGCGACCGCGGGGCTGCCGACGCTGAACCTGAACCTGCACGTCTATTCGAACGAACCCGCACAGCGTTTCGTCGTGCTGAACGGCGAACGCTATCGCGAGGGCAGCCGGCTCGCGGCCGGCCCGGCGCTGGAGCGCATCACGCCGGAAGGCGTCGTACTGAACCACGACGGTCTGCGGTTCCTGCTGCCGCGCGACTGACGCGCGCGAGGACAAGGGGGGGCGACTTGGCGACCAAGGCGGTCTGGCTGCCGCGCCTCGACGGCCGCGAGCTCGCGCGCGCGCTGCAGGCGGGCGGACGTCGGCTGCTCGCGGCGCGGGAGCATCTCGACCGGATCAACGTGTTCCCGGTACCGGACGGCGACACGGGCACGAACCTCGCGCTGACGATCCGCACGATGCTGGGCGCACTGCAGACGGGCGCGGTCGAGCACGCCGGCGAGGTGCTGACCCGGGCGGCGGACGCCGCACTCGACGGTGCGCGCGGCAACTCCGGCGCGATCCTCTCGCAGTTCCTGACGGGCGTCGCGGACCGGGTCGCGACGCTGCGCGAGCTCTCGCCCGCCGAGTTCGCGGACGCGGTGCGCCACGGCGCGGCCCACGCGCGCGAGGCGATCGCCGAGCCGCGCGAGGGCACGATCCTCACCGTGCTGCAGGACTTCGCGGCCGAGGTCGAGCAGCTCGCGCGACGCGGCGTCGGCAGCTTCCCCGAGCTCGTGCGCGGCGGTCTCGTGCGGGCCCGCGAATCGCTGGCCGCGACGCGCGAGCAGATGGACGAACTGCGGCGCGCGAACGTCGTGGACGCCGGTGCCGCGGGCTTCGTCGCGATGCTCGAGGGCATCTCCGCGTACCTGGACACGGGCGAGCTCGACGAGTCGGCGCCGCTGCCGGCGTCCGAGCACGACGAGCACGGCCACGCCGCCGGCCACGCCGAATCGCTCGCGCACCGCTGGTGCACCGAGTGCATGGTCACCGGAGACGCGGTGGACCGCCGCCACCTGCGCGAGCGGCTCGCCGCGCTCGGCTCGAGCCTCGTCGTCGCGGGCACGCATCGCAAGGTGCGCGTGCACCTGCACGTCGCGGACCCGGCCGAGGTGTTCCGCATCGCCGCGGAATACGGCGCGGTGTCCGCCCAGAAGGCGGACGACATGCAGCGGCAGCAGGAGGCGGCGCATCACGCGCCGCGGCGGCGCGTCGCGATCGTCGCGGACTCCGCGGCGGACATCCCGGACGACGAACTCGAGCGCCTCGACATCCACCTCGTGCCGGTGCGCGTGAACTTCGGCGAGCACAGCTACCTCGACAAGGTCAGCCTCTCGCCCGCGCAATTCTACGAACTGCTGGAGCGGAGCCCCGTCCCGCCGAAGACCTCGCAGCCGCCGCCCGGCGACTTCCGCCGACTGTTCGAATTCCTCGCCTCGCACTACGAGTCGGTCGTCAGCATCAACGTCGCCGGCCGCTCCAGCGGCACGAAGCAGGCGGCGGAAGCCGCCGCGGCACGCATCGCGCAGGCGCGGGTGCACGTCGTGGACACCGGCAACGCCTCGCTCGGGCAGGGGCTGCTCGCGATGCACGCGGCGGAGTGCGCCGCCGCGGGAATGGACGCGGCGGAGATCGTCGCCTCCGTGCAGCGGATGATCCCGCGCACGCGCACCTTCGGCTGCCTCGCGACGCTCGATTACGGCATCCGCGGCGGACGCCTGCCGAAGATCGCGAAGCCGATCGCCGAGTGGCTGCGACTGACGCCGCTGATCGCCAACCTGCCGGACCTGCGGGTCGGCCTCGGCGGCTTCCTGCGCGGGCGGCGCAACCTGCGACCGAAGTTCGCCCGCTTCGTGCGGCGGCGGCTCGATCCCGCGAAGCGCTACCGGCTGCTGGTCGGCCACGCGAACGCGCCCGACGAAGGCGAGCGCCTGCGCGAGGAAATCGTCGCCGGTCTCGCGAACGTGGAGCGCAGCTGGGTGCTGCCGCTCGGCACGGCGCTCGGCGCGCACGGCGGACCGGGCATGCTGGTCGTGGGCTGGCAGGAGCTCGACGACGGACCCGGCGCGCCGCGCGGCTAGAATCGCGGGATGGACACCCTCCGCCTCGAGACGCTCGCGATCCACGCGGCGCGCTCGCCCGACGCCGCCACCGGCGCCGTCGCGCAGCCGATCCACCTGAGCACCACGTTCCAGCGGAACCCGGACGGCAGCTACCCGCACGGCTGGAGCTACGCGCGCGCGGACAACCCGACGCGCCGCGAACTCGAACGGGCGATCGCGCCGCTCGAGGGTGGCCAGGACTGCGTCTCGTTCGGCTCGGGCACCGCCGCCTCGCTCGCCGTGTTCGCGACGCTCGAGCCCGGCGATCACGTACTGGTCGGCCACGACTGCTACCACGGCACGCTGAAGCAGCTGGCCAACGTGGTGGCGCGCTGGGGCGTGACACACGCGCGGGTGGACATGGCCGATCTCGACGCGGTGCGACGCGCGCTGACGCCACGCACGCGCCTGCTGTGGGTCGAGAGCCCGTCCAACCCGATGCTGCGGCTCGCGGACCTCGGCGCGCTGGCCGAGATCGCGCACGAGAACGGCGCGCGGCTCGCGGCGGACAACACGTTCGCCACCCCGGTGCTGCAACGGCCGCTGGCGCTGGGCGCCGACTACGTGATGCACAGCACGACCAAGTACTTCGGCGGCCACAGCGACGTGACCGGCGGCGCGGTGATCGTGCGCGAGGCGGGCCCCGCGCTCGACCGCGTCCGGCTGTTCCAGCAGGAGGGCGGCGGCGTGCCCGCGCCGTTCGACTGCTGGCTGATCCGCAGGAGCCTCGCCACTCTGCCGCTGCGCGTGCGCCAGCAGTCGGCCAATGCGCACGCGCTCGCGGAAGCGCTGGCGGCGGAGCCGAACGTGGCGCAGGTCTACTACCCGGGCCTCGCCACGCATCCGAACCACGCGCTCGCGGCGCGCCAGATGAGCGCGTTCGGCGCGATGCTGTCGATCCGCGTGCGCGGCGGCGAGCCGGCGGCGCTCGCGGTCGCCGCGCGCACGCGTCTCTTCACGCGCGCGACTAGCCTCGGCGGCGTCGAGAGCCTCGTCGAACACCGTGCCTCGGTGGAAGGCCCGGACACGCCGACCCCGCGCGACCTGCTGCGGCTGTCGGTCGGCCTCGAGCACGTGGACGACCTGCTCGCCGACCTGCGGCAGGCGCTGGCCGTCGACCCGTGACGGCCGCGCGGCCCGCGACACTCGTCCACTCGGACGGCCGCGCGCGCTGCGGGTGGTGCACGACCGACCCGCTCTACGCGCGCCACCGCGAGGCGGATCGCGCGCGGCTGCTCGCCGATCCGGGAATCGTCCGCAACCGGCTGAAGATCGATGCGTTCGTCACGAGCGCACGCGCCTGGCTCGCGCTGCGTGACGCCGGCGTGGACGTGGCCGAGCTGGTCTGGCGCCATGCACCCCCGGGCGCGACCCGGGGCACGTCGACCGCGGACACTCGCCGACGCGCCGGTCTCCACCCCCGAGAGCGACGCCCTCTCCAGGAGGCTGGCGAAGGCCGGGTTCAAGTTCGTCGGCACCACGATCGTCTACGCGTTCATGCAGGCGGCCGGCCTGATGGACGACCACGTGGTCGGCTGCCGGCGGTCCCGGGCCGGGCAGGATTCGGCGCCGCGTCGTCGCGGATCGTGACCCCGCGCGTCGCCCCGCCCGCGGACCGTGACGCCGTGCGCCGGGACCGCGGCGCCGCTCCTGCTACAATCCCGTCGTCGTTCCCCGGGCCTGCCGCGTGAAGATCGTCATCCTCGGTGCCGGCCAGGTCGGCCGCACCGCCGCGTACCACCTCTCGCGCGAGGAGGCGAACGACGTCACCGTCGTCGACTCCGACGACGAGGTGCTCCGGGAACTGCAGGACCGCCTGGACATCCGCACGGTCAACGGCAACGCGGCGAACCCGGCGGTGCTCGAGGCGGCTGGCTGCGGCGACGCCCAGCTGGTCGTCGCGCTGACGAACAGCGACGAAGTGAACATGGTGGCCTGCCAGGTCGCCTGGTCGCTGTTCAAGACGCCGACCAAGATCGCGCGCATCCGCGCGCCGGCCTACCTGTCGCGACCCGACCTGTTCCGCGAGGGCGGCGCGTTCGCGATCGACGTCTACATCAGCCCCGAGCAGCTCGTCACGGAGTACGTCGAACAGCTGATCCGCTATCCGGGCGCGCTGCAGGTCGTGGACTTCGCGGACGGCCGCGTGCGGCTCGTCGGCGTGCGCGCGGTCCAGGGCGGCCTGCTGGTAGGGCAGCCGATCCGCAACATCCGGAACCACATCCCGAACATCGACGCGCGCGTCGCGGCGATCTACCGGAGGGGCCGCAGCATCAAGCCCGAGGGCGACACGGTCGTCGAGCCCGGCGACGAGGTGTTCTTCCTCGCGGCCCGCAACGACATCCGCCAGGTGATGAGCGAGCTGCGCAAGCTCGAGGCGCCGGTGAAGCGCGTCGTGATCGCCGGCGGCGGCAACATCGGCATCCGCCTGGCGCAGAAGCTCGAGGACCAGCAGCAGGTCAAGCTGATCGAGCGCGACCACAGGCGCGCGCGCCGCGCCTCCGAACTGCTGCGCAACACCGTCGTGCTGAACGGCGACGCCGCCGACGAGGACCTGCTGCTCGAGGAGAGCGTCGACACCGCGGACGCGTTCGTCGCGCTGACGAACGCCGAGGAGGCGAACATCCTGTCCTCGATGCTCGCCAAGCGCCTCGGCTGCCGGAAGGTGATGACGCTGATCAACAAGCCGTCGTACGCGGAGCTGATGGAGAGCGGCAGCATCGACGTCGCGATCAGCCCGCAGACGATCACGATCGGCAGCCTGCTCGCGCACGTGCGCCGCGGCGACGTCGTCAAGGTGCACAGCCTGCGGCGCGGCGCGGCCGAGGCGATCGAGGCGATCGCGCACGGCGACGCCAGCAGCTCGAAGGTGGTCGGCCGGCGCATCGAGCAGATCCGCGTGCCCGAGGGCACGACGATCGGCGCGATCGTCCGCGGCGACGACGTGATCATGGGCCACCACGACATCGAGATCCACGACGGCGACCACGTGATCCTGTTCCTGACGGATCGCCGCCAGATCGAGGCCGTCGAGAAGCTGTTCCAGGTCGGCGTGTCGTTCATCTGAGACCCGGGCGCACCGCATGAACCAGGCGATGGTGCTGCGGATCTTCGGGCTGATCGTCGTGGCGTTCAGCTTCACGATGCTGCCGCCGGTCGTCGTCTCGCTGCTGTACGCCGACGGCCACTGGCTGCCGTTCGTCGAGTCGTTCGCGATCACGCTCGCCGTCGGCCTCGCGATGTGGCTGCCGGTCCGCAACGTGCAGCGGGACCTCCGGCTGCGCGACGGCTTCCTCGTCGTCGCGCTGTTCTGGACGCTGCTCGGCGTCGCGGGCGCCGTGCCGTTCCTGCTGACCGACGTGCCGAACCTGAGCTTCACCGACTCGGTTTTCGAGGCGGTGTCGGGCTTCACGACCACCGGCGGCACGGTCATCGTCGGCCTCGACACGCTCCCCGAGTCGATCCTCTGGTACCGGCAGCAGATCCAGTGGCTCGGCGGCGTCGGCATCATCGTCCTCGCGGTCGCGCTGTTCCCGGTGCTCGGCATCGGCGGCATGCAGCTCTACAAGGCCGAGATGCCGGGTCCCGTGAAGGACGAGAAGCTGACGCCGCGGATCACCCAGACCGCGAAGACCCTGTGGGGCGTCTACGTGCTGCTGACGGCCGCCTGCGCGGTTGCCTACGGGATGGCAGGCATGGACGGCTTCGACGCGATCACGCATGCGTTCTCGACCGTCGCGACGGCGGGTTTCTCCACCTACGACGCCAGCCTCGGTCACTTCGACTCTTACGCGATAGACATGATCGCGTGCGTGTTCATGTTCCTCGGCGGCATCAACTTCGCGCTGCACTTCGTCGCGTGGCGCGCGAAGTCGGCGGGCGCGTACCTGCAGGACCCGCAGTTCCGGGCCTATCTCTGGCTGAGCGTCGCACTGGTCGCCTTCGTCACCGTCTACCTGTACGCGACCTCCACCTACGAGGCGCCGTCCGAGGCGTTCCGCTACGCCGCGCTGCAGGCGATCTCCCACCAGACCACCACGGGCTTCGCCACCGCGCCGTACGCCGAGTGGCCCGGCGTGCTGCCGGTCATGCTGCTGCTGGCGGGCTTCATCGGCGGCTGCGCCGGCTCCACTGCCGGCGGCATGAAGATCATCCGCTGGCAGCTGGTGCTCAAGCAGGGCGTGCGCGAACTCAAGCGCCTCGTGCACCCGAGCGCCGAGCTGCCGGTGAAGTACGCGGACAAGCCGGTCGGCGTGCAGGTGCTCGCGGCGGTCACCGGCTTCTTCGCGATGTATCTCGTGCTGTTCGGCGTGATGATGCTGATCCTGATGGCGCTCGGCCTCGACCAGGTCACCGCGTGGTCGGCGGTCGCGGCCGGGATCAACAACGTCGGCCCGGGCCTCGGCGACGTCAACGCGAACTACACGACCATCCCGGATGCGGCGAAGTGGGTCGTGATCTTCGCGATGCTGATCGGCCGCCTCGAGGTGTTCACCCTCCTCGTGCTGTTCACGCCGGCGTTCTGGCGACGCTGACCGGCTGATCGAGGCCGAACCGGCGGGACGATCACCGCAGGCGGCCGATCCGCGCCCGCAGGTTTCCCCATAAAGACCCCCTGGGCATTCCGCTCGGCCGCGCCGAGACGGCTGCGCGGCCGTCCGCAGGGTGGACGAGCGCAGACGTGCGAACGCTGGCTCCCGAACCCCAGACGTGCTCAATTGGGCAACGGGGACCGCGGCCCGCCGGGGCTTCAGGCAGCGCGTCCGTTGCCTGAATGCAGCCCGTGTACGAAGGTGGACGTCGGCCGGCCGCAGCGCGGGCGGTGAGCATTCGCGAAGGGGGACTTCGATGTCGGAGATGCACGTCGCGGCCGGTGGGCCGCCGCTACAGGGTCCGGCCCAGGCTCCGCCGGCCCCGGTCGCACGCGCGCGGTCCGCCCGCGTCACCGCCGTCGGCACGACTACCGCGATCCGCACGACCTCGCGGATCCGCTGCCGCCCGATCCGCGCGGTGGAACGCGCGCTCCACGTGGTCGAGCTGCTGAATTCGACGGACCAGCTGACGCTCGCGCAGATCGTCCGCGCGAGCGGCCTGCCGCGCACGACCGCGTATCGCGTGCTGCGCACGCTCGTGGACCAGGGCTTCGCCACCGAGTGGCCGGAGCTGGGCACGTTCGGCCCGGGCCGCGTGCTGGAGCGCCTAGCCAGCCGCCACGATCCGCTCGGCGACGTCGTGAATGCGGTGCGCCCGTTCGCGCGCGAGCTGTCGCAGAAGGTGCGGTGGCCCGTGTCGATCGCGACGGTGCGCGGCCGCGAGGTCGTCGTGCGCTACGCGACCGACGGCGAGGCCGCGCTCGGTACCGCGCCGATGCGGCCGGGCGTGCGTCTCGCGATGCTGGAGAGCGCGTCGGGTCGCCTGCACCTGGCCCACGGCGATCCCGCGGAATGCGCGCTCTGGCTCGACATGGCCTACGACCCCTCGTCGGCGGAGCGCAAGCCGCAGGAACCGCGCACGGCTCTCGAGACCGAACTCGAGACCATCCGCCGACAGGGCTACGCGTCGTACACGCGCGAAGGCCGCCTGTCGATGCGCCGCAGCCTGGCGGCTCCGGTCATGGGCTCCAACGGCATGGAAGCGAGCCTGGTGCTGCGCCTGTCCGAGCGCGCGATCCGCTCGCGCCAGGAACTGCAGTCGCTCGTGAACGAACTGCTCGCGGCTGCGAAGCGGGCATCGGCCGCCCTCGAGGGCTGAGGCGCCGCCACGGACGCCGCGCCGGCCGCTGACGCGACCGGCGCGGTGCTCGCATCTTCCGACGGGCGCGGCCGCCCACCGGAAGACGTCGGCCTTACTGCTGCTTCGTCGCCGCGGCCGACTGCTCGGCGTCGGCCTTCGCGGCCTCGTACTCCGCCTCCGCCTTGTCCTTGCAGGCTTTCTGCGCGTCGCCCCGCAGCGCCTCGCAGCCCTGCTTCTGGACGTTGTAGCGTGCCTCGGCCTGCGCCACGCGCACGTCGCGCTGCGCCTCGGCGGTCGTGTCGCGCGTCTCGGAAGCGTCGCCGCCCTGGCGCGCCTCGGCCACCTGCTCGGCTGCGTCGCGCCGCGCCTCGGCCACGTCCTGCGCACCCTCCTTGCGGGCCTCGGCGACGTCCTGCGCGACCTCGCGCTCCGAATCGGCCCTGTTGCAGCCCGCGAGCAGTGCGGCGGCGCAGGCGAACCCCGCCAGGACGAACGAACGGTTACGGTTGTTCATGGCGATCCCTCGCTTCGTTGATCTGCTGTCGTTACACCCGCGCCGCAGTACCGCGGCGCGGGCAGCAGTATCGGGAATCGCACGCTTCGCAACCGTGGGTGCAGCACGGAAGGTTGCACCACCCGCCGCCTACAGCGGTGGCGATGCAGCAGGCGGGTGTAGGAAGGCGCTCGGAAACGCTTGCCGCGAGACGCGGGATGGCGACGGTCCGGGGCCGCGGGACGCGGGCGTTGCGCCCGCTCTCAGCCCGCGGCGACCGCGATCCCCTTGAACTTGCCGGCCCACTGCTTCGGGCCGGTCTCGTGCAGGTTCTCGCCGTTCGCGTCCACCGCGACCGTGACCGGCATGTCCTTCACCTCGAACTCGTAGACGGCCTCCATGCCGAGCTCGGGGAACGCGACCACGCGGCTGGCCTGGATCGCCTTCGAGACCAGGTAGGCCGCACCGCCGACCGCGATCAGGTACGCGGACTTGTGCTTCCGGATCGCCTCGACCGCCTCGGGCCCGCGGTCCGCCTTGCCGACCATCGCGATCAGCCCGGCCTTCTCGAGCATCGTCTCGGTGAAGCGATCCATCCGATTCGCGGTCGTCGGGCCCGCGGGGCCGACGACCTCGTCACGGACCGGATCCACGGGGCCCACGTAGTAGATCACGCGGTCCTTGAAGCTCAGGCCGTCCGGCAGCGGCTGCCCCGCGTCGAGCAGCGCGCAGATGCGCTTGTGCGCGGCGTCGCGCCCCGTGAGCATCCTGCCGTTCAGCAGCAGCCGCTCGCCCGGCTTCCAGCTCGCGACCTCGGCGCGCGTGAGCGTGTCGAGGTTCACGCGCCGCACCTGCGTGTCCGGCGCCCACGCGACCTGCGGCCACGTGTCGAGCGAAGGCGGCGTGAGCAGCGCCGGCCCGCTGCCGTCGAGCACGAAGTGCGCGTGCCGCGTGGCGGCGCAGTTCGGGATCATCGCGACGGGCAGCGAAGCCGCGTGCGTCGGGTAGTCGCGGATCTTCACGTCGAGCACGGTCGTCAGCCCGCCGAGGCCCTGCGCGCCGATGCCGAGCGCGTTGACCCTGTCGTGGATCTCGATCCGCAGCTCCTCGAGCTTCGACTTCGGGCCGCGCGCCTTCAGCTCCGGCATGTCGATGGTCTCCATCAGCGATTCCTTCGCCATGACCATCGCCTTCTCGGCGGTGCCGCCGATGCCGATGCCGAGCATGCCGGGCGGGCACCAGCCCGCGCCCATGTGCGGCACCACGCTCATCACCCAGTCCACGATCGAGTCGGACGGGTTCAGCATCTCGAACATCGACTTGTTCTCGCTCCCCCCGCCCTTCGCCGCCACGGTGACGTCGACGTGGTCGCCGGGCACCAGCTCGACGTGGATCACCGCGGGCGTGTTGTCCTTCGTGTTGCCGCGCCTGCCCGCGGGGTCCGCGACGATCGACGCGCGCAGCTTGTTGTCCGGGTGCCCGTACGCGCGGCGCACGCCCTCGTTGATCATGTCCTCGAGCGAACGCGTCGCGTCCCAGCGCACGTTCATGCCGACCTTCACGAACACCGTGACGATGCCGGTGTCCTGGCAGATCGGACGGCGGCCCTCGGCGCACATGCGCGAGTTCGCCAGGATCTGCGCGATCGCGTCCTTCGCAGCCGGGCTCTGCTCGAGCTCGTACGCGCGGCCCATCGCCTGGATGAAGTCGGGCGAGTGGTAGTAGGAGATGTACTGGAGGGCGTCGGCGACGCTCTCGATCAGGTCGGCTTCACGGATGGTGGTCATCGGAACTCTCGGCACTGCGGGGGCTGACGAGCGAGGCACGCGCGGCCCCGGTGGCGGGCCGCGGGGCGCGAAACGGCGCGTACTCTAGCACCGGGTGACATTCGTCACCCCGGACCCCTGACACCCGCCACTGCTCGCGGCGCTGGCCGGTCCGTACCGTGTCCCCGGCGTTCCACCCCCGGAGGATCCGCCGATGGACCCCCACTTCCCCCGTCGTCGCCCGCGGCCTCGTGCGCCGCTACCGGGCCGTGACCGCGCTGGCCGGCGTCGACCTCGACCTCGCGCCCGGCCGCGTGATCGCGCCCGAACCGGCCGAGGCCGCGTGGGAGGCGCCCGACCCGCTGAGCGACCGCGAGCGCGCGGTGCTGCGCCTCGCGGAAGAGGGCCGCAGCAACAAGGAGATCGCGGACGCGCTCGGGCTGTCGCCGGGCACCGTGCGCAACTACCTCTCGGAAGCGGCGCAGAAGCTCGGCGCCGACAACCGCGTGGAAGCAGCCCGCATTGCCCGGAGCAACGGCTGGCTGTAGTCGCCGGCGATTCGGTATCGTGGCGTCCCCGCGGCGGCCCCGGCCCCGATCGACCCACGCGAACGCCCATGGACGACCGCTCTCCCGCCGCCCGCGGCGACGCCGCGTCGCGAGCCTCCGCGCCCGCCCGCACGCTCTCGGTCGGCGACGCGGTGTTCGTGATCGTCGGCATCGTGATCGGCGCCGGCATCTTCCGCGCGCCGTCGGTGGTCGCCGCGAACACGACGAGCGACCTGGCGATGCTGCTGGTCTGGGTCGCGGGCGGGCTGATCGCGCTGGTCGGGGCGCTCTGCTACGCGGAGCTCGCCAGCACCTATCCCAGCACCGGCGGCGACTACCACTTCCTCCACCGGGCGTTCGGCCGGCGCCTCGCGTTCCTGTTCGCGTGGGCGCGGGCGACCGTGATGCAGACCGGGTCGATCGCGCTGCTGGCCTACGTGTTCGGCGACTACGCGCAGGAGATCTGGCCGCTCGGCGCGCACGGTCCCGCGCTCTACGCGGCGGCCGCGGTGATCGCGTTCACCGCCGTCAACCTCGCCGGCCGCGGCCAGGGCATCGGCACGCAGCGCGCGTTCACGCTGGCGGAGGTCGCCGGCGTGTCCGCGATCGCGGTCGCGGGCCTCGTGCTCGGCAGCCACGCGCTGCCCGGCTTCGGCGCGGAACAGGCGCTCGCGGCCACGCTCGGCTCCGCAGGGGATACCGGCGCCGCGGCCGTGGCGGGCGGCCCGGGCGCAGCCGGCGGCGAACCGGCGCCGGCACCGGCCGCCACGGCCGCGCACGGCCTCGCGCTCGTGTTCGTGATGCTGACCTACGGCGGCTGGAACGAGGCCGCGTACCTGTCGGCCGAGGTGCGCGGCGAGCGCGCGCCGATCGCGCGCGCGCTGTTCGTCGGCATCGGCGTGGTCACCGTGCTGTACCTGCTCGCCAACCTCGCCTACCTGCGCGGGCTCGGGCACGCGGGCATGGCGGAGTCGAGCGCGATCGGCGCGGACCTGATGCGCGCGATCTGGGGCGAGGGCGGCGCGACGCTCGTCGCCGCGCTGATCGCGATCGCCGCGCTGACCTCGCTGAACGCGACCGTGATCACCGGCGCGCGCACGAACCACGCGCTCGGCGTCGACTTCCCGCGGCTCGGCTTCCTCGCCCACTGGGACGCCCGCCGACAGGCCCCGGTCGCGGCGCTCTGGGTGCAGGGCGGCATCGCGCTCGCGCTCGTGCTGCTCGGCTCGCTGACGCGCTCGGGCTTCACGACGCTCGTCGAGTACACGGCGCCGGTGTTCTGGGCCTTCTTCGCGCTCACCGGCCTCGCGCTGTTCCGGCTGCGCCGCGTCGATCCCGCGCGCCCGCGGCCGTTCCGCGTGCCGCTGTACCCGCTGACGCCGGTCGCCTTCGTCGCGACCAGCCTCTACATGCTCTGGTCGAGCCTCAACTACTCGGGGCTCGGCGCGTTCGTGGGCGTCGCGGTGCTGGCCGCCGGCGTGCCCGCGCTGTGGTTCTGCGTCGCGGGCGAAGGCGGTCGTCCCGCTCCCGGGAGGGAAGCATGAAGATCCCGTCGAAGGCGGCGCTGCTCGCCGCCGGTTGGGTCGCGGGCGCGGGCCCGCTGGTCGTCGCGGGTGCGGCGGAGCCGGGCACGCGCCTGTCCCCGGTACCGGCCGTGCCGTCGTTGCCGGCGACCGCGCCGCGGCCGCTCGCGGCCGGTGCGGGCGCGCCGCTGGCCGAGGGCCAGGGCGCGACCGCGGCGTTCCCGGGGCAGTCCGGCGCCGCGCCCCTGAAGAAGGACGTGCCGTACGTGCCGACGATGGAATCCACGGTCCTCGAGATGCTGCGCCTCGCGCGCGTCGGGCCGAAGGACGTCGTCTACGACCTCGGCTGCGGCGACGGCCGCATCGTGATCGCGGGGGCGCAGAAGTACGGCGCGCGCGGCGTCGGCGTGGACATCGACCCGGCGCGGATCGCCGAGAGCCGCGAGAACGCGCGCGCCGCCGGCGTCGAGGACCGCGTGCGCTTCGAGGTCGGCGACCTGTTCGAAACCGACATCTCGGAGGCGACGGTCGTCACGCTCTACCTGCTGCCCGAGGTGAACCTGCGCCTGAAGCCGAAGCTGCTCGCGGAACTGAAGCCCGGCACGCGGATCGTCTCGCACGCGTTCGACATGGGCGACTGGACGCCGGAGCAGGTCAGCACCGCGGCGGAAGGCACCGTGTACCTGTGGCGGGTGCCGAAGCGCTGAAGATCGCGGGACATCGCCGGTCGCTGCCGGCGTGCGCCCGTCCACCTCGACGCGGTGCGCCGACGACCCTCACCAGGTGATCGTGACCGCCTTGGTCTTGAGGTACAGGTCGAGCGCCTCGGCGCCGAACTCACGTCCCCACCCGCTGCCCGAGAGCCCGTGCACCGTGTCGTTCGCGCGCCTTGCGATCGTCTCCAGGTCGTCGTCGCCGCAGGTCTGCAGCGCGACGGCGGGGCCGATCATGTGGGTCTTGTCGAGGCCGGGCCCGACCGACAGACCGTTCGCGAACTTCGCGAGCCCCTCGGCGAAAGCGTCGGCGACCCGCTCGTGCACGAACAGCCGGCTGCCGCACACGCAGTCCTGGCCCTGCAGCCTGAAGGCCGCCAGGCCGGCGCCGGTGAACGCGATCTTGTCGACGTCCGGATGTGCGGCGAGCGCCGCGCCCGCGACCTCGCCGAGGCCGACCACCACGTTGAACGCGCCCTCGGTGGCGGGATCCAGTGCCTCCAGCTCCCCGGCGTGGTCCGCGGTCTCGTGCCGACCGCCGATCCAGCCGCCGTATCGACGCCGGAGGAACTCCGTGGTGGGGCGCTGAGGACGTGCCGGGTCATGGCTGTCTCCGCTGCCCGTGCGGACTGTGCTAGCCCGATTCTCGGCACGCGGGCGATGCACCGCCAATCGAGTCGTTGCGCCAGCCGTCTGCCGGACGCGGCGGTCGGGAGGGTGGGGGCGACGCCTGCGCGAACGCGCCGTCAGGCGCCACTGCCGAGCAGCAGTTCGACCTTGTCGCGGTACGTGCGCGAGAGCTTGAGCTCCTGCCCGCCCTCGAGCGTCAGGAAGTACTCGCCGTTCGCGTGGGGCCGGAGCTTGCGCACGCGGCCGAGGTTCACGATCGCCGAGCGGTGCACGCGCTGGAACTTGGCGGGGTCGAGCGAGGACTCGAGCTCCTTCATCGTGCCGCGGAGCACGTGCGTCTCGCGGGCCACGTGGATGCACATGTAGTCGCCGGCCGCGTCGATCCAGTCGATCTCGTCGGCGCGGACGCGCACCGTCTCGCGTCCCGTGCGGATCGGCAGCACGTCGGGATAGGCCGGGCGGTCGCCGCGCACCTTCGCGACCAGCGTCTCGGGATCGATCGTGCCGGCACCCTGCACGTCGGCCAGCAGGCCGAGCAGGCGATCGTGCTGTGCCAGCTGCTGGCGCTCGCGCAGGTGCTCGCGGACGCGGTCGAGCGCGGACGCGAGCCGCGCGTCCTCGACGGGCTTCAGCAGGTAGTCGAGCGCACGTGCCTCGAAGGCCTCGATGGCGTAGCGGTCGAACGCGGTGACGAACACCACGACCGGCATCGAGTCCTGCGGCAACTGCGCGAGCACGTCGAAGCCGGTGAGGCCCGGCATCTGGATGTCGAGGAACATGAGGTCGGGCTTGATCGCGACGACCGCCTCGAGCGCCTGGCGCCCGTTCTCGCACTCGCCGACGATCTCCACGTCGGGCGCGGCCGCGAGCCGCAGTTCGAGACCGCGGCGCGCGAGACGCTCGTCGTCGACGAGGAGCGTGCGGATGCGCGGCGACGTCACGAAGCGTGCTCCGCGGGGATCTCGATGTCGATGCGCAGGCCCGGCCTGGTGTTGTGGCTCGCGAAGCGGGCGCGGTCGCCGTACAGCACCTGCAGGCGCTCGCGCGTGTTCCGCAGGCCCACGCCACGGCCGCTGCCGAGCATGCCGTTGTCCCCGATCCCAGGCCCGTCGTCCGCGACGTGCAGCAGCAGCCGTCCGCCGATCACGCGGCCGCCGACGTGCAGCGTGCCGCCGAGCTCGCTCGGCGCGATCGCGTGCTTCAGCGCGTTCTCGATCAGCGGCTGCAGCAGCAGCGACGGCACCAGCGCACCGAGCGCGTCGTCGCCCACCTCGCGCTGGATGCGCAGCCGCGGGCCGAAGCGGAGCTTTTCGATGCCGAGGTAGAGCTCGAGCGCGTCGAGCTCCTGCTTCAGCGTGACCTTCTTCATCGGGTCCTGGTCCAGCGTGTGCCGCAGGAAGGACGACAGTTGCGTGACGCAGCGGTTGGCGGTGTCGTTGTCGCGGTCGAGGATCAGCGTCGAGATCGCGTTCAGCGTGTTGAACAGGAAGTGCGGGTTGAGCTGGTAGCGCAGCATCTTCATCTGCGCTTCCTGGGCGAGCGTCGCCGCCTTCAGCGTCGCCTCGCGCGCGCGGAGCATCGCCTCGTAGTAATAGATGCCGAAGTACAGCGCGCTCCAGCAGAGCAGCAGGTAGGTCGAGATCAGCGTGCCGCTGAACATCTTGTACCAGGGCTCGAGCATCTCACCCTTGTCCATGAACACGACGTACGAGCCGTTGATCACGAACCGCCAGCTCAGCGCGGCGACGTAGACCAGCCCGAGCACCGTCGGCACGACGACCCGCGGCGCGAGGTCCCGGACGCGCCGCCAGACGAGGCGCAGCAGCGAGGAGAGCAGCAGGCCGGTCAGTGCGGCGACCATGAGCACCTGGCCGAAGCCGTCCACGACCCACTCGCCCACGTAGAACAGCGCGGATACGAACTGCGTCAGGAAGTACGCGCTCCAGCCGAGCGCCTGCAGGGTCCAGAACGCCGCCTCGCGGTTGTGCATCAGCCGCCCGAGCGGGCGGGAGGACGTGAGCACGGGCGGGAGGGCTTCCGCGGAACGCACCCGCTTAGAGTAACGACGACCACGCCGCACCTGCATCGATTCGTCGCGGGCGGGCGGCGGTTCGTCGCAACACGGGGGCGAGCGTTCGGAGCCGTAGCATCAGCAAGTCCAGTTGGCTCGGCCGAAATCCCTGGGGATGCGACTTTCAGCGCACTTATTGGAACTGGAAGCGTCGTTTCTCAATGATATCGCCCACTAGAGGCGATCCATCAGCTAGTTTCTCGCCCTGCTCTCCCACGCGGTTTCAATTTCGACAGTTGTGGAGATATTGACGGCCCTTGGCCGCTTCAAGGAGGAACCAGTGGTTTTTAATGTTCGTTTCGAGGCTCTCTGCCGCTCGATCGCCCTCGAAAGGCGCCGCTGGGCAATCCCGGCACCAGCCGCTACCTTGTAGGCCCGACCGTAGTCGCCCCTCCCACCATGATCGCCCTGCTGCAGCGCGTCACCGAAGCGGCCGTCCACGTGGACGGCGACCTCGTCGGCCGGATCGGTGCCGGCCTGCTGGTACTGTTGGGCGTCGAGCGCGGCGACTCGGAGCGCGAGACCGACCGGTTGCTCGAAAGGGTGCTGGGCTACCGGGTGTTCGACGACGAGCAGGGCCGGATGAACCGCAGCCTGCTGGACGTCGGCGGCGGATTGCTGGTGGTCTCCCAGTTCACGCTCGCCGCCGAGACGCGCAGGGGCACGCGGCCCGGGTTCAGCACCGCCGCGGCCCCGGACGAAGGGCGCCGCCTGTACGAACGGTTCCTGGCCGGCGCCCGCGCCCGCGTGCGCGAGGTCGGCACCGGCTCGTTCGGCGCGCACATGCGGGTGTCGCTGGTGAACGACGGGCCGGTTACGTTCAGCCTGCGCGTCGCGCCGTACGGAACCCCGGCGGCCGCCGCGGAGTCCGACTGACCAGCTTCGGTCTTCCGTCGAATGTTACGGCCACCGTCACTTCGGCCCCGAAAGTCCTGGGTTAAGATGCCTGGCGCCTTGCAGTCCGCGAGGCCCTGGAGAGCCGCATGGGTATCGGTTTTCGCGAACTCCTGATCATCCTGCTGATCGCGCTGCTGATCTTCGGCGCGAAGAAGCTCCGCACCATCGGCTCCGACCTCGGCGCGGCCGTGAAGGGCTTCAAGAAGTCCATGGACGACGGCGAGAAGGAGCAGGACGGCAAGGAGCCCCTGAAGCAGCTGACGGGCGACGCGGACTTCACGACCGCCGACCAGCAGGGCACGAAGCCCGATCAGAAGACCAACGCCTGAGGCGCCGGCCTCCGGCGGCGTCGGGCGGGGACCCATGTTCGAGGTCGGCTTCACCGAGATCCTGCTGATCATGGTGATCGCGCTCGTGGTCCTCGGGCCCGAGCGCCTGCCGAAGCTCGCGGCCGACGTCGGCCGCTGGATGGGGCGCGCGCGCTCGATGGCGCGCCAGCTCCGCTCGCAGCTGGACCAGGAAGTGCAGCTCGAGGAGATGCTCCGCGGCCAGGAGCGCAGTACTTCGACGACGACCCCCGGCAGCCACGGCTCGCCAGGCGCCGGATCGACCGGCACGGGCGGCTACGGCGCCGCGGCCGCCGGCACCGCCGCGACCGCTACCGCTACCGCGACCGTGACCGATACCGCCGCTGCCACCGGCGCCGCCGATGCCACCTCGCCCGCGCCGTCCACCGTGGGCACGCCGGGCTACGACCCCGCCCTGCACGGCGCGGATGCGGCCATCGGCGCCCCCACGGACGAGCCGCACCAGCATCTGCACGAGCCGGGGCACCCCGGCGCGACGCTGCCGCACGCGCTCCCGCCGGACTACGGCCACGAGGCGTGGTCGGACCCGTCGCTCGTGACCACGCCCTCGACGCCGCCGCCGGCGGAACCGGCGCGCGCGGCCGGCATACCCGCCACCACTCCCGCCGATGGCCGCTGAGACTCCGGGCGCCGGCCAGGGGCCTGACCGCGAGCCGCTCGCGGAAGGCACGCTGGTCTCCCACCTGCTGGAGCTGCGCGACCGCCTGATGAAGGCGCTGATCGCGATCGCGATCGTCGCGCTGCCGTGCCTGTTCTTCGCGAACGACCTGTTCACGCTCGTCGCACAGCCGCTGATGGCGGCGCTGCCGAAGGGCGCGACGATGATCTCGACGAGCGTGATCGCGCCGTTCATGACGCCGTTCAAGCTCGCGCTCTACGTCGCGATCATCCTCGCGATGCCGTACGTGCTGTACCAGGTGTGGGCATTCGTCGCGCCCGGCCTCTACAGGCACGAACGCCGCTTCGCGCTGCCGCTGCTGGTGTCCAGCATCGTGCTGTTCTACGCCGGCGTGGTGTTCGCGTACTACGTCGTCTTCCCGCTCATGTTCCAGTTCTTCGCCGGCACGACCCCGCAGGGCGTGCAGATGATGACGGACATGACCCAGTACCTCGATTTCGTGCTGGTGCTGTTCCTCGCGTTCGGCGTCGCCTTCGAGATCCCGGTCGCCATCGTGCTGCTGGTCTACACCGGCCTCGTGAATCTCGACACGATGCGGAAGAACCGCGGCTACGTGCTGCTCGGCATCTTCGTGGTCGCCGCGCTGCTGACGCCGCCGGACGCGGTCTCGCAATCCGCCATGGCGATCCCGATGTACCTGCTGTACGAGTTCGGGATGGTGATGGCGGGGTTCCTCGCGAAGGCGAGGATCGCGGAGCGCGAGAAGCGGGCCCGCGAGGAAGCGGAGCAGGAAGCCAGCGAGCAGGCCGGGACCTGAGGCCGGCATCGGACCGTCACCGGGAGCCCACGCGCATGCAAGCGCCGCAGAGGATCGCCGGAGACCGCGTCACGCTCGAGGCCTACGGCGCCGCGCACATCGTCGAACTGGTCGCGGCCGTGCGCGAATCGGTTCCAGAACTCTCCGCCTGGCTGCCGTGGTGCCACGCGGGCTACGGTATCCGCGACGCCACCGACTGGGTGCGCGCCTGCGCAGCCGGCTGGGCGAACGAGTCCGGCTACCAGTTCGCCGTGCTGGACACCGGCGGGCGATTCGTCGGCGGACTCGGCCTGCGCGTCTCGGACCCGCAGAACGGCGTCGCCAGCCTCGGCTACTGGATCCGCACTTCGGCGACGCGCCGCGGCCTCGCGACCGCGGCGGTGCGCACCGCCGCGCACCATGCGTTCGGCACGCTCGGTCTCGCGCGGCTCGAGATCTTCGCGCGCGAGGGCAACTCTGCCAGCCGCCGCGTCGCGGAACGCGCCGGCGCGAGCTTCGAGTGCGTCGCGCGCAACCGGATCGCCCAGCACGGCGTGTCTTATCCGGCGGCGCTCTACTCGCTGGTGCCGGAGGACCTCGCAGGCTGATCCGGCGGGCTGCCACGGACCTCGACGCCGGTCCCGCCGGGAAGTGTCGACCGCGTTTACGGCCGCCGACTGCGGCCACGTGCGCCAGCGGCTGCACTGCCGGCCGGGTGACGATGACCGCGCGCGGGATCCGGACGGCCGGCAAGGCAACGCCGACGAATGCCGCCACGTTCGCCACCGCCACGCTCCAGGCGCATGGCGGGATCGGCATCGGCGTCAACATCGGCGGGGAGAGTTCGCCGAATCACGCGATGGACAACGACGGCCCGCTCGAATTCGTGCTGCTGCAGTTCTCCACCACCGTGAACGTGCGGCGCCTGGACTCCGGCTGGGTCGGACGGGACAGCGACATCTCGCTGCTTGCCTTCACCGGCCCCGTCGCCACGAACACCGTCAACGCTGCGCTGGCGTCGTTGACGTCCCAGAACGTGGGATCGCTGCTGGGCTTCGGTCTCGCCGGTGCCGCGGTCGCCCGGCGGCGGCGCCCGGTCCAGCACAGTCGTGACGTCACCCGGCGCGCCACGCGCGCCGGGTGACGTCGGTGGCCCTCATTCGTTCTCCAGCGAGAGCCGCCCCGCGCTCCACCGCCGTCCGCAGTCGTCGCAGAGCATCCGGCCGCCGTAGCGCGCGCGGCCGACCCGGTGACCGTCCGCACAGGTCGCCCAGTTGCCGACGCCCTGCACGCCGGGATCGCCGGACCGCACGTGCAGCTCGCAGGCGGGGTTCGTGCAGAAGTAGGCGCCGAACTCGGTCCACTCGTCCTGGGCTGGGTTCATTCGCTCAATGGTCGCTCATGTCTCGAGCAGGTGCACGGCGAATGCGCCGGCGCATGCGTCCATGCGCTGCGGGCGTCGCGCGCGTTGCGAGGCCGCGGGCCGTTCCGTCACACTGCCCCATCGTCCCGCGTCGCCGCCGCGGCGCCGTGAGAACACGATGGCCTCGCTTCCCGATACCACGTCCGTCGCCGGCGATTCCGCGAACGCCACGTTCCTCGGACAACCGCGCGGCCTCGCCACGCTCTTCTTCACGGAGATGTGGGAGCGCTTCAACTACTACGGCATGCGCGCGCTGCTCGTGCTGTTCCTGGTCACCGCGGTGCAGGAGGGCGGCTTCGGGCTCGACGACCGCACCGCCACCGCGATCTACGGCCTGTTCACGGCGGCGGTCTACATCGTCGCGCTGCCGGGCGGCTGGATCGCGGACCGCCTGATCGGCGCTCAGGCAGCGGTGTTCGCGGGCGGCGCGCTGATCGCGCTCGGCAACCTGATGCTCGCGATTCCGGCGACGCCCGGCGTGTTCTACCTCGGCCTCGTCGTGATGATCCTCGGCGTCGGGCTCCTGAAGCCGAACATCAGCGCGATCGTCGCGGCGCTGTACCCGGAGGGCGGCGCGCGCCGCGACGCGGGCTTCAGCATCTTCTACATGGGCATCAACATCGGCGCGTTCATCGGACCGATCGTCACGGGCCTGCTCGCGCAGAGCGCGGGCCGCCGCTGGGGTTTCCTCGCCGCGGCGGTCGGCATGGCGCTCGGCCTCGTGCAGTTCGCGCTGACGCGCAAGTACCTCGGCGACGCCGGCCTGCACCCGCGCGCTCACGACGGGCGCGTGCTCGCGCGCGGCTTCGGGCCGCAGTGGTACTGGGTGATCGGCGGCCTCGCGGCGCTGACGGTGCTGATCGCGCTGATCTGGGCCGGCGTGATCGGCGTCGACGCGGTCTCGCTGTCGCGCAACACGGCGGTGCTGATCGTCGCGATGGCCGTGGTCTACTTCGCCTACCTGCTGTTCTTCGCCGGCCTCGACCGTGCGGAGCGCAACCGCATCTGGGCGGTGGTCGTGCTGTTCTTCGCCTCGGCCGTGTTCTGGTCGGGCTTCGAGCAGGCGGGCAGCTCGCTGAACCTGTTCGCCGAGCGCTTCACGGACCGCACCTTCGAGAGCCTCGGGTGGACGATGCCGGCGGAGTTCCTGCAGGCCGTGAACCCGATCTTCATCATCGTTTTCGCGCCGGTGTTCTCGTGGCTCTGGGTCGCGCTCGCGAAGCGCAACCTCGATCCGTCGGCGCCGGTGAAGTTCGCGTTCGGCCTGTTCCTGATGGGCCTCGGCTTCCTCGTGATGGTGGGTGCTGCGAACGTGCTCGCGGCCGGCGGCAGCCCGCTGCCCTACTGGCTGATCCTCACGTACCTGCTGCACACCTTCGGCGAGCTGGCGCTGTCGCCGGTCGGCCTCTCTTACGTGACCAAGCTCGCGCCGCAGCGCTTCGTCGGCCAGATGATGGGCGTGTGGTTCCTGTCGATCTCGTTCGGCAACCTGATCGCCGGCATCGTCGCGGGCGAGTTCGGCGCGGAGAACGTGCAGGCCTTCCCGGACCAGTTCTTCCAGGTGTTCGTGTTCGCGTCGGTCGCGGCGGCGGTGCTGCTGCTGATCGCGAAGCCGGTGAAGAAGCTGATGGGCGGGGTGAACTAGGACGTCGCGCCGTCGAGGAGCGCACCCTTGAACACGCTCGTCCCCGCCCCGCAGCTGACCGCCCGCGCGATCTTGCTCTCGATCGTGCTGACCGTGCTGCTCGCCGCCGCCAACGCCTACCTCGGCCTGTTCGCCGGCCTCACGGTCGCCACGGCGATCCCCGCGGCGGTGGTGTCGATGGCGGTGCTGCGGCTGCTCGGCCGCTCGAACATCCTCGAGAACAACATCGTCGCGACCGGCGCCTCGGCGGGCAGCTCGATCGCCGCCGGCACGATCTTCACGATCCCCGCACTCGTGATCCTCGGTCACTGGCAGCGGTTCGAATACTGGTGGGTGCTCGCGATCGCGGGTCTCGGCGGCCTGCTGGGCGTGCTGTTCTCGGTTCCGCTGCGCCGCACGCTGATCGTCGAGCAGAAGCTCAAGTTCCCCGAGGGCATCGCCACCGCCGAGGTGCTGAAGGCCGGCAACGAGCCGCAGTCGGGAGCGGTGCGCTCGCTCGGCCTCGCGGCGGCGACGGCGGGCCTGTTCAAGCTCTCGCTGTCGGGCCTCAAGGTCTCGCCGGAGGCCTTCACGCTCGCCGGCTACGCCGCGGGCGGCCGCGGCATCGCGTTCTTCGGCTTCAACCTCTCGCCCGCGCTGCTCGGCGTCGGCTACGTCTGCGGGCTCAACATCGGGTTCCTGATGCTGTCGGGCGGCCTGCTCGCGTGGTGGCTCTTCATCCCCGTCTACCACGCGTTCTTCCTCGGCTCCGACGCGGCGCTCGCGGCCGAGCTCGCGAACGCAAGCGCGGAGGATGCGGCCTACGCGATCTGGAGCCGCCAGGTCCGCTACATCGGCGTCGGCGCGATGCTGGTCGGCGGCCTGTGGAGCGTGTACTCGCTCCGCAACTCGCTGCTGTCGGGCGTGAAGAGTGGCCTCGCCGCCGCGCGCGGCACGCAGGGCGACCTGCCGCACACCGAGCGCGACCTGCCGATGAGCGCGATTCTCTCGGGCATCGTGCTGTTCGTGGTGCCGCTGTACGCGCTGTACCACGCGGTCGTCGACAGCGTCGGCATCGCCGCGACGATGGCGGTCATCATGATCGTCGCGGGCTTCGTGTTCTCGAGCGTGTCCGGGTACATGGCCGGTCTCGTCGGCTCGTCCAACAACCCGGTGTCCGGCATCACGATCTGCACGATCCTGTTCGCGAGCCTGGTCCTGCTCGGCTTCCTCGGGCCCGGCTCCACGGTCGGGCCGGTGGCCGCGATCCTGGTCGGCGCGGTGATCTGCAACTCCGCCGCGGTCGCGGGCGACAACCTGCAGGACCTGAAGGCCGGCCAGATCGTCGGCGCCACGCCGTGGCGCCAGCAGGTGATGCTCGGCATCGGCGCGATTTGCTCGGCCGCGGTGATGGCGCCGGTGCTGAACCTGCTGCTCGAGGCCTACGGCATCGGCGAGCCTGCGCACGAGGGCGTGCGCGCGCTGCCGGCGCCGCAGGCGAACCTGATGGCGAGCGTCGCGAAGGGCATCTTCGGTGCCGGCCTGCCGTGGGACATGATCGCGATCGGCGCGGCGCTCGGCATCCTTGTCATCCTCGTCGACCAGTACCTGAAATCGCAGGGGGGCCGCTGGCGCGCGCCGATCCTCGCCGTGGCGGTCGGCCTCTACCTGCCGCTCGAACTCTCCACGCCGATCTTCGCGGGTGGCCTGCTCGCGGAACTCGCGGACCGCTGGCACGCGCGTCGCCTCGGCCCGGGCGCGGATCTCGAAGGGACGCGCCGGACCGGCCTGCTGTTCGCAGCCGGCCTGATCGCCGGCGAGGCGCTGATGGGCGTGCTGATCGCGATCCCGATCGTCGCGAGCGGCGACGCCGACGTGCTGGCGGTGCCCGAGGGCCTGCGGCCCGGCCAGTGGCTCGGTGCAGCGGCGGTGGCGGCGATCGGATGGTGGCTGTACCGTACCGCGCGGTCGGTGCCCACGCGCACCGCGGCTCGCTAGCACCACGACGAAAGAGGGGCAACACGCATGATCGGCTACGTCACGCTGGGCACGAACGACCTCGAGCGCGCCAAGGGCTTCTACGATGCACTGCTCGCGGAACTCGGCGGCAAGGTGTGGATGTCGACCGAGCGCTTCTGCGGCTGGACACAGGGCAACGGGCCCGCGGTGGCCGTGATCACGCCCCACGACGGCAATGCGGCGACGGTCGGCAACGGCACGATGGTCGCCCTCGCGGCTGGCAGCCGGGAGCAGGTCGACCGCGTCTGGCGCAAGGCGCTGGAACTCGGCGGCAAGGACGAAGGGGCCGCCGGCGAGCGGTTCCAGGGCTTCTATGCCGGCTACTTCCGCGATCTCGACGGCAACAAGCTCGCCGTGTTCCACATGGGCTGATCGGGGCTGGACCGCGATCGACGCAGCCGGATGGCCGCGCCGGGGCGTGCGTTGAGTCCCGGTCCGGCGCGTCCGGGCACCCCGTCGGCGCCGGACTGCGACGGGCGTCGCGGCCCGTCGATACGCAATCGTCATTCGATCGCGGTAACCTTCGCCGCCCTCGCATCCGTGTCGCCCGGAACCAGTCACACCGATGGCCCGCCAGCACGTCCAACGCCTCATCGCCGCGCTCGAGTCGCGCCTGCCGCCGCGGGCCCGCGCCTTCGTGGACGCGAAGGCGCGGCACCTGCTCACGGTGAACCGGCGTACGGTCGCGCGGGGCGTGGCGATCGGGGTGTTCTTCGGGTTCGTGTTCCCGCTGGGACAGATCCCGGCCGCCGTGCTGGCCTCGCCGTTCGTGCGTGCCAACGCGCTGGTCGCGGCGCTGGCGACGCTCGTGACGAACCCGCTGACGCTGCCGGCGATCTACGCGGGCGCGTTCCTCGTCGGGCGCGAGGCGCTCGCGAGCACGGGCCTCGACGCGCTGTTCGCGGCCGGCCCGCACTCGTGGGCCGCCGCGATCGTGATCGGCGTCGGCGCGTTCGCGGTCGGCGGCGCAGTCGCCGGTTTCCTGATCGTCCGCTGGTGGTGGGCCCGGAGCGTGCGCGCGCGCTGGGCGGCCCGCCGCGCCGCCCGGAGCGCCGCGACCGCCTGAGCACGCGCCGCTCCGTATAATCGTCGCGCCGCGTGGCCGTCGCCGGCACCCCGGCCCGTCCCGCGACCCGCTCGATGTCCGCATCCCCCGCCCGCTTCCTGCTGCTCGGCTCGTTCGCGACGCTCTACCTCGTCTGGGGATCGAGCTTCGTCGCGACGAAGATCATGGTGACCGAGTTGCCGCCGGTGCTCGCCGCCGGCGTGCGCTTCGCGATCGCGGGACTGCTGCTCGGCGCGCTGGCCCGGGCGCGCGGCGCGCTCGTGCCACGCGACGCGACCGAGTGGCGTCACGCGTTCGCGATGGGCGCGCTGATGGTGCTGGTCTCGAACGGCGCCAACGGGCTCGCGATGCAGCACGTCGCCTCCAACCAGTCGGCGCTGCTGAACGCCAGCTCCGCGTTCTGGATCGCGCTGCTCGGCACCGTCGGCAGCCAGGGGCACCGGCTGCCCAAGCGCACGCTCGCGGGCCTGGCGATCGGCTTCGCGGGCGTCGCGCTGCTGCTGTGGCCGCGCGGCGGCTTCGCGGCCGCGAACCTCGGCTGGCAGCTGCTGATCCTGTTCGGCTGCATCGCGTGGGCAGGCGCGACGCTGTACCACCGCGTCGCGAAGCCCGCGACGCCGGCGCTGATGTTCACCGCGATGCAGATGCTGGCCGGCGGCCTGCTGACGCTGCCGGTCGGCCTCGCGCTGGGCGACGCGGCGGAGTGGCGCTGGTCGCCGCCCGGACTCGCGGCCCTCGGCTACCTGGTGGTGTTCAGCTCGTGCCTGGCGTACGCGGCGTTCGCGTACCTGATGACGCATACGACCCCCGCGCGCCTCGGTACCTACGCCTACGTGAACCCGGTCGTCGCCGCGGTGCTCGGCTGGGCGCTGCTCGGCGAGACACTGTCCGGGCTGCAGCTCGCCGGCATGGCCGTGATCCTCGCGGGCGTCGTGCTCGTCACGTTGCCGGCGGCGCGGCCGGCGGACTGAAGCGCGCGGCGGCATGTCCGGCGCGAGGCCGACGCCGGTATCGCGTACCCGCACGTGCGCCGATGCAGGCGGTCAGCGGCCCTTCAGCGCCTGGCCGACCCCGCCGACGATCGACACGACGATGGCCGCCAGCAGCGCGCTCCAGAAGCCTGCGACGTGCAGGCCGGGCAGCAGCCAGGCGACGAAGGCGACCATCCCGGCGTTGATCACGAGCAGGAACAGGCCGAGCGTCAGGAACGTGATCGGGAGCGTCAGCACCACCGCGAGCGGCCGGACGATCGCGTTGACGACGCCGAGCAGCAGGCCGGCGAGCAGCAGCGTCAGCGGCGCGTCGTAGCGGACGCCGTCGAGCAGCAGCGTCGCGACCCACAGTCCGATCGCGGCCAGCGCGCCGCGCAGCAGGAATGCCCCCATCGCCAGCCCTCCTCTTCAGCGATACCGCAGTCCGCGGCGGATCACGATCTCGACGTCCTGCAGCCGTTCGATGTGCCGCAGCGGATCCCCGCGCACGGCGATCACGTCGGCGTACTTGCCGGGCGCCAGCGAGCCGGACTCGCGCTGCGCGCCCATCGCGGTGGCCGCCTCGAGCGTCGCGGCGCGGATCGCCGCGAGTGGCGTGAGCCCGCCTTCCACGACCAGCGCCTCGACCTCCTGCCAGGTCGCGCGCGGCAGGAGATGCGCGGGCACGCCGGCGTCCGAGCCGACGACGAGACGCGCGTTCCCGCCGGCCGCGGACTTCAGGCGTGGCCCCACGAGCGGCCGACGCACCGCCGGCATCTCGTACCAGAGGACCGCGCTGAGGTCGACGAGCGAGCTGCGTACGTCGCGCACCACCAGCGGCGCCAGGTTCGTCTTCCAGCCCGCCTCGTCGAGCGGCTCGCGGTTGACGCGCAGCCATTCGAAGTTGGTCAGCGCCGAGACGCCCGCGGTCCATGCGACGGGCCGCCCGGCCGCCGCGCGCGAGCGCAGCTGCGCGAGCGCCGCGGCGGGCCACTCGGTGCCGGTGCCATTCCCGAAGCCCACTAGACCGTCCACGCCCGCGGCGAGCGCGCGCTCCACGTCGGCGTCGCGGCGCACTTCGGCGTGCACCGGCAGACCGGCAGCGCGGGCGGCGGCGATCGCCGCTTCGAGCACGCCCGGCGCGAGCCGGTCGACGTCGGCGACCAGCACGTAGTCCACGCCGGCGCGCGCGAGCTGCTCGACGCGCGCTCTGGCGTCCGCCGACGTCGCGACGGCCCAGCGGTACGTGCGCGTGCGCTCGGGCGGCGCGCTCTCGAGCGTGGGGCCCGCGACCCACAGCGTCGGACCCGGGATGCGGCGCTCGCGGATGCGGTTGCGGACGGCGACCGCGGCGCCGAGCGGCGAGCCCACGTCGCGCGCGCTGGTGACGCCGGCCAGCAGCAGTTCACGCGCGGCGGCCGGCATCACGACGCGCTCGGCGAGCGGCAGGTAGGCGTCGTGCCAGCGCGCTTCGTCGGCGTGCCCGAGGCGCATGAGGCGTACCTGCAGATCCCAGAGACCCGGCAGCACCGCCAGGCCCTCGGTCGAGATCACCTGTGCTTCGGGCGGGATGGGCAGCGTGCCGACCGTGCCCACGGCCTCGATCCGCTCGCCGCGGATCAGGATCACGCCGTCATCCATCGGCGGCGCGCCGGTGCCGTCGATGACGCGGCCACCGACCAGCGCCTTGAGTACGGGCGCGGCAGGCGGGCTCACGACGGCCGATGCGGGTGGTGACGGGCCCGCCGCTGGCGCCGCCGCCTGCGGCCCTTCCGCGGCGCGGGCGGTGACTGCGAGATGGACGCCGCACAGCAGCACCGTCGCGAGGGCCACGCGCCGCGCGCTCGCGAGCCGCAGCGGCAGCGTCGTCGCCGCGGCCGCCGCGCGCAGCGCTGCAGACCAGGGGCTCATCGGCCCGCCGGCCCGGCTGCCGCCTTCGGTGCGCCGTCGGGGGCGACGCCAGCTTCGAGAGCGCGCTTCAGTTCGTGCAGCAGGTAGGCCCAGCCGAGGCGCAGCCGCGTGTAGTAGCCGTCCCAAGCCTTGCCGTCCGGCACGCCCGAACCCATCACTCGCACGATGGTCGAGCGCGTGCCCGGCTTCGTGTCGAACAGCACGTCCTCGACCACCGGCCCCGCGTCGCCGGGGTCGCCGGCCGCGAGGTGATCGGCGTCCGGGAAGTAGATCAGGCGCAGCCGCCGGTTCGGTTCCCAGACGTCGATCGTCGCGTCGCGCACCCGGCCGTCGCGCAGGCGCACCCGGAAGGCGCCGCCGCGGTGGGGGTCGACGGTGGCATCGACGCCGTACCACCGCCGCAGCCACGGCTCTTCCGTGAACGCGGCCCAGGCCACGGCGGGCGGCACGTGGATCTCGACGAACTGGGCGTAGCCTCGGCTCATGGAAATGCGGTACGGCGGGGGACGCGCGGGCGTGTATTCTGCCGCTCGTGATGACCTGCCGATAGGTCGGCGGGCCGGGGAGTGGATGCCACGATGAGCCTCGTCTACGCGGTGCTGGGACTCGCGCTGCTGCAGTTCCTGCTGTTCGGCATGGCGGTCGGCTGGGCGCGCGGCCGCTACGGCGTACAGGCGCCGGCCACCACCGGTCACCCGGTGTTCGAGCGCTACTACCGCGTGCAGGCCAATACGCTCGAGCAACTGGTCGTGTTCGCGCCGGCGCTGCCGCTGTTCGCGTACTACGTCAGCGTGCAGTGGGCGGTCGCGCTCGGGCTCGTCTACCTGGTCGGCCGCTTCGTGTTCTTCGCCGCGTACGTGAAGGACCCCGCGAAGCGCGGGCTCGGCTTCCTGCTGTCGTTCGGTCCGAACGTGGTGCTGCTGCTCGGCGGTCTCGGCGGCGCCGCGCTCGCCGCCTTCCGCTAGGAAAAGGGGCGAGACCCCGTTTTCCACCGGGTGGAAAACAGGGTCTCGCCCCTTTGCTCAGACGATCGGCAGTCGGCGGACGCGCCGACCCCGCAGCCGCGAGACCGCGTTCGCCAGCGCCGGGATCACCGGGGGCAGGCCGGGCTCGCCGATACCCCCGAGCGTCTCGCCGGAGCGCACGAACCGCACGTCGATCACGGGCGGCGCCTCGCCGATGCGCAGCAGCCGGTAGGCGTCGAAGTTGCGCTCGACGGCGCGGCCACCGTCCACGCGCACCTGCTCGTACAGGGCGGTCGAGAGGCCCTGGATCACGCCGCCCTCCACCTGCGCGCGCGCCTGATCCGGCAGCACCACGTCGCCGCAGTCGAGCGCGACGGTCACGCGCAGCACCTGCGGCTGCCCGTTCGCCAGCGTCGCTTCGACCACCTGCGCGCACAGGCTGCCGTAGCACTCGAAGTACGCGAAGCCGCGCGCCACGCCCTTCGCCGGCGGCGTGCTCCAGTTCGAGGCCTCGGCGGCTGCGTCGATCACCCGCAGCGCGCGTGCGTCGTGCGCGAGCAGCTTGCGGCGCAGCGCGACCGGATCCTGGCGCGTGGCGAGCGCGATCTCGTCGAGGAAACACTCGAGGAAGAACGCGTTGTGCGTCGCGCCGACCGCGCGCCACGGCGCCATCGGGATCGCGAAGTGGCGCAGCGCGTGATCGACCTTCAGCGCGCCGAAGCGGTAGCGCTGGTCCGCGAGGTTCTGCACCGAGGCGCCGTCCGGCTGGCCGGGGCGCAGCGGCGTCGGCAGGAACTCGGTCCACAGCGACGGGCCGGAGACGCGCGCGTGCACCGCGACCACGTTGCCGTCGGCATCCACGCCCGCGCGCAGCCGCGCCATCTGCGCGGGCCGGTAGAAGCCGCGCGCGAACTCGTCCTCGCGCCGCCAGAAGAATTTCACCGGCCGCTGCACCGCGAGCGCGGTCGCGACCGCGGGCGCCATGCCGTCGTCGGCGAGCCGACGCCCGAAACCGCCGCCGAGCGGCAGCGTGTGCAGGCGGATCTTCTCGGCGGGCAGCTTCGCGGCTGCGGCCGCGGCGTTCAGCGCGCGGTCCTGCGCCTGCGTCGGCGCCCAGACGTCGAGCGTGCCGTCGGCGTTCGGGCGTACCGTGCAGCTCCACGCCTCCATGGGTGCATGCGCGATGAACGGCACCTCGTAGTCGCCCTCGATCGTGCGGGCGGCGCGGGCGAAGGCCTCGGCGAACTTCGGCGCGTCCTTCGCCACCAGCGCTTCGGGGCTGCCGAGCCCCTCGCGCATCGCCGCGCTGATCGTCGCGCTCGACACGCTCGCGATCGGCGGCGACTCGAATTCGACGTCGAGTGCATCCGCGCCCCGCATCGCGGCCCACGCGTTCGTCGCGACGACCGCGACGCCGCCGGGCACGCGGACCGCGTCGACGACGCCCGGCACCGCTCGCGCGCGCGCGGCGTCGAAGCGCGCGACGTCGGCCTTGTACACGGGCGACATGCGGCCGCACGCGTGCAGCATGCCGGGCACGCGGAAGTCGGCGCTGTAGACGGTGCCGCCGGTGGACTTGTCGCGCGAGTCGAGCCGCGGCATGCCCCTGCCGACGAGCTTCAGCGAACCAGCGTCCTTGAGCTGCGGCGTCGCCGGCACGGGCAGGCGCGCCGCCTCGGCCGCGAGCTCGCCGAAGCCGAAGCGACGACCGGACGCCCCGTGGTACACGAAGCCGTCGCGCGCCTCGAGGCTCGCGGGCTCGACGCCGAGACGCGCGGCGCCCGCCGCCACCAGCATCTCGCGCGCCTGCGCCGCCGCGGTCCGCAGCGGCGTGTACCACGAGCGCACGCCCCACGAGCCGCCGCTCGCCATCGAGCGCGGACCCTGCGCGGGCCCGCGGCGGAACGGGTCGGCCGGCAGCGGCACCACCACGCGCACGCGCGCAGGATCGGCGTCGAGCTCGTCCGCGACGATCAGGGCGTGCGCGGTGTGCGTACCCTGGCCCATCTCGGTGGTTGGCGACGACAGCGTGATCGCGCCGCTCGGGTCGATCACGAGGTACGGGGTCAAGCCGGCAGGTGCGGCGCCGGCGACCGCGGTCGGCTCCGGTGCGGCGCCCCGCGCCCCCCCTGCGGGCAATGCGACCGCGACGACGAGGCCACCCGCGGCGGCGAGGAATTCACGACGGTCGAACGAGGCGGCCATGCGCGTGCTCCCGGAGCGACCGGCGAGGTGCCGGCTGGCGGATTCTAGCCTCGCGCCCTAGCCGTTGGCCTGCGCCGGCGGGCCGCCGCCCCGGCTCTCGCGGTCCTTGCGCATCCGGAGCTCCGCCACGCTGACGAGGTCCCGCGGCTCGTGGCCGTCCTGCGGGCCCGAGGCCGCGCCGACGTGCACACTGCAGCGGATCGTGCGTACGCCGACCGAAAGCGGCGCGGCGTGCACCGCGCTGCGGAGCCGCCGGCCCGTGGCCACCGCCGCGCCGAGGTCCGCACCGGGCAGCAGCACCGCGAACTCGTCGCCGCCCCAGCGCGCGGCGACGTCGGTGTCGCGCAGACCGCGCTTCAGCACCTTCGCGACCAGCCGCAGCGCGGCATCGCCGGCGGCAGGGCCGGAGCGGGCGTTCAGGTTGCCGAGCCCGTCCACGTCGAGCACCAGCACGCCGTAGGGCACGCGGCGGTTCGCCGCCTGCTCGTGCTCGCGCCGCAGCGCGATCTCGAACACGCGGCGGTTCGCGAGCCCGGTCAGCGGGTCGCTCTCGCCGGCGTGCGCCGCCCGCTTGCGCGCGCCCAGGATCGCGGTGCCGAGCTGGGCCGTCAGCCACGCCACCAGCACGAACGGCGCGATCGCGCCGAACAGCCGGCCGGCGAACGCGGGCGTCGCGACCTGGAGCCCGGCTCCCCACGCCACGAGTGCGTAGGCGGCCGCCACCGTCAGCACCAGCGCGGCCAGCCCGAGGCCCGGCAGCACGAGTGCGGCGAGCACGATCGGCAGCAGGTAGAGGCTGAGCAGCGGGCTGTCGGCGCCGCCGGTGTGCCACAGCACGAAGGTCACGAACGCGACCGTGGTCCACGGTTGCAGCGCGAGCTTCAACGCGGCGTGGTCCGGCAGCACGCGCGAGGCGCGGAGCAGCAGGTGCACGGCCGCAAAAGCGGCCATCGCGGCGAGCAGCGGCTCCGGAATGCCGCGGTCGGGCGCGGCCACGTGGTAGAGCACGATCACCGCGAGCACGAGCCAGTCCGCGAGCGCGACGTGGCGCACCAGCGAATCGACGTCGTGCCGTTCCTGCGGCGTATAGGCGCGGCGTTCCTCCATCCGCGGGAGGATACGCGAGGCCCTGCGGGCGATCAGCCGTGGTGCGGACGCACGGTCAGGGCGCGACGGGCTCCGGCTTCGCGGCCGCCTGCGTGCGGTCCGGCACGGAACCGGCGGCGGCGGCGGTCGGCGTCGCGGGCGACCCGACGAGCAGTTCGCGCGGTTCGCCCTTCAGGGTGCCGAGCGCGATCGCGACCTCCGGATCCGAGGCCGCATGCCGCGTGCCGCCCGTCGCGAGCGACGCGGGCTCCAGCTTCACGAGGTCGCGCGGCACCACCACGTCCGGGCGTACGCCCTTCTCGTTGATCGACTCGCCCGAGGGCGTGTAGTACCGCGGTGTGGTGATCTTGAGGGCACGGCCGCCCGACAGCGGCATCACGGTCTGCACCGAGCCCTTGCCGTAGGTGGTGCGGCCGACGATCGTGGCGCGCCGGTTGTCGCGCAGCGCGCCCGCGACGATCTCGGAAGCCGAGGCAGAGCCGGCGTTCACGAGCAGGGTCAGCTTCGCGCCCTCGAGCAGGTCGCCGGGCGCGGCGCGCATCGTGAACTCCGCGTCCACGGCGCGGCCCGAGGCCGAGACGATCACGCCGCGGTCCAGGAACGCGTCGGCGACGTCCACGCCGGCCTCCAGCACGCCGCCGGGATTGTTCCGCAGGTCCAGCACGAGTCCCTGCAGCCGCCCGCCCGCCTCGGCGGCGAGCCGCCGCACGACGCGCTCCAGTTCGGGCATGGTGTGGTCGCTGAAGTGCTCGAGTCTCACGTAGCCGTAGCCCGGCTCCAGCAGTTCGCCGCGGACGGTGTGCACCTGGACCTGGCCGCGCTTCAGCTCGAAGCCCAGCGGCGCCGCGACGCCTTCGCGTTCGACCACCAGCTTCACGACGGTGCCGGCGCGACCGCGCAGCCGGCGCGTGATCGCGTCGAGGTCCTGCGCGTCCACCGCGTCGCCGTCCACGCTCACGAGGCGGTCGCCCGCACGCACGCCGGCCCGTGCGGCGGGCGAGCCCTCGACCGGGTCGCCGATGCGCACGTGCCCGTCTTCCGCGACGAGTTCGAGACCGACGCCCGAGTAGGCTCCGGTGGTGTTGATGCGCACGTGCTCGTACTCGGGCGCGTCGAGCAGCGTCGAGCAGCGTCGAGTGGGAATCGAGGCTCGCCACGAGGGCCTTGACCGCCTTCTGCATCAGCACGCGCTCGTCCACTTCGTCCACGTAGTCGCGCTTCACGCGCGCGAGCACGTCGGACAGCAGCCGCGCCTCCTCGTACGGCAGCGCGAGCGAGCCGGTCGATCGCTCCGCGACGACGTCGGTGCTGATGGAGAGCGCCGCGCCGAGCGCGACGCCGACGCACGCCGCGAGCGCCGTGCGCGCGGACGAACCGATACGTGCGCAGAGCGAGGTTGCGGACAGGCGGTTCTCGTTCATGGGAACGAGCCTAGTCTCCGCTCCCGCTGGACGTCCGCGAAGAATTCGTAATTTTCGCGGGGGCGCGGCGCGCGCCGCGACCGCGTCAGCCGGCGAGCAGGGCGGCGTCGAAGGTGCCGCTCTCGGCGCCCGACTGCGCGAGCACCTCGTAGAGCGCGAGGTCGACGAGCACGTCCGCGAGCGGCAGCGGCTTGCCGATCGCGAAGCCCTGCCCGTAGTCCACGCCGACGCTGCCCATCCGCATCCGCAGGTCGTCGGTTTCGACGCACTCGGCGACGGTCGTGATGCCCATCGAGCGCGCGAGCTGCGCGACGGCCCTGACGAGTGAGTCCGAGCGCGGGTTGGTCGCCGAGTCGCGCACGAACGAGCCGTCGATCTTCAGCACCGCCACCGGCAGGCTCTTCAGGTACGCGAGCGACGACTGGCCGGTGCCGAAGTCGTCGAGCGCGAACTGGCAGCCGAGCGCTCGCAGGCGCTGCATGAAGAGTTCCGCCTTCTCGAGGTTCGAGACCGCGGCGGTCTCGGTGAGCTCGAAGCACAGGATGTCCGCCGGGATGGCGGCGGCGCGCAGCGCCTCCTCGATCGCGTCGGCCATCGCCGGGTCGCCGACGGACTGGCCCGACAGGTTCAGCGCGAACCGCGCCACGCGGTTCTGCAGCGCGGACCGGTGGGCACCGAGCTGCGCGAGCGCCTTCGCGACCACCCAGCGGTCGATCGCCGGCATCAGCCGGCAGCGCTCCGCGGCGGACAGGAACTTCGCCGGCGGCAGCAGCTCGCCGCTCTCGGTCTCGAGCCGCAGCAGGATTTCGAAGCGCGGCGCCGAGGGACCGACCGCGAGCGGCAGGATCGGCTGCGCGTACAGGCGGAACCGGTCGGCCGCGAGCGCTTCCTTGAGGCGCGCGACGACGTGCACGTCGTGGTGCCGGCGGACCATGCTCTGGTCACCGTCGTGGAACGACTCGACGCGGCCGCGCCCGCGATCCTTCGCCGTCTTGCAGGCGATTTCGGCGGTGGCGAGCGCGTGCGACAGCGGGTGCTTCGAGTTCGCGGGCAGCGGCGCGACGCCGCAGCTGACGCTGACCTCGAGGTTGCCGTCGGGACGTGTCTGCGACAGCGCGGCCGCGCCGGCGCGCAGTTCCTCCGCGACGCGGCAGGCCGCATCCACGTCCGCGTCCGGCAGGAACAGGGCGTAGCGGTCGCCGGAGATGCGCGCCGAAAGGGCGCCGACCGGCGCGCGGCGGCGCACGACCTCGGCCACCTTCACGATCACCTCGTCGCCGACGTGCATGCCGAAGGTTTCGTTCACGACGTGCAGGCGATCGACGTCCACGTAGACGACGGCCGCCGGCGCCGGGGCCGTGCGCGCCTGCAGCAGCGAATCGACCTGCTGCTCGAACGCGGCCCGGGTCGACAGGCCGGTCGTGGCGTCGAAGCTGGTCACCAGGATGGACGCGATCTTGCGCGACAGCAGTTCCGCGAGCCGCGTGTGCCGCAGCTCGAAATCCGGCCCGTCGGCCGGGTTGAACAGCGCCAGGAAGCCGATCACGCGGTTCGACAGGTGCTTCACGGGCACCGAGAGGATCTTGTACGGCGGCAGCCGGTCCGCGGCGGCGCCCACCTTGTTCACGACCATGGGGCGCCGCTGCAGCTGCGCGAAGGTCATCAGGTGACGGTGCGTGCGCGTGACGACGTCCGCCTCGCCGCCGCGCGGGGCGCCGCGGCGCGCACGCACCGCGGCGACGCTCTTCTCGGGGACGATCAGCGCGCCGAGCGCGCAGTCGAGATGCTCCACCGCGGCCTGCACCAGGCGGCCGAGCTCGTCGGCGTTGCGCGCCGTGCCGGACTGTTCCGCGGGGGCGTCGAGCAGCAGCTCGAGATCGCGGTCGCGGGACGACAGGTCGCGTGACAGCATGCCGATCGACGCGCGCATCGACAGTTCGCGCTGCAGGCACTCGAGCGCGGGACGCACGAGGCCGAGCAGGAGCGAGAACGGGCGCGGCTCGCCGTTCTCCCGCGTCAGCAGCGTGACGGCGGCGAGCGGCAGGCCCTGGTCGTCGCGCAGCCGGAAACCGTAGGCCGTCGCACCGTCGAACACGCGCGAATAGCCGTCGATCTCCTGGGGCGTGCCCGGCTGCGGCGTGGTCAGCTCGACGGCGAGCCGGTGCAGGTCGGGGTCGTCCTGGCCGTTCGCCAGCCAGAGCGCGTGGCCGCCCGCGCCGTACACGGCGAGGCCCTGCGAACGCGGCAGCAGCATGCGCAGCAGCTGGCCGTAGGATTCGAGATCGGAAGACGAGCGAGCCATTCCCTAGGTTACCGTCTGGGCGAGCGCGACCATGCGAGGCGATTCTCCGGGCGCCCTTGACGTGAACCGTCCGGTCCGGGGAATCCTGGATGAGATGATGCCGGTCTCGCGCCCGCAGGTCTTTAAATTAATCCGCAATTCGCGAGTGCGCGTCCAGTGACGCCGGCACCGTGACGCCCGTCACGGTTCGCCGCGCAACCAGGGCCGCGGGTCCACGGGCCGGGTGCCGCGGCGGATCTCGAAGTAGAGTTCCGGCCGGCCGCCGGTGCCGGCACCGCCGCTCGCGGCCAGCACGTCGCCCGGCCGCACGCGGTCGCCCACGTTGCGAAACAGGCGTTCGTTGTGGGCGTACAGGCTCAGCCAACCGCCGCCGTGGTCGAGGATCAACAGCAGGCCGAGCCCGGACAGCCAGTCGGCGTAGACGACCCGGCCATGGTAGGGCGCGCGTACCTGCGCACCTGGCTGCGTCTCGAGCAGCACGCCGTTCCAGCGCAGACCGCCCGGCCGGGCCGAGCCGAACCGCGCGACCAGCCGGCCGCGCGCCGGCCAAGGGAGACGGCCGCGGAGCTGTTCGAAGGCCTGCCGCGGCCCGCCCGGCGCGACGAAGCCGTCGTCGTCGCGGGCCAGCTGCTCGAGCGCAGCACGCAGCCTGGTGACCAGATCCTCGAGCGACGCTGCATTCGCCCGCAGCTCGCGCAGTTCCGTGTTCTGCGTGGCGATCCGGGCCTGCAGTTCGCGCAGCCGCTGGCCCCGCGCCTCGCGCGCCGCCTCGACCTCGGCGAGCCGCGCCGCACCGCGCCGCTCGAGTTCCGCCAGGCGCGCGGTTTCCGCGGCCAGTTCCTGGTCGAGCGCCTCGAGGCGCGCGGCCTGCTCGCGGATCGCGTCGAGACGCCCCGCCCGTGCCAGGCCCAGGCGTTCGTAGTACTCGAGCATCCGCCCCAGGCGCGCCGGGTCGTCGGCGCCGAGCAGCACCTTGAGCTGCTCCTCGCGACCGGCGAAGTAGGCCGAACGCAGCTGCGCGGCCAGCGCCTCGCGCTCGGCCGCGAGCGCCTCGCCCGCACGCCGCCGTTCGGCGTCGAGAGCGGCCCGCTTGCGCTCGCTCTCGGCCCGGGCGCGCCGGACTTGCTCGAGTGTCGCCTGCGCCTCGGCAAGTCGCCGGTCCGCGTCGCGCAGCTGGGCGGCCGCACCGTCGCGTCGGGCGACGTCGGCCTGTACGCGCTCGGTGATCTCGCGGATGCGCTCCCGCACCCGTGCCAGCTCGGTGCGCGCCTGCGCTTCCGAGCGGGTCGGCGGCGCCGTACGCGTACCCGCGGCGGCGGACTCCCAGGCGCGTTCGGCAGCCGCGACCGCCGGACCGGCGAGCGTCGCGGCCAAGCCCAACCCGAGGCCCAGGACGAGAACCGCCGCGAGTCCCGGCCGCGCCGGGGTCGCCCCGGGCATCGAGGCGCGTGCCGGGTCCCCGGCACGGGCGCATGCGGGACGGTCGCCGCCCCGAGACACGGGGCGACGCGCCGACGGGCCGGCGGCAGGCAGGGGGGGCGGTGGCACGGCGCGTACTGTAGAGCATCCCGTCCCGCGGCCGGGCTGCCGTCCCGGGGTCGCTGTATAATCCGCGGCCCCTTGGCCACGGCCCCGCCCGCGCCCCGCATGCAGCAGCTGCTCGAATACGTCTCCGCCCATCCGTTCCTGGCCTCGGCCGCGGTACTGATGCTGATCGTGGTGGTCGTGCACGAATGGCGCGCGCGCACGCGGGATTTCGCGTCGATCCCGCCGGCCGAGGCGGTGCGCCTGATGAACCAGGGCGGCGTGCTGATCGACATCCGCAAGCCGACCGACTACGTGAACGGCCACATCGCCGGCAGCCGCAACATCCCGGGCGAGATGATCGCCGAGGGTGCGAAGAATCTCGAGAAGTACAAGGAAAAGCCGGTAGTCGCCTACTGCGACACCGGGATGACCGCGGGTTCGGCGGCGCGGCACCTCGCGCGCCTCGGCTTCAGGCAGGTCTACAACCTGCGCGGCGGCCTCGCGGCGTGGCGGCAGGAAAACCTGCCGGTCGTGAAGGGCTGAAGGCGCGCCGATGGCACTGCCTGCCGTCACGATGTACGCGACGGGCTGGTGCCCGTACTGCGCGCGCGCCCGCGCCCTGCTCGACCGCAGGGGCATCGCGTGGACCGAGATCGACGTCGAGTCCGAGCCCGCGAAGCGCGCCGAGATGATCGCGCGGAGTGGGCGACGCACCGTTCCCCAGATCTGGATCGGCGAGACGCACGTCGGCGGCTCGGACGACCTGCACGAACTCGAGCGCCGGGGCGAGCTCGATCGCCTCCTCGGGCGCTGAAGCCCCGTTTTCCTTCCCAGAAACCCGGGCCCGCAGGGCCCCGCGACCACAGGACCGCACATGGCAGACGAGAACAACGCCGGCGCACCCGCCGACACGCAGCCGGGCGCCGCCCCGAACCAGCCCGAGATGGTGCTGCAGAACATCTACGTGAAGGACGCCTCGTTCGAGGCGCCCGCCGGCCCGAACATCCCGGTCGACAAGTGGAATCCGCAGTTCGGCCTGAACATGAACACGGCCGGCACGACCGTCGCCCAGGACATGCACGAGGTGGTGCTCACGATCACGCTCGAGGCGAAGCTCGCCGACAAGACCGCCTACCTCTGCGAGGTCAAGCAGGCGGGCATCTTCCTCGTGCGCGGCTACTCGACCGAGGAGGCCCGCCGCATCATCGGCGCGTTCTGCCCGAGCGTGCTGTTCCCGTACGCGCGCCAGGCGATCTCCGACATGATCACGCGCGGCGGTTTCCCGCCGTTCCTGCTGCCGCCGGTCAACTTCGACGCCCTGTTCCTGCAGTCGCTGCAGCAGGCGCAGCAGCAGCAGGCCGCGGCGCCGCAGCCCGCCGTCAACTGACGCTCGCCGCAGCGGGGACGCCGTGAGCACGCCGACCGCCGGACCGCGGGCGGACAGCGAGGCGCGGCCCGTTCCCCTCGCGCCGGCCCGCGCCCCGGTGGCGGTGCTGGGCAGCGGCTCGTGGGGCACGGCGCTCGCGATCCAGTTCGCGCGCGCCGGCCGCCCCACCCTGCTCTGGGGCCGCGACGCCGCGCTGCTCGCCACGTGCGCGAGCGAGCGCCGCAACGCCCGTTACCTCCCGGACGCCCCGTTCCCCGAGGGCCTCGTCGTCGAGCCCGACTTCGCGCGCGCGGTCGGCCGCGCGGTGGACGTGCTGGTCGCGGTGCCGAGCCACGCGTTCCGCGAAACGCTCGTGCGGCTGAAGCCGCTGCTCGGGCCCGGGCAACGCGTCGCGTGGGCTACCAAGGGCTTCGAGCTCGACACCGGGCGCCTGCCGCACGAGGTGGCGCGCGAGGTGCTGGGCGAAGGCGTGCCGGTCGCCGTGCTGTCCGGCCCCACGTTCGCGAAGGAAGTGGGCAGAGGCCTGCCGACGGCGATGACGGTCGCCTCGCCGGACGAAGCCTTCGCCGCGGAACTCGCGGTATCGCTGTCGGGGCAGAACTTCCGCGCCTACACCTCGCCCGACATCGTCGGCGTCGAGGTCGGCGGCGCCGTCAAGAACGTGCTCGCGATCGCCACCGGCATCGCCGACGGCATGGGCTATGGCGCGAACACGCGCATCGCGCTGATCACGCGCGGGCTCGCCGAGATGACGCGCCTCGGCGTGCAGCTCGGCGCGCGCGAATCCACCTTCATGGGTCTCGCCGCGCTCGGCGACCTCGTGCTGACCTGCACCGACGACCAGTCGCGCAACCGCCGGTTCGGCCTCGCGATCGCGCGCGGGCACACTGCGGAAGAGGCGATGCGCGAGATCGGCCAGGTGGTGGAGGGCGTGCAGGCCGCGCGCGCGGTGCGCACGGTCGCACGGCAGCACGGCGTCGAGATGCCGATCGCCGAGCAGGTGTATGCGATCCTGCACGAGGGCCGCCCCGTGCCCGAGGCGGTACGCGCCCTGATGGGGCGCGGACTCAAGCGCGAGTAGGCCGCCGCCCCGGCGGAACCCCGCCCCTCATCCGCCGGTGGCGTCGCGCTTCGCGTAGAGACGGTGCTGCATGCGGCGCACCGCCCACTCGCCCGCCGCGAGCACGCCGACGAGCGCGAGCGCGTAGGTCATCGTGTCGCCGCGGGTGAGGCCCATTCGCGCCCACAGCCACTCGAACCAGGCGAGGCCGGCGAGCAGCACGACACCGCCCACGAGGCAGGTGCGCGGCCACGCGAACAGCAGCGCGCCGACGACGAGCACCGCGGCCATCGCCCAGCGTTCGGCGGCAGTCGCGGAGAGACGGGACAGGCCGCTCTCCACGACCAGCATGTTCAGCTGGCCGCGGACCAGGAACCAGCCGACCATCAGCCGCACCGCGGCCATCAGCCAGGGCGCCACCTTCTGGCGCCACGCGGGCAGGTCGGAACCGGAGGTCGGGAGGATCATCGGGCGCCCGTGATCGACGCGGGATCCGCGTCGGCGAAGCCATTCTGCCGCCACGCTTCGTACACGACCAGCGCCACGGAGTTCGACAGGTTGACGCTGCGGTTCCCGGGCCGCATCGGGATGTGCACCACGTTCGCGGGCTCGACCCGCGCGAGCGCGGCCTGCGGCAGGCCGGTCGTCTCGCGCCCGAACAGCAGCGCGTCGCCGGGTTCGAAGCGCACGTCGGTGTATCGGCGCGGGCCGCCGGTCTCGATCGCGTACAGCGCGCGCGGCCGCACGTGGCGCAGGCAGGTCTCGAGGTCCGGCCAGTCCCGCACGCGCGCCATCTCGTGGTAGTCGAGCCCGGCGCGGCGCACCTGTGCGTCGTCGATCGAGAAGCCGAGCGGGTGCACCAGGTGCAGGCGGCAGCCCGTGTTCGCGCACAGGCGGATCGCGTTGCCGGTGTTGGGCGGAATCTCGGGTTCGTGGAGGATGACGTGGAACATCGCGTCGCGCGGCGGCTGGCGGTGCGGGCCGGTGGTCACGGGATTGCGGACCCGGGCTCCGCCGTCGGGCGCAGTCTAGCGCGCCTCGTGATGCCGTCCGACAGACCGTGCCCGGCGCCGCGATCATGCTGCGCGCGGGCAACTCCGGCGAGGGCGACCTCGGCCGTAGTGAGGGTGGCGTGATCTCCTGCCGATCGTTCGCTGATCGCAACCGGCGGCGACGGTCGATCCCGCCGGATCAGGGACTTGGGCGCGCGTCCGGCCGGCGGCGCGTCGCTGCCGGCGGCGGCTGCCGCGGCATCCGTCCCGGACTGCGCGCGCCGGCCGCGCACGGGGCGGGCCCCGTCAGCCCAGGCCCGGCCACCCCGCCGCGTATAATCCCGGCATGGCCTCGATTCCCCAGCCGACACCTTACGCCGGCCCTGCGCCGTCGCTGCGCACCACCTTCTGCGGCCTCGACTTCGCCTCGCCGATCGTGCTGCTCTCGGGCTGCGTCGGCTTCGGCGAGGAGTACACGCGCGTCGAGGGCTTCTCGAACCGCGAGGTCGGCGCGGTGGCGCTGAAGGGCACCACGCTGAACCCGCGGCTCGGCAACCCGCCGCACCGCGTCTGCGAGACGCCGTCGGGGATGATCAACGCGATCGGCCTGCAGAACCCCGGGGCGGAGGCGGTCGTGAAGAAGATCCTGCCGACGCTCGACTTCGCCGAGACGCGCTTCCTCGCGAACGTGTCCGGCTCGACGATCGAGGAGTACGTCGAGGTCGTGCGCCGCTTCGACGACTCCCCGATCGACGGCATGGAGATCAACATCTCCTGCCCGAACGTCAAGGAAGGCGGCGTGCAGTTCGGCAACTATCCCGAGATGAGCGCGCGCGTCGTCGAAGCCTGCCGCAGGGCGACGAAGAAGCCGATCATCACGAAACTGTCGCCGAACCAGACCGACATCCAGGAGAACGCGCGCCGCTGCATCGAGGCGGGCACGGACGGGCTGTCGGTGATCAACACGATCATGGGCATGGCGGTGGACGTGCACGCGCGCCGGCCCGTCATCGGCAACGTGCAGGGCGGGCTCTCCGGCCCGGCCATCAAGCCGATCGCGCTGCTGAAGGTGTGGCAGGTCTACCAGGTCGCGAAGCAGCACAAGGTGCCGATCATCGGCCAGGGCGGCATCACGACCGTGAACGACGCGCTCGAATTCATCATCGCGGGCGCGAGCGCGGTCGGCATCGGCACCTCGCTGTTCTACGACCCGCACGTGTGCCGCAAGATCAACGCGGGAATCGCGGCGTATCTCGCGCAACACGGCTTCGCGAACGTCGCCGACCTCGTCGGCACGCTGCAGACCGGCCGGTAGAGGTTTCGGTCCCACCAGTCGCCGGGCGACGGCCCCGCACTCGACGAGAGGTCGAACGCCGATGGCGACCGTTTCCTCCCTGCGCCCGGTCGTTTCGGTCTACGTCGCCGCGAGCCTCGACGGCTACATAGCCGACGAGCACGGCGGGCTCGCCTGGCTCGACGAGGTGCAGCGCGCCGACGAGGACTACGGGCACGCCGAATTCATGGCGCGCATCGACGCGATCGTGATGGGCCGCGGCACCTTCGACGCGTGCCTGGCGTTCGACCCATGGCCCTATGCGGAGCACGACGTCTTCGTGCTGACGCACCGCGAGCTCGACGCGGTGCCGCCGCGCGTGTCGTCGTACGCCGGCGAACTCGCACCGCTGCTCGCGACGCTCGCGATCAGCGGCAAGCGTCACGTCTACCTCGACGGCGGCAACGTGATCTCGCAGGCGCTGGCTGCGGATCTCGTCGACGAGCTGACGATCTCCTGGATACCGACGGTGCTGGGGCGCGGGCGCCCGCTGTTCCACGCCCCGCTGGCGACCACGAAGTGGCAGCTGGAGCGCGTGCAGGGCTATCCGAGCGGGCTCGTGCAGGCGCGTTACGCCCGCCTCGCCTGAAGCGGCGAGGGGGCTGGTCGCCCTCCGGCGCGAGCGGCCCGTTCGCCGGCTCACCCGCGGGACGGACGACCGTGCCGCCGTCCGTCCCGCAGCGACTCACGAGATTGACGGAGATGCGCAGGGTGTCGATGCCCCAGGACTCGTCGTCGAGGCTCTGGATGCCCGCGCCTTCGCTCGCAAACGTGACCGTCGGCGTGGAGGCCGGTCCGGACCTGGGTGGGGAGAGCGTTCGAGAAGGCCTCCCGGAAGATCGTCACACCGTCCAGCGTGATCCTGAAGAAGTCGCCGGCCGGGAACGCACCCGCTCCATCGAGCGAATCGATCGCCGCGAACAGGAAGGCCAGGTTCACGGAGGAATGAGGCCCGAGATTCGTCAGCGTGACGGGCACCACGTTCCCCGTCTCGCTTCGCAGCAGGTTGCCGCCGAACTGGTTGCCGGTCGCACCCAGCCCGGCGAAGCTCTGGATCGAGGTTCGCCCCGCCGTGCCGGGCGTGACCGACGCCGGCAGCGGGCTCTCGAACTGGTGACGCTGCCGGCGGCGTTGGTGCCCATGAGATCGAACGTGGCGCCGTTGTCCGCCAGCGTCGCACCCCCGATCACGTAGCGCGGCGCGGTCGCGCCGTCGCCGGCCCGAGGGCTCGCGCGCTCCAACCGAACGGCGCGGCGCGGTCACGACGGTCGGCGTACGGGACGGTTCCTCGACGGTCGCCGTGCGCGAACCCGCCGCCTACTTCGAGGTCGCGTGCACCGGCGGCTTCCCCGCACGCTCGAGCACGAGGGTCTGCGTCGGGAACGCGAAGTGCACCTCGCGGGCCGCGAACTCCTCCACGAGCTTCAGGACGATCGCCTGCTGGATGTCGGCGTAGCGGTTGAAGTCCGGCTTCGTGACGAAGTAGACGACCTCGTAGTCTAGCGACGACGGCCCGAACGCCAGCAGGTGGCAGCGGTCGAACCGAGTGTCGTCCTGCGCCTGGACAGCGGCCTTCACGATCGAGGGGATCTCCGCCAGCCGCTCGCGCGGCGTGCCGTAGGTCACGCCGAACGTGAACACCGCGCGCCGCTCCTGCATCCGCCCGAAGTTGCGGATGCGCGCCTTCACGACCTCCGAGTTCGGCATCACGATCTGCTCGCCCGACAGCGCGCGCAGGCGCGTGCTCTTGATGCCGATCGCCTCGACGGTACCCATGAAGCCGCCCTCGAGGCTCAGGAAGTCGCCCTCCTCGAACGGCTTGTCGAGCGCGATCGACACCGACGCCAGCAGGTCGCCGAGCACGTTCTGCACCGCGAGCGCGACCGCGATGCCGCCGATGCCGAGACCGGCCAGCAGCGCGCCGACCTGCACGCCGACGTTGTCGAGCGCGAGCAGCAGCACCAGCGCCCAGATGACGACGTTGGCGACGAACTGCACGATCGTGACCATCGTGCGCGAGTTGCGGTCCTGCGAGTGCAGCCGCTTCTCCTCGAGCCAGAAGCGCACGACGGTCGTGGCCCAGATGCCGACCTGCAGCGCGACCATCACGACGATCACGGCCGTGGTGAGCTTGCCGGCGCGCTCGCCGAGATCGAGGTACTTCGAGCCGACGATCAGCGACAGCGCGAGCAGCGGGAAGATCTGGGTCTTCGCGACCAGCGTCGAAACCAGCCGCACGCCGGTCGGCAGTTCCGTGCCGCCCGCGTACTGCCGGGCGCGGCGCGTGACGAGCCGCCGGACGACCAGCAGCGCGACGAACGTGAGCAGGCCGAGACCCAGCGCGTAGGCCCAGTCGATCGGGAGGTTGCCAAGCCAGGTCCGTTGCGTGTCCATGTCCTTCGGCCGGGGTCGCGAGGCCGCGGATTATAGAGGCCGCAATCCGCAATCGCGCCTCTCCCCGACGGGGAACACTGCACGGGTCGCGCCTCCTCGCGGGCGAGTACCGCCGGCGCGGGTTCCGGAATGCCCGACGTGATCGCCAGCACTGCCCAAGGCCCGCCCGACGCCGCGCGCCCCGCCGCCGGGAACGGCGCGCGGCCCGGCCCGTCGCCAGTCGTGCTGGTCGCCGACGACGACGAACTCGCCCGCCAGCTGGTACGGGCAGCACTGGCTGCCGACGGCTACACCGTGTTTACCGCGGAGGACGGCGCCGACGCGGTCGAGCGGTTCCGCGCGGCGCGCCCGGACTGCGTGCTGCTCGACGTGATGATGCCGCGGATGGACGGCTTCGCCGCCTGCAGCGCGATCCGTGCGTTGCCCGAGGGCCGCGCGGTGCCGGTGCTCGTGCTGACGAGCCGCGACGACCCCGACACCGTCGCGCGCGCGTACGCCGCGGGCGCCACCGACTTCGTGGCGAAGGGCCTGAACGCCCGCCTGCTCGCCGAGCGCGTGCGATTCCTGCTGCGCGCCTCGGCTCTCCAGCGGAATCTCGTGGCGAGCGAGGCACGGCTCGCCCGGGCGCAGCGGATGGCGCGCCTCGGGCACTGGGAACTCGCGGCCGACGGGACGACGCTCGCGCTCTCGCCACTGCTGCCCGCGCTGCTCGGCCTGCCGGCCGGCGGGCTCGTGCACCGCGACGGCTTCGTCCGCGCGCTCTCGGTGGACGACGCACCGCGCTTCGGCGCGGCGTTCGACGACTGCGTGCGGCACGGCACGCGGATCGAGCTGGATCTCGTGCTGGACACGGGCACCGCGCCCGCGCGCCACCTGCACGTCGAGGGCGAACGCGTGAGCGACGCCGCGGACGGCGGAGCGCGCGTCGCGCTCGCCGTGCAGGACCTCACGCGACTGCGCCGCGCCGAGGAGGAAGCGCGCACGCTCGCCTACTACGACCCGGCGACGCGGCTGCCGAACGCGCGGTTCGCCCGCGAGCGGCTGCGCCTGTACGTGAGCGTCGCCGAACCGCCGGCCCGCATCGGCGTGCTGGTGCTGCGGGCCGGCGACGCCGACCGCGTGATCCACTCGCTCGGGTCGCGCGCCGCCGAGAAGCTGCTGCGACGCACGGCGATGCGCATCGAAGAGGCGATCGCAGGCGCCGGCGAGCACGTCGACCGCACGGCGATCGAGCCGGCGGCGGGCGTACCCGGCGGCACCGCACCCTCGTTCGTGGCGCATCTCGGGGGCGGCGAGTTCCTGGTCGTGCTCGCCGGGCGCGGCGACGTGGCCGAGATCGAGGGCGCGGCCGCCGCCCTGGTCGACGCCGTCGGCCGACCGCTCGTGCTCGACGGCGAGGAGCATTCGCCGCCTGCACGCGTGGGCATCGCGCTGTGGCCGGAGGACGCGCGCGACGCCGACGGCCTGCTCGAGCGCGCGCGCAGCGCGCTGCGGCAGGTGGAAGCCGCGGACGATCCCGGCAGGGGCAGCGCGTTCTACTCGCCGGAGCTGCAGTCGCGCTCGCGGCACCTGATCGCCCTCGAGGGCGCGCTGCGCACCGCGCGTGCGAACGACGAGTTGCACGTCGCCTTCCAGCCGCGCGTCGAGCTCGCGACGCGACGGCTGCTCGGCTGCGAGGCGCTGCTGCGCTGGGAGCATCCGCGCTTCGGCGCGGTGCCGACACGCGACTTCGTGGAGATCGCCGAACGCAGCGGGCTGATCTGCGAGCTGGGCGCGTGGGTACTCGAGGCGGCCGCGCAGCGCGTCGCCGACTGGCGGCGACGCCTCGGCGTGCCGCTCGTCCTGTCGGTCAACGTTTCGCCGCGCCAGCTGATGCACCCGCTGCTCGGCGAGGTCGTGGACGAGGCGCTTGCCCGCACGCGGCTCGAACCTGGCGCGCTGGAACTCGAGCTGACGGAAACCGGGATGGTCGAATCGGGAGGCGTCGCGCGCCGCGTGCTGGAGCGCGTGCGCGCGCGCGGGATTCGCGTCGCCATCGACGACTTCGGCACCGGCTACTCGTCGCTCGCCTACCTGAGCCGGCTGCCGGTCGACGTCATCAAGATTGACCGCGCGTTCACGAGCCGCGTACAGGAGGACCACGCCTCGCGCGGCGTGGTGTCCGCGGTCCTCGCGATCGCGGGCGCGATGGGCGCGCGCACGGTCGCGGAGGGGATCGAGACCGAAGGGCAGCTCGAGCTGCTGCTGGCGCTCGGCTGCGACGAGGGGCAGGGCTTCCTGTTCGGGCGTCCGCTCTCGGCGGAGGAGTTCGAGGAGCGGCTGCTGAACGAACGGGGCGGTGCGCGAGGCCGGGCGGGGCGGCCGGCCGGCGCAGCGCGGCGCTGACGCGGCGGTGCCTACTCGGCGCCGCGCAGCGGCTCGTCGTCGTCCGTCCCCCGCCCTTCCTCCATGCCGAGTTCGCGCATCTTCCGCGTGAGGGTGTTTCGCCCCCACCCGAGCACCTTCGCCGCGTCCTGCCGCCGGCCTTCGCACTTCGCGAGCGCGACACGGATCAGCGTGCGCTCGAACTCCGGCTGCGCCGCATCGAGCAGCGGCACGGCGCTCGCGCCACCTTCGACGTGGTTGCGCGCCCAGGCGGACAGGGAGCGCGCCCAGTCGTCCTGCGAGCTGCCGAGCGTCGCGCCACCCAGGTCCGCGGGCAGGTCCTCGGGACGGATCTCGCGGCCCGGCGCCGCGACGGTGAGCCGCCGGCAGGTATTCACGAGCTGCCGCACGTTGCCCGGCCAGTCGGCGCTCACGAGTACGCGCTCCGCCTCCGCCGTCAGCCGCTTCGGCTCCGCGGAGAGTTCGCGCGCCGCCTGCCCGAGGTAGTAGCGCAGCAGCTCGGGAATGTCTTCGCGGCGCGCGCGCAACGGCGGCAGCTCGATGCGGATCACGTTCAGGCGGTGCAGCAGGTCCTCGCGGAACTGGCCGCTCTTCACGCGCCCCTCGAGGTCCTGGTGCGTGGCGGCGATCACGCGCACGTCCACGCGGATCGGCGTGTTGCCGCCGACGCGGTAGAACTCGCCCTCGGCGAGCACGCGCAGCAGGCGCGTCTGCAGCTGCGGCGACATGTCGCCGATCTCGTCGAGGAACAGCGTGCCGCCGTCGGCCTGCTCGAAGCGGCCGCGGCGCAGCGAGTCGGCGCCCGTGAACGCGCCCTTCTCGTGGCCGAACAGCTCGCTCTCGAGCAGGTCGGCGGTGAAGGCGCTCGTGTTCAGCGCGATGAAGGGCTTGTTCGACCGGGGACTGTGCCGGTACAGGGCGCGCGCGACCAGCTCCTTGCCGGTGCCGGACTCGCCGGTGATCAGCACGGTCATCGACGAGCGCGACAGCCGGCCGATCGCGCGGAACACCTCCTGCATCGCCGGCGCCTGGCCGAGCAGTTCCGGGATCGCCTCGGCGTCGACGGTGGCGTCCGGCGCGAGCACGGCGGGCTTGGCCGCGCGCCGCACCAGCGCGACCGCCTCGTCGATGTCGAACGGCTTCGGCAGGTACTCGAACGCGCCGCCGCGATAGGCGGACACGGCGGCGTCGAGATCCGTGTGCGCCGTCATCACGATCACCGGCAGCTTCGGGTGCGTGGACTGCACCTCGTCCAGCAGCTTGAGCCCGCTCTTGCCGGGCATCCGGATGTCGGTGATGAGTACGTCCGGCTCGTCGTCCTCGAGCGCCTCGAGCGCCCGCTCGGCCTGCTCGAACGCGCGCGGACGCATACCGCCGTTCTTGAGCGCGCGCTCGAGGACCCAGCGGATGGAGGCGTCGTCGTCGACGAGCCAGACGTTCAGCGGATGCGCCACGGGGCTACTCCTGGAAAGGCAGCAGGATCGTGAACACGGTGTGGCCCGGCCGGCTGTCGAACTCGATCAGGCCGCCGTGGCGACTGACGAGGTCCTGCGCGACCGCGAGGCCGAGGCCCGTGCCGCCGGGGCGGCTCGTGACCAGCGGATAGAAGATCGTGTCGGCGAGTTCCGGCGGCACTCCGGGGCCGTTGTCCTCGAACGCGATCGACAGCACGACGCGGTGCCGTCGCGCGCCGATCGTCACGTTCGTGACCGCGCGCGTGCGCAGCGTGACGCGCCCCGAGTCGCCGAGCACCTGCACCGCGTTGCGGCCGAGGTTAAGCATCGCCTGCACCAGCTGGTCGCGGTCGACGCTGATCGGCGGCAGGGAGGGATCGTAGTCGCGCAGCACCGCGATGCCCGGCGGTGCCTCGGCCTTCAGCAGGTGGTACACGTGCTGCAGCAGCTCGTGCACGTTCACCGACTCCTTGTGGAGCGGCCCCCCCGGCCCGAGCAGGTTGTCGACGAGGATCCGCAGGCGGTCGGCCTCGCGGATGATCACGCGCGTGTACTCGCGGAGCGCCTCGCCGGGCAGCTCGCGCTCGAGCAGCTGCGCGGCGCCGCGCAGGCCGCCGAGCGGATTCTTGATCTCGTGCGCGAGCTGGCGAACCATCAGGCGGCTGCCGCCGAGCTGCGTCAACAGCGCGTTGTCGCGCGTGATGCGCTGCTGGCGCGTGGTGTCGGAGATCTCGAGCAGCACCCGCTCCGCGTCCAGCGCCGCGGCGGTGCAGTCCACCACGAACTGCGAGTCCCCTCGCGCGCTGGGCACGATTCGCAGCTCGCGGTGCGCGACGCCCTCGGTGGAGCTCTCGCGCGCCCGGGCGATCGCGCTCTCGAGCGGCACCGGATCGCGCACGAGCTCGGCGAGCGGGCGGCCGCGGGCCTGGTTCAGGCCGGTCGCCAGCATCGTCTGCGCCGCAGCGTTGAGGTACTCGACGCTGCCGCGCGCGTCCACGATCACGAGCACGGTCGCGAGCGCATCCAGCAGCGCGGCGGCATCGATAGCGGCAGCGTACCCGTTGCCGTTGCCGTTGCCGTTGCCGTTCGGCGGGCCGTTACGCGGTTCAGACGCCATCGCGCACCTCCGCGCAACGCGTCTGCCCACGACTCAGGGCCGGGGTCGAGGAGTCGGACCGCCGGGGCCGGGCCGCTGCAGCAGCGGGCCCTGGGGCGGAGTGGCGATGCTGGTCTGCCGCACGTGGAACGTCACGGGCGCGGAGCTCGCGAGCGCGCGCCCGGCTTCGTCCACGACCTGCACGGTCAGCGTGTGCGAGCCGCGCGGCAGCGTCACCGACGCCGACCTCGCGCCGGCCGGCACGTCGTCCAGGCGCTGGCCGTTCAGCAGGAACCATGTCTGCTGGCCTGCGCCGGGTGCCGGGTCGATCGACGCGGAGAGATCGATGGGGCCGCCGGGATTGACGAAGACCTCGTCCTGCGCGGGCCGGGTGATGGCCACACGGAAGCCGCGCGGTTCGGCGGCCGCCGAACCGTCCGCACGCGGGCCGGCTGCCGCGGCACGAGCCGGCGGCGGGCGGAACCCCTGCGCGGGCTGCACCGCGAGTTTCTCGGCACCGGGGCGCGGAAGGTCCGAATAGTGGGTGACGCCGCGCTCGTCCACCCACTTGTAGAGGGTGGCGCCGCGAGGGGCCGACCGTTCTTCCTGCTGCTCGTCCTGCGCCGCGACGGTCGCGGGCAGGACCAGTGCCGTGCCGAGCGCACAGGCCGGGAGCAGCCGTCGGGCGAGCGAGCGGACGTCGATGCGCATGGATCGAGCATAGCCCTTCGCCCCGGGTCGGACCAAAACCGGGTTCTCGGTCAGGCGCGGAAACGGGGACACTCCCCATTTCCGCAGCGCCGGCCACCGGACGCACCGGTGGCCGGGCCTCGAGGGAAGCGGGGAATCGTCCTCCGCTTCCGCCGGCCTGTCGTACTCGGGTGTGCGGATCGGAAACGGGGAGTGTCCCCATTTCCGGTGCCGTCACACGCTGTAGTACATGTCGAACTCGATCGGGTGCGTGGTCATCCGCAGCCGCGTGACTTCCTGCATCTTCAGCGCGATGTAGGCGTCGATCACGTCGTTCGTGAACACCCCGCCGCGCGTCAGGAACTCGCGGTCCTTGTCGAGGTGCTCGAGCGCCATGTCGAGCGAGTGGCACACGGTCGGGATGTGCTTCGCCTCCTCCGGCTCCAGGTCGTACAGATCCTTGTCCGCCGGGTCGCCCGGGTGGATCTTGTTCTGGATGCCGTCGAGGCCGGCCATCATCATCGCGGCGAACGCGAAGTACGGGTTCGCGGTGCTGTCCGGGAAGCGCACCTCGATGCGGCGCGCCTTCGGCGACGACACCCAGGGCACCCGGATCGAGGCGGAGCGGTTGCGCGCGGAGTACGCGAGCATCACCGGCGCCTCGAAGCCCGGCACCAGCCGCTTGTAGCTGTTGGTGGCCGCGTTCGTGAACGCGTTGATCGCCTTCGCGTGCTTGATGATGCCGCCGATGTAGTACAGGCAGGTGTCCGAGAGGCCCGCGTACTTGTCGCCGGCGAAGATGTTCTTGCCGTCCTTCGCGAGCGACTGGTGCACGTGCATGCCGCTGCCGTTGTCGCCGACCAGCGGCTTCGGCATGAAGGTCGCGGTCTTGCCATAGCCGTGCGCGACGTTCAGCACGCAGTACTTCAGGATCTGGACCTCGTCGGCCTTCTTGACCAGCGTGTTCGCGCCGACGCCGATCTCGCACTGGCCGCCGGTCGCGACCTCGTGGTGGTGCACCTCGACCGTCAGGCCCATCTCTTCCAGCGCCGCGCACATCGCGCCGCGGATGTCCTGGTAGTGGTCGACCGGCGGCACCGGGAAGTAGCCGCCCTTCACGCCCGGGCGGTGGCCGCGGTTGCCGTCGGCGATGTCGTTGCCCGAGTTCCAGGCGCCCTGCACCGAGTCGATCGCGTGGAACGCGGCGTGCATCTCGGCACCCCACTTCACGTTGTCGAAGATGAAGAACTCGTTCTCGGGGCCGAACAGCGCGGTGTCCGCGATGCCGGTGCTCTTGAGGTAGGCCTCGGCGCGCTTGCCGAGCGAGCGCGGGTCGCGCTCGTAGCCCTGCATCGTGGCGGGCTCGATCACGTCGCAGCGGATGTTGACCGTGCTCTCCTCGAAGAACGGGTCCAGGACCGCGGTCGAGGCATCCGGCATCAGGATCATGTCGGACTCGTTGATGCCCTTCCAGCCGGCGATCGACGAGCCGTCGAACATCTTGCCGTCGGCGAAGAACTCCTCGGTCACGTACTTGGAGGGCACCGTGACGTGCTGCTCCTTGCCGCGGGTATCGGTGAACCGGAGGTCCGCGTACTTGACCTCTTTCTCCTTGACCATCTTCACGATATCGGCGGGCGTCATGCGGGAGCCTCCAGGCTTGCGGCAGGGTGTTCTAGCGAGAGCGTGAGCTCGTCGGGGCCGTCTTGGTGCAGGAAGCGTGCCGATGCACCGGGAAGGTTCAGAATCAGACGCTTAGCCACGAGAGCCGCTGGGCATCGGATCCAGTATGCCCTTTTTTGGTGCGGACTTGCGCTTTCGTGCACCGCTTCAGTGCGAGACTCGGTCCCACGACTTCGCCCCGCCGGACCGCGGCGAACGGGCAGAATCCTCCGCATGCCGTCGCCGGGCCCGCCGTGAACGCCGCCGCCCTGCCCCCGACCCGCCGCGCCGAGCCCGCACGCCGCGTGCTCGTGCTCGGCGCCTCGGGCTACGTCGGCTCGCACCTGGTGCCGCGCCTGCAGGCGCTCGGCCTGCCGGTGCGCGCGGCCGCGCGCGACACGGCGCCGCTGGAGCGCCACCGGTGGCGCGAGGTGGAACTGGCCGCGGCGGACGTGCTCGACCGCGCGTCGCTGCTGCGCGCGATGCGCGGCTGCGGCCGCGTCTACTACCTCGTGCACCTGATGGGCTACGGGCGCGACCTGCGCACGCTCGAGCGCCGCGCGGCGGACAACGTCGTCGCCGCGGCGGCCGAGGCCGGCTGCGAGCGGCTCGTCTACCTCGGCGCGCTGGCACCCCGCGACCCGGACTCCGAGCACATCCGCGCGCGCCAGGAAACCGGCGAGATCCTGCGTGCGGGCCGCGTGCCCGTCACCGAGATCCGCGCGGGCATCGTCGTCGGCCCGGGCTCCGCGGCCTTCGAGGTGATGCGCGACCTCGTGCTGAACCTGCCGGTGATGGTGACGCCGCGCTGGGTGCGCTCGAAATCGCCGCCGATCGCGCTCGACGACCTGCTCGAGTACCTCGTGCGGCTGCCGGAACTGCCGGAGACCGCCGGCGCCGTGCTCGACGTCGGCGGCCCCGAGACCGTGACCTACGAGCACATGATGCGCGTACTCGCGCGCCAGGCCGGGCGGCGCGAGCCGTGGATCGTGCCGGTGCCGGTGCTGACGCCGCGGCTGTCGTCGTACTGGCTGCGGCTCGTCACCAGCGTGCCGACCAACGTCGCGCGCGCGCTCATCGAGGGACTGCGGCACGATTTCGTCGCGGACGACGCGCGGGCGCGCACGCTCGTGCCGCAGCCGCTGACGGGCCTCGAGGCCGCGGTGCGCGCGACCTTCGAGCGCGAGCGGCGCGCGGAACCACTGCCGCACTGGAAGGAAGGAGATTTCGCGATGCGCGGCCACCGCCACGACCACGCGTACTACGCCAAGCGCGCGAGCGGCTTCGCGGTCGGCGAGGTGCCGGTCGCGCAGGCGTGGCGGCAGATCGCGGCGATCGGCGGGCCGAACGGCTACTACTTCCTCGACTGGCTGTGGCGCATCCGCGAGCTGGTCGACGGCGCGGTCGGCGGCCGCGGCGCGACGCGCTCGCGGCGCGACCTGCGCGACGTGCAGGTCGGCGACCACATCGACACCTGGGAAGTGATCGGCGTCGAGCCCGAGCGGCGCCTCACGCTGAAGTTCGGCATGAAGGCGCCGGGCGCGGGCGCGCTCGAGCTCGAAGTGCACGGGCTCGACCCGAACCGCACGCGCGTGAGCGCGACCGCGTACTGGCATCCGGCCGGCGTGCGCGGCCTGATGTACTGGTACGCGCTCGCGCCCGCGCACGGGCTGATCTTCGACGGACTGTCGAAGGAGATCCTGCGGCGGGCGGCGCAGGCGCGCTGAAGGCCGCCGGGTCTCGCTCCGCCGGCGCAGGCGAACGCCGGCCGGACACCCCTTCCCGCCGCGGCTGCGCCCGGCCGCCGCCTCTGCCACAATCCGCGCCCCACCGACCCGGAACCACGCCGTGACGCACGCCGCGATCGCAGGCTGGGGCAAGTGCCTGCCTCCGGCCGTACTGACCAACGCCGACCTCGCGACCTTCCTGCCGACGGACGACGAGTGGATCACCAGCCGCACCGGCATGAAGGAGCGGCGGGTCTCGCACGTGCCAGGCATCGAGCTCGCGATCGTCGCGGCGCAGCGCGCGCTCGCCTGCGCGGGCCTGCAGGGCTCCGACGTCGACCTCGTGATCTACGGCAGCTGCAGCAACGACGAGGCGGTCCCGAACAGCGCCTCGGGCGTGCAGAGCCGCATCGGCGCGACGCGCGCGGCGGCCTTCGACGTCAACACCGCGTGCACCAGCTTCATGTACGGGCTGTCGATCGGCACGTCGATGATCAGGACGGGCGTGGTCCGCAACGCGGTCGTGATCGGCGTCGAGCTGATCTCCCATTACATGGACTGGGACAACCGCAACGTCGCCGTGCTGTTCGGCGACGGCGCGGCCGCGGTCGTGCTGCAGGCCACGGACCGGGAGGAAGGCGTACTCGCGGAGAAGCTGCAGTGCTACGCGGACGCGCGGCAGATCCTGCGCGTGCGCGGCATGGGCACGATGTACGCGAACCTCGGCGTGCCGTTCGGCCAGACGCGCTGGGACTTCGACGGCCAGGAGATCTTCCGCAAGGCCGTGCACGGCATGAGCGAGGCGAGCCTCGAGGTGCTGGCGCGCACCGGCGTGACGGCCGGGCAGCTCGACGCGGTGGTGCCGCACCAGGCGAACCTGCGGATCATCGAGGCGGTCGCGAAGAAGGTCGGCGCGGACCCCGCGAAGCTGTTCCTGAACGTGCACAAGTACGGGAACATGAGCTCCGCCACCGCGCCGGTCGCGCTCGTGGAAGCGGTCGAGGAAGGGCGCGTGCCGCCGGGCGGCCTCGTGCTGATGCCCGCCTTCGGCGGCGGGCTGACGCTGTCCTCGCACCTGATCCGCTGGGGCGAGCGCACGACGCCGCTCGGCACGACGGACGCCGATCTGCCGCCGTGCCCGAAGACCGCACTCGAGCTGGTGAACGAGATCCGCGCGATCAAGCAGGTCGGCGCGGACGTGGTGTCGCGCTTCGGCGAGCTGGTGTTCGCGGAGAATCGAGGCGGCTGAGGACCTCGCGCGGCGCGGGCGCGCGCCGCACGCGCTCCGAGTGCACGTGCGGTGCCGGCGCCGCCTTCAGAGCGACCGCGCGATCACTTCCTTCATGATCTCGTTCGTGCCGCCGTAGATGCGCTGCACGCGCGCGTCGGCGAACATCCGGCTGATCGGGTACTCGTCCATGTAGCCGTAGCCGCCGAACAGCTGCAGGCAGTCGTCGGCGACCTTCTGCTGCAGGTCGGTGCACCAGTACTTCGCCATCGAGGCCGTGGCGGTGTCGAGCGTGCCCGCCAGCCGCCGGCGGATGCAGTCGTCCACGAACGTGCGCGCGACGCGCACCTCGGTGGCGAGCTCGGCGAGCTTGAAGCGCGTGTTCTGGAACTCCGCGATCGGCTTGCCGAAGGCCTGCCGCTCCTTCACGTACTTCAGCGTCTCCGCGAGCGCGCCTTCCATCGCGCCGACCGCGATCACCGCGATGATCAGCCGCTCGTACGGCAGGTCCTGCATCAGCTGGTGGAAGCCCTGGCCCTCGACGCCGCCGAGCAGGTTCGCCGCGGGCACGCGCACGCCTTCGAAGAACAGCTCGGCCGTGTCCTGCGCGTGCATGCCCAGCTTGTCGAGGATGCGGCCGACCCGGTAGCCGGGCAGGTCCTTCGTCTCGACCATCAGGATCGAGATGCCCTTCGAGCCGGCCGCCGGGTCCGTCTTCACGACCAGCGCGATCAGCCCGGCGAGGTAGCCGTTCGTGATGAAGATCTTCGAGCCGTCGACGACGTAGTGGTCGCCGTCGCGCACCGCGCGCGTGCGGATGCCCTTGAGGTCGGAGCCCGCGGCGGGCTCGGTCATGCCGATCGCGCCGACGAGTTCGCCCGACGCGAGCCGCGGCAGGAAGCGCGCGCGCTGCGCGGGCGTGCCGTGGTTGACGAGGTAGTGCGCGCAGATGCTGTGCACGCTCTGGCCGAAACCGCTGATGCCGCGCCGCGCCTGCTCCTCGTAGAACACCGCCTCGTGGCGGAAGTCGCCACCCACGCCGCCCATCTGGGCCGGCACGTCCGTGCAGAGCAGACCGAGGTCGCCGGCCTTGCGCCAGACCTCGTGACCGACGTGCTTGCGTTCGCGCCAGTGCGCGTCGTGCGGGAGCATCTCGGTCTCGACGAAGCGGCGCGCCTGCTCGCGGAACAGCTGCAGCTCGTCGTCCATCCACGGGGAAACGTACTCGGCCGACACGGCGCCCTCCTGCGCGATGGCGGGGGCGGACCCCGCGCGCACCGTGCCGCGACGGCAGGGTGCGGGCGCGAAGGTAGCGCGTCGGCCGGCACGCGTCGACGGCGGGCTAGGACCGCTCGCCGGGCAGCGGCGGCCCGGAATCGGGCGGCAGGTCCGGGCCCTTCCGATAGGTCGAGTCGTCGAGCCGACCGATCGTGTGCTCGACCAGTCGCTCCAGCTTCTCCGCGGCGACCGCGATCGCCTGCCCGACGCTCGACGCGAACCCGGTGACCGCGAGGGGGTTCTGGCCGACGATGCGCACTTCCATCAGGCAGCGCGCGTCCGCGCCGCCGCCCTTCTGCGCGTTCGCGTCGCTCAGGTGCACCTCGACGCGCGTGATGCGCTCGCCGAACCGGTCGAGCGCACTGCGCACCTCGGCCTCGACGAAGTCGACGAACTTCGCGCCGCGGACGTGGTCGTCATGGTTCACCTGGATCTGCATGCGGGACTCCTCGACGGCTGCGCGCGATTCGGCGGCGCGATCCAGCGAGGCGGTGCAACGCACGTGCCACCGCGCGAGCCCCGTCACGCGGCGCACGAACCGCGCAACTTCCCCTGCAACCGTCTGCGAGACCCTGTGGCCGATCCTGCAGCTGACCTTCGCCCGGCGCTTCCGAAGCGAGGCCCGTCCCGGTTTCCCGGCGCCACCGGAAGAGGCGCCTGACCCCGTTTCCGGAGGCGGCGATAATGGGGAATGTCCCCAGTACCGCGGCTGACGTTTCCATACGACTGGCTGCTGCAGCAGGTGCTCGACGGTCGCAAGAGCGCGAGCGTGCTGCGACCGGGCGAGGACAACTGGGGCACCGATCCGCGCGACGGCGTCGTGCGGGTCGGCGGCGTCTACGACGGCTGCGACACGCACGGCGTGCCGCGGTGCCGCCTGCGCGTCACTGCGATCCGCGAACTGCGCTGGGGCGACCCGATCCCCGAGGCGCTCTGGCGCGCGGAGGCGTGCGGGGACGAGGCGGAGTTTCGCCGCGACCACCTCGAGTGGTTCGCGAACCCGGGCCCGGACTATCGCTTCCGCGCGTTCTGGTTCGAGCGGGCGGACCTGGCACGCGACGCGACGGCGTGACGGCGTGACGGACCCGCGCCGTCGCGCGGCACCGCAGCGCCAGTCGGCATGGGCTCAGGGCTCGACGACGATCTTGCCGACCGCGCCGCGCTCGTGAACGGTGCGCATCGCTTCTGCCGCACGCTCCAGCGGCACGCGGGCCGACACCAGCGGCCGCAGCGTCCCGTCCTTCAGCCACGCGAGCAACTGCCGCAGTTCATCCGCCCCGCGGTCCGCCTCGCGCTTCAGGAACTCGCCCCAGAACACGCCGATCACCGCGCAACCCTTCAGCAGCGGCAGGTTCAGCGGCACCCGCGGGATGTCGCCGGCGGCGAAACCCACCACGAGATAGCGACCGCCCCACGCGATCGAACGCAGCGCCGGCTCGGCGTACGACCCGCCGACCGGGTCGAGGATCACGTCGGGTCCGCGTCCGCCGGTGATGCGCCGGAGTTCGGCACGCAGATCCTGGGTGCCGTAGTCGATCGCGTGATCGGCGCCCCGAGCGCGCGCCGCCTCCAGCTTCGCGCTCGACGACGCCGCCGCGATCACGGTGGCGCCCATGTGCCTGCCGAGTTCCACCGCCGCGAGCCCGACGCCGCCGCCGGCACCGAGCACCAGCAGCGTTTCACCGGCACGCAGCTGGGCGCGGTCGAGCAGCGCGTGGAAGGCGGTACCGTAGGTCATCGGCAGCGCGGCTGCGTGCGCGAAGTCGATCGCGGCATCGAGCGGCAGCGCCAGCCGCGCCTCGACGACCGCCTCGGTGGCGAACGCGCCGAGCCAGCAGAGCGCCAGCACGCGATCGCCGGGACGCAGGTGCGTCACGCCCTCGCCCACCTCGGTGACGGTTCCCGCCAGCTCGGCCCCGGGCACGAACGGCAGCGCCGGCTTCACCTGGTAGGCGCCGAGGACCATCAGCGCATCCGGGTAGTTCACCGACGCGCAGGTCACCTTCACGCGGACGTGTCCAGGCGGGAGCGGAGGCTCCGGGAGCTCGCGCACCTCGAGACGGTCGAGCGGGCCGAACTCGCTGCAGACCACGGCTCTCATCGCGTCGCTCCGGGGAATCCTCGCTGCGCGCAGTCTACGCGCGCCCGCCGGCGCCGGCGCGGCTACAGCAGCCACTCGATCGGCAGCCGCGCGAGCAGATCGATGCCGCAGCGCTGGAGCAGGCCCATGCCCGGCTCGTCGCGCAGTACGGTCTCGACGCCGTCCCGGCGCGCGACCCACTCGAGCCCGCCGCCTGCACCCACGCGGACACGGTAGGAAGCGGCCGGAACATCCTCGTCGAACAGCGTGGCGAGACGACCGGCGAGTCGCGGGGAACGGATCAGCAGCCCCATCTCGGTGTTGAGCGCGGCAGACCGCGGGTCGAAGTTGAACGAACCCACGAAGAGCCGCTCGCGGTCGATCGCGAAGGTCTTCGCGTGCAGGCTCGCGCTGCCGGGCGCGCGCAGCCGGTGCGCCACGCCGGCAGAGCCGCCGCCGTCTCCGGCACCGCCCCGGCCACGCCCCGCTACCCGCGCCACGGGCAGTGGCGCGAAATCGCGCCGCAGCTCGTAGAGCGTCACGCCGCTGTCCAGGAGCGTCCGGCGGCGTTTCGCGTAGCCCGCGTGCACGGCGGCGACGTCCGTGGACTCGAACGCGTTCGTCAGGACCGAGATGCGGACGCCGCGGCGCACGAGGCCGTCGAACTCCCGGACGCCGCGCCGCGTCGGCACGAGGTAGGGCGACACGACGTGCAGTTCCCGCCGCGCTTCGCCGGCGAGCGCGTCGAGCGAGTTCAGCAGCCAGCGCTCGGGGCGCGCGCGCGCGAGGGCCTTGGCCGGGTCGTCCACCACGAGATGCGCCTCCGCCCACTCGACCTCGAGCCGCCCGCCGAGAAGATCGCGTACCGCCGGCGACTCGGCGACCCATCGCGCGTAGCCGGCCGACTCCTCGCTCTCGATCGCCGCCACTCCGCGCGCGACGAAGCGCGCGACCTCGCCGGCCATCGCGCGCGGCAGGAGGGTCTCGACGGGATACGCGGACTCGCTGTTCCAGTACTCGTCGAAGGAGCGCGCGACGTCGGCCACGACGGCGCCGACCGCCATCACGTCGAGGTCGTAGAACTCCAGGGCGCCACCGGCGGCGAAGTACTCGTCGCCGACGTTGCGCCCTCCGACGATCGTCGCGACGCCATCGGCCGTGAACGACTTGTTGTGCATGCGCCGGTTCAGGCGCGGGAACTCGGTGAGGTAGCCGAGCGCGCGGAGCGCGCGGTTGCGGAACGGGTTGAAGAGGCGGATCTCGACGTGCGGGTCGGCGTCGAGCGCGGCCAGCATGCGGTCCAGCCCCGCGGTGTTGTTGTCGTCGAGCAGCAGGCGCACGCGCACGCCGCGCGCGGCCGCGCGACGCAGCGCCTCCATCAGCAGCCGGCCCGAGACGTCGTCCTTCCAGATGTAGTACTGAACGTCGAGGCTGCGCTCGGCCACCTCGGCGAGTGCGACGCGCGCGGCGAAGGCCGCGCGTGCGTCTTCGAGCGGATGGATGCCGCTCAGCCCGGTGCGTTCGCGGGCGCGCTCGGCCACCGCATCGTGGAGGCGCGAAGCCGGGACGGCCGCGAAGGTGGTGGTGATCGGACGGGCCTCCCGGGACGGAAATCGGCGCGAGGATTGCACGACGGTGACTGCGCGGCCAGCCACGCTCGCCCGCCCGGCCTCCAGCCGCCGACCGCGCGGCCTGCCCGTCCTCGCGCGCCCGTCGGCATTCGCCCCGGCGACCCGCCGGCACGCGCCGCGCAGCCCCCTCCGCTATACTCGCCGGCCCGCCAGAGCGCCGTAATCCCCGTCTTTTTCAAGGCTTTCCATGCCCCGCAACGCGCCCGCCGAGAAGCCCCGCACCTTCCAGGACCTGATCCTAGCGCTGCAGACCTACTGGGCGCGCCAGGGCTGCGTGCTGCTGCAGCCCTACGACATGGAGATGGGCGCAGGCACGTTCCACACCGCGACCTTCCTGCGCGCGATCGGCCCGGAGCCGTGGAGCGCGGCCTACGTGCAGCCGTCGCGCCGCCCGACCGACGGCCGCTACGGCGAGAACCCGTTCCGGCTGCAGCACTACTACCAGTTCCAGGTGATCATCAAGCCGTCGCCGGCGGAGATCATCGACCTCTACCTCGGCTCGCTGGCCGCGATCGGCATCGACGCGACCACGCACGACATCCGCCTCGTCGAGGACAACTGGGAGTCGCCCACGCTCGGCGCATGGGGCCTCGGCTGGGAGATCTGGCTGAACGGCATGGAGATCACGCAGTTCACCTACTTCCAGCAGGTGGGTGGTCTCGACTGCCGGCCGGTGTCGGGCGAGATCACCTACGGTCTCGAGCGCCTCGCGATGTACCTGCAGGGCGTCGAGAGCGTGTTCGACCTGACGTGGACCGACGGCCCGCTCGGCCGCGTGACCTACGGCGACGTCTACCACCAGAACGAGGTCGAGCAGTCGAAGTACAACTTCGAGTACGCGGACACGGCGGAGCTGTTCCGGCAGTTCGACGCGTTCGAGGCGGAGTGCCGGCGGCTGCTCGAGATCCCGCTCGCGCTGCCCGCGTACGAGCGCATGCTCAAGACCTCGCACACGTTCAACCTGCTGGACGCGCGCCGCGCGATCTCGGTGACTGAGCGCCAGCGCTACATCCTCCGCGTGCGCACGCTGGCGCGCGGCGTGGCCGAGGCGTACTACAGGAGCCGAGAAGCGCTCGGCTTCCCGATGACGAAGCAGGCGGTGCGGGGCGTGGACGTCGCGGCACCCCTGCCGCTCGGCGAAATGCCGTCCGCGGGCGCCACCTCGAACGCGCGGAGGCTGGCATGAGCACGCGCGACTTCCTGGTCGAGATCGGCACCGAGGAACTGCCGCCGAAGTCCCTGCCTGCCCTGTCGCAGGCCTTCACCGACGGCGTCGTCGCGGGGCTCGCGGCTGCGGGCGTGAAGCACGGTGCGGTCCAGCCCTACGCCGCGCCGCGCCGCCTCGCGGTGCTCGTGAAGAAGGTCGCGGAACGCCAGCCCGACCAGGAGATCAGGCGCAAGGGCCCGCCCGTGTCGGCCGCGTTCGACGCGACCGGCAAGCCGACTCGCGCCGCGACCGCGTTCGCGGAATCCTGCGGCGTCGCGGTCGCGGAACTCGGCCGCGTGCAGGAAGCGAAGGGCGAGTTCCTCCATTACGTCGGCACGAAGCCGGGCGCGGAGACCGCCTCGCTGCTCGCCGGCCTCGTGCAGGCCTCGCTGGACAGGCTGCCGATCGCCAAGCGCATGCGCTGGGGCGGCGGCACCGCGGAGTTCGTGCGCCCCGTGCACTGGGTCGTGATGCTGTTCGGCGCCGAGGTCGTACCGGCGACGATCCTCGGAGTCGAAGCCTCGGACCGCACGCGCGGTCACCGCTTCATGGCGCCGAAGGAGATCCGGCTGACGAGCCCGGCCTCGTACGCGAAGAAGCTGGAGAGCGCAGGCTCGGTGATCGCCGATTTCGCCGCGCGCCGCGAGCGCATCCGCACCGGCGTGCACGCGCTGGCGGCGGAGCACGGGGTCGAGGCGATCGTCGCGGACGCGCTGCTCGACGAGGTGACGGCGCTGGTCGAGTGGCCGGTGCCGCTGGCCGGGCGCTTCGAGGAGCGCTTCCTCGAGCTGCCGCCCGAGGTGCTGATCGCGACGCTGCAGGATCACCAGCGCTATTTTCCGACCCGGGAATGCGCTGCCGAAGGCAGCGCAGGCCCGACGCGGGGACTCGCTGCCGACCGCCTCACCTCCCTGTTCATCACGGTCGCGAACCTCGAGAGCCGCGACCCCGCGCAGGTTCGCGCCGGCAACGAGCGCGTCGTGCGCCCGCGCCTGTCGGACGCCGCGTTCTTCTGGGACACGGACCGCAGGCAGCCGCTGGCTGCGCGCCGCGAGCAACTCGCCGCCGTCACCTTCCAGGCGCAGCTCGGCTCGTACGCCGACAAGGCTGCGCGAGTCGGCGCCCTCGCGCAGCGCCTCGCGCCACTCGCGGGCGCGGACGCGGCGCTCGCCGCCCGCGCCGCCGAGCTCGCGAAGTGCGACCTGCTGACCGGTCTCGTCGGCGAGTTCCCGGAACTGCAGGGCACGATGGGCACGTACTACGCACGGCACGACGGCGAACCCGCCGACGTCGCCGCGGCGATGGGCGAACAGTACCTGCCGCGCTTCGCGGGCGACCGCCTGCCCGCGACGGGCGTCGGCACCGCGCTCGCGCTGGCCGACAAGCTCGACACGATCGTCGGCATATTCGCGATCGGGCAGAAGCCCTCGGGCACCAAGGACCCGTTCGCGCTGCGCCGCGCCGCGCTCGGCGTGCTGCGTCTCGTGCTCGAGAAGCGGCTCGACCTCGACCTGCCCGCGACGATCGACGCGGCGCTCGCGGCGGCGCGCGACGACATCGAGCGCGTCGCGATCGCGAATGCCGAGAAGGCCGGCAAGCCGCGGCCGGCAGGCGTCGCGCGGCTGAACCCGGACCCGGTGGCCGCCGAGGTCTACGACTACGTCATGGAGCGGCTGCGCGCGCATTACCTCGAAGGCGCGGACGGCATCACGACCGAGATGTTCGACTCGGTGCTCGACCGCCGTCCCGCCTCGCCGCTCGACTTCGACGCGCGCCTGCGCGCGCTCGCGACGTTCCTCCAGCTGCCGGACGCGGCGGCGCTCGCGGCCGCCAACAGGCGCATCGCGAACATCCTGCGCAAGGCCGTGGAGGCGAACGTCGCGGTGGACGCGACGACGCTCCGCAGCGAACTGCTGCAGGACGGCGCCGAGCGCGAACTCCACGCCGCACTCGAGCGCGTGCGCCCCGCGGCCGAGCGAATGCTCGACGCCCGCGACTACGCGAGCGCGATGCAGCGGCTCGCGACGCTGCGCACCGCCGTCGACGCGTTCTTCGACAAGGTGATGGTGATGGCCGACGACCCGGCCGTGCGCGCCAATCGCCTCGCGTTGCTGGCGGGCCTGCGCACGCTGTTCCTGCGCGTCGCCGACCTCTCGAGACTGCCCGGCTAGCCCGGCCGCGCGATCGGCAACCCTCGGGGCGCCGATCGCGCAGGCCCGGCGGCTGCAATCGCAAGGCGCGGCGCCCGGCGGGCCGGACCGCGGGGCATCGTGTCGCGATGAAGCGCCGCCCCCTTCGACTGCTCACCTGGAACGTGCACGGATTCCGTTCCGGTGCGTATCGGCTGACGGTCGAGCCGATCCTCGCGGCGCTCGTTGCGTGCGACGCCGACGTCGTCGCGCTGCAGGAGGTGGAGACGCGCGGCGTCGGTCGCGAGGAGCCGCTGGAACGCCTGCGTGAGGCGTTTCCCTTCCAGCTCGAGGCGACGACGATCCCGCGTGCGGCGAGCCGCTACGGCCACGCGCTGCTGTCGCGCCTGCCCCTGCACGACGAGTGCACCCACGACGTGCGGTACGGCGGGCTGGAACTGCGGCGCGTGCTGACGGCCTGCCTCGAGCGGCCGCGCGGCCGGCTGCGCCTGATCGCGGCGCACCTCGACCTCGCGCCGTGGGCCCGTGTGCTGCAGGTACGCCGGATCGCGACGCTGACCGCCGCGTCGCCCGAACCGGTCGCCGCCCTCGGCGACCTCAACGCGCTCTCCGCGCGGCTGCTGCGGCTCGCGACGCACCGCCACCTGCACCTCGTCGACACGCCGGCCAGCTTCCCGGATTGGCGGCCGCTGCTGGCGCTGGACCGCGTGCTGTGCCGGCCGCGGTCGCTGGTCGCGCGCACGCGGATCGCCGACCTGCCGCGCGGGCTCTCCGATCACCTGCCGGTCGAGGTGGAACTCGACTGGTGAGAAAAGGGTTCAGCCCACTTCTTCCACGCCGCGGACGACGGTGCGCGACGACCGCCCGGTGCGGAACGGGAACTGAGCCCTCAAAGTCGCGCAGGCAGCGGATCGCGGCCTCGTCGCTGTCGCGCGAGCCGACCCAGTCCAGCAGGACGCGCACGCGCGCGCCCCGGATCGGCTCCAGCATCGCGGGGAAGATCCGGTCGCCGTTCAGCAGCGTGTCGACGCGGTTGCCGGACGCGAGGCCCGGGCCCAGCAGCACGCCGAGCGCGCGGCGGAAGTCCGGCGCGTCGGTGCCGTAGAGCCGCGCCGGCGTCTGCACGAGCCTGCGCTCGGGCGTCGACAGGTTCGCGGCGAACACCGCACCGAGCAGGAACACGGCCGCGGTGCCGAGTATCGCGAGCAGCGGGTCCGGCATCGCACTCGGGAGGGCGTCGCGGAGCGACGGACCCCGAGGGTAGTGGGACCCGGAGGGCGCGCGTTGCGGCGCTCCTGCCGGCGCGCTGTCGCGGGCGATCGGCCCCGCGCAGCGTTGCTCAGCGCGAGCTGACCCGGAAGTACTCGGGGATCCCGCCCGGCCAGTCCTCGCCCCACTGCTGGCGCCCGCCGTCCACGGCGAGCAGTTCGCCGGTGATGAACGAGCCCGTCGCGGGCGACGACAGGTAGGCGACCGCGTTCGCGATGTCGAACACGTCGCCCATCTTCAGCATCGGGTTCGACTGCGCGAACGCTTCGGCCGCGGCGCGCGGGTAGACGTTCAGGCCCTCGGTCGCGATCGAGCCCGGGGCCACGCAGTTGACGCGGATGCTGAGCGGCGCCCACTCGGTCGCCAGCGTCTTGCTGAGGTAGATGACGCCCGCGCGGGCCGCGCAGGTGTGGGCCACCTGCGGCATGCCGCGGCTGACCACGGCGACGATGTTGACGATGTTCCCGGGCTGGCCGCGGTCCCGCCACTGCCGGGCGGCCGCCTGCATCATGTACCACGTGCCGTTCAGGTTCGTGTCGATGACGGCGTTCCAGCCCTTCACCGAGTACTCGAGCGCCGCCTGCGGGAACTGGCCGCCGCCGTTGTTCACGAGGGTGTCGAGCCGACCGAAGCGGTCGAAGGTCTCCGCGACCAGCGCGTTGACCTGCTCGGGGTCGCGGATCGTCATCGCCCGCGTGCCGATCTCCTTGCCGAGGTGCTGGCGGATCCCGGCGGCGGTCTCCTCGAGCTTCTCGGCCCGCCGGCCGCAGATCATCACCTGCGCACCGAGGCGGGTCAGCAGGTAGGCCATGCCGCGGCCCATGCCGCTGCCGCCGCCGGAGATCAGGAACACCTGGTCCCTGAAGAGGTCGTCCCGGAACGCGAGCGGGTGGGTCGCCAACTGCTCGTCGGTATAGCCCCACTGCTTCGGCGGTTCGAGCGGCAGGCGTGCCGCCTTGCCCAGCGCTGTCATGGACGGTCCTCGGTAATACCGGCCGCCAGTATAGGCGGGGCCGCCGCGCAAAAGAAACAGGACTGACTGTTTCTTTCGGACAACCGCGAGTGGTAGTGTGCGGGTGTTCACGCCCAAGGGCCAGAGCGTGACGGAGGGGGTTCCATGTCTGCCAAGCCGCGGGCCGCCGCGCCCGACACCGCGAAGCCGCTCGTCTCCACGTCGCCGACGGTGCCGTTCGAGGCCTATGCCGGCGAAGACTTGGGCCGGCTCCGGATCTCCGTCACGACGATGGGCGACCTGCTGCTGACCGCGGCCGACCGCGACCCGGACAAGCTGGCGCTGGTCTTCCCCGAGTCGCGCTACACCTACGCCGAGCTCGCGGAGCGCGCGATCCGCCGGGCGCGCAGCCTGATCGCGCTGGGGGTGAAGCCCCGCGACCACGTCGGCATCCTGATGCACACGTGCCCGGAGTTCGTCGAGCTCTACTTCGCGATCGCGATGTGCGGCGCGGTGATCGTGCCCATCAACGCGCGGTACCGATCCGCCGAGATCGGCTACGTGATCGAGAACGGCGACCTCGTCACCCTGATCACGACCGACTCGATCGCGGAGCAGGTGAACTTCGTCGAGCGCCTCGAGCAGGCGCTGCCGGACCTCGCCGCGCAGAAGAATCCGCACAAGCTGACGGTGGCGGCCGCGCCGAAGCTGCGCAACATCGTGCTGTGCGGCAGGAGCACCCGGCCCGGGTTCCTCTCCGAGGCGGAGTTCGTCGCCGCCGGCGAGGACGTGCCGGAGCAGAAGGTGCACGAGACGCGCCTGCGCGTGCGCGTGCGCGACGTGGCGCTGATGCTCTACACCTCGGGCACGACCGCGAACCCGAAGGGCTGCCTGATCACGCACGAGGCGCAGGTGCGCAACTCGATCGCGCTCGGGCGGCACCGCTACCGCCTCACGCACCGCGACTCGCTGTGGTCGCCGCTGCCGATGTTCCACATCGCGGCGGTGCTGCCGATGCTGGCGATCTTCGACGTCGGCGGCACTTACCTGACGATGGGCTACTTCGACGCGGGCGTCGCGCTCAAGATGCTCGAGGAATACAAGGTGACGGCCGCCTATCCGTCGTTCGTGACCATCATGCAGGGGCTGATCTACCACCCCGACTTCCCGAAGCGCGACCTCACGAGCCTCAGGCTCATGAACTCGAACTTCGCGGTGCAGCCGCCGGGCGTGGCCGAGCCGATCATGGCGGCGATGCCGGAGGCGATCCAGGTCGGCAGCTTCGGCATGACGGAAGCCTCGGGCACCGTCTGCACGGGCTCGCCGGACGAGGCGGAGACGCGCCGCATCTCGCGCCTCGGCCGGCCACTGCCGGGCCTCGAGGTGCGCATCGTCGACCCCGAGACCAATCACGACCTGCACAACGGCCTGCGCGGCGAGGTGCTGGTCCGCGGCTACAGCCTGTTCGAGGGCTACTATCGCGACGCCGCGAAGACGAAACAGGCGCTCGACGAGGACGGCTGGTTCCACACGGGCGACATCGGCTCGCTCGACGACGACGGCACGATCCTGTTCCACGGCCGCTTCAAGGACATGCTGAAGGTCGGCGGCGAGAACGTCGCCGCGGCCGAGATCGAGGCGCACCTGCAGCGGCACCCCGCGGTGAAGCTCGCGCAGGTGGTCGGCATCCCCAACGCCAAGTACGTCGAGGTGCCGGCCGCGTTCGTCGAGCTGCAGCCGGGCGCGACGGCGACCGAAGAGGAGCTGATCGCGCACTGCAAGCGCGAGATCTCGAGCTTCAAGGTGCCGCGCCACGTGCGGTTCGTGACCGAGTGGCCGATGTCGTCCAGCAAGATCCAGAAGTTCAGGCTCCGGACCGGGCTCGTCAAGGAGCTGGGACTGGAGGAGTGAGACCGCCGGCGGTGCCGGCGCCGGCGCGCCGCACCGCGGCGAGGCCGCGCGGAACGCACGAGGAGACACGAGGAACCGCATGAAGATCTTCTTCGCGACGCTGAAGGTGAAGCCGGGCAAGGAAGCGGACTTCGAGCGCCTGCAGCAGGAACTCTCGAAGCTGACGCACGACCACGAGCCGGATACGATCGTCTACGACGTGATCCGCGCGGTCGACAAGCCGGGCGTCTACGCGGTGTACGCGCGCTTCAAGGACGAGGCGGCCTTCAAGTACCACCAGGGCACGCCGTTCCACGACCGCCTCGTGCCGCCGATCCTCGAGTGCCTCGACGGCGGCGCGGCCGGCATGGACCTGCAGTTCTACGAGTTCGTCGGCTGAACGAGGGCACAGGCCCCCCGTTCGAGGAGCGCAGATGACCCTCTTCGGCCCCGTGATGCAGCTCGGCTTCGTGGTGCCCGACCTCGAGGCCGCCGCCCGGCACTGGGCGAGCCTCGGCGTCGGCCCGTTCTTCGTGCTCGAGAACATCGACTTCGGCGCGGGCCGCTGCGAGTATCGCGGCAGCCCAGTGAAGTTCACGATGAGCGCCGCGCTCGCGCAGTGGGGCGCGGTGCAGGTCGAGCTGATCCAGCAGAGCGACGCCTCGGTCCGGACCATCTACACGGACTTCGCGCGGGCGAAGGGCAGCGGGCTGCAGCACCTCGGCGTGATGACGAGGAGCGTCGACGCCGACCTCGCGACGCTCGCAGCACGCGGCATCCGCCCGACGCAGCACGGGGAGACCGCGAACGGCATCCGCTTCGCCTACGTCGAGACCGACGAGTTGCCCGGCGGCCACCCGGGCGGGATGATCGAACTGATCGAGCACGGCCCGGCGATCGACGGCTTCTTCGCGATGGTGAAGAAGGCCGCCGACGGCTGGGACGGCAGGGATCCGCTGCGGCGGCTCTGAGGCCGCGACCGCAGCGGGCACGGGTGGGCACCGCGCGGCGCGACCGCGCGGGCTCCGCGAGAATCGAGGGGGACATCGCATGAAGCACGCCTGGCTTCTCTCCACGCTCGCCCTCTGGGCGCTGGCCGTCACGCTGCCTGCCTTCGCCGCGACGCCCGCGGGCGGTGCACCCGCCGCGACCGCGCCGGCCGACGACGACGACGACGGCGACGAGGACGAAATGGCGAAGCTCTCCAAGGCGCAGCCCGCGGCGCCCGGAGACCGCTCGCAGACGCCCGGCGCGAAGGTCTACGCGCGCGCCTGCGCGCAGTGCCACGACGGCCAGGTCGCGAAGGCGCCGTCGCGCGTCTTCCTCGAGATGGTCTCGCCCGAGTCGATCTACGCGTCGCTGAAGACCGGCATCATGGCGCCGCAGGCGATGGCCGCGGGCCTCACCGACGCCGAGAAGCACCAGGTCGCGGAGTTCCTGTCCGGCCAGCCGGTCGGCCAGGCGCGCGTGCTGCCCGCGCCGATGTGCACCGGCGACGCCGCGAAGTTCGACACCTCGCGGCCGCCCGCGATCCAGGGCTGGGGCTTCACGCCGGAGAACGTGCACTTCGTGCGCGGCGACGTCGCGCAGCTCCCGGCCTCCGACGTGCCGCGTCTGAAGCTCAAGTGGGCGCTCGCGTATCCTTCCGCGCTGCGCGTGCGCTCGCGGCCGACGTTCGCCTACGGCGCGCTCTACACCGGCAGCCAGGACGGCACCGTCTACGCGCTCGACGCGAAGACCGGCTGCGTCCGCTGGACCTTCCGCAACAGCGCCGAGGTGCGCACGCCGGTGATGGTGCAGTCCGCGGCGGACGCGAAGGGCGGACCGCCGCTCGCGTTCTTCGGCGACCTGATCGGCCGCGTGCACGCGGTCAATGCGCTCACGGGCGAGCCGGTCTGGCGCGTGCGCGCCGACGACCACCCGAGCGCGACGATCACGGGCTCGCCCGTGTATTTCCGCGGCACGCTCTACGTGCCGGTCTCCTCGCTCGAGGAGGCGGTGATCGACCCGAACTACGCCTGCTGCACCTTCCGCGGCAGCGTGCTCGCGCTCGATGCGAAGACCGGCGAGCAGCGCTGGAAGACCTACATGATCGAGGAGGAGCCGAAGCAGGTCGGCACCCGCAGGTCCGGCGCGGCGGTGATGTCGCCGTCGGGCGCCGCGATCTGGAACACGCCTTCGCTCGACCCGAAGCGCGGGCTGCTCTACGTCGGCACCGGCAACAACTACACGGGCCCGGCCAATCACCGCAGCAACGCGGTGATCGCGCTCGACCTCGCGACCGGCAAGGTGCGCTGGGAATGGCAGGTGGTGCCGGGCGACGCGTGGAACGTCGGCTGCATGATCGGCTCCGATTCCTGCCCCGAGAACCCGGGGCCGGACTACGACATCGGCTCCGGCACGATGCTGGTGCGCCTCGCCGACGGCACCGAGCGGATCATGGTGGGCCTGAAGAGCGGCGTGGCGCTCGCGATGGACCCCGAGAACCCGACGAAGGGCGGGCTGTGGCAGAACCGCGTCGGTCGCGGCTCGATCCAGGGCGGCATCCAGTTCGGCATGGCGTTCGACGGCGAACGGCTCTACGTGCCGATCTCCGACATGAAGGACACCGGCGACCTGTCGTCGAAGGAGCGCGATGCCGCCGCGGGCCCGATCCGGCCCGGGATGTACGCGCTCGATCCGAAGACCGGCAAGCTGCTCTGGGAGACCCGCGCGGACGACGTCTGCCGCGGGCGGCAGTTCTGCGATCCGGGCATCCTCGCCTCGATCGCGGCGATCCCCGGCGCGGTGTTCGCGGGCCACATGGACGGCCGCGTGCGCGCTTACGACACCCTCACCGGCCGAGTGCTGTGGAACTTCGACACCACCGAGCCGATGCCGTCGCTGTCGGGCGCGAAGGCGATCGGCGGCTCGATCGGCGGCGGCGGCCCGGTCGTGTACGACGGCATGGTGTACGTGAACTCGGGCTACGGCCTCTACATGCACATGCCGGGCAACGTGCTGGCCGCGTTCTCCGTCGACGGCAAGTGAGCGGGCCCGTCCAGATCGCCTACCACGTCCCCGACCCGCGCGCGGCCGCCGAGCGGTTCGCGCGCGAGTTCGGGTGGGGGCCGTTCTACGTGATGGAGCACATCCCGCTCGCGCGGTCGTCGTACCGCGGCACGCCCACGCGCTTCGACCACACGAGCGCGTACGGCCAGGGCGGAAGCCTGATGATCGAACTGATCACGCAGCACGGCGACGAGCCGTCCGCGCTGCGCGACCTCTACGCGCCGCACGAGTCCGGCGTGCACCACGTCGCGCACTTCGTGCCCGACCTCGCCGCGGCGCTGGCGCACTGGCAGGCGCGCGGCCGCGCGATCGCGCTCGACGCCGAGACCGCCGACGGCACGCGCTTCGCGATGGTGGACACGAGCGCCGAGCTCGGCCACATGCTGGAACTCTACGAACCGCGCGACAACCTCGCGAAGTTCTACGCCTGGATCAAGCGCAGGAGCGAGGGCTGGGACGGGCGCGACCCCGTTCGCACGCTCGGCTGACGCGCACGAAGGAGCCAACGATGGGTCGTCTCGACGGCAAGGTCGCGGTGGTGCTCGGCGCCGCCGGCAAAGGCAACATGGGTCAGGTGATCGCGCGGCGCTACGCCGCGGAGGGCGCGAAGGTGGTCGTCGCCGGCCGCAACGAAGGCCCGCTCGCGGAGTTCGCCGCCGAGATCGGCGGCCGTTACGCCGTCTGCGACATCACGAAGAAGGCCGAGGTCGAGGCGCTCGCGGACTTTGCGCAGGCCGAGACGGGCCGCATCGACGTCGCGGTGAACTGCACGGGCTGGGGCCTGCTCGTGAAGCTGATGGAGACCACGGAAGAGCAGCTCGACGGCCTGAGCGCGCTGCAGTTCAAGGGCCCCTACTTCTTCCTGCAGGCCTTCGTCGGCCGGATGGCGAAGACGGGCGGCGGCTCCGTGATCACGATCTCGTCGGCCTCGGTCTACGCACTGCTCTACCACCACGCCGCGTACATCGCGACCAAGGCGAGCGCCGACGCGCTCGTGCGCTGCTTCGCGAACGAGTTCGGCGGCAAGGGCGTGAAGGTGAACTCGATCGCGCCCGGCCTCACCGAGTCGCCGATGACCGAGCGCGACATGAACACGCCGGGCCTCGTCGAGCTGTTCAGGAAGGAGTATCCCCTCGGCCGCATCGGCACGAGCGAGGACGTCGCGAACGCCGCGCTGTGGCTCGCGACGGACGAGAGCTTCGTGACGGGCCAGGTGCTGCAGGTGAACGGCGGGCTGACGCTGCGGCGCAACCCGAACCCGTGGGAGATCGCGGCGGCGATGAAGGCAGCGTCGGCGCCGAAGGGCTGAGCGTCGGGCGACGTCGGCAAACCAGCCGCGAGCCCCGGCGCGCGCGAATCAGCCTCCGGCCGTGGCGCGCGCGGCCGCGTGCCTCGCCACCAGCTCCTCGACCCGCGCCGGGTCCACCGGCTTCGTCAGGTGCTCGTCGAAGCCCGCCTCGCGCGAGCGCCGGCGGTCCTCCTCCTGGCCCCAGCCGGTCAGCGCGACGAGATGCGGGGCGGTGCCCCACGGCTGCGCGCGGATCGTCCGCGCGACCGCGTAGCCGTCGAGCCCCGGCATGCAGATGTCGAGCAGGGCGACGTCCGGGCGGAACTGCGCGGCGAGCTCGACGGCCGCGACGCCGTCGTGCGCGATGCGCACCTCGTGCCCCGCCATCTGCAGCAGCATCGCGAGACTCTCGGCCGCGTCGCGGTTGTCGTCGGCGAGCAGCACGCGACAGCCCGGCGCCGCCGATGCGCCCCCGTGCGCGGACTCGACCGCCGCGGCCGCTGCCGGCCGCAACGGCAGGCGCACCACGAACTCGCTGCCGCGCCCGACGCCGTCGCTGTGGGCCTCGACCCGCCCGCCGTGCAGCTCGACGAGACCCTTCACGAGGGCGAGCCCGATGCCGAGGCCGCCTTCGGAACGGTGCCGCGCGTCGTCCACCTGCGAGAACATCCCGAAGATCGAGTCGAGCGCCTCGCGCGACAGGCCGATGCCGTCGTCGCGCACGCCGATGCGCACTTCGCCCGGCTCGAGCGTGGCGACCAGCGCGATCGACCCGCCCGGGTCGGTGTACTTCGCCGCGTTCGTCAGCAGGTTCGCGATCACCTGCGCGAGCCGCTGCGGGTCGGCGTCGAGCTCGACCATGCCGGCCGGCAGCGCGACCGCGAACGAGTGGCGCTTCGCGTCGATCGCCGGTCGCGCGGTTTCGATCGCGGCGTCGACCACGGCGGAGAGCAGCACGTGCTGCCGGCGCAGCTCCAGCTTGCCGCGCGTGATGCGCGCGACGTCGAGCAGGTCGTCGAGCAGGTAGGCCATGTGGCGCACCTGCCGCTGGATGACGTGGCGGGCCCAGTCGAGCGCCTCGGACGTCAGCTTGGGCGAGCCGAGCAGCTGCGCCGCGTTGCGGATCGGCGCCAGCGGGTTGCGCAGTTCGTGCGCGAGGGTGGCGAGGAACTCATCCTTGCGGCGATTGGCCTCGCGCAGCGCCTCCTCGGCACGCAGGCTCTCGGTCACGTCGGTCTGGGCGACCACCGCGCCGGCCAGTTCGCCGTCGGGCAGCAGCACCGGCGCTCCCAGGTTGACGATCACGCGGCGTGGCGAGCCGTCGAAAGGCTGGATCTCGACGAGATCGCCGAGGACGACCTCGCGGTTCAGCAGCGCACGCGCCATCCCCCACTCGTGCGCCTGCAGCTGCGGGCCGTCCGGGTACCACCAGCCCTGCCACTCGGCGTACTTCTCGATGCCGTCGGTGGACTGGGGGTCGACACCCTCGAGACCCCACAGGTGTCGGTTGGCGCGATTCCAGCGCAGCAGCCGACCGTTCTCGTCCGCGATGATCACGCCGACCGGCAGCGACTCGAGCACCGCGTCGAGCACCGCGCGGCTGCGCTTGCGCTCCAGTTCCGCGGCGCGGCGCGCGGTGACGTCGCGGAATACGACCGCGAAGCGGCCATGCGGCGGCACCGGCATCGCGAACACGTCGAACCACCGGCCCATCGCCGCGGAGTGCTGCTCGCAGCGCAGCATCTCGCCGCCCAGCGCCACCCGCGTGTAGCTCTCGAGCCAGTGGGGCTCGAGGTTCGGGATGCGTTCGTACGCGCGCGTGCCGACCGCGTTCGCGAGGCCGGTCATCGTCTCGAACAGCGGGTTCACCTCGAGCCACTCGTAGTCGACCGGCCGTCCGGCGGCGTCGTAGACCAGCTCGCAGACGCAGTAGCCCTCGTCGAGCGCGGTCAGCACCGTGCGCAGCCGCTGCTCGCTGTCGCGCAGCGCGCGCTCGAGACGCAGCCGCTCGCCCAGGTCGTGGAAGCGGCAGGCGACGCCGAACCGCCCGTCCGGCAGCAGGATGCGGTCGAGCCGCCAAGCGAACGCCAGCTCGGGGTCGAGATCCGGAGGAACCTCGGTGACCGGCGGCGCGACGCAGGGTTCGCCGGTGACGAGCACCCGCTGGAAGCGTGCGACCGCTTCGGACGCCTGCGGCTCGGGCCAGGCGGCGCGCAGGAGGTCGCTGACGTCGCGACCGACCAGCGGCTCGTGCGCCGCGAGCACGCGCCGCGCGCCGGCGCTGACTTCCACGATCCGCAGCTCGGGATCGACTGCGTACACCCCGGAGGGATCGCTGCGGATCAGCTCGTGGAAGGCGTCCGCTGCAGGGGACGCCGCCGGGCCATCGACGGGCGCGCTCTCCGGCGGCACCGCGGGCCGCGGGGCGATTCCTTCAGGAGAAGGCGCCGACCAGGCCGGAGCGCCGTCGCCGGGCCGATCCGTTGCCCGCATGGCATTCCTCTCGCGTCGCAATGAAATCGTACCTCGACGCCAGGCGGGCGCCATTCGCATCCAACGCAACGCTTGCCCGGCGCGGGTCAGGCCAGTCGCAGACCGCCGTCGATCGGGATCACGGCGCCGTTGACGTAGGAGGCGCCGTCGCCGAGCAGCCAGAGTACCGTCTCGGCCACCTCCTCGGGCGATCCGATCCGGCGTTGCGGCACGCCTTGCGCGAGCGCGTCGGCGTGCGGCCCGAGAATGGCATTCCAGGCCTCCGAACGGACGTAGCCCGGCGCGATCGCGTTGACGCGCACGCCGTGCGGGCCGGCCTCCTGCGCCGCCACCTGGGCGAGCGCGAGCGCCGCGGCCTTCGCGGCGCTGTAGAGACCGAGGTTCGGACGCCCGCGCAGTCCCGACAGCGCCGCGTTCACGACGATCGCGCCGCGGCCGGCGCGGATCATCGCGGGCAGCTGGGTGCGCAGCGTATTGAACACCCCGCCCGCGTTCAGGTCGAAGGCCGCGCGGAACCCCGCCGGGTCGGCCTCGTGGAGCGCACCGGCACCGACGATCTTCCCGGCGTTGTTGAACGCACAGTCCAGCCGTCCGTAGCGCTCGAGCACGTGCGCGACGAGACCTTCCATCTGCGCGTAGTCGGTGACGTCGGCGGGATGCGCGCTCGCGCGACCGCCCGCCGCTTCGATCTCCGCGACGACCTGCGCGCAGAGTTCCGCGCGGCGCGCGGCCACCACGACCACGGCGCCGGCGCGAGCCAGGCGCCGCGCGGTCGCACGGCCGATGCCGCTACTGGCGCCGGTGACGAGCGCGACGCGCCCGGCGAGGCTCGCATCGTTCATCCGCGCTGCCGTTCGACGAACTCGAACAGTTCCTCGTTCGGGCCGTGCGCCAGCAGCACGCGGCGGCGCGCCCCGTTCCAGTCGATCTCGACCGGCGGCTGGAACACGCCGTGCCCTGCGGCCTGCAGGCGCGCGTGCAGCGCCTCGAGGTCGTCCGCGAAGTGCGTCAGCAGCGAGAAGCCCAGGTGTCCGGGACGCATGCGACCCGCGAGGCGCTTGCCGTGCGAGGGCGTGAAGACGACGACGAGGATCTTGCCGCTCGGTTCGCCGGGCTCGGCGTACAGCAGCCAGTGCGTGCGCGTCTCGGGCGGCACGCCGGTCAGCCGGTTCGCGAGCTCGCGGAATTCCTCGGCGGTTTCCGTGTTCACGATCGGCACCAGCCCGAGCACCTGCTCGTACCAGTGGCGCGTGCGCGCGAGGTCCGCACCGACGACCGAGATAGTCGCCACCTCGCCGAAGCTCGTGCCCGGCGGCAGCTCCCGCATCTCGGCGGGCGAGTGGCGGTGCCCCACCATCAGCAGCAGCGGCACGCCGTCCGGGCCCCAGAACACGAACTCCTCGCTCTTCGTCGCGCCGACTTCGTGCGTGACGGGCTCGGAACGAGGCAAGTAGCCGCGCGCGACGATCGCGTCGTACCACCGCTGCATGGGCGCCGGCACGTAGAAGTCCACGGCCTTCGGACCGACGTCCGCGGCACCGTCGAGCGGCCCCGGACCCTGATGCACGCGCACGCGACGCCCAGGCACCGGCGCGTACTGCACGAGCCGCACACGGCCCGCGGGGTAGCCGCCGCACGACAGTTCGACCACTTCGCCGCGCACCTCGGGTGCGAGCCGCCACGCCGCGCGCGCCGAATCGGACAACGCGAACCGCGCGTCCACCTGCAGCTGCATCAACCCGTGGAAGAGGTCGAGCGCCTCGTCGAGGCGGCTCACGCCGATCGTCACCGACTCGATCGCACCGACGCCCATCGCAGTCTCCCCTGCGCGACCCGTACGGCGCCGCCGCGCGGCGGCGCCTCCCAAGACCGTGTCAGCCGCGCCCGTAGACCGGGATCGCCGCGCCCGTCACCGCGCGCGCCGCGGGCGAGAGCAGGAACAGGATCACGTCGGCGAGCGCCTCCGGCGCGACCCAGCGGGTGGTGTCCGCGTCCGGCATGTCGGCACGGTTCTGCGGCGTGTCGATCGTGCCCGGCAGCACCGCGTTGACGTTCACGCCGCGGTCCTTCAGCTCCGCGCTCAGGCTCTCGGTCAGCTTCTGCACGCCGGTCTTCGAGGCAGTGTAGGCACCCATGCCGGCGGCCGCCTTCGCGCTGGCCGCGCCCGCGCCCACGTTGACGACGCGCGCGTCGCCGGCGGCGAGCAGGTGCGGCAGCGCGGCCTTCGTAGCGACGACGGCGGTACGCAGGTTCACCGCGTACATGCGGTCCCACGCGTCCACGTCGCCGTCCGCCAGCGTCTGCCACGTGAACCCGCCCGCCACGTTCACGAGCGCGTCGAGCCGGCCGAACCGCTCGACCACGCGCGCGACGCCGGCCTCGGCGGCCGCGAGACTGCCGAGATCGACACCGCCGACCGGGAACACCTCCTCCGGCAGCGGTTCGCCACGCGGCAAGGGCGAGACGTCGACGGCGGCGACGCGCCAGCCTGCCGCGGCGAGACGCCGGACGACGGCGCGTCCGAGGGTGCCGAAGGCGCCGGTGACGATGACGGACCTGGAAGCCACGGGAGCACCTGGACGTGACGTGAGGTGGCGAGTCTAACCCGGGTACGCGCACGCCAGTGGCGTCGCGACCTCGAGCGCGTGGCCGCTCAGGATCAGCATCAGGTGCTTCGGGGGCACGACGAGCGTCGTCCGTCAGCCGCCCATCAGCGCGGGCAACGCGAAGGCGAACGCCGCACCCAGCGCATAGACGACCACGGACGCCGCGTAGACGCCGTGGCCGATCCGACGCAGCCGGGCGCACTGGCGCGCCAGTGCGGCATCCGCCGGGCAAGGCAGCGAGCGGGCGCGCCACTGCAGCGCGCCCGCGAGCACCAGCAGCGCACCGGCGGCACCGAACACCCAGGCCTTGTGCAGCGACAGCCACACGAGCTGCGGGATCGCCCCGACCAGCCCCGCGAGCGCGGCGCCGGCACCGAGCGCGACGAACAGCGCCGGCAGCGCGCAGCACACCAGCGTGCCGGAACTCGTCAGCAGCGCGGCCGCGGCGGCGGCCACGTTGCCACGCAGCGCGCTGGTGGCGGCGGCGTTGCCGGCCATGCCCGCGATCGGGCCTCGACCCACCGCCGCAGGCGCCCGTTCGTCCGCGCTCACTTCTTCGCCAGCCGCACGCGCAGTTCGGCGAGCGGCGTCGTCGTGCGCTGGATCGAGGTCACCGTATAGCCGGCATCGACGAGCGCCTTGCGGATCTGCTCGTCGCCGAGCGACTTGCCGGCCGCGACCTGCACGGCGACCAGCCCGTGCTCGAGGCTCACGAGCACGTCCTGCGTCGCGGGGAACTTGCGCAGCTGCTTGTTGATGCCCTGCACGCAGAAGCTGCAGACGAGGCCGTTGACGCCGACCTCGACGGTCCGAGCGCCGGCGGCGGTGCTGGCGGTGGCGAACGGCGCGGCGCACGCGAGCGCCACGGACAGGATCAAGGCGGTGAGCGTACGCATGGAACTGCTCCCGATCAGAACGTGTACATGAAGTAGGTGACGAGCTTGCCGCCCTCGCCCACGCCGGCCTCGACCCAGGTCGTGCCCTTGAAGAGGCGCAGCAGCAGCGAGTAGTCGGTGCCCTCGTCGAGGACGCCGGTCGAGCGCTCCGCCTGCGCGACGAACCAGGTCGCTACCACGTCAACGTCGTGCTCGTAGGGCGCGATGCCCGCCTGGAACTGGTCGAAGCGATGGCGCGTGTCGCGGCTGCGGTACCAGTCGGTCTGCGCGGAGAAGTAGACGCGACGCGTCTCGTAGTCGAGCTGCAGCCCCGCGTTCCACACGGTCTGCGAGCCGCGGAGCCCCGTGCCGGAAACGCCGCCGAGCGAGGCCCACCCGAACGCGTTGGCCTGCGCACGCGGCAGGTTCCAGCGCTTCGCAAGGCCGTTCACGCGGAACGTCGTGTAGCGGCGCTCGTGCCGACCATCGTGGCTCTGCACGCGCATGTGCGTCGGGCCGAACGACAGCCAGTACTCCGGCGCGTAGAGCAGCAGCGTCTCGAACTCGGCGTCGGGGACCCAGGAGGTCATCAGCGTCGTCGAGTCGGCATAGGCGATCGGGCGGGCGATCGCGGGCGCGGCGAACAGGGCGGCGCCCAGCACGAACGCGCAGGTCGACGGGAATCTCACGAGCGTCTCTCCGCAGGCGCGACCCGGAATGCGGGCGCGCGATCGAGGGGGCGTCCACGTGGGACGCGCGGGGAACGGAGAGTCAGGCGATCGGTGGTCGGAGGTCGCGCGCGAGAACGGCCGCGGGCACGCGGTGGGCTCCGCGCGCGTCGGACACGGCGGAAGGCGGGCTGCCGACGTCGGCGGCGCCCAGCGGGAGTGCGAAGGCGATGCAGCAGCAGTCGAACGCGCAGCCACCGCTGATCGTGGCGGGTCCACCGTCGGGGGTGGCGGGTGCAACCGGCGCATCGTGCAGGACCGGCGAGTCCGTCGCGACCGCCGTTTCACCTGACATCGAGACGTCGGGAGACATCGGTGCAGCGTGCTCCGACATCCCGCAGGGGTGATCCACCGCGGCGGAACCCGCTTCGACGGCCGGCGCCGCCGGTGCGGCGGTCGCCTCGTCGCAGTGCGTGCGCGCAGGCGTGCCGGCCCAGGCGGCGAAGGCCTGGCCTACCAGCACGACGGCGGCGACGAACTGCCGGAAACGCACGGGGGACCCTGTTCGGTACTGCGCGGCCCGGATGCTACCGAACGGGCTCCGAGCCGGACAAGGGCGCGGCGTCCCGCCGGCCGTGACTTGCCGCACGGTCCCGGACGACTGTGGCGGGCAGCCGGCGGGCGTCGGCGGGCGCGCCCCCGATCTTCGGCGTGCTCGCCGGCGTTCGTGCGGGTCGTGGAGCGGCTCGTGCGTACGGCCGTGGGCGGGCGAGTGCGCTTCGTCGGGCTGCGCGGGGCGCACCTCGACCAGGCGAGCTTCAGCCCGCGAATCCCCGCGCCTCCAGCAGCCGCAGTACCGCGTCCGCGGCCTCCGCCTCCCCGGTGGCCGTCGTGTCGATCCGGATCTCGGGCCGCTCCGGCACCTCGTACGGCGAGTCGATGCCCGTGAAGTTCGGGATCGCGCCGGCTTTCGCGCGGGCGTAGAGGCCCTTCGGATCGCGCCGGATGCACTCCTCCAGCGGCGCGTCGACGAAGACCTCGACGAAGTCCCCCTCCGGCACGAGTTCGCGTACCAGGCGCCGCTCGGCGCGAAACGGCGAGATGAACGAGCACAGCACGACCACGCCCGCGTCGACGAACAGCTTCGCGACCTCGCCCACGCGACGGACGTTCTCGACGCGGTCCGGATCCGTGAAGCCGAGGTCGCGGTTCAGGCCGTGGCGGACGTTGTCGCCATCGAGCAGGTAGGTGCGCACGCCGCGCGCGTGCAGCTTCTGCTCGACGAGGTTCGCGATCGTGGACTTGCCGGAACCCGACAGGCCGGTGAACCACACGATGCCGGAGCCGTGGCCGTTCAGGCGCGCGCGCGCCACGCGCGTGACCGCGTGCTCCTGCCGGTGCACGTTGGTTGCACGGCGCAGGGCGAAGGCGATCATCCCGGCGCCGACGGTCGCGTTCGTGTAGCGGTCGATCAGGACGAACGCGCCCGTGGCGCGGTCGTCGGCGTAGGCGTCGAACGCGACGGGGGCTCCGGTCGCGAGGTTGCAGAAGGCGACGCCGTTGAGGGCCAGGCTGCGCGCGGGCGAGTACTGCAGCGTATCCACGTCCACCTGGTACTTCAGCGTCGTCACGCTCGCGGGCACGCTGCGCGTGCCGATGCGCATCCAGTAGGAGCGCCCCGGCAGCAGCGGTTCCCCACCCATCCAGATCACGTGTGCGGCGAACTGGTCGGCGACCTCGGGCCGGTGGCGCGGGCTCACCAGCAGGTCACCGCGTGCGACATCCAGTTCGTCCGCGAGCACGAGCGTGATCGCGTCCCCGGCGGCAGCCTCGTCGAGGTCGCCGTCCGCGGTGACGATGCGCGCGACAGTGCTGGCCCGGCCCGAGACTGCGACGATCACGGGGTCGCCGCGGCGGATGCGCCCGGTGGCGACGGTGCCCGCGTAGCCGCGGAAGCTCGCATCGGGGCGGTTGACGTACTGCACCGGGAAGCGGAACGGCCTCGCCGAGAGCGCGTGCTCGACCTCGAGCGTCTCGAGCAGCTCCAGGAGCGTCGGGCCTCGGTACCACGGCGTGCGCCGGGAGCGCGCCGCCACGTTGTCGCCGTGCCGCGCGCAGACGGGCACCGCCTGCACGGACTCGAAGCCGAGCTTGCCCGCGAACCCGAGGAAATCCGCGACGATCGCGTCGAAGCGCGCGGCCGACCACTCGACCAGGTCGATCTTGTTGACGACGAGCACGACGTGGCGGATGCGGAGCAGCGAGCAGACGTAGGCGTGGCGGCGCGTCTGCGTCAGCAGGCCTTTCCGCGCGTCCACGAGCAGCACCGCGGCGTCGGCGGTGGATGCGCCGGTCGCCATGTTGCGCGTGTACTGTTCGTGTCCCGGTGTATCCGCGACGATGAACGCGCGCCGCGGCGTCGCGAAGAAGCGGTACGCGACGTCGATCGTGATGCCCTGCTCGCGCTCGGCCTCGAGGCCGTCCAGGAGCAGCGCCAGATCGAGGTCGTCGCCGGTAGTGCCGTGGCGACGGCTGTCGCGCGAAAGCTGGGCCAGCTGGTCGTCCGGGACGTGGCGGCAGTCGTGCAGCAGGCGGCCGATCAGCGTGGACTTGCCGTCGTCCACCGAGCCGCAGGTCAGGAAGCGCAGCAGCGTCTTCAGAAGTAGCCCTCGCGCTTCTTCCGCTCCATCGACGCCGTCTCGTCCGCGTCGACGAGCCGGCCCGCGCGCTCGGACCGGCGGCTGGCGCGCACTTCGGCGACCACCGCGTCGAGGGTGCGGGCCTCGCTCTCGACCGCCGCGGTCAGCGGCCAGCAGCCGAGCGAGCGGAAGCGGACGCTCTTCACGACCGGGCGTTCGCCGGGCGCGAGCGGCAGCCGGTCGTCGTCGCGCACGATCAGCAGGCCGTCGCGCACGACCGTCGGGCGCGGCTTCGCGAGGTACAGCGGCACGACCGGGATGCGCTCGGCGCGGGTGTATTCCCAGACGTCGAGCTCGGTCCAGTTCGAGAGCGGGAACACGCGGACCGTCTCGCCCTTGCGGACGCGCGTGTTCCAGAGATTCCAGAGCTCCGGCCGCTGGTTGCGCGGGTCCCAGGCGTGGCCCGCCGAGCGGAACGAGAAGACGCGCTCCTTCGCGCGGCTCTTCTCCTCGTCGCGCCGCCCGCCGCCGAATGCGGCGTCGTAGCCGCCGGCGTCGAGCGCCTGCTTCAGCGCCTCGGTCAGCATCACGCGCGAATGCAGCTGCGAGCCGGAGTCGAGCGGATCGATGCCGCGGGCCGCACCCTCGGGGTTCGTGTGCACGATCAGCCGCAGGCCGTGGCGCGCGACCGTCGCGTCACGGTGCCGCAGCAGGTCCGCGAAGTCCCAGCCGCTGGCGACGTGCAGGAACGGGAAAGGCGGCCTCGCGGGAAAGAAGGCCTTCAGCGCGACGTGCAGCATCACGCCCGAATCCTTGCCGATCGAGTACAGGAACACGGGGTTCGCGAACTCGGCGGCGACCTCGCGGCAGATCGCGATCGACTCGGCCTCCAGCCGCTTCAGGTGCGGCGAGAGCGGGCGGCGCCCCGCGGGACCGGACATTCGGCAGGCTCTCCTCGTTCGGCGGACGGCGATACCGCAGAGGGTGGCCTACGCGACTCCGGTTGCCAATACCGGGACCTGGAGCCGCGGGTTCAGCCTGCAGTCGCCGCAGGCTGCAGCTAGACTTGCGCGCCATGCAATGGCTGCGCTCGCTGGCCTTCACGACGTTCCTGTTCCTGTCCACCGCGGTGTACGCGGTGGCCGTGATGGCGTCGTTCGGGCTGCCGTACCGGCGGCGCTACGCGATCGCACGGCACTGGGCGCGCACGCAGCTCGCGGCTGCGCGCGCGATCTGCGGACTCGACTACGTGGTGGAGGGTCGCGAGAACGTTCCCACCGGCAGCCACATCTCGGTCTGGAAGCACTCGTCCGCCTGGGAAACCATCGCCCAGATGGTGATCTTCCCGCCGCAGGCTTGGGTCCTGAAGCGCGAGATCCTGTGGATCCCGCTGGTCGGCTGGGGCACCTGGCTGATGCGGCCGATCGCGATCGACCGCGGCGCGCGCGGCAAGGCGGTCAACCAGGTGGTCGAGCAGGGGCGCGAACGGCTCGCGTCCGGCATGTGGGTGCTGATCTTTCCCGAGGGTACGCGCGTGCCCGTCGGCCAGCAGCGGCGCTTCGGCATCAGCGCCGCGCTGCTCGCGACGGAGACCGGGCGCAAGCTCGTGCCGGTCGCGCACGACGCCGGCCGCTACTGGGCGCGACGCGGGCTCCTGAAGAAGCGCGGTACCGTGCGCGTGGTGATCGGCCCGCCGATCGAGACGGCGGGCCGCGACCCGCGCGAGGTCAGCGACGAGGCCAAGCGCTGGATCGACGCGAAGGTCGCCGAACTCGGCGCCTAGTCACTTGCCGCGGAGCACCGACGGCGCGCTCGCGCCCGAGCCGGCGATGCCCGGGCCGTGGCTGATCGTCCCGCCGGCGCGCCCGCCGGACCAGCCGTTCGCGTCGCCGGACACGCCGCTCGCGCGGCCGCCGATGCCGGTCGGGCTCGGGCCCGGCGCGGCGCCGAGGCCCGGCGTGCCGCCTTCCTGCGCCGCCGACGCCGCGTCGTAGCCGTACGTGCCGGTCGAGTTCGCGCGCCGGTACCACGCGTAGGCTCCGGCGGCCGCCGCGACCGCGAGAAACGGATGACGTCGCACCCAGCGCAGCACCACGCCGCCGGCCCGGAGCGCGAGGGGCGAGCTCAGCAGCCCGATCAGCGCGGTCGTGCCGGGGTTCTGCGCGGCGGCGTCGCCGATCTGCTGGCCAAGGTCGTGGGGATTGCGGGGCGACATCGTTCGGCTCCTCGCGGGTGGCATGCACCGGGCCCCGTATTCGACGCGGGGAGCCGAGCGGACGGGATAGGCGACCGGCGCACGGTCGGACGGTCGATGGCCGACGTCGCGTCAGGCGCGACCGACAGTGCGGTTGCGAGGCGACGGCGCGACGCGCGCCTCAGGCGCCGACCGCGGCCTCGCGTGCGACGCGCTCGAGGAACGGCATCGCGACCTCGACGAACGGCAGGTTGTCGTCGCCGGTGATCATGTGGCGCGCGCCCTGGAGCACGGCGATCTCGACATGCGGTGCGCAGCGCTGGAGATCCTCGATCGCCTCGGGGGTCACGAAGTCGCTCGCGCCCGCCTTCACCATCAGGAACGGCACCCGCACGTTGCGCGCCCGCGCCTGCAGCAGCGGCTCGTAGCCGATCGCGACCGAGCTGGTCGGGCCGACGATGATCCGGGCATCCCACCGCCACACCCACCGCCCTGCCGGCGTCTCGCGCAGGCCGCGCCGGACCTGCTCGGGCGACACCGGGGATTCCGGGAAGAAGGCGTTCAGGTGCGCGACCGCGGACTCCACCGAGGCGAAGCCGTTCTGGGCGCCGTGGCTCATGAAGTCGACGTAGCGCGTGACCTCGCGGTGCGACAGCAGCGGCGCGTTGTCGACGACCACGAGGCCGCGCACCCACGGCGAGTCCGTTCCGGCGACCATCAGCGCCGCGAGGCCGCCGAGCGAGGCGCCGACCAGGATCGCGGGAACGCGCCACTGCCCGAGCAGCGCCGTGAGGTCCGCCTCGAAATCCTCGACGCGGTAGCGGCCGTCCGCCAGCCACTCGCTGTCGTTGTGGCCGCGCATGTCGAAGGTGAACGCGGGGAAGCCGCGTGCCTGCAGCGCCTGCGCCGCACGACGCCACGAGTGGCGGCTCTGGCCGCCGCCGTGCAGGAACACGACGCCGACCGCGCCGGCGGCGGGATGCACGGTGCAGCACAGCCGGTTGCCGTGCGCGCCGGCGAGCGTCGCCGTCGTCGGCGCGGTCGTGGACGGCGTAGCGGCGGAGGTCACCCCTCAGAACGAGTAGCGGAACTCGACGCCGTAGCGGCGCGGCTCGCCGCCGAACACCCACGAGCCGAGCGTACCGACGTCGGCCGCGAAGTCGATGTACTCCTCGTCCGAAAGGTTCTTGCCCCACAGCGAGACCTGCCAGCTCTCGCCGCGCGCGAAGGTCACGCTGGCGTCGAGCAGGCCGTAGGCGTCCTGCGCGAGCCACGGCCGGTTCAGCTGGTCGGTGTAGAACTTCGAGGTGTACGCATAGGAGCCGCGCAGCGTCACCGTGTCGCCGGTGCCGACCGGGATCACGTAGTTCGCGCCGAGGTAGCCGGTGAACTCCGGCACCTTCTCGAACTCGAGCTCCTTAGCGAGCGCCGGGTCGGGCACGCCGTCGCCGGTCACGTCGGTGCCGCCGAACTCGTCGTACTTCGCGTCGGTGTAGCCGAGCGCGAGGTCCACGGTGAACGCGGCGGAGACCAGCGCGTTCAGCTCGAGCTCGACGCCCTGGATCGTCGCGGACGCGGCGCTGCGCACCACCTGGCCGGAGGTCGGCGGCTGCGGGCCCGGGCCGTCCGGGTCGAAGCTCTCGTTCAGGATCTTCTGGATGTCGTCGTACTTCATCGAGAAGACCGCGGCGTTCACGCGCAGGCGGCGCTCCAGCAGCGTGCTCTTGAGGCCGAGCTCGTACGAGTCGACGACCTCCGGCTCCGAGGGGCCGAGGAACTCGACGCGCTGCGCGCGCTGGTTGAACACGCCCGAGCGGAAGCCGCGCGTCCAGCTCGCGTACGCGAGGACGTCTTCCGCCGCCTTCCAGTTCAGGCCGACCTTCGGCGAGAAGTTGCTCCAGTCGCGCTTGCCCGGCAGCGCCAGCGTGCAGCTCGAGAAGTCGAGCGTGCAGCGGCCCGGCGGCGAGAACACAATCTCCTTCTCCTCCTTCGTGTAGCGGCCGCCGAGCGTCAGCGTCCACGCCGGCGCGAAGTCGACCGAGCCCTCGGCGAACACCGCGACGTTGCTCTGGTCCTGGTTCACGACGCCGGCCGTGTTCACGATGTTCGGCACGCCGCCGACGATGCCGCCGAAGGTCTCGCGGCGCTCGCCGACGAAGAAGCTCTGGTCGAACCAGTAGACGCCCGTGGTGAAGCGCCAGGTGTCGGAGAAGCTCGACGCGTAGCGCAGCTCCAGGCTCTTCTGGTCCTGCGACTCCCGGTTGTCCCGGAAGTGGAACAGCGTGATCGGCGAGCCGTCGAAGTCGGTCGACGAGTCGAAGGTCACGTCGCGCCAGCCGGTCACCGCGGTGACGAGGCCGTGGCCGAGGTTCCAGTTCGCCTCGAGCGCGAGCTGCTTCACCTCGCTGTTCGAGTAGCCCTGCAGGTTGTGGCGGACGTCGTACTTGTCCGCGGGCGGCGTGTAGTTGAACAGCGTCTGCGCGAGCTTCGGGAACACCGGGTTCACGATGTTCTGCGAGGTCGCGGGGCCGCCCTTGTTCTGCTGCCACTCCCCGATCAGCGTCAGGTCGAAGTTCTCGCTGGGCGTGAACTTGATGCTCGGGCGCACCAGCGTCAGGTTCTTGTCGGCCTTCGTGCGGCCGTTCTCGAGGTTCTCGAAGTAGCCCTTCTGGTGCTGGTAGATCGCGCTGAGGCGCGCGGCCACGGTCTCGGTCAGCCCGCCGTTGACGCTCGCGGCGACGTCGAAGCGGTCGTAGTTGCCCCAGGTGACCTTCGTCTTCGCCTCGAACTCCTGCGTCGGGCGCGCGGTGTTCACGACCACCGCGCCGCCGGTGACGTTGCGGCCGAACAGCGTGCCCTGCGGGCCGCGCAGCACCTCGACGGACGCGAGGTCGAAGGTGTCGACCAGCGAGCTCGGGCCGAAGCCGACGTAGAGGCCGTCGACGAACAGGCCCACCGCCGGGTCGACGGTGCGCGTGGAGCCGTTGATGCCGATGCCGCGGACGTAGAAGTTCGCGTAGCCGTTGAAGGTCGAGACCTGGTTCAGCTGCACGTTCGGCGTCAGGCGGCCGAGGTCGCGCAGGTCCACGGCGAAGTTGCGCTCGATCGCGGCGCCGTCGAAGGCGGTGATCGCGGCGGGCACGGACTGGACGTCGACACCCTCGGCCATCTTCTGCGAGGTGACGACGACCTCGGCGAGCTGGCCGGCGTCCTCGCCGGCGGGCCCGGGGGCCGCGAGCACGGGGCCGACGGCAAGGAATGCGACGGGCGCGCAGAGGAGCGCACGGGCGACGGCCGCCCGCAGTTGCGGTGACATCAGGAAAACCCCCTCGGGACGGCGGTCCTGTACCGGACCTGCCTTGATCAGTCGTTCAATGAAATTAGCAGAGGGTTTCAGCCACTGTCAAAGCGACGTGGCAGGCCCCGTCGCAGCCGCCGGGTCCCGCGTGGCAGCACGGCCCGGCCCCTCCGACGGCACGCCGACCTCGAAGCCCGGGCTCGGCGACACGTCCGGCCGGCCCGCCAGCGCGTAGAACCCGGCAGCCGCGAACGGCACCAGCCGCGCGAGGTGCGCCTCGAAGTCGGCGGCGTGGCAGCGGCCCTGCGACTGTCGGTCGAGCACCTGCGTCTCGGCCAGCAGGCGCGAGACCATCGCCTGGAGGAAGTAGAACGCGGTGTAGAGGTGGCCGGGCGGCAGCGTCGGCAGCGCCGCCTGGAAGGCCGCCACGTAGCGCCGCACGATCACGCCGTAGGGCTTGTTCAGGGGCGCCAGCACCGGCGCGTAGACCGGCGACAGCGCGGTGCGCGAAAGCAGCTGGAAATAGCGCTTCCAGCCGAGCCCGCCGGTCACGGTCTTCGTGAACGTGTAGCGGCAGAACGCGCCGACGACGTCCTCCACGGAGGCAATCCGCCCGCCCGCCGCGGCGGCCACCTGCGCCGCGTCGAGCGCGGCCAGCACGCCGTCGCAGTGCTCGGCGACGCGGCGGTGGATCACCTGGCGGAACAGCTCCTCCTTGGGCCCGAAGTGGTAGTTCGCGAGCGCGACCTCGACGCCGGCCGCCTGGGTGATCTCGCGCAGCGAGACGCCGTCGTAGCCGCGGATCGCAAACAGTTCCTCGGCCGCGTCGAGGATGCGGGTCTTGGTCGAACGCGGGTCGGGCGGGTCGGCGCGGGTCATCGGCAGGGTCGTCCGTGCGACTGGAACGAGCGTTCAGGGGCGAGCGCACGATACGCCAGTTGAGCGGGGTAGAGCACGGTCGCAGGGCGGGTATCACCCGCCTCGTGCCCATCGGTTTGAACGCTCGTTCAAGCTGCTGCTACCCTGCGCTGCTCTCCTCCGGCGGCTTTTCGGGTGCCGGAGCGTATTCCGCGAGGGGGACCGCAAGATGACCGACACGAGCCTGGAACGCCGCATCCGCCGACTCGAGGACCGGGTCGAGATCGGGGAGCTGATCGCCCGCTACGGCCTCGCGATGGACGGCCGCGACCTCGACGAGATCGAGGCGATCTTCACGCCCGACGCCGTGCTGCGCTCCAGGGACGGCGTGATGAACGCACGGGGGCGCGAAGCGATCGTGCTGCTCTACCGCGGGCGGTTCACCGTGCTGGGCCCGAGCAACCACTTCACGCACGACCGCATCGTCACGTTCGACGCGAACGATCCGGACCTCGCACGCGGGCTCGTCGTGTCCCACGCCGAGATGAACCGCAACGGCCGGGGCATGATCGCCGCGATTCGCTACGCCGACGTGTACCAGCGGCACGAGGGTGCGTGGCGCTTCGCGGAGCGAGAACTGTCCTTCATGTACTACGTCGCCGCCGCGGAGTACGTCGACGCGCTCGGCCCCGGGCTCGCGAAGCGGATGCGCGCCTACGACGAGCCGCGCGCGGCGGACTGGCCGGAAGGGCTCGACACCTGGCGCCGGTTCCACGGTGGCTGAACGCGCGCCCGCGTCGGACCCCGCCGAAGGCGGCAGTTCCACGCACAGCACCGGCGCGACGACCGGCCGCGACGACGCGGGCACGAGCCGCGACAAGGGCACCGGCGATGCGCGCCGCGGCCGTCTCGCGCTGGTGCTCGGCGCGACCGGCGACCAGGGTTGGCCACAGGTCGGCGAGCTGGTCGCGCACGGCTGGCGCGTGCGCGCGGCGGCCCGCACCACCGCCAGGCTCTCGGCCCGCATCGCCGAGGATCCCGCACTCGCTGCCGCGGCACGCGAGGGGCGCGTCGAAGCGGTCGCCGTGAATCATGCCGATGCGGCTTCGCTCGAGCGCGCGCTCGCGGGCGCCGACGTGCTGCTCGCGAACTACCCGTCCTCTTCCTTCCACGACGCGCGCTCGCTGATCGACGGCGCGGCCGCCGCGGGCGCCGCCGCCGCGCGCGCCGGCGTGCAGCGCGTCGTCTTCAATACCAGCCTGCCGATGCCGGCGACGCCGCTCGGGTACGCCGCGCAGGACGTGCGCTTCGCGCAGCGCGAAGCGCTCGGCGCACACGGTGTGCCGGTGATCACGCTCGCGCCCGTGGTCTACATGGGCAACCTGCTGCGCGGCTGGGCGTACCCCGCGATCGTGGAGCGCAGCGCGTTCGAGTACCCGCACTACCCCGACACCGAGGTCGCCTGGATCTGCCAGGAGGACCTCGCGAAGCTGATGGTCGCCGCGGCCGCGCGCCCCGCCCTGGCGGGCCGTACGCTCAACGTCGGCGGGCCGGAGCGGCTGCGCGGCGCGGACGTCGCGCGCGTGCTGTCCGAGGTGCTGGGGCGCCCGATCGAGTTCACGAGCCAGCCGATCGAGGACTTCTGCGCGCGGATGCGTGCGGTGTTCGCGCGCGACGCGACGCTCGACGCCGCCCGGCTGGTCGACGAGCTGGGGCGGATCTACCGCTGGTACAACGAGGCGCCGGAGCGCCCGTTCGCGGTCGACATGACGCCGGTGCTCGCGGAACTGCCGGTGCGGCTGACCACGCTGCGGGAGTGGGCCGCGCGCCAGCGCTGGTGAGGGGGGTTCGGCTCCCTGTTCACAGCGAGGCCACCAGCGAGTGCGCCTGCCGCGTCGCGAACACGATGCGGCGCGGCGCATAGGCGTCGCCCAGCACGTGCAGCGCCGGCACCCGCCCCTTCAGCGCGGCGTACAGCGTCGCGTCGGGCACGCCGCCGCAGGCCAGCGCGATCGAGTCGAAGCCTTCGACCACCTTCTCGACGCCCGCGTATACGTGGCGCACGCGGAGCGCGCCCGGCTCGATCGCGACCGCCGCCTCCATGCAGCGGAACCGCACGTCGCGCGCACCGAGCCGGCCGAGGATCGCGCCGAGGATATAGCGACCGACCAGCGGCGCGGGGCCGTTCGTCGGGTACACCACGGTGACTTCGTGCCCGCGCTCGCTCAGGAAGTCGGCGAGCGTCAGCGGCGCCATGTGGTCGTCCTGCGCGACGATCGCGACGCGCCGGCCGGCCTGCGCGCGGCCCGTCAGCAGGTCGCGGATGTCGTGCACGAAAGGCGCGTCAGCGCCCGGCAGCGGCGGGCGTCGCGGCCGCGCACCGGTGGCGATCACCACGACGTCCGCGCCGGCGTCGACCACGGCGTCGGCACCGGCCTCGCGTTCCCTGCGGACCGCCACGCCGGCCCGCGCGAGTCGACGCTCCTGCCAGTCTAGCCAGCGCGCGAGATCGCCGTAGCGCGGCGCGTGGGTGGTCACGCGAGCCTGTCCGCCGAGCACGGCCTCGCGTTCCCACAGCTCGACCTCGTAGCCCCGCTCGACCGCGAGGCCGGCGGTCTCGAGACCGGCGGGGCCGCCGCCGACGACGAGCATCCGGCGGGGTCGCGTCACGCGGGGCAGCGGCCCCTCGCCTTCCAGCCCGACGCGCGGGTTCACCGTGCACGCGAACGGCAGGCCCTCGACGTAGCTGCGGCTGATGCACTCGTTGCAGCCTATGCACGGCCGGATCTCGTCTTCACGCCCGGCGCGCGCCTTCGCGAGCAGCTCCGCGTCGGCGATGTGGGCGCGCGCCATGCCGACCACGTCCGCGTGGCCGGCCGCGAGCACGCGCTCCGCGACCTCGGGCGAGTTGATCCGGCCGGTGTGGACGATCGGCAGACGCACCGCGGCCTTCAGCCGGCCCGCGAGCGCCGACCACTCCGCCGCCTCGTAGTAGTGCGGCTGGATGTAGCTCGGATTCCCCCACGGGCTGCCCATGACCACGTGCAGGTAGTCCACGAGCCCGGTGGCCTCGAGCCGCTGCGCGAGTTCGACCCCGCCGGCCGCGTCGTAGCCGCCCGGCGTTTCCTCGAGCAGGTTCATCCGGATGCCGACCGTGAAGTCCCGGCCGACACCCTCGCGGATCTCGCTGAGGATTTCCCCGAGGAAGCGCAGCCGGTTTTCCGGCGAGCCGCCGTACTCGTCCGTCCGCCGGTTGGTCAGGGGCGACAGGAACCACTCGAGCAGGTCGTCGTGGTTGGCGTGCAGCTCGACGCCGTCGAGCCCCGCGCGGCGCGCCTGCTCGGCGCAGTAGCGATACTCGGCGATGAACCAACGGATCTCGTCGCGGTCGAGGGCGTGGGGCACCGAGTTGATGACCGGCCCGGAGAGCGTCGGCGAGGGTCCGTGCGGCATGCCGCCCTGGATCACGATCTGCGTGGTCGCGCAGGCACCCGCGGCGTGGATCGCCTCGGCATACTGTCCTGCGCGGTCGAGGTAGATGGGCAGGCGGAACACGCCGCGGCGGCGCGCACCGACGCCGGTGGGCTCGAAGCCGGGGATCACGAGGTTCTCGATGTAGCCCGTCGTGCCGTCGATCCACGCGGCGCCCGCCTTCACGCGCGCGACCCAGTACGCGACGTGGCGGTCGGCGTCGGCCTGTGTGCCCCATAGCGTGCCGACGGCGGACGCGTGCGGTGGCAGCATCACCCGGTTGCGCAGCTGCAGCGTGCCGACGGTGAGCGGCTGGAAGAGCCGGCGGTAGCGGGCCGGGGCCGCGTCGTTTTCGTATAACATTCGTTACAATTAAGGCAGGCGCCAGGGAGAGTCAATGCCGATCGTCGTCGACCATCGCGAGCGTCGCTGGCAGGTCGCGGAAGTGGCCGCGGACCTGATCGCGAAACTGGGTATCGAGGGCGTCACCGTCCGCGAGGTCTCCGCGGCCGCGGGCTACAGCACCACGGTGGTCAGCCACTACTTCGAGGACAAGAGCGAGCTGATGCGCATGGCCTACCGCGTCGCGGTGGTGCGTGCGCGCCGGCGAGTGGACGAGGCGGCCGCGAAGACCGGCCCCCGTCGCCTGCAGGCCTGCATCGAGGCGATGCTGCCGATGGACGCGGAGCGCCTGCGCGACTGGCGGGTCTGGTTCGCGCTGTGGGGCATGGCGGTCGCGGAGCCGGCGCTCGAGCGCGAGCAGCGGCAGCGGCTGAAAGCGACGGTCGAGCTGGTCACCGGCCTGCTGACCGACGGTGCGGGCGGCGCGCGCGCGCAGCGTGCCGCGGCAGCGCGCGCCGAGGAGATCCTGATCGCGGTGAACGGCATCGCCACGCAGGCGGTGTTCGATCCGGCGGCGTGGCCGCCGGCGCGGCAGTCGGCCGCGATCCGCGCGGTGCTCGCACGCCTCGGCGAGGTGAGCGGCGCGGCCGAGCGCCGCACCCGACGGCGCAGGGCGGGCTGAGCCGACGGGCGCTCAGGCCGGCACGCGCCGCCAGCCCAGGCGGTGCACGCGCGTGCCACCGTCCGGCAGCGTCTCGCGGGCGACGAGATCGAGCCGGTCGCCGTGCAGCTCGGGCTCGCGCCACTGCACGGTGTCGATCAGCACCGGGTTCAGCGACACGGCGACTTCGTGCCGCACGCGGCCGGCTTCGAGCCGCCAGCGCCCCGCATAGGCGAGGCACGAGTCGAACAGCGCGGCGCGCGCCTCGGGCGCGGCGTCGCGTGGATTCCCGGGCGGCAGCGGCGCGCGACCGCCGGCGGCGATCAGCGCCGACATGCCGCCGTCCGCGGCATACAGCAGCCGCCCGTCGAGGTCGGCGCCGAACGGACGCGTCGTGCGACCGTCGGGGTACGCGATCGTCCATTCGACCGCTTGCCACGTGCCGACCAGCGCGTGCGCGTCGACGGGCGCGCTCACCAGCCGGCCTGCAGGTCGTCGATGCCGGCGAGCCACCGCGCGCGCAGCTGCCCGAGGAACGCGGCGCGCTCCGGCGCGGTGATCTCGCGGGCGAGCTCGTCGAGCTCGGTGCGCACCGCCTGGGCCAGCCACTGGAAGATGGATGCGCACTCGCGGTCGGAAAGCGCGCAGTGCGCGCCGAAACGCCGCCACGTGCCGGGCTTCGCGCGCCAGGCGCGGCGGCCCGCGATCGCCAGCGCCGGGGTCTCGTCGGCGAGCACGGGATACACGCGCGTCGTGACCGCGTCGTGCAGGGGCGCGAGACGCACGTCCGCGGTGTCCGTGTAGAGCACGCCGTAGCTCTTCAGGTGCGCATCGCCGTTGCCGAGCAGCTGCGCGAACGCGATGCGCCGGAACAGCTCGCGGCGCACGCCGGTTCGCCGCACGGGCGCGACGAACGCGGCGGCGGCGCTCACCAACTGTTCCGCCGCGCCTTCGTACTTCTGCCGCGCGCCGAGCCCGGTCAGCGAACAGAAATCCTCGTAGCCGAGCCGCGCGTTCGGGGGTCCGTCGAAGCGCTCGACCACCAGCCGGCGACCGTCGTCGACCAGCGCGAACGGGGGCACGTCGAAGCCCGCCCGTCGCGCGACGCGCAGGCCGCACCAGCCGTTGACCGCGAGGTCGGGCAGTTCGGCGGAGTCGGTCCTGATCAGCGCCGGCGGCGTGTCGTCGGCGCCGGGTCGCGCGGGCACGGGGCCCGCGGAGTTCGTGCCGGAGTCTCCCGTGGCGACCGAGAGCGCAGGCGCGGCGCCAGCCACTGCGGCGCGCACGCGCCCGAGCGCGCGCTCGCCGAGCAGCGGCAACCCGTCGATCGGCCGCATCGCACCCGCCCGGGCCGCGGACGTGGTCCCGCGCGGCTCGTCCGCGAGATTCACCTGGAACACCGGATGCAGCTCGTGCCAGGCGTAGCTCTCGAGGCGCACCGGCATCGTCAGCGACACGAAGCGCTCCGGCGGGCAGTCCGCGTCGTACGCGTAGACGTGCCGACCGGTCGCGTCCGCCGCCAGCACGCCCGCGCGCTGCCCGCCGACCTGCACGACCAGCCGCCCGCTCACGGCTTCGGTCTCAGGTCGTCGAGCGTGACCGGGTGGCCGATCGGTCGGACGACCAGCGTCAGATCCAGCGCCTCGAGCAGCCGCAGCACCTTGCGGACGCCGAGGTCGCTGATGTCGCCGCGCTCCAGCGCGGAGACGGTCTGGCGCGACAGGCCGGTCGCGACCGCCAGTTCGGTCTGGGAGAGCTTCTGGGCCTTGCGCGAGCGCGCCACCTGCCGCCCGAGTTCGGTGAGGTCCATGCCTGGATCCGTCCGGTACGCTTAGCCAAGCATATACGTCAATTGGATCTTCGGGGGATTCTCTGCCGGACTTACGTGCCGCGCTGGGGCGCTGACGTTCCTGCCGGACGGGCGCCTGCTCGTCACCGAAGAGCGCGGCGCGAACTGCGGCCACCCGGAAGTCTCGAGCGGCGGCCACTACGACGGGCGCAGCGGTCGGCGGCTGCGCCGGAACAAGGGGTCAGTCCCCTGCTTCCTTCAGAACCCCGGCGGCAGCGGCGTGTGCTGCCGCAGCTCCTCCGGCGTGAGCCCCTGCAGCTCGTGCGGGAACACGAGCCACCGCTCCGTCGCGTGCACGTAGTAGTCGGGCTTCAGCCGGCTGCGATTCCGCGACGGCTTGTAGTAGACGGTCGCGATGCGAACCCGCTCCGGCAGGTTGCGCCGGCAGCGGCGCGCGAGTTCGTCGATCACCGCCTCGAGGCTGCGGCCCGAGTCGAACACGTCGTCGATCAGCAGCAGGCGGTCGTCCGCGTTCAGCCGCGAGACCAGGTAGCCGATCGCGTGTCGAGGGTCGCCATGGGGCGGCGACTGTCCGCGAGCTGACGGGCCCCGTCAACCCGCGCAGCGGAGCGGTCCCTAGGCCCGGACGCCTGCCGCGCACACGTTTAGGCAACGTATACCGCGTCGGTCGCCATCCGGCGACGCTCCACGCGCCGGGTTTTCCGGCATCTTTCCGGGCCGGTTCGGCACTGCCAGGGAACATGGCTGGAGCAGCCGCAATGAAGCACCTGCCGCTACTGATCGTCCTCGCCATCGGCACGGCGGCCGGGAGCACACCCTCCCTCGCCAGCGAGCGCTCCGGTCGCCAGATGGCCGTCGTCGACGACACGGTGATCTCGGGTGCCGTGCAGCGCGCGCTCGCCGCGGATCCCGGGTTCGAGGGCTACCGCATCTACGTCGAGACCTATCGCGGCGCCGTGCAGCTCTCGGGCTGGGTGCGGTCGGCCGAGCAGAAGGCACGCGCCGTCGAGATCGCGCAGCGCATCGCCGGCGTGGAGAGCGTGACGAACGAACTCGAACTCGACACGACGCGCATCGCCACGCGCTGAGCCGCGCGAACCTCGCGCACCGCGCGGCCGACTCACCGCGCGCCGCGCCCGGGCGCGAGCACCAAAAAAAACCCGCCGGACGAATCCGGCGGGTCATTTCGGGGTGTATCGACGGAGTCAGGATAGGCGCTGGCCGCCCACCGCGAAATTCGGGCGACCCCGTACGGGCTGCGCCGGGAGTGCGACGCAGCGCACGCTTTCTCGCCGGCCGCAGCACTGCCGCACTGCGGCAAACCGGGTGTCACGCGGACCGTTACGCCTCGTCGTTGCGCCCCGGCGCGGACTCGATCGCGAGCCGGACGACCTCGGCGAGGCTGCGGCACTGCAGCTTCTCCATCATCCGCGCCTTGTACACCTCGACCGTGCGCGGGCTGATCGACAGGCGCTCCGCCACTTCGCGGTGCTGCAGGCCGTCGGCCAGCAGCCGCAGCACCTCGGCCTCGCGCGGGGTCAGGCGCTGCAGGCGGTCGCGCGCCGCGGTCGCGGCGTTCGCGACGGCGTGCCGGCTCGCGTCCTCCCGGATCGCGTTCGTCAGCACGTCGATCAGCACGTCCTCGTCGACCGGCTTCTCGAGGAAATCGAATGCGCCCGCCTTCATCGCCGCGCGTGTCGTCGCGACGTCGCCGTGCGCCGTCAGGACGACGACCGGCAGGTCGCAGCCCTTCGCGCGCAGCTGCGCATACAGTTCCAGCCCCGACAGGCCCGGCATGCGCAGGTCCGTCAGCAGCACGCCGCGCCATTCGGGGCGGTAGGTCGCGAGGAAGGCCTCCGCGTTGGCGAACAGCTGCGTGCGCAGGCCGCGCAGCGACAGCAGCAGCGCGAGCGAGTCGCGGATCGAGGCGTCGTCGTCCACCAGGAAGATCGTCGCGTCGGGCAGCGGCGCGCGTGTTTCGCTCATCTCGTCCCCTTCGAACCGGTCAGGCCACCGCGCGCCGGCGCGGCTCGCGCGGCAGCTCGATCACGAACCGCGAGCCGTCCGGCCCCGAACGCTCGAGACGCAGCTCGCCGCCCTGCCCGCGCATCAGCGAGCGCGAGATCGACAGGCCGAGCCCCATCCCGTCCGGCTTGCTCGTCACGAACGGCTCGAACAGCTGGGCGGCGATCTCCGGCGCGATGCCGGAGCCCGTGTCCTCGACCGCGAGCGCGAGCGCATCCCGGTCCGGCAACGGCGCGCCCGCGATCGTGAGGCGGTGACCCGCGCGGCCGTCGGCAGTCGCGTCCAGCGCGTTCGCGACCAGGTTGTGCAGGACCATCTGCAGGTGGATGCGGTCGGCGCTGACGGGTTCGCCGCGCGCGACGTCCACCTGCAGCGCCACGCCCGCGCGTGCCGCGCGCTCCGCGAAGCCGTGCACGACTTCTGCCACGAGCGCCGCGAGATCCACGGCTTCGACGCGCGCGGTACCGGTGCGGTAGAAGTCGCGCAGACGCTTCAGGACGTCGGCCGCGCGCAGCGCCTCGCGCGTGGTCTTCTGCAGCGTCTCGACCAGCCGGGGATCACGCTCCTGCAGCGGTGCCGCGAGGATCTCGGCCGCACGCAGGTACGAGACCAGCGCGGTGATCGGCTGGTTCAGCTCGTGCGTCAGCGCGGTCGCGAGTTCGCCGGCGACCGCGAAGCGCATCGCGCGCGCCAGCGCGGTGTCGCGGTCGCGCAGCTGCGCCTGCGCCTGCTCGCGCTCGGTGACGTCGCGTACGAGCAGCAGGTGGCCCGGCGTCGCGGGCGGCTCGAGCGGCACCGAGGCGATCTCGACCGGCACCGCGCTGCCGTCCGCGCGCCGGGCCTGCAGGCGCGCCCGCACCGGCGCCGCGTCGAGCGCGAGCTGCGGCAGCCACTCGGCGGGCGCGGTGCCGAGCAGCCGCGCCGCGTCCGCCCCGAACAGCCGGCAGGCCGCGGGATTCGCTGACGCGATGCGGCCGCGTGCGTCGGTCGCGAGCACCGCGTCCGGCGCGGCCGCGAGCAGCGCGCGCTGCTCGGTCTCGCGTGCCGCGACGCGCTCGAGCGCCGCGGTGCGCTCGGCGATCACCGCGCCGAGCAGCAGCGCGGTGAGGCCGAGCGTCACCAGCAGGAACTGCACGTCGACCAGCGCGGCGGCGGGCAGCCCGTAGCTGGCGGCCGTCATCAGGCCGAGCTGGATCGCGAGCGTCGACAGCGTCGCGCCCGGCACGCCCCAGGTCAGCGTGATCCACACCGCCGGCGCGAACAGCACGTAGACGAAGCGCGGCCCCTCGGTGACCTCGACGCCGAACACGAGCCAGAGCGTGCCCCCGAGCATCGCGAGCTGCGCGACCGCAAGGCCCCGGCGTGCGAGCACCGCGCGCGCGGTGGCGGGCAGCGTGCGCAGGCCGAGCAGCAGGGGCGCGACCGTGACGATGCCGTTGAGATCGCCGACCCAGTAGCGGATCACGGTCGGTCCGGACTCGTTGAGCGGCAGCACGCCCGCCAGCACGAACGGCGTGACGTAGGCGCAGGCGACCAGCAGCGGGGTGATCGCGGCGCCTAGCGCCAGCCGGCCGGCATCTCGGCTGCTGGCCAGCGGCGCCTCGAACCCACCTCGGCGCAGCAGCCACGCGAGCGTTCCGTAGCCGAGCGCCACGCTTGCACTTGCGGCGCTCAGCGCGACCACGGAGGCACCCGACTCGCGGACTACGAGCTCGGCGAGCAGCGCCGCCACCGCGGTCCACGGCGCGAAGCGCCAGCCGAACCAGAGCAGGAACGCGAGGGTCAGGCCGGCCTGCGGGTTCCACGGCGTGATGCCGAGCTCGAGCACCGGCTGGAAGACGCTGAGGACCTCCAGGGCGACGTACGCGGCGACGTAGGCGACCACCCAGCCGGCGAGCCGCCACGGGAAACCGGCGATGCGATCGGCGGGAGCCATGCGCCCGGATGGTAAAGCATCCGGCCGCCGGGGCTCGCCTCCACGTCCGCCCGCGCGGCCCTACAGCAGCGGCGAGGGCTCCTGTTCGCCGCGTTCGTACACCACGTGCGCGCGACCCAGCAGCAGCGGGTCGATCGGCCCGACCTGCTCGAGGTCCTTGTTCGCGTACGGCAGCTTGTGGAGCACGTAGCGCATCGCGTTCAGGCGCGCGCGCTTCTTGCAGTCGCTCTTGACCACGGTCCACGGCGCGTCGGCGGTGTCCGTGTAGAAGAACATCGCCTCCTTGGCGCGCGTGTACCCGTCCCACTCGTCGAGCGACGCCATGTCGATCGGCGAGAGCTTCCAGTGCTTCAGCGGATGCTGCTGGCGCTCCTCGAAGCGGCGCCGCTGCTCCTTGCGCGACACCGAGAACCAGAACTTGACGAGGTGCAGGCCGCTGCGGACGAGGTTGCGCTCGAACTCCGGCGCCTGCCGCATGAACTCGAGGTACTCGTCGTCGGTGCAGAAGCCCATCACGCGCTCGACGCCCGCGCGGTTGTACCAGGAGCGGTCGAACAGCACGATCTCGCCGCGCGTCGGCAGGTGCTGCACGTAGCGCTGGAAGTACCACTGGCCGCGCTCGGCCTCGGAGGGCTTGTCGAGCGCGACGACCCGCGCGCCGCGCGGGTTCAGGTGCTCCATGAAGCGCTTGATCGTGCCGCCCTTGCCGGCGGCATCGCGCCCCTCGAACAGGATCACCACGCGCTGGCCGGTCTGCTTGACCCACGCCTGCAGCTTGAGGAGTTCGACCTGCAGCGCGAACTTCTCCTTCTCGTAGGTCGCGCGCGACAGCAGGTTGCGGTACGGATAGCCGCCCTTGCGCCAGTCCGCCGCGAGCTCGACGTCGGCGCGCTCGCGCCGCGTGCCCTTCGCGGCCCGCTCGTACCTCTCGAGCAGGCGCCTGAGCGCGATCACGTCGTCCGGCGACGCGCCCGCGAGGATCGCCTCGAAGCTGTCCGCGAGCGTGGTCGAGCCGCCCTTCGCGGCGCGCCCGAGGATGTCCTTCACGGCGACCGCCTTCGCCTGCTGCGCGCTCGCGATCGATTCCCTGACGGCGCGCCGTGCGGCGAGCGAGTTCACGACGACGGGCGGTTCGGCGGCGGGGGCGTGACGGTCGTCCATCGGTGGCTCCGGGGCGCGGTTGCGCCGCCTCGACGAGGGCGGCAGCCCAGCCTAGGCAGCGGCGCGCGACGGGGCTTCTGTGGAAGCCGCAAGCGCCTCGTGACGCGGTCCACGGCACGCGCAGGTCGCGCGCACGCGGCGTCAGAGCTCGGTGTACTTCCGGGCCGAGCCCCGCGCCTTCTCGACGGGGTACTTCTCGGCGTTCAGCACGAGCTTGCGACGGGCCGCGTCGAGCAGGTCCACGTCGAGCCGGTCGGCGAGGCGGACGAGGTAGAGCAGCACGTCGGCGAGCTCGTGGGCGACGGCCGCGCGTTTCGCCGCGTCCAGTTCGCGCGATTCCTGCTCGGTGAGCCACTGGAAGTGCTCGAGGAGCTCGGCGGCTTCGACGGACAGCGCCGCGGCGAGGTTCTTCGGCGAGTGGAACCGGTCCCAGTCGCGGGCGGTGGCGAAGTCGCGCATCGCGTCGCGCAGTTCGACGAGATCGCCGGGGATCGAGGTGGTCATGGGGGCGGAAACTAGCACGCGTCGGATCGCTCTCCGCACCGGGTGCGCACGGCTTCTGGTATTCCTACCAAGGCCTTGGTATCTTTACCAAGTCATGGACATCCCCGCCAGCACGCTGCCCCTCCCCGCGCTGCTCCCGGCCGACCCGACGGATCGCACGCGCGGCACCCGCGAGCGCCTGCTCGCGGCTGCACTGCAGGTCCTCGAGAGCGAAGGCATCCACGCGCTCACGCAGACCCGCGTGGCGGAGCGCGCCGCGCTGCGCCAGAGCCACCTGACCTACCACTTCCCGACGCGGGCGCACCTGCTGAAGGCGATCGCGGAACACGCCGCCGACGGCGCCCCGGTCGTGCTCCAGGGCGACCGCGTGCTCGTGCCGCTCGACCTCGCGGCCTTCAAGGAGCACCTCGCGGAGCGCGTGACGGACGCGCGGATGGCGCGCGTGATGCTCGCGCTGACGACCGCCTCGGACGAGGACCCTTCGCTCAAGCGCTGGATGGTCGAGTTCGACGACCGCGTGCGCGCGACGCTGGCGCGGGGCCTGGAGCTGATGGGCCACGCGGTGGCGGCGCAGGAACTCGCGCTGTTCCACGCCACGCTGGTCGGCATCGCGGTGCTGCACTCGAGCGAGGGCACCGAGGAATCCGCGCGGCGTGCCCGCCGGCTCGTCGCGATCGCCGTCGACCGGCTCGTCGGCGCCGCGCTCCACGCCTGATCGCTCGCCGCCACACCCGGCTCCCATGGACATCCGCATGGACACGCTCCGTTCCCGGCCGCTCGTCGCCCTCGGCCTCGGCCTGCTGCTCGCGGTAGCCGGCGTGGCCGGCACCGCCTGGTTGCTGCCCGGTGCCGAGGGCGCCGCGGAAGCGCCTGCCGCACCGGCCGCGGGCACCGCGCCGCGCGCCGCGATGGTGGTCACCACCGCGCGCGCCGAGACCGCGACGTGGCCCGCGGTGATCGAGGGCTCCGGCACGATCGCGCCGTGGCAGGAGGCGAGCGTGAGCGCCCGCGCGACCGGCCTGCCGCTGGTCGCGGTGCTCGCGGAGGTCGGCGATCGCGTCCGCCGGGGCCAGGTGCTCGCGCGCTACGACGACTCGACGGTGCGCACCGAGGTCGCGCGCGCGGAAGCTGCCCTCACGCAGGCGCAGGCGCAGGCCGAGCAGGCGCGGCTGAACCGCGACCGCGCGGTCCGGCTGCGCGGCACGGGCGCGCTGTCCCAGCAGGAGATCCTGTCGTACGAGACGCAGTTCGTCGCGAACGACGCGGCGGTCGCGCAGGCGAGGGCGCAGCTCGCGAAGGCGCGCCTCGATCTCGAGCACACGCGCGTCGTCGCGCCGGACGCCGGCGTGATCACGGCGCGCACGGCCTCGCTGGGCGCGGTCGCGCAGCCGGGCACGGAGCTGTTCCGGATGATCCGGCAGGGCCGCCTCGAATGGCGCGCGGAACTCACCGGCACGCAGCTCGCACAGGTGAAGCCCGGCCAGGACGCGGTCGTGAAGCTGCCGGACGGCGGCACGGTGAAGGGGCGCGTGCGGCTCGTTGCGCCGTCGCTCGACCCGACCACGCGACTCGGCCTCGCCTACGTCGATCTCGCGGACACCGCCGCCGCGCGCGCCTCGATGTACGTGAAGGGCGAGATCCGCCTCGCGGCACGGCAGGTGGTCACGGTGCCGTCCGCGAGCGTCGTCGTGCGCGACGGCCGTTCGTTCGTCGCGACGCTCGACGGCGACCGCGCGCGGCTGGTGCCGGTGCGGCCGGGCCGCCGCGACGGCGAGCGCACCGAGATCGTCGAGGGCATAGCCGCCGGCACGCCGGTGGTGGTCCGCGGCGCGGGCTTCCTGAACGATCGCGACATCGTGCGCGTCGCGGCGGCCGACTGAGGCGACCGTGAATCTCGCGACCTGGTCGATCCGCAACCCGATTCCCTCGACGCTGCTGTTCGTCCTGCTGACGCTCGCCGGCTTCTGGGGCTTCCACGCGCTGTCGATCAAGAACTTCCCGGACCTCGACTTCCCGACCGTCGAGGTGCAGCTGGCGCTGCCCGGCGCCTCGCCAGCGCAGCTCGAGACGGAAGTCGCGCGGCCCGTCGAGGACTCGATCGCGACGATCCAGGGCATCGAGAACGTCTCGACCCGCATCAACGAGGGTGCGGTCACGATCACGCTCGAGTTCGTGCTGGAGCGCAACCTGTCGGACGCGCTCGTCGACGTGAAGGACGCGGTCGACAAGGTGCGCTCGGACCTGCCCGCCGACCTCGAGGAGCCGGTGGTCTCGAAGCTGACCGTGACGCCGGGCGGGCCGATCGCGACCTTCGCCGTCACCAGCACGACGATGGACGAGCTGGAACTCAGCTGGTTCGTCGACGACGTGGTGTCGCGCGAGATCGTCGCGATCCGGGGTGTCGGCCGGATCGCCCGGGTCGGCGGCGGCGACCGCGAGGTCCGCGTCGAGGTGGACCCCGTGCGCCTCGCGGCGCTCGGCCTCACGGCCGCGGACGTGTCGCGCGCGCTGCGCCAGGTGCAGCAGGAGGCGTCGGGCGGCCGCGGGCAGGTCGGCGGCGCCGAGCAGGGCGTGCGCACGATCGCGACGGTGCGCACGGCGCAGGAGCTCGCGACGCTGCCGATTCCCGTGCCGGGCGGGCACTTCGTGCGCCTCGACGAGGTCGCCACCGTCACCGACGGCCTCGCCGAGCGGACGAGCGCCGCGCTGCTCGACGGCCGCGCGGCCGTCGGCATCCAGATCAGCCAGAGCAAGGGCTACGACGAGATCGCGATCTTCGACGAGGTGCAGGAGCGACTCGCGGCCCTCGAGGCACGCTACCCCGGACTCGATTTCGCGCTGGCGAGCACGTCCGTCGAGGAGACGCTCGGCCAGTACGAGGGCTCGATGGCGATGCTCTACGAGGGCGCGATCCTCGCGATGCTCGTGATCTGGGTGTTCCTGCGCGACTGGAGGGCGACGATCGTCGGCGCGCTGGCGCTGCCGCTGTCGATCCTGCCGACCTTCGCGTTCATGCAGCTGGCCGGCTTCACGCTGAACACGATCACGCTGCTCGCGCTGTCGGTGGTGGTCGGCATCCTGGTCGACGACGCGATCGTCGAGATCGAGAACATCAACCGCCACCGCCAGGGCGGCCGCAGCATCCGCGAGGCGACCGAGATCGCGGTCAACGAGATCGGCCTCGCGGTCGTCGCGACCACGATGGCGCTGGTGGTCGTGTTCCTGCCGACCGCGTTCATGAGCGGCGTGCCGGGGCTCGTGTTCAGGCAGTTCGGCTGGACCGCCGTCGCGGCCGTGCTGTTCTCGCTGCTGGTCGCGCGCCTGTGCACGCCGATGCTCGCGGTCCGGCTGCTGAAGCCCGTTCCGCACGCCGAGCCGCCGGACGGCCGCGCGATGACCGCGTACATGCGCGGCGTGCAGTGGTGCCTCGCGCACCGGCGCATGACGATGGCGCTCGCGACCGCGTTCTTCGTCGGCTCGCTCGCGCTGATCCCGTTCCTGAAGACCGGGTTCATCCCCGCGGGCGACCGCAGCTACACGATGCTGAACCTGGAGCTGCCGCCGGGCACGAGCCTGCCGGACACGCTGCAGGTCGCCGAGGAGGCGCGGCGAGCGATCGTCGAGGGGCCGGAGCCGGTCGAGGGCGTCACGCGCGTGTTCACCGCGGTCGGCCAGCCGCAGCAGGCCGGCGCCCGCGGCGGCGGCACGGCCGGCGAGGTGCGCCGCGCGACGCTGAACGTCACGCTCGCCGAGCGTGGCGAGCGGCCGTCGCAGGGCGAGATCGAGGCGGCGATCCGCGCGCGGCTGGCGAACCTGCCCGGCGCCAAGTTCTCGATCACCAGCGGCGGTCCCGGCGAACAGCTGGCGATCATCCTGCAGAGCCGCAATCCGCAGGCGCTCGAGGCCGCGGCCGACGCGATCGTCACGGACCTGCGCACGCTGCCGTTCCTCGGCGGCGTCGCGTCGAGCGCTTCGCTCGAGCGGCCGGACGTCGTGATCCGTCCGGACCCGGTGCGCGCCGCCGAGCTCGGCGTGACGACGCAGGCGATCGCCGAGGTCGTCCGCGTCGCCACCCGCGGCGACTTCGATCCGGCGCTCGCGAAGCTCTCGGTGGACGACCGCCAGGTCGACATCCGCGTGCGCATGCCCGAGGCCGCGCGCGCCGACCTCGAGACCCTCTCGCAGCTGCGCGTCCGCGGCCGCGACGGCCTCGTGCCGCTGAACGCGGTCGCCACGATCGAGATCGGCAGCGGCCCGTCGCAGATCGACCGCTGGAACCGGCTGCGCAACGTCTCGATCACCGCCGACCTCGGCGGAACGCCGCTAGGCGAGGCGCTCGCGGCGGTGCAGGCGCTGCCGTCGGTGCAGGCGCTGCCCTCGGACGTCGAGTGGGTTGAGTCCGGCGACGCGGAGCTGCTCGTCGAGATCTTCTCGTCGTTCGGTACGGCGCTGCTGGTCGCCGTGCTCTGCGTCTACTGCGTGCTCGTGCTGCTGTTCAAGGACTGGTTCCAGCCGATCACGATCCTCTCCGCCGCGCCGCTGTCGATCGGTGGCGCGTTCGTGGCCGTGCTGCTCGCAGGCAGCGAGTTCGGGCTGCCGGTGCTGATCGGCCTCGTGATGCTGCTCGGCATCGTCACGAAGAACTCGATCCTGCTGGTGGACTACGCGCTGATCGCGATGCGCGATCACGGGCTCTCCGAGCACGATGCGCTGGTGGACGCGTGCCACAAGCGCGCGCGGCCGATCCTGATGACGACGATCGCGATGATCGCGGGCATGCTGCCGCTGGCGCTCGGCATCAGCGGCGGCGACGCGAGCTTCGCGCGCCCGATGGCGGTGGCCGTGATAGGCGGGCTGATCACCTCGACGGCGCTCAGCCTGCTGGTCGTGCCGGTGGTCTACGTCTACGTCGCGCGCTTCGAACGCTGGGTCGGTGCGCGCTTCCGCTCGCGCGCGAGCGCGAACCCGGCCGCGGCGGCTTGACGGGCTGCGGCGCGCCGCGTCGAATCGAGGCAGATCGGGTACGGAGCAGCCGATGATCGATCGCAGGCGTTTCCTGGGCGCCGGGCTCGCCGCCGTCGTGCTGCCGCTCGCGGCACCGTCGCTCGCGGCGGCGCGCCCGCGTCGAGGCCGCCCGTTCACCTTCGTCGCGATGGGCTGCATGCCCTACGGCGAGGGCGACCTCGCGAAGCTCGACCGGCTGTTCGCCGCGACCGCCCGCGAGCGGCCGGCCTTCGCGTTCCACCTCGGCGACATGAAGGCCAGCCGCGACCCGTGCGACGACGGGGTCTACGAGACGATCCGGGACCGCTTCGCGCGTGCGCCGTTCCCGCTCGTCTACACGCCGGGCGACAACGATTGGACCGACTGCAACCGGGTCGGCCGCGACCCGCACGAGCGACTGGCGTTCCTGCGCCGCACGTTCTACGCGGAACCCGGCCGCAGCTTCGGCCGCCGCGGGTTGCGCGTGACGCCCCAGTCGAGCGCGACCGGCGGCGGGTTCCCCGAGAACGTGCGCTTCGAACACGGTGGCCTCGTGTTCGCGACGCTGCACGTGGTCGGCAGCAACAACAACCGGGTGCCGGCGGAGCCGGCGCGTGTCGCGGAGTTCGAGGCGCGCGACGCGGCGAACCTCGCGTGGCTCGATGCCGCGTTCGACCACGCGGTGCGGATCGAGGCGCCCGCGCTGGTGCTCGCCTGGCAGGCCGACCCGTTCAAGGAGGAAGTGAAGGACGCGCCCTCCGGCTTCGCCGCGTTGCTGCAGCGGCTGCGCGACCGGGCCGCCGCGTTCGCACGCCCCGTGCTGGTGGTGCACGCCGACCGGCACACGCTGCTGCTGCGGCGCTGGCGCGAGGTGGTCGACCGCGACGAGCGCGACGTGCCGTTCCTCAACTTCCTGCAGGTGATGGGTTCCGAGGACGTGCACGCGGTGCGCGTGGACGTGTACCCGCGGGACCCCGCGGTGTTCGGCTTCCGGCCGCTGGTGGTGCCGGATAACGGTCCTTACTGAGGGTCGCCGCGATGTACCGCCCGCCGCATTTCCGCGAGGACGATCCGGTCCGCCTGGAGCAGTTCGTTGCCCGCCACCCGCTGGCCTGCGTGGTGGCGCAGGTGGAAGGCGTCCTCACCGCGAACCACCTGCCATTGCAGCTCGTGCACGGCGATGCCGGCGAGCGCGTCCTTCGGGGCCACGTGGCGCGGGCGAACGAACTCTGGAGGTTGCTGCCGGCGGAGTCCGCCGTGCTCGCGGTCTTCACGGGCGCCGACGCCTACGTGACTCCGGCGTGGTACGCGGCCAAGTCGACGACCGGCGAGGTGGTGCCGACGTGGAACTACGCGGTCGTGCACGCGCATGGAACCGTGCGTTTCGAGCACGATCCGGTGCGACTGCGGGCGCTCGTGGAGGGACTCACGGATCAGCACGAGAGCCGGCGTGCCGCACCCTGGCAGGTCTCGGATGCGCCCGGGCGCTACGTGGACAGGATGCTGTCGGGCATCGTCGGGATCGAGATCGTCGTGACGCGGCTCGAAGGCAAGTTCAAGTCCAGCCAGAACCGCTCCGACGACGACCGCCGCCGCATCGAAGCGGAACTCGCCGCGGCGGGCATGCCCCACGAAAGTCGCGCGGAACTCGTCCGCAAGCCCTGACGGTCGCAGCGTTCCGGCCCGCGAGTGCGAGTCGGCGTGCGTGCCGCAGCCTCACTGCGGTGGCCAGTTCGGGTACGGCAGCGGCTCGAACCGGCGCCCGCCGAGCGGCGCGAGCTTCCCCGCCAGCACGCGCGCCCGCTCCGCGCTCGCCGGATGCGTGGACAGCAGCGCGGGCGGCTCGGGACCAACCCTCTCGCCCAGCGTCACGAAGAACGTGCGCAGCCCCGAGGGGTCGATGCCGCGTTCGACGAGGCGCGCGAACGCGCCGGCATCCGCCTCCGCTTCCGCGTCGCGGGAGAACTGCAGGCCCGTGAGCCGCAGCGCCGCTTCGCCGGCCAGCGTGCCGCCGAGGTCGCCCGTCGCGAGCGCCCAGGCGGCGCGCAGGCCCAGGTTCTTCACGACGCCTTCCAGCGCGTGGCGCTGTTCGACGTGCTCGATCTCGTGCGCGAGCACGCCCGCGAGTTCCTCCGCACGGCGCGTCGCCTCGATCAGCCCGGTGTGCACGACGATGATGCCGCCGGGCAGCGCGAACGCGTTCACCGTCGCGTCGCGCGCGACGTGGAACTCGTAGCGGTACCGCGAGCCCGCGGCGAGTCGGCCGCCGAGCGCCTGCACCGCCTCGTACGCGGGCCCGGAGACCTGCAGGTCGAGATCGGCGCGCAGCGTGTCGAACGCGGCGCGGCCGAGGCGCACTTCCGCCTCCACCGGGACGTGCCGCGTGGCCCAGCCGGCGAGGCGATCGGCCTGCAGCACGATCAGCAGCAGCAGGATGACCGGCAGCAGGACGAGCAGGGCGACGACCGACCAGCCCAGGGTGCGGCCGACGTTCCGTCGCCGGCGCCGCGACTGGAGCACGGTCGCCTGCGGCGAGGCGGCAACCGCGGGAACGGTCAGCAGCCGTGCCGCGGCCTGCGGATCCAGCACGTGAACGGCCCAGCGCTCGGTGCCCGCGGCCCACGCGCACTCGATGCCCGGACGGCCGAACCCGACTTCGCGGAGCTCCACGGCCGACAGCGGCGCGGAGCCGGCCGCGCCGTCGGCGCGGACGTGGACGTGTACGCCGTCCACGGCCAGCGACCCGCGGGCGCCGCCGGCCGGCAGCCCAGGGCCGAACACCAGAGCGTCGAACTGCACGGGAGGCTGTGAGCCGACGCGCCGGGACTGCCGCTGCGGGCCGTGGCCGGCCGTTACCGGTTGTCGCCGTCCAGCAGCCCGCCGAGCCCGCCGAGGATCGAGCCCTCGCCGGTCTGCCGCCCGCCTGCGACCGGCGCGGCCTGCACGATGCGGTTCGCGAGCCGCGACAGCGGCAGCGACTGGATCCACACGCGGCCCGGCCCACGCAGCGTCGCGAAGAACAGGCCCTCGCCGCTGAAGAGCGCGCTCTTCAGCTTGCCGACGTACTGGATGTCGAAGTCCACGCTCGGCTGGAAGCCGACCACGCAACCCGTGTCGACGCGGAGCGTCTCCCCGGGCGCGAGGTCGCGCTGCGCGAGCGTGCCACCGGCATGCACGAACACCATCCCGTCGCCCTCGAGCTTCTGCATGATGAAGCCCTCGCCGCCGAACAGGCCCGTGCCGAGCTTGCGGTTGAACGCGATCCCGAGCGACACGCCGCGCGCGGCGCACAGGAAGCTGTCCTTCTGGCAGATGAACGTGCCACCGATCTCGCCGAGGCGGATCGGCACGATGTGCCCCGGGTACGGCGCCGCGAACGCGACCCGGCGCTTGGTCGTGCTCTCGTTGTGGAAGATGGTCGTGAACAGCGACTCCCCGGTCAGCAGCCGCTTGCCCGCGCCGACGAGCTTGCCGAACAGGCCGCCCTGCTGGGCGCCCGAGGCGTCGCCGAAGACGGTGTCCATCTCGACGCCGTCCTGCATCATCATCATCGTTCCGGCTTCGCCGATCGCGGCCTCCCCCGGGTCGAGTTCGATCTCGACGTACTGGATGTCGTCGCCGAAGATCTGGTAGTCGATCACGTCCATCGCCATCTGCATTCTCCTGGCCGCCGCGGCGGGCGCGAGTATAGCGGCGGCGCGTGAAGCTTCTCAGTCCTGCAGGCCGTACGCCTGCAGGTACTCGTCGTAGTTGCCGCGGTAGTCCACGTACTCGCCGTCGGGCTTCAGCTCGATGATCCGGTTCGCCAGCGCGCCGACGAACTCGCGGTCGTGCGAGACGAACACCAGCGTGCCCGCGTACTTCTCGAGGCCTATCTGGAGCGACTCGATCGTCTCCATGTCCATGTGGTTGGTCGGCTCGTCGAGCAGCATCACGTTCGGCTTCGTCAGCATCAGCTTGCCGTAGATCATCCGGCCCTTCTCGCCACCCGACAGCACCTGCACGCTCTTCTTCACCTCGTCGCCCGAGAACAGCAGGCGCCCCAGCGTCGCGCGCACGATCAGGTCGTCGTCGGCCTTGCCGGACCAGGTGGACATCCAGCTCATCAGGTCCTGCTTCACGGCGAACTCGGCCTGCGGGTCCTGCGGCATGTAGCCCGGTTGCGCGTTCTCGACCCAGGTGATGGTGCCCTTCGTCGGGTTCAGCTCGCCGGCGAGCAGCCGCATCAGCGTGGTCTTGCCGATGCCGTTCGGGCCGATGATCGCGATGCGGTCGCCGGCCTCGACCGTGAACTTCAGGTTGCGCAGCACGTCGACGTCCGTGCCCGGGTAGCGGAACGAGAGCGCGTCCACCGTCACCGCGGAGCGGTACAGCTTCTTGCCCTGCTCGAAGCGGATGTACGGGTTCTGCCGCGTGGACGGCCTCAGCTCCTCGATCTTGATCTTCTCGATCTGCCGCTTGCGCGAGGTCGCCTGCCGCGCCTTCGAGGCGTTGGCGCTGAAGCGCCGCACGAACTCCTGCAGTTCCTCGATGCGCTCCTTGGCCTTGGCGTTCGACGCCTCCACGCGCGCCCGCGCCTGCACCGAGGCCAGCATGAAGTCGTCGTAGTTGCCCGGCCAGATCTTCACGGTCTGGAAGTCGAGGTCGGCGATGTGCGTGCAGACCTGGTTCAGGAAGTGGCGGTCGTGGCTGATGATGATCATCGTCGCGTCGTACGCGTTCAGCGTGCGCTCGAGCCAGCCGATCGAGTGGATGTCGAGGTTGTTGGTCGGCTCGTCGAGCAGCAGCACGTCCGGGCGCGAGAACAGCGCCTGCGCGAGCAGCACGCGCAGCTTCAGCGCCGGCGGGATCTCGCGCATCGGGCCGAAGTGCTTCGGCTCGTCGATGCCCGCGTCGACCAGGATCGCACCGGCGCGCGACTCCGCGGTGTAGCCGTCGTACTCCGCGAATCTCGCCTCGAGTTCCGCCGCGCGCATGTAGTCGGCGTCGGTGGCGTCCGGGTTCGCGTAGATCGCGTCGCGCTCGGTCATCGCGGCCCACATTTCCTCGTGGCCCTGCATGACGACGTCGATGACGCGCTGGTCCTCGTAGCCGAACTGGTTCTGCCGGAGCTTGCCCATGCGCAGCCCCGCCTGGAGCACCACGTCGCCGGCGGTCGGCTCCAGTTCGCGGCCGAGGATCTTCATCAGCGTCGACTTGCCGCAGCCGTTGGCCCCGATCAGGCCGTAGCGGTTGCCGTCGGTGAACTTGAGCGTGACCTGCTCGAACAGCGGCTTGGCGCCGAACTGGATGGCGAGGTTCGTGGTGGAGAGCATGGGTGCGGATCCGCGGTGACGACCGCGAAGGCGCGGCACGAGGGGGCCGGCCACGGGGGCACGGCGGGCGCGATTGTAGCGGGCCGATGCCCGGCGGGGCACGTTCGCGCGGCCCGCCGCCGCGTCCGCCGGGAGCGGGCGTCGAGACCGGGCCGGCGTCGCCTCGCCGCTGGAGGATCCGGGCGGCGCTGCCGGCACCCCGCGGGCATACTGCGCGCCCTCCCCGTACCGGAGACGGCCGTGTCCGGACCCGTCGCTCGAAGCACCGCCACCGGGACGCGCGTCCTGGCCGCCGGGCACTGGCGCACCGCGCTCGAACTCGGCTTCCTCGGCGCGGTCTGGGGCGCCTCGTTCATCTTCATGCGGATCGCGGCGCCCGAGTTCGGCGCCGTGCCGCTGATCGAGGTGCGCGTACTCACCGGCGCGCTCGTGCTGCTGCCGTTCCTGTGGCTGGAGCGCAGCGCGTTCGTCGGGGCGCCGTGGCCGAAGATCGCGCTGATCGGCGTGATCAACACCGCGGTGCCGTTCACGCTGTTCGCGTGGGCGGCGCAGCGGGCCCCGGCCGGCATCGGCGCGATCACGAACAGCATGGCGGTGCTCTTCACGGCGCTGGTGGCGTTCCTGTTCTGGCGCGAACGGATCGGCCGCGTGCGCCTGCTCGCGCTCTGCACGGGCTTCGCGGGCGTGGCCGTGCTCGCCATCAAGGACGTGCCGGGCGCCGACGTCGCAGGCGCCGTCGCGGCCGGTACCGCGGCGGCGTTCCTCTACGGCGTGGCGGCCAACCTGATCACGCGGCACCTGCGCGGGCTGCCACCGATCGCGCTGGCCTGCGCGACGCTGATCGCCGCCTCGCTGGTCCTGCTGCCGGTCACGGTCGCGACCTGGCCGGCGACGCCGCCCTCCGGCGGCGCGTGGTTCGCCGCGATCATCCTCGGCGTGGTCTGCACCGGCGCCGCGTACGCGGTCTTCTTCCGGCTGATCCAGCGCATCGGGGCGCCGCGCACGGTGACGGTGACCTACCTGATCCCGGTATTCGCAGTGTTCTGGGCGTGGCTCGCGCTCGGCGAACCGCTGACGCTGCCGATGGCGATCGCCGGTGCGCTGATCCTCGGCAGCGTCGCGATCAGCCAGCGGGCGCGGTAGCTCCGCACCCGGCGCCGGGGCGTTCACGCCGCGTTCAGCCGCCTGCGCGCATCGTCGGTCCCGGGACGCCGGCTGCGTCCCCCGAGGAGATCACGATGCAGCTCGCGAAGCACGCCTTCCTGGTCGCCGCCGCACTGGCGGCGCTGCTGGCGTCGGCCCCGCCGGCCCGCGCCGACGACCGCGCGGAGCAGTGGCGCGAGGTCGAACCGGGCGAACGCCGTTCTGCGGACGACGGACACCGCGATCGTGGCCGCGACGACGGCCGGGAGTGGCGCGACGAGCGTCGAGACGACGACCGCCGGTACGGGCGCGGGCGCGACGACGACCGCGACGAACACCGCCGTCGGGACGACGATCGTCGCTGGGAGCACGACCGTCGGTGGGAGCACGACCGTCGGTGGGACCACGACCGTCGGTGGCATCACGACCGCCGGTGGAACGACGACCGGCGCTGGCGCGACCCCTACTACCGCGGGCGCCATTACGATCCGCGCCACTGGTGGCACGGCTACGACCCCCGCCACTACGACCGGCGCGTGCACCGGTGGAAGCGCGGCGCGCGGCTACCGCCGCCATATCTCGCAGGCCGCTACGTGATCCGCGACTACGGCTACTACCGGTTGCGGCCGCCGCCGCGCGGCGCCCACTGGATGCGCGTCGATTCGGACCTGATCCTCGCCTCGATCGCGACGGGTATCGTGCTCGAGGTGCTGCACGGGTATTTCCGGTGACCCAGCGGTGGGGGGGCG
>JAPZRU010000013.1 GCA_027531255.1 Steroidobacteraceae bacterium | reverse complement strand
GGCCGGCGCGCGCGCGGGGCGCGTTGCCGCCGGAACGGGCGGCCGCCGCGCGGTCCAGCGCGCGCCCGTGCTGGGAAGCGAAACCGCCCACCCGCGGGGGGCGGGCGGGGGCCGCCGGGGCGCCGGGGACGCGCGACCGCGGCGCCCAGGCGCACCCCTCGCGCGCCCCGCGCTTGGCCGGTTTCGCTTCCACGCTCGTGCGCGCGCTGGACCGCGCGGCGGCCGCGCTTGCGGCCGTCAACGCGCCGCTCGCGCGCGCCGGCCGCAACCTCGCCGCGCTGCTGATCGCCGCGATGGTGGCGCTCGCGGTCGCGCCGATCCTCTCCCGCGCACTCTTCGACCATGCGCTCGACTGGGCCGAGGAACTGGCCCGCGCCACGCTCGTCTGGTCGGTGCTGACCGCGCTGCCGTACGCCTTCCGCCGCGGTGCGCACGTGGCGATCGACTCGTTCGCGGTGGCGCTGCCGCCGCGGTTGCTGCTCGCGGCGGCGTTCGCGATCAACGCGCTCGTGATCTGGGTCTGCGCGATCTTCTTCGTCGAGAGCCTCGGCTTCTTCGAGCGCGGCCTGAGCATCGTCTCGACGACGATGGGTTTCCCGGTCGCCTGGATCTACTCGATCGTGCCGGCTTCGTTCGCGCTGCTGATCGCGGTCGGCGCCGAGCTGCAGCTGCGGCTCGGCCGCTCGTTCGTCGAACGCGACCCCGACCTGCTGCTGGCGGGCGCCGTCCCGGGCGTGAAGCCCGGCCCCGGCGAGGAGTAGCGCGTGTCCGGCGCATTCTTCTGGATCTTCGTCGCGCTGATGGCGCTCGGCATGCCGGTGGCCTTCGCGCTGCTCGCGGGCCCCGCGCTCAGCCTGCTCCTCGACGGACAGTCCGAGTACTTCCCGGCGCTGCTCGCGCGGTTCTACAACGGGCTCGACAGCTTCCCGCTGCTGGCGGTGCCGCTGTTCATCCTCGCCGGCGAGCTGATGAACCAGGGCGGCATCACGAAGTCGATCGTGCGCTTCAGCCTCACGCTGGTCGGCCACGTGCGCGGCGGGCTCGCGCAGGTTTCGATCCTGTCCTCGATGCTGTTCGGCGGCATCTCGGGGTCGGCGGTCGCCGGCGCCTCCGCGATCGGCAAGAACCTGATCCCGGCGATGGAGCAGGCCGGCTACCGGCGCGACTTCGCCGCCGGCGTGATCGCCGCTGCCGCGATCCTCGGGCCGATCATCCCGCCGTCCGGGATCATGGTGCTCTACGGCTTCGTGATGAACGTGTCGATCGGCGCGCTGTTCGCCGGCGGCATCGTGCCCGGCATCCTTATGGGCCTCGGGCTGATGGCGGCGACTCGCCTGCTCGCGAACCGCAACGCGCTGCCGCCGGCGTCCACGCGCGCGAGCTGGCGGGAGCGTGGTGAGGCGCTCCGCGGCGCGGGTTGGGCACTGCTGATGCCGGTGATCCTGCTCGGTGGCGTGCTGTCCGGAGTCTTCACGGCAACCGAGGCTGCGGCGGTCGCGGCGATCTACGCGCTGATCGTCGCGGTCTTCGTGCTGCGCACGCTCGACTTCCGCGGGCTGCGCACCGTGTTCGTGAATACCGCGGTGCAGTCCGGCGTGATCCTGACGCTGGTGGGTGCGGCGGTGACGCTGGGCTGGCTCGTCAGCGTCTCCGGCGTCGCGGAGGAGGCGGCTGCCGGACTTCGCGGCGTCGCCGAGAACCCGCTGGTCCTGCTGTTCGTCGTGAACCTGCTGCTGTTCGTGGTCGGCATGTTCCTCGACGCCGGCCCCGCGATCCTGATCCTCGCGCCCGTGCTCGCGCCGATCTTCACGGACCTCGGCGTGCACCCGGTGCACTTCGCGATGATCATGTGCATCAACCTGACGATCGGCCTCGCGACGCCCCCGATGGGGCTCGTGCTGTTCGTGACCAGCTCGGTCGCCGGCGAGCGCGTCGGCGCGATCGTCCGCACGATCCTGCCGTTCCTCGCGGTCGAGATCGCCGTGCTGTTCCTGCTCACGTTCTTCCCCGAGCTCGTGCTGTGGCTGCCCCGCACGCTCGGCCTGATCCAGTAACGCCGCCGTGACCAGCCCGCTCGCGATGCGGATCATCCTCGCGCTGGTGCTGGTCGCCTGCGGCGTCGGCGTCTGGCAGTCGCGCGCGCAGCAGCCGGAATTCACGATCCGGATCGCGTTCCTCGCCTCGAAGGACGACGAGGACTACATCGGCGCGGTCGCGTTCAAGGAGACCGTGGAGCGGCTGCTCCCCGGGCGCGTCGAGGTGCGCGTCTTTCCGTCGGGCCAGTTCTGCGGCAACGAGCGCGAGTGCATCGAGGCGCTGCAGAGCGGCATCCTCGAGATGCACCAGACGACGATCGGCGGGCTCGCCGCGCTGTACGGCGCCGCGCAGGTGCTCGACCTGCCCTACGCATTCCGCGACGAAGCGGTCGCCGAGTGCGTGCTGGACGGGCCGCTGGTGCGCGAGATCGGCCAGGAGATCCTGCGGCAGCGACTCGGGCTGCGGCTGATCGCGGTGGGCAACACCGGCGGCTGGCGCGCGTTCGCGACCACCACGAGGCCGCTGAACGGGCCCGACGACCTCGCGGGCCTGCGCTTCCGCACGCTGCCCTCGCAGCTCGAGCAGCAGATGGTGCGCGAACTCGACGCCAACCCGATGCCGCTCGCGTTCTCGGAACTGTACGGCGCGCTCGGCGCCGGCCTGCTCGACGGCACGAAGAACAGCCCGCAGGACATCGTCGGCCAGAAGCTTCACGACCACCTGCGCTACCTGTACGTGGATCGCCACAGCTACATGACCTCGATCTGGTGGTTCTCGGACGCGCGGTGGCGCGAGCTGCCGCCGGACGTGCAGGCGGCGGCGCGCGAGGGCTTTGCGGCGCTCGCACGCGCGACGCGCGAGGCGGCGGCCCGGCGCGAGGCGCCGGCGCTGGAGGATTTTGCGAGGCGCGGCGGCACGATCGTCGTCGCGACGCCGGAACAGCGGGAGCAGCTGCGCGCGAAGACCGCGGGGCTGCGCCAGTGGTACGTGGACAACTACGGGCCGCGGTGGCTGGAGCGGATGGACGCGGCGGTGGCCGCGTGCAACCGTGCGGCGCCCGCCGGGCCGACCCAGACGGAGTGAAGAAGATGCGCGTGCTGTTCGTGGATGCGGGCAACTACTGCCGTTCGCCGGCGGCCGAGGCCGTGGCGAAGACGCTGGCGGCGAGGTCGGGCCAGGCGGGGCAGTGGCGGTTCGGCTCGGCCGGCCTCAAGGACAAGCACGCCGGCGACACCGCGGACCCGCGCACGATCGAGGCCTGCGGCCGGCGCGGCTACGACCTCGGCGACTTCCGCTGCCGCGAGATCACCGAGCGCGACTTCCTCGAGTCGGACCTGATCCTCGCGATGGACCAGGACAACCTCGCGCAGCTGCGCGCACGCCGCCCTGCCGGTACCAGGGCGCGGATCGAGCTGTTCCTGGGCGATGCCGAAGTGCCGGACCCGTACTATGGGGAGGCCGACGGCTTCACGCTGATGATGGACCAGATCGAGGCGGGCGCGCGCCGGCTGCTCGGCGCCGGCTGAACCTGCCGCGCGGGGCGTCGGGAGCACCGCCCGAGCCTCGCGACGCTTCGCCCGGCGGTCCTGCCCTCCAGATACGTACTTCGATTCCGGCTTGACCCTTCGCCTGTGGATCATTATCGTGAATGCGAATCTTTCGCATTAGCGTTTGCATCCAGGAGGTCGAGCATGGGCGGATCGGCGTGCGTTCGGGCCGCGGTCCTCGCGACATTGGGCTGGGCGGTCGGCACGGGCGGCGCTGCCGCGGAGGCGACGGTCGAGGGGGCGGACACGCGTCCCGCAACACCGGCGACCGCGAAGCCGATCGAGACCGTGGTCGTGGTCGGCGATCGCCTGAAGCGGGAACTGCCGGACGTCGACGGCACTCGGCTGCTGGCCGGCAAACGCACGAGCGTCGCGCTGCTCGCCGACGTCCCGCCGATCGAGGGTCCGAACTTCCGCCAGGCCTTCGCCGAGATCCCGGGCCTGCTGGTCTCCGAGGTCTCGAACCAGTCGTGGCAGAGCGTCAGTTATCGCGGCCTCGGCGAGCCGCACGAGAGCTGGAACCTGCTGACGCTCAAGGACGGCATTCCCGTCAGCCCCGACCTCTACTCCTACCCGGCCGCGTACTACACGCCGCCGCTCGACGTGGTCGAGCGCGTCGAGTTCCTGCGCGGCGGCGCAGGCCTGGTCTACGGCCCGCTGCCGGGCGGCGTGCTGAACTACGTGACGCGCCGGCCGACGCGCACCGAGGGTGCGGGTGCCCAGGCGAAGCTGACCGCCGGCTCCTTCGGCCTGCGCTCCGCATTCGCGGGGGCCGATGCGGCCAGCGGCCCCTGGCGGCTGTGGGCCTACGGGCGGCAGTCGGAAGGCGACGGCCCCCGCCGCGTGAACGGCGATTTCGAGCAGAGATCTGCGGTGGCGCGTGTCGAATACGCGCAGGACGCGTGGCGCGTGACCTTCGGACTCGACTGGTACGACGGCGAGTTCGGCGAGCCGGGCGGCCTGACGCGCGAGCGCTGGCGGGCCGACGACCGCGCGGGCTCGACGCCGGTCGACCGCATGTTCCTGTCGCGCACCGTGCCGTTCGTCAGCGCGGAACTGACGCAGGGCGAGTGGTGGTGGAGCGCGCGCGCGTTCACCGTGGACTACGACCGCACGAGCCGGCGGCAGGCGGGCGGCTCGTTCGGCCAGCCGACGCCCGCGGCGAACGTCGCCATCCTGCAGCGGCAGGTCTTCGACGGCACGGGCGTGGACCTGCGCGGTCGGCGCGATCTCGCCTTCGGCGACGCGCGCCATGCGCTGACCTTCGGCGCGACCTGGTGGGACAGCGAGGCGCCGGTGTTCGTCGACAAGGGCGCGACGCCGACGGACGGCAAGGGTCTCGCGGGGGCGCTCGCGCGCACCGCGCGCGACGGCACGACGACGGCCGCGTTCGCCGAGCTGAAGCTCGCGTTCGATCGCCTGCAACTGGTGCCCGGCCTGCGCTACGAGCGCATCGAGCAGCGCGTGGTCGAGTCGCTCGATCTCGGCACGGGCTCGCCGACCGGCGGGCCGCCGGGCGGGCCCAACGGCGCGCTGTCGGCCCGCGACTCGAACGAGGCAGTGCTGCTCTGGGGCCTCGGGCTGACCTGGGACTGGACCGACGAGGTGCGCCTCCTCGCCAATGCGTCGCGCGGCTTCAAGCCGCAGCTCTTCAACGACGGCGTGACGTTCCAGGCCGGGGTGGACGCGGCCGGCAGCTTCGACGCGTCGTACTCGACTACCTACGAGCTCGGCGTGCAGGCGCGCCCGCAGGAGTGGCTGGCGCTCGAGGCGGCGGCGTTCGCGGTGCGGCTCGAGAACCAGGTCGGCTTCCTCGCCGGTCCGCTGGCGGCCAGCCCGCCGTTCGGCGCGGTCGGTGCCGGCGGTGCACGTCGGCTGACGGTCGGCACGCTCGACAGCCGCGGCTTCGACGTCGGCGGCTCGATCGAGCTGTTCGGCCCGTCGGGCGGCCCGTTCGGCGGCAGCGCGGATCGGCTGCGCCTGCAGTTGAACGCGCAGCTGCTCGACGCGGAGTTCGCGACCGGCCCGGCGGCGGGCTCGACGCCGCAGTACGCGCCCGATCTACTCGCGCGCGCCTCGCTGGGCTGGCAGTCCGCGGGCGGCCTCGAGCTGGCGCTGTTCGCCACCTGGTCGGCCGCGCAGAACGGCGCCGACAACGGTGCGGCGGAGTTCGCGATTCCGTCGTACTTCGTCGTCGACGCGACCGCGTCGTGGCGGTTCGGCGAGCGCCTCGCGATCAACGCGGGCGTCAACAACCTGCTCGACGAGGAGTACGTCGCGCGCGTGCGGCCCGGCGGCGGTGGCGGCATCGACCCCGGCGCGCCCCGCAACGTCTACGTCGGCGTCAGGTACGGCTGGTGAGTGCCCGGCACGCGGCGCGCCGGGGCGAGGTTGCCGCGCCGCTCGTGCCCCGGCGCACATTCCCGCACAGGATGCAACGCGCGTTGCACCATCGCGACCGTCCGCGCCTCGCTCGCGGTTTGCCACGATGACCCCTTCGTAGGGGGGGGGCAACATCGGCCTACGAGGCTGGACGGGGGACCCCGCGATGTACGACGGTTTCGGCGCCGAGCTCTGGTCCGGCATGCAGCACGAGAAGGCGCGCGACACGGCGCCCGACGGCTTCCCGAGGCTCCCGAAGGTGCCGGTCGGGCGCTACACCGATCCCGCCTTCCTCGCCCTCGAGCAGCAGCACCTGTGGCGGAAGTCCTGGCTCTACGCGCTGCACGTGGACGAACTGCCCGAGGTCGGCAGCTACCGCCTGTGGCGCAAGACCGGCTCGCCGATCGTCATCGCGCGCGGCAAGGACCGGAAGATCCGCGCGTTCTACAACGCCTGTCGCCACCGCGGCGCGCCGCTGGTTGAGAACGAGCGGGGCCGCACGCAGGGCTTCTTCTGCCGCTACCACGGCTGGAGCTACGACCTCTCGGGCCGCCTGCTCGCCGTGCGCGAGAAGCGCGACTTCCCGGAGCTCGACCTGGCCTGCCACGGCCTGAACGAGATCCGCTGCGAGCAGCTCGGCAACTGGGTGTTCATCAACGAGGACCCGAGTGCCGCGCCGCTGCTCGAGTCGCTGGGGCCGATCCCCGGCCACCTGCGTAACATGCAGCTGGACCGGATCCGCTTCGTCGCCTCGAAGAGCTTCGACATCGCCTGCAACGTCAAGGTGCTGCTCGACGCGTTCCTCGAGACCTATCACCTGAAGTCGATCCACCCGCAGACGGTGGACCGCTTCCTCGATTCCCGCGGCACCTACAACATCCTCTGGCGCAACGGCCACTCGGTGATGGCGACGCCCCACCGGCGCCCAGAGTGGAAGGACCCGGGCGCGATCGGCATGCCCGAGATCGACACTGCCGACGAGATCTACGTCGAGCAGAACGTCTCGTACAACGTCTACCCCAACCTCGTCACGCCGATCGCGTCGACCGGCATCCCGTTCTGCCTGTTCTGGCCGAAGGGGCCGCGCGAGATGACCGTCGAGGTGCACTGGTTCGGCCCCGAGGGTTCGCAGGACCACGAGTTGTGGCCGACGCGCATGGCGAACTTCGAGCGCATCCTCGAGGAGGACACGCAGTTCGCGCCGCGCATCCAGGAGTCGGTCGAGTGCGGCGGGTTCGACGGGCTCGTTCTGTCGTACCAGGAGCGCCGCATCTACCACTGGCACGAGGAGCTGGACCGCCGCATCGGCATCGAGACCGTGCCGGAGCACCTGCGGGTGCCGCAGATCCTGTCGCCGTGGATCTCGGAGCAGTGAGGCGAGCGCGATGAGCCAGCCGGGAATGCAGACGTGAGCGCGGCGGAACGCTGGAACGGGCCGGCCGGTGCGCCGTCCTACGACGACTACCTCGCGCACGACGGCGTCGGGGCGCCGGAAGTGCTGAAGCGACAGCACCGGCGCGACCTCGGCACCGCGCCGCTCGCGGCGGAGCGCTACACCTCGCAGACTTTCTTCGAGCTCGAGGCGACGCGGCTGTGGCCGCGCGTCTGGCAGATGGCCTGTCGCGAGGAGGACATCCCGGCGGTCGGCGACGCGCTGGTGTACGAGGTCGTCGGCAAGTCGTTCGTGGTGGTGCGGACGGCGCCCGACCGCATCCGCGCCTACTACAACTCCTGCCTGCACCGCGGCCGCAAGCTGCTGCTCGGCAGCGCCCCCGGCTCCAGTTGCGCGCACGTCGACAACCTGCGCTGCCCGTTCCACGGCTTCACGTGGCACCTCGACGGGGGCCCCAAGTTCGTGCCGTGCCGCGGCGATTTTCCGACGCTCCGGCGCGACGAGGACCTGCGGCTGCCCGAGGCGCGCGTCGAGACCTGGGGCGGCTTCGTGTTCCTGAACATGGACGCGAACGCGCCCCCGCTCGCGCAGTACCTCGCGCCGCTGCCGGAGCACTTCGCGCGCTGGGGGCTGGAGCGGCGCTTCAAGGCGGCGCACGTCGGCAAGGTGATCGCGTGCAACTGGAAGGTCGCGCAGGAAGCCTTCATGGAGTCGTACCACGTCATCGCGACCCACCCGCAGATCCTCGAGTTCTGCGCGGACGCGAACGCGCGCTACGACCTCCTCGGCGACCACGTGAACCGGAACCTCACGGCGTTCGGCGCGCCGAGTCCGCACCTCGCGGGCCGCGCGTCGCCGGATCGCGCGTACGCGGGACTGCTCGCGATGTACGGACAGCGCGATGCCGGCGGTGCCGCGCCGCTCGACTGGTACGACGCGCGCCGCAAGCTCGGCGCGCGCGTGCGCGAATCCTTCCGCCGCGCCTACGGCGGCGACTGGTCGCAGGCCTCCGACGCCGAGGTGCTGGACGCGCTCGTCTACAACGTGTTCCCGAACTTCGCGCCGTGGGCGGGGTACGCCCCCAACATCGTCTACCGCTGGCGGCCGCACGGGCGCGACGTGAACTCCTGCCTGATGGAAGTGATGATCCTGAAGCCCGTGAAGGAGGGCGCGGAGCCGCCACGCGCGGTGCCGTTCCGGCTGCTCGGGGATCGCGAGCGCTGGAGCGACGCGGGCGAACTGCCCGTCCTCGGCGCGGTGATCGACCAGGACATGGAGAACATGCCGTACGTGCAGGAGGGCCTGCTCGCGTCCGGGACCGGCCAGGTCCACCTGGCGGGCTACCAGGAGAGCCGGATCAGGCATTTCCACGCGACGCTGGACCGCTATCTCGCGGTGGATCCGTCCGGCACCTGAGCGCATCCGCGGCCGGTGGCCGCGCGGCCGTCCGCGCGGCGCCGTGGGGCCTGGGCGTCGGCCCGCGATTCCGCGCCATGAGGTACAGTTCGCGGCGGAACCCGCCGCTGCCGCCGCGGTCCGAGCGGCGGGGCGTCGCGTACCGGCGCTGCGCCGTCACCCAGGGAGTCCCCGATGAAGAACCGTCTCGCCGCCGGCGTCGCGGCGCTGTCCCCGTTCGTGTCGATCTCGCTCGCCGTCGCCGCCCCGGCGGCGACGGCGGCACCTGCCGCCGCGACTGCCACGGTCGCGCCCGCGACGCTCGTGTCCTCCGGCGACGTGCCGGTGCTGACCGGTTTCCGCCGCACCACCGTGCTCGAGGGGCTCGAGTTCCCGTGGGCCGTCGCGTGGCTCCCGGACGGCACCCAACTGATCACCGAGCGCCCGGGGCGGCTGCGCGTCGTGCGCGACGGCAAGCTCGATCCCACGCCGGTGGCGGGGTTGCCCGCAGTGTTCGCCGAGGGCCAGGGCGGCCTGCTCGACGTCATGCCGCACCCGAGCTACGCGCAGAACCGGCTGCTCTACTTCACCTACGCGCACGGCACGCGCGAGGCTAACCGCACGCGCGTCGCGCGCGCGACCTTCGATGGGAAGCAACTCGCGGACTGGCAGGTGATCTACGAGGTGCCCGCGGCGAAGAGCGGCGGTGCGCACTTCGGCTCGCGGCTCGCGTGGCTGCCGGACGGCACGCTGCTGGTCTCGATCGGCGACGGCGGCAATCCGCCGATCCGCCTGGGCGAAGGTTTCATCCGCGACGAGGCGCAGAACCGCGGCACCGCGTTCGGCAAGATCCTGCGGCTCAACGACGACGGCAGCGTGCCGGAGGACAATCCGTTCGCGAAGGCCGAGGGTGCGGACCCGGCCGTGTGGAGCTACGGGCACCGCAACGTGCAGGGCCTCGCGGTCGCACCGGACGGTCGCGTGTGGGCGACCGAGCACGGGCCGCTCGGCGGCGACGAGCTGAACCAGGTGAACGCGGGCGCGAACCACGGCTGGCCGCTCGTCACGCACGGCCGCGAGTACACGGGTCCCGCGATCTCCGCGGATCGCTCGCGCTCGCCGTTCGTCGACCCGCGCGTGGTGTGGGACAACGCGACCGCGCCGTCGGGGCTCGCCGTCTACGCGCACGAGCGGATCCCCGAGTGGCGTGGCAACGTGTTCTCCGGCGGCCTGATGACGCAGGACGTGCGCCGACTCGTGCTCGATGCGCAGGGGCGCGTGGTGGAGCAGAAGGCCTTGCGGGTCGGGCAGCGCGTGCGCGACGTGCGCGTCGGGCCGGACGGCCTGCTCTACGTGCTGACCGACGAGAAGGCCGGCCGGCTGCTGCGCTTCGAGCCCGCGACCTGAACGGGCGCGGCGTTGCGGGTCCGGCGCATCCCGCGGGTGCCCCGGACCTCGACGTCGAGGCGCGGGGCGCCGCAGGTGGGGCCTGGCAAACGAGCCCGGCGGGTTGCATCCGAAGTACGCGCGGCCGGACAGGTGCCGCTGCGGGGTCATCCGCGATTTCCGCAATCCCGGTTCGCTTTTGCCGTGCGGTTCCGGTATAACCGCTTGCGGTTCGTGACTTTCTCCTTTCCTTGGCCATCGCCGCCCCGGTGAACGGGAACGGTGCCGGCAGTAAGCCGAAGAGTCGTCGATCCAAGGTGGCGGGTGGGCCTGTCACCGGGGCGCTCAGTGCTTCTGCAGCGGTTCGGCCCGGGCTCATGCGCAGTACGTTGGTCGCGTCGCGCCATCGTCCGACGAGGGTGGCCACGCGGTATTTCGTGAGTGAGTGTTTCGCAAATGACCAAGATCTACGTAGGCAACCTGCCGTTCTCCGCTGACGAGGCGCAAGTTCGCCAACTCTTCGAGCAGCATGGGAAGGTCGAGTCCGTTTCCCTGATCAACGACCGCGAGACCGGCCGCCCCCGCGGCTTCGGCTTCGTGCAGATGTCGAGCTCGGACGCCGCCAAGGCGATCCAGAGCCTGAACGGCTTCAGCATGGGCGGTCGCCCGCTCCGCGTTAACGAAGCGCAGGAGCGTGAGCGTGGCGGTGGCGGTGGCGGCGGTCGCGGCTTCGGCGGCGGCGGTGGCCGCGGCGGCTACGGCGGCGGCGGTGGCGGCTACGGCGGCGGCGGCGGCGGCGGCGGCTACGGCGGCGGCGGCGGTGGCGGCCGCTGGTAAGCGGTAGCCCCTGACGCTTCGACGCCCTGCGTCGAGACGCTACGAACGGCCGCGAAAGCGGCCGTTCTTCTTTCAGGGGCGACGGTAGACGTGGCCCCGCAGCGCGGCCGCCTTCACCAGCGCCCAGACCGGCCGCCCCGGCGCGAGAGCGAGATCGGCCACGGCCGCGTGCGTCACGCGCGCGAACAGCGCCACGCCCTCGCAGTCCACCGCGACGAGAGCCGCGTGCTCGTCGTCCCGCACGATCTCCGCGACGACTCCGCGCAGCTCGGTGCGGACGGAGAGTCCGCGCGGCGTCTCCACCGCCAGTACGACGTCGCGGGCGGGAATCTGCAGGCGGACGTGCGCGCCGACGTCGGCGCCCGGGACCGGCAGTTGCAGCGTCTGGCTCCCGACGCGCACCGTCGCGAGCCGCGCCCGTGCGTCCACCGCCTCGATCGTCGCGTCGAGCACCGCGCCGACGGCGTCGCTGCCGACGATCGAGCGCAACTGCGCGTCGCGGCCGAGCGCCGCGGGCGGGCCGCTCGCGACGACGCGCCCCGCGTCGAGCAGCAGCACGTGCGTGGCGAGTCGCAGCACTTCGTCGTAGCGGTGGCTCACGTAGACCATCGGCACGCCGAAGCGGTCGCGCACGCGCTCGAGGTACGGCAGCACTTCCTCGCGACGCGCGTCGTCGAGCGAGGCGAGCGGCTCGTCGAGCACGAGCAGCCGCGGCTGCGCGAGCAGCGCGCGCCCGAGGGCGACGCGCTGGCGCTCGCCGCCGGACAGCTCGTGCACGCGCCTGCCCAGCAGCAGTTCCAGGCCCAGCAGCGCCACGAGCTCGTCTTCCCGCGCGTACGCGGCCGAGCCGCGCGCGCGCCGCGCGCCGTAGCGCAGGTTGCCGATCACGTCGTAGTGCGGGAACAGCCGCGCATCCTGGAACACGTAGCCGACGCCGCGGCGTTCGGCCGGCACGTGCACGCTCCGCGAACTGTGGAGCCAGGTGACCGACTCGAGCCGCAGATGGCCGGTCGGTCGCGGCCCGAGCCCGGCGATCGCGTGTGCGAGCGTGCTCTTGCCCGACCCCGAGCGTCCGAACAGGGCGACCACGCCCGGAATCGGCACCGTGGCCGCGGCCTCGAGCCGGAACTCGCCGCGTGCGACCCGCAGGTCGAAGTCGAGCGTCACCGGCCGAGTCTCCGCCGCACGCCGCGCGCGATCAGCTCCGCGATCACGAGGCCGGCCAGGCCGAGCGCGATCGAGATCGCCGCGAGGCGCGCGGCGAGCGCCTCGCCGTCCGGGGCCTGCAGCGCGGTGTAGAGCGCGAGCGGCAGCGTGCGCGTTTCGCCGGGGACGTTGGCGGCGAACGTGATCACCGCGCCGAACTCGCCGAGGCCGGCGGCGAACGCGATCACGGCGCCGGCCAGGATGCCGGGCAGCATCAGCGGCAGCGTGATCGTCAGGAAGCGGTCCAGCGGGCCCGCGCCGAGCGTGCGCGCCGCGTCCTCGAGGCCGGGATCCACGGCCTCCAGCGACAGCCGGATCGCGCGCACCATCAGGGGGAAGCTCATCACCGCCGTCGCGAGCGCGGCCCCCGCGGTCGTGAACGCCAACTGCACGCCGAAGGTCGCGTCGAGCCACGCGCCGACCGGGCCGCGCACGCCGAAGACGAGCAGCAGCAGGTAGCCGACGACGACCGGCGGCAGCACGAGCGGCAGGTGGACGATCGCGTCCAGCATCAGCCGTCCGCGCAGCCGCGAGCGGGCTAGCAGCCACGCGACCAGCACGGCGAAAGGCAGGCCGAGCGCGACGCTGCGCAGCGCCACCGCCAGGCTCAGGCGCAGCGCGTCCCATTCGGCGGGCTGGAGCACGGCGGGGCCGGGCGGGTGGCTACGGTCGGGGCGCTGCGGACGGGCGTGGCACGGCAGCGTGCCGCGCCGCCAGCTCGCCCAGCCGACGGTCCAGTTCGGCGCGCGGCAGCCATCGGCCGGCCAGCATCACGCCCTCGATACGGCGCGCGTTCGCGACGTCGTCGAGCGGGTTCGCGGCCAGCAGCACGAGGTCGGCGTCGTAGCCTTCGGCCACCCGGCCGCGGCGGTCGCCGGCGCCGAGGAAGCGCGCGGCATTGACGGTGCCGGTCGCGAGCGCGTCGTAGGGCGAGAGCCCGCTCGCGACGTAGGTCGCGAGTTCGCCGTGCACCGAGTCGCCGGGCACGTTGAAAACCTGCGGCGCGTCCGCGGCGAGCAGGATCGGCACGCCGGCGCGGTGCAGTTCGCGGATCAGCTCGCGGCGCAGCCGCACGAAGGCCGCCGCACGTTCCGGACCGACCGCCTGCAGCGCGAGGAAGCCGCCGCGCGCCCGCACCCACTGGTCCACGACGTTCGGCGGCAGCCAGAGCACCGCGGGCCGGGCGCGGAGTTCGGCCTCGGTCGGTGCATTCGCCCATTGCTCGAGCAGCACCTGCGTCGGCGCCATCCACGTGCCGGCGGCGCGCGTGCGGGCGACGAGTTCCGGGATCCGCGCGCGGTCCGCGCACTGCACGAGACCGATGCCGAAGAATCCGGGGCTGGTCGGCCCCTTCAGGCAATCCGGGTCCGCGAGCGCCTGCAGGTAGCCGTCGAGGTGGTCGATGGCGGGCATGCGCGCGTCCAGCGCGTGCAGCAGGCCGACGTCGTCGGCGACGTGACCCTCGAAGCGCAGGCCGACCTCGTTCGCGGTCGCGACGATGGCGTCGAACGTCGCGCGGCCGAGACCCGGGTGCAGCTTCAGGAAGTCGTAGCCCGCGGCCTTCTGCTCGCGCACGAGTCGCACGCCGGTGACGGGGTCCGGGGCGGTGTTTCCGTTCAGGGAAGGACCGGCGGTATGGAGGCGTGGCCCGAGTACGGCGCCGCGCCGCAGGTCGTCGCGGAGCGCGAGATGCCACGGGTGACCGAGCATCCCGCGGATCGTCGTGATGCCGTGCGCGGCGTAGAGCAGCAGAACGTCGTGCGCATACTGCTCGGCCTGCGCGCTGCGCGTCTCCGCGGGCGGCGGCGCGGGCACGTGGGCGTGCATCTCCGCGAGCCCGGGCATCAGCCAGCGGCCGCGGGCGTCGACGCTCGTCGCGTCGCGCGGCGCACGCAGCCGACCGCGCGGCGCGATGCGCGCGACGCGCCCGTCGACGACGAGCACATCGCGTTCGCGCAGCACTTCGGGGCCGTGCATCGTGACGACGTGGGCGCCGCGGAACAGCACGGGGGAGGGGGCTGCGACCGGAACGCCGTCGGCCGGTCGCGTGCTCGCGGTCGCGACGTCCCGCACGCTGGCCGCTGCCGGCGCCGCGAACGAGGCCGAGGCCGCGGCCGCGGCCATGCCGAACGAGGTCGCGAGCGCGGCCGCGAAGACGCGGTGGCGGACGCCGGCGCGCGGCGCGCGCGCCTCATCCAGGCTCGCGGGCTGGGCGTGGCCCACGGCGGGCCTCAGGACGGCTCGCCCGGCTCCATCTGCGACTGCTGGTAGTTCTGCATGCCGACGCGCTCGATAAGCTCCAGCTGCGTCTCGAGGAAGTCGATGTGCTCTTCCTCGGACTCGAGGATGTCCTCGAGGAGTTCACGACTGATGTAGTCGCCGACGGACTCGCAGTGTGCGATCGCGGCCTTCAGGTCGGGGTGCGCCTGGTACTCGAGCTTGAGGTCGCACTCGAGCAGTTCCTTGAGGTTCTCGCCGATCAGGAGCTTGCCGAGGTCCTGGAGATTGGGCAGGCCCTCGAGGAACAGGATGCGCTCGACGAGCTTGTCGGCGTGTTTCATCTCGTCGATGGACTCCTTGTACTCGTACCTGCCGAGCTTCACGAGTCCCCAGTGCTTCAGCATGCGCGCATGCAGGAAGTACTGGTTGATGGCCGTCAGTTCGTTCTTGAGGATCCTGTTGAGGTGCGCGATGACCTGGGGGTCGCCCTTCATTCCGTCTGCTCCTGGCATCGGCGCCGCGCACGGCCGCGCGGCGTTCGTTCAGGCAGCCTGAACGGCGGGCGCACGCGACGCAAGCGCCTCTTCGAGGACCTCGCGCGCGGTGGGCTCGCAGGTGCGGCAGCAGGTGGAGACCCCGGTGTGCGCCTGCAGCGCTTCGAACGAGTCGCAGCCGCGGGTCACCGCGTCGCGCAGGTCCCGGTCCCGGATGCCGTGGCAGAGACAGACATACATCACGCGACCCTCCGCCCCAGACTCTAGTGAGAATCGTTCGCGTTTGCAAGCGAGTCTCATTCGTTGGGTCAACGGTACCCTCGAGACGGGCGAAACGCCCATCGGGGCTATCCGAAGCGCCGACTGCGCCTTCGGCAGGCCGGTGCGGCGACGCTGGGACGGATGACGCCGCGGGGGCCGCTTCGTAGCATGGCGGCCCCCGTTCACCGGCCGACGATCCGAGACCATGGAAACCACGACCAAGACCGCCCGCGAGATCTACCACGAGGTGCGCGCCAACCCCGGCCGCGCGAAGTTCGGCTTCGGTTCGAAGCCCGCGCTCGTGAACATCGACCTGCAGAAGGCCTATACCGCCGTGGGCAGGTTCAAGACCGCTTACGAGACCGACCCGCGGCAGCTCGAGTACGTGAACGAACTGGCGAAGCGGTTCCGCGCCAAGGGTCTGCCGGTGGTCTGGACCTACGTGGCCTACGTGGACTCGGGCGAGGACTGCGGCGTCTGGGGCACGCGCACCGATACGCCGGACTCGCTGCAGAACATCAAGTTCGGCTCGGAGCGTGCCGAGTTCGACGAGCGGCTCGAGATCGACCGGAGCCGCGACGTGATCTTCTGCAAGAAGATGCCGTCGGTGTTCTTCGAGACCACGCTGCCCAGCTTGCTCACCTGGCACCGGTGCGACACCGTGATCCTGACCGGCGGCTCGACCTCCGGCTGCGTGCGCGCTTCCGCGGTGGACTCGCTCTCGCACGGCTATCGCACGATCGTTCCCGAGGAGTGCGTGGCCGACAAGCACGAGAGCTATCACTACGCGAACCTGACCGACCTGATGCTGAAGTACGCGGACGTCGTGGGCGTGCGCGAGGTGCACGACTACCTCGACGGCCTGCCGGCCGCAGCGGGAGCGCGGCCGTGAAGCGCGATCCCGGGCTCTACGACTGGTGGCCGTACGTCGACCGGCCGAAGATCCGCTGGCCGAACGGCGCGCGCGTCGCGTTCTGGGTGGCGCCGAACATCGAGTTCTACGAGCTCGACCCGCCCGGCAACCCGAGCCGCACGCCGTGGCCGCGCGGGCTTCCCGACGTGCATGCCTACTCGCACCGCGACTACGGCAACCGCGTCGGCCACTGGCGGATGATGGAGGCGATGGACAAGCACGGCGTGCGCGGCAGCGTTTCGCTCTCCGTCGCGATGTGCCAGCACCACCCCGAGATCATCGGCGAGTGCGTCGAGCGGAACTGGGAGTTCTTCTCGCACGGCATCTACAACACGCGCTACTCGTACGGCATGGACGAGGCCCAGGAGCGCGCGATCATCGAGGACTCGATCCGCACGGTGAAGGACGCCACCGGCCAGCGGATCGCCGGCTGGCTCGCGCCCGCGCTGACGCACACCGAGCGCACGATGGACCTGCTCGCGGAGTACGGGATCCTCTACACCTGCGACCTGTTCCAGGACGACCACCCGCAGCCGATCAAGGTGAAGCAGGGCCGGCTGATCTCGATGCCGTACTCGCTCGAGATCAACGACGTGATCGTCTACAACTCCTATCTCGCGAGCCCGCGCGCGTACGGCGACATGATCAGGCGCCAGTTCGACACGCTGTACGAGGAGGGCGCCGAGAGCGGCACGGTCATGTGCATCCCGCTGCACGCCTACCTCGTCGGCCACCCGCACCGCGTGAAGCCGTTCGAGGAGGCGCTCGCCTACATCACTAGCTTCGAGGACGTCTGGGTGACGACCGCGCGCGAGATCGCCGAGTACTACTACGCCAACTGCTACGACACGGTCGTCGCCGACGTGGCGCGCCGGCAGGCGACGAATCGGCTGCCGGAAGGCCTCGAGACGGAGGCCTCGCGATGAGCCTGCCGCCGAGCTACCTCGAGTACCCGCGCCGCCGGCACGGGATGGACCACGACCTGTACCCGTGGTCGAAGGCCTTCGCGCGCCCGAAGATCGAGTGGCCCGACGGCGCGCGCGTCGCGCTGTGGATCGTGCCGGCACTCGAGTTCTTCCCGCTGAATCCGACGGGCAAGCCGTTCAAGGCGCCCGGCAGCATGGTCACCCCGTACCCGGACCTGCGGCACTTCACCACGCGCGACTACGGCAACCGCGTCGCGATCTACCGGATCGCGAAGCTCCTCGACCGCTTCGGGCTGCGCGCGAGCGTCGCCGTTAACGGCGCGGTGGCGGAGCGCTACCCGGCGCTCGTGCGCGACCTCGCGGCGCGCGACTGGGAAGTGCTCGCGCACGGCTGGGACATGGACACGCTGCACCACGGCGGGCTCGCGAAGGACGCCGAGGCCGCGGTGATCGCGAAGACGCTCGGGGTCCTGCGCAAGGTCTCCGGGCAGGCGGTCACCGGCTGGCTGTCGCCCGCGAAGTGCGAGTCGGGCAACACGCTCGAGCTCGTGCAGGCGCACGGCGTCGAGTACGTCTGCGACTGGGTCAACGACGACCTGCCTTACGAGATCGCGGCCGCGCCGGTGCCGGGTGCGGTGCCTGCGGCTGCCGGCGGCTACGGCTCGACGGCGGCGCCGGGCCGCCCGACGGGACCCACGCTCGTCGCGATGCCGCACTCGACGGAACTCTCGGACCGGCAGATCCTGATCGACTACCACCACACCGAGGACGAGTACGCGCAGCAGCTCTGCGACCAGTTCGACGTGCTGTACGCCGAGGCGGCCCGGTACGGCGGTCGCGTGCTGTGCATCCCGCTGACGCCGTACATCACGGGCCTGCCGTACCGCATCCAGGCGCTGCGCGGAGTGCTGGAGCACGTGACGCGCCGCGCGGGGGTCTGGAACGCGACCGGCACGGAGATCGCGCGCGCATGGCGTGCCGGCGCGGCGCCGCGCGGTTGAGGGCGTCGCCGGCTCGCGCGTGCAGAACCGCAAGGCCGCGCCGTGCCCGTTGCCCCCGGTGAGAGTCCGGGCGCCAACGATGCATTCGGCGCACTCCCGGCCGCGTGCCGCCGTCGCTATCGTCCACGCGTGAACGGCTGGCATACCCCGCGACCCCGGCACGACTGGGCGCTGTTCCTCGACGTCGACGGTACGCTGCTCGAGTTCGTCGACGACCCCGGCGCAGTGCGCGCCGGGTCGGGGCTCGTCGACGTGCTGGACGCGCTCGCCCGCGCGCTCGACGGCGCGCTCGCCCTCGTCAGCGGCCGCTCGCTGGCGCAGCTGGACCGCGTGTTCCCGGATCTGTCGGTCTCCGCCGCCGGGCTGCACGGCCTCGAGCGGCGCGGCGCGGCGGGCGTCGAGTCCTCGGCAGTCGCCTTGCCTTCGCACGTGCGCGCAGCGCTCCGCGATCTCGCGTCGCGGCACCCGGCGCTCCGCATCGAGGACAAGGGCGCGGCGATCGCGGTGCACTGGCGCGAGGCGCCCGCGCTCGAACCCGCCGCCACGGCCACGCTGCGACGCCTCGCCGACGCGCTCGGTCCTGGGTGGCAGCTGCAGCCCGGCGCGTGCGTGCTGGAACTGAAGCCCGCGCTGCGCACGAAGGCGGACGCGGTGCGCGCCTTCCTCGCGGAGCCGCCGTTCGTGGGGCGCCGGCCGGTCTACGTCGGCGACGATCTCACCGACCTCGACGGCTTCGCCACCGTCGAGGCGCTCGGTGGCGACGCGATCGCGGTCGGCCCGCGCGTCGCGGCGCGCTGGTCGCTCCCGGATCCCGCGTCCGTGCGCGATTGGCTCGCCTGCGTGCGGGCCGCGCTCGGGAGCCCGCCCGGCGCTTGCGCGGGAGGCGGCGCGTGAGTCGCCTCGTCTGCGTCTCCAACCGCCTGTCGATCCCGCGGAAGGAAGCCTCGGCCGGCGGCCTCGCGGTCGGCGTGCTCGCCGCGATGCGCGCGCGGGGCGGCCTGTGGTTCGGCTGGAGCGGCGACCTCGTGGAGGGCGAGCCCGCCGAAGCCGAGCTGACGATCCGCAGCCCCGTGACCTACGCGACGATCGACCTCGACCGGGGCGAGCACGAGCTCTACTACGCGGGCTTCGCGAACGCGGTGCTGTGGCCGACCTTCCACTACTTCCTGAACGACCTGCGCTACTCGGAGGCCCAGTACCTCGCGTACGAGCGGGTCAACGCACTGTTCGCGCGGCGGCTCGTGCCGCTGCTGAAGCCCGACGACGTGATCTGGGTGCACGACTATCACCTGATCCCGCTAGGGCAGCGGTTGCGCGAGGCGGGCGTGGACCGCCGGATCGGGTTCTTCCTCCACATCCCGTTCCCGCACATCGAGGTGCTGCGCTCGCTTCCGGTATACGCGGAGCTCGTGCGCGACCTCGCCGCCTACGACCTCGTCGGCTTCCAGACCGCTGCCGACCTGAACGCATTCCGTGCAGCGATCGAGCACGTGTATGGGCCGGAGGCGCTCGAACCGGACGGCCGGATCCGGATCGGTGCGCGCCGGCTGCAGGCGGGCGTGTTCCCGATCGGCGTCGACGTGGACGCGCTGCAGGCGCTCGCCATCGAGGCGCAGCACCACGAGACCGTGAAGCGCACGATGACGAGCCTGCTCGGCCGCAAGCTCCTGATCGGCGTCGACCGTCTGGACTACAGCAAGGGCCTCGTCGAGCGCTTCCAGGCCTACGAACGGTTGCTGGAGACGCACCCCGAGAACCGCAACCGGATGACGCTGCTGCAGATCGCGCCGCTGTCGCGCACCGACGTGCGCGCCTACGCGCAGATGCGACGCGCGCTGGAGCAGTCCGCCGGCCGCATCAACGGGCGCTTCGGCGAGGCCGACTGGACCCCGATCCGCTACCTGAACCGAAACTACCCGCAGTCGCTGCTCATGGGCTTCTGCCGCGCCGCCCAGGTCGGCGTGGTCACGCCGGTGCGCGACGGCATGAACCTGGTCGCCAAGGAGTTCGTCGCGGCGCAGGATCCCGCGGATCCCGGCGTGCTGGTGCTCTCCACGCTGGCCGGCGCCGCGCGCGAGATGACGAACGCGATCCTCGTGAATCCCTACGACGCCAAGGCGCTCGCGCACGCGCTGCAGGCCGCCGTCAGGATGCCGCTCGGCGAGCGTCGCCAGCGGCACCAGGCGCTGCTCGAGGTGCTGCGGCGGAACGACATCCACGCCTGGCACCGGCGCTTCCTCGACACCCTCGAGGGCGATCCGGCCGCCCAGGCCTCCGCCGTCCGCGCCTGAGCCTCCGCCACCCGCGCCCGGGCGCTCAGAGCAGCGCACCGCTGGACGCGATCTCGTCGCGTCGCGGCCCGCCGTCGACGGCCTCGCGCTGGCGGCGCACGGCGCGGGCACGCTTCACGCGGTACATCGCCGCATCCGCGCTGCGCAGCAGCGTGTCGGCGTCCGTGCCGTGCAGCGGGAACACGGCGATCCCGATCGAGGCGCGGAGTTCGAGCTCGGTGGTCCCGATGCGCGCGGGCGTCTGCAGCCGCGTGCGCAGCGCCGCGAGCACGGCCTCGATCTGGCGGGCATCGCCGACGTCGGGCAGCAGGATCGCGAATTCGTCGCCGGCCAGCCGTGCGACCGTGTCGGTCTCGCGCAGGCCCAAGGCGAGCGCCGTCGCCACGCGCTTGAGCAGTTCGTCGCCGGCGTGGTGGCCGAGCGTGTCGTTGACCCACTTGAAGTCGTCGAGGTCGAGATACAGCACGGCGAGCGGCAGGCCCGTGCGGCGCGCCCGAGCGACGGCCTGCGTCAGGCGGTCCTGGAACAGGTCGCGATTGGGGAGCCCCGTCAACGTGTCGAAGTAGGCTCGGCGCACCAGTTCGCGGTTGCGGCGCAGGCGCTGGGTGGCGGTCGCCACGTTGCGTGCTACGACGTGGTGCCAGGCCCAGCCGCCGCGTGGTGCGTCCTCGTCGCTGCCGGCGACCAGCAGTCCGACCAGCCGGTCGCGTGCGCCGATCGGCGTGATGCGCAGGCGCTCCGGCGACACGCGCTTCAGTTCCTCGCGCACGCGGTCCGGGAGCCGGTCGAGCAGCTTCACCCATGCCTCGGTGCCGCCGCCGCGCAGGCGCTCGACCGGCACCGACTCGAGCGACTGCCGTTCCGCGAGGTCTGCGCCGCGGCGCGACCAGTAGAGTGCGAGCGGACCGTTCTCCTGCTCGGCGACCACCAGCATCGCCAGGCGAGCCTCGAGGATCGTCGGCAGTTCTGCGGTCAGCCGCTGCAGCAGCTCGTCGTAGGGCCGGTCGCCGGATACGCCCTCGTTGAACAGCAGGAGCGCGGACATCGCGTGCAGCTGGCGAGCGAGCGCGGCTTCGCTGCGGCTGCGTACGCGTCCCGCGTCGGGCACCTCGCGCCGACTGGCGCGGCCCGCGGTGCCGAGCGCGATCACGCGCGCGCCGCGGTCGACGGAGGCGGCGTCGGCGGAGTTACGGTCTTCGTCGCCCATGCGGACTGCTTCCCTGTCCCCCGGCTGGAATCCTCACGGTCGCGCCCGGCGATGCCCCGGAGCCAGCCCGGGAACGACGGCGCGATTATCACGATCAGCGGACTCACGGCCAGTCGGCGTCCCACCGCGATCGGCTGCACGATCTGTCCTTCGATCGTCGTCAGCAGCAGGAAGGTGCCTGCGACCGCGAGCACGGAAAAAACGAGCGCATCGCGAAGGGTCGCTTCGGGATGCGCTCCAGGGGCGCCCTCCGGGCGCCATTCCCGCCTGCCGCGGGGGGCTCGATACCTCGCGATCGCGGCGTCGCCGCTCCGTCCGCGCGCCTCCTCAGTTCAGTTCCGTCCGTCGCGCGCCGCCTGCGCGCGGGCCTTGGCCCGCTGCAGTTCGGCGTCGGCGCGATCGCGGCAGATCAGTCGCGCGTCGCCCGACAGCGCGTCGCAGCGCTCGACGGCGACCCTGTGGGCGCCCTCGGCCTGTGCGACCGCGACCGCGTACGCGCCCTCGGCCGACGCAGTGCGCAGTTCCCGGTTCGCGTCCGGCGCGGATCCGCCGGACTCGCCTCCGGACTCGACGATCGACTGGGCCGCCTCGTGCCGGGCGTCGGAATTCGTGTCCGCCGCGGCCTCGCGCGCCGCGGCGACCTGCTCGGTCGCCTCGGTTTCCGCGCGCGCGACGTCCGCCCGGGTCTCGGCCGGATCCTCGCGACCGCAGCCCGCGAGCGCCGCGGCGCCTGCGAGCAGGCCGACGAACAGGACCAGCGGTCCCGTGAGCGCCGCTCCGCGCGCGCCAACTTGCGTCATCCCGATCCTCCGCCGTGACCTGCACGGTACTCCGGCCGCCGCGCGCGACGGCACGCACGAACGGAATTGCAACGCGCGTGCCATTGCCGGTACGAGTCTGCGAGAGCCGACCGCGACGCAGTTGCCTAAATCCGCGGACGGCGCGCGATTCCCGGTGATTCACGGGGTTCCGCAGCCTGTCCGCACGTGTCCTACGGTCTCGTATCGGTCGTCCTATCGGAGTTTCAGCGCCGGCCGCTGAATGACCGCGGCAACGCAAGTTACAAGGTGAGGGACGTAAATCTTGCACGGCCAAGGAGGGCACGGCCCATGGACTTCCAGCACGATTTCCAGCATCCCGACGCGGACGACGCCGCGCTGCCGGCCGACGCGATCGCGGGCGGGGAACTCGTCGCGGTCGAGGCGGCCATCGAGGAGAGGCCCGAGCGGTTCGGCGCGCTGATCGGGCGGGCGCCGACGATGCAGCGGGTGTACCGGATGATCGAGCGGGTCGCGCCGACGGACGTGACGGTGCTGATCATCGGCGACAGCGGCTGCGGCAAGGAACTGGTCGCCCACGAGATCCACGGCAGGAGCCTGCGGACCGGGGCGCCGTTCGTCGCGATCAACTGCGGCGCCATTCCGGCCACGCTGATCGAGGCCGAGCTGTTCGGCTACGAGAAGGGCAGCTTCACCGGCGCCTCGCGCGCCCACGCCGGCGTGTTCGAGCGTGCCAAGTGCGGCACGCTGTTCCTCGACGAAATCACCGAGATGCCGGTGGAGATGCAGACGCGGCTGTTGCGCGTGCTCGAGACGCAGCGCTTCGCGCGCGTCGGCGGCACGACGGAGCTGCAGACCGACATCCGCGTGGTCGCGGCCACGAACCGCGACCCGTTCCGAGCGGTGCGCGACGGCCGGTTGCGCGAGGACGTGCTCTACCGGCTCGCGGTGTTCCCGATCCACGTGCCGGCGCTGCGCGAGCGCGGCGACGACGTCGTGCTGCTCGCGGAGAACTTCCTCGCCGAGCGCAACGCGGCTTGCGGCACCGCCAAGCGGCTCTCCGAACAGGCACTCGCGCACTTGCACCAGCATCCCTGGCCCGGCAATGTCCGCGAACTGAAGAACGCCGTGGAGCGCGCCTACATCCTCGCCGACGACGAACTCGATCTGGTGCCGCTCGACGGCGCCCACGGCGCGGTCGGCGCAACCGGCGCCGCGGCGATCCAGGTGCCGGTCGGTGCGCGGCTCGACCAGGCGGAGCGCTCGCTGATCGAGGCCACGCTGCAGCACTACCAGGGCAACAAGCGTCGCGCCGCGCAGGTGTTGGGATGCAGCCTCAAGACGCTGTATAACAAACTCAAGGGGTACGCACGCGAGCCCGCCTGGGCGGAGAGCTGACCGTACGATGGTGGGCGCGAAGGGCCGCTGGATGCCGCGCCGCCCACGGAGGACTGGTAAGGAATGCCTACAGTACTGATCGCCGACGACCACGCGGTCGTGCGCGCCGGCCTGCGCCAGTTCCTCGCCGAGGACCGAACCATCACGCAGATCGGCGAGGCCGCCTCCGGCAAGGAGACGCTCGACATCCTGCGTACCGGCAAGTGGGATCTCGTGATCCTCGACATCGGCATGCCGGATCGCAGCGGTCTGGACGTGCTGCGGCACATCCGCGCGGCGCACCCGTCCACCAAGGTGCTCGTGATCAGCGGCTATCCCGAGCGCCAGTACGCGCTGAACGTGCTGCGCGCGGGTGCCTCGGGTTTCCTCGCGAAGACCAGCGCCGCGGACGACCTCCTGAAGGCCGTCAACGCGGTGCTGCAGGGGCGCCGCTACGTCAGCGCGACCCTCGCGGAACTCCTGCTGTCGGACATCGACGGCGGCAGCGACAAGCCGATCCACTCGAAGCTCTCGGAGCGCGAGTTCCAGATCTTCACCAAGCTGGCCAGCGGCCAGGCGGTCTCCGAGATCGCGGACGAACTGTGCCTGTCCGTGAAGACCGTCAGCACGTATCGCACCCGCATCCTCGAGAAGATGAGTCTGCGCACCAACGCGGACCTCACTTCCTACGCTCTCAGGAACGGGATCATCCAGTGAGCCCCGCGATGCCGACGCCCGGCCTGCCCGACGGGGCGGCCGTGCGCGGCGGTCTCGCGGTGCTGCTGGTCGAGGACTCCCCCGTGCTCGTCGAGCGCGTGCACGAACTGCTGCAGGCGATGCCCGAGATCGGCCGCGTCCGCACGGTCGACCGCGAGGCCGCGGCCGTCGAGGCACTGGCCGAGGGCGTGCCCTCCTGGGACGTGCTGGTACTCGATCTGCACCTGAAGCAGGGCACCGGCTTCGGAGTGCTCCGCGCCCTGCGCCGGCAGCCGGGGCTGCAGCCCGTGGTGGTGGTGCTGACCAACCACGACGTGCCGGGCTATCGCTCGCGCACGCATGCGCTCGGCGTGCGGCACTTTCTCGACAAGGCGCGCGACTTCGAGCGCCTCGGCGAACTGCTCCGCGAGATCCACTCGGCGCGCTGATCGGCCCCGAACGTCCGAGCCGCGGCGCTCGTGGCGAGCTTGCCGCTCCGCTCGGCCGATGCGGCGACCCTTGGCACGGCTGTTGCTCCTCGGGCACGAGCCCGCACTAGCCACGGAGCGCCGGCATGGCCGAGAAACGAGTCGGAGAGCACGTCGACCGCCACGATCGCGATCCGCAGCGGGTCGTCCTCGACAATCCCGGTCGCGAGGTCGGCGACGACGACCGCCCCGGTGGGCCGGGTTTGCCGACGAACCAGGCAGGCGGGCGCGACGGTGGCTCGGCGCAGGGTGCGCAGAATCGCGGCCCGACGACCCGTGGATCCGGCTGAGGATCGGGCCCTTGGCCGGAGTCGCGCGATGAAGCGCTCCTTCCCACGGCGTCGTGGCGCGGTCGCCGTTGCGGTCTGCCTGCTCGTGACTTCGGCTGCACTCGGTGGTTGCGCGAGCATGCCGCCGCCCACCGACGACCTCGCGGTCGCCGCAGCCGCGATCGAGCGCGCCGAGGACGCGCAGCAGGTCGCCCAGCAGGCCACGGCGGAGACCGAACGGCTCCGGCGCGAACGCGAGGCGGCCCGGCAGGCGACGGCGGAACTCGAGGCGGATCTCGCGGCGCTGCAGGCCGAGCGTACGCAGCGCGCGCTCGTCGTCACCCTCGGCAACGACGTGCTCTTCGACGTGGGTCGCGCGGCGCTCGTTTCGCGCGGAATCGGCGCAGACGGCGTGGCGACCGTCGGCCACGGTGAGCAGTACGCGATCGCCAGCAGCTCCAACCCCGGCGGACGACAGCTGAACCGGCGCGTGGAGGTCGTGATCTCGGACGAGTCCGGCCGAATCGCGTCGCGGTGAAGAACGCCGCCACGACCGTGAGGCGGCTCCTACGGAGCGACGCGTACGGCACCTACTGTCGAGGTCCTGGTGCGTGCCGATGATGCGCCGGACGAACGGGAGGACTCCATGAACGACGACGGCACGATCCGCAGAGAGAACGGACACCGCGGCGCAGGCCTCGGCGGTGCGATGGGCGCCGCCTCCGCGGAGGTGCGCAACCTGATCGCGGACGTCGAGGACCTGCTGCGCGGCGTGTCGAACGTGGGTGATGCGGACGTCGCCCGCCTGCGCGCGCGCGTCGGCGCGACGGTGGCCGAGGCGAAGGCCGCGCTGCTCGAGGGAACGGCCGACCTGCGCACCCAGGCCTCGGACGCCGCCGCCGTGGCGGACGACTACGTGCACGAGCGGCCCTGGGCGGCGATCGGCATCGCGGCCGCGGTCGGTCTCGCGATCGGCCTGCTCGCCGGTAGTCGACGCGGTGGTGACTACGACTACTGACTGCGCCTGGGCCCGACGCCCGACCCGCGGGAGCGACCACGATGATGTTCCGCTGGCCCCGGATGGCGCCGCACGTCGCGCGACACCTCGGTGCGCTGGCGCGGCTCGGCGCACGCGACGCGCAGGTCGCCGCGCGCCGATACGGCGCGTCGGCGGCGCGTCTCGCGCTCGCGGGCGTCGCCGGCTTCCTCGCGGTGCTGATGGGTTGCGCGTGGATCCTCGCGGCCGTCTGGGATACCGAGTACCGCACGCTCGCGGCGGGCCTGCTGACCGCCGCGTTCGCGATACCCGCGTTCGTGTTCGCGGTGCAGGGCGCGCGGGCGCTCGCGCTCGTCGAGCCGTTCGCGGCCACGCGGCGCAACCTGGAGGCGGACCGGCGCCTCTACGCGGAGATCCGGCCGGAAGAGGCCTCGCAGCCGACGGCGGAGCCCGAGTCGCAGCTCGAAGCCTCGCGCAGCGAGATCCGCCGCCTCGCGGCACGCGATCGCCCGCCGCATGGGCACGACGTGACGGGCGGTAACTCCGCGCAAGCCTCCAGCGTGCTGGCCCGAGCGGGCACGCGGCCGGGTTTCCCGCGCAGCCGGACGATGCAACTGCTCACCAACGGCCAGGGCGGCACCGCGGCGCTGCTCGCGCATCTACTGCAGCGAGGCGCGCCACGGCGGGGACGACCGGGCGCGGCGCGTCCGCCGGCGGCGGAGCCGGAAGGCATGCACTGAGCTGCCCGGATCGCGAAGCTACTCCGATTCGTCGAGCGTCAGGCGGTGCGGCTCGGATTCGCCGGGAAGCGCGAGGTAGACCTCGTGGCAGTCGGGGAAGTCGTCGTCGCCGCCGATGCGGATCGCGCCGCCACCGGACAGCACCGCGAGACCGCGCGCGTAGTCGACGGCGTCGTCGCGGCGCGTGAAGACGGCGGCGGCTTCGGCACCGTCGAGCACGTGCCAGGCGTGACCGTCGGCGCGCACGTGGAGCTGCTTCCAGGAGGTCGGTAGCGGATGCGGTAGCGCGGCCATCGGGGCGGGATTCCTCGGCGTAGTCCGGGGAGGAGGCGGCTCCGAGAACCGTGCCACGGCGCCGCGAGACGTCGTTGCGGATTGGTCCGCAGGGCGGCCGGGCTACGGCCGTCGCGAGCGCTGCCGCAACGGCGGGCGCAAGGAGGCGAGAGCGATGAATCTCATGGTGTGGCTGGTGGTGGGCGGCGCGATCGGCTGGCTCGCGAGCCTGATGATGAAGACGGATCCCGAGCAGGGCGTGTTCATGAACGTCGTCGTCGGCGTGGTCGGCGCGCTGATCGGTGGCTGGCTGATCGGTCCGCTGATCGGTGCGGGCACGCTGAACCAGAACGACTTCAGTCCGGGCAGCCTGCTGGTGTCGCTGCTGGGCGCGGTGCTGCTGCTGGCGCTGGTGAACCTGTTCAGGCGCGGTCGAGTGCGCTGAACGGCCGATCGCCTGCGCGAAGGAAGGTGCGGAGGTCGGTAGCCCGTGCCTCGACGAGCATGATGACGTCGCGGAGACGCGCCGGTCCGTCGCGGCCGAGGGGCGGTATCGTCGGCACCTGGGAAGAGGGGTCAGTCGCCGTTTTCGCCGTCGCGGAAACGGGGACTGACCCCTTTTCCGTCAGGGCATGCGGATGCGACCGCCGCCGCCGGCCGGCGGCACGGCGCCCGGCTCGGGAATCACGATCGAAGAGGCGGCTTCGCGGCGCATCTGCTGCAGCTCGCGCATCGTCTCCTCCATCGCCTTCTTCGCGCCGTCGGCGAACCTCGCGACGGCCTCGGCGAGTGTCCTCGCCTCGATCTCGTAGCTGATCGGCAGCGTGCCCATCGGCGTCATCACCGAGATCTGTCCGACGTAAAGGGTGACGCGCGCCGCGTCGGTGGCGCCGTCCGGAGTCACGGGCGTCAGCACGCGGATCGTGCCGACGCGCCGGTCGGTGTAGACGTCCTCGCGGTACAGGTTCTCGGCTTCGAAACGGGGATCGGCAGTGGCGTTCATCGCGGGCCTCGGGTCCGTGCGAGGCCGTCACCGTAGCAGACCCGACCGGCAGGCAGAAGCGGTGCCGGCGTCGCGATCCGCCCCCGCCCAGCCGCGAGCGGGCAGCCCTTACACTAGCGATGCCGCTCACCCGCACGACGAGCCCGATGCGCAGCCGACCGACCGCGATCCTGGACGTCGATCTCGACGCGCTGGCCGCCAACTACGCGCTGCTCGTCCGCATCGCGGCCCCGGCGAACGTCGCCGGCGTGGTCAAGGCCGACGCCTACGGCCTCGGTGCCGCGCAGGTCGCGCGCCGCCTCGCGTGGGAGGGCTGCGGTAGCTTCTTCGTCGCCAATGCCGCCGAAGGCGTCGCACTGCGCCCGCACGTGCCCGAGGCGACGATCTACAGCCTCGGCGGCCTGCCGCCGGGCGCGTCGGCCGACTGCGTGAATCACGACCTGGTGCCGGTGCTGAACTCCGTGGAGGACGTCCGCAGCTGGCTCGCGGAGGCGCCCGGACGGCCGGCCGCGATCCAGCTCGACACCGGCATGACGCGCGCGGGGCTCGACGCTGGCGATCTCGACCGGCTGGCCGTCGAGGGCGTGCCACTCGAACGACTCTCGCTCGTGCTCGTGCTGACGCACTTCGCCTGCGCCGACGAGCCCGCCCATCCGCTGAACGCGCGCCAGGTGGAGGTATTCGACCGGCTGCGCCGTCGGCTGCCCGCCGCAGCGACCAGCATCGCGAATTCGGCGGGCACGCTGCTGGGGCCCGGGTATCGCGGCGATCTCGTGCGGACCGGCATCGCGCTCTACGGCGGTCGTCCCGCGGCCGCCGGTCCAAACCCCATGCGCGAGGTCGTGCGGTTGCGCGCGCGCGTGCTGCAGTTGCGCGACGTGGACGACGACGTCACGGTCGGCTACGGCGCAACGCACCGCGTGCGTGCACCGGCGCGCATCGCGATCGTCGGCGCCGGCTACGCGGACGGCTATCCGCGCTCGCTCGGCGGCCGCGGCCACGCGAGCGTCGCCGGCCGTCACGTCCCGGTGATCGGCCGCGTGTCCATGGATGTCGTGACGCTGGACGTCACTTCGGTGCCGCGCGACGAGCTGCGCGTGGGGGACTGGGTGTCGCTGCTCGGCGGCGGCGTGCCGATCGACGCGCTCGCCGAGGCCGCCGGCACGATCGCCTACGAACTGCTGACGCGGATCGGCCCACGCGTCGAGCGGCGGTACGCTGGTGCGGTCGACGGGGCCGCGTTCCCGCGCACCTCGACGGACTAGACGGGCGCCGACCCTGCCGGGGGCGGTTCGCCGCCGCCCAGCATCTTCATCACGAACACCGCACGCTGCGGCCCTTCGAACGTGCGGCCGATCTCGGCGCGCAGCGCCGCGAACACGGCGTCGACGTCGCCGCTGACCTGGGTGCTGAGCGCGTTGTACTCGAGTGCGAGACCCGGGTGCGCGGCGATCCGGTCGATGAACTCGCGGATCGGCGGCACGTAGTCCGCGTCGAGCGGGTAGAGGCTGATGTCGACGGCGATGCGCACGGCGGTCGCTCCGGGGTTGCGGAGTCAGTGGCGGTAGCCGAACTGCACGCCCCACTCGCGCGGGGCGCCGAGCTGGACGTACAGGCGGTTCGGGAAGTCGGGCGGCTCGTTGCCGAAGAAGAAGCCGCGCACCGCGTACTCGCGGTCGAACGCGTTGCGCACGTAGGCCACCGCGCTCCACCGCGGCGTCTCGTAGCCCGCGCGCGCGTGCACGAGTACGTAGGGGCGCGAGCGCGTGTCGTTCGGCGGCACGTCGAACCGGAACGCGGCCGTGCCGGTCGCCTCCACGCGCGCGTGCCAGCCGCCGGCGCCGCGCCAGATCGCGTCCGCCGCGGCCTGCCAGGCGGGCGCGTGCGGCTGCTCGCGGTCGGGTACCGGCTCGCCGTCGATCGCGAAGTCGCGGAAGCGCGTGGACAGCGCGCCGGCGGCGAGGCCCAGTTCCACCGCGGGCGTGGCGCGCCAGCGCACGCTGGCCTCGAGCCCGGAATTGCGCCCCGTCGCCGCATTGCCGGTGTAGAAAACGAACGTGTTGGGATCGCCGGGCACCAGCTGCTCGCCGGTGCGGATCTGCAGGTCGTCGCGAAGCATGTGGAAGGCAGCGGTCTCGATGCGGAGGCGGCCGTCCGCGAGCACTGCCTTCCAGCCGACCTCGAGGTTCCAGAGCGATTCCGGCGCGAAGCGGCGCCGTGCCTCCGGCAGCGCGCCGGACAGGTTGAACCCACCGGCCTTGTAGCCGCGCGCGAGCGAAGCGTACGCGGAGCGGTTCGGCGCGTAGCGCCACGTGAGACTCGCGTGCCCGCCCGCCATCGAGTCGCGCGGGTCGAACGAGTTCGCGCCCGCGGGCGCGCCGTCGGTCACGGTCGCGTCGGCGTAGCGCGCGCGACGGCGCTCCGCGCGCAGGCCCGCGGACCACGCCAGCGACGGCGCGAACTCGCCGTCGAGCTGCGCGAACGCCGCGAGGCTGTCCGCGCGATAGCGGCTGGCGAGCGCGGCGCTGGTCGTGAAGCCGAAGTCGAACGCCGGATCGCCGGGCGGATAGCCGAGCGTGCCGCCGCTGGTCTCGGCGATGGTCTCGGCGAGCCGCTGCGCGTAGGCGCCGACGAGCCAGCCTACCGGCGCGCCGGAGGGCGACGCCAGCCGCATCTCGAGGCTGCGCGTGCGGCGGTCGCGGTCCGCGCGGTAGTCGAAGTCGTAGACGTACGGCGCCCACGAGCGCGCGTTGCCCCAGTCGCCGTCGTAGGCGTGCACGGAGTCCGAATCGGCGTGCGTCGCGATCACGGTGAGCTCGCCCGCGTGCCAACCCGACCACCGCGCGCGCACCGAGGCGCCCGTCGCGTGCTGCGAGTCCTCGCCGGGACGGTCCGAGAGCGTGCGCCGCGAGTTGTCGATCGCGAACGCGTCGTAGCCGTTGTCGAGACGCGCGTGCAGCAGTGCGACGTCGACGCCCAGCCGTTCGTCCGGCGCGTAGCGCCAGCGCAGCCGCGCCGTGCGTTCGTCGCGAGCGTTCGTCGGGCGTCCCAGGAAGCGGTTCTCGTAGGCGCCGTCGCTCCGGTAGCCGTGCACGGCGAGTCGCACCGCCGAGTCGAGCGCGGCGATCGGCCCGGTGACCGACGCGCCGAAGGAGCGCGCGTCGAAGCGGCCGAACCCGGCCTGCACCTCCGCCCCGAAGGTGTCCTCGGGCTCGCGCGAGCGCGCGTAGACGAGGCCGCCGAGCGCGTTGGCGCCGTAGCGCGTGCCCTGCGGACCCCGCAGCACCTCGATGCGCTCGAGGTCGAACAGCGTCGCCACCATCCCGAGGCCGCTGAAATCCACGTCGTCGAGCAGGAAGCCCACCGAGGGATTGGGGGCGCCCTGGTACTGCTCCAGTTCGCCGATGCCGCGGAGCTGCAGGTACCGGGGACGCGAGCTGCCGCCGGACCAGTTCAGGTTGGGCACTAGCGCGAGCACGTCTTCCAGGTGCTGCGCGCCGGCGGCACCGAGAACGTCCGGCCCGAGCACGGTGACGCTGGCCGGCAGCTCGAGCACGGGCTGCGCACGCAACGGCGCGGTGACGACGATCTCGCCGAGGTCGCTGGCGACGACGGTGGAGGAAGAGAGGGCCGCACAGCAGGCGGCGACCGCCGACGCGCGGCGGACGAACGGACGAACGGGCATTGCGCGCTCCCTACGCCGGTACTAACCGGATCAGGTTCGACGGGTTCGCGAGTGGGCGGATACCGGTGGTTCCGGCGCCGCGGCTCGCATCTCAGGCCCTGCAGGCCACCCCGAGCGATGGAAAGAATAGCGCGCATCGCCGCGCGAGGACAGTCCCCGGACCGGTTCTCCCGCGGCCACTGCGCGAGAACGGGCAGGAGGACCGGTCCGCGAGGCGACGCGGTTCTCAGGCCACGCTCGTGCGGCGGCCGCCGCGCGCGAGCGGCACGGCCGGCTGCCTGCGACCGCCGCGCATCCCGTCGGTCCGCGCCGCCGGCACGCCTTCGTCCGGCTCGTCCACCGCGTCCGGCGCGTCCGGCACGATGCCGCGATCCGCGTCCGCCGCGCCGTTGCCCGTGCCCTGCGACAGTTGACGCTTGCGCTCCAGCAGCCGCTCGCCCAGCGCCGCCAGATCGAGCCGCGTGCGCTTCAGCTGCCCGAACAGCGTCGATTCTTCCGCCTTCACGTGGTGACTCACGTACTCGCCGAGCACCTTCACGCGCGCTACGAGCTTGTCGTGCGCGGGCGCGCCCTCGATCTGGGCCACGAGGTCCTTCGCGGAGGCGTGCTCGACTTCGGCCTCGTGCACGAGATCGGTCTCTCGAAGGGTTGCGCGCGCGCCACCCGTCTGGCTGCGCTTGGCCATGCCTGACTCCCTGTCGTTGCACGTGGGTGATGCCGGCCCGCGCCGCGTGCCGCGCCGACCGTGGCCGAATTGGCGCGCATCGCGCCGAGGCGCGATTGCGATCGGGTGTCAGCGGATAGGCAGTTCGCGTGTCCGCTGGACCGTACGCAGCGCGAAGCTCGAATGCACGCGCGCGACGTTCGGCAGGCTCGTCAGGTGCTGGCTGTGCACGCGCTCGAAGTCCGCGGTGTCGGCGACCACCACGCGCAGCAGGTAGTCGTACTCGCCCGACATCAGGTAGCACTCGATGACCTCGGGCACCTTGCGCACCGCCTCCTCGAAGGCGCGCAGGTCCGCTCGCTCCTGCCGCTCCAGCGTGATGCTGACGAACACGTTCACCGGGCAGCCGGCCTTCTGCTGGTTGAGGCGCGCCGAATAGCCCTCGATCAGCCCCTCGGCCTCGAGCGCACGGACGCGCCGCAGGCACGCGGACTCGGAGAGGTTCACCCGCGCGGCCAGTTCCGCGTTCGTGATCCGGCCCTCGCGCTGGAGCACCTGCAGCAGGGTGCGGTCGTATCGGTCGAGTTGCACGCAAGATCCTTCGGCCGATGGCCTGAACGGTGGCAGGAGATTGCGCAAGTGGACCGGATGCTGCGGTGCGTTCGCAAGGGGCCGTCGCGCGCCGTCGTTACGCTGGCGTCACTGTCCACGACCGGCCACCAGGGGGGCTCATGCGCATCGGAGTGCCGAAGGAGATCAAGGTCCACGAGTACCGCGTCGGCCTGACGCCGTCGGGCGTGCGGGAACTGGTCGGTGCGGGCCACGAGGTCTACGTCGAGAGCCACGCCGGCGTCGGCATCGGCATGGACGACGCGGCGTATCGTGCCGCCGGCGCGCGGATCCTCGGCACCGCCCGCGAGGTGTTCGAGAGCGCGGAACTCGTGGTCAAGGTCAAGGAGCCGCAGCCGCAGGAGTGCCGGCTGCTGAAGCGCGGCCAGGTGCTGTTCACCTACCTGCACCTCGCGGCGGACCGCGCGCAGGCGGAGGGCCTGGTTGCGTCCGGCGCGACCGCGATCGCCTACGAGACGGTGGCCGCGCCGGACGGCACCCTGCCGCTGCTGACGCCGATGAGCGAGGTGGCCGGGCGCATGTCGGTGCAGGTCGGCGCGACCTCGCTGACCAAGGCGAACGGCGGCTTCGGCGTGCTGCTCGGCGGCGTGCCGGGCGTGCTGCCGGCGAAGGTCGTGATCCTCGGCGGCGGCGTGTCTGGCACGCACGCGGCCGAGATGGCGGTCGGCCTGCGGGCCGACGTCACGATCGTCGATCGCTCGCCCAGGCGCCTGCGGGAGCTCGCCGTGCAGTTCGGCGCGCTGGCGAAGACCGTCTACTCGACCACCGACGCGATCGAGGCGCTGACGCGCGACGCCGACCTCGTGATCGGCGCGGTGCTCGTGCCGGGCGCCGCGGCGCCGAAGCTCGTCACTCGCGAGATGGTGAAGCGGATGAAGCCCGGTGCCGTGCTCGTCGACATCTCGATCGACCAGGGCGGCTGCTTCGAGACCTCGCGGCCCACGACGCACGCGGACCCGACCTACGTGGTCGACGGCGTGATCCACTACTGCGTGACCAACATGCCCGGCGCGGTGCCGCGCACCTCGACCTTCGCCCTGACGAACGCCACGCTGCCGTACGTGCGCGCGCTCGCGGACCTCGGCTGGGAGCGCGCGCTCGAGCGCGACGCCGGCTTCGCGAAAGGCCTGAACGTGCACGCGGGGCACGTCACGCACGAAGCGGTCGCGCGCGATCTCGCCCTCGAGTTCCGGCCGTATGCGCCGGACGCCCGCGTGCGCACCGGCACGCGCCTGCAGTAGCGGGCCACGACGCGGCGCGCCGCGCGGTGGACCCGGGCGAACCCCGGGGCGCGCCGCGACGGCGCGCTCCGCTCGGTCGGCGACCGTCGTAGTCCCGGCCATTACGCCGTCTTCATGGCGACCGGTGCCGGTGTCCGGCACGCTCCTGCGGAACTCGTCGGACACGGCGCTCGCAGCGCACAGAGCGGGGCCCACCCGCCGTCCGTCGCCATCCCCGCCTGCCGCGGGCCTCACCGTAGCGTAGAGCCAGGAGTCGGCATGAAGGTCACGGATCGCAACCACACCCGGGTCGCGGGCCCGTTCGGCGTTCGTCGCCTGCGCCGCGCCGCGATGCTCGCGCTCGGATGCCTCGCCGCGGGCGCGGCACACGCCAGCGTCGGCGCGGTCGCCGGTGCCGAGCAGACGCTCCACGGCCTGCAGACCTTCTTCGCGGATCCCGCGAACGTGCGCGGGCTGTTCGGCGCCGCCGCCGGCGCGGTCGCCGCCGTGCTCGCCGCGCGCCCGTTCAGCCGTGCGCGCCGCCCCGACTCCGCGGCCCGTCACACCGACGACCGCTGACGTCCGCGGCGCGCGCGCCGCCGTCCCGCCGTTCGATCGCACGCCGCCCGGTCCGCGAGGCCCGGGCGGCGTGCTTTCGTGCGCGCGGCGGCGACGCGTTCGGTAACGAGGTCCGTTACGAGCCGGGACTCGCGCGCGGGATGTAACGGCCCGGGTTACGCGCGTCGCGCGTCGCGCGTGCGGCTGCGGGCTCTACGGATATTTGGTCGCAGGAGGCATGCCTCCTAATCGGCCGCAACCGCGGGCACGCCGGTACGCCGCCACGCGGACGAGGGGGTTCCGGATGGAAACGTTCTACGACGTGCTGCGACGCCAGGGCATCACCCGCCGCAGCTTCGTGAAGTTCTGCAGCCTGACGGCGACGTCGCTCGGCCTCGGGTCCGCGTTCGCGCCGCGCATCGCGCACGCGCTCGAGACGAAGCCGCGCACGCCCGTGCTGTGGCTGCACGGCCTCGAGTGCACCTGCTGCTCGGAGTCGTTCATCCGCTCCGCGCACCCGCTGGCCAAGGACGTCGTGCTGTCGATGCTCTCGCTCGACTACGACGACACGCTGATGGCCGCTGCGGGCCACCAGGCGCACGCGATCCTCGAAGAGATCACCGCGAAGCACAAGGGCGAGTACATCCTCGCGGTCGAGGGCAACCCGCCGCTCGCCGAGGACGGGATGTTCTGCATCAGCGGCGGCAAGCCGTTCATCGACAAGCTCAAGTGGGTCGCGAAGGACGCCAAGGCCGTGATCGCCTGGGGTTCGTGCGCGTCGTGGGGCTGCGTGCAGGCCGCGAAGCCCAATCCGACGCAGGCGACGCCGATCCACAAGGTCATCACCGACAAGCCGATCGTGAAGGTGCCCGGCTGTCCGCCGATCGCGGAGGTGATGACCGCCGTGGTCACCTACATGCTGACCTTCGACCGCATCCCCGAGCTCGATCGCCAAGGGCGGCCGAAGATGTTCTACGGCCAGCGCATCCACGACAAGTGCTACCGCCGCCCGCACTTCGACGCGGGCCAGTTCGTCGAGGCGTGGGACGACGAGGGCGCTCGCAAGGGCTACTGCCTCTACAAGGTCGGCTGCAAGGGCCCGACCAGCTACAGCCCGTGCTCCACGATGCGCTGGAACGAGGGCGTGTCGTTCCCGATCGCCTCCGGCCACGGCTGCATCGGCTGCTCCGAGGACGGCTTCTGGGACAAGGGCTCGTTCTACGACCGCGTCACGCAGATCAACGCGTTCGGCGTCGAGGGCAACGCGGACCGGATCGGCGGCGCGGTCGCCGCCGTCACCGGCACGGCCATCGCCGCGCACGCGGGCCTCACCGCTCTGAAGCGCGCGCGACTCGACCACGGCACCGGTTTCGACCGGAACGGCGAGGAGACGGGCCAGAGAAGGGACCCGCAGGGCGGGCGGCGACCCGCCGAGACCGCCGCGGTGGACCAGAACACGGGACGGGGGGCCTGACGATGAGCGCTTACGAGACCCAGGGCTTTCGCCTCGACGATTCGGGCAAGCGCGTCGTCGTCGATCCGGTGACGCGCATCGAGGGGCACCTGCGCGTCGAGGTGAACCTGGACGGGCAGAACGTGATCCGCAACGCCGTCTCCACCGGCACGATGTGGCGCGGCCTCGAGGTGATCCTGAAGGGCCGCGACCCGCGCGACGCGTGGGCGTTCACCGAGCGCATCTGCGGCGTCTGCACCGGCACGCACGCGCTGACGAGCGTGCGCGCGGTCGAGGACGCGCTCGGGATAGACATTCCCGAGAACGCGAACTCGATCCGGAACATCATGCAGCTGACGCTGCAGGTGCACGACCACCTCGTGCACTTCTACCACCTGCACGCGCTCGACTGGGTCGACGTGGTCTCCGCGCTGAAGGCGGACCCCAAGGCCACCAGCGAGTTCGCGCAGTCGATCTCGCCCTGGGCGATGTCCTCGCCGGGCTACTTCCGCGACATCCAGAACCGGCTGAAGAAGTTCGTGGCGTCCGGGCAGCTCGGGCCGTTCATGAACGGCTACTGGGGCAACCCGGCCTACAGGCTGCCGCCGGACGCGAACCTGATGGCGGTCGCGCACTACCTGCAGGCGCTCGACTTCCAGAAGGAGATCGTGAAGATCCACACGATCTACGGCGGCAAGAACCCGCACCCGAACTGGCTGGTCGGCGGCATGCCGTGCGCGATCAACGTGCACGACACCGGCGCCGGCGGCGCGATCAACATGGAGCGCCTGAATCTCGTCTCGTCGATCATCGACCAGACGATCGAGTTCATCGACCAGGTCTACGTCCCCGACCTGATCGCGATCGCGAGCTTCTACAAGGACTGGCTGCACGGCGGCGGCATCTCGTCGCAGAGCGTGCTGTCGTACGGCGACATCCCGGAGCGCGCCAACGACTTCTCGGCGAAGAACCTGCTGATGCCGCGCGGCGCGATCGTCGGCGGCGACCTGTCGAAGATCCACGAGGTCGACCTCCGGGATCCCGAGCAGATCCAGGAGAGCGTCGACCACTCGTGGTACCAGTACCCGGACGGCGTCAAGGCGCTCCATCCGTGGGAGGGCGTCACGCAGGCGAAGTTCGAGCTCGGTCCGAAGTCCAAGGGCACGAGGACGAACATCGAGCAGATCGACGAGGGCGCCAAGTACTCGTGGATCAAGGCGCCCCGCTGGCGCGGTCACGCGGTGGAGGTCGGCCCGCTCGCTCGCTACGTGATCGGGTACGCGCAGGGCAACCCGGAGTTCAAGGAGCCGACCGAGAAGCTGCTGCGCACGCTCGACGTGCCGGTGCCGGCGCTGTTCTCGACGCTCGGGCGCACCGCCGCGCGCGGACTCGAGTGCAGCTGGGCGGCGCATAAGCTCCGCTACTTCCAGGACAAGCTGCTGGCCAACATCAAGGCCGGCGACCAGTCCACGGCGAACACGGCGAAGTGGGAGCCGTCGAGCTGGCCGAAGGTTGCCAAGGGCGTCGGTTTCACCGAGGCGCCCCGCGGCGCGCTCGGCCACTGGATCGTCATCAAGGACGGCAGGATCGACAATTACCAGGCGGTGGTGCCGACCACGTGGAACGGCAGCCCGCGTGACTCGAAGGGCCAGATCGGCGCGTTCGAGGCGGCGCTCATGAACACGCCGGTCGCGGTGGCCGACCAGCCGCTCGAGATCCTGCGGACGCTGCACTCGTTCGACCCGTGCCTCGCGTGCTCCACGCACGTGATGGCGCCGGACGGCGGGGAACTGACGAAGGTGAAGGTGCGTTGAGGCCGCGCGGCGCCGCGGACCACCGCGGCGCCGCGCACCGACCGGGGGACCGACGGTGCTGCAGTACAACGAGCTGAGCGCGGACCCGAACGCGCAGACCCTGAAGTCGATCTACGTGTACGAGGCGCCGGTGCGCCTCTGGCACTGGGTGCAGGCGGTTGCGATGGTCGTGCTGGTGGCGACCGGGTTCCTGATCTCCTACCCGCCGCCGTCGGTCGGTGGCGAGGCCTCGGACTCCTTCCTGTTCGGCTACATCCGGTTCGCGCACTTCACGGCGGGCTACGTGCTCGCGATCGTGACGGTGCTCCGGATCTACTGGGCCTTCGTCGGCAACGACTACGCGAAGCAGCTGTTCGTCGTGCCGCTCTGGAGCCGCCAGTACTGGCGCGAGATGTGGCACGAGATCCGCTGGTACTCGTTCGCCGCGGACAAGCCGCTGAAGTACGGCGGCCACAACCCGCTCGCCCAGTTCTTCATGTGCTTCGTGCTGATGGTGACGACGTTCTTCATGATCGCGACGGGCTTCGCGCTGTACGGCGAAGGCACCGGCGAGGGCAGCTGGGCGAACGTGGCGTTCGGGTGGGTGATCCCGCTGCTGGGCGATTCGCAGGCGGTGCACACCTGGCACCACCTGGGCACGTGGGTCGTGATCACCTTCACGATGATCCACCTGTATGCGGCAATCCGCGAAGACATCACCAGCAGACAGAGCATCATGTCGACCATGGTCAGCGGCTACCGGACCTTCAAGGACTAGCGATGCTCGTGCCCCCCGCAGGGCGTGCCACCGGCCGGCGCCGGCCCGCCGGCCGCACGCCGGTCCATCCGGGACACTTCCTGGAGTCCCGCTTCCTGAAGCCGCTGAACCTGTCGCAGGAGGCGCTGGCCCGGGAACTCGGCATCTCGCGCCGGCGGGTCAACGAAATCGTCAACGGCCGCCGCGGCCTCACGCCCGATACCGCGCTGCGTCTCGCCCGCTACTTCCGCACGGGCCCGGAGCTCTGGCTCCACCTGCAGGCCGCGTGGGACCTGCATCGCGCCAAGGTCGAGTTCGACAAGGACAGGTAGGCGCGCCGGGGTGCCGGTGGCCCCGCAGTACGACCGCGCCTCGCAAGGGTCTCGCGGTTCGGTTCGGAGCTCCCGGCGGTCGAGGCTTCGGTAGTCACCTAGCCGCTCTCGGACGCTCCGTACAGTTGTACGTTACGTCGCCCGTTACAGTCTCCCCGTCGCGGAGGGGAGACGAATGCGCGAAGCGCTGGTCCTCGGGATAGGCAACGTGCTCTGGGCCGACGAGGGTTTCGGCGTTCGCTGCGTCGAGGCGCTGGCGGCCGACTGGAGCCTTCCGGATTCCGTCGGGCTGCTCGACGGCGGGACGCAGGGGCTCTACCTGCTGCCGCAGGTCCAGGAGGCGCGCCGCCTGCTCGTCTTCGACGCGATCGACTTCGGCCTCGTGCCCGGCACTCTGCAGGTGCTCGAGGGCGACCGGGTGCCGAGCTTCATGGGCGCCAAGAAGATGAGCCTGCACCAGACCGGCTTCCAGGAAGTGCTCGCGGCCGCGCAGCTCTCCGGGCGCGCGCCGTCCGAGCTGGTGCTGATCGGCGTGCAGCCGGTCGAGCTCGAGGACTTCGGCGGCAGCCTGCGGCCGGCGGTGCGCGCGCAGATTCCCCACGCGATCGGGATCGCGCTCGCGCGGCTCGCGGGCTGGGGGTTCGCGACGCGCCGGCGCGATCGGCGGTCGATCACCGCGGACCCGCTCGGGCTGGTCCGCTACGAGGCCGAGCGCCCGACCGAGGCGGAGGCCTTCCGACATGGCGACGCCCGCTTCTTCGCGCGGAGGGGCTGAGTCCATGTGCCTCGGCATCCCGATGCAGGTGGTCGAGGCGGACGGCAACGTCGCCGTCTGCCGCGGCCGCCAGGGCGAGCAGCGCATCGATGCGACGCTGGTCGCGCCGGTCGAGCCCGGCGAGTGGCTGATGACCTTCCTCGGGCACGCGCGGCAGCGCCTGCCGGCGGACGAGGCCGCGCGGATCGATCGCGCGCTCGACGCGCTCGACGCGATCCAGCGCGGCGAGTCGAACCTCGACGCCTACTTCCAGGACCTGGTCGATCGCGAACCGCAACTGCCCGAACACCTCCGGACCCGCCCGTGAGCCAACCTGCCGTCCAGGGTCTCGTCGCCAATCCCGAGGCCGAGCGCTACCGCGCATTCGTCGCGTTGCTCGGTCGCCTGAGCGCGGAGCGCGGCATCCCGATGCTCGCGGCCGGCGCCGTCGAGGCCGAGGCCGCGAGGCGACCGCTGCTCGCGGCGCTGTTCACCGGCGACCCGACGCGCGTTCCCGAGAGCTGGGACGTCGCCGTGATCCTGCCGGAGCTAATGCGCGCCTGCCGCGGCTTCGCCGGCGCTACGCTCGATCCCGTGCAGAGCCGCGTCGCGGCCGCGCGCTTCGGCGTGGACAAGTTTCCGGCGCTCGTCGTGCTGCGGCACGGCGAGTACACCGGCGTGATCGAGGGCATGCGCGACTGGCTGCCGTTCTGCGCGGAACTCGCGCGGCTCGGCTCCGCGCCCGCCTGCGAGCCGCCGCGCCCGTTGGTCGATCTGGCCGTGGATCCGCTCGCGAGGCCCGCATGAAGGCGTTTCCGATTCCCGTCGTGACCGTCGGCCCCGGCTCCCAGCCGGCGCAGGACGAGTCGTTCGAGTTCATCCGGATGCCGTCTTCGATGGCGACGTTCCGGATGCCGGCCCATCCCGTGGAGGCCGACCCGGCTGCCATCGCGGAGACGCGGGCCTTCCTGACGGAAGTGCTCGACGCGGCGCGCGGGTACCGGTTCGGCGGCGACGTCGCGTTCGTCCGCGACCTCGGCGCACTCGGCGCGCAGGCGCGCCGGCTCGTCGACGAGGCGCTCGGCGAAGGCGAGGTCGCGGCGATCATCGACGAACCCGCGGTGCGCCTGCAGGAAACCGGCTTCCCCGGCTTCTGGCGCGTACGCGCATTCGACGAGGAGGGGCGGCTCGTCGCGGACACGCTCGAGGTCGGGCCCGCGCCGGCGGTGGTCGCGGAGGCGGCCCTGCTCGGCTCGCGCTGCCGCATGCCGAAGCGTGCGGTCGGCGCAGGCGTCGTCAACGCGCCGTCGATCCTCACCGAGCTGGTGGCCGCGAGCGCGCGGCCCCCGGCCTCCGGCGCGGCCGCGCACGTCGTCAACCTGACCCTGCTGCCGGTGTCGCCCGAGGACGTGCAGTGGCTGGTCGGCGCACTCGAGATCGGTCCCGTCACGCTGCTCTCGCGCGGCTACGGCAACTGTCGCATCACCAGCACGCGGCTGCGGCACACGTGGTGGGTGCAGTATTTCAACAGCATGGACCAGCTGATCCTGAACACGCTCGAGGTCACGCCCGTTCCGGACGTGGCGCTCGCCGCCGCCGAGGACTTCGACGACTCGCTGTCGCGGCTCGCCGAGTGGCTCGCGACCCTGGACTGAGGACGCCCCGTTGAGCACGCGTTTCGAAGGGACCTATCTCGGCGACGACGCGCGCCTCCCGGCCGATGCGCGGCTGGAGTGCGGCGTCTGCTGGTGGGTGTACGACCCCGCCGAGGGCGACGAACTGCAGCAGGTGGCGGCGGGCACGCCCTTCGCCGCACTGCCGGCGGGCTGGCACTGCCCGAACTGCGAGTCGCCGAAGGCGCGCTTCATGGTGCTCGGAGACTGAGCGTGAACGCCGTCGAGTCGCGACCCGCGGACGAGCTGGCGCTGGAGGCGCTGTTCCAGGGCGTGCACGCGACGCGGATGCGGGACCTGCCGCTGAACAATCCCCAGCTGCGCGTCGAGGCGCTCGGCTTCCGCGACTGGCAGGGCGCGCGCGTGGGCGCGCTGGTCACGCCGTGGTCCGTGCTGCTGACGATCCTGCCGGGCCCCGGTGGCGCCGACGGCGGTGGCGTACGGCGCCTCTCCGTCGGGTGCACGCAGGTCTGGCGCTTCCCTTCGGGCGAATACGAGTTCCACGGTCACGAGGCCGAGGGCCTGGGGCACTACCAGCAGTGCTCGCTCTTCTCGCCGGCGCTCGAATTCGAATCGCACGAGGCCGCGCGCATCGCCGCGCTCGCGGCGCTCGACGCGCTGCTCGCGGTCCCGCCGCCGCCCGAGCCGCGCAAGGTCTCGCGCCGCGGCCTGCTGCTCGGAGGCTGACGTGAGCGGCCTCGCGATCAGCGTGTGGCGGGAAGGCGGGCGCATCGCGAACGTGCGCGTCGCCTCGCGGCGGCCGGATCCGGCGCGCCTGCTGCCGGGGCGTGCGCCCGCCGACGCGGTGGCGCTGCTCGGCACGCTGTACTCCGTCTGCGGCCACGCGCAGCGCGCCGCCGGCGAGCTCGCGCTGGCGGCGGCCGAGGGTCGTGGCCTCGCGCCCGCGACGCGGGCGAAGCTGCATGCCGCGGTCGCGGGCGAAGCGGCGCAGGAGCACCTGTGGCGGCTGCTGGTCGACTGGCCCCGCCGGCTCGGGCTGCCCGTCGACCAGGCCGCGTTCGCCGGTTGGTACCGCCGGTGTGGCGCGGCGGGCGCCGACTGGGCGGGGCCGCTGGTCGAAGAGCTCGCGGGCTGGGCCGGCGGTGCCGCGCTGCTCGCGCCGCGCGGCGCGCGCGAACCGCTCGTCGTGGCCCTCGAGCGCTTCGCGGAACTGTCGGCCGCGGACGCCTGGATCGCGACCGGCGACACGCCGTTCGCGCGGTGCCTGCGCGAGCTGCGCGTCGCGTGCCGCGGTGCCGACCGGCCGCGGCGACCTGCCGCCGACGAAACCGGCGCCTATCCGCGGCTCGCGGATCATCCGTGGGTCGCCGCGCTCGCCGCCGCGGGCCGCGGGCTCGAAGCGCGCGTCGTGGCGCGCTACGTCGCGCTCGTCGAACTCGCCGCCTCGCTGGCTGCGCCGGCGCGCGGCGAGCGGCCCGACGAGGCGCTCGAGTTCGACGCCGACGGTCCGCGGCCCGGCGTCGGCCGCGCGGTCGTGTCCACGGCGCGCGGCCTGCTGTTGCACGAGGCGCGGCTCGAGGCCGGCGTGATCCGCGAGTACGCGATCCGCACGCCGACCGATCGCAACTTCGCGCCCAACGGCGCCTATGCGCGCGCCGTCGCGGGACTGGCCTGCGGCGACGACGCCGAAGCCGAACGTCTCGCGGGGCTGTGGGCGCTGGCTCTCGATCCGTGCGTGCCGTTCGCGGTGCGTGCGACGGGGGAGGTGGCCCGTGCATGAGATGTCGCTGGTCGAGAGCGTGCGCGAGATCGTCGAGGCGACCGCGCGAGCGAACGGCGCGGATCGCGTGCGCGTCGTGCGGCTGCGCATCGGTCGGCTCGCGACCGTCGAGCCGGAGGCGCTGCGCTTCTGCTTCGACGTGGTGATGAAGGGCAGCGTCGCCGAGGGTGCGCGGCTCGAGATCGAGGCCACGCCCGGTGCGGCGTGGTGCTGGGACTGCTCGGCGCCCGTGACGATCGGCGCGCTGACGGAGGCGTGCCCGGCCTGTGGCGGGCACCGCCTCGAGGTGACGGGTGGAACCGAGATGCGGGTGCACGAGCTGGAGCTCGGCGCGCCCGGGGAGACGAATGCATGTGCGTGACCTGCGGTTGCGGGCCGATCCTCGCGGACGGCCACGCGCACGAGATGGGGCACGGTGCGCATGACCACGGTCACGCGCACGGAACCGGGCCGCGCGGACTCGGCATCTGGAAGGAGCCCGCGCCGCGCGTCGTCAGCGTCGAGCAGGACCTGCTCGCGAAGAACGACCGGCACGCAGCCGCCAACCGGCAGCGGTTTGCTCGCGCGGGCGTACTGGCGCTGAACCTGGTGTCGAGCCCCGGCTCCGGCAAGACGACGCTGCTCGTGGAGACGCTGACGCGGCTGCGCGGTCGGCGCCCGGTCGCGGTCGTCGAGGGCGACCAGCAGACCAGTCTCGACGCCGACCGCATCGCCGCGACCGGCGCGCCGGTCGTGCAGCTCAACACCGGCAAGGGCTGTCATCTCGACGCGCTGCAGGTCGAGCGAGCCCTCGACGAACTGCCGCTGCCGTCCGGCGGCGTGCTGTTCATCGAGAACGTGGGCAATCTCGTCTGCCCGGCCTCGTTCGACCTTGGCGAGGCCCACAAGGTCGTGGTGCTGTCCGTGACCGAGGGCGACGACAAGCCGCTCAAGTATCCCGACATGTTCCTCGCCGCGGATCTCTGCCTCGTGACGAAGTCCGACCTGCTGCCGTACGTGCCGTTCGACGCGGACCGCGCGATCGCGAATGCGCGGCGCATCAACCCGCGGCTCGAGTGCCTCGTGCTGTCGACCCTGAAGGGCGACGGCTTCGACGCCTGGGTAGACTGGATCGACCGCGAATGCGCGGCACGCGGGACGCTGCCCGCCGGTGCACCCGCGGCCGCGGCACTGGAGCGTCGCGCTTGAACCGGCCCGCGGCGGAACGGCTCGCCTCGGCGCCGCCGATCCGGCGCCGCATCCGCGTCCGCGGCATCGTCCAGGGCGTCGGCTTCCGGCCGTTCGTGTATCGCACCGCGGTGGAACTCGGCCTCGTCGGCAGCGTCCGCAACGACGGCGAGGGCGTCACCATCGACGCCCAGGGCTCGCCGGCAGCCCTCGACGCGCTGCTCGAGCGTCTGGCGACCCAGCCCCCGCCGCTCGCGCGCATCGACACGGTGGAGGCCGTCGACGAGCCGCGACTCCTCGAACACGTGCGCGGCTTCGCGGTCGTCGCGAGCCGGGCCACGCGCACCGCCACCGCGATCGGCGCCGACGCCGGTCTCTGCGACGCGTGCCTCGAGGAGCTGTTCTCGCCCGGCGATCGCCGCTACCGCTACGCGCTGACGAACTGCACGGACTGCGGTCCGCGCTACACCGTCACCCGGGCGCTGCCATACGACCGTGCGCAGACGAGCCTCGCGCCGTTCCCGCTCTGCCCGGACTGCGCCCGCGAGTACGCGGAGCCCGGCAATCGGCGCTTCCACGCGGAAGCGACCGCCTGTCCCGCGTGCGGGCCGCGGCTGCGGCTGGTCGTGGCGGACGAGGCGCGCTCGGCGGCCACCACGACCGCCGGCCCGGGCGTCGCGGCCACGCGCGAGGCGAGCGACAACCCCATCGCACGGGCCGCGCACCTGCTGCGCGAGGGCGCGATCCTCGCGGTCAAGGGCCTCGGCGGCTACCACCTCGCGTGCGACGCGCGGAATCCCGTTGCGCTCGCGCGGCTGCGCGAGCGGAAGCACCGCGAGGAACAGCCGTTCGCGATCATGGCGCTGAACGCCGAGTCGCTCGAGCCCTGCGTCGAGCTGCTCGCGCAGGAGCGCGCCGCGCTCGAGTCGCAGGACCGGCCGATCGTCCTGCTGCGGCGCCAGGCCGGCGCGCAGGATGCGCTGCCCGGCGTCGCCGACGGCCTGGCCCAGCTCGGCGTGATGCTGCCGTACACGCCGCTCCACTACCTGCTGTTCCACGAACTCGGCGGTCGCCCCGCGGGCACCGCCTGGCTGCGCCGTCGCGAGCCCGCGCTGCTCGTGATGACGAGCGCGAACGTGCACGGCGACCCGCTGGTCATCGACGACGCGCAGGCGCTCGAGGCGCTGGCCGGCATCGCGGACGCATGGCTCGTGCACGACCGCGAGATCGTCGCGCGGTGCGACGATTCGGTGGTGCGCGTGCGGGGCGGCGGCGTGCGGCACGTTCGGCGCGCGCGCGGCGCCGCGCCGCGTCCCGTGAAGCTGCTGGGCGGCGGTGCACCGGTACTCGGCGTCGGCGGCCACTACAAGGCCACGGTGTGCCTGACGCGCGACGCGGAAGCCTTCGTCAGCCCGCACGTCGGCGATCTCGACGCACCGGCGACGCGGCGCGCGCTCGACGAGGCGGTGCAGCACCTGCTGCGGCTCGTGGACGTGCGCCCCGCGGCGGTCGCGCACGACCTCCACCCGGACTTCCACTCCACGCACCTGGCCGCGCGGCTGGCGGGAGAGTGGGGCGTGCCGCTGGTGCCGGTGCAGCATCACCACGCTCACGTCGCCGCCGTGCTGGCGGAACACCACGTCGAGGCACCGACGCTCGGGCTCGCGCTGGACGGCGTCGGCTACGGCGCCGACGGCGGCGTCTGGGGCGGCGAGCTGCTGCTGGTGGACGGCGCGCGCTGCACGCGACTCGGGCACCTGCGGCCGCTGGCGCTGCCCGGCGGCGACCGCGCGGCGCAGGAGCCCTGGCGCATGGCCGCGGCCGCGCTGCACGCGATGGGCCGCGGCGACGAGATCGCCGTGCGCTTCGCCGCGCAGCCGGCGGCGGCCACGGTGAGCGCGATGCTGGCGAACGGCACGCGCGTGCCGACCACGTCGAGCACCGGCCGCTGGTTCGACGCGGCGGCCGGCCTGCTCGGCATCAAGCCCGTGACGAGCTTCGAGGGCCAGGCGGCGATGCTGCTGGAAGGCCTCGCGGCGGCCGCGGGCGACACCGTCCCCGCCGAGGCGCGGCACCGGCTCGGCGCCGACGGCGTGCTCGACCTGCTGCCGCTGATCGAGGGTTTCGCGCCCGCCTCGGATCCGATCGCGGCGGCGGCGCGCTTCCACGGCGGCCTCGCGCTCGCGCTCGCGGACTGGGTCGCGCAGGCGGCCGCGCGGACGGGTATCACGCACGTCGCGTGCGGCGGCGGCTGCTTCCTGAACGACGTGCTGTCGCGCCGGCTGCGGGTGGAGTTCGCGGCGCGCGGCATCGAGATGCTGGAGTCCGGGTACCTGCCGCCGAACGACGGCGGCCTGAGCCTGGGTCAATGCTGGGTCGCCCGGCACACGGAGATCTGAACGCATGTGCCTCGCCGTTCCCTGCCGCATCGTGCGGCTCGAAGCCCCGGACCTCGCCGTCGTCGACGTCGGCGGCGTCCGCAAGCCGGTCTCGCTCGCGCTGGTCGACGGCGTGGGCCCCGGCGACTACGTGATCGTGCACGTCGGCTATGCGCTGGCGCGGCTCGACCCCGAGGCTGCCGCGGCGACGCTGCAGGCGATGGCGGACGCGGGCATCGACCCGGCGGCCGCGCTGGCAGGAGCCGCGGCATGAAGTACGTGGACGAATTCCGCGACGGTGCGGTCGCGCAGGGTCTCGCACGGGCGATCGCGCGCGAGGCCGTTGCGGCGCGCCGCTACAACTTCATGGAGTTCTGCGGCGGCCACACGCACGCGATCTCGCGCCACGGCGTCACGGACCTGCTGCCGTCGAACGTGCGGATGATCCACGGGCCCGGCTGCCCGGTGTGCGTGCTGCCGATCGGGCGGGTGGACCTGGGCATCGACCTCGCGCTCGAACGCGGCGTGGTCCTCTGCACCTATGGCGACACGCTGCGGATCCCCGCCTCGAACGGCCGGTCCCTGCTGAAGGCGAAGGCCGACGGCGCGGACGTGCGCATGGTGTACTCGGCCGCCGACGCGCTGCGCATCGCCCGGCAGCATCCGGCGCGCGAGGTCGTGTTCTTCGCGATCGGCTTCGAGACGACGACGCCGCCCACCGCGCTCGTGCTGAAGGAGGCGCGCGAGTCGAAGCTCGGCAACTTCAGCGTGCTCTGCAACCACGTGCTGACGCCGGCGGCGATCGTCACGATCCTCGAGTCGCCTGAGGTGCGCGCGCTCGGCACCGTGCCGCTCGACGGGTTCGTGGGGCCGAGCCACGTCAGCACCATCATCGGCACGGAGCCCTACGAGTTCTTCGCGCGCGAGTACCGCAAGCCCGTCGTGATCGCCGGCTTCGAGCCGCTCGACGTGCTGCAGGCGATCCTGATGCTGGTGCGCCAGGTCAACGCGGGACGCAGCGACGTCGAGAACCAGTTCCACCGCGCGGTCTCGCGCGAGGGCAACGCCAAGGCGCAGGCGCTGGTCGCCGAGACCTTCGAACTGCGGCGCGCGTTCGAGTGGCGTGGCCTCGGCACGGTGCCCTACAGCGCGCTCGCGATCCGCCCCGGGTTCGCGCCGTGGGACGCGGAGCGTCGCTACGCACTGACCTACCGCGCCGTCCCTGACAACAAGGCCTGCGAGTGCGGCGCCATCCTCCGCGGCCTGAAGCGCCCGACGGACTGCAGGCTGTTCGGCACCGCGTGCACGCCGGAGACACCGATGGGTTCGTGCATGGTGTCGTCCGAGGGCGCCTGCGCTGCACACTACTCCTACGGACGCTTCCGCGACCGCGAGGTCGCGGTGCCGGTCGCCGCCGTCGGCGGCCGCACCGGAGTGGCCGCATGAGCGCCGCGAGGGAAACGATGGACGACCGGCGCGAGACCGCGTCCGGCGATGCGCCCAACGGCGCCGCCGCGCGCGTTCCCCAACGCGCCGAGGCACGCCCCGCCAAGCGGGACCGCCTGCAGAGCCGGCCGCTCGACCTGAAGCGGGGCCGCGTGGATCTCGCGCACGGCGCGGGGGGGCGCGCGACCGCGCAGCTCGTCGAGGAGCTGTTCCTCGCCGCCTTCGACAACGAGTGGCTGCGGACGATGAACGACTCGGCCACGCTGGCGCCGCCGGCGGGCCGGCTGGTGATGGCGACCGACTGCCACGTGGTCTCGCCGCTGTTCTTCCCGGGCGGCGACATCGGCGCGCTGGCCGTGCACGGCACGATCAACGACGTCGCGATGGGCGGCGCGAAGCCGCTGTATCTCTCGGCCGGCTTCATCCTCGAGGAGGGATTCCCGCTCGCGGATCTCCAGCGGATCGTCGAGTCGATGGCGCGCGCCGCGCGCGAGGCCGGCGTGCCCATCGTCACCGGCGACACCAAGGTGGTGGAGACGGGCAAGGGCGACGGCTGCTACGTGACGACCACGGGCGTCGGCGTCGTGCCGCCAGGCATCGCGCTCGACGGCGCCAGCGCGCGCCCGGGCGACGCGATCTTCGTCTCCGGCACGATGGGGGATCACGGCGTCGCGATCATGTCGAAGCGCGAGAATCTCGAGTTCGAGACCGAGATCGTGTCGGACAGCGCGGCGCTGCACGGGCTCGTCGCGGACCTGCTGGCCGCGTGCCCGCGGGTGCGCGTGCTGCGCGACCCCACGCGCGGCGGGCTCGCGACCACGCTGAACGAGATCGCGCGGCAGTCGGGCGTCGGCATGACCATCGACGAGCGCGCGATCCCGGTGCGGCCGGAGGTTGCCGCGGCCTGCGAGTTCCTCGGCCTCGACCCGCTGTACGTCGCGAACGAGGGCAAGCTGATCGCGATCGCGCCGGCCGGGGACGCGGACGCGGTGCTGGCGGCGCTGCGCGCGCATCCGCTCGGCGCGAACGCCGCGCGGATCGGCAGCGTCGTCGAGGACCCGGACCACTTCGTGCAGATGACGACGACGCTCGGCGGTCGCCGCGTGGTGGACTGGCTCACCGGGGACCAGTTGCCGCGGATCTGCTGAGAGCGCGCGCGACCGCATGACGACGGGCCGGCTCAGGATCCTGCTGCTAGCGCATTCGTTCAACGGCCTGACCCAGCGCCTGTGGTGCGAGCTCGCCGATCGCGGGCACGACGTCAGCCTCGAGCTCGACATCGCGGACGACGTCACGCGCGAGGCGGTGCGCCTGCACGCGCCGGACCTCGTAGTTGCGCCGTTCCTGAAGCGCGCGGTCCCCGAGGACGTCTGGCGCCGCGTGCCGTGCTGGATCGTGCACCCGGGCATCCCCGGCGATCGCGGCCCGGCTGCTCTCGACTGGGCGATCCGCGAGGGGCGTCGCGAGTGGGGCGTGACCGTCCTCGAGGCGTCGGCCGATTTCGACGCCGGCGACGTCTGGGCCAGCGCGTCCTTCGCCATGCGCGAGGCGACGAAAGCCAGCCTCTACCGCGACGAGACGACGAACGGCGCGGTGAGCGCGGTGCTCGCCGCGCTGGACCGGCGCGCGGCGGGCGCGCGGCCGACGCCGCTGGCCGCGCTGGACCCGGCGACGGCCGGCACGTGGCATCCGGCGCCGAAGCAGGTTGAGCGCCGCATCGACTGGGAGCGCGACGACACGGACATGGTGCTTGCGAAGCTGCGTGCGGCGGACTCCACTCCGGGCGTGCTCGACGCGGTACTCGACGAGCCCTGTCACCTGTACGACGCGAATCGCGGCCCGGCGCAGACCGCGCTTCGCGCGGTCGGTCCGGTCGCGTCCGTGCGGCCCGGCGCCTGGCTAGGCCGGCGCGGCACCGCGCTGCTGCGGGCCACGCGTGACGGCTCGGTCTGGATCGGGCACGCGCGGCGCGCGCAGTCCGAGTCCTTCAAGCTGCCGGCGACGCTCGCGTGTCCTGCGGCCGCGACCCTGCCCGGGTTGCCAGCCTTCGGGGCGCACGACCGCGCCGAGATCCGCTACCGTGAACACGGTGACGTCGGTCACCTCGCGTTCGAGTTCCACAACGGCGCGATGAGCGCGGCGCAGTGCGAACGCCTGTGCGCCGCGCTCGACGCGGCCGCGGCGCGAGCGACGCGCGTGCTGGTGCTGGAGGGCGGCCGCGACTTCTGGTCGAACGGCGTGCACCTGAACGTGATCGAGGCGGCCGACAGCGCCGCCGACGAGTCGTGGCGCAACATCCAGGCGATCGACGACGTCGCCGAACGGATCCTGCGGCTGGACGGCAAGCTCACCGTCGCCGCGTTGCGCGGCAACGCCGGCGCTGGCGGTGCGTTCCTGGCACTGGCGGCGGACCGGGTCTGGGCGCGTCCGGGCGTGGTGCTCAACTTCCACTATCGGAACATGGGCAACCTGTACGGCAGCGAGTACTGGACCTACACGCTGCCCCGGCGCGTGGGGCTGGTGGAGGCGCGCCGCCTGATCGACGAACGGCCGCCGCTGCTGGGCCGGCAGGCGGAGTCACGCGGGCTCGTCGATGCGACCTTCGGCGCGACCGCCGGCGACTTCGAGGCCGAGGTGGCGGCGCGGGCGCAGGCGCTCGCGACGGCGGCCGATCACGCCGCGCAGCTGGACGCCAAGCGCGAGCGTCGGGAAGAGGACGAGCGGGCGAAGCCGCTGGCGCAGTACCGGGCCGAGGAACTCGCGCAGATGCGCCGCAGCTTCTACGGCTTCGACACGAGCTACCACGTCGCGCGGCACCGGTTCGTGCACCGCGCGCCGCACTCGTGGACGCCGCGGCACCTCGCGCGGCATCGCGCCGGCGCGACGTAGCGGACCGGGAGGGCGGCCCCGGGATCCGGCCGCCCGGCACGTTCAGCCGTGGTGATGGCCGCCCGGCCCGTGGACGTGGCCGTGCTCGAGCTCCTCCCGGCTCGCGTCGCGGATCTCGGTGATCTCGACGTCGAAGTTCAGGTGCTGGCCCGCGAGCGGGTGGTTGCCGTCCACGGTGACCATGTCGCCGACTACGCGGGTGACGACCACCTGGCGCGGCCCGTGCTCCGTCTGCGCGGTGAAGCGCATGCCCGCCTGCACGTTGCCGACGCCCTGGAACGCGCGCTTCGGCACGTTCTGGATCAGTTCCGGATTGTGCTCGCCGTAGGCCTTCGCGGGCTCGATCTTGACCTGCAGCTTGTCGCCGGCCGCCTTGCCCTCGAGCGCTTCCTCGAGGCCGGGGATGATGTTGCCGTTGCCGTGGATGTAGGCGAGCGGCTCGCTGCCGTCCGAACTGTCGAGCACCTCGCCCGCGTCGTTCTTCAGCGTGTAGTGGATGACGACGACCTTGTCCGTAGCGACCTGCATGGGAATTCCTCTTGTCTGCGACCCGCCATGGTAGCGCGGCGACCCGGCGGTGCCGAACGGTGCCGGGAGGGGTGCCGCCCGGGCCCCGTCGCAGATCGAGGCCTTCGACCACGCGACCGCGGCAGTCGAGTCCGCGCTCCGCAGCGGTGTCAGTAGGCAGTTTCCGACGCGGCGTTCAGAATGCCGCCGCCCCGGTTCCGGAGACCCCCCCATGACGTTTCGCACGCCCGACCTGCTCGATGCCCACCCGACCCTCGAAGCCTGCGAGGCCGGCCTGCGGCACTTCGGCGGCCGCCGCCGCTTCCACGGTCCCGCGGCGACGCTGCGCTGCTTCGAGGACAATTCTCACGTCCGCGAGTGGCTGAAGACGCCGGGGCAGGGGCGCGTGCTGGTGATCGACGGCGGCGGTTCGCGCCGCTGCGCGCTGGTCGGCGACGTGCTGGCGGCCGCGGCCCTCGAGAACGGCTGGGCCGGGATCGTCTTGCACGGCTGCGTCCGCGACACGGTGGTGCTCGGCACGCTGGATCTCGGCGTGATGGCGCTCGACGTGCAACCCCGTCGCAGCGAGAAGCACGGGCAGGGCGCGCGCGACGTGGACCTGGAGATCCTCGGTGCGCGGGTCCGTCCCGGCGACTGGGTGTACGCGGACGAGGACGGTGTGGTTTTCTCGCAACGCCCGTTGTTCGCCTGATCGCTGAAGTGTCTGCTTGATGCGGCCGTTGTCACGTTGCCGTAAACTTCTTGCGCTGCAATAAACGCACGCGCGCGGCCTTCGCCGAGCGTTTCCTTTAGGGGAACCCGAGCAATGTCCATCCGGAATTCGCGTTCGGCGCGCCTCGCGGCCGCCGTGTCCAGCGCTCTCGCGCTGCCGTTGTGCGCAGGCGTCGGCACGCTCGCCGGCCTCGCCGTCGTCGCGCCGGCGTATGCCCAGGTGACCACCACCCAGATCACGGGCGTCGTGCAGACCCCCGAGGGCTCGGTGCTGCCGGGCGCCAGCGTGACCATCACGCACCTGCCGACGGGTGCGACGCGCGCGCTCACGGCCAACGAGGAAGGCCGCTTCCTCGCCGGCGGCCTGCGCCCGGGCGGCCCGTATACCGTCACGGTGGAAGCCGAGGGCTACCAGAAGACCGTCCTCGAGGACATCGTCACCCAGCTCGGCGTGCCGGCCCAGGTGGACGTCGTGATGCGCGGCGGCGCGGTGATGGCGGACGTCGTGGTCACCGGCACCCGCGACCAGCTGCTCGGCGTGGCGTCGAAGTTCGACCGCGACCAGATCGCCAACTCGCCGACGATCACCCGCGACATCAAGGACGTGTTGCGCAACGACCCGGCCCTCTACATCGACCCGGCGAACGTCGGCGCGATGTCGATCTCGGGCCAGAACAACCGCTTCAACAGCATCACGGTCGACGGCGTCAAGCAGAACGACGACTTCGGCCTGAACAACAACGGCTACGCGACCAACCGCTCGCCGGTGTCGCTCGACGCGGTCGAGCAGATCTCGGTCGCGACCTCGCCGTGGGACGTGCAGTTCAACGGCTTCCAGGGCGGCTCGATCAACGTCGTCACCAAGTCGGGCACGAACGAATTCTCGGGCTCGGCGTACTACTACTACAACGACGATTCGATGGCGGGCGACCGCTCGCAGCGGATCCGCGTCAACCCGATCTTCGAGGAGAAGACCTACGGCGCCACCTTCGGCGGCCCGATCCTCCGGGACCGGCTGTTCTTCTTCGCGAACTACGAGAAGTTCGAGCGCATCGACCCGGTCGAGCTGTCGCCGAACGGCACCGGCATCGGCCAGGACTTCCCGGGCGTCTCGGCCGCGCAGTACGCCACGTTCCGGCAGACCGCGCAGTCGCTCTACAGCTTCGATCCGGGCGAGTTCGTGCCGTCGGTTCCCGAAGAGGCCGAGAAGCTCCTCGTCAACGTCGACTGGAACATCAACGACGCCCACCGTGCGCGCTTCTCCTGGCAGCGCACCGAGGACTTCAACACGGTCGGCATCACCACGTCGGTCGGCGCAACGCGCTCGCTCGACGCGCCGTCGCGCTGGTACGAGCGCGGCTTCAAGCTCGACCAGTACGTCGCGCAGCTCTTCTCGAACTGGTCCGACGTGTTCTCGACCGAGTTCCGCGCCGCCAAGAAGAAGGTGGACAACCGGCAGGAGCCGCGCGGCGGCACGAACTTCGCCTCGGTCGAGGTGCGCGGCTTCCTGGACGCGCAGAACCGCGACGGCCGCGTGTTCTTCGGCCCGGACGGCCCGCGCCACGCCAACAAGCTGAACAACGAGCAGGACCAGTTGCGCTTCCGCGCGGAGTACCTGCTCGGCAACCACACGCTGTCGGCCGGCGTCGAGTGGGAGAAGCTGGACGTCTTCAACCTGTTCGGCAACAACTCGCGCGGCACGTACCTGTTCAACACGCTGACCGCCTTCCAGAACCGACAGGCGGCGTCGTTCTCGTACCAGAACGCGATCACCGGCAACGCCAACGACCTCGCCGCGCAGTTCTCGTTCGACACGACCTCCGTCTATCTGCAGGACCGCTGGCAGGTCACCGACGACCTGCTGCTGACCTACGGTGTGCGCTACGAGCAGTACTCGTCCGGCGACGTGCCGCGCGCCAATCAGGCGTTCTTCAACCGCTACGGCTTCTTCAACACCGAGACCTACGACGGCCGCGACCTGGTGCTGCCGCGCATCGGCTTCGAGTGGCGCCTGACGGACCGCACCAGCGTGTCCGGCGGCGTGGGCCTGTTCGGCGGCGGCACCCCGAACGTGTGGCTGTCGAACAGCTACTCGACCGACGGCGTGATCCAGGCGAACGTGACCATCACGCCGACCAGCACCACGATTCCGCAGGCGGTGCGCGACGCCGCGCTCAACAACGTCACCGGCCAGATCCCGGCGGCGGTGCAGGCCTACCTCGCGACGCTGCCCGGCACGGGCACCGTGAACGCGGTGGATCCGAACTTCGAGATCCCGTCGAGCTGGCGTTACAACCTCGGCATCGAGCACGAGGCCAACCTCGGCTTCCTGGGCGACGGCTGGAACCTGTCGGCCGACGTCGAGTACACCGAGGTCAAGGACGCGGTGCTGTGGCAGGACCTGCGCCTCGTCCGCACCGGCTCGCTGCGTGACGGCCGCGCCCGCTACGAGTTCCGGCCGACGGATCCGTCGACCGGCGCCGGGCGCGGTCTCGGCACGCAGGACCTGCTGCTGACGAACACGCAGGAAGGCAGCTCGCTGGTGCTGAAGGCCAGCATCGACAAGGCGTGGGACACGCGCGCGGGCATCTTCGACATGAGCTTCGGCTACGCGTTCACGGACGCCGAGGACGTGAACCCGGCGACGAGCTCGATCGCGGCGTCGAACTGGAACAACATCGCCGTCTCCGACGTCAACAACCCGACGCTCTCGACCTCGAACTACGAGGTGCGTCACCGCTTCCCGCTGCGCCTGTCGTGGCGTAAGGCGTTCTTCGGCGACAACGAGACCGCCGTGAACCTGTTCGTCGAGCGCCGCGCCGGTCTGCCGTACAGCTACGTGTTCAACCAGTCGGCCGCAGCGTTCACGGTGTTCGGCGACCGCCAGTCGACGACCAGCGCGCAGGGCGGCGGCAACAACGGTCGGCAGCTGTTCTACGTGCCGGTCGACGCGAGCGACGTCGTGCTGACGGGCGGCCTGACGTGGGCCGCGCTCGATGCCTTCATCGTCGCCGAGGGCCTCGACCGGTACCGCGGGCAGATCGCGCCGCGCAACGGGTTCCGCAGCCCGTGGGTGACCACCGCCGACCTGCAGCTCCGCCAGGAACTGCCCGGCTTCGGCGAGGGCCACAAGGCGGTGCTGTCGTTCGACATCCTGAACGTCGCGAACCTGATCAACAAGGACTGGGGGCGCTTCGAGCAGGTGGGCTTCCCGTACGTGGTCCGCGTGGCCGAGGTGCAGGGCATCGATCCCGCCACGGGCCGCTACATCATGAGCGGCATCAACGGCGGGGCGAGCGTCGGCACGAAGAACCTGTCGACCAACCCGATCTCGACCTCGCTGTGGCGCGTGCAGGTGGGCATCCGCTACCAGTTCTAGTCGATGGCGTGCAGTCGCCTGCCGGCGCTGCACGCACGCGAACCCCGGGGCGACCCGGGCTTCGCTCGCTGAAGGGCGTTATCCGAGACGCCGGTGCCGAAGAGGCGCCGGCGTTTTCTTTTGGCGCGGATCGCGGACCGCGCCCTCCCGTGCGCCTGCTTTAACGATCCGGCAACGCGGCCGTCACCGCGGCGTCAACGACTGCTCCGAGACTGCGCGCCTCGTCATCCGCGGTCGCCGTGGCGACCGAACCACAGGAGCCGGTCATGGACGCATCCCTTCCGAAGAACGCCGCCCGCCGCAGCCTCGCGCTCGCCGTCGCGATCGCGGCACAGCTGGTCGCGGCCAGTGCCGTCGCGCAGGGCGCGCCGGGCGCCGACGCCGACGCGGGCGAACTCGGCGAGATCACCGTGTTCGGCCGCGGCGAGACGCGCCAGGTGACCACGCTGACCGCCACCCAGCTCGAGGTGCAGGCGCCCGGCACGAGCCCGCTGAAGGCGATCGAGAAGCTGCCCGGCGTCAGCTTCCAGTCGGCGGACCCGTACGGCGCGTACGAGTGGTCCACGCGCATCTCGATCCGCGGCTTCAACCAGAACCAGCTCGGCTTCACGCTCGACGGCGTGCCGCTCGGCGACATGAGCTACGGCAACCACAACGGCCTGCACGTCTCGCGCGCGATCGCAGCCGAGAACGTCGGCCGCGTGGTGCTCTCGCAGGGCGCCGGTGCGCTCGGCACCGCGTCCACCTCGAACCTCGGCGGCACCCTCGCGTTCTTCTCGGCCGATCCGTCGCGCGAGTTCGGCGCGAACGCCGCCGTGACCGGCGGCAGCGACAGCACGCTGCGGATCCACGCGCGGCTCGAGACCGGCGAGCTCGGCGGCCTCGGCACGCGCGGCTACCTGAGCTACACCGACCAGTCCGCCGACAAGTGGAAGGGCGTCGGCGAGCAGAACCAGGAGCAGATCAACCTGAAGCTCGTGCAGCCGATCGGCAGCGCGCAGCTGACCGCGTTCTACAACTGGTCGGACCGCGCCGAGAACGACTACCAGGACCTGTCGCCGGAGATGATCCGCCGGCTCGGCTACGACTGGGACAACATCTCCGGCGACTGGGCGCTCGCGGTGCGGCTCGCGCAGATCGCCGCGAATCGTGGCGACGTGACCGGCCCGCTGGTGCCCGCGGCGGGCACCATCTACCCGGCCCCCTTCCGCACGGTCGACGACGCGTACTTCGACGCGGCCGGCCTGCGCAAGGACGACCTGGCGGGCATCACGCTCGACGCCCCGCTCGCGGCCGGGCTGGAGACGAAGGCGACCGCCTACCTGCACCGGAACGAAGGGCAGGGGATCTGGTACACGCCGTACGTGCCGACGCCGGGTGGCGCGCCGATCTCGATCCGCACCACCGAGTACGAGATCGAACGCCAGGGCGTCACGCTCGGCTTCACCTGGCAGCTGGGCGCGCACACGCTGGGCGCCGGCTACTGGTACGAGAACAACGAGTTCCAGCAGGCGCGCCGCTTCTACGGCCTCGACCTCGCGGCCCCGCAGCGCTCCTCGCTCGACTTCCAGCGCGACCCGTTCTTCACGCAGTGGCTCGGCGAGTTCGAGACCAAGACCAACCAGTTCTACCTGCAGAACCAATGGCAGCTGACGGACGCGGTGAAGGTATCGTTCGGCTTCAAGTCCACCGACGTCGAGAACACCGCGCGCCAGATCGTGGGCACGTTCCCCGCCGGCACGATCGATGCGAAGGACAGCTTCCTGCCGCAGTTCGGCGTGAACTGGGCGGTGGCGGGCGACCACGAGGTGTTCGCCTCGTACACCGAGAACATGCGCGCGTTCGTCTCGGCGAACACGAGCGGCCCCTTCGGCACGACGCAGGCCGGCTTCGACGCGATCCGCGGCTCGCTGGAGCCCGAGCGGTCGAAGACCTACGAGCTCGGCTGGCGCTACAACGGCGGCGCCGTGCAGGCGATGGCGACGGTCTACAACGTCGACTTCACGGACCGCCTGCTCGGCATCCGCGTCGGCGCCGGCATCCTGGGCAACCCGGCGGTGCTGCAGAACGTCGGTGACGTACGCACGATCGGCGTCGAGACCGGTCTCGCGTGGGAGGTGGCGACGAACTGGCGGCTGTACGGCAGCTACACGTACAACCAGTCGGAGTACCAGGACGACGTCGTCACCGCGGCCGGCGTGACGCGCCTCGACGGCCGCACGGCCGTCGACTCGCCCGAGAACCTCGCGAAGCTCGAGTTCGGCTACGACGACTCGAAGCTGTTCGCGCGGATCGGCGTCAGCCACGTCGGCGAGCGCTTCTACACCTACACGAACGACGCGAGCGTGGACTCGTACACGATCCTCGACCTGAGCGGCGGCTACCGCTTCGGCAGCTTCGGCGTGCTCAAGAACCTGACCGCGCAGTTCAACGTCACGAACCTCGCCGACGAGGAGTACGTGTCGACGATCGGCTCGAACGGCTTCACGAACACGGACGCGACCGGCACCGGCCAGACGGTGCTCGCCGGCGCGCCGCGCCAGGTCTTCCTGACCGTGAACGCCAGCTTCTGACGATGAAGAAGCCGGACCAGCGGCGGCGGTTCCTGCAGGCGAGCGCAGCGCTGTTCGGCGCCGCCGCGCTCGGGTCGCGCTCGGCGCGGGCGGAGGCCGCGGCCGGCGCCGCGGGCGGAGCCGCCACGCCGGTCACCGCGGGGCCGCCGGCCGCGGTCCGGCCAGGGCCGCCGGATCCGCATCCCGCCTCGTCGCACACGCTGACGCGGATCGCGTTCGGCTCGTGCGCCAAGGAGGACAAGGACCAGCCGATCTGGGACGCGGTGCTCGACGCGCGGCCGGACCTGTTCGTGTTCCTCGGCGACAACGTGTACGGCGACACCACGGACATGGCCGTGCTGCGCGCCAAGTACGCGCAGCTCGCGGCCAAGCCGGGCTTCCGGCGCCTTCGCGAGGCCACGCCGATCGTCGCGACCTGGGACGATCACGACTACGGCGCGAACGACGCTGGCGCCGAGTATCCGCAGAAGGAGGCGTCTCGGCGCGTGTTCCTCGAGTTCTGGGGCGAGCCGGCCGGGACGCCGCGCTGGGGCCGCGACGGCGTGTACGCGGGCTACGTGTTCGGCCCCGAGGGCCGGCGCGTGCAGATCCTGCTGCCGGACCTGCGCTACAACCGCGCGCCGATCCTGAAGCTCGACCTCGGTTCCCGGAGCTACGAGGACTGGGCGAAGCAGCTCGCCGACGCGGGCCGGTTCGTGCCGGGCCCGTACGTGCGCAATCCCGCCCGCGACGCCACGATGCTCGGCGAGCCGCAGTGGGCGTGGCTCGAGGCGGAACTGGCCCGGCCGGCCGAGGTCCGCATCCTCGCGTCGAGCCTGCAGGTGCTCGCCGACCTGCCGGGCTGGGAGGCGTGGATCAACTACGCGCGCGACCACCAGCGGCTCGTCGAGACGATCCGTCGGCACCGGGCGAACGGCCTCGTCTGCATCAGCGGCGACACCCACTACGGCGAGCTGTCGAAGCTCGACGTGAACGTGCCGTATCCGCTGTGGGATCTCACGTCGAGCGGTCTCACCGAGGTCTGGCCGGTCGTGCCGCCGAACGCGAACCGGGTCGGCGAGGTGCTGCGCGAGGCGAACTTCGGGCTGATCGAGATCGACTGGACCCGCCCGCGCCCCGGACTCTCGCTGCAGGTCCGCGACGTGAACGGCGAAGTCCGGCTCGAGCGGCGGGTCCGCACCGAGGACCTGGTGGTACCGGCCTGATCCCGCAGGACGCGCGCGACGGCTCGTCCTCGGTGTAGGGCGGCAACGACAGGCTCAGTCCTCGTCGGGCACGACGCGCAGCGCAGCGCGGAACAGCGAGTGGTCGTCGGCGATCAGGATCGAGCGGCTCACTCGCCTAGTTTGCGCCAGTCACCCCGGCCGGTGCTCGACCAGCTGCTTGACCACCGACGGATCCGCCAGCGTCGAGACGTCGCCCAGCTGGTCGGACTCGTTGGCCGCGATCTTGCGCAGGATGCGGCGCATGATCTTGCCGCTGCGGGTCTTCGGCAGGCCCGGCGCCCACTGGATCACATCGGGGCTCGCGATCGCGCCGATCTGCTGGCGCACCGTCTGCTTCAGCTCGCCGAGCAGCCGGTCGGAGGGCTCGAACCCGGCCTTCAGCGTCACGTACGCGTAGATGCCCTGGCCCTTCAGGTCGTGCGGGTAGCCGACCACCGCGGCCTCGGCCACCGCGGGGTGCGCGACCAGCGCGCTCTCGACCTCCGCGGTGCCGAGCCGGTGCCCGGAGACGTTGATCACGTCGTCCACGCGCCCGGTGATCCAGTAGTAGCCGTGCGTGTCGCGGCGCGCGCCGTCGCCGGTGAAGTAGGTGCCCGGGAAGGTGCGGAAGTAGGTGTCGATGAAGCGCTGGTGGTCGCCGTAGACCGTGCGCATCTGGCCCGGCCAGCTGTCCTTCAGGACGAGGTTGCCCTCGCACGCACCCGACAGTTCCTGGCCGCTGCCGTCGACGATCGCGGGCTGCACGCCGAAGAAGGGCAGGGTCGCCGAGCCGGGCTTCAGCGCCGTGGCGCCGGGCAGCGGCGTGATCAGGATGCCGCCGGTCTCGGTCTGCCACCAGGTGTCCACGACCGGGCAGCGGCGCTCGCCGACCACGCGGTGGTACCACTCCCACGCCTCGGGATTGATCGGCTCGCCGACGCTGCCGAGCAGCCGCAGCGACCTGCGCGAGCGCTTCGCGACCCACTCGTCGCCCTCGCGCATCAGCGCGCGGATCGCGGTGGGCGCGGTGTAGAAGATCGTCACGCCGTGCTTGTCGATCACGTCCCAGCAGCGGCCGGGATCGGGATAGTTCGGCACGCCTTCGAACATCAGCGTGGTGGCGCCGTTCGCGAGCGGGCCGTAGACGACGTAGCTGTGACCGGTGACCCAGCCGACGTCCGCGGTGCACCAGTAGACGTCGTTCTCGCGCCAGTCGAACACGTTCTCGAAGGTGTAGGACGCGTAGACGAGATAGCCGCCGGTGGTGTGCAGAACGCCCTTCGGCTTGCCGGTGGAGCCCGAGGTGTAGAGGATGAACAGCGGGTCCTCGGCGCCGACCGGGGTGACGGGGCAGTCGGCGGACGCGCCTGCCATCAGGTCCTCGTACCGCAGGTCCCGGCCTTCGACCCACTGCACCGTGCCGCCGGTGCGCTTCACGACCACGACCTTCTCGACGCTCGGCAGCGCGTGCTGCGACAGCGCGGTGTCGACGTTGGCCTTGAGCGGCACCTTCTTGCCGCCGCGCAGGCCCTCGTCCGCGGTGATCACGAGCTTCGAGGCGCAGTCCTCGATGCGGCTCGCGAGCGACTCCGGGCTGAAGCCGCCGAACACGATGGAGTGGATCGCGCCGATGCGCGCGCACGCGAGCATCGCCACCGCAGCCTCGGGGATCATCGGCAGGTAGATCGTGACCCGATCGCCCTTCGCGACGCCGAGGCCCTTCAGTACGTTCGCGAAGCGGCACACCTGTTGGTGCAGTTCGCGGTAGCTCACGCGCTTCGACTGCGCGGGGTCGTCGCCCTCCCAGAGGATGGCGGTGCGGTCGCCGTGCTTCGCGAGGTGGCGGTCGAGGCAGTTGTGGGCGACGTTCGTCTCGCCGTCCGCGTACCAGCGGATGCGGAAGTCCTTCACGTCGTACGAGACGTCCTTGACCTGCGTGTAGGGCTTGAGCCAGTCGATGCGCCGGCCGACCTCGCCCCAGAACGCCACCGGATCCCGGAGGCTCGCGGTGTAGCGCTCCGCGTAGGACTGCGCGTTCACGCGGGCGGTGCGCGCGAAATCCGCCGGAACTTCGTAGACGTTGCTCATGTGACGACCCCCTCGGCCGCATCGGCCAGGCTGCTTGCGCTGTTCTAGCACCCCCGGGCCGGCCCGTGCCTTCGACCTTGGTCGTGCCGGTTTACGCATACGACCAAAGGCGAACAGACGGATCCGCGCGGGCCGGAGCAGAGTCTGCCCGACGTCCGGGCCCGCACCCGGGAACTCTCGAGGGGAAATCGTCGATGAACGACACGCGGACCTCAAGTCACGCTGGCGACGCGGGCGGTCCAGGGCCGGGACGGCCGATCGGCGGTCGCGCCGCACTGGCGGCCGGGGTCGCCGGAGCAGCGGCCGCGCCGCCCGGGGCCGCGGCGGCGGGTCCGTCGCCGGTGCAGTCCGCCAGCATCCTGCCGAACGCGACGGGCGGCTCGAGCTTCCTGTTCACCGGCTTCGTGAAGGCGGACGGGATGTGGACCGACACGCCGGACGGCGAGATCGCGGACAGCAGCGTCGGCCGCGACTTCTACGTGCCCGGCGCGATCCCGGTCGGCGGCCTCGACGAAGGCACGGACTTCAACGCGCACGTCAAGCAGACCCGGCTGGGGCTCGGGGTCGACACGCCGATCGGCGGCAAGGACAGGTTGCAGGCCCGCGTCGAGGTGGACCTGTTCGGTTCCTCGCTCGGCAGCCAGCGCACCACCAACACCTACGGCGTGATCTCCGCGGAGAATCCGGAGACCTCGATCACGCCGTTCCGCGGCGGCACGCAGATCCAGACCGACGACAGCTCGATCCCCGACTTCACGGCCAGATCTATTCGCCGCTGCCGAAGCTCGACGTCGGCGCGGAGTTCCGGGCCGCGACCCGCGAACTCGAGAGCGGGGCGGAGGGCGACCTCCGGCGCCTGCAGCTCACGACCAAGTACTCGTTCTGAAGCACGCAGGGTTCGTCACGGGCACGTCCCGAGGGAGGCAGTTCCAGTGCACGCGATCACCGAAGATCTCCGTGCCGGCCACGGCGCGGCCATGGCAGCGGTCCGAAGGAGTGCGTCGGCGACGTCCACGGTGGACTGGGACGCCGTCATCTCCTCGAGCCCGGCCTCTACTTCAAGGCGCCGATCGACCAGATCTCGCTCGGCCTCGCGCTCGTGTTCGGCACGGCCGGCCTGCCGCACATCCTGATGCGGTTCTTCACGGTGCCGACCGCGCAGCAGGCCCGCAAGTCGGTGGTCTGGGCGATGGCGATCATCGGCGGCTTCTACGTGCTGACGCCGCTCCTCGGGTTCGGCGCGCCGCGGGACGCCATGGGGTGCGCTGCTGCAACGTGCCGGCGCGTCGCCGCACCTCCCCGGTGCAGGCCCGGCCCGCCACGCGCGATGACGGAGCGCGACGCCCGCGGGACTTCGGCCAAGTGCGCGTCGCGACGCGGGGTGCGCGTTGGCACGTGTCTTGCTTTCGGGGCGCCATCGCCTCCTGCTGCCCCGGACCCGATGAACGCCGTACCCGATCGCACGCTGCCTGCCCGCCGCTCCGTCCGCCGCGTCGTGACGGCGCCGCCGCTCGCCGTCCAGCGCCTGCCGCAGGTGCCGCGGACGAAGCTGGTCGAGGCCGCCGCGCGCGTGATCGCGCGGCGCGGGCACCGCGGGCTCTTGTGGTCGCACGTCGCCCGCGAGGCCGGCACGCGCTCGCTCGTCGTGCAGCGGCGCTTCGAGGACATCGACCAGCTCGTCTACGAGTGCCACGTCGGCAGCGCGGCGCTGGTCGAGGCGAGCCTGCTGCGCGCGGAGACGGCCGCGGGCCCCGCGCGTGATCGCCTCGGTGCGTTCCTCGTCACGGCGCTGCGCCTGAAGCGCGAGCGCGGCAGCCTGCTGCCGCTGCGCGGAGTGCCGGCCCTGCCGACGACCAGCGCGAAGCGGCTGAGGGAGCGCGAGCAGATGATCCGCGTGCGGCTCGAGCGGCTGTTGCGCAAGGGCGAGCGCGACGGCTCGCTGGCGACGCCGGACCGCGAGGCGGCGATCGAACTCGTGCTGGCGACGCTCCACCATCACTCGGGCGCGCGCGACACGCACGATCCGGCGCTGGTGCGGCTGGTGCTGGTGGCACTCGCGCCGCGCTGAGGGTCCGGTCGCGAGGACGTGCCGCAGGCTTGCGGCGCGGTGCCGGCGCGGCCACGAGGCACCGGCGGCGTTGCGGGGCAGCGGCTGCCGACGGCCTACGGGCGATCGAGCGCCCAGCGCACCACGGTGTCGATCACCGCCTGTCCGGTGCCGTACTGCGCGCCGGGGTGGTTCACGAGCACGACGATCGTCAGCGGCCGCCCGCTGCGGCTCGTGACCCAGCCGGCGATGCCCGCGACGCCGTTGATCTGTCCGGTCTTCAGGCGGATGCGACCTTCCAGCGCGCGGTCCGCAAAGCGCGTGCGCAGCGTGCCGTCCAGGCCACCGAGCGGCAGCGATGCGGCGAGTTCGGGGTAGTAGCGGCTCTGGTAGGCGTGCCCGAGCAGCCGCGCGAAGTTCTCGGCCGAGATCCGCGCGACGCGCGACAGCCCGGAGCCGTTGTCGACCACGAGTTCCGGCATCACGAGCCCGCTGCCGTTCAGCCACTCGACGATCGCGCGGTCGCCGTTTTCCTGAGTCGCAGGCGCGCCGTAGCGCTCGAGCGCGAGCGTCAGCGCGAGCATCCGCGTCATCGCGTTGCTCGAATGCTTGTTGACGAGGCGCACCACTTCCGCGAGCGACTCGGACTCCTGCGTGACCAGCAGCCGGGCGTCGGCCGGGCGCGAGCCGAGGCGCATCGCGCCGTCGAGGCGGCCGCCGTTCTCGCGCCAGTAGCTGACGAAGGTGCCGTAGGCGAAGTCCGCCGGGCGCATCAACGCGCGTCGCACCGACAGCGGCGGGCAGCGCGAGGACAGGCGGCCGCCGATGGCGATGCGCAACGGGTCGTCGTCGAACGACGTGAACGTGACGCCGCGCAGGCCCGCGCGGCAGGCGGCGTCCGTGACGCGCACCGTGTTCTGGACGCGCAGGTTCGCGGGCGGCGGGTCGATCTTCACCTGCACCGAGTCGCCGCGCGGGATCAGCGTGAACTCCGCGCTCTGCAGGTTCACGAGCAGCGGATCCGGCAGCACGTTGTAGGTGCGGTAGCCCTTGCCGTCGAAATCGTAGCGGTCCCCGGGAACCGGGGCGAACAGCGAGCGGTCGATGACGATGTCGCCCTCGATGGACTCGATGCCCCGCTGCCGGAGTTCCCGGGCGAAGCGCCACCAGCGCTCCGCCGTGATGAAGGGATCGCCGCCGCCCTCGATCACGAGATCGCCCTGGAGGCGCCCGTCCACGACCGGGCCGGCCGCGTACGCGCGGGTCTTCCACGTGTAGGCGGGTCCCAGCACGTCGAGCGCCGCGTAGGTGGTCAGCACCTTGATGGTCGAGGCCGGGGTGCGCGGCAGGTTCTGGTTCCAGGCGAGGTGCTGCTCGCCCGAGACCGCGTCCCGGACGACGATGCTGACCGCGGAGGCGGGGATCGACTGGCTGGCGAGCACCTGCTGCACGCGCGGGGGCAGTGCGGCGGTGGCGGCGCCGGAGGCGAGCAGGCAGGCCACGAGCGACGCGGCGGGCACGACGCGGACGAGGCCGCGGGCGAAGGTCTGTATCATGGGCCGCGGAGTGTAGCGACGCCCCCGCGCAGGGGCTACGGGCGCCGCGGCGCCCGTGGATGAATGTGCGGCAGGGCCGTACGCGAGGAGTTCCGAAGATGCTGGTTCCGGTTCCGCGCCGTCGCGGCGCGAGGCTCGTCCCGTCGGTGCTCGTGTCGGCCGCTCTCGCCGCGTGCGGCGGCGGCGATTCGAGGGCGCCCGCCGGCGAGGGCATGGCGCCCGCGCCCGCCCCCTTGGTCGCGCCGCAGGAGCCGAGCCCCGGCACGAACGCGGCGGCTGCGCGAGGCCTGCCGGATTTCTCGGACCTCGTCGCGCGCTACGGTCCGGCGGTCGTCAACGTCAGCGTCGTCGAGCGGCGCCAGCCCGCCGCCGCGGTCGACGAGGAGAACCTGCCGGACGACCCGCTGCACGACTTCTTCCGCCGCTTCGGCGTGCCGCCGCCGCGCGGGCAGCAGCAGCCGATCCAGGGTGAGGGTTCCGGCTTCATCACCACGCCCGACGGCTACATCCTGACCAACGCGCACGTCGTCGCGGACGCGAGCGAGGTGACCGTGCGGCTCACCGATCGCCGCGAGTACGTCGCGAAGGTGGTCGGCGTGGACCGCCGCACCGACGTGGCGGTGATCAAGATCGACGGCAAGGACCTGCCGACCGTGAAGTTCGGCGATCCGAACGAGCTGCGGCCCGGCGAGTGGGTGGTCGCGATCGGCTCGCCCTTCGGCTTCGAGAACAGCGTGACCGCCGGCATCGTCAGCGCCACGTCGCGCTCGCTGCCGGAGGGGCAGTTCACACCGTTCATCCAGACCGACGCCGCGGTGAACCCCGGCAACTCCGGTGGGCCGCTGTTCAACATGGCGGGCGAGGTGATCGGGATCAACTCCCAGATCTACAGCCGTACCGGCGGGTTCATGGGCATCTCGTTCGCGATCCCGATCGACGTCGCCGACAACGTGCGCGAGCAGCTCGTGAAGACGGGCCGCGTGCAGCGTGGGCGCATCGGCGTGCAGATCCAGGAACTGAACCAGCAGCTCGCCGACTCGTTCGGCCTCGACCGGCCGCGCGGCGCGCTGGTCGCCGATGTGCTCGACGGCACGCCGGCGAAGAAGGCGGGCCTGCGGGCGGGCGACGTGATCCTCGGCGTCAACGGCCGCGCGATCGAGCGCTCGGGCGACGTGTCCGCGACCATCGCGGGCCTCAAGCCCGGCACGCAGGCGACGCTCGAGGTCTGGCGCGACCGCAAGTCGCGGCAGGTCGAGGTCGAGATCGCGGAACTCGACGAGGGCCGGGTCGCGCGCGTGAACACGGAAGGCGGCGGCGGCGGCAACGCGCAGCTGGGCCTCACGCTGCGACCGCTGTCGGCGCAGGAGCGGAGGCTCGCCAGCCTGGACGGCGGGCTGCTGGTCGAGGAAGCCGAGGGCCCGGCCGCCGAGGCGGGCCTGCGCGCCGGCGACGTCATACTCGGCGCGAACGGCCAGCGCGTCGCGAGCGTCGACGACCTCGAGAAGATCGTCGGGCGCGCGCGGCGCAGCGTCGCGCTGCTCGTGAACCGCGACGGCAACACGCTGTTCGTGCCGCTGCGGATCGGCGGCTGAGCATGCGCGCCCGCAGCCTTCCCGCCGCCGCGGCCGGCGGCCTGCTCCTCGTCGCGCTCGGCCTCGCGCCCGCCGTCGCGCCGCGCGCCGCGGACGGCGCCACGTTCCGGGACTGCGCGGAGTGCCCGGAGATGGTCCGCATTCCGGCCGGCACGTTCGTGATGGGCACGCCGACCGCGAATGCCGCCGATCCCGCCACGCGCGCGGAGTCGCAGGCCGCCATCGTGCGCATCCCGCGCGCGTTCGCGATCGGCCGCGTCGAGGTCACGCGTCGCGAGTTCCGCGCGTTCGTCGCAGATTCGGGCTTCGAGCCGACCGCGAATTGCCGCACGTGGCGGGAGGACCTCGGGCGCTTCGCGGACGACCGCACGCGCACCTGGGAGAATCCCGGTCGCCCCCGCGAGCCGCGCGACGACCACCCGGTCACGTGCGTGTCGTGGAACGAGGCGAAGGCCTACGTACAGTGGCTCGCACGCCGCACGGGCAAGCCCTACCGGCTGCCGTCCGAGGCGGAATGGGAATACGCCGCCCGTGCTGGCAGTTCGTCGCTGCGGCCGTGGGGCGACTCGCCGGCCGAGGGCTGCGACTTCGCGAACGCGTACGACCTCGCCGCGCGCGAACAGTACGCGCTGGGCTGGGAGGTCGCGCGCTGCCGCGACGGCTTCGGCGACGTGGCGCCCACCGGCTCGTTCCGCGCCAACGCGTTCGGCGTGCAGGACATGCTCGGCAACGTGTGGGAGTGGGTGGAGGACTGCTCGACCGACAGCTACGTCGGCCGGCCGCGCGACGGCCGCGCCTGGACTTGGATCGGCGGCTGTGCGCGGCGCGTGCAGCGCGGCGGCAGCTGGGTCACGCCGCCGGACCGCGTGCGCAGCGCGTTCCGCACCGACGCGGCGATGGGCGATCGCGCCGATTACCTCGGCTTCCGCGTCGTGCTCGATCTGGACGGCCGCGGGGAGGGTCGCTGATGCACGCTCGCGTGTTCCGTCGATCGACCCCCGGCTGGCTCGCGATGGCGTTGCTGGCGCTGCAGTTCGGGGCGATGCCCGGCGCGGTCGCGCGGCAGGCCGCGCCTGCGGCGCAGTCCCCGGCGGGCGCTCG
>JAPZRU010000038.1 GCA_027531255.1 Steroidobacteraceae bacterium | reverse complement strand
GGGGAGGGGGCCCGGCCGCCCCGTCGCCCCGGACGGGGCCCGGGGGGCGGGCCGGGGCCGTGCGCCCGCCGACCGCGGGGCGGCCCGCGGCCGGCTTGCTGAAGGGCCCTTCGTTCGGCGTTCGGGTGGTGGCAGACTCCGTCGCAGGAGGCAGCCGCCATGAACGCAGCCGTCGAACTCGACCGCGAGGTCCTCGCAGTCCGCGAAACCCGCGACTTCCGCAGCTACCAGGCCTTCCTGCGAGCCGCGCGCACCCACATGGAAGGCGCGCTCGTCGCGCAGATGCGGGACTCGTACGACGCGCAGCTCGCGGCGGCCGGCCGGTCCGAGCCGGAGACCGCGCCCGAGGCGGCGGCGATGCTGGAGCGGCTGCCCGAGTTCCAGCTGTACTGCTGGTACTACCGGCACCTGCAGCGCTTCAAGTACTCGCGGCCCGACCTCGGCATCGTCGACACCGTGAACCGGGAGCGGGAGCGCGTGATCCGCGTGCTCGACGAGACGGCCGCGCAGGCCGGCCCCGCGCTGCGGCTGGACCCGGCGCTCGAGCCGCCCGAGTACTTCCGGATGGTGGACTTCCACCAGCACCCGGGCGGCGTCGCGCACGACCCGCTCGACGGCCTGGTCTACGAGATCGGCCGGCGCACCACGGTGCCGCAGCACGCCGACCCGAACGGCATCTACCGGCTGCTGTTCGACGCGCTGCCGAAGGAGCGCAGGTACGCGCGCGTGCTCGACTGGGGCACCGGCCACGGCCAGGCGCTGATCACCTGGCAGCAGCTGCACCCGGAGTCCGAGTGCCACGGGGTGGACCTCTCGGCGCCCTGCCTGAAGCTCGCGCACCGGCGCGCGGTCGAGCACGGCTTCCGCTTCCACCTGTCGCAGCAGGACCTCGAGCGCCTCGACTACCCCGACGCGCACTTCGACCTCGTCTTCTTCAACTTCATGCTGCACGAGCTGCCGCCGTCGCACACGCCGGCGCTGCTGCGCGAGGTCGCGCGCGTGCTGAAGCCGGGCGGCCTGTTCGCCGGCCACGAGTTCCACCTGCGGCCCGGCGACGCATTCCAGAACGTGCTGCAGCGTTCGCACGCGTGGACCAACAACGAGACCTACTCGGTCCCGTGGTACTCGACGCCGATCGAGGCGATCGCCCGCGACGCCGGCTTCTCGAAGACGCGCGTCGAGCCGTTCGAGCGGCTGATCAAGTCGATCCCGCGCACCGGCCGACGCGCCGTCTCCAACAGCTGGTGGAACCTGTACGTGTTCGAGAAGTGACGACGCGCGAGCGCCGCGCCGCGAGCGTGGCAGCGCCCGGAGACCCACCTTGAGCGAAGCCGCCCGCCCGCCCCGCCCCGGCCTCGACGGCCCGATCACCGGCGTCGAGCCCGAGTTCCTGCATGACGTGCCGAAGGACAACCTCGTCGGCGCGATCGTCGCGCTCGCCGCGGAGCTCTACATCGTGCGCGAGCGCGTGCAGACGCTCGAGGCGGAGCTGGTCGGCCGCAAGGTGCTGCCGCCGCACGCGGTCGAGGACCACGCCCCGCGCGAGGACGAGGCTCGCGCGCGCGCCGCGGACCTCGCCTCGTTCGTGAACCGCGTGCTGTCGGAGCTCTCGCGCCCGCCGCGCCCGACCTCGTCGATCGATCCGGGCGTCACGCGCCACCTCGCGACCTACGCCGAACTGAAGGCGGCCGGGAAGCTGTAGGTCGGCCGCCCCCCCCCCCCCCCGGGGGCCCCCGCCCCCCCCACCGGGGGGCCCGCCCCCCCCCCGCCCCCCCGCCCCGGGCGCGAAAACCCCC
>JAPZRU010000001.1 GCA_027531255.1 Steroidobacteraceae bacterium | reverse complement strand
ACGCCTTGAACTCGCCGCCGTGCTTCTCCGCCATCACCTTCGTGAGCGCGGCCGTCAGCGTCGTCTTCCCATGGTCGACGTGACCAATCGTGCCTACGTTGACGTGCGGCTTGGTGCGCTGGAACTTTTCCTTGGACACGGTCTACTCCAGGGGCTTTGCCCCGCTTGCCACGCGGCGGCGTGCTGCGCCGGCCACGAACCACGACTGAACGACGACTCTTCCCGAAGACCCGGAGGCCGACCCACGGCCGACCGCCTGCTGACTGGTGCCCACGAGCGGGATCGAACCGCTGACCTCGTCCTTACCAAGGACGCACTCTACCGACTGAGCTACGTGGGCGAGACCCTCAAGCCAGGGCCGAAACTCGCAGCGGCGCGGCCACCCGGCGACCCGCGACATGCGGACACCCGGCCGACCTAACCGCAAACCCCTTCCAGAGACCACACCCTCCGACGACGCGACAGCAGGACCGGACGCGAGACGGTGGAGCGGGTGATGGGAATCGAACCCACGCCATCAGCTTGGAAGGCTGAGGTTCTACCATTGAACTACACCCGCCAAGGTTGCCGCCGGACCGGACTGGTGCCCGAGGCCCGCCCCAGCCCCCGGGACCCGCCGGCTCCGCGGCGCCGGCACCCCGGGCGGTGCCGGGACGACGGCGCAGGAACTGGTGGAGGGGGAAGGATTCGAACCTTCGAAGGCATAAGCCGGCAGATTTACAGTCTGCTCCCGTTGGCCGCTTGGGTACCCCTCCGGCAAATGAGCCGCATATATTCAAGCCGAACGCCGAGCCTGTCAATGCTCCCGCTCAGCCCGGAGTCGCAGCCGGAGTCCCGCCTCAGGGCGTCGGCGGGTCGGCGGCAGGATCGCGGCCATGCAGCCGCGCGACCAGGTCGGCCTCGCCGCGGCTCAGGCCCAGGTTCTGCACGAGGCGATCCGCGTCCGCAGCGCCGTGGCGGACCAGGGCAATGGCATGGTCGTACGGGCGGCCCTCGCCGCGCAGTTCCAGCTGGCCGAGCCGGTCGGCGAGCTGCGCAGCGACCTGCTCGAGGCGGCGGAAGCGCTCGCCCAGCCTGGCGCCGAGCGCGGCCACCGCTTCGGTCTCGCGCCGCAGCACCTCGAGCCGGGCGGCCTGCTCGGCCAGCGACGCCCGGGTGCGCCCGACCGCCACCCAGCACGCGGCCAGCCCGAGGGCGAGACCGAGGACCGCCGCGACGAGCAGGCCGAGGGCGAGGGAGACGGAATCGAGGGGCATGACCGTTCCTGGGGCAGTGAAAGGCGGACGCCCGATCGCGCTCGTCATTCTAGCTACGGAGCGGGCTCAGCCGCCTGGCGGGTCAGGACGGTCGGGGCCTGCGGCGCCGGCACACCGTCGGGGACGGCCCCGGCCGCGGCAGCGGCAGCGCCGGGTGCGCCGGGTGCGTCGGGTGCGTCGGGTGCGTCGGGTGCGTCCGGCGCCGCCGCCGCGCTCGCCTCCGCCGCGGAGCCCGGCGCGCCCGCGGCGGCGGGCGGGGACAGCGCCGACGGCAGGGCCGCGTCGCCGGCGCTCTGCGTCACGACGATCACGACGCGCCGGTTGACGTTGCGCCCTGCCGCCGTCTCGTTCGACGCCAACGGCCGGTTGTCGCCGAGCCCGGTCACTTCCATGCGCCTCGGCTCGACGCCCGCGCTCGCCAGGATCTGCACCACGCTGGCCGCCCGCGCGGAGGACAGTTCCCAGTTCGACGGGAAGAAGGCGGTGCTGATCGGGCGGTCGTCCGTGTGGCCCTCGACGCGCAGGGCGTGCGGGAACGGGCGCAGGATGTCGGCGACCTTGCGGATCACGGGCACCGCCGACGCGTCGACCGCGGCGACGCCGCTCGCGAACAGGATGTCGGCCTTGATCTCGATCTCGAGCGACAGCGAGTTCTGGCGCACCCGCACGAGGTCGCGCTCGATCAGGCCCTGCAGCGCCTCGCGGACCTCGTCCGCCATCGCGTACAGCGCGCCCCGCGGATCCCGGCCGCCCGGCGCGCCGCCAGCGCGTCGCTCCCGGTCGGGCAGCGGGCGCGGGTCGCGCAGCTTCAGGAGCACGGTCGGCGTCACGCCGTTCATGCGCGCATCGCCGCCGCCGGACCGCGCGGACTCGGCGGTGCTGACCGGGACCGGCGCGCTCGGGGCGCCGCGGAACGCGGCCACCAGCGAGTCCGAGAGGATGCGGTACTTGCCCTCGTTGACCGAGGACATCGAGTACATCACGACGAAGAACGCGAGCAGCAGCGTGATCAGGTCGCCGTACGGAATCGCCCACGCCTCGGCGTTGACGTGCTCCTCGTGCTTCTTCTTGCGGGCCATCGCGGCGCTGGGCTGGCGTGCACCGTCAGTGGTGCACGTAACCCTTCAGCTTCGACTCGATGTTGCGGGGGTTCTCGCCCTGCGCGATCGATATGATCCCCTCGATGGCCATCTGCCGCATCTGCGTCTGGTGGTGGACGACCGACTTCAGCTTGTTGGCCATCGGCAGGAAGAACAGGTTGGCGAGGCCGATGCCGTAGATGGTCGCGACGAAGGCCGCCGCGATGCCGGCGCCGAGCTTCGAGGGGTCGGCGAGGTTCTGCATGACCGCCATCAGGCCCATCACCGCGCCGATGATGCCGAGGGTCGGCGCGTAGATGCCCATGCCCTCGTACACCTTCGCACCCTGCAGGTCGGCGTGCTCGATGGTCTCGAGCTCGATCTCGAGCTGGTTGCGGATCGCATCGGGCTCGCCGCCGTCCACCAGCGCCTGCAGCCCTTTCTTTATGAAGGCGTCCTGCTCCTGCTCGACGACCGACTCGAGGCCGAGCAGCCCCTGCTTGCGCGCGGTGTTGCTCCACTCGACGATCTTGCTGATCACCGCGTCGCCGTCGCTTTGGGGCGGCTTGAAGACCCACGCGCCCATTGCCATGCCGCGCTTGAACGTAGCGAGCGGCACCTGCATGAAGATCGACGCCACGGTGCCGAGCACCACGATCATGAACGCCGACGTGCTGAGCAGCGCGGCGACGCCGCTGCCCTTGGCGATGCTGCCCCCGATGATGGAGACGAAGGCCAGCGCGAGGGAGGCAAGGCTCAGGATATCCATGACTTTCGGGTCGCGAGCGCCGCTCAGCGGCCCCGGCGCCACTCCCCCATCCGGGACCGCACCCGCACCAGCGCCTGGCCGTGGATCTGGCAGACCCGCGACTCGCTCACGTCGAGCACCCTGCCGATCTCCTTGAGGTTCAGTTCCTCGTCGTAGTACAGCGACAGCACCAGCTTCTCGCGCTGCGGCAGGCCGTCGATCGCGGCCGCCAGCGCCCGCCGGAACTCGGCGTCCTCGAGGTCCTCGGCCGGCCCGGGCCGCTCGTCGCGGGCGTGGAGGACGGGACTGTCCTCGTCGGCGCCCGATCCGACCGGGTCGAAGCTGAACATCCGGCAGCTGGCGGCATCCTGCAGCGCGCGGTGGTAGTCCTCCACGCTCATGCCGAGCGCCCTGGCGACGTCGGCGGGCCGCGCCTCGTGCCCGGTCTCGTTCTCGATCCGGCGGGTCGCCTCCGCCATCTCGCGCACGGTCCGGTGCACCGAGCGCGGGGTCCAGTCGCTCTTCCGCACCTCGTCGAGCATCGCGCCGCGGACGCGGATCCCCGCGTAGGTCTCGAAGTTCGCGCCCCGGCTCGCGGTGTAGTGCCGCGCGGCGTCGAGCAGGCCGATCATCCCGGCCTGGATCAGGTCGTCGACCTCCACGCTCGGCGGCAGGCGGCTGACGAGGTGGTAGGCGATCCGCTTCACGAGGTCGGCGTGCCTGAGACACAGCTGCTCGGCGGACACGGCCTCCGGGTCCGCGGGCCCCGTGACCTCGGCCACCGCATAGTGCTTTCCTGCTCTCATTGCAAAGCGCCTGCGCCGCTGCCGGCCATCACCATGCGTTCGACGAAGAACTCGAGGTGGCCGCGCGCCCCTCCCGGGACGGCCCATGTATCGGCTCTGGCCGCCAGATTCTTGAATGCCTGGGACGCGAGGCACCCCGGATAGGCCTCCACGACCGCCACCTGGCGCTGGATCGAGCGCCGGGCGAACTCGTCATAGGGGATCGCGCCCGCGTACTCGAGCGTGACGTCGAGAAACCGGTCACAGACACGGACCAGCTTCTGGTACAGGTCCCGGCCCTCGCCGGGCGACCGGGTCTGGCTCGCCACCACCTTGAAGCGCCCGAGGCCCTGGTCGCGGCTCAGCACCTTGATCAGCGCATAGGCGTCGGTGAGCGACGCCGGCTCGTCGCAGACCACCACCAGCGCGTGCTGCGCGGCGCGCGCGAACGTCAGCACGCTGTCATGGATGCCGGCGGCCGTGTCCACCAGCAGGTAGTCGAGCCGGCCGGACAGCTCGCTGAACGCACGGATCAGGCCGGCGTGCTCCAGCGGCCCGAGGTTCGCCATCCGGCGCACACCGGAGCTCGCCGGGAGGATCCTGATGCCGCGCGGGCCCGTGACCATGATGTCCTCGAGCGTGCGCTCGCCGGCGAGCACGTGGCCGAGATTCCAGCGCGGCTGCAGCCCGAGCAGCACGTCGATGTTGGCGAGCCCGAGGTCGGCGTCGAGTACCAGCACCTCGCGGCCGCGCTCCGCCAGCGCAACCGCCAGGTTGGCGCTGACGGTGGTCTTGCCGACGCCGCCCTTGCCGCCGGTGACGGCGATCACCTTCACGGCCCGCGCCGCCGCGCCGTCCCGGCCGTCGTCCGCATTCCACTCAGCCATGGTTCGCCACCCTGCCGAAATGCTCCGCCATGTACGCGTCGTCGACGCCCGCGAGCGCGGCCGCGCGCTCGGCGAGCTTCAGCGCCTGCCTCACGAGCCAGACGCGCTTCGGCACCGCCGCGTGCAGGTCGTCGGGGATCCGCTGCCCGTCGCAGAGATGGGCGAGCGGCAGCGCGTGCCGCAGCACCACGGACAGCGCGGGTCCGAGGCTGCCCGCCTCGTCGAGCTTCGTCAGCAGCACGGCCTCGGGGCGCGCGCGGGAGTAGGAGCCGACGATCGCATCCAGGGCCAGGTGTTCCGCGTTCGCCGCCAGGGCGAGCAGGGTGCGGATGCGCCGCTCGTGCGCCGACGGCCGGCAGGACAGCATCGAGAACTGCGCCGTCAGCCGGCCGTCGTGCGGGCCCAAACCGGCGGTGTCGATCAGCACGAGCCGGCGGTCGCCGAGGGTCGCGAGCACGGCGCCCAGCTCGCGGGCGTTGGTCGCGACGTGCATCGGCACGCCCAGGATGCGCGCGAAGGTCAGCAGCTGGTCCCGCGCGCCGATTCGGTCGTGGTCGAGGCTGACGAGCGCGACCTGGCGCGGGCCGTGGGTCAGCGCGAATCGCGTCGCCAGCTTGGCGATCGAGGTCGTCTTGCCCACGCCGGTCGGCCCCACGATCGCGAACACGCCGCCCTCCGCGAGCAGCTGGTCGTCGACCGTCGGCACATGCTTCAGCAGCAGCGCCAGCGGGATGCGCCACGCCTCGCCAGCCGCCGTGCCCGCAGGCACGCGGGCGGCGAGCGAGCGCGCGACGTCCGGGGCGAGTCCCAGCCGGCTCAGCTCCTGCAGCACGCGGGCCCGCTGCGGCTCGCGTCGCAGCTGATCGCTCCACGCGAGGCTCGCCAGCTGCTGCTGGAGCAGGTCGCGCAGGTGCACGACCTCGCGGCGCATCGCCGCGACCTCGGGATCCTGCGACCGGGCGACCTGCGGACGGTGCCGCGAGCCCGGATGGTCCGCGGCGTGATCCTGGGACTCCGCCGGCGCGGCCGCCGTTGGCGCGAGCGCCGGCGGTCGCGGGATCGCAGGCGCCGTCTCGGGAGCCGTCGGCGCGGCCTCGGGTGTCCGCGGTCGGAACACGCGGGCCGCCAACCACGGCGCCGGAGCGCGCGTCGCGGGCGCCGCCGCTGCGGCCGCCGCCGACGGCGCGGGCGGTGCCGACGCGGCGGGCGCGGCGGCGAGCGCCGGCGGCGCGGCGGGCCTGCCGCGCTTCAGCGCCTCCTCCACCAGCGCCTCGTCATAGTCGACGGCCGTGATCAGCTCGATGCCGGCGTCCACCCGTCGGTTCGAGATGATCACCGCGTCCGGCCCCAGTTCCTCGCGGACCCGGGCCAGCGCCTCGCGCATCGATCCCGCCAGGAATCGCTTGATCTTCATGGGTCCTCCCTAGTGGCCGGGGCCTATCGGCCCACCGCCGCCACCACGCGGATCCGCCGGTTCTCCGGCACTTCGTTGTAGGCCAGCACCGTCAGGCTCGGCACCGCGTGCCGCATCAGGCGCGCGAGCCACGGCCGCAGGCGCGGCGTCACCAGCAGCACCGCCGGCTCGCCCATCATTTCCTGCCGGCGGGCGCTGTCGGCGAGCGCCTGGCACATGCGGTCCGCCAGGCCCGGCTCGAAGCCGGGACCGTCGGCCCCGCCCAGCATCGAGTCGCCGAGCACCTGCTCGAGCTGCGGGTCGAGCGTGATGACCGGCAGCTCCGGGCGCAGGCCCATGATGTTCTGGACGATCGAGCGGCCGAGCGCGACGCGCACGGCCGCCACCAGCTGCTGCGGCTCGGTGGTGCGCGGCGCGTTCTCGGCCAGCACTTCCGCGATCTGACGCAGGTTGCGGATCGGCACGCGCTCCATCAGCAGCGTCTGGAGCACCTTGACCAGGACGCTCATCGGCAGCGCCTTCGGCACGAGCTCCTCGACCAGCTTCGGCGCGACCTTCTGCAGCCGGGTCAGCAGCTGCTGGACCTCCTCGTGCCCGAGCAGCTCGTGCGCCTGCTGCTGCAGCAGCTGCGACATGTGGGTCGCGATCACGGTGCCGGCGTCGACCACGGTGTAGCCCAGCGTCTGCGCCTCCTCGCGCAGGCTGCGGTCGATCCATACCGCGTCGAGCCCGAACGCCGGGTCCTTGGTCGGCGTGCCCTGCAGACGGCCCGACACGGTGCCGGGGTTGATCGCGAGGTCGCGGTCCGGGAACACCTCCCCCTCGCCGACCGGCACGCCCTGCAGCGTCAGCCGGTAGCTGCCGGGGCCGAGGTCCAGGTTGTCGCGGATGTGCACCGCGGGCACGAGGAACCCGAGCTCTTCGGACAGCTTCTTGCGGACGCCCTTGATGCGGCCCATCAGCTCGCCACCCTGGGCCTTGTCGACGAGCGGGATCAGGCGGTAGCCGACCTCGAGGCCGATCGGGTCGACCGCCTCCACGTCGTCCCACGACAGCTCCTTGGACTCCGACGGCAGCTGGGCATCGGCCGCCGCATCGGGCGGCGGCGCCCCCGCAGCCGCCTCGGCCCGCTTCGCCATCCACCACGCACCGGCGCCGCAGACCGCCGCCATCGTCAGGAAGGCGAGGTTCGGCATGCCGGGGATCAGGCCGATCACGCCGAGCAGGCCGCCGGTGACCGCGAGCGCCTTCGGCTGAGCCAGCATCTGGTTGACGACGGTCTCGCCCATGTCCTGCGATCGGGACATGCGGGTGACCAGCACGGCGGTCGCGACCGACAGCAGCAGCGCCGGGATCTGCGCGACCAGCCCGTCGCCGATGGTGAGCGTCGTGTACACCCGGCCCGCTTCGCCGAACCCGAGATCGTGCGACAGCGTGCCGATCGCGATGCCGCCGACGATGTTGATGAAGACGATCAGGATCCCGGCGATGGCGTCGCCGCGGACGAACTTCGACGCGCCGTCCATGGAGCCGTAGAAGTCCGCCTCCTCCCGAACCTCCTGGCGACGGGCCGCGGCCTCGGCCTGGTTGATGATGCCGGCGTTCAGGTCGGCGTCGATCGCCATCTGCTTGCCCGGCATCGCGTCGAGTGTGAAGCGAGCGGTCACTTCCGAGACGCGGCCCGCGCCCTTCGTGACCACCATGAAGTTGATGATCACCAGGATCACGAACACGATCACGCCGACGGCGAAGCTGCCGCCGATCACGAACTCGCCGAATGCGTGGATGACCTGCCCCGCGGCGTCCGGCCCGGTGTGGCCGTCCATAAGCACCACGCGCGTGGAGGCGACGTTCAGCCCGAGGCGCATCAGCGTGGCTGCCAGCAGCACGGTCGGGAACACGGCGAACTCGAGCGGCCGCTTCACGTAGACGACCGCGAGTATCACGACCATCGACAGGGCGATGTTGAACGTGAAGAGCATGTCGAGCAGCCACGGTGGCAGCGGCAGCACCAGCATGGCCATCATCACGAGCAGCAGCACGGGGATCGCGAGCCCCTGCCGGCCGAACTCGATCAGCGTCGCGGTCAGCGAACGGGAACCCGAGGCGACGGCGCTCATCCTTCAACCTCATCTGCGAAGCGGTCGTACCTGGCGCGCAGTTCGGCGTCCACCTGCGGATCCGGACGGCGCAGGCGCGCCGCCAGCGTCGGCGACAACTGCCTGATCTGGTACACGTAGGAAAGGACCTGGGCGACGGCGAGGTAGAGGCCGGCGGGGATCTCGCGGCCGACCTCGGTGCTGCCGTAGAGCACGCGCGCGAGCGGCGGCGCCTCGAATACGGGCACGCGGTTCGCTTCGGCGAGACGGCGGATCTCCAGCGCCACCAGGTCGCGGCCCTTGGCCAGAACCCGCGGCGCCCGCATGCGGCGCGCGTCGTACTTCAGCGCCACGGCGAAGTGCGTCGGGTTGGCGACCACGACGTCCGCACGGGGCACGTCCAGCATCATCCTGCGCCTCGCGAGCTTCTGCTGCGTCTCGCGGAGCTTGGACTTCACCTCGGGCTTGCCGTCGGTGTCCTTCAGCTCCTCGCGCACCTCCTCGCGGGTCATCTTCAGCTGCCGGCGGTGGTGCCACCACTGGAACGGCGCGTCGATCGCGGCGACGACGATCAGTGCGGCGCTCATCAGCAGCAGTGACAGCGCGAGGATGTAGGCCGCGCGGCCGATCGCCGGCGCCGCGGGCATCGCGCCGAGCCAGACGGTGTCGGGCATCAGCCAGTAGCCCACGAACGCGGCGATCACGCCGACCAGCAGGAGCTTCAGCAGCGCCTTGACCAGCTCCATCAACCCGTGCAGGCCGAAGATCCGGCCGAGGCCGGCGACCGGGTTGAGCCGGCTCAGCTGGGGCGCCAGCGCCTGCATGCTGAAGATGAATCCGCCCAGCATCACCGGCGCCAGCACCGATGCGACCAGCACCGCCAGCAGCAGCGGGGTCACGATCAGCAGCGCGTCCAGGGACATCGCCGCCAGCACCCGGCTCATCGCGTCCGCGGCCAGCAGGGTCTCGCGGTCCAGCTGCAGCCCGTCGGCCATCAGGCGCATGAGCGCCTCGCCCATCGGCGCGCCCCCGAGGAGCAGCAGCGCCGAGCCCGAGAGCATGACGGCGGCGGTACCGAGCTCGCGCGAGCGCGCGATCTGGCCCTTCTCCCGCGCGTCCTGCAGCCGCTTGGGGGTCGGTTCCTCGGTCTTCTCGGCGTCGTTCTCCCTGCCCTCGGCCACGGCGTCACCTCACGGGGCGCCGGCGGCGCGTGCCGCGACGTCGAGGGCGTCCGCCAGCAGGCGCTCGAAGCTGCCCTGCAGCGCGGGCAGGCTGAGCACCAGCATCAGGAAGCCGAACAGCATTCCGAGCGGGAAGCCGACGGAGAACAGGTTCAGCTGCGGCGCGGCGCGAGAGATGACGCCGAGCGCGATGTTGAGCACCAGCAGGCCGACCACCGCGGGCAGCGCGATCACGATGCCGGCCTCGAAGATCCGGCCGCCCCACGCGACCAGCGTCGCGAGCGACACGGAATCGATGCCCGCCGGGCCCGGCGGCATCCAGAGGAAGCTGTCGGCGAGCACCTGCAGCAGCAGGAGATGCCCGTCCACGGCGAGGAACATCAGCAGGCCGACGATGATGTAGAGCTGGCCCACGACCGGCGTGGTGACGCCGCGGCTCGGGTCCACCAGGGTCGCGAAGCCGAGGCCGGCGGTCAGCGCGATCACCTGTCCGGCCAGCAGCAGCGCGTCGAACACGACCTGCACGGCGAAGCCGATCGCCACGCCGATCAGCAGCTGCTGTACGGCGGTGAGGAGGGCCAGCGCGGACAGCGGCTCGAGCGCCGGCGCGGGCGGCACCGTCGGCGCGATCGCGACCGCGAGCGTGATCGCGAGCACCATCTTCGCGCTGCGCGGCACGAGGGCGGCGCTGAACACCGGCGCCACGAGCAGCAGGCCCGTGATCCGCAGGAACGGCCACGCGTGCGCGTAAAGCGCGCCGATCAGTGCGTCGAGGTCGACGGTCGCCACGGCTCAGCCCAGCGCCCCGGGGATGCTCGCGAACAGCGACCGCGTGTAGTCGATCAGCGTCTGCAGCATCCAGTGCCCGGCGACGAACAGCGTCGCCACCATCACCAGCAGCTTCGGGATGAACGACAGCGTCATCTCGTTGATCTGGGTGGCGGCCTGCAGCATGCCGATCACGACGCCGGCGACCAGCGCGGCGAGCAGCAGCGGCGCGCTGACGAGACTGGTGACGAGCAGGGCCTGCTCGCCGAGGCCGATCACGGTTTCGGGCGTCATGCGGAGTCCTCCGTCACAGGGCGAAGCTGCCGGCCAGCGTGCCCATCAGCAGCGTCCAACCGTCGACCAGCACGAAGAGCATCAGCTTGAAGGGCAGGGACACCAGCATCGGCGACAGCATCATCATGCCCATCGACATCAGCACGCTCGCGACGACGAGATCGATGATCAGGAACGGGAGGAAGATCATGAAGCCGATCTGGAAGGCGGTCTTGAGCTCGCTCGTGATGAACGCGGGCACGAGCACCGATATCGGCACCGACTCGGGGCTCTCGAACGGCCCCTGTCCCGAGATGCGCCCGAAGCTCTCGAGATCGTTCTCCCGAACCTGGTTGAGCATGAACTCCCGCAGGGGCGCCACCGCCTGCTCGAGCGCACGCTCCGCCTGCAGCTGGCCATCCATGTAGGGCTTCACGCCCTCGTTCCAGGACGCGGTCAGAACCGGCGACATGACGAACAGGGTCATGAACAGCGCGAGCCCGACCAGCACCTGGTTCGGCGGCGTCTGCGGCGTCCCGAGCGCCTGGCGCAGGATCGCGAGCACGATCACGATGCGCGTGAAAGCCGTCATGCTCAGCAGGATGGCCGGCAGCAGCGTCAGCAGCGTCATCAGGACGAGGATCTGGATCGTCAGCGAGTAGGTCTGGCCGCCGCCGGTTCCCGTCGTCACGTTCACCATCGGGATGCCCTGGGCCTGCGCCCACGCCGCCGCGGGCGCGAGCAGCGCGGGCGCGGCCAACGTGGCGCACGCCGCAATCGCCGCGGTTCGGCGGATCCGCCCGTTCACGGATTCGCTCCCGTGCCGCCGCCCATCAGCGACTTCAGGCGCTCGGCGAAGGCATTCGGCCCGCCGGCATCCGCCGGCAGCTCGACCTGGCGCTCCAGCAGCCGGAGCGCGCGCACGCCATCGGCGCCGACGCCGACCAGCGCCTGCGAATCGCCGACCTTCAGCAGCACCACGCGCTCCTTCGGGCCCACGGGGACGTCGGCAAGCACCCTGAGCGCGCTCGACGCCGCGCGCGGCGTGAGGCGCAGGCGCGTCGCGAGCCACGCCAGACCGACGATCACCGCCAGGATGAAGCCGAGGCTGAGCAGCACCTGCAGCAGGCCGCCGACGGGATCGGGCGCGGCTGCCGGTGCCGGCGCCGCCTGCGCGAGCGCTGCGCCGGCCGGGGCGCACAGCGCCGCGGCGATGCCGGGTGCCAGCGAGGCCGCGCGCCGCGTCACTTCACGCGCTCCATCCGCTCGGACGGACTGACGATCTCGATCAGACGGATGCCGAACTTGTCGTTGACGACCACGACCTCGCCGCGCGCGATCCGCACGCCGTTGACCAGCACGTCGAGCGGCTCGCCCGCGAGCCGGTCCAGCTCGAGGATCGAGCCCTGCGAGAGCTGCAGGAGGTCGCGGACCGAGATGCGGGTGCGGCCCACCTCGAGGGCGACCGTCACGGCCACTTCGTAGATCAGCTCGAGGCTGACCTCGGTGCCCGCGGGCGCGCCGTCGGCCTTGAGGTCGCCGAACTGGGCGCGTGAGTAGCCGGGCGATGCGCCGGGGGGATTCGGGGTGCTCATGGAGGGCTCCTCTGGACTCGAGCGGGCAGCGTCTGGCTCAGGCGCCGGGGCGAACCGCGGGGCCGGCGACCTTCAGGGCGTTGCGGCCTCGCGAGAGGCCGATCCGGCCGTTCAGCAGCGGCGTGTCGGCCGCGTACAGCACCACGTCGCCCGGTGGATCGATCGGGATCACGTCGCCGGGCCTGAGGCGCAGCAGGTCGCCGATGGAGAGTTCGGACTCGGTCAGCACCGCGCGCAGCTCGAGCAGCGTGTGGGCCAGGTGCGCGTGGAGTGCCGGCCCCCAGGTCTCGCTGCCACCGGTATTCGCGGCGATGCCGGCCGTCAGCACCTCGCGCACCGGCTCGATGGTCGCGGCCGGAATCACCAGATCGAGCGTGCCGCCGCCCGAGGGCATGTCGACGTGGAAGCGGCTGACCAGCACGCTGTCGGTCGGCGCGGCGACGCTCGCGAACAGCGGGTTGGACTCGTGCTTGACCAGTTCCACCTGGACCTGGGCCACGGGGGCCCACGCCTGCGTGAGGTCCTCCGCCGCCTGCCGCAGCACCCTTTGCACGAAGCGCACCTCGGTCGGCGTGAGCCCGCTGTCCTCGCTCCGCTCGGTGGCCTTTCCCGGACCGCCGAAGTACGCGTCCACCATCTGGAAGATGAGCCGCGGGTCGAACACGAACAGCACGTTGCCGGGCAGCGGGCTCAGCTTCGCCACCGTCAGGCTCGCCGGCGCGCGCACCGTGGCGAGGAAGTCCACCGACTTCTGCGGCCGCACGCCGCCGAAGGTGAGCTGAACGTCGCGCTGCAGCAGGGTGAACAGCACGATCCGGAAGCTGCGCGCGAAGGACTCGTGGATCATCTCGAGGGCGGGCAGGCGCCCGCGCGTGATGCGGATGGAGCCGGCGAGGTCGTACGGCTTGACGCCGCCCTTCGCCGCGTCGCCATCGTCCAGCAGCGCCGCCGCCTCCTCGTCGGAGATCACCGGCTGCGCGACGTCACTGCCCTCGGTGCTCACGGCGTCCGCTCACTGCATCACGAAGCTGGTGAAGAACAGGTCCTCGATCCCTGGCTGGCCCGTCTCCTTCTTGAGGATCTTCTGCACCTCGGCGAGGGCCTCCTTACGGAGCGCGTCCTTGCCCTCGCGGGTCATCAGCGTCTGGTGGTCGCGGCCGTTGATCAGCATCAGCAGGTTGTTGCGGATGACCGGCGAGTGCAGCTTCACGGACTCGATCACCGCCGGGTCGCGCGCGAGCACCTCGATCTGCAGTTGCAGGAAGCGCACCGCGTCGGGATCGTCGAAGTTGACGATCAGCGGCGGCTCGAACGCGAAGTACACGGCCGGCTTCTGCTCGGCCGGCTCCTCGGCTTCGGGCACGGGGTTCTTGAGGACGAGCTTGCCGTCCGCGTCCACCGCGAACTGCTGCCGGGGGTGCAAACGCTCGTTGACGAAGCCGCCGGCCACCACCGCGCCCAGCGTGAGCGCGAAGATGCCGATCGCGTTCACCAGCAGGCCGCCGACCTTGCTGGAGCCGCCGCCCCGTGACTTCTCCGGCTTCTCTTCCCCCTGTGCCATGGCTCGCTCCGCGTGACTGCCCGGGAGCCATTCAGCAACTATCGTGCCATGCGATAGAGATTATAAATATCAGATACTTATGAATTCTCGAGCGCTCAGGCGCCAAGCGCTTGACTGCCCTCGGGCGACCGCGGCACGGTGCGCGCCGGATTTCTGGCGCAGGGCTCGCGGCCCGCCAGCGGCTCCCCCCGGCGGGCCGCCGGCGCCGTTCAGGCGTAGGCGTCGATGCCCGCGCGGCCTGCCACCGGCCGCGCGGCACCGGCCACGCCGACGCCGGGTGCGGGCTCGTCGGACGGCGGCCCGACGAGCGGCGCGTAGTCGGGCGCGTAGCGGGCACCGCCGCGCGGGTCGCGGAAGGACTGCTGCTGCAGATCCACGCTGACGCCGACGTTCGCATAACCCTGTGCGCCGAGCATGTCGCGGAGCCGCGGCGCGGCGGCCTCGAGCGCCTCGCGCGTGGCGTGGCTGTGCGTGCCGAACCAGACTTCGGCCTGATCCTCGGCCAACCGGATGCGGATCTCGAGCGGCCCGAGGTGCGCGGGCGACAGCTTGAGCTGGGCGCTGGTCAGTCCCCGGTCGACCATCACGCCGATGCGATCGCCGAGTTGGAGGTCCCACTCGGGTGCGCCGACCGGGTTCGCGAGCGGCGCGAGCAGCGCCGCGGCGGGCGCGGGCGCGGGCGACGGCGCCTGGACCGCGGGCGCGGGCGCCGCGGCCGGCGGCACGAGCATCTCTAGGACTGCGGCCGAAGCCCCCGGATCCGGCGCGGGGGCTGGCAGCGGCCCGGCGAGTGCCGCTGCGTAAGCGCCCGCGACGCCGCGTTCGAGGGCGCCCGACCACGACGAGGCGAGACCGTACGCTCCGGCGCTTGCCGGCGCGACGGTCCCGTCGGCCGCGACCACCGGCACCGCCGCGGCACCGGGCAGGGCGGCCACCGGCACCGCCGCACCGGACGCCACGGGCAACGGCCGGTCGGCGCCGGACGCGAACTCGGCCGATGGCGGCGCGCCGGGTAGCAGGCCGCCCGGCGTGGCGAGGACGTCCGCGAGGTCGACCGGCGCTGGCGCGGGACGCGACGCGGCGCCCGTGCCCCCAGCGACCGGCAGCGACGCCTCGACCGGTGGCGGCGCGGGCAGCCAGGGCGGCAAGGGATTGCCGCCGGCGGGCGCTTGCTCGCCGTCCTCGTCCGGGCGGTCGTCTGCCGCGCCGTCGGCCGCGACCGCAGTCTCCGGCGCGGACACCGTCGCACCGGCCTCCATCTCGTCCGCGAGCGCCGCCTCGAAGCTCGCCGACTTGCCTGACGCGGGCGGCGCGCGCGTGGTGGCGACCTCGGGGGCCGCCCCGATCGCGAGTAGGTTGTTCATGTCCCCGGGACCTGCAATCGTCGTGCCAGCGTCAGCCCGGCGGTCGCCGGGCGCGCAGCGCGCGCTCGTCGCTCTCCTGCTGCTCCCGGCGGTCGGCGACCCGCCGCTCCGCGGTCGCGAGACGGTCCACTGCCTTGGCGAGCGAGAGCGCCTCGACACGCCGCTCCTGCCATTCGGCGATCCGGCGCTCGAGGTCCTGCCGGGCTGCGTCGACGAGTTCCTGCTGCTGGCGGACCGCGGCGGCGAGTCGCGCCAGGAACGCGTGGTAGTTCGCCAGGCGGACCGCGTCCGCGGCGCCTTCCCGGGCCGCGCGGGCGGCGTACTCCGCCCGGTAGCCGCGCAGCTGTTCGAGCTGCTGCTCGCGCTCGCCGAGCAGCCTGCGGGCGCTCGCCACCGCGTCGCCCGCCTCGCGCTCGCGGGTGTCGGCGAGCGTCTTGATCGGCTGCATTCGCTCCGAGCGCGTCATCGTTCACCCCGTTCCACGGCGCCGCGACCTCAAGTCCCGCGCGGCGCGGCGCCCACGAGGGCGCGAAGCTGCTCGCGGGCGGCCTGCAGCGGCACCGCCTCGTACATGTCCTGCCGGAGGAAATCGAGCAGGCGTGGCCATGCGTCTATCGCGTGGTCGATGCGCGGGTCGCTGCCGCGCCGGTACGCACCCACGCCGATCAGGTCGCGGTTCTGCTGGTAGGTGGAGTACACCTGCCGGAAACGGACCGCGTGCTCCATCTGCTCGCGGTCGGCGATCAGGTGCATCGCGCGCGAGATGGACTGCTCGACGTCGATCGCCGGGTACAGGCCCGACTCGGCGAGCGAGCGGGAGAGCACGATGTGGCCGTCGAGGATCGCGCGGGCGGCGTCGGCGATCGGGTCCTGCTGATCGTCGCCCTCGGTCAGCACGGTATAGAACGCGGTGATCGAGCCGGGGCCCGAGTCGCTGTTGCCGGCCCGCTCGACGATCTGGGGCAGGCGCGCGAACACCGACGGCGGGTAGCCCTTGGTGGCGGGCGGCTCGCCGATCGCGAGCGCGATCTCGCGCTGCGCCTGCGCGAAGCGCGTCAGGGAGTCCAGCAGTAGCAGCACCTTGAGCCCACGGTCGCGGAAGTGCTCGGCGATCGCGTGCGCGACCCAGGCCCCGTGCAGCCGCATCAGCGGCGGGTTGTCCGCCGGCGTCGCGACGACCACGGCGCGCTTCAGGCCGTCCGGGCCGAGCGTATTCGCGACGAACTCCTGGACCTCGCGCCCGCGCTCGCCGATCAGGCCGACCACCACGACGTCCGCATCCGTGAAGCGGGTCATCATGCCCAGCAGGACCGACTTGCCCACGCCGGAGCCGGCGAACAGGCCGACGCGCTGGCCGCGGCCGATCTGCAGGAGGGAGTTGATCGAGCGGATCCCGACGTCGAGCGGCTCGCGGATCGCCCAGCGCTTGAGCGGATTCAGCGGCGCGCCCATCAGCGGCTGGGTGTCCGGGCAGTCGTGCAGGGGGCCGAGACCGTCGAGCGGGCGCCCGGTACCGTCGAGCACCCGCCCGAGCAGGCCGTCGCCGACGTGGACCTCCGACACGGTCGGCGACGGCAGCACCCGTGCGCCGGGCTTGAGACCGCGCATGTCGCCGGTCGGCATCAGGAACAGCTTCTCGCCGCAGAAACCGACCACCTCCGCTTCGATCGGCCGGCCGCCGGCGCCCTCGACGATGCAGCGGCTGCCGACGGCCGCCTCGCAGCCGACCGCCTCCAGCGTCATGCCGACCATGCGCGACAGCATGCCCTCGACCTGAAGCGGCCGCAGCGGCCCGACCCTGTCCCGCAGGCTCGACAGCGCCCCCGTCCACTCGCGGTGCAGCGCGCGCAGTTCCGGCGTGGCGCTCATCGCGGATCCACGCCGCGGGCGTCGGCCTCGCGCTCGCCGCCCATGATGTCCGACAGCAGCGCGCCCAGCCGCGACTCGAGGCGGGCGTCGACGCGCGAAGTGCTGGCCAGTACCTGGCAGCCGCCGCGCATCATCATCGGGTCCTCGACCAGCAGCCACGCGCGCTCGTGCTCCGCCGGAGCCAGGTGAGCGCGGACGATCGCGGCGTCCTCGGGGTGCAGCTGCACGCGCACGTCGCGGGAGGCGACCGGCAGTTCGCCGATGGCCTCGCGCACGATCCCTATGATCTGCGTCGGGTCCTGCTTGAGCTCGCGGCGCAGCAGCTGCCTTGCCAGCGCCACGGCCAGCGCGACGAGCTCGCGCTGCACGTCCTCGTCCAGGGCCTGGAACGGCCGCGCGAGGTCGGTGAACAACAGGTCCAGACGCTCCACCTGCTGCCGGACCTCCTCGCGCCCGGCCGCGCGCCCTTCCTCGAGACCCTGCGCGTAGGCCTCCCGCCACGCCTCTTGCTGGAGGTCCTCGAGTATGCCGGCGGTCACGACGCCACCCCCGGAACGGGCGGTGGTGCGACGCGCTTCCGCGTCGATCTCCGGGAGGCCCCAGGGCTGCGCGGCCGGCGCGTCCTCGGCGGCGATGACCCTAGACATACTCGTCCGAGGAGTTGGTCAGCACGATCGTCCCCTCCTCGGCCAGCTTCAGCGCCACCGCGATCACCTCGCTCTGCGCCGCCTCTACCTCGCTGAGCTTGATGGGCCCGCGCGCCTCCATGTCCTCCTTCATGATCTCGCCGGCGCGCTTCGACATGTTGCGGAAGAACTTCTCGCTGATCGCCGGCTCCGCGCCGCGAAGCGCGACCGCGAGGACGTCGCTGGCGACCCCGCGGAGGATCGCCTGGATGGCTCGATCGTCCAGTTCGCCGATGTCCTCGAAGACGAAGAGCATCTCCCGGACCTTGCGGTGCAGCTCCACGTCGTGCACCTCGAGCTGGCCCAGCGCCTTGTCGCTCGACTCGCGATCCATCGCGTTGATGATGTCCGCCACCGTGCGCGGACCGCCGACCTTGCGGGCCGTGGACTGCGCGCCGGCCGCGGCGCGCTTGCCGACGATCTGGTCGAGCTCCGCCAGCGCCGCGTGCGGCAACTCCTCGAGCGCGGCGATCCGCATCAGCACGTCGCCGCCCATTTCCTCGGGCAGCATCGCCAGCACCTTCGCGGCGATCCGGCCATCTATCTGCGAAAGCACGCTGGCCATCACCTGCGGGTGCTCGTCGCCGATGATCTGCATGATCACGCGCGGCTCCATCCAGCGCAGCGCCTCGATGCCGACGGAGTCGCCGTCCAGCGTGCGCTCCACCATCAGCTCCGCGCGCTGCTTGCCGACCAGGTTGGTCAGCACGTTCTTCACGTACTCGGCGCTGTCGGCGGGGATGGGACTGGTGCTCTCCACGCGCTCGCGGAACGACTCGAGGACGGTGCCGACGCGCTCCGCGGGCACGTTGGCCAGGCGCGTCATCTGCGCGCTGAGGGCATCCACCTCGCGCGGCTCGAGATGCTTGAGGACCGTCGCGGCCTCGTCCTCGCCGAGCGCGAGCAGCAGGATCGCGGCGCGCTCGATGCCTGGGAAGGCGCTCTTGTCACTTGCCATTGTCGTTCATCCACTCCCTGACGATCCGGGCGGCGCGCTTCGGATTCTCGGTCGCGACCGATCGGGCGACGGCGACGTGCTCCTCATAACCGGGCAGGACGGGCATCGCCTGGGGCGCCGATATCGTCACGCGGTCGCGCTCGAGCTCGCCGGGCGCCGGTGCGGCCTGGGCGACCATGGCCAGCGCCGGCGGCGGCGGCGGCGGCGGCGGGCCCAGCAGGCTCTTCATGATGGGGCGCAGCACGAACAGCGCCACGATCAGGACCAGCAGCGCCGTCAGGCCCTGGCGCGCGTACTGGCGGAACAGCGGGTTCGCGTACCACGGCTCGGCCGGCAGCGCCGCGGGTGCGGCGTCCACGCTGAACGAGGCGTTGACCACCTGGACGCGATCGCCGCGCGCCTCGTCGAACCCGATCGCCTCGCGCACCAGCGACTCGTAGCGCGCCAGTTCCTCGGCGGCCAGCGGCTGCAGGGTGACCTTGCCGTCGGCGCCGGTGACCCGCTTGTGGTCGATCACGACCGCCGCGAACAGGCGGCGGACGGTGCCGGTCGGCTGCTTGACGTGGCTGACCGTGCGGTCGATCTCGAAGTTGCGCGTGGCTCGCTGCGTCGTCGCTACCGGCTGCGGCGGAGCGGCGTCGCCCGCCGGAGGTGCGCCGGCGGTCGGCTGGCCGCCCGCACGCGGGGGCTGGTTGGACAGCGCGCCCGGCACGCCCACCGCGGCTTCGCCCGCCAGCCGCTGGTCGGAGGCCGTCTGCTCGCTGCGAACCACCTGCTGCTCTGGGACGAAATCCTCGCTGGTCTGCTCGACGACCGTGAAGTCGACTTCCGCCGTCACGCCGGCGCGCACGCTGCCGGCGCCGACCAGCGGCACCAGCAGGTTCTCGATGCGGCGCGCGTAGCCGTCCTCGATCGCTCGCGTGTACTCGAGCTGCTTGGCGGACGCTGCCAGCGGGTCGCCGGCGTCGGGCGCCGACAGCAGCGAACCGTTGTGGTCGACCACCGTCACGTCGCCGGCCTCGAGATCGGGCACGGACGAGGCGACCAGGTGGACGATCGCCTGCACCTGGCCGCGCTCAAGGCGGCGCCCCGGGAAGAGCTGGAGCATCACGGACGCGGTGGCTTGCCGCTTGTCGCGGACGAACGCGGACTGTCGCGGCACCGCGAGGTGCACGCGTGCGCTCTGCACGCCCTGCATCTTGACGATCGTGCGCGCCAGCTCCGTCTCCATCGCCAGCTGGTAGCGGGCCCCTTCCATGAACTGGCTGGTGCCGAACCCCGACTCCTTCTGGATCAACTCGACGCCGAGGGCGTCGGACTCGGGCAGGCCCTGCGCCGCGAGCCGCATGCGCGCCTCGCGCACCTGCGCCTCGGGCACCGTGATCGCGCCGTCCGGGCCCAGTCTGTACGGTACGCCCAGCGCCGCGAGGGCGTCGGCGACCTGGGCCGTCTCGCGCTCGGAGAGCTGGGAATAGACGGGCGCATACGTGCCGCCCTGCGACCAGAACACGAGCCACAGCGCGGCGGCGATCGCACCCGCGAGCGCCACCAGCAGCACCAGCTGCTTCACCGCGGGGATCTCGAGCAGTCCGCGCGGCGGCGCGGCAGCGGCTTCGGCCATGGTGGGTCGCCTTCGTCAGCCGATCCTCAGATCGGCATGTTCATGACTTCCTGGTACGCGTTGACCAGCCTGTTGCGAACCTCCGACATCGCGCGGAAGGCAAGGCCGGCCTTGTTCGACTCGAGCATCACCCGCGTCAGGTCCACGCCCGGCGCGCCCTGCTCGTACGCGACGGCAAGCGCGCTGGCGGTGCTCTGCATGCCGTTGACCTGATCGATGGACCGCTTCAGGACCTGCCCGAAGTCGAGCCCGCCCGCCGGCGCGCCCGCGCCGGCGGCGGGGCTGGCCTCGCGGCCCGCCTCGGCCGCCATCGCGCGCAGCTCCAGCAGCATGCGGCTGGTGTCGATGGTGCTCATCGGTGCTCCTCAGGGAAGTGCCAGCCCCGCGGCGCGGAACTGTGCGAGCTTGTGGCGCAGGGTGCGCGGGCTGATGCCGAGCCGCTCCGCGGCGAGCTTGCGGCTGCCGCGCGAGGCCTCGAGCGCGGCCAGGATCAGCGCGCGTTCGCGGTCCTTCAGGCCGTCCTCGAGCGCGCCGTCGCCCGGGGCGTCGCTGGCGCCCGCGGACGAGCACTCGACGGCCGAGCCGCCCGGCGGACCGGCAACGTCGGCCAGCCCCGGGATCCGCGCGACGCGCGGCAGCCCCGCACCCTCGGTCTCGAACACGATGTCGCGGGGATGCAGCACGGCGGAGCCAGCGAGCACGGCCGCGCGCTGCATGACGTTGTCCAGTTCGCGCACGTTGCCGGGCCAGCCGTGCAGGCGCAGGCGTTCGGCCGCCTCGGGCGACAGCCGCAGCGGCGAGCCGCCGCCGGCCATGCGCGCGAGCATGCGCTCGGCCAGCGGCACCACGTCGAGCGGACGCTCGCGCAGCGGAACCAGCCGCAGCGGCATCACGTTCAGGCGGTAGTACAGGTCTTCGCGGAAGCGGCCGGCCGCGACCTCTGTGGGCAGGTGGCGGTTGCTGGTCGCGACCACGCGCACGTCGAGCTCGATGGTGCGATGCCCGCCGATCCGCTCGACCTCGCGCTCCTGCAGCACCCTGAGCAGCTTGGCCTGCAGCATCTGGTTCATCTCCGAGATCTCGTCGAGCAGCAGCGTGCCGCCCTGCGCCTGCTCGAACTTGCCCGCGTGCGCGGCGGTCGCGCCCGTGAACGCGCCGCGCTCGTGCCCGAACAGCATCGCCTCGAGCATGTTCTCCGGGATCGCCGCGCAGTTGATCGCCACGAAGGGCGCGGCGGCGCGCGGCGAGCGCGCGTGCAGGTAGCGGGCGTAGACCTCCTTGCCGGTACCGCTCTCGCCGGTGATCAGCACCGTGACGTCGGTCGCCGCGATCCGCCGGGCGAGGTCCAGCGTCTCGCGCGAGCGCGGGTCGGCCGCAACCGGCGCGTCGGGCTCGGTCGCCGCCGCCGGCCGTGCGACGCGCCGCACGAGGCGCGTCAGCTGGCCGGCTTCGAAGGGCTTCACGAGGTAGTCCGCCGCGCCGTCGCGCATCGCGTCCACCGCGCGCCGGATCGAACCGTGCGCGGTGATCAGCACGACGGGCAGCTGGGGCCAGCGGGCGCGCGAGCGCGCGAGCAGCTCGTGGCCGTCCACCGGCTGCATCTGCACGTCCGAGAGCAGCAGAGAGGGCGTCTCGCGCTCGAGCGCGGCGAGCGCCTCGGCGCCGTTCGCGACGGCGGTCACGCGGCAGCCGTCGGACTGCAGCGTGTCGGCCAGCGCTTCGCGCAGCGCGGGATCGTCCTCGGCCACGAGCACGTGGAAGGCCGCCGTCATGCGTCGGCCCCGAGCGCCGGGAGGCGCATCCTGAACGAGGCGCCGCTGGGCGTATCCTCGAGGTCGACGGAGCCGCCGTGCGCGAGCCCCACCGAGCGCACCACCGCCAGCCCGAGTCCCGTGCCGTGGCTGCGGGTCGTGTAGAACGGCTCGAAGATCCGCTCGCGCAGGGCCGCCGGCACGCCCGGGCCGTCGTCGCGCACGCGGATCTCCGCCCAGCCGTCCGCGGCCGCCGCCTCGATCTCCACCCGCCCGCTCGGGCCGGCGGCGTCGAGCGCGTTGGTCGCGAGGTTCACGATCGCGCCGACCAGCGCCTCCGGGTTGCCGCGCACCGCGAGGCCGGGTGCGCGCGTGGCGATCGTCAGGCGGGCTTCGCCGGCGATGCGCGAGGCAAGGCTCTGCGCGGCGCTCTCGAGCAGTGCGCTGACGTCGCAGCGCGCGAGGCTGCCGCCGCCGCCGCGCGCGAACGCGAGCATGTCGGCCACGAGGCCTTCCAGGTGCCGCAGCCGGCCGACCACCTTCGCGGCGAGGTCGCGGCGACCCTCGTCGGCGACGCCGTCGACCCCGAGCCGCGAGGCGTACAGCAGGGCCGCGGCCAGCGGCGTGCGCACGTCGTGCGCGAGCCGCGCCGCCATCTCGCCGAGCGTCGCGAGCCGCTGGTGACGCTCGACCATCTGCCGCAGCAGCGCGGCCTCGGTGACGTCGGTCAGCAGCACGATCTCGCCCCCGCCGTCGAGCGCGCGGGTCGAGACGCTCAGGCGACGGCCGCTGGGAAGCGTCGCCTCGCCGCCGCGCGCGCTGGCGCCGGCGAGCGCGGCGCCCGCCACGCGCCAGTCGCGGCCCGTCGGGTCCTCGCCGAGCAGTTCGACGGCCGCCGGGTTGGCGGCGCGCACGCGTCGCTCGCCGTCCAGCTCGATCACACCCCCCGGCAGCGCCTCCATGATCTGGCCGAGGCGCGCGCTCAGACGCGCCCGCTCCTCGAGTTGCCGCACTCGCTCGCGGCGGGCCGCGGCGAGCTCGCCCCGGAGGCGCGCGACCTGCGACTGGAGATCGCGGTAGGAGCCTTCGAGCGCCTGCGAGAGCTGGCTGACGGTCTGGTACGCGGTGTTCGGGTCGGTGTCGGTCTCTGCCAGGGCCATCGCGCTGCTCCAGTGCGGCTCCGCGAAGTCTTCAGCAATTTCCGTGCCGGAATAGAAATCCGAGGCGGAACAGAGGGCTGTCGGCGTCGCACGACGGCGGCGTCAATTTTCCGGCGCGGTTCTCGCGGCCCGCGGCGGCGGCGGCGCCGGGTTGTCGACGCGGCGTGCGCCGGATTGCCGGCGCGCGACAGGCGCAGGCGCCTTGTGGAACACTGCGCGACCGCGCGGTCCCGCCGGCCGCGTGCCTCTGCCACGGCACCGGAGTTCCGCATGCAGCGTCGCGCCCTCGTCTCGGGTCTGGGTCTGGCCGCCGCGGGGGCGCTCGCCGCCTGCACTCGCGATCCCGGTGGCGGCGGCGCCGGCGCGTCCGGGGATCGCCGCTACGCGTGGAAGCTAGTGACCACGTGGCCGCCGAACTTCCCGGCGCTCGGTACCGGCGCGGCGAACCTCGCGAAGCTGATCGAGCGGTGCTCCGGCGGCCGCATCCGCGTGAAGGTGTACGGTGCGGGCGAACTCGTGCCGCCCTTCGAGGTGTTCGACGCGGTGTCGGCCGGCACGGCCGAACTCGGCCACGGCGGGGCCTATTACTGGAAGGGCAAGATCAACGCGGCCTCGTTCTTCTCCGCGGTGCCGTTCGGCCTCTCCGCGATGGAGATGAACGCCTGGCTCCACTACGGCGGCGGGCTCGACCTCTGGCGCGAGGCCTACGCGCCGTTCGGCGTGCTGCCGATGCCCTGCGGCAACTCGGGCGTGCAGATGGGCGGCTGGTTCCGCCGGGAGATCGACTCCGTCGCCGACCTGAAGGGACTCAAGATGCGCATCCCGGGGCTCGGCGGCGAGGTGCTCGCGCGCGCGGGCGGCACGCCGGTGACGCTGCCTGGCCAGGAGATCTTCACCGCGCTGCAGACCGGCGCGATCGACGCGACGGAGTGGGTCGGCCCGTACAACGACCTGGCGTTCGGGCTGCACCAGGCCGCGAAGTTCTACTACTACCCGGGCTGGCAGGAGCCGGGCACGGTGCTCGAGTGCCTGATCAACAGGCAGGCCTTCGAGTCGCTGCCCGAGGACCTGCAGGCGATCGTGACCACCTGCTGTCGCGCCGTGAACGACGACATGCTCGCGGAGTTCACGGCCCGCAATCACGAGGCCTTGGCGACGCTCGTGGACAAGCACGGCGTGCAGTTGCGGCGCTTCCCGGACGACGTGCTGCGGGAGCTCAAGCGGGTGTCCGAGCAGATCGTCGCGGAAACGGCGGCGAAGGACCCGTTGTCCAGGAAGGTCTACGACTCCTTCAAGGCCTTCGAGCGGAAGAGCGCGCCTTACTTCGCGGTCTCCGAGCAGGCGATGCTGGCGACCCGTTCGCTCTGAAGCGCGCGATGCCCCGCGCTGCGCGGGGAGACGGGGAACGTCCCCGCTTCACCGGCCGTAGACGAGCTCCGGCAGCCAGGTGACCAGCCCCGGGAACAGGGCCAGCACGACCAGCATGCCGAGCTGGATCGCGACGAAGGGCACGATGCCGCGGTAGATGTCGCTCGTGCGCACCGCCGGCGGGGCGACGCCGCGCAGGTAGAACAGCGCGAAACCGAAGGGCGGCGTCAGGAAGGACGTCTGCAGGTTCATCGCGATCATCACGCCGAGCCAGACCGGGTCGAGCCCCATCGCCAGCAGTATGGGCGCGGTGATCGGCACCACGACGTACGTGATCTCGATGAAGTCGAGTATGAAGCCGAGCAGGAACATCAAGAGCATCACGGCGATCATCGCGCCGACGACGCCGCCCGGGAGGCCGCTCAGCCACTCGTGCACCAGATCGTCTCCGCCGAGCCCGCGGAACACCAGCGAGAAGATCGACGCACCGAGCAGGATCAGGAACACCATCGCCGTCAGCTTCACGGTGCCCTGCATCACCTCCCGCAGCCGCGCCAGCGTCAGCTCTCGCTTGGCGAGGGCGATGACCAGGGCGCCGAACGCCCCCACGCCCGCCGCCTCGGTGGGCGTCGCCAGCCCGCCGATGATCGAGCCGAGCACCGCCAGGATCAGCAGCAGCGGCGCGACCAGCGCCTTGAGCACTCGCAGTCCCAGGTGCCCGTCGTCGGCCGCACGCTCCATCGGCGGCATCGTGGATGGGAAGAGCCACGCGCGCGCGACCAGGTAGACCATGTAGAAGCCGACCAGCAGCAGGCCCGGGATCAGGGCGCCCGCGAAAAGGTCGCCGACCGACACCGTGTCGGGCGCGAAGATGCCCTGCTTCAGCTGGGCCTGCTGGTAGGCCGACGCGAGCACGTCGCCGAGCAGCACGAGGATGATGCTGGGCGGAATGATCTGGCCGAGGGTGCCGCTCGCGCAGATTGCGCCCGTCGCGGCCCGCGGGTCGTAGCCGCGCTTCAGCATCGTCGGCAGCGCCAGCAGGCCCATGGTCACCACCGTCGCACCCACGATCCCCGTGCTGGCGGCGAGCAGCGTGCCCACCACCACCACGGCGATGGCGAGGCCGCCGCGCAGCCGGCCGAACAGGTGGCCGAGCGTCTCGAGCAGGTCTTCCGCGATCCGCGCCTTCTCGAGCACCAGGCCCATGAAGACGAACAGCGGCACCGCGATCAGCGTCTCGTTCACCATCGTGCCGAACACGCGGCTCGGGATCGCCTCAAGGTAGCTCATGTCGAACCAGCCGATGCCGAACTGGCCCAGGATCGCCATGAGCGAGGCGAACAGCAGCGAGACGCCGGCGAGGGTCAGCGCGACCGGAAAGCCCGCCATCAGCACGACGACGACCAGCCCGAACAGGACGATCGCGGTCCATTCCATGCCTCAGCCCCCGCGGAGTTCGCGCCAGGCGCGCGCAACGGTGGCGAGGCCCTGCAGCAGCAGCAGGACCGCAGCGACGAGAATCACCGTCTTGAGGAGATACAGCGCCGGCAGGCCGCCCGCCTCGCGACTGGTCTCGCGGATCGCCCATGAGGTCGCGACATAGGCCCGGCTCTCGAACAGCACGTAGGCGCAAGTGGGCATCAGGAAGAACACGCTGCCGAGCAGGTCGACCCAGGCCCGCCTGCGCCGGGACCAGCCCCGATAGAAGACGTCGACGCGCACGTGGGACTCGTGGCGGAGCGCGTAGCCGAGCCCGAGCATGAAGACGGTCGCGTGCAGCCACGTGACCGACTCCTGCATCCACACGAAGCCGAGGTCGAACGCGTAGCGGAGCACCACGACCGCGCAGGTAACCAGCACCATGGCGAGCGTCAGCCAGCCGCACAGCCGACCGACCACCTCGTTCAGGCGGTCGATCCAGACGGCGACGGCGGGATCGGTTCTCGCGGACACGACCGGATTCTCCGCGAGCCCCCTCGGCCGGACAAGGCCGGCGGCCGCGCGGGTCGTGCGCCGGCGACGCGTCCGGTGTGGCGACGTCAGGCGACGTCCGCTGCCGCCAGACGGTACTTCCGCAGCTTCTCGACCAGCGTCGTGCGCTGCATGCCGAGCAGCCGCGCGGCACCGGCGACCGTGCCGTCCGCGCGCGCGAGCGCCTCGCGGATGTAGCGCCGCTCGAGCTGGGTGAGGTGGTCCTTCAGGTCGAAGCCGTGGTCGGGCAGCGCGCCCGGCTCGGCCAGCGGCCCCAGCCGCGTGACGTTCGGCGCCGCCGGGCGGTACCTCTCGGGCAGGTCCGCGACGCAGACTCGGCGGCCGGGATTCAGGATCACGAGCCGCTCGAGCAGGTTCGCGAGCTCGCGCACGTTCCCGGGCCAGCCGTAGCCGCCGAGCGCGTCGAGCGCACGGGCGGTGAGTTCGATCCGGCGCCCGGTGAAGCGCTCGATGCGATCGAGCAGCTGCTCCGCGAGCGACGGCAGGTCCTCCATCCGGTCGGCCAGCCGCGGCATCACGATCGGGAAGACGTTCAGCCGGTAGTAGAGATCCTCGCGGAAGGCGCCCGCGACGATCGCGGCATCGAGGTCGCGGTGCGTGGCGGCGATGATCCGCACGTCGGCGCGGAACGTCTTCGTGCCGCCCACACGCTCGAACGTGCGCTCCTGGAGGACTCGCAGCAGCTTCACCTGCATGTGCAGGCTCATGTCGCCGATCTCGTCCAGGAAGAGCGTACCGCCCTCCGCGAGCTCGAAGCGGCCCTGGCGGGCGCTCAGTGCGCCGGTGAAGGCGCCCTTCTCGTGGCCGAAGAGCTCGCTCTCGAGCAGTTCCGCCGGGATCGCGCCGCAGTTCACGGGCACGAAGGGCCTGGCCGACCGCGGTGACAGCTCGTGGATGTGACGCGCGACCATTTCCTTGCCGGTGCCGGACTCGCCCAGCACGAGCACGTTCGTGTCGAACGGCGCGACCTGCTCGACCAGCCGGTGCACGGCGCGGATCGCGCGCGAGGCGCCGCTCGGGCGGAACGACGAGAGCAGCGGCGGCACGTCGTGCGGCCGCGCGCGCACTTCAGCGGCACGATCGAGCGCGACGGCCAGTTCCCGCAGGCGCACGGGCGTATCGAGCGCCAGCCACTGGGTGCCGTCGGCGACGATCCCGGGTGGCAGCGCGCCGGCGACGAGGATGGGTAGCGGCGCCGGATAGGCCCGGGCGCGGCTGGCGAGCTTCGCGAGGGCGCTCCGCGGCCACTGCTCGCCGACCACGATCGCAGTCCACTCGAGCGCCTCGGGCGCCGGCCACTCGAGGGCGGCCGGCTCGACGACGACCCGGACCTCGCAGTCGAGGAAGTGCAGGACCGTTTCCCACGCCTGCGCCCGGCCCTGGTCGGGCTCGAGCACCACCACCTTCCGCTCCGCCACCTTGCGGGCTCCCCAGGGTATCCGCGCGGCTACCCGATCCGCGGGATCGCCGGCGTTTTTTAGCTTCTTGCCGTAACGCTCTGAAGCGTAATCGTATACTTCACGAGCGTCCGAAGCGTAGCCAGCGACTGCGGACCGCGGATATCAGGGCTACCGCCAGCAGATTATTAAGGGAAACCCTTAATCCAGGGGCCCGGCGAGCCGCCGCCGGATGCGGTCCGCCGCTTCAGGCCTGAACTCGACCGCGAGCTCCGGCGATCGCCCGGCGGTGATGGCGGAAGATCAGCCTGGACAGCAGTTCGTGCACCGCGGGCGTCAGCCCCGCGAACGCGAACTGAACCCAACGCCCCTGCGCGTCATCCCGGAACCCGACCACCCGCCCCGGCAGCAGCAGCGGCTGGGGAATCTGGTGGCTGACGTGCAGGTTGAGTACCGCGTGACTGCCCTCGGCCGGCACCGTACCGCGCTCCAGCCATTCGATGCCGTCGGCGTAGAGCCGTATCGGCCGCACCGCGGGCAGCGTGGCGTCGCGTCGCAGCAGTCGCGACACCAGTTGGATCAGCACGTTGATCTTGAACTCGAGACGCTGCAGTTCCTCGGCGAGCTGGTGATCGTCGTCGGCCTTCTTGTCGCGGTGCGGCGCCCTCGGGTCGAGCGAGGCGTCGGCCACGAGCACCTCGAGGTTCTCGGCGTTGTAGCCCGCCAGCGCCGGGCCGCCCACGGGCTCGTCGCAAGGCGCCATGCCGAGGGGCAGCGCATCCTCGTAGGCGAGTCCCTCGAAAGCCCTGCCCATCGCCGCGATCCCCGCGACGGTGTCGGTGAAATCAGGCGCCGGCATCGCCGTAGGCCTTGAGCGCCGCGCGCCCGATCGAGGCGACGTCCGCCTCGCGCTGCAGCGCGCGGCGCCGGTGTTCGGCGATGCCGATCAGCTCGTCGTTCAGCCTCACGACCTCGCGCAGCACGGCCGCGAAGCCCGCGAGGTCCGCAGCCGCCGGCGGCGTGCCGTCGAAGATCCGCTCCATCAGCAACCGGCGTTCGCGCTCGAGGTCGGCGGCGACGCCCCAGTCGTCCACGTCGAGCGCGGCACGCAGGGCGCGCGTCGCATCCAGCAGTCGGTCCAGGTCGGCGCCGCGCGACGGCGGCGGATCCGCGAGAACCGCGCTCACGGCGTCGCCGGCACGCGGTTGCGCGCGGCCTCCGGGATCGCGTCCCAGCCGTCCTTGATCTCGCGCAGGACCCGGGCGACCTCGTCGAAACCGCGGGCGTCGTTCCGCAGGTTGGCCTCGATCAGGCGGGCGGTCGCCCACTCGTAGAGGTCGCGGAGGTTGCGGGCGACGTCGCCGCCCTGCTCGAGATCGAGGCTCGCGTTGAGGGTGTCGATGATCGCCGCGATCCGCGACACCTGTTCGCCCTTCGGCCCGATCTCCCGGCGCTCGAGATGCCCCTTGGCGACGGCGAGCCGCTCGAGCGCGCCGCCGAGCAGCAGCTGGACGAGGCGATAGGGTGTCTCTGCCGCCGCCACCTGGCCGGCAGCGCGGATCTGACGGTAGCTGGAAAGTGCATGGCTCGGGGTATGCATTGCGGGTTGGTCCGTTCGGTCGGGTGACTGGATCGTGGCTAGCGGGTCGGCAACTGGCCGAGCGCGGCGTTGAGGTTGCTGCCGGTCTGGCGCAACTGCGAGACGAGACTGTCCATCGCCGTGAACTGCTGCCGCAGCCGCCGCTCGAGCGCCTGCAGGCGGTCGTTGAGCGCCTCGCGCTGGCGCGTGACGTCCTCGATGCTGCGCCGCAGCCCGGAGGTGCGGGCGTCGATCGCGCCGCCGTTGCGCGACACGCCGTCGACGAGCGCGTCGAGCCGCCGCGCGATGCCCGTGCTCCCCGCGCCGAACAGCGCCGACACCGCCGCGGGATCCGCCGCGAGCTTCGAGTTGAGCTTGGCGCTGTCCACCTTCAGCGTGCCGTCGACGTTGGTCGTGATCCCGATGTCGGAGATGCTGCGCACCGACGCGCTGCCGGTGCCCTGCGGCAGCGTGGCGCCGAGTACGCCGCGCGCGGTGGTCAGGAAGCTGCGGAGCGTGGTGTCGCCCAGCAGCACCCCGCCCTGCCGCGTCTCGACGTTGTAGTCCCCGAGCGGCCGAAGCGTGGTCAGCACGCGGTTGTAGGCGGACACGAAAGTGTCGATGGCACGCGCCGGAGCGCTCTGGTCCACCGTGATGCCGACCGAGGTCGTCGTCCCGGGCGGGGACGACTTTGCGAGGTTGAGCGTGACGCCGGTGATCGCGCCGCTCACCGAGTTCGTCGGACTGTCGTACGCGAACCCGTCGATCCTGACCTGAGCGTCCTGCGCGGAGCGCAGCACCGTCAGGTTCGTCGCCCCGCCGGGCGGGTCGTACACCAGCGCCGCGAGGCCGCCGTCGCCGCCGGCCTGGGTGACGCGGATCGCGTTGGCGACGCCGGTCCGCGCGCCGTTCAGCACCAGCCGCGCGCCGTCGTTCGCCGTCACGATGGAGGCGCTGACCCCGGACCCGCCGGCCCGCGCGTTGATCGCGTCGCGGATGCCGGCCAGCGTGCGGTCCGCCGAGGTGACCTCGACCGTGAAGGAATTCGGGCCGGCGGCGATCGTCAGCGTGCCGGTGCCGATCACCGAGTCGGCGGACGGCACGGGGGCCGCCGCGAGCCGCGGGCCCGTGGCCAGCCGAACCACCTCGACCTCGTAACTGCCGGCGACCGCGCTCTGCCCGGCGCTCGCGGTGAGCAGCGTGGAGTCGCCGACCGCGGTGCTGCGCGACTGGAAGACGGCACCGTCGCGCAGCGACGTCAGCGCGCCCCGGAACTGGTCCACCGCGGACCTGAACGCGCCGAACGCCGAGAGTTGCGCCTGGAAGCGCGTCTCTTCGCGCGCCAGGCGCGCCTGCCGGGCAGAGCCCTCCGCCTGCACCAGCCGGCCGACCAGCCCGTCGATGTCGATCCCTGACCCGACGCCGTTGGAGGTGATGGTGCCCATGTGATCCTCTTGCCGCGCAAGGACGGGAGCAAGTTCCGTACCAGAGGCAGCGCGCGTCCGGCGCCCCTCAGGCGCGAACGTTGAGCAGCGTCCCGTAGTCGCGCAGCATGCGCGCGGTGTCGAGGACCTCATCGGCCGGGATTTGCCGGACGACTTCGCCCGTATTCGGGTTGACGAGCCTGACGATCGTGCGCCCGGTCGAGTCGTCCAGCAGGAACACGAACTCGCGCTGGCTCTGCTGGAGGAAGCGATTGAGTTCCGCGACCGTCCCGCGCAACGCGGCCTGGGAAGCCTCGGTGCGCGGCAGCGCATTGCCGGCCTGCGGCGAGGCTCTGCCGTCCCGACCCTGCGCGGCGTCGCCCGCGGCCGCCACCGAGGTCACTCGTTCCGTCGCCGCGACCTTCATCCGGTCTGAGATCTGGATGCCCATGTCTCGATTGCCCAGCGAAAGACGCAACGGCCGGCCGCTCGTCGCAGCCTAGCCCGCCCGCGCAGCTCGACGCGGGCGGGGCCGTCGCGCGGGGCGGCTCTCGCCGGGTCCTCCGGCGGGGGCCGCCCCGCGGTCCCGTTCCGGGACCGCGACGGTGCTCCTTACCGGAGCAGCCCCAGCACCTGCTGCGGCACGGCGTTGGCCTGCGCCAGGATCGCGACGCCCGCCTGCTGCAGGATCTGCGCGCGCGTCAGCGACGCGGTCTCCGCGGCGAAGTCGGCGTCGCGGATCCGGCTGCGGGCGGCCGACGCGCTCTCCGACATCGTCTGCAGGTTCGCGATGGTCGACTCGAAGCGGTTCTGCACCGCGCCGAAGGTGGAGCGCAGGTTGCTGACGAGCGTCAGTGCCGAGTCCACCGAGCGGATCGCGCTGTTGGCGCCGTCCACGGTCTTGACGCTCTGCAGCGCGAGGTTGCTGGTGGGCTCGAGCAGGCTGCTGGCCTGGCCGAGGAGCGCCGAGCCGCCGGTGCCGCCGATGTTGATCGCGCCGGACGACTCCAGCGTCACCTGGCCGCGATACAGCGTTTCCGACGCGCCGGTGCCCGTGTCCGTGGAAGCCGCGCCTGCCGTGCGCGAGAACACCGTCGCGACGGTGTTGTTGCCGGTCGCCGCGCCGGTCGCGGCGGTGCCCGTGACGGTCTCGGCGACCTGCACGTCGCGCCCGTCCTCGGCCACCAGACGCAGCGAACCGTTCTCGACGCTGGCCCTGACGCCGGTCTGCGTGGTGAACCCGTTGATGGCCTGGGCCGCCGAGTCGAGCGTCACCGTCCGCGCACCGCTGGCCGCCGTCAGGTTGATGACGGTGACGCCGTTGATCTGCAGCGTGTACGCCACCTGGCCATCCGTCGTGGCGCCGTCCGCCGTGTCGGCACTGAGGAACAGTCCAGCGCCCGGGCCGGCCGTCGCGCCGGCGCCGGAGGTCGGATCGAAGGTCAGCGAGGTGGTCGCCGAAGCCGTCACGTTCGCCACGCCCGTGGCATTGATGGCCTGCGCCGTCGCGAAGGCGCTACCGACGGTCTGGCCGACGGACGTACCCGCGACCGCGCTCCGGACGTTGACGCCGTTCAGCACCAAGTTGCTGGTGCCACCGGAGTTCACGACCTCGGTGCCGCTCACGCCGGAGTAGGCGCCGCCGGCGGCGGTGACGGTCGTGGCGCCCGGGGCGGCAGCCGAGTTAGTGACCGTCCGCGCCGCCGTGCCCGCGGTCGCCAGGAACTGGCCGATGCGGTCCGAGCGGGTGCTCGTGCCGACGCCGATCGCGATCGTCTCGCCGACGTTGGCGCCGACCTGGATCGTGGCGCCGCCGAAGCTGCCGTCGAGCAGCTTCTGGTTGTTGAACGAGGTCACCGTCGCGATGCGGTTGATCTCCGAGACGCGCTGCTGCACTTCCAGGTCCAGGGCCTCCCGGTCCGAGGCGCTGTTGGTCGCGTTCGCCGCCTGCACCGCCAGTTCGCGGATGCGCTGGAGGTTGTTCGACACCTCCAGCAGGGCGCTCTCCGCCGTCAGCGACAGCGACATGGCGTCGTTCGAGTTGCGGACTGCCTGGTTCAGGCCGCGGATCTGCGTCGTGAAGCGTTCCGAAATCGCGAGACCCGCGGCGTCGTCCCGGGCGCTGTTGATGCGCAGGCCCGACGACAGCCGCTGCAGCGCGGTCGCGAGGTCGGTACGGCTGCTGCCGAGATTGCGCTGCGCGTTCATCGACAGCGTGTTGGTGTTGATCACTTGACCCGACATGTTCCCTGCTCCTCGTTTGCGGTGGCCGCGCGAGGCGACCGACTGGATTTGGTCGGCCGTCGGACTGTGTTGGGCAGACCGCCGACCCGTCACGGGGTCTTATCGGCGGGGCGGGCGGGTTCTTGAGGGACCGGCTGCGCGAGGCTCCGGTCAGGGTCGAGGGCCGGGCAGACGGCGTCCCGCCGCGGCGGGACGCCGCGCGACGCTAGAGGAAGTTGAAGAGCGAGAGGCCCTGCAGGCGCGCGTAGCTCTGCTGCGACGCCTGCAGCCCGACGAGCTGCTGGTTGAGGCGGGTCAGGGCCTCGGCGTAGTCGAGGTCCTTGACCGAGGACAGCAAGGTCTTGAGCTCGACGTCGACGTCCGTGTTGACGCGCTGCTGCTCGTCGATGGCCTGCAGCCGCCCGCCGATCTCCGCACGGACCTCCAGCACGCTGCCGATGGCCTGATCGAGGTCGTTCAGCGATCGGTTGATCGCGTTCTGGAAGCGCGCGCGCTCCGTCCCGGCATTGCCCCCGATCAGCAGCGCGTCGGCGAACTGCTGCACAGTCGTGAAGATGTCCTGGAGCGCGCTCGGCCCGACCGAAAAAGAGTCTCCGGCCACGGGCGTGCCGCTGACCTCGAGCTTCACGCCCCGGAACAAGATGCTCCCGCCGGACACGTAGGCGCCCGTGGCGATCACCGCGTTGCCGGCGTCGCGCACCTCGTAGGCGTCGGGCGCGGTGAAGACGACCTGGTAGGTTCCGCCGTCCCACTGGGCGGGATCCGCGAGGCCGCGACCACCGACGACCGCGGTACCCACGTTGGACGACCCGACGCCGACCGTCATCACGCCGTCGCCGTTGCGCGCCATCTGAAACACCCGCGAACCCGGATCCCCGTCGGCGACGTAGCGGTTCGGCCCGATCTGCAGCAGTCGCTGACCCTGGTCGCCGTTGTACTGGATTCCGCCGGGAGTCGGCGCGAACGGCCGCGTCTGCGTCGAGAAGCCGGCAAACAGGTACTGGCCGTTCGGCTCCTGCTGGTTGGCGAGCGTCAGCAGCCCCTCGAGGCGCTGCCGCACCTCGATCGCGATCAGGGCGCGGGACTCCGCGGACGCCGCGCCGTTCGCCGCCTCGACCGCGAGTTCGCGCACCCGCTGCAGGTTGTCGCCGACGGTCCGCACCGCGGACTCCGCGAGCGCCAGCCGACCGCGGGCGCGATCCGCGTTGACCGCGTACTGGCCCGTCGCGTCGATCGACTGCTGCAGCTCCAGCGCCCGGGTGGCCGCGACCGGGTCCTGCGAGGGTCGCATGAAGCGCTCGCCCGAGGCGACCTGCTGCTGGGTGTTCAGAAGCCCCGACTGCTGGCGGCCCAGCTGCAGGTTGAAGTTCTGGCTGAACGAGAGCGTGGATACGCGCATCAGTTCCTCAGGGAGGCGAGCAGCGTGCGGAACATGTCGTCGGCGACGCCAACCACTTTCGCAGCGGCGCCATAGGCCTGCTGCCAGCGCAGCATCTCGGACGCTTCTTCATCGAGGTTGACCCCGGAAACCGCGAGCACCTCCGCGCGGGCATCGCCCGCGATCGCCTCCTGCGCCTCGCGCGCCAGCGCGGCCTGACGGGACGCCTCGCCCAGTTCGCCGACCGCCGCACGGAACGACTCGGAGATCCCGGTCTGGCCGCCGTCCAGCAGGCCGCGCGTCTGCAGGCCTGCCATCAGCAGCGCGTTGCGGTTGTCGGCCTGACCGCCGGCATTGCGCTCGACGCGGAACGTGTCGCCGACCGCCGGTGCACCGCTGATCTGCACGCGCCAGCCGTTCAGGTCGAGGTTTGCGCCGGGCGTGTAGGCGAAGCTGCCCGAGCCGTTCACGCTGTAGGTCGTCGGCGTTAGGAACTGGATCGTCACGGTCGCGGTCAGGTTCGGATCGGTCGGATCCAGGACCTGCCCGGGCGAGATGGTGCCGGTCCCGACGTTGCCGGTGCTGGAGACACTGCGGATGGGCGCGGCCGCCGCGAGGACGCGCGGGTCGTCGATCGCCATGCGCAACGCGCCGGCCGCGGCCCGGGTGGGCTGCACCAGGAAGCGATCTTCCGCGGCCGGCGCGCCCGTCACCACCAGGGCGACCCCGCCGATGCGCAGCGGGTCGGCCGCGGTCCCGGTGCCGGCGACTGCCACGGGGGCGCCCGTGCTCCCGGCCTGCGCGACCCAGGCGGTGCCCGTGTACCGCAGCACGTAGTCCTCGTTCGTGAGCTGCCCGAGGTCGGCGACCGAGGCGGCCAGGGCGGCGGTGCCCGTGTTGTCGCCCGACGTCAGCACCGCCGGCGCCGGCACCGAGAACATGGGCGCGCCGAGCTGACCGCGCAGGTCCATGCCGCTAGCCTGCTGCGCGTTGACGCCGAGCGTCAGCGCGGTGGCAACCAGACCGAGGGCGTTGCGCGCCGGGTCGAGCAGCCGCTCGCGCGCCTGCAGCAGCCCGCCGATCTCGCCGCCGGAGAGTCCGCTCGTGATGATCTGCGGCGTGCCGTTGCGGACGGAGGCGAGGTCCAGCCGTGTCGGGTCGAGAGCGTTGGGCACGGTCGCGAGCGGGACCGCCGTGTTTTGCAGCACCAACGCCTGCCCGTTGCCGATGAAGACGCTGACCTGCCCGTCGCTTTCGACGTTGGTCTGCACGCTCACCTGCCGCGACAGCTGCACGATCAGCTTGTCGCGCTGGTCCAGCAGGTCGTTCGCCGGTTGGCCGCCCGAGCTCGCCTGCGCGACCCCGATCCGTTCGTTCAGCCTCGCGAGCGACTCCGCGAGGCCGTTGATCTCGTTGACCGAAGCCTTGATGCGCGAACTCGCGTCGTCGGCGATGGCGTCGAGACGCAGGCTGGTCTGCTGGAACGAGCTCGCGAGCGACTGCGCCTGCTGCAGCAGCAGCGAGCGGTTGGCGACCGAGGCCGGATCGTTGGCGACAGTCTGCCACGCGTTGAAGAAGGCCTGCAGGTTGGCCGCGATTCCGTTACGCGAGTCGCCCATCACGTCGTCGATCCGGCGTGCCGCGTCGGCGTACATCGACGCCTGGCCGAGCTGGTTCGAACTGGACCGCATCTGCGCGGTAGCGAACTGGTCGACCAGCCGCCGGACGGTGGCGACCTGCACGCCGTTGCCGACGAAGCCGTCGCCGAAGGCGCTGGGCGGCCGGGTGGCCAGCTCGACGCGCTGCCGGCTGTAGCCATCGGTGTTCGCGTTCGAGATGTTGTTGGCCGTGACCGAGAGCGCCTTCTGGAAGGCGACCAGGCCCGAGAGGCTCGTCCGCAAGATGTCGGGCACGCTTCTGCACCTCGCGCGGCGGCGGACCCTCGTCCGCACCCCGCTCGTTCGTCTACATCGGCCCGGCGGCCGGGTCCTTGAGGGCGGCGAGCGCCTCGCGCAACGTGTCGCCGCGCAGGATCGCGTCGATCTTCCGGGCGTAGTCCGGGTCGGTGGCGTAGCCGGCGTCCTGCAGCGCGCGCGCGAAGGCGCGCGGATCGCGGCCCGTGGCGACGGCGTCGGCGTAGCGGGCGCTCGTGCCCAGCAGCCGCACGTAGTCGGCGAATCCGCTCGCCAGGGAGTCGTAGGCGCGGAACGGCTCGGCGCGCCGGTTCATCACGCCCGCTTCGAACTCCAGCGTTTCGCGGACCGCGCGGCTGCCGCGCCATCCGCTGCCGGCCTTGATGCCGAACAGGTTGTAGCCGCTGCCGTCGGCGGCGACCGGCACGCTGCGGCCCCAGCCGGTCTCCAGCGCGGCCTGCGCGACGATCCCGAGCGGGTCCACCCCGAGCGCGGCGCCCGCGGTGCGCGCGTGCGGGAGCACCTTGCGCACGAAATCCGCCGGGGACGACGCGAACGGACCGGCCGGCGGCGGCACCTCAGCTGCCGCGCCGTCGAGCGCACGATGCCCCGGAAGGACCGCCGCCGCGAAGTTCGCCGCGTCGAACGCGCCGGCCGCCGGCGGCAGGTCGGGACCGCCACCGCGGGCCGCGGCGAAGCTCGCGCTCGCGCCGGCGCCCGGCGCCGCGGCCACCGGCGCCGCGCCCGCCGCGGCGACCGCGCCGACCGGAGCCGGAACCGCGACCCCCCCGGCACCCCGGTCGCCGAGCTGCCGCACGAGGAGGTCGGCGATGCCGAGTCCGCGGCCCTGCGCGAGCCGCATCGAGATCTCCTTGTCGAAGATGCCCTGGTAGAAGCGGGTCTCCTCGCCGTCGAACGGCGAGTCCGCCAGCTTCGCGTCGCGCATCGACTGCAGCATCATGCCGAGGAACACCGACTCGAACTGCTGCGCGACTGCGCGCAGGCGCTGCTCCTCCCCGCCCCCCGGGCCCGCGCCCGGGCCCGCCGCGGTCCGGCCCGGCAGGCTGCGCAGCCCCTGCAGGTCGAGCCAGGAGGCGACCTGCGCCGTCGCCGCGCCGCCCGCCAGGCCGCTGAGTTTCGAGTCGATCGCCATGCGGGGCCGTCAGATGACCAGCAGCTCGGCGCGCAGCGCGCCCGCCTGCTGCAGCGCTTCCAGGATCGCGACGAGGTCGCCGGGCGCCGCGCCGACCTGGTTCACCGCGCGGACTATCTCGTCCAGCGTCACGCCGGGCGCGAACAGGAACATGCGGCTGCCGCCCTGCTCCACGTCGATCGCGGAGTCCGGCGCCACCACCGTCTCGCCGTTGCGCGCGAACGGCTGCGGCTGGCTGACCAGCACGTCCTCCTGGATCGACACCGTCAGCGAGCCGTGCGAAACCGCCGCCGGGCTCACCTTCACGTGGCTGCCGATCACGACGGTACCGGTGCGCGAGTTGATGATCACGCGCGCGGGCGCGTCGCCCGGCGCGAAATCGAGGTTCTCGAGGTACGACACGAACGCAACTCGCTGCGCCGGGTTCGCCGGCGCCTGGACGCGCACGCTGATCGCATCGACCGGCACGGCCGTGTCGGGCCCGAGCTCCCGGTTGATGCGTTCGGCCATGCGCGTTGCCGTCGTGAAGTCGGCGGCGCGCAGCGACAGAGTCAGGTTGTCCTGGGCGCCGACGCTGGCCTGCACCGCCCGCTCGACGGTGGCGCCGTTCGGGATGCGGCCGGAGGTCGGCACGTTCACCGTGACGCGCGAGCCGTCCTGGGCGCTGGCGCCGAACCCGTTGACGACCAGGTTGCCCTGCGCGATCGCGTAGACTCCGCCGTCCAGCCCGCGCAGCGGCGCGGCGAGCAGCGTGCCACCCCGCAACGACCTGGCGTTGCCGACCGAGTTGACCGTCACGTCGATGGTCTGACCGGGCTTCGCGAACGGGGGCAGCAGCGCGGTCACCGAGACCGCGGCGACGTTCTTGAGCTGCGGATTCACGCCGGGCGGCAGCGTGATGCCGAGCTGCGCGAGCCAGTTCCGGAGGCTCTGCGTCGTGAACGGCGCCTGACTGGTCTGGTCGCCGCTGCCGTCGAGTCCGACCACGAGGCCGTAGCCGACCAGCTGGTTCGAGCGCACCCCCTGCACCGTCGCCACGTCCTTGATGCGGGCGGTGGCCGCGCCGCCCGCGTTCCGGACCGGCGCGGCGGCTGCGTCCGCCGCCGAGCGGGCGGCCGGCGCGGCGGCGACCAGCGCGAGCGCGAGCGCGGCCCCGATCCAGTGTCTCGCGTGGCTGCGCATGGTCAGTACGGGTAGAGGGCCGAGTTGAAGAACCGCGACAGCCAGCCCTGGCGGTTCGCGCTGGCCAGCGCGCCGCGCCCGGCGTAGCTGATCCGCGCGTCGGCCACGCGGTCGGAGGTCACCGAGTTGTCCGGCAGCACGTCGACCGCGCGCACCACCCCGCGCACCTTCACCAGCTCGTCGCCCTGGTTCAGCCGCAGCCACTTCTCGCCCTCGATCACGAGGTTGCCGTTGCCCAGCACCTCGACGACCACCGCGGTGATGGTGCCGGTCAGCGCGTTCTGCTGCGAAGAGGAGCCCTCGCCCTGGAAACTGCGGGTGCCGTCCACGCCCATGTCCAGCACGGGCACCCCGGCGACGGTCACCGGGCGACCCGCGATGGTGGGTCCGGGCATCGAGACGCTGGTCTCCTTCGAGGTCTCGGTGGACGAGCTCTTGCGGGCGTTCGTCGCCTCCTGCAGGCGGATCATGACGAGGTCTCCGACGCGCCGCGCCTTGAGGTCCTCGAAGAACGCGATCTCACGGCCAGGCTGATAGATGGCGCCGTCGCTCGGCGCGACGGGCGCGACGGCGACCCGGTGCGCCGCCCCGCGAGGCTGCGGCAGTTCCCGCTCGAACGGCGCGGCGCAGCCGGCCGCGGCGACGACCGCGGCGAGCAGTACCGCGGAAGCGGCGCGCGAGCGGACGCCGGCGGGCGGACGGCATGCGTGGCGGGTGGTGCTGGCCATGCAGGTGGCTCCGGCAGGTCGGATCAGACGTTGTTCGTCAGGTACTGCAGCATCTGGTCGGTGCTGGAGATCGCCTTCGAGTTCATCTCGTAGGCGCGCTGCGTCTCGATCATCGCGACCAGTTCCTCGACGACGTTGACGTTCGAGGACTCCAGCGCCCCCTGCACGGTCGTGCCGAGGCCGTTCACGCCGGGCGTGCCGACCTGCGGCGGGCCGGAGGCGGTGGACTCGATGGCCAGGTTCTCGCCGCGCGGCTGGAGGCCCGCGGGGTTCACGAAGTCCACGAGCTGCAGCTGCCCGATCTGCGTCGTCAGGCCGGAACCGGCGAGGCTGGCGCTGACCACGCCGTCCTGGCCGACGCTCACCGACGTCGCGTTGTCCGGGATGTTGATCGGCGGCTGCACGGCGTAGCCCGAGGCCGTCACCAGCTCGCCCTCCGCGTTGACTTGGAACGAGCCGTCGCGCGTGTACCCCAGGGTGCCGTCCGGCAGCAGCACCTGGAAGAACCCGCGGCCCTGGATCGCGATGTCCAGGCTCTTGCCGGTCTGCTCCAGCGAGCCCTGGCTGTAGACCTTCTCGGTGGCGACCACGCGCACGCCGGTGCCGAGATGCATGCCGCTCGGCGAGCGCGTGTCCTGCGAGGTCTGCGCGCCGACCTGGCGCACGTTCTGGTAGAGCAGGTCCTCGAACACCGCGCGGCTCTGCTTGAACCCGGTGGTGTTCACGTTCGCGAGGTTGTTCGCGACCACGGCCATGCGCGTCTGCTGCGCGTCGAGCCCGGTCTTGGCGGCCCAGAGTGCGGGAGTCATCGGGTTTCCTCGGTGTGCGGTCGTCGGTGCAAGACGTCTTCGGGAGTCGCGGCGAGCGGCGGCGGGCTGCTCAGCCGGCGGCCAGCAGCCGCTGCGCGGCCTGCCCGTTCTGGTCGGCCTGGCCCATCAGCTTCACCTGCATGTCGAACAGGCGCGAGTACTCGATCATCTCCGTCAGCGCGCGCGCGGCGTTCACGTTGCTGCCCTCGATCGCCCCCGACAGCACTCGCACGGCCGCGTCGGCGGGCGCATCGGCGCCGTCGCGCCGCCGCACCAGCCCGTCGGCACCCTTCACGAGCGCGTCCGCCGGCGGATTCACGAGCTTGAGGCGGGCCACCGCGGCGGCGGTGGCAGGCCCGGTGCCCTGCGGCACGACCGTGATCGTGCCGTCGGCGCCGACGGCCACCTGCTCGGCCGGCGGCAGCGCGATCGGCCCGCCGTCGCCGAGCACGGGATGGCCGCTCGCGGTGACCAGCGCGCCCTCCGGCGTCAGACGCAGGTTCCCTGCCCGGGTGTACGCCTCGCGACCGTCCGGAGCCTGCACGGCGAGCCAGCCGGCGCCGTCGATCGCCACGTCCAGAGCACGTCCCGTCTGCGTCAGCGGGCCCGCCTCGTGGCTGAAGCCCGAGTTCGCGCCGACCACGTTGACGCGCGTCGGGAAGCCGTCGCCGGCGATCGCCGCCGACGCGAAGGCCTGCAGGTCCGCGCGGAATCCGCCGGTGCTCGCGTTCGCCAGGTTGTGCGAGACGACGGCCTGGGCCTCCAGGATCTGCCTGGCGCCGGTCATCGAAACGTAGAGGATGCGGTCCATCGGGCGACTCCCGCGCCGGCCTCGCGGCCGCGCTTACCGGATGTTCAGGATGGTCTGCTGGATCTGGTCGCCGGTCGTGATCACCTGCGCGTTGGCCTGGAAGGAACGCTGCGCGAGGATCATGTTGACCAGCTCCTTGGTCAGGTCGACGTTCGAGCTCTCGAGCGCGCTCGCCTGGATGAGGCCGAAGCTCGCCGTGCCCGGCATGCCGCGGATCACGTCGCCGGAGGCGAAGGTTTCCGCCCAGGTCGTGTCGCCGAGCTGGCGCAGACCGTTCGGGTTCGCGAAGTTCGACAGCGCCAGCTGGCCGAGTTCGACCGCGCGGCCGTTGGTGAATCGCGCGAGCACCACGCCGGTGTCGTTGATGTCGAGCGCGCTCAGGCGACCGCTCGAGAAGCCGTCCTGGGTGATCGCGCTGACGCCGAACTGGTTGCCGAACTGCGTGGACCCGGTGAAGTCGAAGGTGATGTCGAGCGGCAGCGCGCCGGTGGGCGGCGTGTAGCTCGGCCAGGTGACCGCCCCGTTCGCCGGCGTCGTGAGCGCGCCGCTGGCGGAGAAGCTCAGCGGCACGGGCGTGCCGACCGCGGTGCCGTCGATCGTCATCGCGACGGTCCACGCATTGGCGGCCGGCTGCTTCACGAAGAAGAACGTGGCCGTCGACAGGTTCCCCAGCGAGTCGTACACCGCCGTCGAGGTGGCGTGGTTGTAGGTCTGCGGGTTGTTCGGGTCGAACGGGGAGACCGTCGGCACCGGCGCGTTCGCCGGCAGGTTGATCAGTACCTCGCCCCTGCTGGTCGCGCTCGGCGGGCTCTGCGCTGCGTCGACCCGCAGGTCCGTCAGCAGGCCCTGGTTGAAGCCGCCCGTCGGCAGCGGCGGGTAGACCTGCAGCCGCTGGTTCTGGCTGTTGACGACGAACCCGTCGCGATCCGCGGAGAACTTGCCGCTGCGCGTGTAGGCCGTCGTGCCGGAAGCGTCGCGCAGCGTGAAGAAGCCCTCGCCCGAGATCGCGAGGTCCAGGCCCGACTCGGTGGAGGCCACCGCGCCCTGCGAGAACTGCTGCGAGATAGCCGACAGCCGCACGCCGGAACCCACCTGCGTACTCCCGACGCCGAGCGCACTGGTCGTGAAGACGTCCGCGAACGAGGCGCGCGAGGCCTTGAAGCCCGTGGTGTTCGAGTTGGCGATGTTGTTCGCGGTGACGTCGAGGTTGACGGTGGCCGCGTTGAGGCCGGAGAGCGCTATGCGCATGGTCATGGCTTGCCGTTCCCTCAGGAGATCTGGCGGACGTCGGACATCGGCACCGTGCCGAGTCCGCGGAGGTTGATGGTGACGCCCTTGGCGGCGCCGCCGAGAGTGACGCTCTCGACAGCCGCCTCGACCAGCGTCGGCGCGGCCTGCGGCCGGTTGCCGACGACGGCCTGAGCCCTGACGGTGTACTGCCCGGGCTGTGCGACGCCGCCCAGATCGGTGCGCCCGTCCCACGCGAACGGCGCGAGGCCGGCAGGCCGCTGGCCGAGCGCGACGTTGCGAACCACCTGGCCGAAGCGATCCACCACCTGGACGTTCACCGCGGTGGCTCCGGCCGGGACGTCCACGGCACCCTCGAGCGAGCCCGCCTCGGCGAGGAAGCCCGTCTGCTGCGCGACCAGCACGTTGCGGCCCAGCAGGCTCGAGGCCTGCAGCGCCTGGTTCGAGTTGAAGGAACTCGAGAGCCGGCCGAACGAGTCGTTCAGTTCCCTGATGCCGGACACCGTGCCGAACGACGCCAGCTGCGCGACGAACTCGGCGTTGTCGACGGGCTTCGTCGGGTCCTGGTTCTTGAACTGCGCCATCATCAGCCGCAGGAAGTCTTCCTGGCCGAGGTCGCTCGGGTTCCCCTCGCCGCCGAGGCGGCGCGACAGTCCGACGCCGGCGAGGTCCTGGTTGATGCTCGGGATCGTACTCATGGTCTTCCTGCCGGTGCCGCTCAGCGGCCCATCGAGATGGTCTTGAGGAGCAGGTCGCGCGCGCTGGACATGACCTCGACGCTGGCCTGGAACGACCGGGACGCGGAGATCATGTTGGTGAGCTCCTCGACCGGATTGACGTTCGAGCCGTAGACGAAGCCCTGCGCGTCCGCGAGCGGGTGCTCGGGGTGGAAGCGCTTCACCGGCTCCGCGGCGGACTGCACGACGCCCGCGATCCGCACGCCGACGCCGGCGCCGTCGAGTTCCGGGTTGGCTGTCAGCTCCTCCAGCTGCGCGGCGAATACCGGGTGACGCGCGCGGTAGGCCGCATCCGCCGTGCTCGCGACCGAGTCGGCGTTGGCGAGGTTCGAGGCTGTGACGTTCAGCCGCACCGACTGCGCGGTCATCGCGCTGCCGGAGACGTCGAACACCTTGAATAGCGACATTGGGGTTTACCTGACCTGGTGATCGGACGGTCGATGCGCGCCGGGAGCCCTCGCCTGCGCTAGCGGCTCGTCAGCGCGTTCTCGATGCTGGAGATGCGGCGGTTGATCATCATGAGGCTGGCCTGGTACCGAACCTGGTTCTCCGCGAACTTGGCCTGCTCGACCGGTGCCTCCACCGTGTTGCCGTCGAGCGAAGGCTGGAACGGGATGCGGTACTTCAGTTCCGCCATCGTCGAGAGCTCGCCGCCAGGCGCGAGATGGGCGGTGTTGGTCCGCGCCATCGGCAGGGCGCCCTGCGACGACTGCTCGCCGGCGAGCACCGACTGGAAGTCGATGTCGCGCGCCTTGTAGTTGGGCGTATCGGCATTCGCGATGTTGGCCGCGAGGACGCCGACGCGCTCTCCCGACAGGAGCAGCGAGCGTTCGTGGATGCCGAAGACGTTGTTGAACATGGCGGGCGGTACTTGGCTGGCCTCGCCAAGGCAAGAGCAAGAGCCGTGCCAGCGTGCCCGTACCGCCCCGAACCAGCGGGGAGTCCTTACTAAAGAGCGGCGCGACGTACGCCGGCGCCGCCGCCGCGTGAACCGCGTCACGCGCGGAGCGGCAAGCCGCCGCCCGTCGACCGCGCGACGGCGGCAAGAACTCGCCGCCTCGCGCCGGCGTCGGATTCTTGACGCCATCGGCGCGGTGGTCGCGACGGATCAACCTCGCCCGCGCGCGGCGATGCTCGCTGCGCGGCGGAATACCCGGGAATTCCCGCGCTTCCGCGCGCCCCTTCGCCGTGGCACGAAGCGTGCAAACGAGGCCGTGATGCGCGCGTTCGTCCTCTGCCTGCTGCTCTCCCTGGCGAGCCTCCCGCCGTCCGCACGCGCGGACGAGCCGGCCATGCAGCCGCTCGCGACGCTCGTCGAGATCGCGCGCGCGGTCGCCGCCGAGCACGCCGGCCGCGCCGGGGCGCCCGCGGAGGACTTCGAGATCCGCGAGCCGGATCCGCGCGTCCGCCTGCCCGCCTGCGGATCGCCGTTGCAGGGCAGCGTAGCGCCGGGCACGCGCTCGCCGACGCGACTCACCGTCGAAGTGCGGTGCCCCGTCCCGGCCTGGCGGCACTACTTGGCCGTGCGCGTCCGCGCGATCGAAACCGTGGTGGTCGCCGCGCGGCCGCTGGCCCGCACGCACGTGATCGGGCCGGCGGACCTCGCGCTGGCGCCGCGCGACGTCGGTGCGCTGCCGGCCGGCTGGTTCAGGAGCCCCGACGAGGCGGTCGGCCGGGTGGTGACCCGGCCCGTCGGAGCCGGCGAGGCGCTGGTACCCGCGGTGACGCGAGCCGAACCCGTGGTCCGCCGCGGCCAGGAGGTCACCGTGATGGCCCGCGCCGGGGGCCTCCTGGTGCGGACGAAGGGCGTGGCACTCGGGGATGCCGGGGTCGCCGAGCGCGTACGGGTCCGGAACCCGGCCTCCGAGCGCCAGTTCGAGGCGGTGGTTCGCTCCGCCGGGACGGTGGAGGTGCCGCTGCCGTGAAGATTCGCAACGAACGGACGGTCCGGCGGCTCAGGCAGGCGCCGGGACTGCCGATACCCCGAAACATGCCCCTACTCCACTGCCAGCCGACGCAACCTGCTCCACTTCACATATTTTCCTAAAGTTCCAGCGGGCGCGGACGATACGTCTCGCAGGAACCACGGGCTCGTCCCGGGAGAACGCCGATGAGCAAGATCCAGGGCTATGGAACGCAGCCGCCGGTCGTGACCGGGGGCAACCGGACCTCTGCCACCGAACGGACGGGTGGCGAAATCGCCAAGGTCGAGAAGGCCGCGCCGGCCCGCGACTCGGTGACGCTCACGGACTCCGCGCGCAGCCTCCAGAAGCTCGCCGAGGCGGTCGCGGCCGCACCGGTCGTCTCCGAGTCGCGCGTCGAGTCCATCAAGAACGCGATCGCGCAGGGGAAGTACGAGGTGAACGCGGAGCGCGTCGCCGAGAAGATGCTCGCAGCCGGTCGCGAGCTGCCGGGCCGCTGAAACCGATGAACCCGGCGGCGCTCAACGATCTCGCGAGCGTGCTAGAGCGTCAGGCGGCATCCGCGCGCCGGCTGCTCGCCGCGCTCGACGCGGAGCGTACGGCGCTCGCCGGCGAGGGCTCGGCGCCCGAGGCGCTCGAGGCCGCGACGGCCGACAAGCAGCGCTGCCTCGCCGACTTCGAACAACTGGAGCAGGCGCGGGTGCGCGTGCTCTCGGGCGCGGGTTTCGGCCCGGCCCGCGACGACATGGCCGCCTTCCTGCGGGCCGCGGAGGACCCGAATTACAGCCACGAATCACCCCGTCCCGGTCCGGTCGCCACGCGCTGGCGTCAGCTGCTCGAGCTCGTCGTGCGGCTGCGCGACGCCAACGAACGCAACGGGATGATCGTCGGCATCCGGAGCCGCCAGGTCCGCCAGCTGCTGAACGTGCTACGCACCGGTCGCCCGGACGAACTCACCTACGGACCCGTCGGGGCCGGCCGCGCGATCCAGTCGCGCGAGCTCGGTCGCGTCTGAGGCCGCGGAGCCCCTCGCCATGCTGGTACTGAGCCGCCGAGCCGACGAGTCGATCGTGATCCAGCCCGCCGATGGCACGGACACGAAGATGACGCTCGCCGAGCTGTTCGCGAACGGCCCGATCCAGATCACGCTGCTGGGCGGTACCGGCAAGCGCGTCAAGATGGGCATCGACGCCCCCGTCCAGCTGGCGATCCGCCGCAAGGACGAATGATCCAAGTCACTGAATAATAGCAGATTTTCGATCGAATCCCCGCCCCGACCGCCGGCGCTGCGCCGCAGCACCCCGGCCCCCGCGCGCCGTCGTCCTTCCGGCCGCGACGTCTCCTTTGGCATACTCCTCGGCGCGTTCGGTGCAAAACAATATTCGCGACGGGGATACCGAATGGAGAGGCGGCTGCACACGCGCCATCGCGCGCGCACCACGGTGTACGTCCAGATGCCGGGCAAGCGGGGCAAGCTCTGCAAGGCCCGCAACCTGAGTGCGAACGGCGTGTTCGTCGAGACCGAGAACCTCGGCCTGCACAAGGGCAGCGTCGTGGAACTCGCGTTCGCCATCAACCTCGGTGCCGTCACGAAGATCCATCGCCGCACGGCGGTCGTCGCGCACGTGTCGCGCGGCGGCACGGGCCTCCGGATGGAGAGCTACGTGGGCCGCTAGGCCCGAAGGCCCACCCTGGGTTCCATGTCGGGGCGCCGCGGTCGAAAGGCTCGGCGCCTTTTTTGATGGCTCGCGGACTCGCGCCTGACACTGCGTTCGTCGCGGCTCGCGGGAAGGGCTCTGCCACGTGGACAGAGGGTGGGGTACGTGGCGCTCTCCGGCAGGCGCTGGATGCGGTGCCGGACTTGCCCTCAGTGATCCAGCAGCAGCCGGCCGAAGCCGGCGATCCTGTCGTCGATGCCGTTTTCGCGCAGGGCGTGCCAGTAGGTGGCGGTGTTGATCGCGAGCACCGGCTTGCCCAGCCAGCGCTCGGCCTCGTCGGCGAGACTCGCCATGCAGAGGTTCGTGCCGACCTGGATCAGCGCGTCCACGTCGTCGCCGTCGAGTGCGCGCAGCTTCGCGCGCAGCGTCGTGGCAGGCACCTGCGCGATCGCGGTCCACGTCGGGCACTGCAGGCAGAGGTCGCGCACGACCGTGTAGCCGCTCTCCTCGAGGAAGCGCCGGACCTCGGCGTTCGCCACGGGATAGTACGGCGAGAGGAACGCGACGCGCCGGATGCCGCCGATCGCGCGCAGCGCCGCGACGGTCGAGAGCGAGCCGGTGGAGACGCCGACGCCGGACTCGGCGCGGATGCGCGCGGCGAACTCGTCGGCACCCTTCGCGCCGCCGTAGAACGTGATCGCGGACATGCCCATGACGAGCCAGTCCGGCTCGCAGGTCATCACGCTGCGGACCGCGTCGAGCACGCCCGCCGAGATCTGCAAGGTGCCGGCCATGAAGCTCTCGTTCGAGATGGCCTGCGCGTTGGGCGTGTAGATGCGGCTGTAGTGGTTCGTGACGCCGCGCGGCCGCATCGCGTCCATCTCGGGCTGCACGATGGTGTTCGTCGAGGGACCGAGCACGCCGAACTTGCGGCGCCAGCCGAGCACGTCGGGATTCCTGTCCATCGCTGTCCTCCCCTGTCGACGTTACGTTAGCAGCAGGATCGCGCGCCGCACTGGACGCGTGCAGGTCGCGCCCGCCAGTCGGACCGGCATTTCCCGGCCTGCGCTCGACTCGACACGCCCGGGCGCTGCAGGGATGATGCGTCGGCCGCCTGCCCCGCGAGATCCCCGATGAACGCGACTGCGCCCGTCGGTGCGCCGCCCGCGCGCACCTACAAGTACTACGACTTCGTGATGGCCGCGTTCGTCACGATCCTGCTGTGCGCGAACCTGATCGGCCCGGCGAAGGTCTCGACGCTCGAACTGCCGCTGATCGGCGCCGTGACCTTCATGGCCGGCGTGCTGTTCTTCCCGATCAGCTACATCTTCGGCGACATCCTGACCGAGGTGTACGGCTATGCACGCGACCGCCGCGTCGTGTGGGCCGGCTTCGCGGCGCTCGCGTTCGCGTCGCTGATGTCGGCCGTGATCGTGCACCTGCCGCCCGCGGTCGAGTGGGTCGACAAGCAGGGCGCCGTCGAGACGATCTTCGGCAACACGCCGCGCATCGTGCTCGCGTCGATGATCGCGTTCTGGTGCGGCACGCTCGTCAACTCGTACGTGCTCGCGAAGATGAAGGTGTGGACGAACGGCCGCTGGCTCTGGACGCGAACGATCGGCTCCACGCTGGTCGGCGAAGGCGTCGACTCCGCGCTGTTCTACACGATCGCGTTCGCCGGCCTGTGGGACCTCGACCTGCTGCTGAAGGTCATGGCCACCCAGTACGTGCTTAAGAGCGGCTGGGAGATCCTGATGACGCCGGTGACGTACCGGATCGTCGCGTTCCTGAAGCGCGCGGAGAACGAGGACTACTACGACCGCGGCACGAACTTCACGCCGTTCTCGCTGAAGGCCTGAGCCGGGCAGCCCTTCCGGCAGCGCCTCGACCGGCTCGCGCCAGGCCGGCCGGTCTCAGCGCCGGTCACGCGGCAGCCGGAGTCGGGCGAGTTCCCGTTCGACGAGTTCGAGCGCGTCGCGCAACGCCGTGACGATCCGCTCCGCCTCGACGCGCGGATCCGTCGTGCCGCCGTCGCCGCCGTCGCCGCTGCGGGAGCGGCGAGCGGGACGCGTCCGGGTGCGGAGGGAGCGGTTCGTCCTGGCCATGCGGGGCGGATCGGCACGGCACGCCACCCCTTGAGGGTCCGGTGCCACCGATTGCCGAGGACGTGAACGGGTTCGCTGGATCGAGCGCCGCAGCGGGGCTCAAGGGTCGATCGATGCCCGCCCCTGCCCGACCAGCGTGGCCGCACTTCGCAGACGCGCGAGCGCGGACGACGGATCCCGGAAGCCGGCACTGCCGCGCAGCACGGCGCGGATCTCCTCGACGACGGGCAGCAGGTGCTCGCGCTCAGGGGGGCCGAGCCGCCCGGCGGACGACTCGGCGTACAGGGCGAACAGATCGTCGCTGAGGGCGCTGATCAGCGCGTGCACCCGTTCGCGGGTCGTCTTCGACAGCGTGCCGGCGTCGGCCACATCCCGCTCGGCCTGCGCGAGCAGGGTCTGGAGCGTGGTGGCGTACTCCTGCAGCTTACGAGGCGCGTCCGCATCGGGCATGCGCCGATGGTAACCGAACGAGGCGAAACCGACCGCCTCCCATCGGAATGTCGACCTGACCGTTCGAGATCAGCGGCGGCGCTTGGCCGTCCCCGGCCGCGGCGGCGGCAGCACGCCCGCCTCCCAGTCACGGAGCTCGGCCAGTTCCGAAGCGTCCGCCTCGACGAGATCGCGGAGTTCGCCCGGCTCGAAGGCGCCGGCGAGCGCGAACCCGAACGTATCGTCCGCGTCGACGAGTTCCAGTTCGCGCACGTGGACGTCCACGAGTTCGGGCGCGCCGGCCAGCGGGCGGCCGACCCGGACGACCCGGTCCCAGCCACGGGCCTTTAGCACGTCGACGAGCCCGAGTGACGGATGCCACGCCAGCGACCCCGGAGGGCACTTGCCGGTTTCGTGGAAGCGGACCTCGACGACGTTGGCGGCGCTCATGGCGATGGATCCAGCCGGGCGTGTGCGATCACACGCCCGCATAGATGCCATGCGGCCTGCCGCAACTCGCTTAACTCCGTGTAACCCTCCTGCGACGCGCAATCCGCAGTCCTATACGGCGCAATGCGCGCACCGCCGTGCCGCGCCGTTTGCGCAGACCGGGCGAACAACCGGGACGAGGGACGGGAGAAATGGTGCCGGGAGCCGGAATCGAACCGGCGACCATCCGCTTACAAGGCGGGCGCTCTACCAACTGAGCTATCCCGGCACGGGGCCACGCGCGTCAGCCGCGGCATCCTCATCTTGCCGCCGCGCCGGCGGTTTGGCCAGCAAACCCGAAACGCTGCTGCGGCCATTCCGGAGTTCCGTGCACGGCGCGTTCCGTAAGCTCTGCGGCACGCGACCGCGGAGCGAAGCCATGGCCCTCGCAGGGACGAACGCCGCCGCCCCGCGGCCTCGCGCCAGCCGCATGCCCGCACGGCTCGACCTGCTCGAGAGCGGCACCGGCCTGCTGCTCGCGCTGTTCATGCTCGTTCACACGCTGTTCGCGGCTTCGATCCTGCTCGGGCCCGAGGCCTCCGCGACGATGGCGCGCGCGTTCGAGGGCTACTACCTGTTCGGCCGCAGCTACCCGGCGATCGTCGGCGCGTTCACCACGCTGATCGTGCTCATGTTCGTCGTGCATGCGGTGCTCGCGATGCGCAAGGCGCCCTCCGGCTGGGCCGCCTACTCGCGCTTCCACGGCAACCGCGGGCGCCTCGCCCACGCGGACACCACTCTCTGGTGGTGGCAGGTCGTGACGGGTGCGGTCGTAGGTCTCACCGCGACGATCCACCTGTACCACATCCTCGCGAACCCGGGCGGCCTCGGCCCCTACGAATCCGCGCAGCAGGTCTGGAGCGGGCGCATGTGGCCGCTCTACCTGGTGCTGCTGCCCGCGGTCGAACTGCACGTCGGCATCGGCCTCTACCGCCTCGCGATGAAGTGGGGCTGGTTCGAGGACGACCGCTCCACGCGCACGCGCCGTCGCCTGAAACTCGCGATGTGGGGCCTGATCGGTTCGTACGTGCTGCTCGGGCTCACGGCCCTCGGCGCCTACGCGAAGCTCGGCTACGAGCAGGCGCTCGATCCTTCGACCGCCCCCGCGATGCACGCACCGTGAAGGTCGTCCACACCGACGTGCTGGTGATCGGCGGCGGGCTCGCGGGCCTGCGCGTCGCGATCGGCGCGCGCCGCCGCGGGTTGGACGCCACCGTGCTCTCGCTCGTGCCGCCGAAGCGCTCGCACTCGGCCGCCGCGCAGGGCGGCATGCAGGCCAGCCTCGGCAACGTGTTCAAGGGCCGCGGCGACGACGAGAACGCGCACTTCGAAGACACCGTCCGCGGCAGCGACTGGGGCGCGGACCAGCGCGTCGTGCGCATGTTCGTCCACACCGCGCCGAAGGCGGTGCGCGAACTCGCCGCCTGGGGCGTGCCCTGGAGCCGCGTCCGCGCCGGCGACCGGCAGGTCGTCATCAACGGGCAGCCGGTCACGTTGGCCGAGCACGCGGCCGCGCACGGCCTGATCTCGCAGCGCGACTTCGGCGGCACCAGGCACTGGCGCACCTGCTACGTCTCGGACGGCACCGGTCACGCGATGCTCTATGCGGTCGGTGACCAGGCCATCGCGGCGGCCGTGCCCGTGCACGAGCGCAAGGAAGCGCTGCAACTGATCCACGACGGCACGCGCTGCCACGGCGCGATCGTCCGCGACCTCAAGACCGGCGAACTGTGCGCCTACGTCGCGCGCGCCACGGTGGTCGCCACCGGCGGAGCCGGCCGCCTCTACCAGGTCACGACGAACGCGATGATCTGCGAGGGCGGCGGCATCGCGCTCGCGCTCGACACCGGCGTCGCGCCGGTCGGCAACATGGAGGCCGTGCAGTTCCATCCGACCGGCATCTTCCCGGCCGGTATCCTCGTCACCGAGGGCTGTCGCGGCGACGGCGGGCTGCTGCGCGACGCGCGCGGCCATCGCTTCATGCCCGACTACGAGCCGGAGAAGAAGGAACTCGCCTCGCGCGACGTCGTCTCGCGGCGCATGGAACAGCACATCCGCGCCGGCCACGGCGTGCAGTCGCGCTTCGGCACGCACCTGTGGCTCGACATCACGCTGCTCGGCCGCGCGCACATCGAGAAGAACCTGCGCGAGGTCAAGGAGATCTGCGAGAGCTTCCTCGGGATCGACGCCGCGCAGCAGTGGATCCCGGTGCGTCCGGCGCAGCACTACACGATGGGCGGCATCCGTACCGACCACACGGGCCACAGCGTCGGGCTGCGCGGCCTGTTCGCGGCCGGCGAGGCGGCGTGCTGGGACCTGCACGGCTTCAACCGGCTCGGCGGCAACTCGGTCGCCGAGACGGTGGTCGCCGGGATGCTCGTCGGCGAATACGTCGCGGACTGGTGCGAGCGGAGCGCCGCATGGGCGGACGTGCCGATGCGGCTCGTCCGCGACGCGCTGGCGGCGGAGACGGCGGCGCTCGCGGAGGCCTGCAACCGCGGCACCGGCGAGAGCGCGCGACAGCTGCGGCTCGAACTGCAGCAGACCATGACGGCGCACGTCGGCATCTTCCGCGACGGCACGCACCTGGAGCAGGCCGTGGAGACGCTCGAATCGCTCGCGCGCCGCTCGCGCACGATCTGCCTCGGCCGCACCGCGCCCGGCCCGAATCCAGAACTGGTCGACGCGTACCGCGTGCCGCGGATGATCCGCCTCGCGCTCGCCGTCGCGCACGGCGCGCTGGCGCGCACCGAGAGCCGCGGCGCGCACTTCCGCGAGGACCACCCGCAGCGCGACGACGCACGCTGGCTGAAGCGCACGCTCGCGACGTGGCCGGACGCGTGGTCGAACCGCCCGCACCTCGCCTACGAGACGCTCGACGTGAACGCGATGGAGCTGCCGCCCGGCTGGCGCGGCTACGGCGCACGCAACCACCTCGATCATCCGGACGCCGCGGCACGCGCCGCCGAGGTCGCGCGCCTGCGCGAGCGACACGCGGACGACCCCGCCGCCCGCCAGGACGCGCTGATGCCGTTCGCGGATCTGCTGCCGCCTCGGCTGCGCGGTCCCAATCACCGCGTCGAAGCCGAAGAGGAGACGCCCGTTGTCGCTCGATGACCAGCCGCCGGGCGGCCCCTCGGCCGGCGCCGACGACGCTCCGGTACCGGCGGGTGCGGCGAGCTCGCGTGCGCCGCTGCGCCGGCTGCGCCTGCGCGTGTTGCGCTACAACCCGCGCGAGCCGCAGGTGCCCGCCCGCTTCGAGACCTACGAGCTCGACGAAGCCGACAACATGACGCTGTTCCTCGCGCTGGAGGAAGTGCGGGACCGGCTCGACGCCTCGCTGGCCTACGACTTCGTCTGCCGCGCCGGCATCTGCGGCAGCTGCGCGATGCTCGTGAACGGCCGCCCTCGCCTCGCCTGCCGCACGCTGACCGGCGGGCTGCCCGCGGAGATCACACTCGCGCCGCTGCCCGTGTTCGAACTGGTGCAGGACCTCTCGGTCGATACCGGCAAGTGGATGCGCGCCCTCGGCGAGCGACTCCACGCGTGGCTGCACGCCCAGCACGTCGAGCCCGACCTCGATGCGATCGAGGAGCGCATGGATCCAGACGTCGCGGAGAAGCTGTACGAGCTCGACCGCTGCATCGAGTGCGGCTGCTGCGTGGCCGCCTGCGGCACCGCGCAGATGCGCGTGGACTTCGTCGGCGGCGTCGGCCTCAACAAGATCGCGCGCTTCCACCTCGACCCGCGCGACACGCGCACCGACGCGGACTACTACGAGCTGATCGGCGACGACGACGGCGTGTTCGGCTGCCTCGGGCTGATGGCCTGCCACGACCTGTGCCCCAAGGAGCTGCCGCTCCGCACGCAGATCGCGTTCCTGCGCCGCAGAATGGTGCGCGCGGGCCTCTCGGGGAAGTAGCCGCGCCCGCGCGCGGCGGACTGCGTCAGCCGGCCGCAGCCGGCGGCCGCGCGACCGCGGCGTCGGCGGGCGTGCCCACGGGCGGCATCGCGGGCGCTTCGGCCGGAGCCGCGGTCGGCGGCGCGACGGGCGGGCAGTCCTCGACCGACGAGCCCCGCGCCTCGGGAACGGCGGCCACCAGTGCCTTCACGTCGAGCGCACGGCCGCCGGGCGGCCGCTCCACGTCGATCCACCACGTGACGACCGCGCGGGCCTGCTCGGCGATCGTCGGGGCCACGGCGAACGCGCGCAGTTCGTCGAGCCGGCGCTCCGCACGCTCGCGCTCGGAATAGAGCCCCAGCGAGACGACCGCGCTCGCGGCGTCCGCGGCCGGCGGCAGCACCTCGACGTCGGCGACGCCGGCCGCGCGCAGCCGCATCGCGACGCGGGTGGCCTGCTGCAGGGTCGGCGTCTCGAGCGACACCCAGTAGGCCGTGCCGTCCTCGCGGCGCGCGCTGCGCAGCCGGGGCTCGAGCCGCGACGAGCGCAGCCACAGCAGCGCGCGTTGCGCATCCGCCTCGGCGCCGAACGGACCGATGGACAGGCAGCGGCCCGCACCGAGCGCTGGCACTTCGGCAGCGAGCTGCAGGCGCGGGATCGGCGGCCCGGGCGGCGGCACGGCGGCCTCGCGCGCCGGCAACCCCACGAAATGCACGTAGGCCAGGAACGCGAGGTTCGCGAACAGGAGCGCGAGAACGAGAGCCTTCACGGGTGCGGCTCCTGCGCGATCGCCGCGAGCCCCTGCAGCACCAGGTCCGGCGCGCGCGAATGCTCGATACGGAGCAGCGGCGCGACGAGTTCGCCATCCCCTCCCGCCAGGAACACGTGCGGTGGAGCGTCGCCGGGGATGAGCACGCGCGCCAGCTCGGCGACCGAGCGCTCGGCGAGCGCGGCGAGCGCGACGCGGGCGCCCTGTTCCACCGCACCGCCCGTGTTCACGCCGAACGCGCCGTCGACCGCCGGCGGCGCGAGCGCCGACGCACGCGCGATACCGCCGGTGCGCTCGTGCAGCGCCTCGCGCATCATCCGTACTCCCGGCACGATGTAGCCCCCGCGATGCCGGCCCTGCGCATCGACGGCGTCCACCGTCAGCGCGGTTCCGGCGACGATCACGACGCACGCGCGGCGCGCCGTCCGCCAGGCCGCGATCATAGCAAGCCAGCGATCGACGCCGAGCGCGGTGGGCATCGCGTAGGCGATCGTCAGGCCGGCGGCGCGTGCCCGCGTCGCGACGAACTCCGGCGCGACGTTCCACGTCGCGCGCGCCCAGTCCGTCAGCGCGTGGCCGAAGCTCTCGCCCGCCACGTTCGCGACCACCAGCCGCGCGGGTCGCCCGGCCCCGGCGAGCACCCGCTGCCAGTCGGCCGCCGGCACGTCGCGGTGGGGCGTGGCCTCCACGACACCCAGCCGCCCGTCGACTAGCCGCGACCACTTGAGCCGCGTGTTGCCGGCGTCGAGCAGCAGCGTCATCGGGACACGCCCACGATCACGACTCCGCCCGGAGCGACACGTCGCCCGCGGTGACCACGACCAGCCGGCCGTCGATCTCGACGCGGAGCTCGCCGCTGGCGTCGATGCCGCGCGCGACCCCGTGACGCGCGCCCGCATGGCCCAGTACGGTCACCGGGCGATCGGCGAGCGCATCCGCCGCGCTCCACTCGTCCCTGAACGGTGCGAGGCCCGCACGCTCGAACTCGAGCGCCATCGCGACGAGTTCGTCCAGCACGCACGCCGCGAGACGCGTACGGGGCACGGCAAAGCCCGTCAGTTCCGACAGGCTGGCCGGCGGCAGTCCGCCGCGCTCGACCACCTCGCGAGCGGCCTCGGCGGCGAGGCGGACGTTGAGTCCGAGACCGACGACCACGTAGGCGGGCCCGCTGGCCTCCGCGCGGAGTTCGCACAGGATGCCCCCAAGCTTGCGGCCGTCGAGCAGGAGGTCGTTCGGCCACTTGAGGCGCAAGTCGTGGACACCGAGCGCGCGCAGCGCACGCAGCACCGCGACGCCGACGGCAAGAGCCAGCGAGGCGAGCGCCGACCCCGGCTCGCGGAAGGTCCACCCGAACGACAGGCACAACCCGCCGCCGAACGGCGCGAGCCAGCCGCGCCCTCGCCGGCCACGGCCGGCGGACTGCCATTCCGCGAGGCAGGCGTCGAAGCGCCCGGCCGGCAGGTCGCCCGCCGCCAGCAGCCGGGAGTTCGTCGAGTCGATCTCGTCGTGGACCTCGAGCCGCCGCAACCGCCCCCGGGTGGCGGGCGCGAGTTCGTCCGGCAGGCTCGCCGCATCCAGCAGGTCGAGCGGCGTGCGGAGACGATGGCCGCGGCGCGGCACCGAATCCACCTGCAGGCCCCACGTCTCGAGCGCGCGCACCTGTTTCGCGACCGCGGCGCGGGTCACGCCGAGCTCGCGCGCCAGCGCCTCGCCGGAGTGGAACGCGCCGTCGGCGAGCCGCCGCACGAGCGCCGCCCGCCGCGACACTACGACGACGCCGAGTGCCGCCCGAACAGCCACAGGCGCCGCGCTCGGTTCTCGGTACCGGCGCGCATGCGCGCGATGTTCGAACGGTGGGTGTAGACGACGAAGGCCGTCGTCGCGATCCCGAACGCGACGAGCGGCAGCGCTCCAATGTCGCGAAGCAGCTGGGCGACCGGGAACGCGGCGGTGGCGAGCATCGTGGCGAGACCCACGTAGCCGGTGAGCACGACGACCGCGAACCACACCGCCACCACCGGCAGCAGCAGCGCCGGCTGTACGCCGCCGAGCACGCCGAGCAGGGTCGCCGCGCCCTTGCCGCCGCGGAACTCGTACCAGACCGGGTAGACGTGGCCCAGCACCGCCGCGGTGGCGCAGGCGACCACGAGCCAGTCGCGCGAGACCGCGGGATCCTGCTGCACGCCCGGGAGTTCGAGCCCCGGCAGCACGGCGGCCGCGAACCAGCCCTTCCCGACGTCGATCACCACCACCGCGAGCGCGAAGGCCCTGCCCTGCGTGCGCAGCGCGTTGGTGCCGCCGGCGTTGCCGCTGCCGAGCTCGCGGATGTCCACGCCCCGGACGCGGCCGACCAGCAGCGCGCCCATCAGCGAGCCGAGCAGGTAGGCAAGGAGCGTCTTGACGGCGAGTTCGAGCATCCGCGTCCGGCGAGGCGTCGATACGCCTCGAAGTCTAGCACCGGGGGTCGACGGCGGACGCGCGACACCCGCTAGTAGGCGTTCTGCTGCCGGAGCACCGCCGCGACCGTCTTCCACAGGATCTGGAGATCCAGCATCGGGGTCCAGCGCCGGAGGTAGTCGAGATCGTAGTCCACGCGGGCCTGCATGTCCTCGACCCTCTCGGTCGCACCGCGGCAGCCGTTGACCTGGGCGAGTCCCGTGATGCCCGGCAGCACCTTGTGCCGGCGCATGTACCCGGCGATCAGCCGCCGGTACTCTTCGTTGTGCGCGACCGCGTGCGGGCGAGGCCCGACCAGGCTCATCCGACCCTGGAGCACGTTGATCAGCTGCGGCAGCTCGTCGAGCGAGTAGCGGCGGAGTACGCGGCCGACCGGCGTCACGCGCGGGTCGTTCGGGCGCGCCTGCACCACCTGCGGACCGTTCTCGGTGACGGTCATCGTGCGGAACTTGTAGACGACGATCTCCTCGCCGTCGAGCCCGTACCGCCGCTGGCGGAACACGATCGGCCCGCGCGAGGTCAGCCGGATCGCGAGGGCGATCAGCAGCATCACCGGCAGCACCATCGACAGCACCACGGTCGTCAGCGCCACGTCCGTCAGCCGCTTGACGACCGCGCGCTCGCCGCGCATCGGCGACTCGCACATCGCGATCACGGGCACGCCGTGAACCTCGCCGCTTCGCGCGTGCAGCAGGTCGAACACGTAGAGGTCGGGGATGTAGTAGATCGAGGCCGTGGTGTCGCGCAGCCGGTCCACCATCGCCACCACGCGCCGCACGTGCGGCACCGGCAGCGCAACGAAGATCACGTCGATCCGCCGGCGCTTCACGAATTCGACGAGATCCTCGAGGTTGCCGAGATGAGGCGTCGGCGCTTGCGGTCCCAGCCGCACCGGGTCGCGATCGTCGAAGAAGCCGGCGATCCGCAGACCGGGATTGCGCGCGCTCAGGATCCGGTCGGCGAGCGCGCGGCTGGCCGCGGTCCAGCCCGCGAACACCGCGGCGCGCGCGTTGGCCGGATGGTTCAGGATGCGGCGGATCAGCTCGTCGACAACCACGGTCGCGGCGATGATGATCCAGGGCGTCACGAAGGCCCAGGTCAGCACCACGCGCCGCGCGAAGTAGGTCGAGTACTTGGTGAGGTAGGCGAGCGCGAGCAGCGTCGCGACGACGGCCAGCCAGCGCACGACGATGCCGACGGCGAGCGGGCTCAGCGCCGTGCGGAGCCGCGACTCGCTCTCGCGAGGTCGAGGGATCGCGAGGCAGAGCACGGCGGCCGTCGCCGCCAGCATCGCGAACGGCTCGCCCCAGCGCTCGCCGTAGAAGGCCGCGAGCGCCCGCAGGCTCGTCACCGCGATCAGCGCTGGCAGCAGCGCCTTCAGCGCGACGAGTCCCGCGTAAGCGAGCGCGTGGCGCCGCACCTGGCCTTCGGTCATCCCTGACTCCCACGCTCTCGACGGCGCGCCGACGCGCGTCGCGTGCTGCGCGGGCTTCCTGCCCGCGCCGGCCGATTAGACGTCAGCGCGCGGCTCGGCTGTGGGGGCGCGAACGCGAAATGCGTCGGGCGCGCTGCCTTTGGCACTCGCGCCCGCGTCGCCGCGCGCCGCCCGCGCGACGTGCAGGTCCGCTGCGAACAGGACGCCGGGCAGGCTCACGACCCTCACGATCGCGTGCTCGAGCAGCGAAGCGGCGACCGCGACGGCCGGTGCGACGCCGTGCGCCGCGAGCAGCGTCACGTACCCGATCTCCTGCACGCCGAATCCACCGACCGTGATCGGCAGCATCACGAGCACCCACAGCACCGGCATGACGACCAGCAGTGCGGACCACGCGAGATCTACGCCGCAGGCCAGCAGCAGCGCCTTCGCGAACGCGAGCCGCAGCGCCAGCACCACCAGGGTCCATCCGGAGACCGGCAGCGCTAGACGTCGCGCGTGACGGTAGGCGAGCGCCGCGCCGGCGATCTCGCCCAGCAGGCGCCCGGCGGGGGCCGGCAGCCGTGCCAGCAGCCGATCCCGCACGGCGGCCCTGACGGCCGGCGCGAGCAGTGCGAGACAGCCCGCACCGGCGAGCAGCGCGCCGACGATCACCGCGGCCGCGACGCCGTCCGGCAGGCGCGTGCCCGCCAGTGCCACGACGGCGACCGCCGCGAGCAGCAGCGACGCGAGCGCGATCGTCGCGCGGTCCACCAGGGTCGCGGCGACGACCGCGGCGGCCGGCTCGCCGCGCCGACACAGCGCCGCGACCCGCAGGGCGTCCACGCCCACGGAACTCGGCAGGAAAGCCCCGAGGCAGTTCGCGGCCAGCTGGATGCGGAACAGGCGCCAGTATCCGATCCGGATGCCGCGTGGCGCGAGCAGCAGCTGGTAGCGGCGATTGAGCGCGAGCCGGTCCAGCACCGCGGCGATCGTGGCGAGTGCGACCCACGCGGGCTCGGCGCCGGCCAGCACCGCCGCGATCGCGCGCCAGTCGACCAGCAGCAGCACGAGGCCCAGCAGGCCCGCGGTCGCGATCCAGCGCAGCAGCCGACCCCGGGCGATCACGCGTGACGCCGGCGCCAGTCGCGACCCGCGCGAGCGCGCCGCAGACGCTGCGCGAACAGCCCCGGCACGGAACGCCGGCCCTCGCCCGGCAGGCGCCGAAGGTACTCGTCGCTGAGCCGCACGACGTGCCCCGCATCGTCGCCGGGGCGGTTCAGCGCGCGGCCGGGAGTGAGCCCCCAGTAGCACGCACGGAACCCGAGCGCGCGCGCCACGGCGACGGCGTTCGGCGTGCCGACGTACATGGGGAACGCCAACTGATCGACGCGAGCGCCCGGCAGTCGGCGCTCGATTTCGCGCCGGGACGCGAGCAGATCGTCGACCAGCGGCAAAGGCACGCCGCGACGCCGCGCTTCCAGCTCCGGTGCGCAGCCGCTCAGTCCCGCGGGGTTCGGCCACTCCGGCACGTAGCGGCTCTCCAGGGTGTGCGACTGGAAATCCACGAGTCCGCTGCAGGCGATCCGGCGGATCTCGGTCCAGGTCATCGGCCTCGCCTCGACGTCGTGGAACTCGTCGGCATGCAGTCCGGGTGCCACGAAGCAGGTCGCCCGCGCGCCGAACTCGAGCAGCAGCGGGAAAGCCACGTCGTGGAAGTTGCGCGGGCCGTCGTCGAAGGTCAGCAGCACCGCGCGCTCCGGAACGACTGCGCGCGCCGCGAGCACGTCGAGGAAGGCATGCGACGACAGCGTCGCGTACCCGTTGCGGCGCAGGAACTCGAGGTCCGCTCCGAACTCGGCGGCGGTCACGACGTGGTAGCAGAACACGGGCACGCCGGCGAGCCGCTCCGCCGGACGTCGCGCGGTCACGAAGGCGGGCAATGCCCCGTTCCACAGCCCCGCTACGTCGGGTGCGTTCTTCCGCCATGCGGCGCCGAGGGCGGCCGCGATTCCACCGCTCATGCCCCGGCCACCTCGCGATAGCAGTTCAGCAGCCCCTCGACGTGCCGCTCGAGCGAGAAGCGTTCCGCGCTCGCCGCGGCAGCGATTCGGCAGGCGGCGCGGCGGGCGGGATCGCGCAGCAGTTCGACGACCGCGGCTGCGAATGCGCGTGCGTCACCGGGCTTCACGAGCACCCCGCTGCCGCCGTCGTCGATCACCTCGCGCATGCCCCCGACGTCGAAGCCGACCACCGGCAGGCCCACCGCGAGCGCTTCGATGGCCGCAATCGGCAGACCTTCCGATTCCGACGGGATCAGCAGCAGATCCAGCGCGGCGAGCAGTCCGGGTACGTCCGAGCGCTGGCCGAGGAAGCGCACCTGATCGCCCAGGCCTCGCGCACGCACGTCGGCCTCGCACGCGGCGCGATCGGGTCCGTCCCCGATCATCCAGAGGCGCGCCCCGGGCACGGCGGCGGCGATCTCCGGCCATACGCGGATCAGCGTCCGCTGGCCCTTCACGGGATAGAGCCGGCCGACGACCCCCAGCAGCGGCACGCCGGGCGCGACGCCGTGCTCGGCGCGCAGGCGCGCGCGTGCGTCGAACGGCAGCGCACGCAGGCGCTCCAGCGCGATGCCGTTCGGCACGATGCGCAGGCGTTCCGGTCGCAGTCCGTAGCCGCCGACCGCGACGTCGCAGACTCCACCGGCGACGCAGACGCCGAGATCCGCCGGGCGAGCCGCAGCCGCATGCAGACGCCGCAGCAGCGGCCCGGGCACGTTGCGGTCGTGCACGTGGACGATCACGCCCGCGCCGGTTTCGCGCGCGACGAGCCGCGCGCAGAGCGTCGCCTTGATGCCGGTCGCGTGGATCAGGCCGCAGCGCCGCGCGCGCAGTTCGCGGGCGACGCGCCACGGCACCGTCGGGTCGAGCCGCGGTGCACCGAGAAACCGCGGCGCCACGCCCGCGGCGCGCAGCCGCGCGGCCGCAGCGTGCGGCTCGCGCAGGAAGCACACTGCGAGATCCACGCCGGCGGTCTGCAGCGCAGGCAGCACTTCGCAGAGATACGTGGTGACGCCGTGCGCGACGCCGCCGGGATACCCGAGGTGGTCGCCGAGGAACATCACCGGTGGCAGTGCCGAACGAGTTGCGTCGAGCATGGTGGCGTGCAGTTGCGCGATCGGGTGCGATGGCTTGACCGTGGGCCGACCGAGAATGTGTACTCGTTTCCACGAACGAAGCGGCGCTTGGATGGGTCGGCGCCGTTGCGTTAATGCCAGAGCTCCCGCGAGGGAGCTTCGCGGCGCGGGAGGCGCCGGGACCGACGCAGGGACGCGCATCGTGCGGTCGACGGCGGCGCTCGCGGGCGCGCCGTCGCACCGTCACGCGGCGAGGCTCGCGCCGGCTCCGGGCTCGCGCGGCGCGCACAGCCTTCCACCTCGGAGCAGCCGCCGTGAGCACGCCCGTCCCACAGCTTCCCGACGCATCCCGGCGTCCCGTACTCCTGCAGAGCGTGCCGCCGTCGCCGCCGCAGGAAATCCCGACACGAGCATCCTCGCGCTGGCGCGGCGCGACCTGGGTTCTCGTCGTGCTGGGCGCAGTCCCGCTGCTCGTGCTGCTGTTCGTCGGGCCACTCGGAATGCTGCTCCAGCGCGTGGCGCAGGAGCCGCCGATCGCGCACGCGCTGGAACTGCTCGGCCGCTACGAGCTGCCGGCCTTCGGCGGCGCCGCACTGGTCGGCGGCGCGCTCGGCGGCTGGCTGCTGTGGCGAGGGCATCGGCGCACACTGGCGATGCTCCTCGTCGCGGGTGCGCTGCTGGCGGTGCTCTACGGCGCGCTGCAGTTCCGGCAGCAGTATCCCCGCGCCGATCTCTTCGAAGCCGGCCGGCTCGCCGACGCCGGCGCGATCCTGCTCGGCGAGGACATCCGGCTGATGGACTTCGACCCGGAGCCGCAGTTGCGCGTGCCGCGGACGCCCGTCGTGCGCGCGGCGTTCCCGGTCATCGACTTCCACTTCCACCTGGCCTCGCTGCCGCCCGACATCGACGCCGCGCGTCTCGTCGCGGCCATGGACGCGGCGAACGTCGCGGCAGTCGTCGACCTCGACGGCAGTCCACGGCTGTTCGAACGCCACGCGCGCGAGTTTCGCGCGCGGTATCCGGACCGGTTCATCCTGTTCCACAAGCCGGATTTCGGCGCGATCCGCCGGCCGGGCGGTATCGAGACGGAAGTGGCCCGGATGATCGAGGCGGCACGCAACGGCGCGCGCGGTCTCAAGGTCAACAAGAGCCTCGGCCTCACCATCCGCGACGCGACCGGCGCGCGCGTGCCGATCGACGATCCGCGACTCGACCCGATCTGGCGGACGGCCGCGCGGCTCGGGCTGCCGGTCCTCATCCACAGCGCCGATCCGCCGGCGTTCTTCCTGCCGCCGACGCGCCGCAACGAGCGCTACGAGGAACTCGTCCAGAATCCGGAGTGGGCGCGCCCCGCGGGACGCTTCCCGCCGTTCGGGCAGCTGATGGCCGAGCGCGAACGGCTGCTCGCGCGTCATCCGGAGACGATCGTGGTAGGGGCGCACGTCGGCTCGAACGAGGAAGACCTCGCCTACGCGGCCGTGCTGCTCGACCGCTTCCCCAACTACTACGTCGACATCTCCTCGCGCGTCGCGGGCCTCGGCCGACAGCCCTACAGCGCCTACCGCTTCATGGTGCAGTACCAGGACCGCATCGTGTTCGGCTCGGACGGCGGCTTCGGACTCCACCCGACCCAGGGCTGGACGCCCGAGCGCTTCTTCCGCAGCTACCTCGAGTTCCTCGAGACCCGCAACGAGTACATCGAGTACCCGCTGTGGGGGATGCTGAACCAGGGCCGCTGGCGCGTGCACGGCATCGGTCTGCCGCGCGAGGTGCTGCAGAAGATGTATTCGACGAACGCGCAGCGGATCCTGCCGTCGCCGGTGGACCTGCAGCAGCGGCTGGCGGCCCTGCCGTGAAGGCTTTCGTCACCGGTGCGACCGGCTTCACGGGCGGGCACCTCGCGCGCGAACTGCGTCGGCAGGGGCACGAGGTCCGCGCGCTGGTGCGCCCCGGCAGCGACACGCGGCAGCTGCGGGCACTCGGGGTCCAGCTCGTCGAGGGACAGCTGACGCGGCGCGCCGACGTGGTCGCCGCGGTCGCCGGCTGCGACGTGGCGTTCCACGTCGCGGCGGTGTTCCGCACCGCCGGTCATTCCGAAGACCACTACCGCGAGGTCAACGTCGGCGGCACCGTGAACGTACTCGAAGCGGCGCGCCTCGCCGGCTGCGAGCTCGTCGTGCACTGCTCCACCGGGGGCGTGCACGGGCACGTCGCCGAGCCGCCGGCGGCCGAGGACTACCGGTTCGGCCCCGACGACGTCTACCAGCAGACCAAGGTCGAGGCGGAGCGCGAGGCGCAGTCGGCCATCGCGCGCGGTCAGCGCGTGACGGTGTTCCGCCCGGGGGCGATCTACGGGGAAGGCGATCTCCGGTTCCTGAAGCTGTTCCGCGCGATCCAGAAGCGGCGCTTCGTGATGCTGGGCTCCGGCCGTGTCCGGCTGCACATGGTCCACGTCGACGATCTCGTGGACGGCATCGTGCTCTGCAGCACCCGCGCCGCCGCCGTCGGCGAGGTGTTCCTGCTCGCCGGCCCGGAGGCGCCGACCCTCGACGAAATCGTCGCGACCGGCGCCGACCTCCTCGGAGTCCCGCGGCCTCGCCTGCGGCTGCCGGTCGAGCCGTTCCATGCGGCCGGCTGGCTGTGCGAGAAGCTGTGCGTGCCGCTCGGCATCGACCCGCCGCTGCACCGCCGGCGGGTCGGCTTCTTCACGCACCACCGCGAGTTCGACATCGGCAAGGCGCGCCGGCTGCTCGACTACGCGCCCCGCATCGACGTCGCCACGGGACTGGCGCGGACGCTCGCGTGGTATGTGCGCGAGGGGCTGCTCGCCCCGAGGCCCGTCCGCGAGACCTCGAACGCCTGATCGAGTGCAGCCACCGCGGCTCGCCGCGCGGGCTCGCTCCAGCCGAGCTCGCGTGCCGCCGCGGCCGCACAGGCGTCGAGCACCGCTGCACCGGGGTGCCCTGCGTCGCCGAGCCCGAGCCGCCTCAGCACCAGGTCGTCCAGCCCGAGCGCCATCTCCTCGCGCAGGGCGTGGAGGATCTCGACGCCGCGCACGTCCGTGCCGGGCGCGATCGCCTGCAGGCCTTCCGGCCCGTCGGCGTGCGCGGCGACCTGCAGCCAGCGCGTCCCGTAGCGGCGCCGCAGGCGAGCTTCGACGGCGGCATCGCACGACGGCGGAATCCATTCGTGCGGCTGCGTGCGACCATGCGGCGCCGGCGCGAGGCGCGCCACCGTCGCGCCGCGCCGCGTCCCGAGTTCGCGCCGCACGCACGCGAGTACGCGCGCGGACAGGTCGGGAGCGCTGGTCAGCTTCTCGCCGATCGCGACGACGAGCCCGGCCGCACCGGCCGCGTCCGCGCCCGCGACCAGGGTCGGGGATTTGCGGGGCACGTCGGGCGCGACGTCCTCGGCCGGCAGCAGTCCCCAGTGCGTCGCGACCACGTCCTTCGCGGTGAGCTCGGCGCGCGGCGCGACGCCGGCCGCTTCGTCGAGGAACCGTGCGATCAGGTCGTGCGGGGGAGCCGCCGGATCCGCATCGTCGTCGCAGGTGAGATAGTCCGTGCCGACCAGCGTCGTCGCGCCGTGCGGCACGAAGAACAGCTCGCGCGTAGCACGCTTCACCCACGCGCTGCCGTCAGCACGCCGGCTCGCCGCACCGAGCGCCACGCCACCCTCGAGCGCGAGCCGGCGGCCGAGCACGAGATTGAGCGCACCGACCCAGCGGGGCGGCCGGTACGGCGCTGCGAGTCCCGCGAGCGTCGCGAGGCGGCCGCCGCCGGGGCCCGTGGCATCGACCACCACGTCCGCACGGATCTCGACGTCGCGGCGGGCGACGCGGTCCACCGCCACGACGCCGTGGACTCGACCGCCGGCGAGCAGCAGCGCGCGCGCCTCGAGCCGGTTGGCGACCGCCGCGCCGAGCTCGGCAGCCGCGAGCACCGGCTCGAGCGCGAGCCGCGCCGGGTCCAGCGCGATCGCGTCCCACCACAGTGCGCCGGCCGACGCACGAAGATCCACCAGTGGGGCCAGCCGGCGGCGGCACTCCGCCGCGCCGAGCAGGCGGCCGCGCGGCAGCCGCGCGGCAATCGCGACGCCGCGATTGCGGTCCCACGCGACCACGTCGTTCGCGACCAGAGCGGGTCCGAGCAGCCACGGGCTGCGCACTCCGGCGCCCTGCAGCGGCAGCAGGCACGGCAGCGGCGCGACCAGGTGCGGCGATTCGCGGCAGAACGCGCGCCGCGCGGCGATCGAGCGGCGCATCCGCGCGAGGTCGAGGTGCTGCAGGTAGCGCAGCCCGCCGTGGACGATGCGCAGGCTGTTGGCGCTCGTGCCCGCGCCGAAGTCGCCGCGCTCGAGGAGGACGACGCACAGCCCGGCGCGCGCCGCTCGCAGCGCGATCCAGGCGCCGTGGATGCCGCCGCCGACCACCGCGACGTCGAAGGTAAGGCTCTCCAGCGCCGCGACGTCGCGCCGCATTCAGCGCTCCTCGGCGAGGCGGTCGTAGAGCGCGCGCAGCGTGCGGCGATACGTGGCGAGTGAGTAGTCCCGCTCGGCGCGCTCGCGCGCGGCGGCACCGAGCCGCGCCCGCAGCGCGGCGTCGGCGCACAGGGCCTGCAGCGCCGCGGCGAAGGCCTCGGGCCGGGGCGGTGCAAGGCTCGCGCAGCTCGAGTCGAGCGCCTGCGTGTGCGAGCGGATGTCGGTGGCGAGGATCGCGCGGCCCGCCTGCATGTAGGAGTAGAGCTTCATGGGCGTATTGCGCCCGAGCGTGCGGGGAGACAGCAGCACGTCCGCCTGCGCGAGGTAGGAACCGAGCCTCGCGACGGGGCGGGCGCCCGGGAAGGTCACGCGCTCGTTCAGGCCGAGTTCGACGGCGCGTCGTCGATAGCGCTCGACGTCCGCCGGCAGCCCGCCGATCACGACGGTGCGGAGCGGAACCTCGCGCGGCACGGCCGCCAGCGCGTCGAGGAGGAGATCGATGCCCTGGTAGTTCTCGAGATTGCCCACGTAGAGCGCCAGCACGGCATCGCGCCCGCCGGCGAGCGTCCGCAGGCACTCCACCTCGCCCACCGCGCCGTCGCCGAGCGGCACGTCGGGCAGCACCACGACGCGGTCTGCACCGATCCAGGGGCGCACCTTCGCGGCGAGATCCTCGCAGACCGCGACCGTGGCCGTGGCGCGCCGCACCGCGAAGCGTTCGATGCCGACGAGCAGGCCGCGCAGCGCGCGCAGCCACCGCCACTTGTCGGTGAGCTGGTCCGCGAGCGACGAGTCCATGTCGTACACCAGCCGTGCGCCCGCATACCGGCTGACCACGACGGCGGGGAAGATCGCTTCCTCGACCGCGTGGATCACGTGGTAGCGGTTGCGGCGCAGCAGACCCAGCATCCGCCACACGAGCATGACGTCGCAGGCCAGCTTCGGCACCGAGATCCCGATGGGCACGCGCCCCACGCCCGGCGGACGCCGCGCACGGACCACGCGGAGATTCGCCGTCCCGACGTCCTCGCCTTCGTGGAAGACGAGCAGGTCCACCCGGTGGCCGAACTCGCAGAGCGTCTCGGCCAGCAGGCGCACCGCGATAGGCGTGCCGCGCTCCTGGAAGAAAGGTTGCGGTGCGATCAGCAGTACGTTCATGGCGTCTCCCGGGAAGCAGCACGGTCAGCGCGGTAGATGCCCGGTGAACCGGCCAGCTGGGTGAGGCCGGCCGCGCGGCCGGCCGCCTCGACTCCCTGCAGCCAGCGCGCACCTCCGGCGGTCCGGTGCACCACCATCGGCAGCAGGAACTGCTTCACCACGCGGGCCTCGACGAAGCCGTGGCGCGCACACTCCCGCCGCAGCGCGCGGCGCGGAAAGCGGCTGTACGTCCGGGTGTTCCCCTCGAGCCGCCGCTTGAGTCCGAACAGCAGCGGCGTCAGAGCGTTCAGCCCCGTGGTGGCCGGGTAGTCGAAGACCACGGCGCGACGCGCGACGCGGCACATCTCGGCCAGCAGCGCCGGCCACGCGGGCACGTGCGACAGCAGTCGCACCGCAAGCACGACGTCGTAGCTGCAGGACGCGGCGGGGAGCCGCTCGAGCGGGCCGAGCAGGAACTTCGGCTGCGTCCGGCCGTGCAGCCGGCGCAGATGCGTCTCGCACACGGTATCGGTGCCGTGCACCGTCACGTCCCAACCGAGCGCGCCCAGGGATTCGCACAACTGCCCGTGTCCTCCGCCCACCTCGAGCAGCGTTCCGGGCGCGAGCCCTTCCAGCGCGCGCTCGACCGCCAGACGCTGCACGTCGAGCAGGTAGCGCCCCGCGGCGCCCGAGAAGCGGGCCGCATAGCCGGCACCGGACGTCTCGACGTCCGGCGCGACGATCGCGCTCATGCGGCCCGTCCCTGCGCGGCGCGCAGCCGCAGCTGTTCGCCCAGCACGCGCCAAGGTGCGTCCGGCCCGCCGAACGCGTGCAGAGCCGGCGGCGCGCCGCCGGCGAGCAGCGCGCGCAGCACGGTCGCGGTCGCGGCGATCGCCTCGATGCGGACGCCGTAGGAGCCGACCCGGCGTTCGGCGCCGCGCAACGGGAGCGGGTCAGTGCCCGGCAGCACGGCGCGTCCGGCGCGTCGCGCGACCTCGAAGGCCGCCGGCTCCGGCCACGGCCACGGGCGGCTCGCGTTGTCGCCCGCGTACACCGGCTGGCCGGCCCATGACTCCAGCGCAGCGATGACGCGACGGCCGCGCGCGCCGAGCCACTTGCCGACGCCCCACGGCAGCACGGCGATCCCGCCGCTGCCGAGCGCCGCCGCGATCGTCGCGTCGAGCGTCAGCCCGTCCGGGATGCGCTCGCGCGTCAGCAGGGCGAGCACCTCGACGCGTTCGGCGGCCACGACCTGGCAGCCGGCGACGATCGCAAGCCGCGCGCGGCCGCACGCGGCGACCAGCGTGTCTTCGTCCGACCCGCGCTCGACGCGCCACGGGCCGGCCACGGCCCCGTTCGCACGCCGCACCTCGTCGAACCAGCTGCGGCCCGCGGTCTCGGCGAGCAGCAGCGCGCCGGTCCAGCGCTCGCGCGGAGCGTGCGTGCGGAAGTTGCGCGCGGCGGCCTCGAGCAGCACCGCGGGATCGGCGCAATCGTGCAAGTGCACGTGCGCGTCGGCGAGCACGATCATGCGGCGGCCGTGCACATCCTTGTGCCTCCTGTGCAGTAACGCAACGTTCGGGCCGTGCGCGATGATGACAGAAGCGTAGCCGTTGGCGGATGCTCCGGACGTGTCTTCGCATCACCCAAGGCTCGCGGTCGTCGTTCCCTTCCTCAACGAAGAGGAGAACATCGAGCGCATGCACGCCGCGATCGTCGCCGCCCTCGAACCGCTGGGCGCCTCGTTCGAGATTCTCTTCGTCGACGACGGCAGCACCGACGCGACGCCGCGGCTGGCGCGCGAGATCGCGCGGCGCGACGCTCGGGTGCGGGTGATCCGCTTCCGGCGCAACTACGGCCAGACGCCCGCGATGGCGGCCGGCATCCGGCACGCGCGCGCCGAGATCGTCGTCACGATGGACGGCGACCTGCAGAACGACCCCGAGGACATCCGGGCGTTCCTCGCCAAGATCGACGAGGGGTACGACATCGTCGTGGGCTGGCGCCACGACCGCCAGGACAAGCTCTGGACGCGCAAGGTTCCATCGAAGGCCGCGAACTGGCTGATCGGCAAGGTCACCGGCGTGCCGATCCGCGACAACGGCTGTTCGCTGAAGGCCTTCCGCGCGAGCGTCATCAAGCGGATCCCGCTGTACTCCGAGATGCACCGATTCATTCCGGCGATGGCGTCCATGGCGGGCCCGCGCATCGCGGAACTGAAGGTGCGTCACCACGCGCGCCAGTTCGGCCGCTCCAAGTACGGGCTGTCGCGCGTCTACAAGGTGCTGCTCGACCTGATGGTCATCAAGACCGTCGCGGCCTTCGCCTCGCGGCCGCTGCGCTGGTTCTCGCTGCTCGCGCTGCCGTTCGCGGCGGGCGGCTGCGCGGCACTGGGCGCGGCGCTCTGGGCGTGGTCCGCGCCGGCCGGCGAACTGCCGCTGCCGCTGGCCGGCACCGGCGTGATCTGGCTCGCGACTGCGTTCGTGCTCGGGCTCGGCGGCGCGCTCGCCGAACTGGTCTACAAGCTCGGCGACGTGCGCGAACACGAGTTCGCGGAAGTCACCGCCCGCAGCTGGGGAGTCTCGCAGTGATCGGCAGGAACCCGTCCCTGAGCGTAATCGTGCCCGTCGGCCGGCGCCACGCGCCGGCGGAGAGCCTCTACGCGGAATACATGAAGGGTCTCGAGGCGACCGGCTGCACCTACGAGCTGATCTTCGTGCTCGACGGCGAGCGGCGCGGATTTCGGGACGGCCTCGCGCGACTGCACGCCGCCGGCGAGCCGCTGACGGTGGTCGCGCTGACCCGTGCGTTCGGCGAAGCCACCGCGGTCATGGCGGGCTTTGCGCGGGCGCGCGGCCGGACGATCGTAACGCTGCCGGCATACCACCAGATCGCGCCCGCCGGGATCGCGGAGCTCGTGAAGGCCGCGGCGCGCACCGACGTCGCCATCGCGCGGCGTTGGCCGCGCGCGGGCGGCGCATTCGAGCGGGGGCGCCGGCACGCCTACCACGCGCTGCTCGGCCGCGTGACGAGGCTGCGCCTCAACGACGTGGCCTGCGTCGCACGGGCGTTCCGTCGCGAGGTTTTGGAGGAGATCCAGCTCTACGGCGACCAGTATCGCTTCCTGCCGTACCTCGCGGACCGGCACGGCTTCCGGGTGGTCGAGGTGGACGTCCCGCAGTCCCCGGCGGACCGCTTCGACGGGCGCTACTCGCCGCGCGAGTACGTTCGCAGCGTGCTCGACATCTTCAGCGTGTTCTTCCTGGTGCGCTTCACGAAGCGACCGCTGCGCTTCTTCGGGATGGTCGGCCTGACCACCTTCGGCACCGGCGCGGCCTGGCTGCTGCTGCTGATCGCGCAACGGCAGCTGCTCGACGTCGGTCTCGCGGATCGGCCGGCACTGCTGGTGGCGGCACTCCTCATGGTTCTGGGCGTGCAGGTGTTCGCGCTCGGCCTGCTCGGCGAGCTCGTGATCTTCACGCACGCCCGGCAATTGAAGGATTACCACATCGCGGAGGTCATCCACTACTCGCGCCCGACGGCGGTGCCGACGGAACTTGGGCGCGAAGGCACGACCACGCGCTGAGGCCCGCTGCTGCCGGCACCGCGACGCGCCGGCAGCGATCCTCGAGGAGTGCCAACGCTTCCGGCAGCACTCCGTGTGCGACGCCGAGCCGGTCGTTCTCCGCGACGACGAGCACCGGCCGGACGTTCGCACCCAGCACGCGCTCCAGCGATGCGGCGCTCGCGATCACCCGCCGGCCCGTGCGCGGATCCCGGCCGAACTCCTCGCGGCTCTCCGTCTCCGGCAGCAGCCCCGCGTTCAGTTCGTAGTCGTAACGACCGAGATAGTGCAGCGCCTTCATCGAGTTCGAGGTGACCACGAGTGCGCTGGCGTCCACGGCCGGCTGCAGCACGCCCCGGGCCGGAGTCCAGTCGCTCTCGTCGCCGTAGCTGAGCACTCGGGAGTACGGCTCGACGCCGAGCGCGAGGCGCAAGCTCCGGAGCCCGTCCACCGAAACGGCGAGCGGCAGCAGCAGCGCCGCCGTCGCGAGCGCCGCGGCGTGGCGCACGACCGCCGGCCAGCGGTGCACGAGCTGGCGCGCGAGCCACGGCACCGCCGTCGCGAACGCGACGCCGAGCAGCACGCAGAGCCACGGCAGCACGTAGTAGACGTAGCGGGTCGCCTTGGCGGCGGCGAGCGAGTGCACCGCGAGCGCGGCGAGGGTCGCCACCGCCAGGGTCCACCCGAGTCGCGGCCGCGTCGCGCAGACCAGCAGCGCGGCGAGTGGGGCCAGCGGCCACAGCAACGGCATCTCGCGCGCGAGCGCGACCGCGTAGAAGCCGACACGGTCCGCCGCGCTGGCCGACCACGCGGGGGCGTCGGCGAAGGTCGCGAGCAGACCCGCAGCGTGCAGCATGGCGAGGCCCGCCATCGCGGCGCTCGCGAGAACCGCGGCCGCGAGCCACGGATGCGCACCGACCCAGCCCTGCAGCGGCAGGCGTCGGTCGGCCGCGAGACCGGCGGCGAGCCCGCTGGCGACCGCGCCGGCGGCCACCGCCGTCGTGACCTGCAGGTGCCAGGCCACCGCGAACGGCACGAGGCTCGCCGCCAGCCAGACGGCGCGCAGCGTCCACGCGCGGTCGCGCCGGGTGGCCTCGTAGAGGCAGGCGAACACGACGAAGACGGCGAGCGCGTGCAGCGTGTAGAAGCGCGCGAACACCGCCAGGTTGACCGTCCACAGGTGGGTGGCGAGGAGCCCTCCCGCGACTGCTCCGGCCAACGCGCCTGCGTGCCGGGCCGTCCAGGCGGCGACCAGCGCGGCGAGCAGCAGGCCGCCGAGCCACGCGGGCAGACGCGCCGCCAGCAAGCCGTCGTCCACGACCCCACCGGCCGCCGCCGCGGCCCGCGTGTACAGCAGCGCCCGCTCATAGCGCCCGTCGGCGATGGTCGGCTCGCCCTCCCGCTGCAGGCCCTCGGCGGCAAGCACGTGCAGGAGTTCGTCGTACGTGGGCGGGTGCTCCAGCGCGCCATGCGTGACGAGCGCCAAGGTCACGGCGGCGAAGGCGGCGACCCAGAGCGCCGCCAACCGAGTTCGTGGCGCCTCGCGGACCCGCGACGTCGTCCGTCCGCCCCGCAGATCCGTACCGACGTCGAACGCCCGTCTCGTCATGGAGCTTCTTCCCTCGTCGTCGCCGGGGGCGGATCCGCGGCGTCCCGCGACGCGACGAGCGCCGCGCTCCCGGCGGGCCCGACGCGAACGACGTAGACGTCGCCACTGCGGAACAGCACGCGCGACGCGTCCGGGTGCGCGAGCACGAAGCCTTCGCGCAGGCCCCGCTCGCGCGCCGCCCGGACCAGAGCGTCGAACGGCGCGTAGTAGCCGACCTGCCGCCAGACGCGCGGCGAGGTCACGAACACGTCCACTCCCCAGGGGTCGAGTACCGCGTCGAATTCCGCCCAGCCGGTCGCATAGGCGGCCTGCAGGGACGCCTCCAGACGCGGCCGGAGCGACCGGTAGTAGCCCTGCATGAACGGGAGCGAGGTCTCGGTCGAGGCGAGCACCGCGCGCCGCGCCCGCAGCGGCACGAAATCGGCGACGTCCGGGTGCGCGCCGACCAGCGTGTCGGCCGGCAGCGTCCTCAGGAACGCGTACGCGCGCTCTAGGTCTGCGTCGACGGGCTTGCGCCAGACCGCGAGTGCGGACGGCACCGCGACCATCGCGACTGCCGCGAGCACCGCGACCGCGGCCGCCGCCTCGACCCGGCCCGCGGTAACCGATACCAGGCGCTGCCGCAGCGCCCCGAGGAGCGCGGTACCGCCGGCGACGCAGGCCGCGACGCCGAACGCGGCGATCGCCCAGCGTGCGTGGCGGTTCGGGAGGTAGAGCTCGAACAGCACCAGCCGCGCCGCGAGCCAGGTCGCGAGGCCCGCCCCGAGCAGCAGCCACGCGACGCGCGGTATCGGCACGCGCGTGCGCGGCACGTACGCGGCCAGTGCCGCGCCGGCGAGTACCAGCAGCGTGATCGGCGCCCAGCCCAGTCCCACGAGGTGGTTGCGAAACCAGGTGCCGCTCGGCGAGTCGCCGAACAGCCGCAGGCGACCATCGGCACCGAACTCCGCCATCGCGAGCGCCTCGCGCCCGCCCACCGTCGGCCCGACGTCCGCGGGCACGCCGGCGTTCACCAGCACGATCGCGATCGCGCCGGCGCCCGCCAGCGCGTTCCAGTACCAGAGCGGCGGCAACCGCCGCCGCTCCCGGGTCTCGAGCGCCAGCGCGATGCCGCCGGCCAGACCGAGAACCACGACGATCACCGGATAGAGCACCGCCGCCAGCAGCCAGCAGGCCCCGAGCCAGAACCAGCGCCGCGCAAGCAGCGCCCACAGCAGCAGCAGCGTCAGCGGCAGCGCGAAACTGCGCTGCAGTGCCAGCGGTGTGAGCGCATCCGCGCGCTGGAACACGAGCCACGCTACCGCACCGACGCCCAGCAGGCCACCCGTGTCGCGCAGCGACTCCGGCGCGACGCGCCGGCCGATCGCCCAGCCGAGCGCGAGGCACGCCGCGAACAGCAGCGCGGCCAGCCACTCGCCGGCCGCGAGCACGTCGACGTACGGCGCGAGTGCCGCGTACAGCGTGCGGTAGCCCCACGGCGCGGTGGAGTCCAGCGCGAAGAAGCGCGCGGTCGGGTCGCCCGCGAACAACCCCGGATCGGCGTAGCGATACAGCCAGAAGGTGTGCTGCGCGGCGTCGTCCTCGAAGAGGTCGGCGCGCAGCACCCACGGCCCCGACCACGCGGCGACCGCGAGCGCACCGGCGACGAGCGCGACGGATTTCGACACTTTTCGCTGCACCACGTCCCTGTGAAGCATGGCCGTGGATGCTAGCATCGGCTCCGCGTGTAGCGATGGCGCGAATCGACAAGGAAGTCGAACGATGGACGCGTCCTGCCAGCCCGACGTCGCGGTGCTCGTGCCGTGCCTGAACGAGGAAGCGACGATCGGCAAGGTCGTCGCCGATTTCCGGCGCGCGCTGCCCGGCGCCACCGTGTTCGTCTACGACAACGGCTCCATCGATCGCACCCTGGAGGTCGCACGACGCGCCGGCGCGGTCGTGCGGCGCGAGCCCCTGAGGGGCAAGGGCAACGCGGTACGGCGGATGTTCGCGGACGTCGAGGCGGACGTCTACGTTCTGGTGGACGGCGACGACACCTACGACGCCTCGCGGGCGCCCGAGCTCGTGCAACGCCTGTTGCAGGACTCGCTCGACATGGTCAATGCATCCCGGATCGAGACCTGCGCCGAAGCCTACCGGCGTGGCCACCGCTTCGGGAACGTCGTGCTGACCGGCCTCGTCGCGTGGTTCTTCGGCGAGCGCATGAAGGACATGCTGTCCGGCTACCGCGTGATGTCCCGGCGCTTCGTGAAGTCGTTCCCCGCGCTCGCCTCGGGCTTCGAGATCGAGACCGAGCTGACGGTGCACGCACTGCAGGTCCGCGCGCCGCTGGCGGAGGTGCCGACGGCCTACCGCGAGCGTCCGCCGGCGTCCACGAGCAAGCTGCGGACGATCCCCGACGGCATCCGGATCCTGCGCCTGATCACGCGGCTGATCCGCGAGGAGCGACCGCTCGAGTTCTTCTCGACCGCCGCCGGCGTGCTCGCGCTGCTCGCGCTGGTGCTGATGTGGCCCGTGCTTCAGGAGTACTTCGCGACCGGCCTGGTGCCGCGGTTCCCGACCGCGATCGTGGCGACCGGCCTCGCGGTGATGAGCTTCCTGAGCCTCGCCTGCGGCCTGATACTCGCGACCGTCACGCGCGGCCGCAACGAGGCCAAGCGCCTGCAGTATCTCGCGGTGCCGATACGCTTCAGCGGCCGTCCCGCGCTCCCCGCCCGCTCCACGGCGGCCTGATCGGAGCCCGCCGGCCATGACGACGCTCCTGGCGGTCAACAACTACTACTACCGCCGCGGTGGCGCCGAGGCGGTGTTCCTGGATCACAACCGGCTGTTCGAGTCCGAGGGGTGGCGGGTCGTGCCGTTCGCCATGCGCCATCCGCGCAACCTCGCATCACCCTGGTCGCAGTACTTCGTCGACGAGATCGAGTACGGCGAGCGGTACTCGCTGGGTGGCAAGCTGGTGCGTGCGCCCAAGGTGATCTACTCGCTCGAAGCCCGTCGGCGGCTCGCGGAACTCCTCGACCGGGTGCGGCCCGACGGCGCGCACGCGCACAACGTGTACCACCACCTGTCGCCGTCGGTGCTGTGGGCGCTGCACGCCCGCGGCATCCCCACGGTGCTGACGCTCCACGACCTGAAGGTCGCCTGCCCCGCGTACACGATGCTGGCGGCGGATGGTGTCTGCGAGCGCTGCCGCGGCGGCCGGCTCCACGAGGTCGTGCGCCGCCGGTGCATCAAGGGCTCTCTCGCGCTCAGCACGCTGGCCTGGGCCGAGGCGGCGCTGCACCGGCGGCTACGCACCTACGAGCGCTGCGTGGCGCGTCTCGTGGTGCCGAGCCGCTTCTACGCCGCGAAGCTGGCCGAGTGGGGCATGCCCCGCGACCGGCTGGTGCACGTGCCGAACTTCGTCGCGGCGACGGAGTACGTGCCTGAGTACCGGCCCGGCGCCCGCTTCGTCTACTTCGGCCGCCTCGTCCGCGAGAAGGGCGTGGCTACCCTGGTGCGGGCCGCGGCCCGCGCCGGCGTCGCGCTGCGCGTGATCGGCGCCGGGCCCGAACTGCCCACGCTGCGCCGCGTCGCGCACGCGACGGGCGCGGAGGTCGAATTCGTCGGTCACCTCGAGGCCGGCGCGCTGCACGACGCCGTGCGCGGGGCGCGCGCGATCGTGATGCCTTCAGAATGGTACGAGAACGCGCCCCTCGCGCTCCTCGAGGCCTACGCACTCGGCAAGCCGGTGATAGGCGCGCGGATCGGCGGCATCCCGGAGCACGTCCGCGAGGGCGAGACGGGCGCCACGTTCGCGAGCGGCAGCGTCGAGGAACTCGCCGCCCGGCTCGCCGAGTTCGCCGCGCTGACGGATGCCGCGATCGCGGCACTGGGTGCCGCGGCGCGGCGTCACGTGGTCGAGGATCACTCCCCCGGCCGCTACCGGGAACGCATGCTCTCGGTCTACCGCGAAGCCGGCCTCGCGGCATGAAGGTGCTGGTCCTCGGCGTCCGCGGCATCCCCGGAGTACCCGGCGGCGTCGAGACGCATGCGGAGCAGCTCTACAGCCGGCTTGCGGCGATGGGCTGCCGGGTCGAAGTCGTCGTCCGCACGCCGTTCGTGCCGCGCGACGCGCGGACCTGCGGAGCAGTGCGGCTGAAGCGGCTCTGGGCGCCCCGCGTACCCGGCGCCGAGGCGCTCGTGCACTCGGTGCTGGCCGTGCTGTACGCCGCCGTCGCGCGGCCCGATATCGTCCACATCCACGCGGTCGGCCCCGCGATCGTGACGCCGCTCGCGCGCCTGCTCGGTCTGCGCGTCGTGGTCACGCACCACGGACCCGACTACGAACGGGATCGCTGGGGACCGTTCGCGCGCTGGGTGCTGCGGTCCGGCGAGCGCGTCGGCATGCGGTACTCGGCTGCGCGCATCGCGATCAGCGGCGTGATCGCCACGCTGATCCGCTCCGCCCACGGTCGTGACGCGGACCTGATCCCGAACGGCGTGGTCTGCGGCGGCCCGCGCACCGGCGCGGATCTCGTGCGCCGTTTCGGGCTCGAGCCCGGCCGCTATTTCCTGCAGGTCGGACGCTTCGTGCCCGAGAAGCGTCAGCTCGACCTGATCGAGGCCTACCGCTCGCTCGACCGCACGCAGTGGAAGCTCGCCCTCGTCGGCGGTCTCGGCGAGGACGACTACGCACGCCGCGTCCGCGCGGCGGCGCGCGAGGCGGGCGCCGTGCTGACGGGCATGCAGCGCGGCACCGCGCTCGACCAGCTGTACGCCAATGCCGGGGCCTTCGTGCTGCCCTCCTCGCACGAGGGCCTGCCGATCGCGCTGCTGGAGGCACTCGGCGCCGGGCTGCCCGCGATCGCGAGCGCGATCCCGGCGCATCTCGAGATCACCCTGCCCCGGGAGAGCTACTTCCCGGTCGGCGACGTGCCCGCGCTCGCCGCCCGCCTGCGGGAAATGGAGGCGGTCCGGCCGGACGAGGCGGCGCGAGTCGCGCGCCGCGAATGGGTGCGCCGGACCTACGACTGGGACCGCGTGGCCGCGCAGACGCTCGCGGTCTACCGCCGCCTGCTGGCCGGCTGAGCCGCACGTGCCCACGCCGATCGTGAAGGCGCGCCTGCGCGACGGAATCCGCCGGTTGCCGGGCGGCGGAGCACCGCTGTTCGCGGCGTGGCGGGAACTCGCCCGGCTGCGCGCGCGCCTCGACGCCACGCTGCAAGCCGCGTGGCGTTCGCACCTGCCGCATCCGGACACGATCTACTGGATCCCGCCGCAGGCCGTGGTTCGCCACACGGACTGGTATCCGCCCGGCAGGCCGCCGCCGCCCCCGAAGGACCGCGTTTTCGATCCGCGCCGCCACCGCGGCCGCACGATCGGCGGCGACTGGGATCTCGGCGCGTTCGAGTTCGCGAACCTCGACGTCTATCGAGCGCTCGAGCGGCGTATCCGCGACGGTGCGTCCTGGGAATCGACGGAACTGCACACGCGCCTGCGGCACGAACTCGACCGCGACGGACGCACCTCCTGGTACATCGCCTCGCGACGCGACCTCGACGCGCACTTCGCGCGCCTCGACGCGCTCGTCGCCAGCATCGCACGGCACGGCGTGCTGCCGAGCCGCGACACGGCCGCGCGCGGCCGACGCGCCGGCGCACATCCCGCGTGCGACTCGGACATCGAAGTCAACGTGGGTCGCGACGGGGACTGGCTGTTCCAGGACGGGCGCCACCGGCTCGCGATCGCCCGGCTGCTGAGCCTGCCGCGCGTGCCCGTGCAGGTGGTCGTGCGCCACTCCCAGTGGGCAGCGCAGCGCGAACGCCTGCGTGCGGCACGCGAGGGCCGCGCCGACCCGACGGATGTCGGCCCCGCCGATCACCCGGATCTCGCGGACCTGCGGGCGGAGCTCCGTCGGTGAACCGGCGGTCGCCGGTGCGCGTCTGCATCGTGATGCCGTCGCACTGGTCGGCGAAGTTCGGCGGCGCCGAGCTCCAGGTGCGCCTGCTCGCGGAACGTCTCGTCGAGGACGGCCGCTTCGAACTGCACTTCGTCGCCGCGAACGCCGACCCCGCGCACCGACCGGCGGGCTACGCGCTGCACAGGCTGCCTTCGCGTCGGCGCATCGCCGGTCAGTACCTGCTGCACGCGCCCGCGCTCGCACGGTGCCTGCACGAGATCGCGCCCGACGTCCTCTACCAGCGGGTCGGCTCGCTGCTGAGCGGAGTGGCGGCGCGCTACTCGCGCGTCGCCGGGCGTCCACTCGTCTGGCACGTTGCCAGCGACAACGACCTCGAACCGGCGGTGCCGCCGCCGTCGTGGCGCACCCCCGTGCAGGCGCTCGGCCGCCGCGCCGTCGCGGAAGCCGCCCGCCAAGCGCGGGTGGTCGTCGTCCAGACGCGGGCGCAGGCCGAGCGGCTCGCCGTGCGCCATGGCCGCCGGGATGCCGTGCACGTACCGAACTTCCACCCGTTGCCGGAGGCCGTGCCGGCGAAGCCGGCCGATCGCGTGACGATCTGCTGGCTGGGCAACCTGAAGGCGTTGAAGCGTCCCGAGCTGTTCCTGCGGCTCGCGCGCGACCTGCGCGACGAACCCGGCCTCGAGTTCGTGATGGCCGGGGCGCTGCAGATGCCTCGGGACGACTGGGCCACCCTGCTGGCGCGCGAGACGCGACCGGGCGACGTGCACTGGCTCGGCGCGATTCCACCCTCGAAGGCGCGCGAACTCCTCGGGCGCGCACACGTGCTCGTCAACACCAGCCGCTGGGAAGGATTCCCGAACACGTTCATCGAGTCGTGGCTGCGGGACGTGGCGGTCGCGAGCCTCGCGGTGGATCCCGACGGCGTGCTGGAGACGGAGGGTTGCGGTTTCCACGCGCACGGCGACTACGCGGCACTGCGGGACGGCGTCCGCCGGCTCGCGCGCGACCCGGCGGCGCGGGCCACACTGGTGCGGCGCGCGGCCGAGCACGCGCGCGCGCACCACTCTCCCGCCAACCTCGACCGGCTGGTCGAGCTACTGCACGCCGCGGCCGTGGCGCCAGCGATGACGCCCGGTCAGCTGCCGCCGGTCGCGCAGGCGCCCTGGTAGACACTGGGGCAGGCGGTGTTCGTGCGACCGCGGATCGCGCGGATCGCCGGCAGGATTCCGTAGTCCCACGAGACCTTCAGCGTCGGCGTGTCGCGATGCGTGCCGAGCCGCGTCCAGAAGACGTGCGTCGCCCCGAGCGTGTTCACGGCGTGATCGGCGAGCACCGAGGGTTCCCAGCAACCCTCCTTCCCGCACAGCGCCGGCGACTGCACCGCGTAACCGATCGCGAGCTTCCCGCGGTAGTCGGTTCCGCCGACGAGGCCCTGGATGATCCTGTCGCCTTCCGCGCCGCGGTGCGGCGGCGGCAGCACGTCCGGGCCGCCCGGGGCTGCGCGTTCGGCGGCGACGTGCTCGATGATCCCCTCGATTTCGCCGGTCAGGAAGTTCGTGTAGACGAACACGTTGGAGTTCGGCCACGCGCGGCGCGCGCCCGTGACGAGCCTCTTCAGCTGCGCCGCCAGCGCCGGACGGTTGTAGCTGGACGGCGCGGACCCGCCCGGCGAGAAGCCGATCGAGGTCTCCTCCGTCGTGATGCCCTCGACGTACACCTCGCCGTCGTAGCGCTTGCCGAGCGCCTCGTACAGGGCGATCAGCCGATCCATGACGGGCTTCTCCCAGATTCGCGCGACGACGCCCGTCGAGTTCGGCTTCACGTACCAGCCGCCGTTGAACTCGGGCGTGCCGAGGTACGCCGGCAGTCGTCCCGTCGCGGAGGTGCCGCTCCAGCTGCGGTCCATGATCTGGATCACCAGCCGCTTGCCCATCGGCTTCAGCACCGCAAGATGGCCGTCGATGATCGAGAAGTCGTAGCGGCCTCGCTCCGGCTCGAGCGTCGCCCACCAGTAGCGCTGCTGCATGCCCTTCACGTACGGCTCGTCGGCGAGCTGCGTCGGGTTCACGACCTTCGGGTCGCTGACGGTCGGCGCGTTCATGTAGTGGCCCGGGTTCCACTTGATCCGGCCCGTCGACGCCGTGCGCGCCGGAGTGCCGACGCAGACGGGCGGATCGCCGACGCAGACCTTCGGCGGCACGGACGGCCGCGCCTGTGCGAGCGCCTGTGCGACGGGCAGCATGGCGCACGCGACCAGCGTGACGGCGTGGAGCGCAGCGCGCGCGACGCGCACGAACGGGAGGCAGGAGGCGATAACGGTCATCGGGATCGTCCGGCAAGTCGGTCTCGGCGACCGGTGGCACGAACGCGCGAGGCCGTGCGGCCGGGCGCGGTGGATGCGGGTAGTGCGCGAACTATAGGTCGCGAGTTTCCGCTCCGCCTAGCGCTCCGGGTGTACTCGATCCGCGACATACGGCTTCTTCATGTTCGCGCGCGAGCCGCCTGAGCGTGCGCTCGACGTCGTCGGCGAGCCGCGCATAGCTCCGGTTCGCTTCGATCCACTCGCGGCCGCGCCGCCCCATCGCCACGCGCTCGTCGGGCGCACGCGCGAGCAGCCAGGCCAGCGCCCGCGCGAAGTGCCGTGCGCCCCACGGCACGCAGACGCCCGCGCGCGAGGCGCGCAGGATGTCCCGCTGCTCCGGGTGATCGTTGGCGACCACCGGCAGCCCGAGCGCGAGATACTCGACCAGCTTCGTCGGCGAGCCGACCTCGAAGATGGGCGTACGCGGGATCGGCGAGATGCAGACGTCCGCTTCCGCCGCGCGCGCGACCGCCTCTGGCTGGGGCAGGAAGCCGGTGATCGCCACGTGCGACGAAACGCCGCGCTCCAGGGCGCGCCGCTCCAGCGCGAGGCGGTCCCGCTCGCGGTGCGCGTCGCCGACCAGCAGCAGCCGCGCGCGCAGCCCGCCCGCGTGGAGGAGCGCGAGCGCGTCGATCACGACCTCGAGCTGGCGATCCGCGCTCAGCGTGCCGAGGTACGCGATCACCGGCGTATCGCCGGCCGGAGCGCGGCGCGGCCCGACCGCGACGATCTCGCGGGCGCAGAAGCCGGTCAGGACGGGCGAGATCCGGCGCTCGTCCACGCCGTGCGCGGCGACCGCACGGCCCATGCGTTCGCTCTGCACGAATACGTGGTCGGCCTGGGGCAGGATGCGGCGGTACAGCAGCCACGCACCGGTGTGGCCGAGCAGCGCCGCGGCCCACGGGTAGCGGGCGGTACCGGTGCGTGCCCCGTGCAGTTCCAGCTCCGGGTAAGGGAAGGTCAGCCAGTAGACGAACGGCACGCGCTTCCGGCGGGCGGCCGCGCCCGCCAGCACCGCGAACCAGAAGGTGTCGCTGACGACCAGCACGTCGTAATCCAGCGGATCGACGAGCGACAGCGAGCGGACCGCGTGAGCGAACCCCCGCCAGCGCTTGCGCAGGCGCCGCAGGAAGCCGCGGCCGTCGTCGGTCGATCCCAGCGCGACCTCGCCACCCGACCAGCGGCGGCGTCCCGGCGGAGTGCGCGCGTCCGCCGCCTGCGCGACGAGGTCGACGCGGTGACCGCGGGCCGCGAGTTCCCGCCCGAACAGGACCTCGATGCGAACCCGGTCGGTCGGGTACGGCTCGCGCGGAAAGAACAGGATTCGCAGGCCGCGCGCCGTCATCGCGCGAGCCGCATCCGCCGGGCCGCGACGACCCCGGAGAAGAACCAGAACAGGTAGGAGATGGCTTCGTGCGCGACGAGGTTCGCGTAGAAGCTGCCGAGCGCGACCGTCACCGCGACGCCGACCCAGCCCGCTGCGAGCGCCGCGGTCAGGTCGTTCCCGGACCGGGCGACCACGCGCGCGTCCTGGAACACGAGCCAGTTGAGCGCAAGCGCGAGGCCGAGCGCGAGCAGCCCGCCCTCCATGATCAGCAAACTCACTGTCGACTTCAGGAACGGTTCGAGCTTGCGCGCGTACTCGCCGCTGAACCCGTGACCCAGCGGCGACAGCGTGACGTTGCCCGGACCCAGTCCGAGCGCGAACTGCACGGGGTCGCGCGCGTTGTAGCTCAGGGGCGTCAGCACCGCGTCGGTTCGCCCCGCCTCGGTCGCGCCGACCGGCACGCCCTCGCCCATGTAGCGCCGCAGGTGGTCGCGGTCCGTGAAGAACTCGGCGATCGGCACGCCGCTGTCGCGCTTCGCGACGAAGTGGTCGTAGACGGGCACGAAGGCGGCCACGAACGCCGCCACGAACGCGGTCGCGGCCACCGTGTACTTCAGGCGCGCCCCGGGCTGCGCGGTGGCCAGGAAGGTCGCGAACATCGCGACGGGCAGCATCACCAGAGTGGCCTTGGTCTCGTTGACGAGGGTCGGCGCGAGGACGATCGCCAGCAGCAGCAGCAGGCACGCCAGGCGCAGCCGCCCCTTGAGGTGGAAGCCGAGCAGCACGCAGGCGACCGCGATCAGGAACACCGACAGCGCCCCGGAGAGCAGCAGCGTGCCGACCACCTCGTCGCCGGAGGTGTTGCCCCAGGCGAGCGCGGTCTGGCGCTGCTGCCAGGCGAGCGGGAACTGCGGCATGCACAGCAGCAGTATCAGCAGCAACTGGGTGCGCAGCTGGCGGTCGCCGAACAGGTACACGGCCGGCAGGAAGAAGAGCGGGACCGCTCTTGCGTAGTTGCGCAGCGCGCTGACCAGCGGGCCCGGATCCACCGCGTTCGCCATCGCGCCGAAGGCCAGCGACAGCGCCGCGGAGGCGAACACCAGCCAGTAGGCGGGGCGAACGTTCCGGAACCGGTCGCGCGCGCCGAGCGCGATCACGATCACCAGCACGACTCCCGACACGGCCTCGGGCGCCAGCTTGGCCAGGCGCGGCAGCCATCCCTCGTCCACTGCCCAGCCCGAGAGCATGACGGTCGCGATCAGCGCCAGGATCAGAGCGTTCACGTGGTCCTCGTCGCGGTCGGCCGCACCACGCCCAGCCAGCCGAGCACGCGGATCTCGCGCCCGCGGAACACCGAGGCGAGGATCGCGCGGTCCGAGTCGGCCAGCGCCGGAGTGCGCAGGTACACGAGCGTCGCGAACCCGCAGATGGCCGCGCCGCACGCCAGGTCGAGCCAGAGTCCCCCCTCCAGTGCATCGGCAGCGGCGCGGCACGCCCAGTAGGCGCCGCCACCGACGGCGACGTACGCGAGCAGCACGGCTCCGCAGTTGTCCCACCGAGCGGTGCGACGCACGTGCCACCAGATGAAGCCGTTCTTCATCAGTTGCGCGGTGCCGGTCGCCAGGGCCACGCCGAGCAGACCCCACGCCGGCGCGAGCGCGAGGATCGCCACCGCGTTGTAGAGGCCGAACACCTTGCTGGCCAGGATGATCCCGGCCTTCTCCTGGTACTGCGCGACCAGCGTCACGGGCTCGGCGATCCGGTTCAGCGTCGCGAACCCGACCACCACGGGCAGCAACCACGACCACTCCGCGAACTTGCCCGCGAACACCGCCGCGACGATCTCCGCGTGGAAGGCCGCCGCGTAGACGGCGATGGGCAGTTGCACGGCGAGCGTCGTGTTCAGCAGCAGCGCGAAGTAGCGCGGCAGCCGGCGCTCCGCCTCCAACTTCGGCACCGCGAACAGGAGCGGCTGGATCACGTCGGCCAGCTGCCGGATCGGCAGCCACTGCGACACCATCTCGTTCAGCCGCGTGTAGAACGAGTACGCACCGACCGCGACCGCGTTCAGCAGCGCCGCGACGAAGAAGTTGTCGCTCTTTGCGGTCAGCAGCAGCGTGCCGGCGTCGTTGAAGTTGTTGAAGAGCGCGTAGCGCCCGAGCCGCCGGCGCTCCGCGGGCTCGCGCTCGACGCCGGCTCCGGCGCCGTCGCCGGCGCGGTGGCGCTCGTGCGCCAGCCGGAGCGCCAGCCAGGTCGCCGCGTAGCCGGCGGCATCGATCAGGATCGCGAGCTCCAGAGTCAGCTCGCCGCGCCACGCGGCATACGAGTACCCCGCCAGCTTCACGCCCGGCAGCGCGACCGTCAGCGCCACCGCGAGCCCGTTGCGCATGTGCGAGGCCAGCGACACCTTCAGCAGGGAGACCTGGAAGTGCAGCAGGATGACGACGCAGAACAGCAGGAACGCCCCGCGGAACGGCGCGAGCCCGAACACCGGCGCGAGCAGGTTCCAGGCCGCCAGCACCGCCCCGAGCACCAGCAGGTTCGCAAGCAGGCGCAGCCTCGCGGCGATGCCGTACAGCCACTGCGCGGCGGAGTGCTCGCCGCGCGCGATGTACTCCGGCTGGAAGCGCCGCAGCGTCTGCTCGATGCCGAACGACGCGACCGTGCTGACGACCGGCACGATCGCATAGAGCAGGCTCAGGACGCCGAACGATTCCTCGGTCATCTCGCGCACGAGCACGACGTAGCTCGCGAGCGTCGCCGCCTGCGACACCAGCCGGAACCCGGCAGTCGCGAACACCGACCGCCGTGCCTGCCCGCGGGAGTAACGGTTCATCGGCGCGGCGCCCCGCGCTCAGCCGTGGAGCGGCGCGCCGCGGTAACCGTAGCCGTAGTAGGACTCGGCGCCGTACGTCTCGCTCGCGTGGTTCAGGATCACCCCGGCGAACGGAAAGTCCTCGAGCAGGTGCTGCGCACGCTCGAGCGCGTCGCGCCGGGTACGGGTCTCGCCGACTACGAGAGTGACCGCGTCGACGCGCGGCGCCACCATCAGCGCTTCGTCGGTCACGAGCAGCGGGGGCAGGTCGACCAGCACGATCGGCTCCGAGGCCATGCCCGGGATCGCCGCGAGCAGTTCGTCGAGCCGCCCCGAGGCGAGCATCTCCGACGCGCGGTCCGTCGGCGCCAGGCTGCCCGCGATCGCGAGATTCTCGATGCCGACCGAGAAGAAGCTGTCCTCGGGCACCCCGTCGCCGTCGAAGTACTTCGCGAGGTCGCGCGGCGGAGTCACGCCGAGGTACCGGCAGATCGACGGGTGGCGCAGGTCGAGGTCGATCAGGAACACGTCGCCGGCCCGCGCACGCGCGATGCTGAGCGCGAGGTTGAGCGCCGTCAGCGACTTGCCCTCGCCGGCGCCGGGACTTGTGATCGCGAGCGTCGTCCAGTTGGCGCCGTGCATCTTGTGCAGCACGCGCGTGCGCAGGATGCGATAAGCGGCTGCGGCCCGCGGATCCTCCGCGTCCCGGCCGCCCGACGTGAGCACCCGGCTCTGCGCCGCCACCTCGGGATCGAAGGGCACGATCGCCAGGGTCGGCCGCCGGCGCATGGGCTTCTCGGCCGAGCGCAGCCCGACGATCTGCCCTGCGCGCTGCAGCGCGGTCGGACGCACTGGCCTGTCGCGCACGGCCTGCGACTCCATGCCCTGCCTCATCTTCTCCAGCGCGCGTTCGATGCTCACTGCGACCCTCCTTGGTCACCTGCGGCGCTCGTCGGAAGTGCGCCGCTCAGGCGGCCATGATCACGGCGACCGCTGCCGCGGCCGCGCCCAGGTAAGCGAGCGCCGCGGTCCCGATCGCGCGCTTGCGGCGCTGCCGGTCGGCGGCGTTGGCGATCGGCGGGATCGCGCCGAGCGGTGGCGCGTCGAAGCGAGCCCGGAGGTCCTCGGTGCCGCGCACGGCTGGGTCGGAGGCATCCGCCATCAGCGCGGTGATCACCGCCAGGGCCATGCCCAGCAGCAGGCCGAGCAGCAGGATGCCGACGCGGTTCGGCGAGTACGGCGCGCCGGGCGAGGAGGCCTCGCGGATCAGCGTGAAGCGCTCGCCGCGAGCCTCGGTCTCGAGTTCCCGCGACAGCGAGGCGCCCTTGATCTTGTCCTGCACGTCGACGTAGCGCTTATGCGCGTTCTCGTACTCGCGCACCAGTCGCACGTACTCGCGCTCGACGGTCGGGGCGGTCGTCACGTTGCGCTGGAAGGCGGCGTACTCGCCGCGGATGCGCTGTGCACGCGCCTGCAGGGAGTCCAGTTCGCGACGCACGCTGTCGAGCTGGCTGCGCACTCGCAGGTACTCCGGGTTGTCCGGCACACGCGCGCTCCGCGCGTCGGTCGAGCCGCCCTGCGCCGCCATCTCGGCCACGGCGCGCCGCAGCCGCCGCACGTCGGGGTGGTCGGCCGTGTACTTCTGCTCGGCGGCTGCGAGTTCGCCGCGGAGCTTCGAGAGTTCGGTGCGCCAGTCGCCGACCGCGACCGCGAGGCTGGGGCTCAGCGCCTCTAGCTGCACCGCCAGCAGGTTCTCGCGCTCCTGCGCCGACAGGATGTCGCGCTGGACCATGTCGAGGTCGCGCTGGGCGCGATCCATGCCGAGCAGGTTCCGGTTCTGCGACTCGGGGAGCGCGTCGCCGTAGCGTGCCTTGAAGGCGGCCAGCCGCTGCTCCATGTCGGTCATCGAAGTCTCGAGCTGGGCCGCCTGCTCGCGCAGGAACCTGTAGGCCTCGCCCGCGCGCTCGGCGCGCATCCGGCGGTTGTAGGTGACGAAGAGCTCGAGGAGCTGCTCCGCGACCGCCTTCGCGATCCGCGGATCGGGGTTGTCGTAGTGGATCGCGAAGGCCGTCGAGAACTCCTTCGGTTGGCTGGTCACCGGGTCGACCGGCTCGATCGACGTGTCGCGTGCGATGCGCGCAGCCTTCGCGGCGAGGTCGAGGCCCGCTTCCCCGGGGTACGGATCGGTGCGGCGCGCGATACCCTGCAGGGCGTCCGGGGTCATCACCCGGCGCCGCAACAGCTCGATCTGCTGACTGGCCTCGAGGTCCGCGTTGGCCACGCGACCGACCAGGCTCGGCACCAGGTTCGCCGGCAGCGCGGACGGCTCCAGCATCAGCGTGCCCGAGGACCGGTAGATCGGCTGCACGAGGTAGGCGTAGAAGATCGCGGCCAGCAGGAACGCCGGCACGATCGTCGCGAGATACTTCCAGCGCCGCCGGACGAGCCGCCCGTAGTCGCCGAGTGTGACCACCTTCTCCGCAGACTGGTTCATCGGAACGCCGCCTCCCTGCGGTCGAGTCCCTGGTAGACGAGGCCGAGGAACACGCCGGTGTTCCTGGCGGCTTCCGTGCCGAAGTCCTGCCATGCGTAGCGCGCACCGCCGCTGACGGCGAGCGTCGACGTGAGTTGCCGTATCAGCGTCAACTCGACGAGCGCGCGGTCGCGTTCGCCGGTACCGTTGCTGCCCACGCGCCGGTCGCGGGACAGCCGCAGCGCACCGGCGAAGCGGGTGAGCGGCGCGAGGTCGTGGGAGTACTGGAGACGCAACTGGTCGGACACTCGCCGCGTGCCGAGCGTGCTGGGCGCGATGAACCGGCCGACCGCGTAGCGCAGGACGCCGACCGCGTGACTGCTCGAGCCGGAGGCTTCGAGGCCCCAGTCGTTCACCTTCGTCCCGAACTGGCCGGTGCGCGAATTCGTGATCTCGTTCCGCTCGCCGGAGACGGCCAGCGACAGGTAGGTCACCGCGGACCACCGGTAACGCGCGCCGAGGCGCAGCCCCAGCGTGTCCGTCTCGTTGCCGCCGGTCTCGGACTCGAAGCGCGCGACGTACGGCCCGGCCTGGAACTCCATCCGGGGCGAGAGCGCGCGTGCCCAGCCGACGTCGCCGCGCAGCGAGTCGTAGCCCTCCCGCCGGAACCCGATGCTCTGCTGGTAGTCGACCTGCTCGTACTCGACGCCCGCCTCGATCGCAGTCAGAGGGTTCAGCTGCCACCGCAGCGTCGGCTCGAATTCGAGCGTGTCGCGCCGCCCGCCCACCAGCACGATGCCGCTCGCGTCGATGCCCGGGTCCGCGGGGTCGCGCTCGTCGAAACCCGCCGATCCGTATTCCGCGTTGTAGACGTCCTGTCGCGCGTAGCGCGCGCGCAGGCTGGCCTCGCCCTTCGCGAACCGCCGGAATCCGTCGGCGTCGAGCGTGCCGTCCACCGGATCCACGCCGGACCGGTCGGGGAACTCCTGCAGCTGCACGCGCGGGCGCAGCTCGAGCGCGCCGCGCGGCGTACGCACGCCGGCCGCGAGCCCGGCGACCAGCCTGTAGCCGGCGCCCGGATCCTCGAGCTCCTCGCGCTCGGTCATCTCGCGGTTGCTGTTCCACTCCGCCGAGGTCTCGGCGCTCGGCACGAGGTACCACTGCTCCGCGCCCGCGTCTCGTGAGCCGGCCAGCAGGGCCGCGGCGGACACGAAGCCCGCGATCGCGGTGCGGCGCAGGACCGCGCCGGCAGACGCGCCCGCGAGCAGGCGGCCCTCAGGGCACGATGACGACATCGCCGGCCTCCAGCACGAGGTTCTGCTCCAGGCTGCGCCCGCGGACGACGTCGGCGTAGCGGAACGGGATCACGCGCTGCGTCGCACCCGTGCCGCGGAGCACGAGGATGTCGTTGACGCTCGCGAACGGCGTCATGCCGCCGGCGACGGACAGCGCCTGCAGGACCGTAAGCCGGGGATTCATCACGTAGGTGCCGGGCTTCGTGACCTGGCCGATCACGTAGACGCGGTTGCCCTCGAGCGCGGTGAGCGACGCGGTGACCACCGGTTCCGGGATGTACTTCTGGAGGCGGCTCGAGATCTCGGCCTGCACCTGCGCGGTGGTCCTCCCGCTGGCGGCGATCTCGCCCGCGAGGGGCACCGAGAAGCGCCCATCGGGACGGACGATCACGGTCTTGGTCAGCTCGGGCTCCTTCCACACCGAGATCTCGAGCTGGTCGCCCGGACTCAGCCGGTACTCGGTCAGCGCGGAGACGGCGCCGCCGGCGGTGTCCTCGGCGTGCGCGGCGAGACCGCCGCACGCGGCGAGGAGCGTGAGCAGGAAAGTCGCGCGCGCACACGCGGCGAGTCGACCGATCCCTGGTCGCAGCATGATCGAACTTCCCCTGTTCCGGCACGCGCTGGGTGGCGACTGCCTGCGCCCGCGCACGCGTTCTGGGATTCCCCGACCGTCGCGGCCCTCCGGCGCGCGACGTGAGGCCAGCATAACGCGTACTGCCTAGCCGGGAAGGCCCGCACGCGCGCGGCGAGTGCGAATGTAGTTCGTGCGTCGCGACGCGCTGCTGCCGGCGCACACATGAAGGAACCTTAATCGCCGCGCGTGCGGCGCCGCGGACGTGCCGCGCCATGCGCTCCCGTGCCTGTAAACACAGGCATTTGCACTCGCGCGGGACCTCTACGCGTGGCGGATGCTGTCGGCGGACCGAGACATTGTGCCGCTGCGGGCGTTGCCGTTTACTGCGCGCAGCCAAGGGCAAACCCGTCGCAAGGCGGGGACGCAAAGCCTCCGGTCTCCACGCGTCGCGCGGAGATAGCGGGGCTGCCCGGGAACCGCAGTCGGTGCCCGGTCTCGCGCGCGCGAGCGTCGGCCCTTCGTACACGGAGAAGCCGATGCACCAACACCGCCCGCCCCGCGCCGTCGGCGCATTCCACCGCCTGCGGCCCGTCGTCGCGTCGCTCGCGATCGCCTGCAGCCTCGCCGCGTGCGGCGGCGGTGGCGACGGCACGAGCGAAGCGCCGGCGAGCGCACCCGCCGCGTCGCCCGCGCCAGCACCCGCGCCTGCGCCCGCGCCTGCGCCCGGTTCGCCCCCGGCCACCGGCGCGAATGCGGCCCCGACGATCGGCGGCACGCCACCCGTCGAGGTCACGCTCGGTCGCGCATTCGCGTTCGTGCCGACCGCCGCCGATGCGAACGGCGACACGCTCACGTTCGCGATCGTCAACAAGCCCTCGTGGGCGACGTTCGACGCCGCCACCGGCGCACTGCAGGGTACGCCCGGCGCCGGCGACGTCGGCCGCTACGCCGACGTCGGCATCAGCGTGTCGGACGGCCAGGCGAGCGCGCGACTGCCGCCGTTCACGATCGTCGTGAATGCGGTCTCGCAGGGCACCGCGGTTCTGTCGTGGGACGCACCGACCGCGAACGTCGACGGCACGCCGCTGACCGACCTCGCGGGTTACCGCATCGTGTACGGCACTCGCGCCGATGCGCTGAACCAGTCCGTAAAGCTCGCGAACCCGGGGCTGACGCGGTTCGTCCTCGAGAACCTCTCGGCCGGCACGTGGCACTTCGCGGTGGCCGCGTTCAACGCGGCGGGCGCCGAGAGCGACCTCTCCGGCGTCGTCAGCCAGACGGTTCGCTAGGCTGCGGCACGCCGCGGCCGCCGCTCACGCCGGCGGCAGGAACACCTCGGCGAGCATGCAGCGCACGCTGCCGCCGCCGAGGCGCTCGATCGTGTAGACCGGGTGCGCCGTCAGCCACCGCGCGTGACGGCGGATCGTCGCGCGCTGCGTGTCCGTCAGCGCGTGAAACGCCCGGTGCGACATCTCCAGCAGCTGCGAGCCGTCGCGCCCGCGCAGCGCGAGCGCGTTGCCGGCGAACGCCGCGAGCTGCGCGTGCGACAGCTCGACGACCTCGTGCCGGGCGGACAGCCGGTCGAGCACGCGCCGCCGCTGCTCGCGGTCGGCGATCGCCTCGGCGCCGATCGCGGCGATGCCGTCGCCGATCCACATCACGACGTTGGTGTGGTAGATCGGCGTGCCGCCGTCGTCCACGGCGTCGAAGGCCTCGATCTCGTAGCCCATTGCACGGGCGAACGCGGCGAGCGGTGCTGCGTGCGTGCGCGGCGAGCGGCACGCGTACGCGACGTGCGCGACGCGGTCGAGCACGAGGCTGCCGGTACCCTCGAGGAACGCCCCCTGCAACTCGAAGTGCGACAGGTCGACGACGCGCGCGATGCGATACGGGCCCTCGGTCGCCAGCGCATCGACGAGTTCACGGCGCCGCTCCGCGCGCCGGCTGGGCGCGAGCATCGGGTACAGCACCACGGTGCCGTCCGCGTGCGTGCTGAACCAGTTGTTCGGGAACACCGCGTCGGGCTTGGGCGGTTCCGGGGTGTCGTGCACCACGTGCACGCGCACCTCGTCCGCGAGCAGTCCCGCGAGCTGGTCGAACTCGTGGAGCACGGCCTCGCGCACGAACTCGCCGGGCGCGAGCGCGCCCTGGAAGCGGTTGGTGGCGAGGGTTTCGGGGTTCGAGGCGAACGTCGCCGGCCGCACCAGCAGCACGGCGCCGGCGCACTGGGTGTCGGCGGGAGGGCTCACGGGCCCGAGGATACCCGAGAGCGCGGGGCCCGCCGCGACGGCGGGCCCCGCGACGGACTCAGGCCGGCGCCTTGGCGAGCACCACGATGCGCTCGCGCGACGACACGACCACGCCGCCCGGCTTCTCGACCGTGACCGCGAACGCCGCCGGCTTCGCGACCGCGAGGCGCGCGTCGATCGGCACGATCACCTCGTCGCGCCCCGCCGGCACGTCGAACACGCCGCCGTCCACCGGGAAACGCTCGTCGCGCTCCGCGTCGAAGATCCAGAGCTGGTACTGCTCGACGCTCGCGTCGTTCGAGCGCAGCCCGACGAAACGCATGTAGCCCTGCTGGCGCTCCGGATCCCAGACCACGTCGCCGCGGACGCCCGCGGCCGCAGGATCCGGGGTGCCGGCCCAGTCCCATCGTACGAGCCGCTGCGCGGCGGCGGCGGCGGCGACCAGCGCCTCGCGCTCCGCCGCGAGATCGGGAGCGACCGGCTCGATCGGCGCCGGCTCGACGGGCGCGGGCAACGTGACGGGCGCCTGCGCGACCGGCGCAGCGGAGTCGCCCGCGAAACGCGGGTACCAGCCGGCGATCGCGAGAACGACCGCGGCCGCCGCGGCCCACCAGCCCAGCGAGACTCCGCCCGGCGTCGGCCCGACCGGCGCCGCGACCCCCGTGGCCACCGCACGCTCGGCGCGCACCGACGCGAGATCGGTCACCGGCGCGCGCGGCCCGGGTGCGACCACGGGAGGCCGCGACGCGAGCCATGCCTCGCCCTGCGCCTGCACCTTCGCGCGAAGCGCCGGCGGCAGCGGTTCGTCCAGCCCGACGTCGCCCGCGAGCCACAGCGCCGCCGCCGTCCTCTCGAGCACCTCGCGATCCGCACCCGGATGCGCTGCCAGCAACCGGTCGAGTTCGGCAGCCCCGTCGGCCGCGAGCCCTTCCGTCGCCTGCAGCGTCAGCAGGTCGAGGATGCGTTCATCCTGCATGTACGCGCCGTTCATGACCCCGCACCTCGGACGGCGGCCGCCGCCGGCAACCTCGCCGGGCGCGCGCCGTCCATGTCCGCAGGCTCGTCCGTCCCGACGGCGATCCGCATCAGCTCGCGGGCCTGGATCAGGCCCCTCCGCATCTGCGTCTTGACCGTGCCGAGCGGCATGCCCGTCTTCTCAGCGATCTCGCTGTGCGACAACCCGTGCAGCACCGAGAGTTCGATGACCTTCTGCTGATCCGGCTTCAGTTTCGCAACCGCGAGGGCCGCGCGCTCCGCCTCCACGCAGACCTCGCCGCGCGTGCCGGGCTCGGCCCAGCCGACGACGTCGAGTTCCTCGGTGGGCGCGAACTCGGGCAGCTGCGAGTGGCGGCGGAGGCGGTCGATCAGGCGGCGGCGCGCGATCGTGGTGACGAACACCTTCTCCGATCCCTGCGCGGGATCGAAACGCGCGGCGCACTTCCAGACGTCCAGGAAGATCTCCTGGACCGCGTCCGCGGCATCGTCCCGGTTCGGCGACAGACGGCGTGCCAGCGCCCAGACCAGCGCTCCGAACTGATCCATGCACTCGGCCACCGCGGCCTGATCGCCCCGGGCGATGCGTATGAGCACTGAATCCGCCATGACCTGGATGTCCTTGATTCGTCACTGTCGGCCGGCCGGATTCGGCGGGCCGCCGATGCGGTCCGTGGAGTATAGCAAGTGACCGGCCCAACCCCTAACATTCGTCCAATACATAGGCTGTACAACGTCCAGCCTGGCTTGATGTCCGGGGCCGCCACCCCACTTCGCCTCGTCCACCGACCCGAATTTCGGAATGCCCGAGCCCACTTCCGCGCCACTGGTCGTGCCCACGGCCGCCGGGCTGTACTGCCCGGCCGGCGATTTCCACGTCGACCCGTGGCGCCCGGTCGAGCGCGCCGTGATCACGCACGGGCACAGCGACCACGCGCGCCTCGGGCACGCGCGCTATTGGGCCGCACGCCCGGGCCTCGGCATCCTGCGGAAGCGACTCGGCGACGTGGACGTGGTGCCCGTCGAGTACGGCGAGCCGCTCGCGTTCGGCCGCGCACGCGTCTCGTTCCATCCCGCGGGCCACGTGCTCGGCTCGGCGCAGATCCGCATCGAGGCCGACCGCGCCACCTGGGTGATCTCCGGCGACTACAAGCGCGAGCCGGACCCGACCTGCGCGCCGTTCGAGGTGGTCGCGTGCGACACGTTCGTCAGCGAGGCGACGTTCGCGCTGCCGATCTACCGCTGGCGTCCGACCGCGGAAGTCGTCGACGAGATCCGCGAGTGGTGGCTGGCGAACCGCCGTGCCGGCGTGGCCTCCGTGCTCGGGTGCTACGCGCTGGGTAAGGCGCAGCGCGTGCTGGCCGAACTGCTGCGCGTCACCGACGAACCCGTGTACGTGCACGGCGCGGTCGCCACGCTCACCGACGTCTACCGCGAGGCCGGCGTCGCGATGGTGCCGACGCTGCCGGTCTCGGCGGCGCGCAAGGACTACGCGGGCGAACTGATCGTCGCGCCGCCGGGCGCGGACGCGACGCCGTGGATGCGCCGCTTCGGCAAGGCCTCGACCGGCTTCTGCTCCGGCTGGATGCGCGTTCGCGGCAATCGACGCCGGCGCGGCTACGACCGCGGCTTCGTACTCTCCGACCACGCCGACTGGCCATCGCTGCTGCGCACGATCCGCGAGACCCGTGCGCGCCGCGCGCTGCTGACGCACGGGCACTCCGACGTGCTCGTGCGCTACCTGCGCGAGCAGGGCGTCGAGGCGGGCGCGCTCGAAACCGCCTTCGCGGGCGAGGATGGTGGCACCGACACGCCGGCCACCGCAGGCGGCCCGCCGCTCGGGGCAGTCGGCGCGCCGACCGACGCGAATGCACCCGCGGTTCCCGAGCGCGCCCGGGAAGCCTGACCCGTGCGCGCATTCGCAGCCCTCTACGATGCCCTCGACACCACCACGTCGACCAACGCGCGCGTGCAGGCGCTCGTCGCGTACTTCCGCGCCGCACCGCCGGCGGACGCGGCGTGGGCCGTCTGGTTCCTCTCCGGCCGCCGCCTCAAGCGCTTCATCGGGCCTGCGCTGCTGCGCCGCTGGCTGGTCGAGATCGGCGGCGAACCTGAATGGCTCGTCGAGGAGGCCTACGCGTCGGTCGGGGACCTCGCCGAAACCATCGCGCTGCTGCTCGACCGACGCGACGACGGCGCCGACCAGGACGACGTGGCCCTCACCGAGTGGGTCGAGCACCGCCTGCTGCCGCTGCGCGGACTGCCACCCGAGGTCCAGCGCGAACAGGTGCTGGCGTGGTGGCATCGACTGCCGTGGCGCGAGTGCTTCCTGCTGAACAAGCTCCTGACCGGCGAACTGCGGGTCGGTGTCTCGCAGACGCTGGTCGCGCGCGCGCTCGCCGAAGTGGCGAACCTGCCGCGGCCCGCGATCGAGCACCGACTGATGGGCGACTGGTCGCCCAGCCCCGAGTTCTACGCGCGTCTCGTGGACCCCGAGCAGCGCGCCGAGCACGACGGCTCGCGCCCCTACCCGTTCTTCCTCGCCTCGCCGCTGGAGCACCCGCCGGAGCAGCTCGGCGACGTACGCGACTGGCAGGCCGAGTGGAAGTGGGACGGCATCCGCGCGCAACTCGTCAAGCGCGGCGGCCAGGTCTACCTGTGGTCGCGCGGCGAGGAACTGGTCACCGAGCGCTTTCCGGAGCTCGCCGCGGCCGCGGCGCGCCTGCCGGACGGACTGGCGCTCGACGGCGAGGTACTCGCCTGGCACGCAGACGAAGGCGTGCTGCCTTTCGGCGTCCTGCAGACGCGCATCGGCCGCACGAAGCTGTCGAAGAAGCTGCTCGAGTCCGCGCCGGTGCGCTTCCTCGCCTACGACCTGCTCGAGCAGGACGGCCGCGACCTCCGCTCGCTCGCGATCGCGGAGCGGCGGGCACGGCTCGACTCGCTGCGGCCTGCGTTGCCGCTGCCGCTGATCGTGGGCGACCTCGTCGCCGCCGACTCCTGGACGGAACTCGCCCGCCTGCGCGAGGGCTCGCGCGAGCGTCGGGTCGAGGGACTGATGCTGAAGGCGAAGTCGTCCGTCTACGGCACCGGCCGCACCCGCGGCGCGTGGTGGAAGTGGAAGATCGAGCCGTTCACGTTCGACGGCGTGCTGGTCTACGCACAGCCGGGCCACGGCCGCCGCTCGAGCCTCTACACCGATTACACCTTCGCGGTCTGGCGCGGAACCGGGCTCGTGCCCGTCGCGAAGGCCTACTCCGGCCTCACCGACGCGGAGATCCTCGAGGTCGACCGCTGGATCCGCCGACACACGGTCGAGCGCTTCGGCCCGGTCCGCTCCGTGGAGCCCGTGCAGGTGTTCGAACTCGCGTTCGAGGGCATCAACCGCTCGACGCGTCACAAGTCCGGCATCGCGCTGCGCTTCCCGCGGATCGCCCGCTGGCGCCACGACAAGCCGGCCAGCGAGGCCGACACGCTGGCGAACCTCGAGGCGCTGATCGGGGACGGGACGCCGTCGTGAGCGGGTCGAACGGCGCGAGCCGCGTCGAGCGCTGGTTCGCGTCACGCGGCTGGTCGGTGCACCCCTTCCAGCGCGAGACGTGGGCGCTGCACGCCGCGGGCCGCGCGGCCCTCGTGAACGCGCCCACGGGCAGCGGCAAGACGCTGGCCGCCTGGCTCGGCCCCGTGATCGAAGCGCTCGACGAACCGGGCCCGGTCGCCGCGCCGACCGGGCCACGCGTGCTCTGGATCACGCCGCTCCGCGCGCTCGCGGCCGATCTTCGCGGTCACCTGCAGTCCGCCGCGGACGCGCTCGGACTCGCGTGGCGCGTCGAACTGCGCACCGGCGACACCGCCTCCAGCGTGCGCGCACGCCAGCGCGCCAAGCCGCCGCACGCGCTCGTCACCACGCCGGAGAGCCTGTCGGTGCTGCTGAGCTACGCCGAGAGCGGCCCGTGGCTCGCGGCCGTGCGCACAGTGGTCGTCGACGAGTGGCACGAACTGCTCGGCTCGAAACGCGGCGTGCAGCTGGAGCTCGCGCTCGCCCGGCTGCGCGCCCTGTCCCCCGGCCTGCGCACGCTCGGACTGTCGGCGACGATCGCGAACCTCGCCGAAGCGGCCCGCGTGCTCGCGGGCCCGGCCGGCGATCCCGCGATCGTGCGCGCCCCCGATCCGCGCGACACGCGGATCGACTCGATCCGGCCGAGCACGATCGAGCGCTTCCCTTGGGCGGGACACCTCGGCCTGCGGCTCCTCGCGCCCGTGCTCGAGTCCCTGGAAGCCGCCGCCACGACGCTCCTCTTCACCAACACGCGCTCGCAGGCCGAGACCTGGTACCGCGCGATAGTGGACGCGCGGCCCGAGTGGCTGGACCGCGTCGCGATCCACCATGGGTCGATCGCACGCGACGTGCGGGCGCGCATCGAGGACGGCCTGCGCGCCGGCGCGCTCAAGTGCGTCGTCTGCACCTCGTCGCTCGATCTCGGCGTCGACTTCGCGACGGTCGAGCAGGTCTTGCAGGTGGGCAGCCCGAAGGGCATCGCGCGACTGCTGCAGCGGGCCGGTCGCAGCCAGCATCGGCCCGGCGCGGCGAGCCGGGTGCTGTGCGTGCCGACCCACGCGCTCGAGCTCGCCGAGGTCGCGGCCGCACGCCGCGCTGCGCTCGACGGCCGCGTAGAGGCGCGAAGGCCGCTCGTGCGCTGCCTCGACGTCCTCGCCCAGCATCTCGTCACGCTCGCGGCCGGTCCCGGATTCGCGGCCGACGCGCTGCTCCGCGAGGTGCGCGGCACCCACGCGTACGCGACGCTGTCCGATGAAGAGTGGGCCTGGACGCTCGACTTCGTCACCCGCGGCGGGCAGGCGCTCAGCGCCTACCCGCAGTACCGGCGCGTCGCGCTCGTGGACGGCCTCTACCGCGTCCCCGAACCGCGGCTCGCGCGGCTGCACCGCACGCAGATCGGCACGATCACGAGCGACGGCACGCTGGAGCTGCGATGGGTCGGCGGCGGCTCGCTGGGTACCATCGAGGAGGCCTTCGTGGCGCGCCAGAAGCCGGGCGACGCGTTCGTCTTCGCGGGACGCGTGGTGCAGCTGGTCCGCGTCCGCGGCATGGTCGGCTACGTGCGCCTTGCGACGAAGCGCTCGCGCGCGACGCCGCGCTGGAGCGGCGGTCGGATGCCGCTGTCCACCGAGCTGGCCGACGCCCTGCTGGACGTGCTCGCGAGCCGCCCCGCGTCGAGCACCGACCCCGCGTCCGCACCCGACGCCGCCGTCGTCGACGCCGAGCCGGAGCTCCGGTTGCTCCGGCCGCTGTTCGACCTCCAGGCACGGTGGTCGCGCCTGCCGAGCCACCGCGAACTGCTCGCCGAACGGCTGCGCACCCGTCACGGTCATCACCTGTTCGTCTACCCCTTCGCGGGCCGCGCGGTGCACGAAGGTCTCGCGACCCTCGTCGCACATCGCCTGTCGCGCGAGCGGCCCGCGACCTTCACGCTGTCCTTCAACGACTACGGCTTCGAACTCCTGTCTCCCGAACCGATCGGGATCGACGCGCAAGGGCTCGCGCGGGCGCTTGCACCGGACGGGCTCGTCGACGCTCTCGTCGCAGCGGTCAACGTCTCGGAGGTCGCGCGGCGGCAGTTCCGCGACATCGCGCGCATCGCCGGACTCGTGCTGCAGGGACTGCCGGGCCGCGCCAAGACCACGCGTCAGCTGCAGGCCTCGAGCGGCCTCGTCTACGACGTGCTCGTCCGCTACGACCCCGACAATCGACTGGTCGCGCAGGCGACGCGCGAGGTGCTCGAGGGCCAGCTGGAAGCCGCGCGCCTGCGCGAATGCCTCGAGAATCTCGCCGGGCGCCCGGTCGCGCTCGTCGAGCCGCCGCGCCTGACGCCGCTCGCATTCCCACTGTGGGCGGAAGCGCTGCAGAGCCAGGTCGTCTCGACCGAGGACTGGGAGACCCGCGTGCTGCGGATGGTGGAGACGCTCGAGCGGGCGGCGGGCGATGCCTGAGCGGACGGCGCAGGTGCTCGAACTCGAACTCGGCGGCGAACGAGTGCTGCTGCACCCCGAGCGCGCGCTGATCTGTGCGGCGCACCGCGCACTCGTCGTCGCGGACCTCCATTTCGGCAAGGACGACGCCTTCCGACGCAGCGGTCTCGCCTGGCCCGCCGGGGCCGCCGCAGCCGATCTCGAGCGACTCGCCGCGCTGCTGCGCGAGTACGCGCTCGAGCGACTCGTCGTGCTGGGCGACTTCTTCCACGCCGCACCCGACCCGGCCGACGACTTCTTCGCCGCGTTCCGAGCGTTCCGTGCCGCGCACCCCCGGCTCGCGATCGAGGTGGTGGCCGGCAACCACGACCGCCACGGCGGGCTGGGCTGGCTCGCGGAGGCCGTGACCTGGCACGCGGACGGCCTCGCCCTCGGCGCCTTCGAACTGCGCCACGAACCCGGTCGCGGCCTGCTCGGCTACGTGCTGGCCGGTCACCTGCACCCGGTCGCCGTGCTCGCGGCGGGCGGCGATCGCGCGCGGCTGCCAGTGTTCTGGGTGCGCGCCGACCACGCGGTGCTGCCGTCGTTCGGTTCGCTGACCGGTGGCCACCCGGTGCGGCCCGCGCGAGGCGATCGGCTGTACGCCTGCACCCGTTCGCGCGTCCTGGCCGTTCCGGTGCGCTGAGCCGTTCCCATACTCGCGGCATCGCCGTCCAGGATCCGCGATGCCGCGCTCCCGTCACCTGCTGGACGAGCCGCGCGACGACGGACCGCTGCTCCACTACGGCGGCCAGGTCTCGATCCGTCGCGCGCTCGGCGTGCGCGGCCTGTTCGTGTTCGTACTCGTCGCGTTCGTGGTCGCGGTGTTCTGGAGAACGAGAAGCTCGTGCGCCAGAGCGGCGCCGACGCATCGACGCGTGAGCTCCGGTAGCCGCCGCCCTCAGACCTCAGGCGACCGGCCGCCGATCCCGGCGCCGAACGTCCAGCACTCGCACGATCTGGCCGCGAAGGTTGATCACCCCGCGCACGTGTTCCGCGGATCGGGGCAGCACAGTGGCGCGCTCCCAGCCGCGTATCTCCTGCACCGACAGGATCGGCACGCCATACAGTTCGGTGGCGACGCTGAAGCTCAGCACCTGCCCGTGACCGTCTCCGGTCGTGGCGACTTCACCGGGCACCGCGGCCGCCGAGGCTGCCTCGACGAGCGCCGCGTTCTGCTGCGTCGCCTCGTCGATGCTCATCACGGCCTTGTCGACCTGCTCGATGCCGGCCGACTGCTCCAGTGAAGCGGCGGCGATCTCGGCGACGATGTCCGCAACCTTCTTCACCGCGCCGACGATCTCGGTC
>JAPZRU010000008.1 GCA_027531255.1 Steroidobacteraceae bacterium | reverse complement strand
CAGCGCGTAGCGCACCTGTCCCGAGGGCGTCAGCGCCAGGCGCTCGCTCGCCACCGGCGGCCGGCTGATGTACCGGCACAGCCGCTCGAGCGTCGAACGATCGCGCGGCGCCACGTCCACGCCCGCGTGCAGCGAGAACCGCGCCCGGCGCGGGGGCGGGCTGAAACACCGGCGGCTCGCCGCCCACAGCCCTGTACGCACCGTCGAGGAACAGCAGGTGGAAGTGCACGTTCAGGTTCAGACCCGAGCCGAACCGCTGCACCACGGTGATCGCCCCGGTCGCACCGCTCGCGCGCGTGAGTCCGGCGCGCTCGATCACGTGCCGCGCGATCGTCCGGTACACCACACCGAGCACGAGCGTCAGCGCCGCCGGGTCCCTCGCCAGCAGGAAGCGCAGCGCGTGCGGCAGCGACAGCACCCACTGGCGCAGCGGCTGGTCCGGCAGCACCTCGTCGGCGAGTAGCGCCGCCGTCTCGGCCATGCGCCGCGCCCCGCACGAGGGGCAGAACCCGCGCTTCTTGCAGCTGAATGCGACCAGCGTCTCCGCGTGGCACTGCTCGCAGCGCACACGCAGGAAGCCTTCCTCCAGGCGACCGCACTTCAGGAACGACTCGAACTCCTGCTGCACGTAGACCGGGAGCGGCCGGCCACTCTCGGCGCGCAGTTCACGGAACGCAGGGTAGTGCTGCTCGACGAGGCGATACAGCAGCGTCGACTCGGGCCGGTGCCGGGCGTAGCCCGGCGGATTGACGAACGGCGGCGCACGCGGTCGCCGCGCACCGGCAGCGGCAGACATCGCGCGCGTCCCTGTCGGCTCGGGACGGACGACATTGCGCCGCGGCTGAGCGTCTCAGGCAACGATATCCCGCGCGCTTCGACCAGGAATGCGCGGAGCGAAATGGAATCAGAATGGGAGAGCGCTTCGCTGCGCCGGAGCCGGCACGGCCGGGTCACCGAAATTTGGAGGCGTCGGCCGGAATCGAACCGGCGTACACGGATTTGCAGCCGCTAGATGCCTTGCCTTGCCTCGCCTTTCCTTTGCTCGGGCAGGCACTTGCAGGAACAGTAAGGCGCAGGGAGGGCCACGCGCACCGGATGGTCTGGTGCCCCCGCCCTGCGGAGATCCTGCTTCATGCCACTCATCACAGACCGCGCCGTCGAGCGGCTCGCGCTTGCGGAGCACGGCCAGTACTCGCGCGCCTCGGGCAAGCCGGGCCTGTTCCTCGTCGTCGGCCGCGACCGCAAGAGCTGGACGTTCCAGACCGAGCTGACTGTGCTCGGGCAGCGGCGCCAGCACAAGGAGGTGCTCGGGCACCACCCTGACATGAGCGTCGCCGACGCGGTGAAGGCGGCCGAGCTGAAGCGCGCGGAGCTGCGCGCCGGCAAGGCCGCGCCGGGCAAGCAGCCGGCGGGCATCACTCTGCGGCAGGCGTGGGCGCTCTACCGCGAGCAGCGACTCGTCGACGCCTCGCCTCGCACTGTCGAGCAGTACGAAGACGTCCTGGAGCGCACGCTGCGCGACTGGCTCGACCGCCCGCTGAAGGAGCTGGCCGAGAACCCCGTGGAGGTCGCGAACCGGCACAAGCGCATCAAGAACCGGCAGGAGGCGCTGACCGACGAGGACAAGCAGCGTCGTGCGCGCCGCGGGCGCCCGACGGACGGCGGCGGCGGGCCGTACCACGCGAACCACTGCATGCGCGTGCTGCGCGCGGTCTACGTGTTCGCGCGCGCCGCGCACAGCTACCTGCCCGACCAGCACCCGTGCCGCATGGTGACGTGGCACAAGGAGAAGCCGCGGAAGGACGCGCCGCTGATGGACGCCCGCGCGATCCGCGGCTGGTTCGCCCAGTGGGGCACGATCAAGTCGCCGATCCGCCGCGAGATGCACCTGCTGTTCCTACTGTCGGCAGCGCGCCGCACGGCGCTGCTCTCGGCCGAGTGGCGGCACCTCGACCTGCGCCGTCGCGTGCTACACCAGCCGCGGCCGAAGGGCGGCGAGGACAAGGCGTACGACATCCCGCTCAGCCGGGCGATGGTCGCCAGCCTGCGCCGCCTGCGCGAGGCGCACCGCGCGGCCATGTACGAGTCGCCGTTCCTGTTCCCGAGCGACCGCAGCGAGTCCGGGCACGTGGCGAGGCTGATGGAGGACGACATGCCGGGCTTCAAGTACGGCCACGACCTGCGGCACACGTGGTGCACGCACGCGGCCTACGTGGGCCTGTCGGAGTTCCACGCGCGGGCGATCTCCAACCACCGCCTGCGCCGCGACGTGCACAGCCGCTACATCGACGTGCGAGCACTCGACCGGCCGCTGCGCCGGTCGCAGGAGCAGATGTCGCGGTACTTCCTGAAGCTCGCGCCGCCGGAGGCGCTGGCCCTTATGCGACTCGCGGAACCGCGCCCAACTCCGGCCCAGTCCGTCCACCTCGCAGCCGCGTGAGCGCCGCCCGCCCGACGCACGCTCCCCGCTCGCCGGCCAGCAGCCCCACCCGAAGACAGCCGTCTGTACAGATCTGGCCGGCCGTCTTGCGGCCGGCCGATCCTCAGGTCCCACGCAGTACCGCTGACAGTATCACGTGGCCCGGGCACCATGGCACCGTGCAGAGCGTCACCCCCGCCTCGCCTATTTAATTGAATTGAATCGCGTTTCTATGGGCCTTGCATGCCCTTCCGCGCACCGGAAGGTGCGTCAGCCTTGCCGCCGAGACGCGATACACCCCGTCGCTTAGACAGCTGTCTAGACAGATTTCATCTGACGTCGACCTCGGGAACATCTCCGGAGGCCGGCGCGGGAGCCAGACTGGCTCCCGAATAGCATCTGACTAGTAGTCAGAAAGTCTCGGTAGATCATGGGCTGAACGACGCCACATAGCGCTCGACGAAAAATCTTTTCGCGTCTCTCTTGCAATCTGGGCCACTGCCGTCACAATAGCCCTGCGGCAGCCGCCCGGCTGTCGTGGTAACCGTATCACCGAAAGGAAGCATTACGATGGCAACTAACCTCGATGAAGTGTTCGAGTTCCTGAAGATCCTCGAAGAGAAGAGCTACTGGCCCTCCGCGACGGCGCAGGCCCGCCGCACGGCGTGTTCCAAGCTCTTCGCGCTGCTGGAGCCGGAGCAGCGCACGGTCGAGTACGCCCGGGAGAACTTGGAGACGCTGAAGCGCCGCTTCAGCAACGCCAACAAGAGCGTCGCGGGCGGCACGGTGGACGAGTACGCGAGGCGCGCGAGCCTCGTGCTGAACGAGTTCGACGAGTGGAGCACCGACCGCGCGGCGTGGGAGCGCAAGCTGAACGCGAAGCCCGCGCCGACGAAGAAGGAAGAGAAGCCGCGCGCCGAGAAGAAGGTCGCCGCCGCGAACAGCAGCAACGGCAGGACGACCACTGACGAGCCGGGCGTCACGACCGCGGTGTTCCCGCTGTCGGGCGGACGGAAGGTGGTGGTGCACTTCCACGGCGAGCTGCCGTCGATGAAGGAGATGAAGCGGGTGGGCTACTTCCTGCTCCCGTACGCGGGCGACTGGGACGCCGAGGACATGCCCGCGATGCCGCCGATGCAGGGCCGGCTTGACATGAACGGCTGAGAAGAAGATGCCTGCTGCGGACGGAGAGGACTGATCACCCTCTCCGCCTCCGTAAAGATGCACTCGCGCATCAGGTCACGCGTCGAGACAATGCACGTGCGGTGAGGAAGCCGCGGGTCGTCAAGAACGAACAACTACGCGCCAACCGGGGGGCACGGAATGAGCGTAGGCACAGGGATCTTTCTGGGGTGTCTGTTCCTCGGAATCGTCGCGCTGTACGCCGTCACAAAGGACCGTTGGCGGTGGGGCACGGGCCTGAAGCGCGCGAGCATCGGCCTCCTCGTCCTGACCGGCGTCGGTGTCGCGGTCGCGGTCGCGTGGGCGCCCGTGAGCCGGCTCGTGGACAGGCCGAAGCCATTCAACGAGTTGAACGGCGTGAAGCTCGGCGCTTCCGAAGACGACGTGAAGTTTCTGAAGGGGCGTCCGGCGTACATCTGCAAGATCGAGAACGATCCAATTTGGACGCAGTACGTCTATGCCCTAGAGGGCACCGAAGAGCAGATCGAGACCGCGTTCCTAGTCTCGTTCAAGCGCGACGTGGGCGCGTGGAATGTGCGCATCGTCGCCAGCAACGGCTCGCTCTTGAATGCGCCCAGCCTCGACGGCGTCAGCGCGTGGGACTCACTCGAAGCGGTCCAGTCACGCTTCGGCGACCCCTCCTTCGTCGAGCCATCAGAAGACGGGCTGTCCCGCAGGTTCTACTTCCGGCCTTACAACCTGTGGGTGACCTACGAGCAGGGCCGGATGAAAGCCTATGGCGTCTACCATCCCGAGCGCCCCGACAAGACGCCGCCCACTGCCGGCTCGACGAAGTGTGACAAACCACCGAGCGACTAGCAGGGCGCAGTCGTGAGGCCGTAACGCCGACCGCGGCGGCACGCTTGCGGCAGAGCGCGACTTCGTAGCTCTGCCCTCCTAGTGCCGCGCGGCCTTCAGCGGCATTTAGATCCCAAACTCCCTTGCGCACGCGGCGCCGGCAGGCAAGAATCCGCGGCACATCGCCCACCCGTGTCCATCGGGCCTCGGGCGAACCGCGCGGATAGGCGGTCGGCACCAGAGCCGACCCCGCGTCGACAGAAACGGAGAACCAGAACAACGTCGCGCCATCGCAGAGGCGCGCGTCCGCGGGCGACCGCGGAGGAACTCCGTTCTGCCTCGACGACAGGACCGCGAGTATGTCCACCGATGGGGCGCACCCGGAGTGGGTGCAGACGATTCTCGACGCATTGAAGGCCGAGTTGCCCGCGCATATCCGCGCGGCGCATGAGCAGGCCATCAAGGCCGGTGACCTACCGGTCACGCCGCGCAAGTACCTCAGCTACGACGAGGCCGCGCACTACCTCGGCATGACGCCGAAGGCGCTGCGCTGCGCCGTCGAGCAGGGCGCAGGGCCGCGCTCGCACCGCCCCGGAGACCGCAAGGTCGTGCGCTTCACGGTCGCCGACCTCGACGCGTGGATGGTGGCGCGTGACTCCAACGCCTGACGTCGAGCACGCGCTGCTCTTCCTGCGGCAGCTGCTGCCCGGCGGGCCGTGGACGCTGTACGCGCTCGACACCAGGTCACGGGGCGCACCGCACGCGCGCACGTTCGACGGGACGCTCCGCTGTGCCGACGACGTGCGGCAGTGGCTGCAGATCCAGCACGAGGCAGAGCGCGGCGTCTACTGGGCCGTCAACGAGCCGCGCGTGCCCGACGCGAAGGCCAAGAAGGAGGAGCTGGCCAGCGTGCGGTTCCTGCACGTCGACCTCGACCCGCGCGCGGGCGAGGACTTCGTGCCGGAGCGCGAGCGCATGCTGGCGACGCTCACGGCGAAGCGCCCGGCCGGTGTGCCGGAACCGACGTGCATCGTCGACAGCGGCAACGGCTACCAGGCCGTGTGGAAGCTGCAGGAGCCAGTCGCGCTTGACGGTCCCGACGACATCGAGCGGATGGACCTCTACAACAAGCGCCTGGAGCTGGTCCTCGGCGGCGACCACTGCTTCAACATCGACCGGATCCTGCGGCTGCCCGGCACCGTCAACTTCCCCGACGCGAGGAAGCGCGCGAGGGGTCGAACCCCGCGCGCGACGAAGATCGCCAGCGCGAGCTGGGACAACGTGCACCCGCTGGGCCTGTTCAAGATGGCCGACGCGCAGCAGCGCGCCGCCGCCGAGCAGCCGCCGAGGGTCGTCGCGCCGACGAGCGTGCGCCGACTCGCCAGCCTCGACGATCTGGACCAGTACGGCGTGGACGATCGCATCAAGGTCGCCATCCTCCACGGCAAGGACGACGAGCGCCCGAAGCCGCGCGACAACTCCCGCAGCGCGTGGGTGTTCGACGTCGCGTGTCAGCTCGTCCGGGCCAAGGTGCCCGACGACGTCATCTTCTCGGTGCTCACCGACCCGGACTTCAAGATCAGCGCGTCGGTCCTGGAATGCGGCCGCAACGCCGAGCGGTACGCGCTTCGGCAGATCGAGCGCGCGAAGCGGGAGGCCGACGAGCCCGAGCTGCGCGAGCTGAACGAGCGGCACTTCGTCGCGCGGAACATCGGCGGCAAGACGCGCGTGGTCGAGGAGGTGTACGACGCCGCCTTCGACCGGCACCGGCTCACGTTCCAGTCGTTCGACGACTTTCGCAACTCGTACATGCACCGGCAGGTCGAGGCCGGCAGGAAGGCGGACGGCGGCCTCGTGATGAAGCGCCTCGGGCACTGGTGGCTGGACCACGCGCAGCGCCGCCAGTACGACTTCCTCGTGTTCGCGCCGGGCGCGCCGGAGCGCGACGGCTACTACAACCTGTGGCGTGGCTTCGCGTACGACCCGGTGCCGGGCGACTGGTCGCTGCTCAAGGGCCACCTGCTCGAGAACGTCTGCAGCGGCAACGAGGTGCACTTCGCGTACCTGCTGCGCTGGATGGCCCGCGCGGTGCAGAAGCCGGGCGAGCCGGCCGAGACCGCCGTGGTGCTGCGCGGCGATCAAGGCGTCGGCAAGGGCTTCCCCATCCGCCACTTCGGCAGGCTGTTCGGGCGGCACTTCCTGCCCGTGTCGCAGCCGTCGCACCTCGTCGGCAACTTCAACCAGCACCTGCGCGACTGCGTGCTGCTGTTCGCCGACGAGGCGTTCTACGCGGGCGACAAGAAGCACGAGAGCGTTCTCAAGTCGCTCATCACGGAACCGACCATCGCCATCGAGGCGAAGGGCCGCGACGTCGAGACGCAGCCGAACTACATCCACCTCATGATGGCCAGCAACGAGAAGTGGGTCGTGCCCACCGACGTGCTGGACCGCCGGTTCTTCGTCGTCGACGTGGCCGCGCACCGTCGGAAGGACACCGCGTACTTCCGCGCGGTCGTCGCGCAGCTGGAGGCCGGCGGCTACGGCGCGATGCTGCACGAGCTGCTGACGCTCGACCTGACTGGCTGGCACCCCGGCGAGATCCCGGAGAGCAGCGCGCGGGCCGAGCAGAAGCTGCTGTCGCTGAGAGGCCCGGCCCGGTACGTGTACGAGCTGCTCTGCTCGGGCGAGCCGCCGCTGTACGCGCACGACTACGAGTCCGGGCAGGTCTTCGTCCCGACGGAGCCGCTCTGCCGGGGCGACCTGAAGCTGCAGACCGGCGTGGGCCGGGAGCTGGCGAAGGCGGCCGGCGGCGCGACGAGCGTCCGGGCGGTTCTGGACGACGGCCGGGAGCGCCGCGGGTACTGGCTCCCGCCGCTGGCGACCTGCCGGCGCAACTGGGCCGAGGCGCACGGGCTGCCCGTCCGCTGGCCGTCGGGCGACGACCGCTGGGTCGGGTCGCCGGAGCTTCCGCTGTGAGCCGGGCGTCGGGTTGCGGGCTGCCGTCGGGTTGCGGGCGACGGGCAGGAAACCCGGCGACGCGAAACCTCAGTGAATCGCTGAGGTTCGTCGGGTCCGGCGGGATCGGCGTGTTTCGGGGTCTGGTCGCGAGGACCAGAGGACCGGGCGCCCAGAGGCGCGCGACGGCGCCGGGTGGCTGCTGCTCCTACTCTTCTCTCTACTCGACTAACTCGACGAACTCGACGAACTCCAGCGAATCGCTGGGGAAACGCTCCGTCGGGTTCACGTCGGGTCCGGCGGCCGGTCTAACCGGCGCGACCGTGCACCTCACCCGGCGGCGCTCGCCCCACCCCGCCGACGGATCGGCAAAAGGCGAGCAACGTCATGCCCGCCTGCACCGCGCACGCGCGCCGAGCCGCCACGACTGGGCCTCCGCGCAGAACACCGGACCGCGCATCCGCGAACGTGGAGCCGATTCCCATGGCTAGACGCATGAAGCGCGCCGCTAAGCAGGGCGCCACGCAGGAAACGGCCGCGCAGGCGCCCTCCTCCGGCCTGCCGGCGCCGCTCGCGGTGCAGCCCGTCGCGGGCGCGCTCGTGAAGGCCGCGGACGGCTCCTACACCTGCACGGAGGCCGGCTACGGCGCGGCCGAGGCGCTCGCGGGCGCTGGCCTCAGCGTAGCCGCGATCGCCGCGTTCCTGGGCTGCTCGGCCGGCACGCTGCGGAAGCTCCGCGACCGCGACGAGCGGCTGGAGGCCGCCCTCGCCCGCGGCCTCGCCGCCAACGAGGTCGAGCTGCTCGGCGTGCTGCAGACCGCCGCCCGCAAGGGGATGTTCGTGCCGGCGATCTTCCTGCTGAAGGCGCGGCACGGCTACCGCGAGGGCGACGCGCCCGACACCCGACCCAACGTGGTCATCAACCTCCCCGACGCGCTGCCAATGGACCAGTACATGTCGCGGCTCCGCGCGAGCCAGCAGCGCGTGCTCGACCAGAAGGACGACGAGACATGAACCGCCACCGCCCACAGGGCACGCCGCCGACCGAGGCCGACGTCGAGTACGTCCGGGCCTGCCTGCGCCGCGAGCGCGCCGAGCACCGCGAGACCCGCGACCGGGTGCGCGCCGCCGAGGTCTACGCGTCGGGCCTGCGCATGCGCATCGCCGAGCTGGAGTCAGCCGTGCGCGTGCTCTCGGGCATGACCGCCGACCAGCCCGCGTCCCGGTGGGCGCGCCTGCGGAGCCGCCTGCCGTGGGCGTGACGCCGACCGCCTACCAGCAGGCCGTGCTGTCCGTGCCTGAGGCCGTAAACCTCGCGCTCGCGGGCGGTCGCGGCGGCGGCAAGAGCTACGGCGCGCTGCTCGTGGTCCTGCGCCACGTCGAGAAGCACGGCGCCCGCGCCCGTCCGCTTCTCATCCGTGAGACCCACAAGGCGCTGCTTGAGATGGAGGACACGCTCGCCGAGCTGCTGCACGCGGCCTACGACGGCGTGCGCCACAACCGCGGCGAGCACGTGTTCCGCCTGCCCAACGGCGCCGTCGTCGAGCTGGGCCAGCTGTCCGAGCCGAGTCAGTACCGCAAATTCCAGGGGCGGAGCTTCACGCTGCTCGTCGTCGAGGAGTTCGGCGCCCTGCGCGACGCCCGCCGCGTCGAGCTGCTGCGCTCCAACCTGCGCGCGCCCGAGGGCGTGCCGCTCCGCTGCATTTTCACGATGAACCCAGGTGGCGTCCTCCACCAGCTCTGCCAGCAGCGGTACATGCATGAGCAGGCGTGGCACCCGTACACGCTCGAAGGCGAGACCTGGGTGACGTGCCCCAGCACGTACCTCGACAACCCGCACCTCGACCACGCCGACTACGAACGCAAACTGCGAGCCGCCTGTTCTGGCGACGAGGCGCTTCTCAAGGCGTGGCTCTCGGGCGACTGGGCCATCGCGCGCGGCGCGTTCTTCGGCGACCTCGTCAGTCCCGATGCGCACATGCTCCCCGACGACTGGATCACCCGGAAGCCCAAGGGCTGGCGCTCGTTCGTCGCGATGGACTTCGGCATGGCCGCGCCGAGCGTCGCGTACTTCTGCGTGCAGCCCAGCGAGCACGTCGGCCGCGTCGCCGCGCGCAGCCTCGTGCTTCTCGACGAGCTGGCCGTCGCGGAGCCGGCGGACCTCAACCGCGGGCTGCAGTGGCCGCCGGGCAAGCTCGCCGAGGCGATCACGCACCGCTGCGTCACCTTGGGCATCGCGAAGTCCGGCGTCTGCGACGACTACCGCGGCCTCGACGACACGCTCATCGGCGAGTTCCGCCGCTTCGGGCTGTTCTTCCAGCGGCCCGCGAAGTCGCGGCTCAGCGGCTGGGCGCGGATGCGTGAATTGTTGCAGGCCGCCCGCGACCAGTCGGGCCAGCCCGGCCTCTTCGTCGCGCGCCGCTGCCGCTACTGGTGGCAGACGGTGCCGTACCTGCCGCGTGACGAGCTGCGGCCCGAGGACGTCGACACCACCGCGCCCGACCACGGCGCCGACGCCTGCCGCTACGCGGTGCTGCACTCGCAGTCCCGCCCGGTCACGACCGCGACCCACTTCGTCTACTGAGGACACACGACCATGACGACGACCGTCACCAACACGCAGACCAACCAGCGGGACGCCGACAACACCCGGCTGCTCGTCCTGCGCCAACTCCAGTCCAGCGCCCGCTGGGCGCAGCAGCACGCCAGCTCTCAGGGCCAGACCGCGCTCGCCACCGCGTGGGGCGCGGAGCTGACCAGCATCAACTCACAGATCACGGCGCTCGGCGCCGCCCCTTGAGGAGACGACCATGACCACGCCGAAGCTAGTACTGACACTTCCGCCCGACTCGCACCCGGAAAACATCCGCGGCGAGTTCCTGCAGAAGGACCCCGCGCTGCTCGCCACCGCGCGCGAGGCCATGAGCCACGCCTACGCGATCGCGGGCGCCGCCGACGACCTCGCCCGCTCCGTGAAGGACCGCGCGAAGCTCGTGCCGTCGCTGCAGCCGAAGTTCGAGTCCGCCGTCGGCCGGTTCGCGCGGGCCATCGACGCGCTGGGCCAGCGGCGCGCCGCGCTGGAGCAGGAGGTGACGACGCGCGTCGTGGGCGACGGGCGCGACCCGGTGCACGCCGAGGTCCGCGCGCACCTGAAGTCGCAGCGCGACGGCGGCCTGTCGCTCGCGATGAACGCGGCGCGCCTCGGCGACCGCCGCACCGTCGCCGCGGTGCTGTCGGCCCCGGCCTACCTGTCGGGCATGTCGCCGGCCGAGCACGCGCAGTTCGCCGCGGTCGCGCGCGAGATGCTGGAGCCGGAGGCGGTGGGCCTGATCAAGGACATCGACATGAACGCAGCGCGCGTCCAGAAGGCGAGCGTCGCGTTCGCCGAGCGCGCCGCGGCGCTGATCCGCGCGTGGCGCTCGGGCGACGACGAGCTGATCGCGAAGAAGCTGGAGGGCACGATATGAAGATCCCGACGAACGACGCCGAGTGGGCCGCGCTGTCGGACGCCGAGTTCCGCGCGCTGGGCGAGCACCTGCGCGGGCAGCTGGCCGTGAGCGAGCAGAAGATCCGCGGGCTGTACGAGGTCACGCGCGCCGAGGTCCGGCACACGCCCGATTTCCTGCAGTGGGCCGGCCCGGCGCCCGCGGGCAGGACGGCCGACGAGCACCACGCCGCGCGGCTGGACGAGCTGCTCGCGGAGGTGCACCCCGACAAGGTGCTCGCCCGCGCGGGCGCGGAGGTGCCGGCGCCGCCGAGCGACGCCATCGTGGCGTTCCGGCGGATGCTCAACGGCGGTGCGCCGTGAGCTGGCGCGGGCTGAACCTCGGGCCGCGGGTGGACGGCGGCCCGTTCCCGGCGACGGTGGGCGTCAACGCCGCCCAAGAGTCCACCCTGCTCGCCGACGTCAAGGAGTCGCGCGCCGAGCGCAACGCGCGCGAGACCCGCGAGTCGCGGCTGCTCGCGCTGCGCTCCGCGGCCGAGCGGTACCGCCGCCACGGGCTGGGCGACGACCCGGAGGTGGCGCGGCTGGAGGCCGAGATCGCCGCGCTGCTGGAGACGCGGCCGTGAGCGCGGAGCGCGCCGACGAGGCGGTGCTGGTCCTCATGCGCTCGTTCGACTTCCCGACGGTCGAGGCGGCGAAGCGTGTCGCGCGGCTGCAGAAGCACCACAAGCGGTGGGCGACCGACGCCGAGGTGGAGCTGTGTGCCAGCGCGCACGGCGCGAGCCCGGCGCTCGTCGCGATGATCGCGACCGGGCGCGAGTGGCCGAGGCCTGAGTACCGGCGCGGAGTGTCGTACCAGCTGCCGGCGGCCCGCGCGCTGTTCGTGCTGCTCGGCGGGCCGTGGGCGCGGTACTGACGTGACCGAGCACGACGCCCGCCTCCGCGCGCTGTGGGCCGCCGTGCTGATGCGCGCGCTGGACGACGCGCAGGGCAGCGTCTACGCGCTGAGCGACTTCGTCGCGACGGAGACGGAGCGCGCGGCGGTCGCGGCCGAGGCGCGCGAGTGGCTGGCGCGCGAGCGCAACCCGCGCCGGGCGCTGGCCTGCGCCGCGCTCGGGCTGGACGAGGACCGGCTGCGGGCGTGGGCGCGGGACCCGGCGGCGCTCGGGGCAGCGCGGCTGGCGCCGAGGGCACGCCGCTACGTGCGGGCGGCGCCGGGGCGGACCTCCCCTGCTTCAGCCCTGCCTAGAAAGCAGGGCGGCAAAGAGGCCGGCGTAAGTGGCAGTTCGGGTGAGGGAAATTGGAGGCGTCGGCCGGAATCGAACCGGCGTACACGGATTTGCAGTCCGCTGCGTGACCACTCCGCCACGACGCCCTGCCCGGTGCATCCTACACCGGCAACCCCGCGATCTCGCCAGCCCCGTGCGCAACGCTCGACGGCCGCCCCGCGGGGCTGCACCGTGCCGCGCCGGGGCCCAGAAAATCGAAACCCCGGCGAGCCGGGGTTTCTGGGGAACATCTGGAGCGGGAAACGAGGCTCGAACTCGCGACCTCAACCTTGGCAAGGTTGCGCTCTACCAACTGAGCTATTCCCGCCCGCGGTGAGCCGACAATTCTAGTGACCCCGCCGCCCGTGTCAAGGCCGCGTCACGGCGGTGCCGGAAGGCCCCCGGGGCGGGGCTTCAGGCCGAACGGCTGAGGTCCGGCCACGCCGCGCGCAGATACACCACCATCGACCACAGCGTCAGCACCGCGGCGAGCACGGTCAGCACGAGGCCGATCCGGTAGATCGGCAGGCCGAACAGGTCCTCGTGGAACAGCATCATCGACAGCCCGGTGATCTGCACGATGGTCTTGAACTTGCCGAGCGAGGACACGGCCACCTTCCGGCGCGCGCCGATCTCCGCCATCCACTCGCGCAGCGCGGAGATCGCGATCTCGCGGCCGATGATGACCGCCGCGGTGAGCGTCACGTACCACGTGGGATCCCGCGAGACGATCAGCACGAGCGCCGTCGCCACGATCAGCTTGTCGGCGACCGGGTCGAGGAACTCGCCGAGCGGCGAGACGTGGCCCATCCTGCGGGCGATCCAGCCATCGAGCGAGTCGGTGATGCCGGCAACGGCGAACAACAGGCCGGCCGCGATGTCGCCCCATTCATACGGCAGGTAGAACAGGCCGACGACCACCGGGATCAGCACGATCCGAAGCCAGGTCAGCAGGTTCGCCGGGTTGTAGACGGTGCTCAAGCGCGGAGTCCTCGGACGCGGGCGCGAACCTCAGGCGTCGGGATGCAGGTGGCCGTAGATCGCCTCGGCCAGCCGGTGGCCGATGCCGCGCACGCGGGCAAGGTCCTCGACGCCGGCGCGCAGCACACCCTGGAGTCCTCCGAACTGCTTCAGGAGTTCGCGGCGCCGCCCGGGCCCGAGCCCCGGCACTTCCTCGAGCACCGACGCCTGCCGCGCCTTCGCGCGGCGGCTGCGGTGCCCGGCGATCGCGAAGCGATGGGCCTCGTCCCGCACGCGCTGGATCACGTGCAGCGCGCGCGAGTCCGGCGGCAGTATAAGAGGCACCTCCTGCCCCACCAAGAAAAGCCGCTCCTGGCCGGCCCGGCGGTCGGCGCCCTTCGCGACGCCGACCACGGCCGGCACCGGCACGTCGAGCTCCGCGAGCACGGCCGCGGCCTGCGCGAGCTGGCCGGGGCCGCCGTCGATCAGCAGCACGTCCGGGATCGGCGCCTCGCCCGCCTTCACCCGGCGGTAGCGGCGCTCCAGCGCGTGGCGCATCGCGCCGTAGTCGTCGCCGGGCTCGATCCCCTCGACGTTGAAGCGCCGGTAGTCCGACTTCGTCGGGCCCTCGGGTCCGAACACCACGCAGCTCGCGACCGTGGACTCGCCGCGGGTGTGGCTGATGTCGAAGCACTCGAGGCGCCGCGGCGGTTCGGCGAGCCCGAGCGCCTCGCCGAGCGCGTCGAGCTGCTCCTCGATGCCGGCGTGCGTCGCGGCGCGCATCCGCAGCGCGTTCGCGGCGTTCTCGCGCGCGAGTTCGAGCCACCGCACCTTGAGGCCGCGCTGCGCGACGTGGATGGCGACCCGGTGGCCCGCGCGCTCCGCAAGTGCGGCGGACAGCACGTCGGCGTCCTCGATCGCGGTGTCGACCACGATCTCCGGCGGGGCCGCACCGCGCAGGTAGTACTGGGCGACGAAGGCCGCCAGCACCTCCTCGGGCGAGGCCTGCGGCGCCTTCGGGAAGAACGTGGTGGTGCCGAGGTTGCGGCCCCCGCGGACGAACATCACCGCGACGCAGTGCTCGCCGGCCGCGAGTACGCCGGCGACCACGTCGCAGTCGGTGTCGGCGTCCGCGTTGATCACCTGCGCGGCCTGGATCCTGTTCAGCGCCGCCAGCTGGTCGCGTATCGCGGCGGCCTTCTCGAACTCGAGCCCCTCGGCGGCCGCGTCCATCCGCGCCTTCAGGTCGGCCGCCACCTCGTCGTTGCGCCCCTCGAGCACGCGCACCACGGCGCGCACGTCCTCCGCGTAGTCCGCGGGCTCGATCGCGCGCACGCACGGCGCCGAGCAGCGCTGGATCTGGTGCTGCAGGCACGGCCGCGAACGATTCGCGAAGTAGCTGTCCTCGCAGTTACGGATGCGGAACAGCTTCTGCATCTGGTGCAGGGTCTCGCGCACCGCGCCCGACGAGGGATACGGCCCGAAGAAGCGCCCGGGCAGCCGGCGCGTGCCCCGGTAGAAGCTGAGGCGCGGGTACTCGTGCGAGGTCGTCAGGTACAGGTACGGGAAGCTCCGGTCGTCGCGCAGCACCACGTTGTAGCGCGGCCGGTGCTTCTTGATCAGGTTGTACTCGAGGAGCAGCGCCTCGGTGTCCGAGTTGGTGACCGTGACCTCGATGTCGGCGATCTGCCGCACCATCGCGACGGTCTTCGGGTCGAGCAGGTCGGCGCGGAAGTAGCTGCCGACGCGGTTCTTCAGGTTCTTCGCCTTGCCGACGTAGAGGATCTCGCGGTCGGCGCCGAACATGCGGTACACGCCGGGGCGGTTCGGCAGCGCGGCCACGAAGCCCTTCGGGTCGAAGTCGGCCGGCACCGTGCGAGCGAGCGAGGACGCGATCGCGCCGGCGTCGACGCCGGACGGCGCGGTAGCGGCGACGCCGCCGGGCGGCGCGTCGGCGGCCGGTGTGCGGGCGCCGGCGTCGGCGCCGTTCGTCTCGTTCGGGTCGGTGCTCATCGGCCGTCCAGCAGGTCGCGTGCGCGTCCCACGACGGCGTCGAACATCGCGGGGGTCAGCACGCCGGTCTGGGTGTTGTAGCGGCTGCAATGATAGGACGCGAGCAGGCGCCGGCCATCGGGCAACGAGTGCTCGGCGCCGTGGGCGAACGGGAAGTCCCGCGGGCGCAGTCCGAGCGCGCGCAGCGTCGCCTCGTGCGACACGCGGCCCAGCACCAGCAGCACGCCGCCCTCGCGCACCGCGGCGAGATCCGCGGCCAGGTAGCCCGCGCAGCTGCGCACCTCGGCCGGCAGCGGCTTGTTGGCCGGCGGTACGCAGCGCGCCGCGTTCGTGATCCGGCAGTCGTGCAGTTCGAGGCCGTCGGCCGGGTCGTCGGCGACCGCCCGGCTCGCGAAGCCGTGCGCGTGCAGCGTGGCGTACAGCAGCACGCCCGCGTAGTCGCCCGTGAACGGCCGGCCCGTGCGGTTGGCACCGTGGAAGCCGGGCGCGAGGCCGATCACGAGCAGCCCGGGGCGCGCCACGCCGAAGGCCGGCACCGGACGGGCGTGATAGCCGGGATGCGAGACCCGCGCCGCCGCGAGGAATGCGGCCAGTCGCGGGCAGCGGGTGCAGCCCGGGTCGAACCGCTCAGGCGCGACGGCGCCGGCCCCGCGGCGACCCGTTCCGGCCCCGCTCGCGGAGTCGGCAGTGCGGGTGGCCCGGCGGGCCCTCGGGCGCGGCGCTGGCGGTACGCGCTTCACGGCGCGCGGTCGTCCACGTGACGGCTCACCGCCTCCCCGAAGCCCTTCGTGCCGACCCGCTTCGCGCCCGGGATCAGTCGCTGCATCGCCTCTTCGACGTGGCGCTGCGCGGCGAGTTCGCGCTTCGGCACGCGGATCGCCTCGCGCAGCCGCGCGAGGTCGTAGGTCAACTCCTTCGCCGCGATCGCGTCCTTGACGACGATCTCGTGCCCGTTGCGCGGATTGCGGAACGACATCCACGGGCCGCCGTTCAGCTCCTTCGCGCCGAACTCGTCCTTGGCGAGCTGGCAGCCCCAGTTCCGGAACGCGCCCTCCGTGCACTTCATGATGTTGCCCTCGTGGACCGGCGTGACGCTGACGCGGTCGTCGTCCACGGCGTACTGGAGGGCCTTGCGGACCAGGCGCTGCGAGCCTTGCTTCGAGACGGGCTTGATGCCGAGCGCCGACGACTCCGGAAAGCGGATGCCGCCGCCGATCGGCGTGGCGAGCGGGCCCTTGATGGAGACCACGAAGTCCTTGGGCGCGTGCAGCGTCTCGTCGGGGCAGTACGCGCCGGGCCCGTAGACCTCGAGCGCCTTATCGCCCGCGTAGATCTCCATCCACGCGATCCTGCGGCGGTCGCCGCAGGCCTTGCGGACCGCGGCGTTGACGACCTCCAGCATCACCGGCGTCACGTCGACGCCGATGCCGTCGCCCTCGATGTACGGGACGATCGGCCGGTCGGGCACGTTCAACGAGGCATCGCGACTGATGCGCTCGCCGTCGGCGGGCACCACGCCATGGTCGTACTGCATGTCCACTGCGCTGGGCCGGACGCCGCGGGCCGGCGGGTCCGTCAAGGCTGCGAAGGGTACCAGAGCCCCGGCGGTCGCGGCCTACCGCGACCGCCGGGCTCACGACCTCAGTGGGCGAACTGCTCTTCTTCCGTCGAGCCCTTGAGCGCCGTGACGGACGACTGGCCGCCCTGGATCACGGTGGTCACGTCGTCGAAGTAGCCCGTGCCCACTTCCTGCTGGTGCGAGACGAAGGTGTAGCCGCGGTCACGGGCCGCGAACTCGGGCTCCTGCACCTTCTCGACGTACGCCGTCATGCCGTCCTTCGCGTACGCCTGCGCGAGGTCGAACATGTTGAACCACATCGAGTGGATGCCGGCCAGCGTGATGAACTGGTACTTGTAGCCCATCGCGCCGAGTTCGCGCTGGAACTTCGCGATCGTCGCGTCGTCGAGGTTCTTCTTCCAGTTGAACGACGGCGAGCAGTTGTAGGCCAGCAGCTTGCCGGGGTACTTCGCGTGGATCGCCTCGGCGAACTTGCGTGCGAACTCGAGGTCCGGCGTGCCGGTCTCGCACCAGACCATGTCGGCCCACGGCGCGTACGCGAGGCCGCGCGAGATGGCCTGGCCGATGCCCTTCTTGGTCTTGTAGAAGCCCTCGGCGGTGCGCTCGCCCGTGAGGAACGGCTTGTCGTTCTCGTCCACGTCGCTCGTCAGCAGGTCCGCCGCCTCGGCATCCGTGCGCGCGAGGATCACGGTCGGGATGCCGAGCACGTCGGCCGCGAGGCGCGCCGCGACCAGCTTCTGCACCGCTTCGTTGGAGGGCACCAGCACCTTGCCGCCCATGTGGCCGCACTTCTTGACGGACGCGAGCTGGTCCTCGAAGTGCACGCCGCCGGCGCCGGCGCGGATCATCGCCTTCATCAGCTCGTAGGCGTTCAGCACGCCGCCGAAGCCCGCCTCCGCGTCCGCGACGATCGGCGCGAAGTAGTCGACGTAGCCCGGCTTGCCGGGCCCGATGCCCTTCGCGCACTGGATCTCGTCGGCGCGCTTGAACGCGTTGTTGATGCGCTCGACGACCGCCGGCACCGAGTTCACCGGGTAGAGCGACTGGTCGGGGTACATCGCCATGTAGCTGTTGTTGTCGGCCGCGACCTGCCAGCCCGACAGGTAGATGGCCTTGATGCCGGCCTTCACCTGCTGCATGGCCTGGCCGCCGGTGAGCGCGCCGAGGCAGTTGACGTAGGGCTCTACGTTCACGAGCCGCCAGAGCTTCTCGGCACCCAGCCGCGCGAGCGTGTACTCGACGTGGACGTTGCCGCGGAGGCGCACCACGTCGGCGGCGGTGTAGCCGCGCTTGACGCCCTTCCAGCGCGGGTTGTTCTGCCAGTCCTGCTGCAGCTGTTCGGCGGTCAAGAAGCTCATGGGAGGCCTCGGAATCGTGGTGGTGGGTCGGGGAACGAAGGGTGGCGGCCGGCCGGGGATCAGGCGATCTCGCGGTAGGCCGTCAGCGTCAGGAACGTCTCGAACTCCGGATTGGCCGTGAGTTCGTCGATCAGGCGCGCGGCGTGCTCGTAGTGCCCGGCTGCGAACGCCGCGTCGCCGGTCTGCGCGCGCAGCCGCGCGAGTTCCTCGGCGATCAGCGCACGGACCAGTTCGAGCGTCACCGGCCGGCCGTCGTCGAGGCTGCGGCGGTGGTTCACCCACTGCCACAGCTGGGCGCGTGAGATCTCGGCGGTCGCCGCGTCCTCCATCAGGTTGTAGATCGGCACGCAACCGTTGCCGCCGAGCCAGGCCGCCATGTACTGGATCGCGACGCTGACGTTGTTGCGCAGCCCCGCCTCGGTGATCGAACCCGGCGGCACCTGCAGGAGGTCCGCCGCCTCGACCTTCACGTCCTCGCGCAGCCGGTGCAGGTTGTTCGGTGTCGGCATCAGGCGATCGAACACCTCCATCGCGATCGGCACGAGCGCGGGGTGCGCGACCCAGGTGCCGTCGTGGCCGTCGCCGGCCTCGCGTTCCTTGTCGGCGCGCACCTTGGCGAGCGCGGCGTCGTTGGCGGCCGGGTCGTTCTTGATCGGGATCTGCGCGGCCATGCCGCCCATCGCGAACGCGCCGCGACGGTGGCAGGTCTGGATCACGAGCAGCGAGTACGAGCGCAGGAAGTGCGTCGTCATCGTGACGACGTGGCGGTCCGGCAGCACGAACTCGGGATGCCGGCTGAACTTCTTGATGTAGCTGAAGATGTAGTCCCACCGGCCGCAGTTCAGCGCGACGATGTAATCCTTCAGTTCGTACAGGATCTCATGCAGCTCGAAGGCGGCGAGGATGGTCTCGATCAGCACCGTGCACTTGATCGTGCCGTGGGCGATGCCGAGGCGCTGCTCGGCGTAAGCGAACACCTCGTTCCAGAGCCGCGCCTCGAGGTGGCTCTCCATCTTCGGCAGGTAGAAGTACGGCCCGGTGCCGCGCTGCTTCAGCTCGGCGTGGTTGTGGAACAGGTAGAGCCCGAAGTCGACGAACGCGCCGGGAACCTGGTGCCCGTCCACGAGCCAGTGCTTCTCGTAGAGGTGCCAGCCGCGCGGACGCACCAGCAGCACGGCGGTCTTCTCGTTCAGCCGGTACTGCTTGCCGCCGCTCTCGAGCGAGATGCTGCGGTTCACGGCGTCGCGCAGGTTCAGCTGGCCGCCGATCACGTTCGGCCAGTTCGGGCAGAGCGAGTCCTCGCAGTCCGCCATGAAGACCCTGGCGCCCGAGTTCAGCGCGTTGATCACCATCTTGCGGTCGGTCGGGCCGGTGATCTCGACGCGGCGATCGAGCAGGTCCGCGGGGATGCCGGCGATCTTCCAGTCGGACTCCCGGACCGAGCGGGTCTCCGGCAGGAAGTCCGGGCGACGGCCGGCGTCGAGCTCGGCCTGGCGCGCCTCGCGGCGGGCGAGCAGTTCCTCGACGCGCGGCCCGAAGCGACGAGCGAGCTCGGCCACGAACGTCACCGCTGCCGGGGTCAGGATCTCGTCCTGGCCCGGCACGGCGGGCGCGGCGAACTCGACGCCGTCGGGGGTGGCGGGCGCGGGGATGGTCTGCACGTTGAATCCGTCCTGTGTATCGAGTGAAAGCAGTGTATTCTCCACCCGCTGTGATTTACACAGAATAAATTTGACTGTGTAAAGTTCACTAGAAAAGCTCGCGGGAAGCCACGATGGAAACCCAGGTCCGCCCCGGACGCCTGCTCGGCTCGAAGCTGCGCGCGCTGCGCAAGCGCAACGGCCTGACGCTCGAGGAGCTGTCGCAGCGCTGCGCGCAGCGCGACCCGCGCCATGCGCCGTCGGTGTCCTACCTGTCGATGCTCGAGACCGGCAAGCGCGCGCCGTCGCCCGAGGTGCTGGCGATCGTCGCGGCCGAGTTCGGCAAGCCCTCCGCGTGGTTCCTGGACGGCGCCGTCGAGCCCGCCGCGGAGCCCTCCGCCACGGCCGACGACGCCTCGATCCACGGCACGCCGTTCGAGCCGGCCTTCCTGTTCCAGCCCGCGCTGCTGCGCGCGGCGCTGCCGGAGCTGCTGCTGCAGACCGGCACCTCCGGGCGCACGTTCGCGCAACTGCTGCTCCGCGTCTGGCAGGAGACCCAGCAGAACGACTTCCCCGACATCGAACGCGCCGCGGAGGCCGCCGGCAATCGGGAGATGCCGCTGTCGGTGGATCGGCTGCTCGAGATCTGCGCCCGCCACGGACTCGAGGTGCGCTGGCTCGACGACGACCGGCGCCGCCTCGACCGCGGCCTCGCCCGCGCCCGCTTCGAGGCGCCAGGCACGGTGCTGGTCGGCCGGCGCCTGTCCTCGCGCGAATCGCGGCTCAAGTACGAACTCGCCTATTTCCTCGGCCACAAGCTGCTGCACGGCGGCGACGGTGCGGTCGCGCCGATCCACGGCGACCGCGTCGACGGCGAGGAGCCGGCGGCCGGCGGCACGCCGGGGCTCGGCCCGCGCGACGCGCTCTACGCGTGGCGCGACTTCGAGTGCAGCTTCTTCGCCGGTGCCCTGCTCTGCCCGCGCGCGCCCTTCCGGCAACTGCTGGTGCGCGAACTGCACCGCATCGCGATCCACCGTCGCCTCGGCGTCGGGCCGGCGGTCGTGATGCGCCGGATGACCGCGGTCTCGCCGTACCGCCACTGGCACTTCTTCGACGCCTACCCGCCCGGTCTGCTGCGCACCGTCTATCGCGGCAACGGCATTCCGCTGCCGTGGGGCAACCTGAGCCTCGTGCCGGACCCGTGCCCGCACTGGGCGGTGTTCCGGATGCTGAAGGAGTTCTCGGACGGCGGCCCGCTGCCGGCGAAGCCGTTCTCGCAGATCTCGGTGATGACCGACGGCGGGCGCCCGCGCCTGTACTGCTGCCACTCGCTCGTCACGCGCGACGCGGCCGACGCGGTGCGCGTGCTCTCCGTCGGGATCGACCTCGCGCCGGCTTTCGAGGCGCAGGGCCTCGACGCGCAGGCGATCACGGAGTCGGTCTGGACGGCGTGTCGTGCCCGAGGCTCGGCGCCGATGCCGGCCCCCGCGCAGGAAGCGCTGCGCACGGTCGCGCAGGTGCTGCGGATCGGCTGGCTCGTGGACGCGCTCGAGTCGCCCGCGCGCATCATCTGCCCGCGATCGCAGGCCTGTCCGCGCGAGCGGCCGTGCCGCCCGGAGCGGCCGTGAGGCGGCTGGAAGCGCGCCACGCCCTCGCCGCCCATGCGCCTGCTGCTCCTGAACAAGCCCTTCCGGGTGCTCACCCGGTTCGCGCGGAGCGACGAGCGCGCGACGCTCGCCGATCACGTCGCGGTGCCGGGCGTGTACCCCGCGGGGCGGCTCGACTACGACAGCGAGGGCCTGCTGCTCCTGACTGACGACGGGCGACTGCAGTCGCTGATCGCGGACCCACGGCACCGGCTCGAGAAGGTGTACTGGGCGCAGGTCGAAGGCGTGCCGGACGAAGGCGCGCTGCGCCGCCTGAGCGAGGGCGTGCTGCTGAACGACGGCCCTACCCGACCCGCCCGCGCGCAGGCTCTCCCGCCGCCCGCAGCACTCTGGCCGCGCGACCCGCCGATCCGCTACCGCGCCGCGATTCCGACGGCGTGGATCGAACTCGGACTGCGGGAGGGCCGCAACCGGCAGGTGCGGCGAATGACCGCCGCGGTCGGGCATCCCACGCTACGGCTGGTGCGCTGGGCGATCGGCCCGTGGACGCTCGAGGGTCTGGCGCCCGGGGAGTGGCGCGAGGTGCCGACCGCCGACGTGCGGGCCTGGCGCTCGACGCTGGCGGTCGACGACGACCCGCCGCGACGGGTCGGCGGTCCCGGCGGAGCTACGTCGGCTAGCGCGCGTCCGGGTGTCGCGCGATACGCATCGACACCTCGAGGGCCTGCTCGAAGTTCAGCCGGGGGTCGACGCTCGACCGGTAGGCCCGGGCGAGGTCCGCGTCGCTGAGGCCGCGCGCGCCGCCCGTGCACTCGGTCACGTTGTCGCCGGTGAGCTCGAGGTGCACCCCGCCGAGCCGCGAGCCGTAGGCGCGGTGCACGCGGAACGCGGTTTCGAGTTCGGCGAGGATGTTGTCGAAGCGCCGCGTCTTCACGCCGGTGCCGGTCGACTCCGTGTTGCCGTGCATCGGGTCGCAGATCCACAGCACCGGGCTGCCCGTCGAGTGCACGGCCTCGATCAGGTCCGGCAGCTTCGATTCGACGTGCGCCGCACCGAAGCGGTGGATCAGCGTGAGGCGTCCCGGGATGCGGTGCGGGTTCAGCACTCGGATCAGCTCGCGCAGGTACGCGGCGTCCGCGTTGGCGCCGACCTTCACGCCGATCGGGTTCGCGATCCCACGGAAGTACTCGACGTGGCCGCCGTCGAGCGCCGCGGTGCGCACGCCGATCCACGGCAGGTGCGTGGACAGGTTGTACCAGCGCTGCCGGCGCTGCACGTAGCGCGTCTGCGCCTGTTCGGACAGCAGGTGCAGGCCTTCGTGGCTCGCGTAGAAGTCGACGCGGTGCGAGTCGTGGACCGGCTTGCCGGCGAGCGACTCGAAGAAGTGCAGCGAGTCCCCGAGCGACTCGACGATCCGGCGGTACTCATCGTACTTCGGCGAGTGCCGCATGAAGTCGAGATCCCAGTACTCCGGGTGGTGGAGGTCGGCGAAGCCGCCGTCGATCAGCGCCCGCACGAAGTTCAGCGTCAGCGCGGCCCGCTCGTAGCCGCGCAGCAGCAGCTCGGGGTCGGGCTCGCGCGCCTGCGGATCGAAGGCCGGGCGGTTGACGTTGTCGCCGCGGTACGCAGGCAGCGTGAGGCCGTCGCGCGTCTCGACGTCGGACGAGCGCGGCTTGGCGTACTGCCCCGCCATCCGGCCGATCCGGATGATCGGCTTGCGCAGCCCGTGCACCAGCACGAGGCTCATCTGCAGCAGCAGCTTGAGCTGCCGCACGATCCGGTCGGACTCGCACTCGAGCAGCGACTCGGCGCAGTCGCCCCCCTGGATGACGAACGCGTTGCCCGCCTGCGCCTGCGCGAGCCGCTTCGACAGCTCGTCGACCTCCCAGGACACCACGAGGGGCGGCAACTGCGAGAGCGCGCGCACGGCGGACGCGAGCGCATCGGGGTCACGGTAGACCGGCTGCTGCAGCGTCGGGCGACGCTGCCAGCTGTCCGGGGCCCATTCGTCGGCACGGTGAACGCTGACCATGCCGAGATGCTAGCACTCCGTGCCGCCGGCGGGATTCCCCGGCCGCGCTTCAACGCGCAGCGGGCGCGGGCGGCCGGTGGCGGTTTCGGCGCTTAGGCGGCGACCGACGACGTGGGCAAGGCCAGCAGCGCGCCTGCCAGGAGCACGAGGGCTGGGAGCAGCGTCGGACTCCGGCGAGGACGGCGCGACCGCCCGAGACTATCAGGCGAGCGCCGACTCCGCGGCCGCGAACTGCTGCTGCAGGCGCTTGGCCGACACCGGCACGGCGGTCTTGAGGTCCTGCGCGAACAGCTGCACCGCGTACTCCTCGATCCACCAGCGCAGCGCGTCGACCGCCGCCACCGGCCGCGGCGCCTGCTGCGCCGCCTGCGCGAGCTTCGCGTAGCGGCGCCACGCGTCGCGCAGGTCGAACTGCGCGTCCGCGACCGCGCCGCGCATCCCGCGCAGCTTCGCGCCGCGCCGACCCACGGTGCGGACGTACTTCGTCAGGTGGTCGAGCCACGGGTCCGGCGTGCCGGCGACGAAGCCGGGATGGATCAGCCGCGCGAGCTGCGCGCGCACGTCGTCGACCAGCTCGCCGTCGAGTCCGCCCGGCAGCGCGCGCAGTTCCGCGGCCACGCGGTGGTGCTCGGCCAGCGTCTCGCGCAGCCGCAGGCCCAGCCGCTCGGCGACCGACACGAGTTCCGGACGGCCGCGATCCACGGCCGCCTCGAACGCCGCGCGGTCGCGCGGCAGCGGCACGCCCTCGGGCAGGCAGACGCGTTCGAGCGCGCGCTCGGCCACGTCGCGCGCGAAGTCCCTGGCCGGCCCGATCGTCTGGTGCAGCAGCATCAGGTCGCGGTCGGCGGCCAGTACCTTCTGCGCGGTGCGCAGGGGCTGCTCCAGCGCCAACGCGAGCAGGCGGAGCACGCCCCGGCGGGAAGTCGCCGCCGCCTCGGTCGGGTCGGCGTAGAGCGTCAGCGCAACCGCCGTGCCGCGATCGACCAGGGCGGGATGCAGGTCGAGCGTGACGCCCTGCCGCTCGACGCGCACGTGCTCGGGCAGCAGACCGAAGTCCCACGCGCGCACGTCCGCGCGGTCGTAGTCGCCACTCCCGGCCGGCGCGCGCACCGGCTGCGCCCGGGAGCACCGCTGCAGTTCGCGGACGTCGCGACCGCTCGCGATCACGCGGCCGGCCGCATCGTAGACGTCGAGCACGAGCCTGAGGTGCTGCGGCAGCTCCACCGCGGCGAGCTGTTCCGCGGTGATCGGCTGGCCGGCGAGCCGCGTCAGCACCGCCGCCACGGCCGGCAGGAACGCGGTCGCGCCGCGCTCGCGCTCGAGCTCGCGGGCCGCGCGCGCGGCCACGTCCGGGGCCGGCACGAGATTGCGGCGGATCGGCTTCGGCAGGCCGCGGATCAGCTCGGTCAGCTTCTCGTCGAGCCAGCCCGGGATGCCCCAGTCCACCTCGCCCTGCGCGAGCTTCGGCAGCAGCGGCTCCGGCACGCGGACCGCCGCGCCGTCCTTCGGCGACTCCGGATCGAAGGTGTACTCGACGGGCAGGAGATTGCCGCCGAGCGGCAGGCGCTCCGGATACCGCGCGCGGTCGAGCGGCGGCGCATCCGGCCGACGCAGGTCCGCGGGCTGCATCCGGAGCGCGTCCGGGTCCGCGCGCTCCGCGTCGCGGCGCCAGCGCTCGAACGCCGCCAGCGAGTGCACCGTCGCGGGCACGCGCGCCAGGTAGAACGCCGCCTCCTCGGTCTCGTCCACCAGCACGACGTTGCGACGGAGCGCGGCCTCCTCGCGAGCGAGCGCCGCCTTCACCCCGCGATTGTGGTCGAGGAACGCGGCGCGCAGCCGACTGCGGCCGTGCACGAGCGCCTCGCGCACGAAGATCTCGCGCGCCGCCGCCGGATTCACCGCGCCGTAGTTCACACGTCGGCCGGCGGCGAGCGCGAGTCCGTAGAGCGTCACGCTCTCCTTCGCGACGACGATGCCGCGTTCCGCGTCCCACTCGGGCTCGGTGTAGTCGCGCTTCACGAGGTGGTGCGCCGCGGCTTCGATCCACTGCGGCTCGATCGCGGCGACCAGCCGCGCGTACACGCGCTGGGTCTCGACGAGGCTCGCGGCCATCACCCAGCGCGGGGGCTTCGCGTGCAGCGGAGTGCCCGGCGCGATCAGGAAGCGCAGCCCGCGAGGCCCCAGGTAGTCGCCGCGCTCGGTCTTCTCGCCGATGCCGCCGAGCAGGCCCGCGAGCGCCGACCGGTGCAGCGCGACGCCGTCGGCCGGCTGCGGGTTGGTCTTCCAGCCGAGTTCCTGCGCGGTCTCGGCGAGCTGCGCGTGCAGCTCCTCCCACTCGCGCATGCGTGCCGCGGACAGGAACCGATCCGCACACCACCGGCGCAGCTGGTTGCGCGTCGACCGTGCGCGCTCCGCCTGATACGCGTTCCAGAGGTTCAGCAGCGCGGCGAGGTCGGACTTCGGTTCGGCGAACGCGGCGTGCTTCTCGTCGGCCGCCTGCCGCCGGTCGGCGGGGCGCTCCCGGGGATCCTGGATCGAGAGCGCGGCCGCGAGCACCAGCATCTCCGCGAGCGCGCCGTGCCGCTCGGCCTCCACCAGCATGCGGGCGACGCGCGGATCCACCGGCAGGCGCGCCATCGCGCGGCCGACCGGCGTCACGCGCCGATCGGCGTCGACCGCCTCGAGCTCCTGCAGCAGCCGGTAGCCGTCGTTGACGAGCCGCGTCTCCGGCGGGTCGACGAACGGGAAGTCCGCAGGACTGCCGAGCCCCAGCACCTCCATCTGCAGGGTCACGCTCGCCAGGTTCGTGCGCAGGATCTCGGGCGGCGTGAACGGTGGCCGGTTCGCATAGTCCTCCTCCGCGTAGAGCCGGATGCAGAGGCCCGGGCCGACGCGACCGCAGCGACCGCGCCGCTGGTCCGCGCTCGCCTGCGAGACGGGCTCGATCGGCAGGCGCTGGATCTTCGCGCGAGGGCTGTAGTGCGAGAGGCGCGCGAGTCCCGAGTCGATCACCGCGCGGATGCCCGGCACCGTCAGCGAGGTCTCGGCGACGTTGGTCGCGAGTACGACGCGCCGTCGTGAACCGCGCCCGAACACTCGCTGCTGCTCCGCCCACGACAGGCGCGAGTACAGCGGCAGCACCTCGACGCGGTCGCCCTTGGCCTGGGAGATCGCGTCCGCCGCCTCGCGGATCTCGCGCTCGCCCGGCAGGAACACGAGCACGTCGCCGTCGGCCACGGAGCGGCCGGCGTCCCCGGGTTCGCGCGCGATCTCGTCGAGTGCTTCCACGATGCCGGCGGTCAGGCCGGGGTCGAACGCATCGTCGGAGTCCGCGCCGAGCGGGCGGTAGCGCGTCTCGACCGGGTAGGTGCGGCCCGACACCTCGATCACGGGCGCACCGCCGTAGAAGTCCGCGAAGCGCTGCGGATCGATCGTCGCCGACGTGATCACGAGCCTGAGATCCGGCCGCCGCGGCCGCAGGCGCCTGAGGTAGCCGAGCAGGAAGTCGATGTTCAGGCTGCGCTCGTGCGCCTCGTCGATCACGATCGCCGAGTAGCGCAGCAGCTCCGGATCCTCGCGGATCTCCGCGAGCAGGATGCCGTCCGTCATCACCTTGACGAGCGTGTCGCGCGCGGCCTTCTCGGTGAAGCGGACCTTGAACCCGACCGCGCCGCCGAGCGGCACGCCGAGCTCCTCGGCGATGCGGGTCGCGACGGTGCGCGCGGCGATCCGGCGCGGCTGCGTGTGCGCGATGCCGCCGCGCGCCGCGACGCCGAGCTCGAGCAGGATCTTCGGCAGCTGGGTGGTCTTGCCGGAGCCGGTCTCGCCGCAGACCACCACGACCGGGTGCTCGGCGATGGCCTTCGCGATCTCGTCGCGGCGGCCGACGACCGGCAGCTCCTCGGGATAGCGGATCGAAGGCACCAGCGCACGGCGCTGCTCGACGCGCTGCACCGCGGTCGCGAGGTCGGTCGCGAAGCGCCCGCGTTCGCGATCGGCCGGCTGGCGGCGCGCCTCGCGATCGCGGATGCGCGCGAGCTGGCGCTCCAGCGCGCGGCGGTCGGCGAGCAGCAGGTCGGGCGGCAGAGACGTACTCATGCGCCGGGCAACCGGACGTCGACCGCGAGCCCGCCGAGCCCGCCGGTGCCGAGTTCGAGACGACCGCCGTGCGCCGCGACCAGTTCGCGCACCATCGAGAGACCGAGCCCCTGCCCGGGCACGCGCTCGTCGAGCCGCACGCCGCGGCCCAGCACGCGCTCGCGCTCGCCCTCGGGAATGCCCGGGCCGTCATCCTCGACGCGCAGCCGCAGCCCGGGGCGCCGCCAGCCGGGTTCGCTCCACGACGACGCCGAGAGCCGCACGCGGGAGCGCGCCCACTTGCAGGCGTTGTCCGCGAGGTTACCCGCGAGTTCGAGGCAGTCGCCGCGGTCGATCGGATAGCGGATTTCCTCGGGGGCGTCCACGTCGATCGCGAGCGCGCGGTCCGCATGCACCTTGGCGAGCGCGCCCGCGACGTCGCGCAGCACGGGTGCGACCGGCACCGCGCTGACGCCGATGCCCGGGCCGGTCGCCGCGGCCCGGTTCAGCTGGTGCTGCACGATCTCCTGCATGCGGTCGAGCTGCTCGCCGGCCGCGCGCGCGTCGACCGGCGGCGCACCGACGAGGCCGCGCAGCACCGACAGCGGCGTCTTGAGGCTGTGGGCGAGGTTGCCGAGCATGTTGCGATAGCGGGCCAGCCGGTCGCGCTCGGCGCGCAGCAGCGCGTTCAGGTTCGACGCGACCCCGTCCAGTTCCCGCGGCCACTGGCCGTCCAGCTGCTCGCGCCCGCCTGCCTCGATCTCGGCGATCTGGTGCTCGATCTGCCGTAGCGGCCGCAGCAGCTTGCGCAGCGACAGCACCACCGCGGCGAGCAGCACGGCCGTGATCACCGCGAAGCCGGCCAGCAGCTGCACGCGGAACTGGTTCAGCTGCGCGTAGTAGGGTTCGAGGCTCTCGGCGGCGACGAACACGAAGTCGCGCGGCGTTCGCCCCTCGCCTTCCCACGCCACGCCGAGCGCGAACGCGAGCAGGCGCGTGCCGTCGGCCGCCTGGAGCCGCTGCGCCGAGCGTGCACCGGGCGCGAGTTCGAGATCGAGATCGAAACTGGTGCCGAGCGTCGACGGCGACCGCCACTGCACCCGGCCGTCGGCCGCGACGATCGCCGCGTAGAGTCCCGAACCGATCGTCTCGAGCCGCGGCTCCGCGAGGCGGCCGGGCGGCGCGAGGCGACCCTCGGCGTCGAGTTCCGCGAGGCTGATCAGCGCCAGCACGTTGGCCTCGAGCACCTCGCGCCGCGAGCGTTCGGCGAGCTCGCGGAACGCGAGGTCGAGCGCGACCACGAGGAAGCCGAAGCAGACGACCAGCAGCACGCTGAGCGTCACGACGAGGCGCGCGCTCAGCGACTTCATCGGGCCGGCGGCGTCTCTCGCGCGCCCTGCAGCCGGTAGCCGCGGCCGCGCAGCGTCTCGATCGGCTGGAAGCGGTCGTCCGGGTCGAGCTTGCGACGCAGTCGCCCGACGAAGACCTCGATCGTGTTGCTGTCGCGCTCGAAGTCCTGCTCGTAGAGCTTGTCGGTCAGCTCCGCCTTCGACACGACTTCGCCGGCGTGCAGCACGAGGTACTCGAGCAGCCGGTACTCGAAGGTGGTGAGCTCGATCCACTTGCCGTCCACCTGCACGTCCTGAGTGCGCGTGTCGAGCGCTATCGGCCCGACGCGCAACACGGGGTCCGCGTAGCCGCCGGCGCGGCGCAGCAGCGCCTGCACGCGCGCCAGGACTTCTTCGACCTGGAACGGCTTCGTCACGTAGTCGTCGGCACCGGCCTGCAGGCCCTCGACCTTGTCCTGCCACCGGTCGCGGGCAGTCAGGATCAGCACCGGGATGCGCTTGCCGGCCGCGCGTGCGCGGCGCACGACGTCGAGGCCGCCGAGCCGCGGCAGGCCGAGGTCGACGATCGCGAGGTCCACCGGCAGTTCGGTGAAGGCGTACAGGCCCTCGGTGCCGTCGGCCGCGACGTCCACCGTGTAGCCCGCCCCGCGCAGTGCCTGCGCGAGCTGCTCGCGGAGCAGCGCCTCGTCCTCGATCACCAGTACGCGCACGAGCCGATCCCGGCGCTCAGTCCATCCGCCCGGTGCGCGCGTTCACCGACACGGTGAACACGCGGCCGTCTTCGGACAGCAGCCGGATGCGATGCACGGTTTCGCCGCCTTCCTGGCGGGTTTCCGCGCGGACTACCCGGGCGCCGCCGTAGCGCCGCTGCACGAGGTCCACCGCTGCGCCGAGGCTCATGCCGGACTGGTACGGGCGCGCGAGCGGCTGCCGCCCACCGGTGCGCCACGACTCGCCCTGGTCGAGCGTGCCGCCGCCGACCGCGATGGCCGCCCCGGCCGGCGGAGCGGCGAGCAGGCACGCGAGGAGGGAACACGCGACGGCGAGCGGCAGGCGGTTCATCCCGGCAGTGTACCGCTCAGCGCTCGGCCGGCGCGACGTCCACGCGGACCCGCATCCGGTTGCCCGGGTCGTACGGCAGGCGGGTCTGGAAGCGTCGCCCGTCGTACTCGTAGGTCACGTCGTAGCCCTCGATCCGCTCGTCGTAGCGCGTCTCGTAGCGGGTGTCGCAGCGCTCGACCGTGTAGGCCCGCGGCGGGCCCTCGTAGCGGTCGCGCCGGCGCTCGCCGACGTCGTGACCGATCGCGGAACCGATCAGTGCGCCCGCGACCGTGGCGGCGCGGCGCCCGTCGCCGCGACCGATCTGGTTGCCGACCGCGGCGCCGATCGCGCCGCCGAGGATCATCGGGCCCGCCACGCCCTGCCGGGGCCGCGGCGCCGCGTACTCGGTCTCGTCCCAGCACTCGCGGGTCGGGACCTCGACGCGCACCTGCCGCACGCGCGGATGCACGTCCACGACGCGCGCCCACGCGTAATCGGAACCCCTGCTCGGGTACCGCGCGTCGCGGTAGCCACCGTCGTAGTAGCGGTCGTCGTAGCGGCCGCGGTCCTTCCACTTGTGCTTGTGCCCGTACTCGTAGCGGTCGTCGTCGTCCGCATGCGCGACGGGCGCCGCGGCGGCGAGGCCGAGCGCGGCGACCACGGCCAGCGCCGGTGCGCCGACGCGCCAGCGGCTCGCGCCCGGGGTCCGGACGGGGTGGGTGACGATCGACGAGGTGCTCATGCCCGTGGCTCCTCGCCCGGGCCCGCCGCGCCCATCGCGGCCGTGCTCCCGAGCGTGAGCCTGACGGTAGGCGCGGACGACTGAACCGTGGCTGAATGCCCCGGGCTCAGGCGCGCTCGGCGGCCTTGGCCTCCTGCCAGTAGGCTTCCAGCGACTCGAGTTCCCGCCGGCCGGTCTCGCCGGAGCGCCGTTCCACGTGCCGGAAGCGCCGCTCGAACCGGGCGTTGCTGCCGCGCAGAGCCGTTTCGGGATCGATCCCGAGGTGCCGGGCGAGGTTCGCGACCGCGAACAGCACGTCGCCGAGCTCCGCCGCCATCTCGTCCCGGTTGCCGGCGCCACGGGCGGCATCGAGCTCCGCCAGCTCCTCGTCGAGCTTCGCGCGCACGCCGTCGGCATCCGGCCAGTCGAAGCCGATCCGGGCGGCGCGCCTCGCGAGCTTCACCGCGCGCGTCGTGGCGGGCAGGCCCGCCGGCACGTCGTCGAGCAGGCCCTGCGCCCGGCCGCTCGCGGCCTTCTCGCGCGCCTTCTGCTCCTCCCACAGCCGCGTCTGCTCGGCCGCGTCGGCCACGTGCGCGCCGCCGAACACGTGCGGGTGCCGGCGCACCAGCTTGTCGCAGATGCCGCGCACCACGGCCTCGAAGTCGAACGCGCCCTGCTCGCGCGCCATCTGCGCGTGGAAGACCACCTGCAGCAGCAGGTCGCCCAGTTCCTCGCGCAGCGCGCCGACGTCGTCGCGCTCGATCGCGTCGACGACCTCGTAGGCCTCCTCCAGCGTGTACGGCGCGACCGTCCTGAAGGTCTGCTCGACGTCCCACGGGCAGCCGGTCGCCGGATCGCGCAGGCGCGCCATGATGTCGAGGAGTTCCTGCATCGGCATCGGGGATCCTCAGGTGCGGGGCGCGGGAGTCGCGGAGTCCGCGCCGCCCTCGACGGGTGCGTCGCCGAGCAGCGCGCAGAGCGTCATCAGCATCCCGGCGGTCGCGCCCCAGATGTTGCGCTTGCCGAACGGAATGTCGAACACCTCGACGTGGCCGTCGCCCAGCGGACGCATTCGCGACCGATGGTTGCCGGGATCGAGCACGTATGCGAGCGGCACCTCGAAGGTCGCGGCGACTTCGACGGGGTCGAGGCGCAGCAGCGCGCCCGGGCGCACGAACGCGACGACGGGCGTGACGCGGAAGCCCGAGATCACCAGATGGTCCGGCAGGTAGCCGAGCACTTCCACGTGCGCGCGCCCGAGCCCGATCTCCTCTTCCGTCTCGCGCAGTGCGGCGTCGACCGGCGACTCGCCCGCCTCGACGCGCCCGCCGGGGAACGCGATCTGGCCGGGGTGGTTGCGCAGGTCCGCGGCGCGCTCGGTCAGCAGGATCGCGAGTCCGTCCGCGTGATCGACGACCGGGACGAGCACCGCCGCGGTGCGCGGGTTGTTCGGCAGGAGATGCGCGTAACGCCGGCTGACGGCCGAAGTCAGGCCGGCCAGCCGCGCTTCGCCCGACAGGCCCGGCTGCGTGCCGGCCAGTCGCGTGCGCAGTCGCGCGCGCCAGTCGATGCGTTCGGGGGCCTGCCCCCGTGGATGCGCGCTCAGCCGCCGCCTCCACCCGCCTTCACGCCGCCGCGCGTGAGCGCCGCGGGATCGAGCAGCTTCGCCAATTCCGCTTCGGGCAGGCCCGAGTCCTCGCGGGCCACCTCGCGCACGGCGCGGCCCTCCGCGTACGCCCGCTTCGCGATCGCCGCACTGCGGTCGTAGCCGATGACCGGGTTGAGCGCGGTGACCAGGATCGGGTTGCGGTCGAGCGCCGCGGCGATGCGGGATTCGTTCACGGTGAACCCGGCGATCGCCCGGTCGGCCAGGGCACGGCTCGCGTTCGCGAGCAGTGCGAGGCTCTGGAACAGGTCGTGCGCGATCAGCGGCAGCATCACGTTCAGCTGGAAGTTGCCGGACTGGCCGGCGACCGTGATCGCCGCGTCGTTGCCGATCACCTGGGCGCCGACCATCGCTACGGCTTCGGGAATCACCGGATTCACCTTGCCCGGCATGATCGACGAACCGGGCTGCAGCGCCGGCAGCGCGATCTCGCCGAGGCCCGCGAGCGGCCCCGAGTTCATCCAGCGCAGGTCGTTCGCGATCTTGAGCAGCGAAACGGCCAGCACCTTCGCGGCGCCCGACAACTCCACGGCCGCGTCCTGGGACGACAGCGCCGCGAACGGATTCGGGCTCGGCTCGAAGGCGATGCCGGTGCGCCGCGACAGCACGCGCGCGAACTCGGCGGCGAAGCGCGGATGCGCGTTGACGCCGGTGCCGACCGCGGTGGCGCCCTGCGCGAGCCGCCGGATGCGCACGAGGGCCGCCTCGACCCGCGCACGACCGTCGTCCACCTGCGACCGCCAGGCGCCGAGTTCCTGCGCGAAGGTCACGGGCATCGCATCCATCAGGTGCGTGCGGCCGGTCTTGACGACGTGCCCAACCTCCGCGGACTTCGCATCGAGCGTCGCGCGCAGGTGCGCCAGCGCCGGCAGCAGAGTCTGCGTGCAGAGCAGCGCCGCGCCGACGTGGAGCGCCGTCGGGATGCAGTCGTTGCTGCTCTGACCGCAGTTCACGTGATCGTTCGGATGGATCGGCCGGCCCGCGGCCCGCGACGCGAGGCGCGCGATCACCTCGTTCACGTTCATGTTCGTGCTGGTGCCGGAGCCGGTCTGGAACACCTCGACCGGGAACTGCGCGTCGTGGCGCCCCGCCGCGACCTCGAGCGCCGCGGCCTCGATCGCCTGCGCGATCGCCGGCTCGAGCTCGCCGAGCGCCGCGTTCGCGTGCGCCGCCGCCCACTTCACGAGCCCGAGCGCGTGCACGAACGCGGGCGGCATCGGCGGCCCGCCGATGCGAAAGTTGTCGAGCGCCCGCTGCGTCTGCGCGCCCCAGAGCGCGTCGGCCGGCACGCGGACTTCGCCCATGCTGTCGCGCTCGAGGCGGAACGGGGCGGCGGGGCCGGTGTCGGAGGGCATGGGCGACTCGAGGCGGATGCGCGCGGGACCGGCGCGCCGCGGAGTGCGGGAGCCGTTGCGTTAAGATCCCGGATTCTACCAGCTTCGGACCCGCCTCCATGACCCGAGCCGAGACCGCCGCGCCGTCCGCGGCAGCCCTCCACGCACTGTCGCCGGTGGACGGCCGCTATGCGGACCAGTGCGCGGAACTGCGCGGGCTGTTCAGCGAGGCGGCGCTGATCCGGCACCGGGTGCGGGTCGAGGCGCTGTGGTTCCTGCACCTCGCCCGCGAACTCCGGCTGCCCGAACTCGCCGCCACCGCGCCGGCGGTGCTCGCGGCGGCCGAGCGGCTCGCCGAGATCCCCGCGGCCGACGAGGCCGTCGCGGTCAAGGCCGAGGAACGGCGCATCAACCACGACGTGAAGGCCGTCGAGTACCACGTGCGGCACCGGCTCGCCGCCGCCGGCGCGACGCCGGCCGAACTCGAGTTCGTGCACTTCGCCTGCACCTCCGAGGACGTCAACAATCTCGCGTATGCGCTGATGCTGAAGCGCGCGCGGGACGAGGTGCTGCTGCCCGCGCTCACCGGACTGGTCGGCTGGCTGGTCGACGGCGCCCACGCGCATGCGGAGCTGCCGATGCTGTCGCGCACGCACGGCCAGCCCGCGAGCCCGACCACGCTCGGCAAGGAGTTCGCGAACGTCGCGGCGCGCCTGAAGCATGCGACGGACGCGTTCGCGCGGGTGCCGGTCCGCGGCAAGATCAACGGCGCGGTCGGCAACTTCAATGCGCACCTCGCCGCCTACCCGGAGGTGGACTGGCGCGCGGGTTCCCGCCGCTTCGTCGAGTCGCTCGGACTCGAATGGAACGAGTATACGATCCAGATCGAGCCGCACGACTGGATCGCCGAGTACTGCGACGCGCTCGCGCGGACCAACACGATCCTGCTCGACTTCTGCCGGGATGCGTGGGGCTACGTGTCGGTGGGCTACTTCCGCCAGCGCGTGGTCGCGGGCGAGGTCGGCAGCTCGACCATGCCGCACAAGGTCAATCCGATCGACTTCGAGAACGCCGAGGGCAACCTCGGGCTCGCGACCGCGTGGCTGCGCCACTTCGCGGACAAGCTCCCGGTGTCGCGCTGGCAGCGCGACCTGACGGACTCGACGGTGCTGCGCAACGTCGGCGTCGCGCTCGCGCACGCCCTGCTCGCGTTCCGCTCCTGCCGGCGCGGGCTCGGCCGCATCGAGCCGGATCCGGCCCGGATGGCCGCGGACCTCGACGCCAACTGGGAGGTGCTCGGCGAGGCGATCCAGACCGTGATGCGCCGCTACGGCGTGCCGAACGCCTACGAGCGGCTGAAGGACCTCACCCGCGGCCGGCGCGTCGACGGCCCGGCGCTCGCCGAGTTCGTCGCCACGCTCCCGTTGCCGGAAGACGTGCGCGTGCGGCTCGCGCGCCTGCGGCCGCACGAGTACGTCGGCCTCGCCGTGGAACTCGCCCGCGATGCCTGATCGCCCGCACATCGATATCCGGGTCACCAGCTGGGAGCGCGACGGCGCGGCGCTCGGCGCGATCCGCCGCGAGGTCTTCGTCTTCGAGCAGGGCGTGCCGGAGGACATCGAGTGGGACGGCCAGGACACGGCCTGCGCCCACGTGATCGCGCTGGCGAACCGTGAACCGGTCGGCACGGGCCGGCTGCTGCCAACCGGTAAGATCGGACGGCTGGCGGTTCTCGCCCCCTTCCGCCGGCACGGCGTCGGCCGCGCGATGCTCGCGCGTCTCGTCGACCTGGCGCGCGAGCGCGGCCTGCGGGAGGTCTACCTCCACGCGCAGGTCTCGGCGCTCGGCTTCTACACGGCCTACGGCTTCGTCGCCGAAGGCCCGGAGTTCGAAGAGGCGGGCATCGTGCACCGGAGGTTGCGGCTTGTCCTGGCAGAAGCCCCTGTCGCCGCCGACCAACGGTCCAGCGCCGCGCCTGCCCGCGATCCGTAACCACCTCGCGACCGTCGAGGACGTCCAGACCGCCTCCACCGTGATGGCCATGCAGGCGAGCCGCGTGCTCGCGATCTGCACGCACGAACTCGAGAGCCCGGTGTTCGAATACGGCCCGTTCGTGGACGCGGTCAAGCGCTTCATCCTCGGGCCACGCTTCTCGAAGGTGCGCGTGCTGGTGATGGACCCCGGCCGGGTCTCCTACCACCGCCACTCGTTCATCCTGCTGGCCCGCAAGCTGACGAGCTACATCGAGATCCGCAACGCCGCGCCGGCGCTCCGCGGCTGCCCGGCCTCGTTCATGATCGCCGACCGCCACGCCACGCTGTACCGGCTCCAGTCCGAGCGCTGGGACGGCATCTGCGACCTGCAGGACCGCGGCGTGGCGCGGGTGCACCTGGAGCGCTTCGACGCGCTGTGGCACCGCAGCGGCGTGCAGCGCCAGAACGTCACGATCCGCATCTGAGCCGCTCCAGCCGGCGCCGCGGGCCGTGGTCGCCGCGCGATAGAATCGCGGCATGTGCCCCACCCCTCTCCTGCCGCGCGTCACGGTGGCCGCCGTGGTCGAGCGCGCGGGCCGCTTCCTGGTCGTCGAGGAGACGATCGCCGGCGTCCGCGTCTGGAACCAGCCGGCCGGGCACCTCGATCCCGGCGAAGACCTGGTCGGCGCCGTGATCCGCGAGACGCTCGAGGAGACGGGCTGGCGCTTCGTGCCGGAACACGTCGTCGGGATCTACCTCTGGGCGAGCCCGGCGGGCGGCCCCGCCTTCCTGCGGGTCGCGTTCGCCGGACGCGTCGAGGGCGAGCCCGTGCCCGAACTCGACCCGGACATCCTGCGCACCGCCTGGCTCACCCGCGACGAACTCGCGGCGGCGGGCCCGCGCAGTCCGCTGGTACTGCGCTGCGCGGACGACTACGTGGCCGGTGCGCGTTTCCCGCTGTCGCTGCTGCAGGCGGTCCCGTGAGCGGCCGAGTGATCGTCGGCCTGTCGGGCGGCGTCGACTCGGCGGTCGCCGCGCTGCTGCTGAAGGAGCGCGGCCACGAGGTGCACGGCCTGCACATGACGAACTGGCAGGAAGACGAGGCCGGCTACTGCACCGCGGCCGAGGATCACCAGGCCGCGCTCGCGGTCGCGCGCGAGCTCGGCATTCCCCTGCACCGGGTCAGCTTCGCGCAGGAGTACCGGGACCGCGTGTTTCGCCACTTCCTCGACGAGTACGCCGCCGGCCGCACGCCGAACCCCGACGTGCTCTGCAACCGCGAGGTGAAGTTCGGCGCCTGCCTGGCCTACGCGCAGCGGCTCGGCGGGTCGTGGTTCGCGACGGGTCACTACGCGCGGATCGCGCACGACGCCGAGCGTCCGCGGCTGCTGCGGGCGCGCGACGTCGCGAAGGACCAGACCTACTTCCTGCAACAGGTCAGCGCGGCGGCGCTCGCGCGCACGCTGTTCCCGCTCGGCGATCTCGAGAAGCCCGCGGTGCGCGCGATCGCGCGCCGCGCCGGACTGCCCGTGCACGACCGGCCCGACAGCACCGGCATCTGCTTCATCGGCGAACGGCCCTTCCGCGAGTTCCTCGAGCGGTACCTGCCGGCACGGCCCGGCGACATCGAGACCGAGGACGGGACGGTGGTCGGCCGCCACGACGGGCTCATGTACTACACGCTCGGCCAGCGCCAGGGACTCGGGCTCGGCGGTCGCGCCGGCGCCCCGGAACAGCCGTGGTACGTCGCCGACAAGGACGTCGCCCGCAACGCGCTCGTCGTCGTGCAGGGCCACGACCATCCGCGGCTGCGCACCGCGCGGTTCGCGACCGACCCGGCGACGTGGATCGCACCGGCGCCGGACGGCCCGTTCGAGACGCTGGTGCAGGTGCGGCACCGGCAGGCGCCGGTGCGCTGCCGGGTGACGCCGCGCGCCGCCGGCCTCGAGGTGGAACTCGAAGCTCCGCTGCGGGCGGTCGCCCCCGGCCAGTACGCCGCGTTCTACGCCGGCCCCGAATGCCTCGGCGGCGCGGTGATCACTGCCGTCGAGACCCGCTATAATTCCAAAGTTTTGTTCAGCCCGGCCGCGGAGGTTTCATGACGGACAGCCTGAAGACGCGCTCGACCCTGAAGGTCGGCGCGCGCGAATACCACTATCACAGCCTGCCGGCGCTGGCCGGCGCGGACCTCGGCCGCCTGCCGTACTCGCTGAAGATCCTGCTGGAGAACCTGCTCCGCTTCGAGGACGGCGTGAACGTCACGCGCGGGGACATCGAAGCGCTGCTGAAGTGGGATCCGAAGGCGACCCCGTCGCACGAGATCTCGTTCACGCCCGCGCGCGTGATCATGCAGGACTTCACCGGCGTGCCGTGCGTGGTCGACCTCGCCGCGATGCGCGAGGCGATCGCCCGGCTCGGCGGCGACCCGAAGCGCGTCAACCCGCTCGCGCCCGCCGAACTCGTGATCGACCACTCGGTGCAGATCGACGAGTACGGCGCGCCCGACTCGCTCAAGAACAACACCGCGATCGAGTTCGGCCGCAACGGCGAGCGCTACTCGTTCCTGCGCTGGGGCCAGACGGCCTTCGACAACTTCAAGGTCGTGCCGCCGAACACGGGCATCGTCCACCAGGTCAACCTCGAGTACCTCGGCCGCGTGGTGTTCACCCAGGACAAGGACGGCGGCTGCTGGGCCTACCCGGACACGCTGGTGGGCACCGACTCGCACACGACGATGATCAACGGTCTCGGCGTGGTCGGCTGGGGCGTCGGCGGCATCGAGGCCGAGGCCGCGATGCTCGGCCAGCCCGTCACGATGCTCATCCCGCAGGTCATCGGCTTCAGGCTGACGGGCCAGCTCCCGGCCGGCACCACCGCCACCGACCTCGTGCTGACGATCACGGAGATGCTCCGCAGGAAGGGCGTGGTCGACAAGTTCGTCGAGTTCTTCGGCGACGGCCTCGCGGGCCTGCCGCTCGCGGACCGCGCGACGATCGGCAACATGTCGCCGGAGTTCGGCTCCACCGTCGCGATCTTCCCGATCGACGAGGAGACGACGAAGTATCTCGAGCTGACCGGCCGCCCGGCCGAGCAGATCGCGCTGGTCGAGGCCTACGCGAGGGCGCAGGGCCTGTGGCGCACGAACGGCATGCGCCAGGCCGACTACACCGACGTGCTCGAGCTCGACCTCGGCACCGTCGTGCCCTCGCTCGCCGGCCCGAAGCGCCCGCAGGACCGCGTGCCGCTGACCAACGCCAAGGCCGTATCGCAGGCCGCCGTGAAGAAGGCGGCCGAGGAGCGCGCGCAGAAGAACCCGTCGGCGAAGGGGGTGGCCACCGTGACCTCCGGCGGCCAGAGCTACGAACTCAAGGACAACGCGGTCCTGATCGCCTCGATCACGAGCTGCACGAACACCTCGAACCCGGCGGTGCTGGTCGCGGCCGGCCTGCTCGCCCGCAACGCGCGCGCGAAGGGCCTGACCTCGAAGCCGTGGGTGAAGACCTCGCTTGCGCCGGGCTCGCGCGTCGTCACGGACTACCTGACGGCGGCGAACCTGCAGGACGACCTCGATGCGATCGGCTTCTACACGGTGGCCTACGGCTGCGCGACCTGCATCGGCAATTCCGGCCCGCTGAAGACCGAGATCTCCGAGGGCGTGAAGGCCGGCGACATCACGGCCGCCTCGGTGCTCTCGGGCAACCGCAACTTCGAAGGCCGCGTGCACCCCGAGATCAAGATGAACTTCCTGGCCTCGCCGCCGCTGGTCGTCGCCTACGCGCTCGCGGGCTCGATGGACGTCGACCTGACGACCGAGCCGCTCGGCACCGGCAAGGACGGCAGGCCGGTCTACCTGAAGGACATCTGGCCGAGCGCCGCCGAGGTCGCGCAGACGATCCAGCAGTGCGTCGACTCGACGATGTTCAAGAAGAGCTACTCGGCGGTGTTCGAGGGCGACGAGTACTGGAACGCGATCAGGGTCCCGCAGGGCGACGCCTACGCGTGGGACGACGCGTCCACCTACGTGCGCAACCCGCCGTACTTCGACGGCATGACCATGACGCCGCCGCCGGTGTCCGAGATCCGGGGCGCCCGCGCGCTCGCGCTGCTCGGCGACTCGGTCACCACCGACCACATCTCGCCCGCCGGCAACATCTCGAAGTCGAGCCCGGCCGCGAAGTACCTGATGTCGAAGGGCGTCCAGCCCGCCGACTTCAACTCGTACGGCTCGCGGCGCGGCAACCACGAGGTGATGATGCGCGGCACGTTCGCGAACATCCGGCTGCGCAACCTGATGCTGCCGGGCACCGAGGGCGGCGTGACGCTGCACGTGCCGTCGGGCGAGCAGATGTCGATCTACGACGCCGCGATGAAGTACAAGGCCGAGGGCACGCCGCTCGTGATCCTGGCCGGCAAGGAGTACGGCACCGGCTCGTCGCGCGACTGGGCGGCCAAGGGCACGATGCTGCTGGGCGTCAAGGCCGTGGTCGCCGAGAGCTTCGAGCGCATCCACCGCTCGAACCTGATCGGCATGGGCGTGCTGCCGCTGCAGTTCGTCGACGGCCAGAACGCGCAGTCGCTCGGCCTCGCGGGCAAGGAGACCTTCGAGATCGTCGGCGCGCAGGGCGGCAGCGCGAAGCAGGTGACGGTGGTCGCCACCGGCGAAGGCGGCAAGCGCACCGAGTTCGCCGCGCGCGTGCGCATCGACACTCCGAAGGAGCTCGAGTACTACCAGCACGGCGGCATCCTGCAGTACGTGCTGCGCAGCCTCGCGTCCCAGCCGAAGGCGGCCTGACGCGCCCTCCGGCCCGGTCGAGCCGGGCGAGGCAGACCCCGCGGGCCGCGGCCCGCGGGGTTCTTCGTTTCCGGCGACTGCGCGTCAGCGCAGTCGGTCGAACTGGTAGCGGAAACCCTCGGGTACCACGAACGCCTTGCGGCCGTCGTCCAGCGTGCCCGCCTCGTCGTACACGAAGCCGTCCCGGCCGAGCACGATCGCCGCGTCGATCGTCATCGTGCGCTTCGACTCCCGCGCGGTGATCCGGCAAGCATTCGCGGGAATCCGTCCTTCGAGCCGCCCGTCGGGCCGTCGGGCGAACTGCAGCTCGCAGCCCGCTGGATACTCGTGCAGGCCCGCACGGGACAACTGTGCGAGCAGGCCCGGGTCGCTCGCGGCCGCCGACCAGAGGCCCGGCGAGTCGAGCGTGTAGAAGCGCATCCGGGGCGTGGCGCCCTTCGTGCCCGAGAAGGCCCAGACGCGCTGTCGGGTGAGCGGCGCGTCGGCGGCGCCGGCCCGCCACTCCATGTAGTAGACGATCTCGCCCAGCAGCGGCGCCTCGAAGCGCACGAAGCGTGCGTACTGGGCGTCGACCCACGGCTTGCCGGGCGTCGGCTTGGTGGCAGTGCCCGGCGCCAGCGTCGCCATCTGGCGCGCGTTGTCGAAGCTGCCTTCAAGCACGCCCACGTTCGGCACCAGTTCGACCGCGGGCCGTTCGGCCGGGGACTTCGCCGCGGCGCGTGTCGACGTACCTGCGCCGGCGGCCGGCACCGGCGCTCCGAGCAGCGCTGCCGCGAAGACCGCCGCGGCCACCCCGCGGCGTGAGGCGTGGACGGGGTGTCCGAATTTCGAGTGCAACCCGTTCAAGCGGCCCTCTCCCCTTCGTCGGCCCCGCGCATGATGACGCGCCGGCGTGGCCGGCGCGAGCGCTCGTGCCTTGCCACCGCCACCGCTCGCCCGGACAATCCCCGGGCTCCGCTGTCCACCGCCGGCGCCTGCATGACTTCCCGCCCGAGCGTCGTGGTCTTCGACCTCGACGGCACGATCACCCGCTACGACACGCTCGTGCCCTTCCTGTTCCGCGTGCTGCGACGCCGCCCTTCCCGCTGGCTGCGGCTGTGGCCGCTGCCGTGGGCGCTCGGCCGCTACGCGCTGACGCGCGACCGCGGCATCCTGAAGGAATCGCTGATCCGCTATGCGCTCGGCGGGCTGTCGCGCCGCGAGATCGACGCGCACGTCGCGGAGTTCCTGGACTGGCTGTGGCCGCGGGCACTGCGCGAGGGCGCGCTGGCGGCGATCGAGCGGCACCGGTCCGAGGGCGCGCACCTCGTCCTGCTGTCGGCGAGCCCGGACCTCTATGTGCCCGCGATCGGCGCGCGCCTGCGCTTCGACGACGTGATCTGCACGCTGGTGCAGTGGGACGGCGAGCTGCTGCACGGCTACCTGGCGAGCCCGAACCGGCACGGGCCCGAGAAGCGCCGCTGCGTCCAGGAACTGCGTGCCCGGCACCCCGGAGCGGAGTTCGCCGCCTACGGCAACGCGGCCTCGGACCTCGATCACTTCGAGGTCGTCGAGGCACCGTGCCTCGTGAACGCCGACCGGTTCGCGCGCCGCCTGGCTCGCGCGCGGGCGATCCCCTGCGACGACTGGCCCTGAGGGCGCAGCGACTCAGGCGGACACGCCCCAGGCGCCGAGCCAGGCCATCGCGACCATCAGCGCGAGACCCGGCAGCACGCGGTTGCCGAACGCGGCCCCGCCGGTCGTGTAGGCGACGATCAGCTTCGCAACCGCGTTGAGACTGAAGGCGCCGAGTATCGCGAGAACGGTGGTCGTCAGTGCCAGTTGCTCGCCCGCGTAGAGCGACGCGCCCGTCACCGCGGCCGCGTGCGTGTCCGCGAGGCCCGCCGCGATCACGCCGAACAGCGCACCCGCTGCCCCGAGCCACTGGGTGAGGAGCGCGGCCGCGAGCAGCACGCCCGTGACCGTCGCCGTGAACACGAGCGCCGTTCGCCACTGGAACGCCCGGCCCGGTGCGACGTCGACCGCGCCGTCCGTCGCGAGCGAGCGGCGCATGTTCACCCAGCCCCAGGCCACCGCCGCGACGCCGGCCAGCAGCATCGGGAGCAGGAGCGCGCGGAACACCGTCACGTTCGTCACGCCGAGCACCACGAGCATCTGCACGACGGTCGCGATCGACGACAGTGCCGCGCCAGCCGCGGCGGCGCCGAGCAGTCGCGGCTCGGTGCGGGCGCGGCTGCCCATCGCGCCGTGCGTCGCGGTGCTCGACACGAAGCCGGCCGCGAGCCCCGCGACGGGCAGGCCGTAGCGCGCACCGAAGGTACGCAGCGCCACGTAGCCGAGGGCGTTGATCGTCATCACGGCGACTGCGAGCCACCACAGCAGCCGCAGATTGACGACTCCCCACGGGTCGACTGCGCGGTCCGGCAGCAGCGGCAGCACGACCAGCGCGGCGGCGGCGAGCAGCAGGCCGTCGTGCAGTTCCCGCTCGGTCAGACGGTCGCGGATCCAGCCGTGCAGTCGCGTCCTGGAAGCCAGCAGCAGCGCGACGATCACGCCCACCGCGCCCGCCAGTGCGGGCCGCCCGGCCGCGAGCGCGCCGAGCAGGAACGTCACCAGCAGCGCGATCTCGGTCGTGAGGCCGTGATCCTGCCGCGCTGACCGCAGGTGCGAAGCGATCCCATACCCCGCCACGCCGAGCAGGCCCGCGACCACCAGCCACCCCTCCACCAGCGCCGCGAGCACGCCGGCCAGGGCCACCAGCGTGAACGTCCGCACGCCGGCCGGCGGGTCGCCCGGCGACGCGGCGTCGTCGGCCGCGCTCTTCTCGCGCTCGATGCCGATCAGCAACCCGACGCCGAGGGCGGTCGCGATCGCAGGGACTACGGGGTCGAGGTCGGTCATCGCGGGTCCGGCGTCCGCGTGCCAGACAGCGCGCGGCGTGGCGTTGAGGGGTGGCGGGGAGCCTGCGGCAGTCTAGCGCGCGCCGCACGCCCTGCGCCGTGCAGGACGCCACCCAGGAGGGAGAAGCATGTCGAGCGAGCCGTTCAGCCCGGCCTGCCCCGGCGTGAGTTCCTGGGCTACGCGGGCCTCGCGCTCGCCGGCCTCGCGGGCGCGCCCGGCGCACTGGCGGCCGCGAAGCCGCCCAGCGCGACCGGCCCGGACGGCGCCGCCGACGCCCCGGACTCCGCGCTCGCACCGGCTGCTGCCGACTCGCGTGGCCCGGCCACGGCCGGATCGACCGCGCTCGAGGCCGTCGCCCGGCCGGACTGCACGTACCGTCGGCTTTCTGCATGCTCTCTCCCGAGGCTCGCGGCCCCTCGCGCGGCCCCGTCGACCGGGCGCCCCAGGGCGGAGCCGCCCCGACCGAATGGATCCTGTCGGGCCTCCGCTGCGAACCACTGCTTGCGGCACCTGTCTGGAGTCTGGCCGCCCGTCGCAGGAACTGCAGCCCATGTCGCGAAATCGTCCGCCACGCGTACCACCCTCCGAGATCACGCCGCCCGACGTCCATGCGGCCCGTCGCCGATTCCTGCAGGGCGCGGGGGCTGCGCTCGGGGCGCTGGCCGCCGCGCCGGTGCTGGCCGACGCGCAGCCGACCGGAATGCCGCTGACCTTCCGCCGCAACGCGGCCTTCAGCACGACCGAGCCCGCGAACTCCTGGCAGGACATCACCACCTACAACAACTTCTACGAGTTCGGCACCGACAAGAGCAGTCCCTCGCGGCTGGCCGACTGGCTGCGTCCGCGGCCGTGGTCCGTGACCGTGTCCGGCGCCGCCGAGGTCACGGGCACGTTCACGCTCGAGGACGTGCTGAAGCCCCACGCGCTCGAGGAGCGCATCTACCGCCTGCGCTGCGTCGAGGCGTGGTCGATGGTGATCCCGTGGGTCGGCTTCCCGCTCGGCGACCTGCTGAAGCGTTTCCGGCCGACCGCGGCCGCGAAGTTCGTCGAGTTCCGCACGCTCTTCGACCCGAAGCAGATGCCGGGTCAGCGACTGCCGGTGCTCGACTGGCCCTACGTCGAGGGGCTGCGCATGGACGAGGCCATGCATCCGCTGACGATCGTCGCGGTCGGGCTGTACGGGCGCGTGCTGCCCAACCAGAACGGCGCGCCGCTCCGCCTGGTGGTGCCCTGGAAGTACGGCTTCAAGAGCATCAAGTCGATCGTGCGGATCCACTTCGCCGAGAAGCGGCCGCGCACCAGCTGGGAGAGGGCCGCGCCGGACGAGTACGGCTTCTTCGCGAACGTGAATCCCGAGGTCGATCACCCGCGCTGGAGCCAGGCTCGCGAACGACGCATCGGCGCCGGCCTGTTCGAGAGCCGGCGGCCCACCCTGCCGTTCAACGGCTACGCCGAGCAGGTGGCCTCGCTCTACCGCGGCATGGACCTGCGGCGGTTCTTCTGACGTGACGCCCGACCAGCGCCTCCGCTGGCTCGCGAAGCCGGCGGCGTTCGCCGCCTGCAGCGCGCCGCTCGTCGTGCTCGCGTTCCGCGCCTTCGAGGTCGGCGGCCTGACGCTCGGCACGAACCCGGTGGCGGAGCTGATCCACGAGCTCGGCCGCTGGGGCCTGAACCTGCTGCTCGTCACTCTCGCGATCACGCCGCTCCGGCAACTCACGGGCTGGCCGCACTGGCTGCGATTCCGGCGGCTGGTGGGACTCTGGGCGTTCGCGTACGTCGCCCTGCACATGGCCGCGTACGCCGTGATCGACCAGGGCCTCGCGTGGGAGGTGCTCGTCGAGGACGTGCTGAAGCGCCCGTGGATCACGATCGGGCTCGCGGGCTTCCTGCTGCTGCTCCCGCTCGCGCTGACCTCCACCCGCGGCTGGATGCGGCGGCTGGGGCGGCGCTGGCAGACGCTGCACTACGCGATCTACCCGGCCACCGCGCTGGGCGTGTGGCACTTCTACTGGCAGGTGAAGCAGGACGTCACGGAGCCGGTGCTCTACGCGCTCGGGTTCGCGCTGCTGATGGGCTGGCGATGGCGCCACGCGCGGCGCCGCGCCGCGGCCACCGGCGGGCTTGCCACCACGGCGGCCGTCGACGCCCGGCGCTAGCTCGCGCCGCGGCGGGCCGCGTCCTCGCGCGTGCGCTCGTCGGCGAGCAGCGCGCGGCCGGCGAGCAGCAAGCCCGCGAGGATGAGGACACCGCCCGCGGCGGTGCTCGCCGTCACCGGCTCCGCGAACAGCCACCACGCAGCCACGGCCGCGAGCACCGGCTCGCCGATCAGCGCGACCGACACGAACGCGGGCGACAGGTGGCGCAGTGCCCAGTTGGCCCCGCCGTGCCCGACCAGCTGCGAGACCAGCGCCAGCGCGATCAGGGCGAGCCAGGTCGGGGCGGCGAAGCCCGACGCGGGCGTGCCCGTCGCGAGCACGGCCGCAACCAGCGCCAGCGCACCGATGCCGTACGCGCGCGCGACGAAACCGAGGAAGTCGATCTCCCGCTGTGCCTCGCGCGCCGCCAGCAGGTAGGCGGCCACCGCGACCGCGCCCGCGAGCGCCAGCGCATTTCCCCGCCACGAGCCGCCCGTCAGCAGATCGGGCCCCGCGATCACGGCGGACCCCGCGAGGCACAGGCCGATCGCGAACCAGCCGGCGGGCGCGAGCCGCACGAGGCCGAGCAGCCGACCGAGCACCGCGACCCAGATCGGCGCGGTGGTCACGAGCACGACGCTCTGGGCGACGGTGGTGTGGTCGAGCGACGCGATCCAGGCCGCGAAGTGGAGCGCCAGCAGCATGCCCGCCAGCACCGCCGCGAGTTCGGCGCGGCGCGAGTGCGCGCGCAACCGACCGAAGGCCAGTGCCAGCGGCAGCACCACCAGCGTCGCGAGCGCGAGCCGCCACGCCGCGATCGCGAGCGCCTCGGCCTCGGCGAGCCGCGCGAAGATCGCGCCGTGGCTCATCCCGAGCACGGCGATCGCGAGCACCGCGAGCGGCCGCGCGCGGCCTGCGGTTCGCACCGCGCGGGACCCTCGGCGCTCCGCGGGCCGCGCCTAGCGCCCGCTCGCCGCCTGCCGCGCCACCGCAAAGCGCGGCGCGGCCTGCAGCCGCTGGTGCAGCGCGACCAGCAGTTGCTCCGTGGTTTCCCAGCCGATGCACGCGTCGGTGACCGACACGCCGTAGCGCAGCTGCGCGCGATCCGCCGGGATCAGCTGGCTGCCGGCGTGCAGGTGGCTCTCCAGCATCAGGCCGACGATCGACTCGTTGCCCTCGAGTACCTGGTTCGCGCAGTTCTCGGCGACCAGCGGCTGCAGTTCCGGGTCCTTGTTGGAGTTGCCGTGGCTGCAGTCGACGACGACGTTCACGGGCAGGCCGGCCTTCCTGAGCGCCTGCTCGCACAGCGCGACGCTGACCGAGTCGTAGTTCGGGCGCCCGCCGCCGCCGCGCAGCACGAGGTGCCCGTGGGCGTTGCCGCGCGTGCGCAGCACGGCCGACTGCCCGCTCTCGGTGATGCCGAGGAAGTGGTGCGGGCTGCGCGCGCTCTGCAGCGCGTTGATCGCGACGGCGAGCGAGCCGTCGGTGCCGTTCTTGAACCCCACCGGCGTCGAGAGGCCGGAAGCCATCTCGCGGTGCGTCTGCGATTCCGTCGTACGCGCGCCGATCGCGGTCCACGTGATCAGGTCGTGCAGGTACTGCGGCATGATCGGGTCGAGCGCCTCGGTCGCGGCCGGGATACCGCGTTCCGCCAGCCACAGGAGCAGCCCACGCGCGATCCGGATGCCCTTCTCGACGTGGAAGGAGTCGTCCATGTCGGGGTCGTTGATCAGGCCCTTCCAGCCCACCGTCGTGCGCGGCTTCTCGAAGTAGACGCGCATGACCACGTAGAGCGTCTTCTGCACGCGCGCCGCGAGCAACTTCAGGCGCGCAGCGTACTCCTGCGCCGCGGCGACATCGTGGATCGAGCAGGGTCCCACGACGACGAACACGCGCGGATCCCGACGCTCGAGGATCGCTCGGATCGTTTCGCGCGAGCGCCAGATGAACTCCTCGGCGGGCCCGACCAGCGGGAGTTCGCCCTTGATCTGCTCGGGCGTCGGCAGCAGTTCGCTCGACAGGACGTTGACGTTGTAGAGACGGGTCGACATGGCGGTTCCGGTGCGCCGCGGGGCGCGTCAGTGCGGGTCGTGTCGGGAGCTGGAACTTCGGGCGTGCGGCGGTCGCCGCGCCCGAGCCCGTCAGTATACGCGGGCTAGGCGTACACCCAGTCCGGTACTTCGCGCCAGCCCTGCCCGAGGACGCGGTCCAGGGACCGCCACTCCGGCTCGTGCTGCTCGACGAGTCGCCAGAAGCGCGCCGAGTGGTTCATGTGCCGGGTGTGACACAGTTCGTGGACCAGCAGGTAGCGGACGACGGCCGGCGGCTGGAACAGCAGCGACACGTTGAGGCTGATGGTTCCCGCCCGCGAGCAGCTGCCCCACCGGGTGCGCTGGCGGCGGATCTGGACGCGCTCGTACTGCAGCCCCGTCGCCGCGGATTCACGGTCGAGCCAGGGTTCGAGCGCGCGCCGGCCGCGGTCCCCGAGCCAGACCCGCAGCGACTCCCGCGCCCGCGGCACGTCCGCCGGGTCGGCGTGGATCAGCAGTTGGCCGGGGCGGACCTCCGACCAGCCGCCGCGCGCTCGGGGGCGAAAGTCCACGCTCCAGCGCTCGCCCAGCGCCCGCAGCTCGAGTTCGGTCGGCAGGGGATGGCGGTCGGGTGCCGGCCGCAGCCGGAACTCCGCGACGCGGGCATCGATCCACGCGCGGTGCCGGACGACGAAGCGCTCGACCGCGTGCGGGGTCATCCCCGCGGGCACGGTGACCTGCACGCGTCCGCCGGGGTAGACGCGGACCGTCAACCGGCGCGCGCGCCGACTGATGCGGACCTCGAACTCCGGTTCGCGGCTCCGGGGGTCGAAGAGTTGCAGTTGGCCCCGCTCGGCTCCACGGGCCACGGCGGCCGGTCTCCTCACAGTGCGGCCGCCACGCGTGCGCCCTGCTCGATCGCCCGCTTCGCGTCGAGCTCCGCGGCGACGTCGGCACCGCCGATGCGGTGGGTCGCGACGCCGAGCGCGCGCACCGGTTCCTCGATCTCGCGGAGCGGCTCCTGCCCGGCGCAGATCACCACGGTGTCGACCGGGAGCACGCGCGCCTGCTCGCCGATCCGCACGTGCAGGCCCTCGTCGTCGATCCGCTCGTAGGTGACCCCGCCGATCATCTGCACGCCGCGTCGGCGCAGCTGAATGCGATGGATCCACCCCGTGGTCTTGCCCAGGCCCTCGCCCGGCTTCGTGGCCTTGCGCTGGAGCAGCCAGACCTCGCGGCGCGTGCTGCTCGCCTGCCCGTGACTGCCGATGACGCCGCCGGGGTGCTGCAACTCGAGGTCGATGCCCCACTCCCGTGCGAAGGCCTCGACATCGATGCTCGCGGCGTGGCCGTCGTCGTGCGTCAGGTACTCCGCGACGTCGAAGCCGATGCCACCGGCGCCGACGATCGCGACCCGGCGACCCACGGGCGCGCCGCGCGCGAGCACGTCCACGTACGAGACCACTTTCGGGTGATCGATGCCCGGCAGCTGCGGCGTCCGCGGCCGGATGCCCGTGGCCAGCACGACGGCATCGTAGCCTTCGGCGGCGAGGGTCGCCGCGGTGGCTTCGCTCTGCAGGCGAACCTCGACCCCGAGCTGCGCGAGCCGCGTGCGGAAGTAGCGCAGCGTGGCGTGGAATTCTTCCTTGCCGGGGATCCGCTTCGCCAGGTTGAACTGGCCGCCGATCTCCGCGGCGCGATCGAACAGCACCACGCGGTGGCCGCGCTCCGCGGCCACGGTCGCGCAGGACAGGCCGGCAGGACCGGCGCCCACCACCGCGACCCGGCGGGGCCTCGACGCCGCCCGGTAGACCAGCTCGGTCTCGCGGCCGGCGCGCGGGTTCACGAGGCAGCTCGCGGGCTTGCCCTCGAACACGTGGTCGAGGCAGGCCTGGTTGCAGGCGATGCACGTGTTGATCTCGTCGGCGCGGTTCTCGGCGGCCTTCCTCACGAACTCCGGGTCCGCGAGGAAGGGTCGCGCCATCGACACGAGGTCGATGCCGCCCGACGCGAGCAGCGAGTCCGCGACCGCGGGGTCGTTGATCCGGTTGGTCGCGATCAGCGGCAGCTTCACGTGCGGGCGCAGGCGCTGCGTGACCCACGCGAATGCGGCACGCGGCACCATGGTCGCGATCGTCGGGATTCGCGCCTCGTGCCAGCCGATGCCGGTGTTCAGCAGCGTGGCCCCTGCCGCCTCGAGGCCCTGAGCGAGCGTGACCACCTCGTCCCAGGAACTGCCGCCCTCGACGAGGTCGAGCATCGACAGCCGGAAGATCACGATGAAGTCGGGGCCGGCCGCGGCGCGCACGCGCTTCACGGTCTCGAGGGCGAAGCGGATCCGGTTGGCGTACGACCCGCCCCAATCGTCGGTGCGCCGGTTCGTGCGCGCGACGATGAACTGGTTGATCAGGTAGCCCTCGCTGCCCATGATCTCGACGCCGTCGTAGCCGGCCTCGCGGGCCAGCGCCGCGGTGCGCGCGAACGCGTCCACCTGGCGCAGCACGCCGCGCGAGGTGAGCGCCCACGGCTTGAACTTCGAGATGGGCGCCTTCACTGCCGAGGGCGCCACGGACAGCGGATGGTGCGCGTAGCGGCCGGCGTGCAGGATCTGCAGGCAGATGTGGCCGCCCTCGCCGTGCACCGCCGCCGTGACCAGACGATGGCGCGGCACTTCGCGCCGCGCGCTCAACTTGCCGGCAAACGGGGCCAGCCAGCCCGCGCGGTTCGGCGCGATGCCACCCGTGACGATCAGCCCGGCGCCGCCGCGCGCGCGTTCCGCGAAATAGGCCGCGAGCTTCGGGTAGTCCTCTTCACGGTCCTCGAGGCCCGTGTGCATCGAGCCCATCAGCGCGCGGTTGCGAAGCCTGACCCAGCCGAGGTCGAGCGGCGCGAGCAGGTGGGGGAACGGCGACGGGGACTGCGGCGTCATGGCGCGGGGCGATCATACCAAACGCCTCGCCCGGAGCCCCGCCCGCAATCGCTTCGGCAGGTGTTGCCGAGCGCCGAACACTCTGCGTTCAGCGCAGCGCGAGTGCGCCCACCCACTCCGACCAGCGCGCGCAGCCGACGGGGCCCGGGTGGAAACCGTCGCTCGCGAAGGTGTCCCGGTCGAGCGCTGCCGGGAAACGCACTACCGCCGCTCTGCCCTCGAGGGCGTCGGCAGCCGCGGCCGCGAGCGCCACGGCGCGGGCCGCGAGCAGACCCGCGAGCGGCCACTGCAGCGCCGGGAAGCAGCCCATGGGCGGCATGCCCGCGTAGATCACGCGCACCGTGCGGCCACGCTCGTTCGCCGCCGCGAGCAGCGCGTCGACGATCGCGGCGAGGTCCGCCGCGAAATCCGCCGGCGCGCGGCCGCGAACGGCGTCGTTCACGCCGACCGAGAGCACGACCACGTCGGGTGCGTACTGCAGCGCTCCCGGCAGCAGCGTACGCCGGATTCCCGCGGCCGTCAGACCGGAGACCCCGTGCGCACGCCAGCGTACGGCGCGGCCCGAGCGGCTCGCGAGATACCTGGCGGTCGATCCCGTCAGCGCCTCGGACTGCGTGACGCAACCGACGCCGGCGATCGTCGAATCCCCGAGCGCAATCAGGTCCAGCGCGGGCGCGCTGCCCTCGCACTCCCCCACGCGGTCGACCACCGGCGGCAGCCTCGGCACGCGCGTCCGCGCTGCAAGGCCCTGCCACAGCAGCCACGGCGCGAGCGGCCACCAGCGCCATTCGTCGCCGCGCAGCACTTCAGCGCGCGACCCCGAGCGACGCGCGGCGGGACTGCACGGCGCGGAACTCCGGTGCGACGATCAGCGCCTTTTCGTAGGCGGTCCGCGCCGCGAGCAGGTCGCCCTTCACTTCCTGTCCGCGGCCGACGAAGAGCCACGCTTCGGCCGCGCCCCAGGTGGGCTCACCCTCGCGCGGCACCTGCAGGCGCTCGAAGGCCTCCGCCGCCTGCTGGAAGAGCGGGATCGCCTGTTCGCGGTCGCCGCCGAACGCGGCGGGCGCGAACCAGAGCGAAAAGGCCCGCGCCAGCAGCACCCGCGGATTGCGCGGGTCGAGCTTCGCGGCTTCGGCGACGCGCGAACCGCTGCGCGGCCCGGCCGTCACCGCGCGCAGCGTGCCGAGCGTCGCGAGGTAGCCGTAGCAGGAACCCTGCAGCGCCAGCGCTTCCGCGAACCGCCGGTTCCGCGCGAGCGCGCGGTCGAGCGCCGCGACGCAGCGCTCGCCCGCCTCCGCCGCCTCGCGATGCGCGGCCTTGTCCTCGCGCAGCGCGCCCAGTTGCAGCAGCCTGAACTGCACGTGCGCGTAGTGGTAGAGCGCCAGCGGGTCTTCGGACTCGCCGAGCGTGCGCACCGTGCGGGCGAGGCCGCGCAGCGCATTGGCGTCGGCCGTGAAGTAGGCGTACTGCGCCTTGGCCTCGAAATCGGACAGTTCCGCCGGGGTGGCCCCGTGCGCCGTCGGCGCAAGCGCCGCGAGGAGCGCCGCGAGGACCGAGCCGCGAACCCAGGAGTACTTCGCCATCGAGTGCCTCGACCTGCCCGGTGCCCCGCCGTGACGCGCATTGTCGCGGCGCGGGACTGCGACGGCAATTCGCCACCGGAACCGCCGGCGCACGGGTCGGCGGTAGACTACGCGGATGCACCCGCCGTCCCTCGTCGACATCGGCATCAACCTCGCTCACGACAGCTACGACGCCGATCGCGACGACGTCATCCGCCGCGCCGCCGCTGCCGGCGTCCGCCGCCTCGTCGTCACCGGCAGTTCCGTCGCGAGTTCGCGGCGCGCCCTGGAGCTCGCGCGCGCGCACCCCGGTCGCCTCTACGCGACGGCCGGCGTGCACCCGCATCACGCGCACGAGCTGTCGACGGCCGACCTGCCGGCACTCCGCACCCTGCTGGCCGAGCCGGAGGTCGTGGCCGCCGGCGAGTGCGGGCTCGACTACTTCCGCGACTACAGTCCGCACGACGCGCAGGAGCGCGCGTTCCGCGCCCAGCTGGAACTCGCGATCGACGCGCGGCGACCGCTCTTCCTGCACCAGAGGGACGCGCACGCCGACTTCGTCCGCATCCTGCGGAGCTACGGGCGCGACCTGCCGCCCGCCGTCGCGCACTGCTTCACCGGCACGGCGGACGAGGCCGCGGAATACCTCGACATGGGGCTGCACGTCGGCATCACCGGCTGGATCTGCGACGAGCGCCGCGGCCGCCACCTCGATGCCGTGGTGCGCCTCGTACCCGCGGATCGGCTGATGCTCGAGACCGACGGGCCCTACCTGCTGCCGCGCGATCTCGAGCCGAAGCCGAAGTCGCGACGCAACGAGCCGATGTACCTGCCGCACGTGTGCGCCGCCGTGGCGCGCGCGCGCGGCGAGCCGCCGGAGACGCTCGCTCGGGCCACGACCGCGACCGCGGTCCGGTTCTTCGGGCTGGCGGAAGTCGCGGAGGCGGTCGCATGATCCCGGGGACGCCGTCCGGCGGGCCGCGAGCGCGGTCGCGTCGGGCGCGGTGCCCCGCTCAACGAGAGTCCTCGAAGGACTGACCAGCATGAACACCCAGATCGCCGGCAAGACCGATCCGCTGGACCGCGCACACGCGGTGCAGCTGATCGACGCGGAGTGGCGGAGCTCGATCGAACCGAGCCTCGAGGCCTACATCCGGATCCCGAACAAGTCGCCGCTGTTCGATCCCGACTGGCAGGCACACGGCCACATGGACCGGGCCGTCGAGCTGATGGCGGACTGGTGCCGTCGCCAGCCGATCCGCGGCCTCGAGGTCGAGGTCGTGCGGTTGCCCGGCCGCACGCCGGTGCTGTTCGCCACCGTGCCCGGCACCGCGCCAGGCGAAATCCTGCTCTACGGGCACTTCGACAAGCAGCCGGAATTCACCGGCTGGGATGCGGGTCTCGACCCCTGGCAGCCCGTGGTGCGCGACGGCCGGCTCTACGGGCGCGGCGGCGCCGACGACGGCTACGCGGTCTATTCCAGCCTGCTCGCGATCCGCGCGCTGCAGGAGCAGGGTCTGCCGCACGCCCGCTGCGCGATCCTGATCGAGGGCTGCGAGGAATCCGGCAGCTACGACCTGCCGTTCTACGTCGAGCACCTCGCGGACCGCCTCGGCCGCCCCGACCTCGTGGTGTGCCTCGACGCGGAGTGCGGCAACTACGAGCAGTTCTGGCTGACGACCTCGCTGCGCGGCAACCTCGTCGGCACGCTCAACGTCGAGGTGCTCACCGAGGGCGTGCACTCCGGCATGGGCACCGGCATCGCCCCCGCGCCGTTCCGCATCCTGCGTGGGCTGCTGGAGCGGCTCGAGAACGTCCACACCGGCGACGTGCTGCTCGAGGACCTGCACGTCCGCATCCCGCCGGAACGCGTCGCGCAGGCGAAGGCCACCGCCGACGTGCTCGGCGCCGCGATCCAGGCCAAGCTGCCGTTCGCGCCCGGCGTGCGCCCCGTGTCGAACGACCCGCTCGAACTGCTGCTGAACTCGACGTGGCGGCCGGCCGTCACCATCACCGGCGCGGAAGGGCTTCCTGCCCTGCGTAACGCCGGCAACGTGCTGCTGCCGCGGCTCGCGGTGAAGCTCAGCCTGCGCCTGCCGCCGACGCTCCCGGCCGAGGCCGCCGCGGCCAGCGTGAAGCGCGCGCTCGAGGCGGACCCGCCCTACGGGGCCCGCGTGTCGTTCGAGGTCGCATCGTCGCTGTCCGGCTGGAACGCGCTGCCGCTCGCGGGCTGGCTCGAAGGCGCGATCGCACGGGGCTCGCAGGAGTTCTTCGGCCGGCCGGCGATGACGATGGGCACCGGCGGCAGCATCCCGTTCATCGGCATGCTGCAGGAGCGCTACCCGGAAACCCAGTTCCTGGTGACGGGCGTGCTCGGGCCGAACTCCAACGCGCACGGCCCGAACGAGTTCCTGGACCTCGCGACCGCGCGGCGGCTGACGGGCTGCGTGTCGCGGGTGCTGCTGGCGCACGCCACGCGCTGATCCACTGAAAACGGGTCTGACCCCGTTTCCTCAGTGCGAGACGCGCAGCTTCGCGTACAGGAACTGGTCCGCGAGCGCGCCGTGCTTCAGCGCGGCGCGCCGCAGGCGCCCCTCGAGTTCGAAGGCGCACTTCTCGAGCACGCGCCGCGAGGCGACGTTGCCGTCGAACACGCGCGCGTAGAGCCGCTGCAGCCGCAGCTTCCAGAACGCGTAGTCGGTGACCGCGCCGACGGCGCGGGTCGCTATGCCCTGTCCCCAGTGACGCCGGGCCACCCAGTAGCTCAGCTCCGCCGAGTGCGCGTAGATGTCGTGCTGGAGCTCCAGCCCGATGCCGCCGATGATCGCGTCGCCGCGCGCGATCGAGAAGTGGCACTCGGGCGACTGCATCCGCACCACCTCGATCCACGCCGCCGCCTCGGCCTCGGTGTAGCGCCGCGGCTCGGCATCGTGCATGTAGGCCATGATCGCGGGATCGTTGGCGTGGCTCGCCAGCAGCGCGGCGTCCTGGGGCACGAAGCTGCGAACCGTTGCGCCACCCAGACTGATCACCATGTCGGCTCCGGACTCGGGCGCTGCCGATGGCCCACGGCATCCCGTGTAGCGGCGCCCGGTGCCCCGGACTTGAGCGCTCAGTTGCGCCGGAGCGGGCTCGGGGAAGCCGCCTCGCGCAGCCGCTTCCAGCCGTCCTGGAAACGCGCCGCGGCGAGCCGCGCGAACTCGCGATCCGGCATCGGGAACTCGCCCGGCAGCGAGGCGAGCCGGGTGACGTGCGGCGGATGGCCCTTCGGGAAGTTGCCGCGGTCGGTGAACACGACCCGGCCCTCGACGGGCACGCCGTCGCCCGCGATCTGGCGCACCACCGCGATGCGGTCGTAGAGCGGGCCGAGCGGGTTCGGGAACGTGAAGCGGCGGGTCTTCTGCATCACGGTCCACTCGGTCATCTGCTCGCTGCCGAACAGCAGGCCGGGCACGTCGCGCAGGTCCACGACGAGCACGCCCGACTGCGTCAGCAGCAGGAAGTCGACATGGAACCAGCCGCCGTTGCCGTCCGGCAGGATCACGTCCTGCAGGTTCTCGAGCGCGACCGAGGCCACGCGCTCCTGCAGCACGCGACGCGCGCGGTACCGGCGCCAGAACGCATAGCCCGTGGCCGCACCGGCCAGTGCCAGCGTCGTGCCGCCGATGCCGAGCCACAGGCCCGGGGACACTTCGTCGAGCGTCACGGCAGGGCCTCCCGCAGCGCATCGAGGCTCGCCGGGATCGGGATCGCCCGCGAAGGCAGTTCGAGCAGCCGCGCCAGCGGTTCGGGCACCGGTACCGGTGCGCCGATGAGCGGCTCGACCGTCTCGGGGAACTTGGCCGGGTGTGCGGTCGCGACCAGCACCCAGGGCGTTCCCGAGCGCTTGCCGGGCGAGAGCCGCGCATAGGCCTCGGCCGCGATCGCGGTGTGCGGGCACCAGGTCTGACCGAGCGCACCACGATCCGCGCGGATCCGCGCCCGGATCTCGTCGTCGCCGACGGATACCGCGCCGACCGCGCCGGCGAGTTCGCGCCATTCCGGGTGCAGGTGCCGCAGCCGCTCCATGTTGCTCGGGTTGCCGACATCCATCGCCGAGGCCAGCGTCGCGATGCTCGGCCGCGGCCGCCACTCGCCCCGCTCCACGTAATCGGGCACCGTGCGGTTCGCATTGAAGCCCATCAGGATCGCGCCGATCGGCAGACCGACCCGTCGCGCCCAGACGCAGGCCAGCACGTTGCCGAGGTTGCCGGAGGGCACGACGAATCCCGGCGCCTTGCCGGCCCGCCGCCAGGTCTCGAGGCTCGCGAGCGCGTAGTAGCAGGCCTGCGGCAGCAGCCGGCCGACGTTGATGCTGTTGGCCGAGGACAGTTCGTAGCCCGCGCGCAGCCGCTCGTCGGCGAACGCCGCCTTCACGAGCCGCTGGCAGTCGTCGAACGTGCCCTCGACGCACAGCGACGTGACGTTGTCGCCCCAGCAAGTGAGCTGGCGCTCCTGCCGCGGCGAGACGAGGCCCTTCGGGTAGAGCACGACGACCCGAGTGCCGGGCCGGCGATGGAACGCCGCGGCGACCGCGCCGCCGGTATCGCCGGAGGTCGCGACCAGGATCGTCAGGGGGCGCGAATCCGCGCGCGGGATGCGCGCGAGGCACGCGGCTAGAAAACGTGCGCCGAAATCCTTGAACGCCGCCGTCGGGCCGTGGAACAGCTCCAGTACGTGCGCGTCGTCGTCGACGCCGCCGGCGGGGCTCGGGTGGAGCCGCACCAGCGGGACCGGGAAGTCGAAGGCCTCGCGCACGATCGCGCCCAGCTGCGGCGCCAGGGGGTCGCCCGCGAAGAAGGGTGCCAGCAGGCGTTCCGCCACCTCGGGCAGCGTCGCGCAGCCGTCGAACTCGGCGGTGCCGAGCGCCGGAAACCGTTCCGGAACGTACAGGCCGCCGTCCGGCGCGATCCCGCGTGCCAGCGCCTCGGAGAGCGTCGCGCCGTGCGCAGCCTGCCCCGCGGTCGCCCGCGTACTGACGAAGCGCATCAGCCGGATCCGTCCACGAGGCGCGCCCCCTCGCCCTCGATCGCGGACACCCAGTGGTCGGACTCGAGCCCGTGCTCCTGGAATGCGGCGACCATCGCCGCGCGGATGCCATCGGCGTAGGGGGCCTCGGCCCACGCGAACACGGTCGGGCCGGCGCCGGAGATCGAACAGCCGAGCGCGCCGTTCGACATCGCCGCCTGCTTCACCGACTTGAAGCCCGGGATCAGCGCCTGACGCTGCGGCTCGATCAACACGTCCTCGAAGGCGTCGCGCATCATATCGAGGTCGTCCGAGTAACAGGCCGTGATGAAGCCAGCCAGGTTCGCGCACTGCCAGACCACGTCGGCGAGGTCGATCTGCTTCTTCAGGATGCGGCGCGCCTCGCGCGTCGAGAGATACATGTGCGGGTGCACCACCACGCAGCGCACGCCATTCGGCACCGGGATCCGCTTGGTCCGCGGATGGTCGATGCCCACCGTGAGCACGAGACCGCCGTAGAGGCTCGGCGCGATGTTGTCGACGTGCACCGAGCCGCTGGCGACCGCCTCGCCCTGCATCGCGAACTTGAGGAGCTGCAGCTTGGGCAGCGGCGTCTCGAGCAGCGCGTTGCCGGCCACCACCGCGGCGACGGCCGAGGCGGCGGACCCGCCGAGGCCGGATCCGAGCGGGATGCCCTTCTCGATGGAGACGTCCATGCCGAACTGGATGCGCTGCGCCCGTGCGAGCGAGAGCAGCGCCTGGCCGGCGGTGTTCCGTTCCGCCTCCAGCGGCAGGTCGGTCACGGTGCCGGTGATCTCGCGGATGCGCACCACGCCGCGCTCCGGCGTACGCACGACGGTGACGCGGTCGCCGAGCGCCTCGACCGTGTGGCCGAGGATGTCGAAGCCGATGCCGACGTTGCCGACCGTCGCCGGCGCGAACGCGGTCGCCCGCTCGCGGACCCCTTCACTCACGGAACACCTCAGATCTTCGCGCCGAGATAGGCGCAGAGTCGCAGCAGGTCGCCGAACACGCCGCCCGCGGTGACCTCGGGCCCGGCGCCCGGACCCTGCACGATCAGCGGGTTGTCGCAGTAGCGCCGCGTGGCGAACCTGACGACGTTGTCAGTGAGCGCGATGTTCGCGAACGGGTGCTTGCGCGGCAATCGGACGAGCCCGACGGTCGCGCGGCCCGCACGCGCATCGAGCCGCCCGACGTAGCGCAGCACCGAGCCTGCCGCGGTGGCCTCGGCGTAGCGTTCCTGCATCCGCGCGTCGAACTCCGGCAGCCGCTCGAGGAACGCCTCGGCCGTGCCACCCACGAGCGCCGCGGGCACGAGGCTCTCGACCTCGACGTCCGAGAGCTCGAGCTTCAGCCCGATCTCGCGCGCCAGGATGATCAGCTTGCGCGCCACGTCCGTGCCCGACAGGTCATCGCGCGGATCGGGCTCGGTGTAGCCCTTGGCCTTGGCCGCACGGACGATTGCCGAAAACGGCTCGCTGCCGTCGTAGACGTTGAACAGGTAGGCCAGCGTGCCCGAGAAGATGCCCTCGATCGAGGTCACCTCGTCGCCGGTCTCGCGGAGGTCGCGGATCGTCTGGATCACCGGCAGGCCGGCGCCGACCGTCGCCTCGTAGAGGTAGTGCGTGCCGGCGGTGCGGCGCGCCTCGCGGATGGATTCGCAGTAGGCGAGCGGGCCCGAGTTCGCCTTCTTGTTCGGCGTCACCACGTGCATGCCGGCCGCCAGCCACCGCGCGTAGTGCTGCGCGACCTCGCCGCTCGCGGTGCAGTCGAGCATCGCGGCGTGCGGCAGGTGGTCGGCGTGCACGTGCCGCACGAAGGCCTCGAGATCGGCCGGGCGCCCGTCGGCGGCCAGCTGCTCGCGCCAGCGCGCGAGATCCACCGCGCCGTCCACGAGCAGCATGCGTTTCGAGGTCAGGATGCCGCGCACGCGCAGGTCGAGGTTGAAGTCGCGGCTGAGCCGGTCGACCTGCGAAGCCAGCTGGTCGAGCAGCGCGCCGCCGACCAGTCCGGGCCCGATCAGGCCGAGCGACACCGTGTGCGGCGACAGATAGAAGCCGGAATGCACCGCGCGCAGCGCGCGCGCCGCGTTCCGCGACTCGATCACGACCGAGATGTTGCGCTCGGAGGCGCCCTGCGCGATCGCGCGGATGTTGACCGCGGCGTCGCCCAGCGTCCCGAACACCTTCGCCGCGACGCCGTGGCTGCCCGCCATGCCGTCGCCGACCACCGCCAGGATCGCGCACTCGCGCGACACCTCGACCCGCTGGATCTGGCCCTCGCGCAGTTCCGTCTCGAACGCGCGGCGCACGAGCGCCTCCGAGATCACGGCCTGGTCCTCGGGGATCGCAAAGCAGATCGAGTGCTCGGACGAGCCCTGCGAGATCAGGATCACGGAGATGCCCGCGTCGCGCAACGCGCCGAACAGCCGGTGCGCGGTGCCCGGCACGCCGATCATGCCGGCACCCTCGAGGTTCACCAGCGCGATCCGGTCGATGGTCGTGATGCCTTTGACCTGCAGGTTGGACTGCGGTCGCGCGGTTATCAGCGTGCCCGGGTGCGTCGCATTGAAGGTGTTGCGGATCCAGATCGGGATCTCGCGCGCGACGGCGGGCGCCATCGTCTGCGGATGGATCACCTTGGCGCCGAAGTACGCGAGCTCCATCGCCTCGTTGTACGACAGCGAGTCGATGACCTTGGCGTCCGGCACGCGCCGCGGGTCCGCGGAGAGCACGCCGTCCACGTCGGTCCAGATCACGATCTCGGCCGCGCCGAGCAGCGCGCCGAAGATGGAGCCCGAGAAATCGCTGCCGTTGCGGCCGAGAGTGGTGGGCACGCCCTGGCGGTCCGCCGCGATGAAACCGGTGATCACGAGCGTGCCGGCGAAGTCCGCGGCAACGAGCGCGTCGAGCTTGGCCTGCGAGGCCTCCCACTGCACCGAGGGGCCGAGCGGGCCCCACTCGACGACGACCACCTGGCGCGCGTCCACCCAGAGCACCGGCCCGCTGCGGACCTGGCGCTCGCGCAGGAGCGCCGCGAACAGGCGCGTGGACCAGATCTCGCCGTAGCCGGAGACGACGTCGCGGATGTGGCGCCCCGCGGAGCGGATCAGCGCGACGGCCTGCAGGATGCCGCCGATGTCGCGGACGTCCCTGTCGAGCTGCTCGACGTAGGCGCGTGCACCGTCGGCCTTCAGCAGTTCCGTCGCGATGCCGACGTGGCGCTCGCGCAGCGCATCGAGGCGGATCTGGCACGCCGGATCCTGGCGCTCCGCGAGTGCCACGAGCTCGAGCAGGCCGTCGGTGACGCCCTTGCAGGCGGAGAGCACCACGCCGACCCGGGCGTGGCGGTCGGCCTCGACGAGGCCCGCGACCCGCGCGATGCACTCGGCGTTCGCGACCGACGAGCCCCCGAACTTGTGAACGACCCACTCGCGGGCCTGCGGCTCGCCGCTCGTCATGCCAGTACGCCCCGGATCAACGCAACGCGCAATTGTGCGGGCCGCCCGCGTGACGGGCAAGCCGGGCGCCCCGGCAGTGCGCCGGCCGCGGCGGCGACGGCAGCGTCAGCCCGAGCGGCTCGCGTGCCACGCGCGGAGCAGCCGCGTCGCGCCCGGCACCCTCAGCAGCCGCAGCAGCCAGCGGACGATCCGTCGTTCGCGGTCCGAAGGCGCGAAGCCGGCGAGCGACGGATCGTACAGACCGCGAGCGGGTTCGTGCGCCGACCAACGGCGCAGCGCAACGCGCAGTTCGCCGTCGGGACCGCCGAGCTTCGCCTGCGACGGGCCCGCTGCTGCCGGACGCTCGACGTGGATGTGCTGCACGCGCGCCGGCCAGTGCGTCGGCGCGTCCGCCTCGGCCGCCCATTCACCCCCGTCGGCGCGCTGGTAGCGCACGGCGCCTGCGTCGGCGGGCGTGCGGCGCTCGAAGGGGCCGACCGCGGACCACGCGGGTGCCGACGCCGGGCTCGCGGCGACGCGCGCCGGTTCGCGGCTCACCGCGGTCGGGGCGGACGCGTGCCGCGCGAGCCCGGCCCGTATGCCGGGCGACCGCCGGACGAGCGCGCGGCCGGGCTGGCGGCGGCCTTCGGGCCCGGCGTGGACGGCGCACCCCGGACGCGACCGCTCGACTTCGGCGCCGGCGGCAGCCCCGTGTGCTGGGTACGGAATTTCGTGCCCGGTGCGACGGCACGCCGGACGCCTTCCGGCGTGCCGCCGGTGCCCGCCGGTTGCCACGGCGGCACCAGGTGGTGCTTGCCGCTGCCGATCAGGTCCGCGCGGCCCATCCGCTTCAGCGCCTCGCGCAGCAGCGGCCAGTTGTTCGCGTCGTGGTAGCGCAGGAAGGCCTTGTGCAGGCGGCGCTGCTTGAGTCCCTTGGGGATCACGACCTCTTCAGAGTCCTGCGTGACCTTCTTCAACGGGTTCTTGCCGGAGTGCCACATCGCGGTCGCCGTCGCCATCGGCGAGGGCAGGAACGCCTGCACCTGGTCGGCGCGGAAGCCGTTCTGCTTCAGCCACAGCGCGAGCTCGAGCATGTCCTCGTCGGTGGTGCCCGGATGCGCGGCGATGAAGTACGGGATCAGGTACTGCTCCTTGCCCGCCTCCTTCGAGTAGCGGTCGAACAGTTCCTTGAATCGGTAGTAGGAGCCGACGCCCGGCTTCATCATCTTCGACAGCGGGCCCTCGCCGATCGCCTCCGGAGCGATCTTGAGGTAGCCGCCGACGTGGTGGCTTGCGAGCTCCTTCACGTACTCCGGGGACTCGACCGCGAGGTCGTAGCGCACGCCGGACGCGATCAGCACCTTCTTGATGCCCGGCAGCGCGCGTGCGCGCCGGTACAGCCGGATCAGCGGTGCGTGGTCGGTGTTCAGGTTCGGGCAGATGCCCGGATAGACGCACGAGGGCTTGCGGCAGGCCTGTTCGATCTCGCGCGACTTGCACGCCAGCCGGTACATGTTCGCGGTCGGCCCGCCGAGGTCCGAGATCACGCCGGTGAAGCCGGGCACGCCGTCGCGCACCTGCTCGACCTCGCGGATGATCGAGTCCTCGGAGCGGCTCTGGATGATCCGGCCCTCGTGCTCGGTGATCGAGCAGAACGTGCAGCCGCCGAAGCAACCGCGCTGGATCGTCACCGAGAAGCGGATCATCTTGTACGCGGGGATGTTCGCGTCGCCGTAGACCGGGTGCGGCACCCGCCGGTACGGCAGCTCGTAGATCGCGTCCATCTCCTTCGTCGTCAGCGGGATCGGCGGCGGGTTGAGCCACACGTCCACGTCCGCGTGCCGCTGCACGAGCGCGCGCGCGTTGCCGGGGTTCGCCTCGAGATGGAGGATGCGCGAGGCGTGCGCGTACAGCACCGGGTCGTCGCGCACCGCGTCGTACGAGGGCAGCCGGATCACGCTGCGGCCGCGGTCCACGGTCTTCACGCGGCGCGTGAAGCGGACCACCTGGACGCCCGGCTCGGCGGTCGCCTGCGCAGCATCGGGCCCTGAGCCCGCGGCCGCGTTGGCCTTTCGGATGTCCTCCTCCATCGCGTAGGGGTCGACCGGCGGGTTCAGCGGCCCAGGCGTGTCGATCGTGGTGGAGTCGATCTCGATCCAGCCTTCCGGCGTGGCGCGTCGCGCAAAGGCGGTGCCGCGGATGTCGGTCAGCGACTCGATGCGCTCGCCGGCCGCGAGCCGGTGCGCGATCTCGACGATCTGCCGCTCCCCGTTGCCGTAGACGAGCAGGTCGGCCTTCGAGTCGAACAGCACCGACCGGCGCACCTTCTCCGACCAGTAGTCGAAGTGCGCGATGCGCCGGAGCGAAGCCTCGATGCCGCCGATCACGATCGGCACGTCGGGGTACGCCTCGCGGGCGCGCTGCGAGTACACGATCACCGAGCGGTCCGGCCGCTTGCCGCCCTCGCCGTGCGGCGTGTAGGCGTCGTCGCTGCGCACGCGGCGATCCGACGTGTAGCGGTTGACCATCGAGTCCATGTTGCCGGCCGTGATGCCGAAGAACAGGTTCGGCCGGCCGAGGCCGCGCCACGGGTCCGCGCTCCGCCAGTCCGGCTGGCCGACGATGCCGACACGAAAGCCCTGCGCCTCGAGCAGGCGGCCGACGATGGCCATGCCAAAGCTCGGGTGATCCACGTACGCATCGCCCGTCACGACGATCACGTCGCAGGAATCCCAGCCGAGCGCGTCCATTTCCTCCCGGGACATCGGGAGGAAAGGCGCGGTGCCGAAACGGTGCGCCCAGTACTTGCGATAACCGAACAGCTCTCGCGGCGCGGACTGCGGAATGGCGGCCATCCGGTCATTGTCGCCCATGGCGATGCCACGCGGCCAGCGCGCCCCCCGACATTCGGCGGGAGGACGTGCCGCTCGTCGGACCGCGGCCACCGTCCAGGACCTGCAGGTCGAAAAGTGTGAAATCCCCCCACGCCGGCTGTCGGTGAAGCCCCGCCACTATCCGCCGCGTCCGACGGGTCCGGGTCCCCGGCAGGAGTCACATGGCGCTTTCTCCCGCGCGACGCGGCCCTGTGCCCGGCGCGCTGGAACAAGGCGCGACCCGCCTGCGTACCGCTCGACGGGCGCGAGGCCCTCGAAGTGTTCGAGCGCACGGACCCCGACGTGGTGACGATGGACCTGAAGATGCCCGAGATGAGCCGAATCTCGCGACCGACGGTCCCCCGACCGTGCACGAGTACACCGGCGTGATCGGCGTTTCGGGCCGCCGCAAGAGCGCGGCCTGCGTCACCGCCGCGCGCCCTTTCGTGATCCCGATCAACTGGCGGAGCCACTCGGCGAAGGTGATCGTCTGCCTCGAGTGACCCCACCGCATCGCGGCTGGCACGGCCGCGCGCGTCCCTCGACCGGACTCCACCAACTACGCACCGCACGCGGCGCTCGCGGCAGCGTTCCGGCGGGCTCCGCCCCGCAGCGAGCTTGACGGCAGCGCCCCCGCGACGGCCAGATACGGGGGCGGGCCGACGGATGCGGCCCCGCGAGCGACACGCACGGAAGTGCCTGTCGCAGGACCAGGGAGGGTCTCAGCATGGGGGTCGCCGGACGCGCGACGCGCCTCGTCGTCAATGCGGACGACTTCGGCGCCTTCGACCGGGTTTCCGCGGGAATCCTGGACGCCATCCGTGCCGGGGCGGTGACCGCGACCGGCGTGATGGCGAACGGCGAGGCACTCGACCGGTGGCTGCGACCGCTGCTCGCCGAGCCCGGCGCCGACGTGGGCATCCACCTGAACGCGACCTTCGGCCGGCCGCTCACGGCCAGCCTGCGCCGGCGTTTCCGGGCCTACGGCGGCGAGTTCCCGCCCAAGGAGCTCCTGCTCGCGCGGCTCGTGACCGGCAGCCTGCCGGTCGGCGCGATCGCCGACGAGTGGCGCGCGCAGATCCGCCGCTGCCGGCTGGCCGGCGTACGCCCGTCGTTCCTGAACTCGCACGAGCACGTGCACGCGTTTCCAGCGCTCGCCCGCGTGGCGCTCGAACTCGCGCGCGAGTTCGAGATTCCATACGTGCGGGCGCCGGGCCCCGAATGGCGTGCGGCGGCTTCGCCCGCCTCCCACTGGCGATCCGCTGCACTGGCGCTGGCGCGCAGGTTCGACACCGGCCTGCAGGGACTGCCGCTGCTCGGCCTGTCGGCGAGCGGGCGCATCGACGACCGCTACCTCGCCTGGCGTCTGCCCAGGCTCGCGCCCGGAGGCGTTTACGAGCTCATGTGCCACCCGGGGCATCGCGACCCCGCGGCCGTGGCCGACCCGCGGCTGAGCGCGTATCACGACTGGGAAGGCGAACTCCGGGCGCTGACCGGCGGCGTGTTCGCCGAACTGCGCCGACGCCATCGCATCGAACTCGTGCGCTACTCCGACCTCGCGGTCCAGTCCTGCACGGGGCTCGCCTCGTGAGCGTCGCGCGCCCGCTCCTGAGCATCGTGATACCCGCGCACGACGAGGAGCACGGCATTCCCTGGATGATCCGCGCCGTCGCCGACGTGATGGCCCGCCTCGCCTACCCGTACGAGATCGTCGTGGTGGACGACGGCAGCCGGGACGCCACGTTCGAGCGTGCGGCGGAGTGCGCGCACGCGGGCGTGACCGTGCGTGCGATCCGCCTGTCCCGCAACTTCGGCAAGGAAGCGGCGCTCTGCGCGGGCCTCGAGGCGGCGCGTGGCGCCGCCGTGATCACGATCGACGCCGACCTGCAGCACCCCCCGTCCACGATCCCGCGAATGGTCGAGGCCTGGGAACGCGGCGCGCGCATCGTCCACGGGGTGAAGCGCAGTCGCGGCGACGAGCGCTGGTACGCGACCGCCCGGGCGAAACTGGTGAACGCGCTGATCGGCCGGCTCGGCGGCATCGAGTTGCGCAACGCCTCCGACTTCAAGTTGCTGGACCGGCAGGTCGTCGACGTGCTCGTGCACGAGCTGCCCGAGCGGCACCGCTTCTACCGCGGGCTCGCGCAATGGATCGGGTTCGAGCAGGCCTGCGTGGAGTTCGACGTGGCTCCACGCCGCGTCGGCGTCAGCCACTGGTCGCTGTCGGGGCTGGTGGGACTGGCGTGGACGGCCACCGTGTCGTTCAGCGCTGCACCCTTGCGGGTGGTCGGTTACCTCGGCGTGCTGACCTTGCTGATGGGGCTCGTGATCGGCGGCGAAGCGATCTGGTCTTGGGCAAACGGCATCGCGGTTTCCGGCTTCGCGACGACGATCATGACGCTGCTGCTGATCGGCAGCTTCGTGATGATCAGCCTCGGCGTGATCGGCGAGTACATCGCGAAGATCTACGACGAGATCAAGCACCGGCCGCCCTACGTCGTCGCATGCCGGCGCGAGCCGCCGGACGCGGCTGCCGCCGATGCGCCCGGCGTCGACGCCGCCACCGTGCGCTCCACGGGCGCCGCCGGCGGCATCCGCGCGATCTGAGTCCCGTTGCCCCACCCTTCCGCGGCCCGTGTCCCGCGCCGCGCAGGAGTACGACTATGCCGGCCTCGTTCTCGGTCCCGCGTGCCGCGCGCCCGCCTCTGCTGGCACTCGGCCTCGTGATCGTCGCGTTCGTCGCCTGGACCTACGGCGCGCTGCGAGCCGCGAACGACCCCGGTTGGCAGGACACCGAGCCATACCTCGGCCACGCGCTGTACGTCGCCGAGCACGGCGGGCCCCTCGCCGCGCTGCGCGACGCGTACGCGGGCCGCTACCCCATCGTCGAGCGCCACTTCCTGTACCCGGCGCTTCTCGCGCCCTTCGCGGAGCGGACCCCCGAATTCTTCGTGCAGGCGAAACTGCTGAACCTCGCGTTCGGCACCGCGCTCCTGGCCAGCCTCGCGTGGATCGCGTGGCGACGCTTCGGTGCCGTGCCCGCGCTGGTGGCGACCACGCTCTATGCGGGCAGCACCTCGCTCGTGGACGCGAGTTCGCACGTCAACCACGAGACCCAGTTCGCGCTGCTGGCGCTGTGGACCTGGTGCCTGCTCACGGCACGTGCCGAAACGGCGCCGGCGTCGCCGGGCACGCCCCGCGATGCGGGCGCCGCGCGTCGACGCACGTTCGCCTGGGTAGCGGCCGGCGTGCTGCTGGGGCTCGCGTGGCTCACGAAGGCCTCCGCCGCGCTGCTCGGGCTCGGCCTGCTGGCGGCCGCGCTCGCCTACGCCGGCCGTGGCCCCCTCGTGACGCCCCGCTTCTGGGCTCTGGTGCTCTGCGGTGCGCTCGTGTCGTCGCCGCTCGTGGTCCGGAACGTGATCGCCCACGGTACGCCCGTCTACGAGGGCATGAACTCGCACATCTCCTGGATGGACAGCTGGGACGAACTGGGCGCGGCCGATTCGGTGCTGTGGTACGACCAGTACGGCATCAAGCGCATCGAGCGCAACGGTTTGCCGACCGCCTCCGAGTACTTCGGCGAGAAGACCGCGCGCCAGGTCGCCGGCCGCGCGCTGCGGGGCGTGCGCAGCGAACTCACCCGCGTGATACCCACGGCGCTCGGTCCGGCCGACCCGGTGCCGCCCGGACTCTCCCGCGCGATCGGCGGCGGACTGCTGCTGCTCGCCGCCGCGGGCTGGTGGCTGCGCCGACGCTCGTGGGAGGCGGCCGTCACCGCAGGGTGGACGGTCGCGTTCGTCGCCTTCTTCAGTTGGAACACGCTGTTCGAGGCCCACCGCTACCACGCGCCGCTGATACCGATCTGGCTCATGTACGCGGCATCCGCGCTCCACGCCGCCCTGGCGCGCGTCGCGAGCGAGGTCGCGCTGCGGCGCGGCGCGGTGCTTGCAGCCACGTCCGTCGCCGCGCTCGCGACGACGCACGCGGTCGCGACGGAGGCGCTGACCGGGCCGCAGCCGCTCGTGCGGGCATCGCCGGCCGCGTGGCGTCTGCTCGACTGGATGCAGCGGGAGGCGACCCCGGGCTCGCGCCTCGTGATCGGGCCCACGCAGGAGTTCTTCGGGCTGCTGTGGCTCGTGGACAAGCCATTGCAGATCGTCCAGACGCCAAACTCGGCCAGCCGCGACGAGTTCTTCGTGTACCTCGAACAGCGGGACGTCCGCTACCTGGTCCTGCACCCCGAGAACTACCGCGGCCAGCGAGGGCGACTCGGGGACGCGCTCGCGAACTACGTAGCGGTGGATGCGCGGGGCGAGATCCGGGCCCGCGCGGCTCCCCTCGGCTGGGAGACCGCGGTCGTCGACGCCGGGACCCCGAGCCGCTTCGTGGTCTACCGGGCCACGAGGGCGATGCCCGCGGGAGCTCTCGCTGCCGCCGGAGCAAGGTGACGTCGAGGGGCCACGAACGCAACGTCGCTTCCCCGAAGGCGAACGGAAGCCGTGCGTCGCGGCGCGACCCGCCGGTCGACGCACGAGGCGCAGGACCACGCGGGACGCGCGTCGCGCGGCGGAGGCGGCGCCGCATACCCTCCGCGCGCGAAACGTCGCGGCCCGCGGCCTTCGACGCGCGCACTAGGCTCGCGAGGTCTCGTGGACCACAGTCGGGCAGCCCACGCAACGCAGGCCCTGGGAGGCGCGGAATGGCTGCAGCGGATCCACGCGTCACGACGCCCGCCGAGACTCGGTGGATGGCCGACCAGTTCTACGCGCTCGGCTCGATCGCGACCTTCAGACTGCACGACCTCGATGCCGGCCGCAGCGAGACCTCCCCGGGCTTCGCGGAACTCCACAGGCTGCGGCACGAGTCGACGATCGCCTCGATCGAGGACTACCTGCAGCGCTGCGTGCGCCCGCGCGACCGACCCGCGGTCCGCGAAGCGCTCGAAGCTGCGGGCGCGCGGCCGGGCACCGACCATGCCGTCGACTACGGCGTGCTGGACGAGGGCGATGACGAGGACGCGCCCCGGATCCACGCCGTCGTCCGCGGATTCGTGGCGCCGGACGGCACGGTGGTACTCGGCGTGGTCCGCCCGGTCGCGGCGCGACGGCAGCCGGCGGCGATCCCGGGCGACGCCGACGACCGCCTCGGCACACTCACGCGCCTCGCGGTGATCGGCGAGGTCGCGAGCGGCTTCTGCCACGAACTGGAACAGCCCCTCACGGCGCTGGCACATTACGCCGGCGCCGCCGCGCGCCTGGCGCTCGCGCCGTCGACGGACCCCGCTCGACTCCGCGCAGCGCACGACGGGATCCTGGCCCAGGTGGAACGCGCGACCGCAGCGCTCCGGCGCATCCGCGCGCTGTCGCGGGCCCCGCACGGCGAGGTCGTCGCGACCGACCTGAACGACTCGCTCGCCGAGATCGTGCCGCTGCTCGAGGCCTTCGCGACCCGCCACGGCGTCGGACTCCGATTCGACGCCGACCGCTCGCTGCCGAGGTTGGACGTGGATCCGGCGGCGATCCAGCTGGCCGTGATCAACCTCGTGTGCAACGCCGTCGAAGCATCGGCCGCCGCGGCGACGCCCGGTCTCGTCGTGGAGCTCGTCACGTGCCGCTCGGACCAGGGCATGGAGATCCGGGTGATCGATCGGGGCATCGGACTCCGGGACGGCGTCGGCCGCCAGGTGCTCCTGCCGTTCCACGACACCGTCGGCGAAGAGTTTACGCTCGGGTTGCGCGTCGACGAATCGATCGCAGGACAGCATGCGGGCCGCCTGTCGCTGATCCCGAACCCGGAAGGTGGCGTCACGGCCACGCTCGCACTGCCGACGGGCTCGCGTCCTCACTCGGCCCCGTGACGTCGCGCCACCGGCGCTCGACGGGCTGCATGCGCAGCAATCAGCGCCGCGCACGCGGGCCGATGCGATCGACGCAGCGAATTGGCACGCGGACACTCGCACTCCAACGCTCGGCTTCCCATCCGCGACGCTGGGAGTTCGGCGATCTGTGCTAGCGTCTTTTCCCGTGTGAGGCAGGATGGTCCATGTCTCGAGCGCCCACCACGTGGCTGCGGGAGTACTGCTGGCTCGCCGACCAGTTCGATCGGTCGAGCGCCTGCGGAGTGCTGCGGCTCGAACACCGGAGCCACTCGCGCAGCCGCTGGCCCGCGCGGCTGGCCAGGATCCACTCGGTCGAGCCCGGCTGCCCGGTGCCCTCGCCGGATGCATACTGCGACACCTTCGTCGCACCCGAGTGCCGCCAGTCGACGCGGCGCAGATTCGAGCGCGCGCGTTGCCACCCCGACGCAGACTTCGAACTGGAATGGCTCATCGTCGGCAGCCACGGCGCCCGTCGACCGCTGGCCGCACGGCTGCGCGCGTTCCGTGGCCCGGGAGGAGACGCGCTGCTCCTGGCCGTTCGCGAACTGACCGGCGGCGCGGGGCGCGGTGCCGAGGCGGCCGCCGTCCCGGTCGCGTCCGCGGTGGACCCAGCGTCGGAAACCGCGCTCGCGGAACTGGCGCACGCCCTCGCACATCAACTGAGCCAGCCCCTCGCGGCGATCGCGAACTACGCGAGCGCGGCGTCCCGACTGGCCGCGCGGCTCGACCCGGCGGAGTCGGCGATCCGCGAGCCGCTCGCCGCGTCGCTCGTCCGCCTCGCCGAGCAGGTCGACCGTGCGGCGGTGGCCTTGCGGCACCTCCGCTCCGCACCAGCCTCGCCCCTCGGTGCAGTGCCGGACGCCGACCGGGTGGCGACGGAGGTGGCACCGTGAACATCGACGGGACCGTCTACGTGATCGACGACGATCGCGCGGTCGCCGACTCGACCGCCCTGCTGATGCAGTCGCTCGGGCTCGCGGTGGCGACCTTCGCGTCGGCGGAGGAGTTCCTGGCGGCCTACCAGCCGACGATGAAGGGTTGCGTGCTCCTCGACCTCCGCATGGGCGGAATGGACGGGCTCGCGCTGATGGAGCGACTCCGCGAGCTCGAGTCACCGCTCGCGGTGGTGTTCCTGACGGCCTACGGCGACGTGCCCACGGCCCTGCGGGCGCTGAAGGACGGCGCGACCCACTTCCTGATGAAGCCCGCGCGCGAGCACGACCTGCTCGAGGCAGTGAACCGTGCCCTGCGCGCCGAGCAGGGCCAGCGCCCTCGCGCCCGCATGCGTTCGCTGCTGCGCACGCGGCTCCAGTCGCTGACCGCGCGCGAGAGCCAGGTGCTCGAGCAGGTCCTGGCCGGCCGCGCGACGAAAGCCATGGCCACGGTGCTCGGGATCAGCGAGCGAACCGTGGAAGCGCATCGGGCGCGTGCCTTCGAAAAGCTCCGCGTGAGATCGGTCCCCGAACTGGTCAGGGCGTTCGACCTCCTCGGGTGAACGCCGCACCGCGGCACCCCCTTGCGCAGTGGAGGACTCCGATGAGCAACATCCAGATCATCGTTGCCGATCGCGCGGGCGTGCGGATCTACGAAGCCCGATCCGGCGATCCCGAACTGCACGTGCTCGACGAGATCGCGAACACCGCCCTCGGGCGGCACGAGCGCGACCTCGTCGCGAGCCGTGCCGGTCGTCGCCGCAACCCCGCGACCCGCCAGCCGCAGGAACTCGCGCCGCGCAGCCGCGCGCGCGACAATGCGGTGGGAGCCTTCGCGCGCGCCATCGCGCGGCGGTCCAGCACACGCGCTCGGCTGCGCGGCCATGACGCACTCATTCTCGTCGCGGAGCCCCGCATGCTCGGGGAGATCCGCTCGCGTCTGTCGAAGGCGTCGCTCGCGCGGCTGGCGAGCCAGGTCGCGAAGGACCTGACCCACGTGGATGCCGCCGTGCTGGCACGCCGGCTCCGGCCCGCGCTCCTGGAGGCGCAGTGGCTGTGCGAGACCGGCACGCCGCGCTGACGGCGGCGCCGCGCAGGCCCCGCGCCGCGTTCAGGGCTCGCGCGTAGCCGCCGGCGAGCGCGCGCTCCGCTCGGCCGGCTCGGGGACGTCGACCAGCGTCGCCTCGGTCAGCAGCAGCGTGCTCGCGACCGACACCGCGTTCTCGAGCGCGACACGCAGCACCTTCGTCGGGTCGACGATGCCGGCCGCGTAGAGGTCCACGTACTGCCCCTGCGCGGCGTCGTAGCCGACGTCGCCGTCGCCCGCCATCAGTCGAGCGACCACGACTCCCGAATCGACCGCGGAGTTCGCGGCGATCTGCCGCGTCGGCGCCTCGAGGGCTCGCCGGAGAATCTGCACGCCGGTGCGCTGGTCCCCTTCGCACCTCCCCTCCTCCGCCTGCACGGCCGGCACGAGGCGGAGGAGAGCGAGCCCGCCGCCCGGGACGATGCCCTCTGCGACCGCGGCCCGGGTCGCACTGATGGCGTCGTCGAGCGCGTCCTTCCGGGCCTTGGTCTCCGCCTCGGACGGTGCACCGACCCGGATCACAGCCACCCCACCGGCCAGTCGCGCGATGCGCCGCTCGAACTGCCCGCGCTCGTAGTCGCTGGTCGCTCGGTCCCGCTCGAGACGGATCTGCGCCACGCGCTGCTCGATGGCCGCGCGATTGCCGCCGCCGCCGATGATCGTCGTGTGCTCCCGGTCGACCACGACGCGCCGCGCACGGCCGAGCTGGCCCCGTTGAGTGTCCTCGAGCCGGCGCCCCAGTTCCGCGCTGACGAGCTCGCCGCCAGTCACCGCGGCCAGATCGGCAAGCAGCACCTTGCGACTGTCGCCGTACCCCGGCGCCTTGACCGCGACGCACTTCAGCACGCCGCGCGCGTGATTCACGACGAGGGTAGCGAGCGCCTCCCCTTCGACGTCCTCGGCCACGACGAGCAGCGGCGCTCCACCCTTGGCGAGCTGCTCGAGCAGCGGCAGCAGTTCCCCGACTGCGGCGAGGCGGCGGTCCGTGAGCAGCACCAGCGGGTTCTCGTGCACCGCCTCGAGGTGCTCGGGATCGGTGACGAAGTAGGGCGAGATGTAGCCGCGGTCGAACTGGAGGCCTTCGACCACCTCGAGCGTCGTCTCGGTGGTCCTCGACTCCTCGACCGCGATCACCCCGTCGCCGCCGACCTTCTCCGTGGCCTCCGCGACCAGCTCGCCGATCGACCGGTCGTCGTGCGCCGAGATGCTCGCAACCTGGGCCCGCTCACGCCGCGTCGACACCGGGCGCGACACGGCAAGCAGTTCCTTTACGGCGACGGCGAGCGCGCGGTCGAGACCGCGCTTGATCTCGATCGCGCTGGCGCCGGCGGTCACGTTCCGCACGCCGTCGGCGAACATCGCGTGCGCCAGTATTGTCGCGGTGCTGGTGCCGTCGCCCACCGCCTCGCCGGTCGCCTGCGCTGCCTGCCTCAGCATCTGCACCCCGAGGTTCTCCTCGGGGTCCGCGAGCCTGAGCTCCTTCGCGATCGTCACGCCGTCGTTGCACACCAGCGGCACGCCCCACGCGCGCTGGATCAGCACCGACTTCGACCTGGGACCCAGCGTGATCCGCACGGCGTCGGCGAGCTGGGTCGCCCCCTGCAGCACCTTCTCGCGCGCCGCCGCGCCGAAGGTCATGCGCCTGTCTGCCATGGCTTCCCTCCAGGGCGTCGCGCGAACCGTAGTCCTCGTGCGGACCGCAAGCGTCGCGCGAATCGTAGTCGCCGTACGGGCGTACGCCATGCGGGAATCGCGAAGGCGGGACGCTGCGCGCTGCGCCTGCCGTAATTGAGCCACGGCGGCCGCGCGGCCTACCCTGCTGCCGTACCCAGCACCAGCGCGGCGGCACTCACGCCGGAGTCGGCACATGCCCGCAATCGCCGTCGGACCGCCGCCTGCGGTTCCGCTCCTGTTCGCGGTCGGTCCCGCCGAAGCACTCGCCGCGGCGGTGGCCGCCGCCGCCGGCGCCGAGCTCGGACGTCACGAACTGCGCGAGTTCGAGCGCGGCGAACACAAGCTGCGCCCGCTGACCAACGTGCGCGCGCGCGACGTCGCGATCGTGCACGCGGTCCACGGCGATCTCGACGGCGCCTCGGTCAACGACCGGCTGCTGCAGGCGTGGTTCTTCGCCGCCGCCGTTCGCGACGCGGGCGCCCGCTCGCTGACGCTGGCCGTCCCCTACCTCCCGTACGCGCGCAAGGACCGCCGCACGAAGTCGCAGGACCCGCTCGGTGCGCGCTACGTCGCGCAGCACTTCGAGGCAACCGGCGCGGATCGCATCCTCGTGGTCGAGCCGCACGCGCTGGCGGCGTTCGAGAACGCGTTTCGAATCGAAGCGCTCGCGCTGCCGTTCGCGCCGCTGGTCGCGGCCGCGGTCGCCGCCGAGCACGCGGACGACGCCGACGCCCGGATCGTCGTCGTCTCGCCGGACGTCGGCGGCACCAAGCGGGCCCAGCAGCTGCGGGAACTGCTGGCCGCCCGGCTGCACGGCGAGGTCGGGTTCGCCTTCGTCGACAAGGAGCGGAGCCGCGGCCGAGTGCGGGGCGGCGAGCTGGTGGGCGAAGCCGCCGGCGCCCACTGCCTGCTCGTCGACGATCTCGTCGCCTCCGGCGGGACGATCGCGCACGCGGCCGCGGCCGTGCTGGCCGCCGGCGCACGCCGCTGGTCGCTGGCGATCGCCCACGCGCTGTTCCTGCCGGGGGCGATCGAGATGCTGGTGACCAGCGAGTGCCATCGCGTGTACCTGACCGACTCGGTTCCGCTGGAGAGCGACGTCGGACGCGCACTGCCCACGCGGACGCTGGCGCTCGCGCCCTACCTCGGCGGAGCGCTGCGCGCCATCTGGTCCGGCGGATCCCTCGCCGAGCTGACGGGCATCGGCGAGTGAGCCGGCCGCGCGGGCTCCCTCACCGGGAGGGGTCGGACTCGAGGCGCGCGGCCGCGAGCGCCAGGAAGTCGAGCGCGACCCGGCGCCAGCGATCGCCCTCGGCCGCGCAGGCCGGATCGTCGAGGTGCCAGAGCGCCACCTTCGCGCGCGTCACGGCGCGCAGCGCGAGCAGGAAGCGCCAGAGCTCGGGCGGCGGGCCGTCGCGCGCGACGTCGGCGTATCCAGCGCAGAGGATGCGTCGCGGCCACGGCCCGGCGATCCGCTCGCAGTCCACGGCGAGCATGGCCACGTCCTCCACCGCGTCGAGCCTGCGGAGGTCGCTTGCGAACTCAAGCGCGTCCAGGACCTGCAGCGGCTCCCCGAGCCAGACGTGTTCCGCGCGCAGGTCGCCGTGCCCGTCGCGCACCCGCGACGCACGCGCCGCGAGTACGGGCTCGAGCGCCACGAACGACCTGCGGAGCGCGTCCGCGAGCGGAACGCGGTGCTCGGGTGCGATCTCGAACTCCGGTCGGGAGAACTCGCGCAGCGCCTCGGCGAGCCGACTGCGTACGCCGGCGACCGCGGCCGCCGCGGTCTCGCTTCGGCCGCGTGCGGCCGGGGTCCGGGCCGGTTCCAGGCGCTGCAGGTGACGGAGTGTCGCGAGCAGATCCGCGGCCACCACGTCCCCGTCGCGCAGTCGGGCATCGAGCATGCGCCGGCGATCGAGCTGGCGCATTTCGACCAGCCAATCGACGACGACGCCAGGACCGTGGAACGAGAAGCCGTCCCGGTTCCGCACGACGGGCAGCACGTCGAGGTAGGTCTCCGCCGCGAGGCGCCGGTTCAGCCGCAGTTCCTCGCGGCAGCAGCGCTCGCGTTCGGCCAGCGTGCTCAGGTCGACGCCCCGGGTGCGTATGCGTTTCTTCAGCTTGTAGGCACGCGACCCGGTCAGGAACACCCACGCGAAGTGCGTCTCGACGCGTGCGACGGTGCTCGGCGCGTCGCGCCAGGTCGCGGGCTCCGACAGCCACTCGACCAGGCCGGCCTGACCGAAGTCGTCCGCCGCTTTCAACCGGCCTCCGCGTCCGCCGTCGCGGCGAGATCGCGGATCGCGCCCGAGATCTGCGGGACGACGGGCTCGGGGTTCACCAGCCGCGCCGCCGACGCCGGCAACGAGCGCAGGTTGACCGCAGCACGCGCTGCCACGACGCCGAGCGGCTCCGCCGGTCGCACCCGCCGTCCGCCGCGCATCACGCTCTGCAGCAGCGGCGTGCCGACCGGCGGTTCGGACTCGAGCGCCACGACGTCCGCCGCGATGCGTCCGTCGGCGTCGAGGCGCCGGTAGACCTGCTTGCGTCCCGGCCACGTCGCCTTGCCCGGGGAGCGCTTGCGGCGCGGCACGCCATCGTATTCCTGCAGTTTGTAGGCGCAGTCGAGGTACGGTGCATCGGCGGACGTGTCGAGCCGCGAGCCGACGCCGAAGGCGTCGATCGGCGCGCGCGCGTCGACCAGTGCCGCGATCGCGTGCTCGTCGAGATTGCCGCTCGCCAGGATGCGCACGTCGCGGCTGCCGCCGGCATCGAGGACGTCGCGAACGGCCCGCGCACCGGCCGCCAGGTCGCCGCTGTCGATGCGTACCGCGTGCACCGGCCGCCCGGCGCGGTGCAGCCTAACCACCGTGTGCGCGGCCGCGAGCGTGTCGTAGGTGTCGAGCAGGAGCGTGACGCGCCCCGGATGGCACTGCGCGTAGTGGTCGAACGCCACGCATTCGCGGTCGTGCGCCTGGACGAAGGAGTGCGCCATCGTGCCGAACAGCGGTATCCCGAAGCGCCGGCCGGCCTCCACCGTCGCGGTGCCGTCGAAGCCCGCCACGGCGCAGGCGCGAGCCGCCAGCAGCGCCGCCTCCGCACCGTGCGCCCGGCGCATGCCGAAGTCGATCAGCTGCCGACCGCCCGCGACGCTGCGACAGCGCGCCGCCTTGCTCGCGACCAGCGTCTGGAAGTGCAGCAGGTTCATCAGGCGGCTCTCGACGAGCTGCGCCTCGGGCAGCGGCGCGACGACGCGCAGCCACGGCTCGTCGGCGAACAGGACGGTGCCCTCCGGCGGCGCATAGACGTCGCCGGTGAAGCGAAAGCCCGAGAGCCAGTCGCAGAACGCCGCGTCGAAGCCGCCCGCGGTACGCAGCCACGCCGTCTCCGCCGCGGTGAATCGCACGGATTCGAGGAAGTCGAGCGCGGTCTCGAGCCCGGCGACGAGCAGGTAGCCGCGCTCGGCGGGCAGCCGGCGCGCGTAGAGTTCGAACACGGCCGTCGCGCCGAATCCGAGTCGCCGGTACGCGTCCAGCATCGTCAGCTGGTAGAGGTCGGTCAGCAGCGCCGGACCGTACACGACGTCACGTCCGCGGGCCGCCGGGTGCCGGCCCGGAGCGCAGCACGGCGCCGGCCGCGTGCATCGCCGCGAGCGCGCGCGCGCCATCGCCCGGCAGCCGTTCCACCGCCCGGACGCCCTCGGCCAGCACGCGGACCTGGAAACCGGCTTGCAGCGCGTCGAGCACCGTCGCCCGCACGCAGTAGTCCGTCGCGAGACCGCCGATCCAGAGCCGCTCCACACCGGCCGCCTGCAGCGCCGCCCCGAGCCCCGTGCCGTCGAGCGCCGAGTACGCGTCACGTTGCGGCTCGACCGCCTTCGAGACGATCACGACGTCCGGCGGCAACGTCAGCCCGGGCGCGAATTCCGCACCGGGCGTACCCGCGATGCAGTGCGGCGGCCACGGGCCGCCGCGGCTGCGGAAAGAGCAGTGATTCGCCGGATGCCAGTCCCGGCTGGCGTACACGCGCGCGCCCACGCGGTGGAATGCACGGACCCACTGGTCTAGAACGGGCACCACCGCATCGCCGTCGCGCACCGCGAGCGCGCCGCCGGGCAGGAAGTCGCGCTGGACGTCGACGAGCAGGAGCGCGTCGCGCCCGCGTCGCGGCACGTCCGACCCCACGTCCGTCGCGGCACCGGCCGCATCTTCGTCGGGAGGGATCATGGAGCGAATCTACACTGACCGCGCGGACGCAGGGCGCCGACTCGGCGCCGCGCTTCTGCGCAAGCTGCGCGGCTCGCCCGTGCTCGTCCTCGGTCTGCCGCGCGGCGGCGTCGCCGTCGCCGCGGAAGTGGCGCGCCTGCTGTCGGCGCCGCACGACGCGCTCGTGGTGCGCAAGGTCGGCGCGCCGTTCCAGCCGGAACTCGCGCTCGGTGCCGTGGGCCCGGGCGGCATCCAGATCCGCAACGAACCGCTGCTGGCCTCGCTGAGCGACGGCGCCGCGTACTTCGAGCTCGGCGTTACGCGGGAACGTCTCGAGGTCGAGCGCCGCGAGCGCACCTACCGGGAGGGTCGCGCGCCGCTCGACCTCGCTGGACGCGACGTGGTGCTGGTCGACGACGGCATCGCCACCGGCGCCACCGCGCGCTGTGCCGTCGCCGCCTCGCGCGCGCTCGGCGCGAAGTCGGTCACGGTCGCGGTCCCGGTGGCCCCGGGCGAAGTGCTGGCCGAACTGGCCGCTGTCGCCGACGACGTCGTCTGTCTCGAGGCGCCCCGCCCCTTCCGCGCGGTCGGCGCCTGGTACGAGCACTTCGAACCGGTCGAGGACGACGAGGTTCGCGAATTGCTCCGCGGCGGCCGCCCCGCCTGAGGACACGGCCGCGCGCACTCGGCGGCATCGACGACCGGCCGCGCGTACCGCCGGACTCGCCCACGGCGGCTCGCGCGAGGATCTCGCCTTGCCGAAGCGAGCGCGGGCTCCCGCTTCGAACGCCGCACTGCGCGTCCCGCACCGTTCGCAGGATCATCGGCGTCCGACCCACCCCCGCACGGAACCCCGCGTCGCGCGGGGATGCGCGGGCTTCTGCACGCCGACGCACACGGTGCCGGATGAGCCCCCGTCCGGACGGTTCACGAGCTGACTGGTGGAACGCGCCGCTCGACTTCCGGGCGGCGGCGCGCGGACTCACGGCGACCGACGCCGCCGCACGCCTCGCCGCCGCCGGCCCGAACGACCTGCAGCCCGCGAGCGGCTTCGGCACGCTGCGCCGCATCGCGCGGCGGCTCGGGAACCCACTGGTGCTGCTGCTGCTGAGCGCCGCCACGCTCTCGGCGATTCTCGGGCACCCCGGGGAAGCAGCCCTCGTGGGTTGCGTGATCCTGCTGTCCGTGACGGTCGACTACGTCCAGGAGCACCGCGCGGATCGCACCGCCGAGCTGCTGCGCGCGCGCGTGGCGACGCGGACGACGGTCTGCCGGGACGGCGCGCTGCGGCAGGTGCCGATGCAGGAACTGGTGCCCGGCGACCTGATCGTCCTCGGCGCCGGCGACCTAGTGCCGGCCGACGGCCGGGTGCTCGACGCCGAGGACTGCTTCGTCACGGAGGCCGTCCTCACCGGGGAACCGTGGCCCGTCGCCAAGCGTCCGGCGGCCGTACCGGTCCCGACGCCGGAATGGCGCGACGCCGCCCACGCGGTGTTCATGGGCACGTCGCTGACCGCCGGCCGCGCGCGGGTGCTCGTGATGGCCACCGGGCCGCGGACGGTGCTCGGCGGCATCTCCCGCGCGCTCGCACGCGAACCCCCGGCGACGGCGTTCGAGACCGGTACGCGACGGTTCGGCCTGCTGATCGTGCGGCTCACGCTGCTGCTGGTGCTGGCCGCACTCCTGATCAACGCCGTGCACGGGCGCCCCTGGCTGGACTCGTTCCTGTTCGCCGTCGCGCTCGCCGTCGGCCTCACGCCGGAACTGCTGCCGATGGTTGTGTCGGTGACGCTCGCCCACGGCGCCGCGCGGATGGCGCGGCACAGGACCATCGTCCGGCACCTGCCGGCGATCCAGAACCTCGGCTCGCTCGACGTGCTGTGCACCGACAAGACCGGCACCCTGACCGAGTCGCGCATCGAGCTCGACCGGCACGTCGACCCCCGCGGGCGCGACAGCGCGCGCGTGCTCGAGCTCGCGTGGCTCAACGCCCACTTCTCGAGCGGCCTGCGCAGTCCGCTCGACGACGCGATCCTCCGTCACACGGAGGTCGACGCGAACGGGTGGCGCAAGCTCGCGGAGCGCCCCTTCGATTTCGAGCGGCGCCGGGTCGGCGTCGTGCTGGAGCGTGCCGGCGAGCGCCGGCTGGTCGTCAAGGGCGCACCCGAGACCCTGCTGGCGCTCTGCGAGCACTACGAAACCGGCGACCCGCGCGAGCCCGCGCGACCGCTCGGTCCCGCGGAGCGCGAGGCGCTGGCCGCCCGGCGGGCCGAACTGGCGGCAGCCGGCCTCCGTACCCTGGGGGTGGCGTGGCGTACCGTGGGTGACGGCGCGCCGCCGGCGGCCGACGACGAGCGTGCGCTGGTGTTCGCCGGCTACTGCGCCTTCCTCGATCCGCCGAAGGCCGGGGCCGCGGCCGCGCTGGAGGCACTCGCGCGCGACGGCGTCGCCGTGAAGATCCTGACGGGGGACGAAGAGGCCGTCGCGCGCCACGTCTGCCGGCGTCTGGGTCTCGCGATCGAGTCCTCGCTGTCCGGCGCGGCGGTCGCCGCGTTCGACGAACAGGCGCTGGCCGTGCGCGCCGCCGCCACGACGCTGTTCTACCGCGTGGATCCCGCGCAGAAGGAGCGTATCGTCCGTGCGCTGCACCGTCGCGGACACGTGGTCGGCTATCTGGGCGACGGTCTGAACGACGCGCCGGCGCTGCACGCGGCCGACGTCGGGATCTCGGTCGACGGCGCCGTCGACGTCGCCCGCGAGGCGGCGCAGTTCATCCTGCTCGACCACGACCTCGGCGTGCTGCACGAAGCGGTGATGCAGGGACGCCGCACGCACGCCAACCTGACGAAGTACCTGCTGATGGGCACCAGTTCCAGCTTCGGCAACATGTTCAGCATGGCCGCCGCCGCCGCGTTCCTGCCATTCCTGCCGATGCTGCCGGCGCAGATCCTGCTGAACAACCTGCTCTACGACCTGTCCGAGATCGCCATCCCGTTCGACGCCGTCGATGCGGAAGAACTTGCGCGCCCCCGCACGTGGGACGTCGACGTGGTCCGGGACTTCATGATGCGCATCGGCCCGGTCAGTTCGGCGTTCGACCTGCTGACCTTCGCGATCCTGCTGCAGGCCTTCGCGGCGCCGGCGCCGCTGTTCCAGACCGGCTGGTTCGTCGAGTCGCTGACGACCCAGGTGCTCGTGATCTTCGTGATCCGCACGCGCGGTTCGCCGCTCGCGAGCCGCCCCCACCCGGCGCTCGCGTGGACTGCGCTCGCGGTCGTCGCGCTCGGCTGGCTGCTGCCGGCGACGGCCGTGGGCGCCTGGTTCGGTTTGGTCCCGCTGCCCTGGCAGCTCTACGCGACGATCGGCCTGCTCGCGGTCGGCTACCTGTTGCTGGTGGAGCGAGTGAAGCAGGCGTTCTTCGCCGGTGTCCGGAGGAGGCAACGGCCGTGCTGACCGAGTTCGTGGGCCGGCCCCGGGTCGCCTACTTCTCGATGGAGATCGCGCTGCGCCCGGAGTGTCCGACCTACGCCGGCGGCCTCGGCGTGCTGGCCGGCGACGTGATCCGCTCCGCCGCCGACCTGGACCTCCCACTGGTGGCCGTCGCGCCCGTGAGTCGCCAGGGCTACTTCCGGCAGACGCTCGACGCCGCGGGCCGCCAGCAGGAGTCCCCCGACCCCTGGGATCCGGCCGTCTTCGCGGCACCGCTCGGCGCGCGCGTGGCCATCCCGCTGAACGGCCGCCGCGTCTGGGTCGGCGGCTGGCTGTACGTACACACGAGTGCTGCCGGCCCGCGGGTCCCAGTCGTCCTCCTCGACACGGATCTGCCCGACAACTCGCCCGAGGACCGCGCGCTGACCGACGCGCTCTACGCCGGCGACCCGCGCCATCGGCTGCGGCAGCAGGCCGTGCTCGGCATCGGCGGCACGCGCCTGCTGCACGCACTCGGCTTCACCATCGACACCTATCACCTCAACGAGGGCCACTCCGCGCTGCTCGCACTGGAACTGCTGCGCCGCTCCGCGGGACCGCCCGAGAGCCGGCTCGCCGGCGATCCACCCTACGACCTGGTGCGCGTCCGCGAGCGCTGCATATTCACGACGCACACGCCCGTCGAGGCGGCGCACGATCGGTACGACTACGGCCTGTGGGCCGAGGTGCTCGGCGACTTCGTCGATGCCGACGTGCTCCGGGCGCTCGCCGGGCGCGACGAACTGAACATGACCCGGCTGGCGGTCGCCGCCAGTGCGTGGCTGAATGGCGTCGCCGAGCGGCACGCCGAGACCGCCCGCCCGGCCTATCCCGGCCGTCGCATCCACGCGATCACGAACGGAGTGCACGCGGCGACCTGGACCGGTCTCCCGTTCGCGCGGCTCTACGACCGCTACCTGCCGCACTGGCGACAGGAGCCGGAACTGCTGTCGCGGGTCGGCAGCGTCGTGCCCGGCGCCGAACTATGGGACGCGCACGCGACGGCGAAGGCGGCCCTCTGCGATCACGTCGCCACCGCGACGGGCGTGCGGCTGCGGCCCGACCGGCCGATCCTCGCGTATGCGCGCCGGATGACCGCCTACAAGCGGCCGGAGCTGCTGCTGTCGGACGTCGCGCGCGTGCGCGAGCTCGCACGCCGCCAGCCGTTCCAGCTCGTGTATGCCGGCAAGGCGCACCCGGCGGACCACGACGGCAAGCGGCGCATCGAGGAGGTGCACGCGGCGCTGGCCGCGCTGCGACCCGAGATCGCCAGCGCCTACCTGCCGAACTACGGGCTGCGCGACGCGGCGGTTCTGGTGGCGGGCGCCGACGTGTGGCTCAACACGCCGCTGCCGCCGCTGGAGGCGTCCGGCACCAGCGGCATGAAGGCCGCCCTGAACGGCGTCCCGAGCCTGTCGGTGCTCGACGGCTGGTGGGTCGAGGGTTGCGTCGAGGGCGTGACCGGCTGGGGTCTGCAGGGCCACGGCGGCGACGGCGGCGCGGCCGCTGCGGAGCTGTACGAGCGGCTCGAGCGCTGCGTGCTGCCGCTCCTGCACGGCGAGCCCGCGCACTGGCTGCCGGTGATGCAGGGCGCGATCGCCCTGAACGGCGCCATGTTCCACAGCCACCGGATGATGCGGCGCTACGCGAGCGAGGCGTATCTGAAGTGACGGGCGTCCCTGGCCACGTTCGCGCACGATCCCGCCACGCGCGCGGCGCCGGCCTTCAGCCGGCGGTCCTGGGCGCCACGTACGCAACGACGTCGCGGAGGGTGAGGAGGCTCCCGGCATCCGCATCCGGAATCTCGACGCCGTAACGCTGCGCGATCGCGGCGAGGAAATTCAGGAAGTCCATCGAATCCAGATCGACCGCTTCGCGCAGCGGCGCTCCCGGATCGAGCGCTTCGAGTTCGGGCGCGATCCGTCGCAGCAGTTCCACGAGCCCGTCCTGCAGCGCCCGTTCGTCCAGCGGTTGCGAGCTGGCGCTCACAGCCGCGCCGGGTCCGAGAGGCGCGCCGCGATCGCGGCGAGGAACCGCGCCCCCGCGTGGCCGTCGGTGACGCGGTGATCGGCGGACAGCGTGAGCCACGCGGTCGGTTCCGGCTGCACCCGGTCGCCCACCACCCAGGGCCGACGTGCAACGCCGCCGATGCCGACGAGCGCGACCTGCGGCGCGTAGACGATCCCGTACACCTGCGCCACGCTCGCTTCGCCCAGGTTGGTGACGGTGATCGTCGCCTCCGCGAGCTCGCGCCGCGACAGCGTGCCGCCGCGCGCGCGGGCGACGAGGTCCTTCAGTTCCGCCATCAGCTGGTCGACAGGCTTCGTGTCGGCCTCCAGCACGGCCGGCGCGAGCAGTCCGCCGCCGCGCAGCGTCACGGCCACGCCGACGTTCACGGCCGGCGCGCGCCGGAACTCGCCCTCCACGAACGCGCCGTTGAAGCCTTCGTGATCGCGCGCGGCGAGGGCGACCGCCTTCAGGTACACGGCTGCGAGCAGCAGCCGTGCCGCCACCGGCCGGGCCGCGTTCCGCTCGGCGAGCCAGTCGAGCGCGGGGCCCACGGCGACCAGCTCGCCGAGGTAGTAGTGCGGGATCTCGCGCTTCGCGCGACTCATCGCCGCCGCGATCGTGCGTCGCAGCGCCGCGCCGCGCGCCTCCGCCGTGACGGGTGGCGTCGCCCTGAGCTCCGGAGCGCCGGCCCTCGGCGGCGACGCTGCCGCGGCCGCGCGCTCGACGTCGTCGAGCGTCACGGCACCGCCCGGGCCCGTACCCGCGACGCCCGCGGTGTCGATCCCGAGTTCGGTGGCGCGCCGGCGCGCGCCCGGCGCCACGCGCGCACGGATCGGCCCGCCCTCCGCCTCGGCCCCGTTCGTGCCCGCCGCGCCCGCCGCACTTGCCGGCGCGGGCGCGGGCGCGCGCGGCGCGTCGACCGAATCGCCGGCGATCGCGAGCCGCAGCAGCGGCTGGCCGACCGGCAGGGTTTCCCCGGGCTTGGCCAGCAGCGCGACGACCGTGCCCTCCTGCCAGCTCTCGACGTCGAGCGCCGACTTCGTCGTGTCCACCACGGCCACGACCTGGCCGCGACGGACCGTGTCGCCGACCCCGACGCGCCATTCCAGCAGCGTCCCCTCGTCCATGTCGGCGCCGAGCGAGGGCAGCGGGACGTCGATCACGCGCTGCCTCCGAGGCAGCGCCGCGCGGCGGCGACGATGCTCGCGACCTGCGGCAGTGCCGCTTCCTCGAGCTGGCGCGCGTAGGGAATCGGCACTTCCGCGGTCGCGACGCGCTCGACCGGCGCGTCGAGGTCGTAGAACGCGCATTCCATCAGCCGCGCCGACAGTTCCGCGGCGAATCCGCCGCTGCGCCACGACTCGTCCACCAGCACCGCGCGCCGCGTGCGCCGCACGGACTCGTACACGGTCGCCATGTCGAGCGGTCGCAGGACCCTCAGGTCGACGACTGCGGCATCCACGCCGGCCTCGGCCAGTTCGGCCGCCGCGGCCAGCGTCCGCGGCAGCATGCCGCCCCAGGTCACGAGCGTCACGTCACCCCCGGGCCGGCGAACGCGCGCGTGGGCGATGTCGGGATCGCCGCCCGGCGCGGTGAGCGTGCCGTCGACGTTGTACAGCTGGGCGTGTTCGAAGATCACGACCGGATCGGGATCGTCGAGCGCGGCGCCGAGCATGCCGCGTGCATCGTCGACGGTCGCCGGTGCGAGCACGCGCAGGCCCGGCACGTGGGCATACCAGCCCTCGAGACTGTGGGAGTGCTGCGCGGCGAGCTGCCGGCCGGCCCCCGTCGCCATCCGGATCACGAGCGGCACGTGGAACTGCCCGCCCGACATGTGCCGCAGCGACGCGGCCGTGTTCACGATCGGGTCGAGCGCGAGCAGCGAGAAGTTCACCGTCATGATCTCGACGATCGGTCGCAGCCCACCCAGCGCGGCGCCGACGCCCGCCCCGACGAAGCCGAGTTCCGACAGCGGTGCATCGACGATCCGGTCCGGGCCGAACTCGTCCAGCAGTCCCCGGCTGACCGCGTAGCTGCCCCCGTACCGACCGACGTCCTCCCCGATCAGCAGCACGCGCGGATCGCCCCCGAGCGCGCTGCGGTGGGCCTCGCGGAGCGCGTCCCGGTAGGTCTGGCGCGCACTCATGCCGCCACCGTCACGTCGCGCAGCAGCTCCGTCGCCGGCTCGGTCGGCGCGGACGCGGCGTACGCGACGGCGGCGCGCACTTCGGCAGCCACCTCCGCGTCGAGCGCGAGGAACTCGGCCTCGCCGTACAGGCCCTGCGCCTTCAGCCGGTCGGTGTAGGTGTGGAGCGGACCGCGCGCCCGCCACGCCTCGACTTCGGCACGCTCGCGGTAGAGCTCGGGGTCGAACATCGAGTGCGCGCGGAAGCGGTAGGTCTGCAGTTCCAGGAAGCACGGCGTGCCGGCCCGCACCTCCGTCACGGCGGCCTCGGCCGTCTCGCGCACCGCCACCACGTCCATGCCGTCCGCGCTGCGCGTGGACAGCCCGTAGGCGGCCGCGTGGCCGCACAGGTCCGTGCGCGCCTGCGAGCGTTCGAGCGCAGTGCCCATCGCGTAGCGATTGTTCTCGCACACGAACAGCGCCGGTACGCGCCAGAGCGCGGCGAGGTTCGCGGACTCGTGGAACGCGCCCTCGGCCATCGCACCCTCGCCGAAGAAGCACGCGACGATGCCAGCGCGTCCCGAGCGTTTCGCCGCGAGCGCGAGTCCGACGGCGAGCGGGAGACCACCGCCGACGATCGCGTTGCCGCCGTAGAAGCGCGTCGCCGCATCGAACAGGTGCATCGATCCGCCGCGCCCGCGACAGCAGCCGGTGGCGCGGCCGAACATCTCCGCCATGAGGCTGCGGGCCGCCACGCCGCGCACCAGCGCGTGGCCGTGCTCGCGGTACGTGGCGACCAGCGAATCCTCGGGCCCGAGCAACGGGACGACGCCCGCAGCGACGGCCTCCTGGCCGATGTACAGGTGCAGGAACCCGCGGATGTTGCCGAGCCCGTACTGCTCCGCGCAGGCCTCCTCGAAGCGCCGGATCCGCAGCATCTGCCGCAGCAGCTCGACCGCGACGTCGCGATCGAACGGCACGGGATACCGCCCGACCGGCATCACGCGCTCTCCAGGGTCGACAGGTCACCTTCGGGCAGACCGAGCTCGCGCGCGCGCAGGAGCCGACGGAGGATCTTGCCACTGCGCGTGCGCGGCAGCGCCGCGACGAACTGGACGTCCTTCGGCGCGATGGCCGCGCCCAGGCGGCGTCGCGCATGGGCCAGCAACTCGTCGCGCAGCGCAGCGTCGCCGACGCGACCCGGCTTCGGCATCACGAAAGCCTTGACGACCTCGCCGGCGAGCGGATCCGGGATGCCGACGACGCCGGCCTCGGCGACCGCGGCATGCTCGAGCAGCACGCTCTCGACCTCGAACGGGCCGATCAGGTGTCCGGCCGACTTGATCACGTCGTCGGCACGCCCGACGAACCAGAAGTAGCCGTCGGCGTCGCGACGGGCGAGGTCCCCGGTCAGGTACAGGCCGTCGTGGAAGCAGCGTCGATAGCGGTCCGCCTCGCCGAGATAGCCGCGGAACATCGAGGGCCACGGCGTGCGCAGCGCGAGTTCGCCCTCGACGCACGGCTCGTCGACCGGCGTCACGCTGCCGCCGTCGCGCCGCCGTACGATGCAGGCCTCGACGCCCGGCAGCGGCCTGCCCATCGAACCCGGCTTGACCGGTTGACCCGGCTCGTTCGCGATCATGATGCCGCCGGTTTCCGTCTGCCACCAGTTGTCGAGGATCGGCAGGCCGAGATGCTCGAGACCCCACCAGACCGCCTCCGGGTTCAGCGGCTCCCCCACGCTCGCGATCACGCGCAGCGCCGGCCGTCGATGTCGCGCCGCCGGTTCCGGACCGGCTCGCATGAGCATGCGGACCGCCGTCGGAGCCGTGTACCAGATGGAGACCCGCTCGGAGTCGAGGATGGAGTACCAGCGCTCGACGTCGAACTCTCCGGCGTCGACGACGCACGTCGCGCCGTGCAGCAGCGGCGCCAGCAGGCCGTAGGAGGTTCCGGTCACCCAGCCCGGATCGGCGGTGCACCAGTAGACGTCGTCGTCGTGCAGGTCGAGTGCGTACCGCCCGGTCATGTAGTGCATCAGCGCCGCGCCGTGTACGTGCAGCGCTCCCTTCGGAGTGCCGGTCGTGCCGCTCGTGAAGTGCAGCAGCGCGACGTCGTCCTCCGCCGTGGGCGCGCCCGCCGCACCGTTCGCCGCGACCGCGGCGAGGGCCCCATCGAAGTCGGCCACGTCGTCGGTCGCGCGCGCGTCGCGCGAGCCGACCGTCAACACTTCCCGCAGCGACGGCACGGACGCGCGGATCGCGCGCACGCGGCGCTCGTAGAGCGTCGGCGTCGTGACGAGCGCAACGGCGTGCCCGAGCAGCAGCCGCGTGCGCAGCGGCTCCGGGCCGAACGCCGAGAACAGCGGCGCGACCACGCTGCCGTTCTTGAGCGCCCCGAGAGCCGCCACGTAGAGCTCCGGGACGCGGCCGAGATAGAGGAACACGGTGTCGCCGCGCCCGATGCCCCGCGAGCGCAGCCACCGCGCGAAGCGGTCGGATGCGAGCGCGAGGTCCCGATAGCTCAAGGACCGCGTGGCGCCGCCGGGGGTCAGGCACCGCAGCGCAGTGCGCGTCTCGCGCGCCGTGCCGAGGTGCCTGTCCGTCGCAAGGCGGCCGAGATTCGCATCCCCGCCCGCCGCAAGCCCCAGCTCGCGCCGGACCCCCGCCCAGTCGAAGTCGCGCCGCGCGCGCACGTAGGCACGGGCGGCACCGGCGGCGCCGGCGGCGTCGGCGGCGGGAATCAGCACCGGTCGCGAGCTCACTGCCGGTCTCCACGAATCGCGCTGCTCCCGGCTGCGTAGTACGCTGACTCTCGTGAACGACGACGCAGCCGACGCCGTGGGAGCGGCGCACCGCGGAGCCCGACGGCGGTGCTCACTGCACGCGTATCTCGATCGGCTTTGCGCCCTGTCCCGGTACCTTGGGCACGTGCACGGTGAGCACGCCGTCCTTGGTCTCCGCGCGGATCCCGGCGGCATCCACGCCTTCCGGGAGCGACAGGGACCGGCTGAAGGTACCGTGGAAGGATTCCTTCCGATGCATCTTCTCGTTCTTGATCTCCTTGGCGTGCCGGCGCTCACCCTCGATGGTCAGCGCGCCGTTCAGCAGCGTGACGCGGATGTCCTCGCGCTTCACGGCCGGCAGGTCGGCGCGGATCACGTACTCCGCGTCGGTCTCGCCGACGTCAACGGCGGGTGCCCACGCCATCTCCTCGTCGCCCTCGAACGCCTCGAACAGGCGCGGCCAGCCCCGCAGGGGCCGATCCATCAGCCGTTGCATCTCCCAGAGCGGATCCCGTCGAATCAGTCGCATGCTCGGTTCCTCGCGGTGTTGACCGTAGATCCAACGCCCGGCGCGCGACTCTCGCCGCGCCGCCGTCGACGTCAGGACGCCAGACTGCCGCGCGCGGGCGGCGCCCGGGATGACGCCTTCCCGAAGCGCGGCACGTCGCGCCTTTCGCGGGCCGCAGGCCCGGGCGCCGGCACCGCGCCGCCCGCCCGCATCGACCCGCCGCAGCTCGCGCCTGCAACCCCTCCGTCACGCCCCAGACCGCCGGACGCACGCCGATGCGCGGCCCCGCCCTAGCGCTCGCGCTGCTGATCGCCGCCAACGCGGGCGCCTGGGCTGCCGGCCGCCTGCTCGGCCAGCGCTGGGCCGCACCGCTCGACGGCCGACGCGTCTGGCGCGACGGCAGGCGACTGCTCGGCGACCACAAGACGTGGCGCGGCCTCGCGGCAGGCGTCGGCGCCTGCACGATCGTCGGCGCGGGATTCGGCCTCGGATGGCGGCTGGCGGCAGCCTTCGGCCTCCTCTCGCTGCTCGGCGACGCGTGCAGCAGCGCGCTGAAACGGCGCCTCGACTCGCCGCCCGGCACTGAGTACCCCGCGCTCGATCAACTGCCGGAGGCCCTGCTGCCGCTCTGCGTGCTCGCACGGCCGCTCGGTCTCGACGCGGGCGACGTCCTCGCGGTCGCGGCGACGTTTCTCGTGCTCGACGTGGCGACCAGCCGCTTCCGGCGCCGCGGGTGAACGCGCGGCGGGCGCCCGCGCTTTCCGCGACGCCATCACCCCGGCGCTCGCGCCCGCCGCAATTGCGGCCGAGCGCGGGCGCCGGAAAATCGATGAGGAGGTGAGCCGAACATGTGGGCCCTCGACGCGCGCACCGAGCCGACCACGCTCCTCGCAGTCGTCGACCCGACGGACACCGTGCGCGCACTCGCGAGGACGGCGAACGTCCCGACGCTGCCCTACGCCACCCTGCTCGGCGAGATCGATCGCGCGTCGGGCCGGGCCGGGCCGGCGGCGCGGCGACCGACGACGACGAGACCACGCCGTGTCCGGAGGAGTACGGCTGCGTCGACCGGTTCGACTGCCGCCGGGACCCGGAACCCGGGGAAGGACACGAGGTGACGGTGTCGCGGACCGGCGCGGAGCTGCCGTTCTGAAGGCGCATCGCAGGCTCCCGCCACCGAGCGCGACCTCGCAGCGCGGACGGCCCGCGACGCGGCGAGGCCTGCGCGCCGCAATCGCACTCGCTGCCGCGACCGCAGTGACGGCCGCCCCCCCGGTTTGGTGGCTCGCCACCTCGTCACGGCACGGCGCTCCGCCGTGGGCGTTCGCGATGGCGCTGGGCTACGCCGCGCTCGCGCTCCTCGGGCTGCAGTTCCTGCTCACGGCGCGCTTCAAGCTGATCGCGCTGCCGTTCGGCATCGACCTCGTGTACTACGTCCACCGCTATCTGGCGATCGGCGGGCTCGCGCTGGTGACGGCGCACGCCGCGCTCGTGGCGGTCCGCCAGCCGGCGCTCGCGGGCCTCGGTGCGTGGCCCGAGCCGCACGTCGTGGCCGGGATCGGCGCCTGGGCACTGTGGAGCGGGCTCGTCCTCGCTGCGCTGTTACGCCGACAGACCCGGCAGCACTACGATGCGTGGCGCCGGCTGCACGCCGCCGCGGCCGTGCTCGCCTACGGCGCAGCCCTCTGGCACGTCTGGGCCAGCGGCCGCTACCTCGAGTCGACCGTCGACCGCGCGCTCTTCGCGGTCTCCGCCGGCGGATGGCTTGCGCTGCTCGCGTGGGTCCGGGCCGTGCGCCCCGCGTGGGTCGCACGCCGCCCGTGGCGCGTGGACTCCGTCCACGCGGAGACCGAACGCGTCTGGTCGATCGCGGTGGTCCCGGTCGGCCACGGCGGACTGCGGTTCCAGCCCGGGCAGTTCGCCTGGGTGACTGTTCGCCGCAGCCCCTGGTCGATGCGCGAACATCCCTTCTCGATCGCGTCCAGCGCCGAACGCCCCGCGCGGCTCGAGTTCACCGTCAAGGAGCGGGGCGACTTCACGCGTTCCGTCCGCAGGCTCGCGGTCGGGGAGCGGGTCTGGATCGATGCGCCCTACGGGTGCTTCTCGGTCGACCGCCACCCGGCCGCGCCGCGCTTCGTGTTCATCGCCGGCGGCGTCGGCATCGCGCCGATCCTGTCGATGCTGCGAACGCTCGCCGATCGCCGTGACCCGAGGCCTCTGCTGCTGATCTACGCCAACGACGCACTGGCGGGCGCTGCTCACCTCGCGGAACTGCTGGCCCTGTCCGACCGGCTCGACCTGCGCGTCGTACCCGTGATCAAGGATCCGCCGCCGGACTGGACGGGCGAGCGCGGCTACGTGACGCGGGACCTGCTCGAGCGCTGCCTGCCGCGGGAGACACGGGCGGCCGAGTACTTCCTCTGCGGTCCGCCGCCCATGACGGAGGCGGTCGAATCCGCGCTCGGCGAGCTCGGCGTATCGCCGTGGCGCATCCGCACGGAACTCTTCGATCTCGTGTGACCCGCCGCGGAGGACCGCCTTTGCGCAAACGACTTGCCCTGCTGGCCGCCGTGCTGGTCGTGCTGGCGGCCGTGACGATGGCTGCGGTCTACGCGTGGCGCTGAGACGGCCCAGCCGCCTGAGCGCGCGGAGGGGATCGGCGGCCGCTGCCGGTCGGCGGTGGATGGTGGGCCGTGCAGGGATCGAACCTGCGACCAACTGGTTAAAAGCCAGCTGCTCTACCGGCTGAGCTAACGGCCCGCGCAGGGTCACCATTGTAGCGGATCCGGCCGGACGGCCGGCACGGTCACCGGTAGCGCGTCGGATCCGGCAGCCCGGCCTGCGCGAAGCCTTCCGCGCGCAGCCGGCACGAATCGCACCGGCCGCAGGCGCGCCCGTCGGCGTCCGGCTGGTAGCACGACACGCTCGCCGCGTAGTCGACGCCCAGCGCCGTGCCGCGCGCCACGATCTGCGCCTTCGTGAGGTCGATCAGCGGTGCGTGCACCAAGAAACGGTCGCCCTCCACGCCCGCGCGCGTCGCGAGGTTCGCGAGGCGCTCGAACGCGGCGACGAACGCGGGCCGGCAGTCGGGGTAGCCGGAGTAGTCCACCGCGTTGACGCCGATCCACAGTTCGCGCGCACCGAGCACCTCGGCCCAGCCGAGAGCCAGCGCGAGGAACACGGTGTTGCGCGCGGGCACGTAGGTGACGGGGATGCCGGCCGTCGGCGACTCCGGCACCGCGATCGACGGATCCGTCAGCGCCGACCCACCGATGCCCGCGGTGTCGATGCGCATCGTCCGGTGCTCGACCGCGCCGAGCGCACGCGCGATCCGCGCCGCGGCCTCGAGCTCCACGCGATGGCGCTGGCCATAGTCGAAGCTGAGCGCGTAGCACGCGCGCCCGCGTTCGCGCGCGATCGCGAGCGTGGTGGCCGAATCGAGCCCACCGGAGACGAGCACGACCGCGCGCGGCGATGCGCCGTCGACACCCTCGCGCTGGCCGGCGCCCGCCTCGCTCATCGGCCGGCCACGTTGCCCCACAGGATCTTGTGGAGCTGCAACTGGAAGCGCACCGGCAGCCGGTCCGCGAGGATCCATTCGGCGAGATCGCGCGCCGGCAACTCGTTCGCGCTCGGCGAGAACAGCACGGTGCACGCATCCGCGAGGCGACGGTCCAGCACGACCGTACGCGACCACTCGTAGTCGGCGCGATCGCAGATCACGAACTTCACCTGGTCGTGGGGCCGCAGCGCGTCGAGGTTGGCCCAGAGGTTGCGGCCCGACTCACCGGAACCGGGCGTCTTCACGTCGATCACGCGCGCGACGCGCGCGTCCACCGCGTGGCAGTCGAGCGCACCGCCGGTCTCCAGCGACACGCGGTAGCCGGCGTCGCACAGCCGCGCGAGCAGCGCATGGCAGTTGCGCTGCGCGAGCGGCTCGCCCCCGGTCACGCAGACGTGACGCGCTCCGTAGCCCGCAACCGTCTCCAGCACCTCGGCGATGCCGCGCCACTGCCCGCCGTAGAAGGAGTACTCGGTGTCGCAGTAGCGGCAGCGCAGCGGGCACCCGGTGAGGCGAACGAACACCGTGGGCCAGCCGACCGCTTCCGCCTCGCCCTGCAGCGAGTGGAAGATCTCGGTGATGCGCAGCCGTTCGGCGACCGGTATCGCGTCGCGCTCCGCGCGCGCCAGCTCGACGCCCGCCTGCTCCGGATGGGCTGCCATGATGACGCGGGTACCGCCGGGCACCGCGCTCAGCGGCGCTCCGCGTCCATGCGGCGCAGGCGCTCGCGCGCTTCGGCCGCGGCCGGCGAGTCAGTATGCTGCCTGACGACGCGGTTCAGGAAATCGCGAGCCTCGCGGAAGCGCTTCAGCTCGAACTCCGCGTAGCCGGCCTTCAGCAGGGCATCGGGGACCTTGCCGGAGTCGGGGTGCTCGCGCAGCACGCGCTGGAATGCGTCGAGCGCCTGCGGATACCGGCGCTCGACGTAGTGCACTTCGCCGAGCCAGTACTTCGCGTTGTCGAGCAGGTCGCTCTGCGGATGCGCGGCGATGAACGCGGCGAAGGCCTTCTCGGCGCCCGCGTAGTCGCGCGCGCGCAGGCGATCGAACGCGGCCTGGTAGGCCTCGCGATCGCCGATGCCGGCCGTCGGCGCACCGCTCGTCGGCTCCGCGGCGCGAGCCTCGAGCGCCTGCAACCGGCGCTCGAGGTCCGCGTAGAGATCGCGGTTCTGCTGGCGCTCGCCCTGCAGCTGGAACTGCGCCTGCTCGAGCTCGCCACGCAGCCCACGCACGTCGGCCTGCAGCGCCTCGATCTGGCGCTGCAGGTCGAGCATCGCCTGCGCCTGGCGCTCGACCTGCGCGACGCGACCCTCGACCTGCGTGGCCTTGATCATCGCCGGATCCTCCTGCGGCTCCAACAGGGAGCAGCCGGCGGTTCCCGCGCCGAGCGCGACCAGCAACAGGCCGAGCGGGCGGCGCATCAGCGGCCGCCCCCGAGGTAGACGATCTCGACGCGACGGTTCTGCGACCACGCTTCCTCGCTGCCGCCCTCGACCGAGGGGCGCTCCTCGCCGTAGCTGACGGTCGTGATCTGCGCGTCCGGCGCACCCTGCAGCAGGAGCGCGCGCTTCACGGCCTGCGCGCGGCGCTCGCCGAGGCCGATGTTGTACTCCGGCGAGCCGCGCTCGTCGGTGTTGCCCTCGAGACGAACGCGCACCGCCGGGCTCGCCGCGATGCGGCGCGCGTGCGCGGTGATCGCCGAGTTGTACTCGGCACGCACCTCGGCGCTGTCGAAGTCGAAGAGGATCGTCGTGGTCGCCGCGGTGGCGCCCGCCGCATCCGCACCGGTGCCCGGCAGCGGCCGCGCCTCGCCGACGTCGGAACCGGTCGTGCCCGAGGTCGCCCCGGCATCGCCCGTCGTGCTGCCGACGGTCTCGCCGGCCGGCGCATCGACGGTGGTCGGCTTCTTCGCGCAGCCGGCCAGGGCCAGCCCCGTGGCAGCCAGTACGGCGAGCATCACGTGGCGGGGGAACGATCGGTTCATCGAGCTACTCCTGATGGCGGTGCCCCGCGCGGGACACCGGGAAAAGACGTGGAAACGGCGCGGGACCGCCCCGCGCCGCCTGCGGCGGCCGCGATTTTGCCACAGCGCGCCCCAGTACTGACCGCGCCGGCGCGCTCAGGTTCGCGGCTGGGGCGACCAGGCGGGCTCGCGGATGTCGCCGACCTCGGAAGTCAGGCGGCTGGTCACGCTGCCGTCGACGGCGGCCGTGGCCAGCACACCGCGACCCCGCTCACGCGTCGCGTAGATCACGGTCTGGCCGTTCGGGGCGAAGCTCGGACCCTCGTCCAGGCGGCCGTTCGTGATGACCCGAGAACGGCCGGTGGCGACGTCGACGACGCCGAGCCGGTACGCGCCCTGGTCCAGCGTGACGACGACCAGTTGCCGGCCGTCCGGCGACACCCGGGGCCGCGCATTGTAGGGCCCTTCGAAGGTGACGCGAGCCGGCCTCTGGCCGGCGGCGAGCGCGATGCGGTAGACCTGCGGGCGGCCGGCACGGTCCGACGTGAAGTACAGCGTGCGGCCGTCCGGCGCCCAGGCCGGTTCCGTGTCGATCGCCGCATCGTCGGTGATCCGCAGCAGGTCGCGGCTCGCGAGATCCATCACGTAGACGTCGACGTTGCCCTCGCGGCTCGACAGCGTCAGCGCGAGCCGGCGTCCGTCCGGCGACCACGCGGGCGCGCCGTTGATGCCGGCGCGCGCGGAGACGCGCTCGCGCCGGCCGGTGCGCAGCTCCTGCACGTAGATCGCGGACATCTGGCCCTCGAACGAGACGTACGCGAGGCGATCGCCGTCGGGCGACCACGCCGGCGACATGATCGGCTCGCGGGAGTCGAGGATCACGCGCGGGTTCTCGCCGTCGGCATCCGCGACCACGAGACGGTAGCGCCGCTGCGGCGCGACGCCGCTGACCGCGACATAGGCAATGCGCGTCGAGAACGCGCCGGGCACGCCGAGGATCTTCTCGTAGACCATGTCGGAGACGCGGTGCGCCGCCTGCTTCAGCGCGCCGGGTGCGGACGGCAGGCTGTAGCCGAGCAGGCGCTCGCCGGTCAGCACGTTGTACAGCTCGAACTGCACCGTCCACTGCTGGCCGTCCGGCACGACCCGGCCGATCACCAGGTAGTCGGTCTTCAGCAGCCGCCAGTTGGCGAGGTCGAAGCGCGTGCCGGGCACCGGCTGCTCGAGCATCGAGCCGCGCTCGAGGCCCTGGAAGCGGCCGCTGCGCTCGAGGTCGTTCTCGACGACCTGGGCGACGTCCACGGGAATCGGCCCCTGCGTCACGGCGAAGGGGACGATCGCGATCGGGATCGGCGCGGTCATGCCGCGCGTGATCTGGACGGTGAGCTGCGCGTGGGCCGGCGCGCAGAGCGCGAGGCACGCGAGAACGAACAGGGAGCGTAAGAGGTCAGTCATCGGGCGCGAACACCATGGTGAGCCTGCGTTCGAACAGCGACGGATCGGGCGGCGCCGGCAGCGGCGACGCATGATATACCGCGAAGACGATCGACTGGCGAACGGCGTCGTCGCCGTTGCAGTCGCCGACGCGCACATCCGTCACGGTGCCGCCCGGCACCTGCGTGACGTGGACCGTGCACCTGAGACCCGGCTGCGCCGACGGCGGACGATTCCACGCCCGCTCGACCCGCGCCTGCAGTTCCGCGACGTAGCGGTCGAGAAGCCCGGCGGCCTGCGCGCTGGCGCGCGCGTCCTCGGCCGCGAGCCGCCGCGCGAGATCCGCCTCGCGGGCTTCCCGGATCGCCCGCTCGGCCTCCGCCCTCCGGCGCGCCTCGGCTTCCTCGCGACGCTTCGCCTCCGCGAGCTGCTTCGCTGCCGCGTCCTTGCGGCGCTGGGCCTCGGCCAGCTTTCTGGCCTCGGCTTCCTCGCGCCGCTTCTCCGCCGCGGCCGCCTCGGCCTTGCGGCGAGCGGCGGCCTCCGCTTCGACCTTGCGCGCAGCCTCGCGTTCCTGCGCCTCGCGCTTCGCGACCGCGGCCGGGTCAGGAGCCGAGGGCTCCGGCTCGACCTCGGGCTCGGGCGTCGGCTCGGGCACCGGCTCGGCGACCGGCTCCGCGACGGGCGCCCCGGGCGGGGGCGTCGCCGGCGCCCGCTCTCCGGGCGGCACGTCGCGCACCACGAACCCCTGGATCGTCCGCACCGGCTCCGGTCGCTCCGGCACGGCGAGATACGCCCCACCCGCGATCAGCGCGATCACGAACGCGTGCAGCACCAACGACGCCAGGATCGGCGTCGCGTGCTCGCGCAGGAAGCCCGGCACCGGGGCTCCTCAGCGGCCCGCGGCCCGCACGGTCGGGGCCGGCGGTTCCGTCAGGAAGCCGATCCGCGTCGCGCCCGCGCCGTCGAGCAGGGTCATCGCGCCGACCACGCGCCCGTAGGGCACCTGCTCGTCCGCCTTGAGGAGCACGGGCGTCTGCGGGTCGCGCGCCAGCACGGTCTGCACGCGCTGCACGAGCACCGTCTCGTCCACCGGGCGATCCTCGTCCTGGCCGACGTTCACGTAGAAGCGCCCCTCGCGGTCCACGCTGACGACCAGCGGCTCGCGGTCCTGGTCGGGCAGCGGCTTCGCGGCCGCCTCGGGGAGGTCCACCTGCACGCCCTGCGTCAGCAGCGGCGCGGTCACCATGAAGATGATCAGCAGCACCAGCATCACGTCGATGTACGGCACGACGTTGATGTCGGCGACCAGCCGCCGCCCGCGGCGCCCGGCGGCCATCTCAGGCGGCCCTCGGCGCGGCGGCGTGGCGCTGCAGGATCGTGGAGAACTCCTCCATGAACGTATCGAAGCGCAGCTCCAGGCGATCGACCTGGTTCGAGTAGCGGTTGTAGGCGACGACCGCGGGGATCGCCGCGAACAGGCCGATCGCCGTCGCGATCAGTGCCTCCGCGATCCCGGGCGCGACCATCTGCAGCGTCGCCTGCTGCACGTTCGCGAGGGCGGTGAACGCGTGCATGATGCCCCAGACGGTGCCGAACAGGCCGACGTAGGGGCTGATCGAGCCGATGGTGGCGAGCAGCTCGAGGTCGTCCTCGAGGCGGTCGATCTCGCGCAGCTGCGCGACCTTCATCGCGCGCCGCGAGCCCTCGATCAGGTGCGCCGCGTCGATGCCGGGCTGGGCGCGCAGTCGGCTGAACTCGCGGAAGCCGAACTCGAAGATGCTCTCCATGCCGGAGGCCGCACCCTTGCGCGCCTCGATGGAGCGGTACAGGGCCCCGAGGTCGCCGCCGGACCAGAACGCCGACTCGAACGCGTCGGCCGCGCCGCGCGCCTGCGCGAGCGTGCGCCGCTTCCGCAGGATGATCGCCCACGAAACGACGGAGGCGGCCACGAGCAGCGCCATCACGAGCTGCACGACGAGGCTCGCCTCGAGGATCAGCTTCCAGAAGTCCAGGTCCTGGTTCATCCCGCTTCCCGTTGTCAGAGCAGTTCGACGATCGCCCGCGGCAGCCGTCGGGGCCGCAGTCCGTCCGCGTCCACGGCCGCGACGCGCACGTCCGCTTCCACCAGCACCTCCTCGCCCCGCAGCACCGCCTGCCGGAATCCGAGCGTCGCGCCGCCGGTGCCCGCGAGTTCGACCGTCACCGTCAGCGCGTCGTCGTAGCGCGCCGCACGCCTCCAGCGGACGTTCATCTCGACCACGGCGAACTGCACGCGTTCCCCGTCGCGGATCGCCGACTGGTCCGCACCCAGCGCCCGCAGCCATTCGCTGCGCGCCCTCTCCATGAACGCGAGGTACTGCGAGTGGTAGACGACCCCGCCGCCGTCCGTGTCCTCCCAGTACACGCGGACCGGCCACGCGAAGCGCGGCGGATCCCGGAACGTGGCGCGCCGCGCACCGCCGCGACTGTCGTCGGAGACCGACGTCACGAGGCCGCTTCGTCGGTGAACAGCCCGAGCGACCCGGCCGGCGCCTCCGGCGCCTTCAGGCCGAAGTGCCGGTACGCGGCGGGAGTCGCGATGCGCCCGCGCGCCGTCCGCGCGAGATAGCCCTGCTGGATCAGGAACGGCTCCACCACGTCCTCGATCGTGCCACGCTCCTCGCCGATCGCCGCGGCGAGACTCTCGACGCCGACCGGCCCACCGGCGAACTTCTCGATGATGGTCAGCAGCAGGCGCCGGTCCATCACGTCGAAGCCCTGGCGGTCGACGTCCAGCATGTCGAGCGCCGCGACCGCGACCTCGTCGGAGATGCGGCCGTCCGCCTTCACCTCGGCGTAGTCGCGCACGCGGCGGAGCAGCCGGTTCGCGATGCGCGGCGTCCCGCGCGAACGCTGGGCGATGCGCTCCGCGCCAGCGGCGTCGATCGCGAGGCCGAGGATCCGCGCCGAACGGGCGACGATGCTGGCGAGATCCGCGACCGGATAGAACTCGAGCCGCTGCACGATGCCGAAGCGATCCCGCAGCGGCGAGGTCAGCAGCCCGGCGCGCGTGGTCGCGCCCACCAGCGTGAAGGGCTGCAGGTCGAGCTTGATCGAGCGCGCCGCCGGTCCCTCGCCGATCATGATGTCGATGTTGAAGTCCTCCATCGCGGGATAGAGCACTTCCTCGACCACCGGGCTCAGCCGGTGGATCTCGTCGATGAACAGCACGTCGCGCGGCTGCAGGTTCGTGAGGATCGCGGCGAGGTCGCCGGGCCGCTCCAGCACGGGGCCCGACGTCTGCTTCAGGTTCACGCCGAGCTCGTTCGCGAGGATGTTCGCGAGCGTGGTCTTGCCGAGGCCCGGCGGCCCGAAGATCAGCACGTGATCGAGCGCCTCCGCACGGCGGCGCGTGGCCTCGATGAAGACCTCCATCTGCTGGCGCACGGCCGGCTGCCCGACGTAGTCGGCCAGCACCTTCGGCCGCACCGCGCGGTCGAGCGTCTCGTCCTCGCGCCGGGCCTGCGCCGTCACCACGCGATCCTTCTCGATCATGCGCGTTCGCTCATGGGTTCATGCCGTACGCACCGCGACTCAGCCTGCCGCCGACTGCAGCGCGCGGCGGATCAGGTCCTCGGTGGTGGCGCCCTCCTGCGCGACGCTCTTCAGCAGCTTCACCACCTCGGCCGGCCGGTAGCCCAGCGCGACGAGCGCACTGTACGCCTCCTGCTGCGCCGAGCCGCCCTCGCCCGCCACCGGCGCAACGCCGGCCGCGCCCGTGGCGCCGAACTCCTTCACGCGATCCCGCATCTCGATCAGCAGGCGCTCGGCGGTCTTGCGGCCGACGCCCGGGATACGCACCAGTTGATCGGCGTCCTGCGCCTCGATGCAGAGCAGGAAGCCGTCGACGTTGATGCCCGAGAGGATGCCGAGCGCGATCTTCGGGCCCACGCCCGAGACCTTCAGCAGGCTGCGGAACAGCCGGCGCTCCTGCTCCGTGCCGAACGCGTAGAGCAGCTGCGCGTCCTCGCGGACGACGAGGTGCGTGTAGAGCGTGACCTCGGCGCCCGTGGCGGGCAGCTGGTAGAACGTGGACATCGGCGCCTCGCACTCGTAGCCGACGCCGCCGACGTCGACGACGAGCGCGGGCGGGTGCTTGGCGGCGAGGCGGCCGCGCAGGTGGCCGATCATCGGAGTCCCTGCCTGCCCAGTACCAGGGCGGTCGCGCGCGAGTGCGCGTGGCAGAGCGCGATCGCGAGCGCGTCGGCCGCGTCGGCGCCCAGGCGACCGGTCAGGCCGAGCAGCGCCTTCACCATGGCCTGCACCTGGGTCTTGTCCGCGCCGCCGGTGCCGACGACCGCGAGCTTGATCTCGCGCGGCGAGTACTCGTGCAACGTGGCGCCGTGGCCGAAGGTCGCGCACAGCGCGGCGCCGCGTGCCTGGCCGAGCTTCAGCGCGCTGTCGGGATTGCGGTGCACGAACACCCGCTCCACGGCGATGTCCTGCGGGCGGTGCTCCTCGAGCAGCGCCGCGACGCCCGCGTGGATGGCCTGCAGCCGCGCGGCGAACTCGCCTCGACCCGCGCGGATCGTGCCGCTCGCGACGTAGCGCGTTCCGGTCGGCACCACTTCGACCACGCCGAAGCCGGTGTTCCGGGAACCCGGGTCGAGGCCGAGTACGCGCACCGCGCTGCGCGCGCCGCCGCGCACCGTTCGAGCCGGCGTTCGCCCGACCAGCGCGTCGCGAACGGCGGCGACGTCCGGCTCGGGAGCGGCCGGCGTCGAACCCGGGCGGTAGCTGCGCCAGGAGCTGGAGCGGGGCATCAGCGGAGGCGGCCGTAGGCCGCGCGCCGGAGCCGGGCGAGAGCGGGTCGTCGTGACACGGCCATCCTGGTGTCGAGGCTGCTCGGGGCTGCGGTCCGCGACCGCAACCGAGGCCGCGTATGATACCGGGAACGCCGCTTACCCGCCTCGGAGCCGGCGGCTTTTCCACCGTGGAAACAACCACTTTCGACCAGGACCCTGCCGCCGTCGAGGCCGCGAACGCGGCCCTCGTCCGGCTGCGCCCGGCGCTGGCCGACGCTGCGGATCCCGCGCTCGCCGCGCGCGGCACCGGGATCGCGCAGGTGGTGGCGCACTACGATCCCGACCCGGCGGTGGTCGGCGGCACGCTGCTCTACGTGCTGCTCGGCTCGGGCGCGGCGAGCGAGTCGCGCGCCTCGGCGGTCGCGAGCCCCGAGGAACTGGCATTCGCTCGCGCGCTCGCGCGCCTCGGCCAGTTCGACGTCAGCGCGCAGTGGCAGCCCGCGCCGGGTCCCGCGAGCGCGGCGGCCGGCGGCACGGATCTCCCCGCGGCCCTCGGCGGCGCGCAGGCCGAGGGCCTGCGCAAGATGCTGCTCGCGGTGATCGACGACCCGCGGCTCGTGCTCGCACGGGTCGCCGAGCACCTCTGGGCGCTGCGCGGCGCCAAGTCCCTCGACGAAACCGCGCGGCGCAAGCTCGCACTCCAGGCGCGCGAGGTGTATGGTCCGCTCGCGAATCGCCTCGGGCTGGCCCACCTGAAGTGGGAACTCGAGGACCACGCCTTCCGCGTGCTCGAGCCGGCCGAGTACAGGCGCATCGCCGGGGCGCTGAACGAGCGTCGCGCGGCCCGCGAGCGCTACATCGCGGAGCTGCGCGAACTGCTGACCGCGGAGCTCGCGAAGGCCGGCGTCGTCGGCGAAGTGCAGGGCCGCCCGAAGCACATCTACAGCATCTGGCGGAAGATGACGCGCAAGCACCTCGCGTTCGAGCAGGTGTTCGACGTGCGCGCGGTCCGCATACTGGTCGGCACCGTGGCCGAGTGCTACGCGGCGCTCGGCGTCGTGCACGGCCTCTACCAGTACGTGCCCGGCGAATTCGACGACTACGTCGCGACGCCGAAGCCGAACGGCTACCGCTCGATCCACACCGCGGTGATCGGCCCGCAGGGCAAGCCCGTCGAAGTCCAGATCCGCACCCGCGAGATGCACGACCGCGCGGAACTCGGCGTCGCCGCACACTGGCGCTACAAGGAGGGCGGCAAGCGTGACGTCGGCTTCGAAAGGAAGCTGGAACGGCTGCGCGAACTGCTGGCGCCGGGCACGGGCGGCGGCGCGGCACCGGAAGGCCTGATCGACCGGCTCGGGGCCAGCCTGTTCGCAGACCACGTCTACGTCGTGAGCCCGAAGGGCGACGTGGTCGAGCTGCCGGCCGGCTCGACGCCGCTCGACTTCGCCTACCACGTGCACACGAGCCTCGGGCACCGCTGTCGCGGCGCGAAGGTGGACGGCCGGATGGTCGCGCTCGACTACCGCCTGAAGAACGGCGAGGCGGTCGAGATCATCGCCGCCAAGGAGCCGCAGCCGAGCCGCGACTGGCTCGTCGAGAGCCGCGGCTTCCTCGCGTCGAAGTCGGCGCGCGCCAAGGTCCGCGCCTTCTTCCGGCGCGAGGACGAGGACGACCACCGCCAGGCCGGCCTCGCGATCCTCGAGCGCGAACTCGACCGGCTCGGCGCCGGACCCGGCGGGCGCACGGTGCTGCCGCTGCCCGACCTGCTGGCCGAACTGAAGTACGACCACGCGGACGAACTCTACGTCGCGCTCGGCGCGGGCGACCTGACCCCGACGCAGCTCGCGAACGCCGTGCAGCGCCGACTGAAGGCCGCGGAACCGGCGGCCGCCGCATCTTCCGTCACGACGATCGGCACGACCGCCGCGGTCGCGAAGGAAGCCGCCGGCATCAGCGTGATGGGCATCGAAGACCTGATGTCCAGCTACGCGCAGTGCTGCCGGCCGGTGCCGCCGGAACCCGTGGCGGGCTACGTCACCGTCGGCCGGGGCGTGACCATCCACCGGATCGACTGCGCGAACCTGAAGCGGCTGCGCGCGAAGCAGCCCGACCGTGTCGTCGAAGTCGGCTGGGGGGCGGATGCCGACCGGCTGTACGGCGTCGAGGTGACCGTGCAGGCCTACGACCGCCGCGGGCTGCTGCGCGACATCACCGGCGCTTTCGCCGATGCGAAGCTGTCGATCGACCGGATGAGCACGGTCACGCACCACGCCGAGAACGTCGCCGACATGACGCTCGCGGTGCGGGTACACGACGTCCCGGAGCTGGAAGCCGTGCTGGCCCGGGTGCGCGCCCTGCCTGGGATCCTGGTGGCCAGGCGGAAGTAGCGGTTCTCCCGGACGAGACTGGCGCGCCGCTGCTTCCGCTCCGCCCCAACCGAAGCAGTCGGAGCAACTCTTCCCGAGAGCGGAGGCACCCCGGCCGCAACTCGCCGCAGCCCGGTCGAAGGGCCCTTCAGGTGCCGAGCGCGGCTCCGCCGCGCGCGGCACGCGGGAGCGCCGGCAGGCGACTCCCGCTACTTATTGGGAAAGTCGATCGCGATCTTGTCCGCCGCGAGCGCCGCCTCGTGCAGCGCTTCCGACAGCGTCGGGTGCGCGTGGATCGTGCGCTGCAGGTCCTCGGTGGACGCCGAGTACTCCATCGCGAGCACGGCCTCGGCGATCAGTTCGCCCGCCATCGGCCCGATGATGTGCACGCCGAGGATCTCGTCGTCGTCCTGCGCCGCCACGACCTTCGCGAAGCCCTGACCCGCCTCCATGGCGCGCGCGCGACCGCTCGCCATGAACGGGAACGAGCCCACCTTGTAGGGGCGCCCGCTGGCCTTCACCTGCTCCTCGGTCTGACCGACCCAGGCGATCTCCGGTGCGGTGTAGATCACCGACGGGATCGTCCTGTAGTTCACCTCCGAGTGGTGACCGGCGACCAGGTCCGCGACCATCACGCCCTCCTCCTTGCCCTTGTGCGCGAGCATCGGGCCCCGCACGCAGTCGCCCACGGCCCAGACGTTCGGCACGGCGGTGCGGCACTCGTCGTCGACCTTCACGAACCCGCGCTCGTCGAGCTCGACCCCGGTGCCCTCGGCCAGCAGCCCGGCCGTGTGCGGCCGGCGCCCGACCGCGACCACGAGCCTGTCGACGACCAGCGACTGCTGGCCCTTCGCGTCGGTGTAGGACACGGTGACCGCGCCGTTCTCGACCTTCGCACCCGACACGCGTGCGCCGAGCTTGATGTCGAGCCCCTGCTTCCTGAAGTGCTTCTGCGCTTCCTTCGCGAGCTGCTGGTCCGCGATCGCGAGGAAAGTGTCCATCGCCTCGAGCACGACGACCTCGGCGCCGAGGCGCCGCCACACGCTGCCGAGTTCCAGGCCGATGACGCCCGCGCCGATCACGCCGAGTCGCTTCGGCACCTCGGCGAATTCCAGCGCGCCCCAGCTGTCGACGATCTGCTTGCCGTCGAACGGCGCGCTCTTGAGCTCGATCGGCTGCGAGCCGCTGGCGAGCACGACGTGCTTGGCCTCCAGCACCTGCACCTTGCCGTCGAGCGCGGTGAACTCCACACGCCGGTCCGGCAGCAGCTTGCCGTGCCCGGCGAGCGGGGTGACCTTGGCGGCCTTGAAGAGCGCCAGGATGCCCTGCGTCGAGGACTTCACGATGCCGGCCTTGCGCTTCTGCATCGCGGCCACGTCGAAGGCCACCGACCCCAGCTTGATGCCGTGGATCGCGAACTCCTCCTTCGCACGGTGGTACAGCTCGGTGGACTCGAGCAGCGCCTTCGACGGGATGCAGCCCGCGTTGAGGCAGGTGCCGCCGAACGCGTGGGTGCCGTCGTAGTTCTTCCACTCGTCGATGCACGCGACCTTGAGGCCGTGCTGGCCGGCGCGGATCGCGGCCGGGTAGCCGGCGGGACCGCCGCCGATGACGATGACGTCGTAGCTCTCGCTCATTCGCTCGCTCCTCGCTCAGACCTGCAGCAGCAGCCGCGCCGGGTCCTCGATGCAGTCCTTGATGGTCACCAGGAACTGCACGGCCTCGCGGCCGTCGATGATCCGGTGATCGTAGGTCAGCGCGAGGTACATCATCGGGCGCACGACCACCTGGCCGTTCACGACGACCGGGCGGTCCTGCACCTTGTGCATGCCGAGGATCGCGCTCTGCGGCGCATTCACGATCGGCGTGGACATCAGCGAGCCGAACACGCCGCCGTTCGTGATCGAGAACGTGCCGCCGGTCAGCTCCTCGATGCCGATCGTGCCCTCGCGCGCCTTCTGGGCGTACGCGGTCACCGACTTCTCGATGTCCGCCATGCTCATCAGGTCCGCGTCGCGCAGGACCGGCACGATCAGGCCGCGGTCGGTCGAGACCGCGACTCCGACGTCGTAGTAGTCGTGGTACAGGATGTCGCTGCCGTCCACGTAGGCGTTCACGACCGGGTACTTCCGGAGTGCCTCGACCGCGGCCTTGACGAAGAACGACATGAAGCCGAGGCGCACGCCGTGCGCCTTCTCGAACTTGTCCTTGTACTTCGCGCGCGCCTCGTTGAGCGCGGTCATGTCGACCTCGTTGAAGGTTGTCAGCAACGCCTGCGTGGCCTGCGCCTCCACCAGGCGCTGCGCGATGCGCGTGCGCAGGCGGGTCATCGGCACGCGCTGCTCGGTACGGCCGGCGCGCGGCGCGGGCGCGGCCGGCAGCGCGGGCGCCGGCTTCGCGGCGGGGGCCGCCGCCGCGGCGGCCGGCTTGTCGAGCGAACGCACGACGTCCTGCTTGGTGATACGGCCGTCCCGGCCGGTGCCGGCGATCGACGCCGGGTCCAGATGCTTCTCCTCGACGAGGCGCTTCGCGGCCGGGGCCAGCTTCCCGGCCTCGCGCGCCGCCTCGGGCTGCGCGGCCGCGCCGGCGGGTGCAGCCGCGGCCGGCTTCGCGGCCGCGACCGCGCCCTCCTCGATGATCGCGAGCAGCGCGCCGCTGGTCACGGTCGCCCCGGCCTGCACCTTCAGCTCCTTCAGCACGCCCGCCGCCGGCGCCGGCACCTCGAGCACGACCTTGTCGGTCTCGAGGTCCGCCAGGTTCTCGTCGCGCCCCACCGCGTCCCCGGGCTGCTTGTGCCACGTCACGAGCGTGGCGTCGGCCACCGATTCCGGCAGCTGGGGAACCTTCACTTCGATCGTCATGCGTTCTTCCTGACCTTGTTTTCGTTCGAGGAGGCCTTGGCCGCCGGCTTCGGCGCGCTCAGCGGCTTGGTGTCGCGCAACGCGTCGTCGCCGGGCGCGCCGACGAGGGCCGCGCGGACGAGCCGCTGCTGCTGCTCGACGTGCAGCTGGTAGATGCCGGCCGCCGGCGCCGCGGCGCCGGCGCGACCGGCGTACAGCAGGGAGTCCTTCGAGGACAGGCCCTGCTGCAGCCGGTGCCGGATCTGGTACCACGCGCCCTGGTTCTGCGGCTCTTCCTGGCACCAGACCACGTCGCGAGTGTTCGCGTACTTCTTCAGGATCGCGACGTACTCCTCCGCCGGGAAGGGGTAGAGCTGCTCGAGGCGCACGATCGCGACGTCGTCGATGCCGTCGGTGCGGCGCTGTTCCAGCAGGTCGAAGTAGACCTTGCCGCTGCACAGCACGAGGCGGCGCACCTTGGCGGGGTCGAGGCCGTCGGTCTCGTCGATCACGTTCTTGAACGTGCCCTTCGACAGCTCGGCCAGGTCCGACACCGCGAGCTTGTGGCGCAGCAGGCTCTTCGGCGTCATCACGACCAGCGGCTTCCTGATCGCGCGCAGCATCTGCCGGCGCAGCAGGTGGAATACCTGGGCAGGCGTGGACGGCACCACCACCTGCATGTTGACCTCGGCGCAGAGCTGCAGGAAACGCTCGAGGCGCGCCGAGGAGTGCTCGGGCCCCTGCCCCTCGTAGCCGTGCGGCAGCAGGAGCGTCAGGCCCGAGAGCCGGCCCCACTTCGCCTCGCCGCTCGAGATGAACTGGTCGATGATCACCTGCGCGCCGTTCGCGAAGTCGCCGAACTGCGCTTCCCAGATCACGAGCGTGTCGGGCGCGGTGGTCGAGAAGCCGTACTCGAAGCCCATCACCGCTTCTTCGGACAGCACGGAGTCGGTGATCGTGCACCGCGTCTGGCGGTCGGCGAGGTTCGCGAGCGGCACGTGCACGCGGGCCGAGCCCTGCTCGTGCAGCACGGCGTGACGGTGGAAGAAAGTGCCGCGGCCGCTGTCCTGGCCGGTGATGCGCACCTCGTAGCCCTGGTCGAGAAGCGTCGCGTAGGCCAGCGTCTCCGCCGCACCCCAGTCGAGCGCCTGCTCGCCCGCGTACATCTTCCTGCGGTCGTCGTAGATGCGCGCGACGCGGTCGTGGAGCCTGAAGCCAGCCGGGATCTCGGTGGACTTCAGCCCGAGGCGCTTCAGCACGGCGAGGTCGACGCCCGTGCCGACGATCTCGCCAGGATCGGCGTTCAGGTAGCGCGACCAGTCCACGGTGTACTTGTTGCCGATGAGCCCGAGCGCGGCCCGCGCCTGCGGCTTGCCCTCGTCGAGACCCTTGCGGTACTGCTCGACCATCGCGTCGGCCTCGCCGGCGGCGATCACGCCCTCGGTCGCGAGCCGCTCGGCGTAGACCTGGCGGGTCGTGGGGTGCTTGCGCACCACCTGGTACATCACCGGCTGCGTCGCGCTCGGCTCGTCGGCTTCGTTGTGGCCATGACGGCGGTAGCAGACGAGGTCGATCACCACGTCCTTGCGGAACTTCAGGCGGTAGTCGAGCGCGAGGCGCGCGACGAACACGCAGGCCTCGGGGTCGTCGCCGTTCACGTGGAAGATCGGGCACTCGATCATCTTCGCGACGTCGGAGCAGTACAGCGTCGAGCGCGCGTCGCGCGGGTCGGAGGTCGTGAAGCCGACCTGGTTGTTGATGATCAGGTGGACCGTGCCGCCGGTGTAGAAGCCGCGTGCCTGGCTGAGCTGCAGCGTCTCCATCACGACGCCCTGGCCCGCGAAGGCGGCGTCGCCGTGGATCAGCACCGGCAGCACCTTCGCGCCTTCCGCGTCGTCGCGACGCTCCTGGCGCGCACGCACCGAGCCCTCGACCACCGGGTTCACGACCTCGAGATGCGAGGGATTGAAGGCGAGCGCGACGTGGACGTTGCCGCCGGGCGTGCGCAGGTCCGACGAGAAGCCCTTGTGGTACTTGACGTCGCCGCTGCCCTTCAGGTGCGCGAGGTCGTAGTGGCCCTCGAACTCGTCGAACAGCACCTTCGGCGACTTGCCGAGCAGGTTGACGAGCACGTTCAGGCGCCCGCGGTGCGCCATGCCGATCACCGCCTCCTCGACGCCGTTGCGACCCGCGTGCTGCACGAGGTCGTCGAGCATCGGGATCAGCGAGTCGCCGCCCTCGAGGCTGAAGCGCTTCTGGCCCACGTACTTGGTGTGCAGGTAGCGCTCGAGGCCCTCCGCGGCCGTCAGCTGCCACAGGATGTTCTTGCGCTCTTCGGCCGCGAACCGATGCGTCAGCCGGCCCGCCTGGAAGCGGTCCTGCAGCCACAGGCGTTCCTCGGTGTTCGAGACGTGCGCGAACTCGGCGCCGATGCGGTCGCAGTAGATCTGCTTCAGCATGCCGAGCATGTCGCGCAGCTTCATCCGGCGCGGAATCGCCTCGGTGCGGGAGCCCGTGAAGAAATCCCTGTCGAGGTCGGCGTCGGACAGCCCGAAGTAGCCGAGTTCGAGCACCGCCGGCGTCTCCCGCTGCATCAGGTTCAGCGGGTCGATCTTGGCGACCAGGTGACCGCGGTTCGCGTACACCTGCACGAGGCGCGACACGGCGCCCTGCTTCGCCGACTCCTCGCTGCCTGCCGGCACCTGCGCGGCACCGACGCGCGGAAGCTTCGCCTGGCGCTCGAGGGCGGCCTTGATCGGCCCGTGGGCGACCTCACCCTGCGGCTGCGGCGCGGCGCCGGCCGCGGCCAGCGCACGGAAGTAATCCCGCCACTTCGGATCGACCGAGGCCGGATCCTCGAGGTATCGCTCGTAGAGTTCTTCGACGTAGGGGGCGTTGGCGCCGGAAAGGGGGGTGGACTGGACCAGATCGCTCAACGAGGGACTCATGCCTGGCTCGCACTCCGAGATGATCTCGCCGCCGAGCCAGGCTCGCGCCGCGGTTCGAGGGAACGCGCGGGCGGGCCGGGCCGGCGGCGAATGGAGGCACGAGTCTAATCGATGGTGGGGGCACCCCCCAAAACGGATTGCAGGAGCGTGCCGGAACCGTGATGCGGCGCTCGGGCCGGCCCCGTCCGGGGCCGAGCGGCGCTGCGGGCCCTGGCGTTCCCGGTCGGGGCGGCTTTCAGGCCAGCCGCGACAGCAGCCAGAAATGCCAGCCCATCAGTGCGACGTAGCCGCCGAGTACGGCGTGCAGGAGGCTGGCCACGCGCACCACCCCGAACACGCGGAAGCGCGCGATCGCGACCAGGGCGATCACGCCGAGGCCGGTGAGCGTCATCTTCACGATCGTGAAGCGGCTGGCGTCGTCGTACACGAACAACGCCATCACGGGGTTCGCCTCGGTGGCGCCGAGCGTGATCAGCTTGAGGGTGAACAGCGCATCCGCCGCGCAGAGCAGCAGCACGAGGATCGCGCTGGTCAGCAGGCCCGGCCCGTGCCAGTCGACCAACGGCCGGTAGTGATCGGCCGCCCGGCGGCCGCCCAGCCGCCGCGGGAACAGACCCCCGTAGAACAGCGACCGCAGCAGGCGGCTGCGTCGGTCGGCGCCGCGGCGGCGCTCCGGTACCCGGATACCGGACACCGGGTCCACGTACATGGTGGGCAGCACTCGGTCGGATGCTTCGGACATTGGCCCCTCCTGCGGGAGAGGAGGCGTTGCAAGAAGCGAACCAGAGCGGCGAAACGCTGATGTGTCAGGCAGTTGGCAGTGCCGCGAGCGGCGGACCGCGGGGCGGTCGTAAAGAACGCCGACGGTGGCAGGACCCGCTGCTCGGGTGAAATGGAATGGCGCCCCCGGCAGGACTTGAACCTGCGACCCCTCGCTTAGGAGGCAAGTGCTCTATCCCCTGAGCTACGGGGGCGGCGCGAACGCGGCAGTGTATAGAGCGGCCCCGGCGCCGGCCACCTGCGACCCGCATCGGCCCCGGAAAGGAAAAACGCGCGGCCACCACGGGCACGCGCGTTCACGATCCGGGAGAAGGTGGTGGAGCGGAAGGGGATCGAACCCTCGACCTTCGCATTGCGAACGCGACGCTCTCCCAGCTGAGCTACCGCCCCACGCGAGGGCGCGAATTCTGTCACCGCCGCCGGGCCGGCGCAACCTCGAACGCGCCCGAGGGCGTGCACCACCGCGCCCGCGCGTCCGCTGGGACGCGCACGACGGCCGCGTATCATGCGGGACGCGCCGACTCGCACAGGGAGCTTCGCCATGCTGCACGCCGTCCGGCCCGCCCGCGCCACGGATCTGGAGTTCCTGGTCGACGGCAACGCGCGCATGGCCTTCGAGACGGAGCATCGCGAACTCGATCGCGCGCTCCTCGAGGAAGGCGTCGCCGCGGTGCTCGCGGATCCGCACAAGGGCCGCTACTACGTCGCGGACGACGACGAAGGCCCCGTGGGTCAGCTGCTGGTCACCCTCGAATGGAGCGACTGGCGCTGCGGCTGGTTCTGGTGGATCCAGTCGGTCTACGTCGTGCCCGAGGCGCGCGGCCAGGGCGTGTTCTCGCTGCTCTACCGGCACGTGCTCGCGGCCGCCCGCCGCGACCCGGAGGTCTGCGGGCTGCGGCTCTACGTCGAGTACGACAACGAGCGCGCGCAGGCGATCTACCGGCATCTCGGGATGGTGGATGCCGGCTACCGCGTGCTCGAAGAGGATTTCCGGCGCGGCGCGTGACCGCGCGGCGCGCGGGCTCGAACCGCTTCAGACGAACGGCAGGAACCGCTGCGGGAAGTTCCGGAGATTCGGCGCGATCGCGTCGATCTGCGCGTCGGCGACGCCCAGCCACCGCGCGAGCGTCCCGACCAGCTGGTCCACCGCCGTCGTCGGGATGATGCGTCCGCCGCTCGTGTCGTCCGGCCCGCCGATCTCTAGCCGCGGCATCGTGCCGTAGATCCGCCGCCCGAGCACGCCGCCCCCGACGACCAGCTGGTGGCTGCCCCACCCATGGTCCGTGCCGTCGCCGTTGGAGGTCAGCGTGCGGCCGAAGTCGGACTGCGTGAGCGCGATCACCTGCTCCGCCACGCGCATCTGCGCCAGCGCGTCGTGGAAGGCCGCCAGCGAAGCGCTCAGGTCGGCCAGCAGCACCGGGTGATCGTCCAGCTGGTCGTCGTGGGTGTCGAAGCCGCCCGTGGCGACGAAGAACACCTGGCGGGAAACCTGCAGCGCGTCGCGCACGGCGATCAGGCGCGCGACCATCTGCAGTTGCGCACCGAGGCCGCTGGCCGGGAACGCCGTCGTGAACGCCGGCGCGGTCGCGAGCGGTGCGAGCGCCGCGTTCACGCTCGCGGCGGTCGTGATCGCACGGCGCTCCACGCTCGCGAACGCGCGTCCGTGGATGCCGGACTCGGCGCCGTCGAGCAGCGACTCGAACGCCGTCCGCCGCGCCGCGGTCAGTGCGTTCGTACCGCCGAGACCGGTGAACTCCGGCGCGTTCGTGCGACCGACGTTGTACGGCACGGTGCGCTCCCCCACCTGCTGCACGACGGTGCCGCCGAGCGAGACGTTGACGGGCACCCGCCCGCCGCCGGCGCTCGCGTCCAGCGCGTCGGCGATGCGGCCGGCCCAGCCGCTGCGGACCGTCGAGCGACCCTTCAGCGTCTGCCACTGGTCCTGCTGGTCGTTGTGCGAGAACAGCTGGGGCGGCAGCGGCACGGACTCGTTCAGGTACTGCGCGCGCGTGACCGGCTGCACCAGCGGCCCCACGTTCGCCACCACCGCGCAGGCGCCCTGCTCGAACAGCCGTTGCACGCCCGGCATCGACGGGTGCAGGCCGTACAGCGCGCCGTCCGGGTTCAGCGCGGTGATCGGCAGCAGCTGGTCGCGGGCGATCGCGAGGTTCTGCCGCGAGCGCGCGTAGACCTCGTGCTCCGGCGCGGACCGCGGCACGACCATGTTGCAGGAATCGTTGCCGCCGAACAGGAACACGCACACGAGGGCGCGGTACCCGGGCAGCGCGTTCGCCGTACCGACGAACTCCGAGTACGCCACTCCCGGCAGGTGACCGAGGGCGGTGCCCGCCCCGGCCAGCGCCGCGCCCTTCAGGAACAGTCGACGGTCCATCGTGCGAACTCCGTCAGCGGTCGACCGCGTACTCGGGCGAGGTGACGACGAGGTACAGAGCCTCGGCCACTCGGCCCGCCCGGTTCGTGGCCGGCACGCGACCGACCTGCTCCACGGCCGCCTGCCGCAGGCGGTCCGAGATCCGTCCGCCGAGCAGCTTGGCTGCGATGCGCTCGACGAGCGCCGTCGGCGTGTCCGTCAGCGCCAGCTCCTCGGTGACGTCGATCAGCACGTCGTTCGGCCCGGCGTTCGTCACGCTGGAGTTGCGGAAGAACACGAGGTTGTAGAGCGCGTTCGCGGTCGTGACCGTCGTGGTCTCGGTCGTGATCTGCAGCTCCGGCGACACGAGACCGGCGGCCTGCAGCTCGCCCGGCGGCTGGTGGTCCGGCCGGTAGAAGTTGAAGACCGACGGCGAGCGCAGCGGCGCCTGGCCGAACGCCTGCTCGGGCGCCGCCAGCAGGTAACGGCCGCTGCCCGAGCGCGCGCCGTACGCGCGCCACAGCTGCACCAGCCGCAGGAACGGCTCTTCGAGCTTGCCGCTGCGATCGGTGGCCGCGGCGCGCGCTTCCGGATCCAGCAGGATCGCGCGCACGACCGCCGCGAGATTGCCGCGGACTCCCCGGCCGTCGTCGTCGAACGTGCGGGCCACGCGCTCCACGTAGGCCGGCGACGGATTCGCGGTCACGAGCCGCTGGATCAGCTGACGCCCGACGAACGGCCCGACGTTGGGGTGCCGGAACAGATTGTCGAGCGCCGCCTCGAGATCCTGCTCGGCCGTCTGCCCGGCCGGCAGCGTGACGCCGCCGAGCAGCTTCTTCGGGCCGGTGTCGTGGAAGGCCGCAACCGGCGCCATCGGGGCGGTCCAGTTGCGCGGCGGGTTCGCGAAGTTGCCGGCGGTCGCGCCGGCGTAGGTCCAGCCGGTGAAGACGTGCGCGAAGCCCTCGATCACCGACTGGTCGTAGGTCGGCAGGCCGACGCCCTGGGCATCCACCTTCGGCGTGCCGTCGCGGTTGAGCTCGACGAGGCCGATCGTGAACAGCTGCATCACTTCGCGCGCGTAGTTCTCGTCCGGCCGGATGTTGCGCACGGGGTCGGGACGGCGGTTCCCCAGCATCGAGAGGTATACGCCCATCGCGGGCGACAGCGTCACGTCGCGCAGCAGGTCCCGGAAATTGCCGAGCGCGTGGCGCACCAGCACGTCCTGGTAGTTCGCGAGCGCCTGGGGCTGGTTGCGCAGCGCGCCGACGTCCGAGGCGACGAGGATCTGCGACAGGGCGTAGGCAACCTTCTGGCGGAGCGCGTCCGGCCCGTTCAGGGCAGCGCGGAACCAGGCGTCGAGGCGGTCGTTCTGCGACTGCGGCTGACCCTGCGGCGGTGGGTTCGCGGCGAAGAGCTCCCGCACCACGGGCAGGTGATACGTCGGCGGCAGCGCGATCTGCTCGTCGAGCCACGCCTCGTAGCCGATCTGCGTGACGCGCTGGACCTCGGCCGGCTTCGGACCGAACGTGGCCTCGTCGAGGAAGGCGAAGGCTTCGGCGGACGTGGGACGTACGGGCGCGGGGCTCGTCGGGGTGGTCGAGGCACCGGTCCCCCCGCCCGAGGAGCCGCCGCCGCAGCCCGCCAGCGCAGCCGACACGCAGACAGCGGCCAGGAGCAGACGCACCCCGTAGCCGCGAATCCGCCGGGATTCTCGTTCGCGATGCCCCATCGCCGTCGCCCAGCCGCGTCCATCTCGAGTATACAACGCGCGAGGCGCGGTTGCGTTGACGGCGCGAACGATGCGGCTCAGGGCAGCTGGATCCTCAGCGCCACGGGTCGACTCCAGCGGGGAATCGCGACCACGTACGCCGTTCCATACTCGTCGTCCGCGATCGGCGGGAACTCGCCGCCGTCGGCCAGCCGCTCGACCAGCTGCGGCACCGTGTTCGAATGGGCCACTACCAGCACGCGCCCGCCGCGATGCTCCGCCAGCAGCCGGCGCTCGAGACCGGCGAGATCGTCGGCCGGAACCGGCGTCACGGGGATCGACAGGCGCGTGGCGAGCGGGCGCGCCGTCTGCGCGGTCCGGCTCCACTGCGTCACATAGACGGCGTCGACCGCGTGCTCGCGGCCGCGGCTGCCGAAGATCTCCGCGAGCCGCTGCGCACGCGCCTCGCCGAGCGGCGCGAGCGGCGGGTCGTCGCCGGGATCGGGCGCCTTCTCCGCGTGCCGCGTGACGACGACGATCGTCGTGGACGCGGCGAGCACCGCCCAGCCGGCCGCCACGAGTGCCGCGAGCCCGACCCACGCGAAGATCCAGACGGGCGTCAGGAACGGCTTGCGCCGCAGGCTCCGGTACTCTTTGCGCATGCCCGCGATGATAGCCGAAGGCCGCGTCTCCCCGTCCGCGCTCGCGCGGCGTCACTGGTGCCTCGTTCTCGCGGCGGGTGGGAGCCGCCGACTCGGGCGCCGCAAGCAGCTCGTGCGGCTCGGCGGCGAACCGCTGGTGCGTCGCGCGGTCCGCGCCGCGCTCGCGACGCGACCGCTCGGCGTGCGCGTGGTCGTCGGCGCGGCCGCGGACGCGATCGCAGCGCAACTCCGGGGCCTGCCGGTAGAGATCGTCCGCAATCCCCGCTGGCGCACGGGGCTGGCCAGTTCGCTGCGCGCGGGACTCGCGCGGCCGCCGGCGCACGGCGCCGGCACGCTGGTGCTGACCGTGGATCAATGGGCGGTGCGGGTCGCGGACCTCCGCCGGCTCGTCACCACCTCGTCGGGTGGCCGGACGCTCGCGGCCGCCGAATACGCGGGTCATGCCGGCGTCCCCGCGATGCTGCCTCGCGCGACCTGGGCGCAGCTCCGACGCCTGAGCGGCGATCGTGGTGCCCGCGCGATTCTTGCGCGCCCGGGCGTGCGACGCGTGCCGATCCCCGCCGCGGCGCTGGATCTCGACACGCCGGCGGAGTTGCGGCGACTGCGGAGTTCGTCGATGCCTCGCCGCAACGCGGCGGCGCGTCGGGCACCCGGGTGACGCCACGAACCCGCGCCTCGCGTGCCCCGGGTCCAGTACGCGGGCCGCGCGACCGCGGCGCGTACCGACGACGTCGCGGACCGCCGCGGCAGCAGGCACCATTGGCCCGCAACAATGCAGGTGTATCACTGCCGGCCTGCCAGTCACCGTGACCGAGGACCCGATGCGCGACGACGACCGGATCTCGAACCCCTCCACGCAGCCGCCGTTCCACGAGGTGCTGGCCGTCAACGTCGCTCGGCGGCGCGTGCTCGCAGGCGGGCTGGCCGTCGCAGTCGCGGCGTTCCTGCCGGCGGCGCGTGCCGGCGCCGACGGGCCGACGCCCTCGGGCCTGCTCGGGTTCCACCCGGTGAGGCGGGCGGACGCGCGCGGGCCGATGCCGGCGATCTCGCCCGACTACCGCTACGAGACCCTCGTCTCGTGGGGCGACCGCGTCCGCCCGGGCTCGTCGGTGCGACCGTACGACGGCGATCCCTCCCGCCGGCCCACGGCGGCAGAACAGGAGGAACTGGTGGGGATCGGCCACGACGGCATGACTTTCTTTCCGAAGGCCGGCGCGGCCGGTCGCGAAGGCACCCTGTGCCTCAACCACGAGTACGGCACGAACCCGCACGTGCTCGGCAAGCCCTGGCCGCAGAGCCTCGAGGACGTGCGACTCTCGCAGCACGCGCACGGCGTGTCGGTGCTCGGGCTGCGCGAGGTGAACGGCCGCTGGCAGGTGGTGGACGTCCCGCACGCGCGGCGCATCCACGCGAACACTCCGGTCGAGTTCTCCGGGCCCGCGGCCGGCCACGCGCTGCTGCGCACGCCGTCGGGCGACGCGCCGCGCGGCACGTTCAACAACTGCTCGAACGGCGCGACGCCGTGGGGCACGTATCTCACGTGCGAGGAGAACTTCGACGGCTACTTCGGCACCGAGTCGCCGTGGTCGCCGAGCGTCGAACAGGCGCGCTACGGTCTCGACTCGCGCGGCTTCGGCTACGGGTGGCATCGCTACGACCCGCGCTTCGACCTGGCGGATCCGCGGTACCGCAACGCCGAGAACCGCTACGGGTGGGTCGTCGAGATCGACCCGCTCGATCCGGCGCGCGCCCCGGTGAAGCGCACCGCGCTCGGCCGCTTCAAGCACGAGGGCGCGGCGGTGACGGTCGGCGACGGCGGCCGCGTCGTCGTCTACATGGGCGACGACCAGGCGAACGACTACGTCTACAAGTTCGTGTCCGAGGGCGACTGGCGCGCGATGCGCGCCGCGGGCCGCAGCCCGCTCGACCACGGCCGGCTCTACGTCGCGCGCTTCGACGCGGACGGCACGGGCGCATGGCTCGAGTTGACCGCCGACGACCCGCGCCTGAAGTCGCGCTTGGGCGACCAGGGTGCGGTGGTGACGTACGTGCGGCTCGCCGCCGACCTGCTCGGCGCGACGCCGATGGATCGGCCCGAGTGGACCACCGTCGCGCCGGACGGGCGCGTGTACTGCTCGCTGACGAACAATCGTCGACGCGCGGCGCCGAACGCGGCGAATCCGCTCGCGCCGAACCCGCACGGCCACATCCTGCGGTGGCGCGAGCTCGACGGCCACGTCGGCACCCGCTTCGCCTGGGAGATCTTCCTGATGGCGAAGGACAGCCACGACGCGGACCACGCGTTCGGCAGCCCGGACGGCCTGTGGGCGGACCCGGACGGGCGGCTGTTCGTCGAGACGGACGGCGACCAGCCGGACGACATCAACAACCAGCTGCTGGTGGCGGACACGCGCACCGGCGAGGTACGGCGCCTGTTCGCGGGCGTTTCAGGGGACGAGGTGACCGGGATCGCGCACACGCCGGACCGGCGGACGCTGTTCGTGAACGTTCAGCACCCCGGGGACGGGGATCCGCGCCTGACGAACTTTCCCCGCGCGTTCGACGGCACGACGGTGCCGCGGGATTCGACGGTCGTGATCCGGCGGAAGGATGGCGGCGTCGTGGGGTCGTGAGGTGGGAAAAGTCCCCATTTTCGGTGGCGGAGAGGGTGGGATTCGAACCCACGAGCCCTTGCGGGCCGGCGGTTTTCAAGACCGCTGCATTCAACCGCTCTGCCACCTCTCCGGCGGCCGCCGCACTGGACGCGGCGGGGGCGGACGCTTGTGAACTTTACCCCACCCGGGAGGTCTCTGTAGCCAACCCAAAGGCGAAACGCATCACCCGAACCGCCGTTCGCAGGTCACTGGAAATGCGCTACGATCGGGTCCACTTCCGGTAGACATCGGACACGCCCAAGGAGACTGACCCTCATGGATCGCTACCCCGTGAATTCCGTCGCCGCCGAGACCGCCGTCGCCCGGCCGGTTTCCGCCGTCGAGACCAACAAGGTCCTCCGCAACACCTACCTGCTGCTGGCCGCTACGCTGCTCTTCAGCGCCGCGAGCGCGGGCCTGTCGCTGGCGATGGGCGCGCCGCGCCTCGGCCTGCTGGTGACGCTGGTGGGCTACTTCGCGCTGCTGTTCGGCGTCTACAAGCTCCGCAACAGCGCGTGGGGCGTGCTGATGGTGTTCGGCCTGACCGGCTTCCTGGGCTTCACGCTCGGGCCGATCCTGTCGACGTACCTGACCGCCCTCCCGAACGGCTCCAGCATCGTGATGAACGCGTTCGGCATCACCGGCCTGACCTTCGTCGCGCTGTCCGCCTACGCGGTGAAGTCCCGCAAGGACTTCAGCTTCATGGGCGGCTTCCTGTTCGTCGGCGTGATCGCCGCGTTCCTGCTCGGCCTCGCCGCGTTCTTCTTCGAGCTGAGCGCGCTGTCGCTCGCGGTCTCGGGCATGTTCGTGCTGCTGTCCTCGGGGCTGATCCTCTGGCAGACCAGCGAGATCGTGAACGGCGGCGAGACGAACTACGTGATGGCGACGGTGTCGCTGTACGTCAGCCTCTTCAACCTCTTCACGAGCCTGCTGCACCTGCTTGGCTTCGCCTCGCAGGAGTGAGCGTCACCGGCCGCCGCGCAGCGACGGCCGGGCCTCGCGTCGATCGTCCTCGGAACGGCCGCCACGGGCGGCCGTTCGCTTTCCGGCCCGGCGCCGTCGGCCGCGCCACCGCCCGACGGACGACTCCGGCGGTGGCCCGCCCGCGCCCCGCGAGACTCAGCGTCGCGGCTCGATGACCTCGAGCCCGCCCATGTACGGCCGCAGCGCCTCGGGCACGCGAACGCTGCCGTCTGCCTGCTGGTAGTTCTCGAGCACGGCGACCAGCGCGCGCCCGACCGCCACGCCCGAGCCGTTCAGCGTGTGCACGAGCTCCGGCTTGCCGGTATCCGGGTTGCGCCAGCGGGCCTGCATCCGTCGCGCCTGGAACGCCTCGCAGTTCGAGCACGAGGAGATCTCGCGGTACTTGCCCTGCCCCGGCAGCCAGACCTCGAGGTCGTAGGTCTTGGCCGAGCCGAAACCGATGTCGCCGGCGCAGAGTGCGATCACGCGGTACGCGAGGCCGAGCTTCTGCAGCACGCGCTCTGCGTGGCCCGTCAGTTCCTCGAGCGCCGCGTACGAGGCGTCCGGCCGGACGACGTGGACCAGTTCCACCTTGTCGAACTGGTGCTGGCGGATGAGCCCGCGCACGTCCTTGCCGTAGGAGCCCGCCTCGGAGCGGAAGCACGGCGTGTGGGCGACGAACTTGAGCGGCAGCGCGTCGGCCGACACGATCTGGTCCCGCACGAGGTTCGTGACCGGCACTTCCGCGGTCGGGATCAGGAAGTAAGGATTCTCGCCCGACACGCCGAACAGGTCCTGCTCGAACTTCGGCAGCTGGCCGGTGCCGGTCAGCGTGTCGCGGTTGACCATGTACGGCACGTACACCTCGCGGTAGCCGTGCTCGCGCGTGTGCAGGTCGAGCATGAACTGCGCGAGCGCACGATGCAGGCGCGCGATGCCGCCCGTCATCACCGCGAATCGCGCGCCCGAGATGCGGCCCGCGACCTCGAAGTCGAGACCTCCGGAGAGTTCGCCGAGCGCGACGTGGTCGCGCGGCTCGAACGCGAACGACGGCGGCTCGCCGATGCGGCGGAGTTCCACGTTCGCGTTCTCGTCCCGCCCCTCCGGCACCGAGTCGTGCAGCAGGTTCGGCAGGTTCAGCGCGAGTCGATCCACCTCGGCCTGCACGGCGGCGAACTCGGCCTCGGCCTGCGCGAGGTCGGCCCCGAGCGTCTCGACTTCCTTCAGGAGCGGCGCGACATCCTGGCCCTGCGCCTTCGCGCGACCGATGTTCTTCGACTTCGCGTTGCGCTCGGCGCGCAGGGCATCCGCACGCAGCGTCGCGGCCTTGCGGCGCTCCTCGAGCGCAGCCAGCGAATCGACGTCGAGAGCGAAGCCGCGGCGCGCGAGGTTGGCGGCGACGAGGGTTGGTTCGGTGCGCAGCAGGCGGGGATCGAGCACGGGGAGCCTCGGGCGTTGCGGGTCGTGGTTGAACTTGGCGGGTCGTTGCAGAGGGTCGGCGGCCGGAATCGGCCGTACAGGTCGGGCGAACGAGCGGCGAGGTCGTCGCGGCTCAGCGCGAAGCCCCGGGATCCGGGCCTCCCCGCGCGGCGCGACGGCGCTCGACGGCCTCGCGGATCCTGATCTCGAGTCCGCGCGCGACGGGATGATAGTAGGTACGGTCCGCCAGTTCGTCGGGGAAGTAACGCTGGCCGGCGGCGAGACCCTCGGGCTCGTCGGGGTCGTAGCGATAGCCCTGCCCCCAGCCCAGCTCCTTCATCACCCGCGTCGGGGCGTTGCGGATGTGCAGCGGCACGTCCAGCGTGCCGGAGTTCTCCGCGTCGGCGCGGGCCGACTTGTAGGCGACGTACACCGCGTTGCTCTTGGCACAGACCGCGAGGTACGTGATCGCCTGGGCGATCGCGAGTTCGCCCTCGGGGCTGCCGAGGCGGTCGTAGGTTTCCCAGGCCTCGAGCGCAAGCGTCAGCGCCCGCGGGTCCGCGAGTCCGACGTCCTCGGTCGCCATGCGCACCACGCGCCGCGCGACGTAGAGCGGGTCGCACCCGCCGTCGAGCATCCGGCAGTACCAGTACAGCGCCGCGTCGGGATCCGACCCGCGCACCGACTTGTGGAGCGCCGAGATCTGGTCGTAGAACTGGTCGCCCCCCTTGTCGAAGCGACGGAAACCGCCCGCCGCGACTTCGGCGGCGACTTCCGCGGTGATCGTCGGGCGACCGTCCACCGGCACCGCCACGTCGGCCGCGACTTCGAGCAGGTTCAGCGCTCGGCGCGCGTCCCCATCCGCCGCCCGGGCCAGCCGATCCGCGGCCGCGTCGTCCAGGTGAACGCCGAGCCCGCCGAGACCGCGCTCGGAATCCGCGAGCGCGCGGCGCATCAGCGCCTCGAGGTCCGCGGGCGCGAGCGACTTCAGCAGGTAGATCCGCGCCCTCGACAGCAGTGCGCCGTTGACCTCGAATGACGGGTTCTCGGTCGTGGCGCCGACGAACACCAGCGTGCCGTCCTCGACGAACGGCAGGAACGTGTCCTGCTGCGCCTTGTTGAAGCGGTGCACCTCGTCGAGGAACAGCACGGTCGCGGCGCCGCTCGCCGCGCGCGCGGCCTTCGCGTCCTCGACCACCGCGCGGATGTCCTTGACGCCCGCGAGCACCGCGGACAACTGGCGGAACTCGGCGCGGCACGAGGCAGCGACGAGCCGCGCGAGCGTGGTCTTGCCCGTACCCGGCGGGCCCCACAGCAGCATCGAGTGCAGCGTCGCGCCCTCGACCAGCCGGCGCAGCGGCTTGCCCTGGCCGAGCAGGTGCTGTTGCCCGACGAACTCGTCGAGCGAGCGCGGCCGCATGCGGTCCGCGAGCGGACGATAGGGCGCGGAGTTCGGGACTCCGGCAGGGCGTTGGGTGTCGGCGCGGGTCACCCGCGCATTCTAGGCAATGCGCACGCTCAGGGCGTCTCGGGCTGGCAGCGGGGCTCCAGCCCGGCCAGCCGCTCCACGCGCTGCGCCCAGCCGCCCAGGACCGTCGTGTAGGCGAGCGCGAGCGCGACCGCGATCCCGGTCGAGTTCGCGAGCACGTCCGCGGCCTCGGTGCTGCGCGTCGCGGTGAGCCCCTGCAGGGCTTCGATCGCGATCCCGAGCAGGCAGCAGGCGACGCCGATCAGGAGGTAGCGACCGCGCGGGTAGAGCCCGGTGAACCAGAGCGTCAGCAGCGCATAGCCCGTGCCGTGCTGCACCTTGTCCCAGACCTGGGCCGGCAGCGGCACGCCGCCCGGCCAGAGGCTCACGACGACCGCCGCGAGCACGCCGACCCAGCCGATCAGCGCCCAGAGGCGCGCCAGACGCAGGTCGAGCATCAGCGTGCGGGTCCGATGACGTCGGCGCCCGGCGGCGGCACGAAGTTGAACAGGCGGTCGTCGAGACGCGCGTTGCGCTCGATCTTCGTCAGGGTGATCCGCGTCAGCTGGTTCAACTTGTCCTCGAATTCCATGCGGCGGAGCGTGCCGTCGGCGAAGCCGAGCCGCAGTTCGCGGAAGTCGGTATCCCCCCGCTTCGGCACCAGTCTGACCCATTCGAGGCCGTCGGCGCGCGGCAGGGCCTGCGCGGTGAAGCCGTCCGCAATGCGACCGCGGCCGGACAGCAGCATCGCCGGCGTCTGCGACAGCGTGTCGCGCACGCGGCGCACGGTGACCTGCTCCAGGTCGGCGTCGTAGAGCCAGAGGCGCTCGCCGTCCGAGACGATCACCTGCGCAGGCGCGGCGTAGTCCCAGCGGAACTTGCCGGGCTTGCGGATCGACAGCGTGCCCGTCGCGCGCTGCGTGGACTTCGTGCGCGGATCCACGAGCTCCTGCACGAACTCCGCGCGCACCGAATCGAGCGAGGCGATGGCCTGCTCGACCCTCGCGAGGGCCACGGCGTCGGCCGCGGACGGGCGAGCCACCGCGGCCGGCGCCGCCGTCGCGGCAGACCCGGCCGAGCCGGCCGCCACCGCAGGTGCGGAGGCTGCTGCGACGGCAACCGGCGCCGCGAGCACGACCAGCCACGCCCAGAGCAGCACACCCGCGATCGCACCGGTCCGCATCGCGGCGCGCGGGTCCACCTCAGCCCTCGGCCGGCGGAGGCGCCAGCACCTCGCGGCTGCCGTTCGGCTGCAGCGGACCGACCAGTCCGGCCGCCTCCATCGTCTCCACCAGGCGCGCGGCGCGGTTGTAGCCGATCTTGAGCCGGCGCTGGATACCGGACACGGAGGCCTTGCGGGTCTCGGCGACGATGCGCACCGCTTCGTCGTAGAGGGGGTCCTGTTCGCCGTCGTCGCCGCCACTGCCACTGCCACCGCCCTCGCCTTCTTCCGCCGGGAGACCCGGGATCGGACCGCGCGGACCGTCCAGAATTTCCTCGACGTAGTTCGGCGCCGCGCCGCGCAACGCCTCGACCACCCGGTGCACCTCGGCATCGGACACGAAGGCGCCGTGCACGCGGTTCGGCACCGAGGTGCCGGGCGGCAGGTACAGCATGTCGCCGTGGCCGAGCAGCGACTCCGCGCCCATCTGGTCGAGGATCGTCCGCGAGTCCACCTTCGCGGACACCTGGAACGCGATGCGGGTCGGGATGTTGGCCTTGATCAGGCCCGTGATCACGTCCACCGACGGGCGCTGCGTGGCGAGTATCAGGTGGATGCCGGAAGCACGCGCCTTCTGCGCGAGCCGCGCGATGAGCTCCTCGACCTTCTTGCCGACGATCATCATAAGGTCGGCGAGTTCGTCGATCACGACGACGATGTACGGCAGGTTCTCGCAGTTCGGCACGTTGCCGTCGATGCCGAGCACGCTGACGTCGCCCGCCTGCAGCCGTTGCTGCACGATCGGGTCCGGGATCGGCTTGCCCGACTCGTTCGCTTCCTTGACCTTCTTGTTGTAGCCGCCGATGTTGCGTACGCCGAGCGCCGCCATCAGCATGTAGCGACGCTCCATCTCGGCCACGCACCAGCGCAGCGCGTTGGCGGCCTGCTTCATGTCGGTGACGACCGGCGCGAGCAGGTGCGGGATGCCCTCGTAGACCGACAGCTCCAGCATCTTCGGGTCGACCATGATCAGGCGCACCTGCTCGGCGGGCGCCTTGTAGAGCAGCGACAGCACCATCGCGTTGATGCCGACGGACTTGCCCGAGCCCGTGGTGCCCGCGATCAGCAGGTGCGGCATCTTCTGCAGGTCCGCGACCACCGGGTTGCCGCCGATGTCCTTGCCGAGCGCGAGCGCGAGCGGGCTCGCGACGTCGTCGTAGGTCTTCGACTTGATGATCTCGCCGAGCGTGACGACCTCGCGCTTCTCGTTGGGGATCTCGAGGCCGATCACGCTCTTGCCGGGGATCACCTCGACCACGCGCACGCTGATCGCGGACAGCGCGCGCGCGATGTCCTTCGACAGTCCGGAGATCTGCGACACCTTCACGCCCGGCGCGGGCCGCAGCTCGAAGCGCGTGACGACCGGGCCCGGGTGCACCGCGACCACCTCGACCTCGACGCCGAAGTCGCGCAGCTTGATCTCGACGAGGCGCGACATCGCCTCGAGCGCCTCGGCCGAATACCCCTGCTGTCGCGGCGGCGCGTCGTCGAGCAGCTTCAGTGCCGGCAGTTCCTTCGACGCCGGCTTGTCGAACAGCGGGACCTGCTTCTCCTTCTCGACCCGCTCGCTCTTCTCGATGACCGGCGGCGGCGTCTCGATCCGCGGCGCCGGGCGCGTCTCGGCCTTCTTCTTCTCCTCGCGGACCGCCTCCTTGCGGACCTCCTTCATCTCGCGACCGACCTTGGCGTCCTCGCGCTTCGCGAGGAAAGTGCGTACCGCGGCGATGCCCCCGAGCACGTGGCGGCCGATCCAGTCCATGATCGTCAGCCACGAGACGCCGAGGAACAGCGACACGCCCGCGAACCAGAGCCCGAGCAGCAGCAGCGTCGCGCCGAGGAACCCGAAGCCGTGCGACAATTGCGCGCCGACGAGGTCCCCGAGGATGCCGCCGGCGGTGTTCGGCAGGCTCGCACCCGTGAAGTGCAGCGTCGCGATGCCGGCGCTGGTCGCCAGCGTCAGTGCGAAGCCGAGCAGCCGGAACCCCAGCGTGGCGCGGGACGGCCGTTCGCCTTCGGGCGGACGGAACAGCAGCCAGCCAGCGAACGCGAGCATCACCGGGAACAGGAACGCGGGCGCGCCGAACAGCAGCAGGAAGACGTCCGCGATCCAGGCGCCTGCCGGACCGATCCAGTTCGACACGCGACCGGGCTCGCCGGTGAACGAGAAACTGGGATCGCCGCGATCGTAGCTCGCGAGCGCGATCAGCAGCACGAGCGCCAGCGCGCCGAACACCCAGAGTGCCCCTTCGCGCAGGCTGCGCGAGACGGCGGCGGTGAGGCGCGGGTTCAGCGCCCCGGACTTGGTAGCGGCTTCCGCCATGGCGGCAGGTACCCGTGACTGGTTCTAGAGACGGTTGGAGATATGCCCCTTAACCCCATGATACGTCTGGCGTAGCCGCCCCGCCAGCCTGCTGCCGGAACGGCTGGCGGCCAAGCCCCCGGTTTCCTTAGAGTTCTCCCCCGACTTTCCCTCATTCCACTCCAGAGCACCGCATGTCCGACGCCCGTCACTCCCGCCTCGTCATCCTCGGCTCAGGACCCGCCGGCTACAGCGCCGCCGTCTACGCCGCCCGCGCCAACCGCAACCCGCTGCTGATCACGGGCGTCGAGGTCGGGGGGCAGCTGATGACCACGACCGAGGTCGACAACTGGCCCGGCGACCCGGAGGGCCTGCACGGCCCGCAGCTGATGGAGCGGATGCGCCGGCACGCGGAGCGTTTCAAGACCGAGATCGTCCAGGACCACGTGAACGAGGTGGACCTGTCGCAGCGGCCGTTCCGCCTGCAGGGCGACTCGGGCGGCTACACCTGCGACGCCCTGATCATCGCCACGGGCGCCTCGGCGCGCTGGCTCGACCTCGAGTCCGAGCAGCACTATCGCGGCAAGGGTGTCTCGGCGTGCGCGACCTGCGACGGCTTCTTCTACCGCAACCAGGACGTCGCGGTGGTCGGCGGCGGCAACACCGCCGTCGAGGAAGCGCTGTACCTGACGAACATCGCGCGGCACGTGACGCTGGTGCACCGCCGGGACAAGCTGCGCTCGGAGAAGATCCTGCAGGACCGCCTCTTCGAGCGCGCGCGCGAGGGCAAGGTGACGCTGGCCTGGAACCACGAGGTCGCGGAAGTGCTCGGCGACGACCTCGGCGTGAACGGGCTGCGCATCCGCGCGACGCAGGGCGGCGCGACGCAGGACCTGAAGCTGACCGGCGTGTTCATCGCGGTCGGCCACACGCCGAACACCGCGCTGTTCGAGGGCCAGCTCGAGATGAACGGCGGCTACATCGTCGTGAAGTCGGGCCTGCACGGCGATGCGACCGCGACGAGCGTGCCGGGCGTGTTCGCGGCCGGCGACGTCGCGGACCACGTCTACCGCCAGGCGATCACCTCCGCCGGCACCGGCTGCATGGCGGCGCTCGACGCGGACCGCTGGCTCGAGCGGCTCGACGCCGGGCACTGATGGACGCCGGGCTTCCCACCTCGCGGCGCATCGCCGGCCTCGACGAGGTGGCGGCCGCGGAGTGGAACGCGCTCGAGCTCGGCGGCGTGCCGTTCCTCCGGCACGAGTTCCTGGCGGCGCAGGAACGCGCGGGGTGCGTCGGTCCGGGCACCGGGTGGGAGCCGGCACACGTGATCGTCCGCGAGGGCGCCCGGCTCGTCGGCGCGCTGCCGCTCTACGCGAAGACGCACTCCTGGGGCGAGTTCGTGTTCGACTTCGGCTGGGCGCAGGCCTACGCGCGGCACGGGCTCCGGTACTACCCGAAGCTGGTCACCGCCACGCCCTTCACGCCGGCGACCGGTCCGCGGTTCCTGGTCCATCCGGATGCCGACGCGGGCGCGGTGCGCACGGTGCTGCTCGCCGGACTGCAGGAGGCCAGGGCCGAACTCGGCGCATCGTCGGTGCACGTGCAGTTCGCGACCGACGCCGACGCCGACTGGCTCGCGGGCCGCGAGTTCCTGCCGCGGATCGACTGCCAGTTCCACTGGAGCAACCACGGCTACGCCGACTTCGACGCCTTCCTGGCCAGCTTCACGGCGGAGAAGCGCAAGAAGGCGAAGCGCGAGCGTCGACGCGTGTTCGAGGCCGGCATCGCGTTCGAGTGGCGCGCCGGCTCCGAGTTGTCGGCCGCCGAGTGGCGCCACGTGCACGGGCTGCACGCGCAGACCTTCCGCCGCCACGGCCACGAACCCTACCTCAACCTCGCGTTCTTCCAGGCCGTGAGCCGGACCCCGGCCTGCGAGCCGCACGTGCTGCTGGCACGCGCCGGCCGCGAGGTCGTCGCGACCGCGATCTTCTTCCGCGGCCGCGACACGCTCTACGGCCGGTACTGGGGCGCCGCCGGCGACTTCCACAGCCTGCACTTCGAGACCTGCTACCACCAGGGCATCGAGTACTGCATCCGGGAGGGGCTCGCGCGCTTCGAACCCGGCACGCAGGGCGAGCACAAGATCGCGCGCGGCTTCGCCCCGACCCTGACGCGCTCGGTGCACTGGATCGCGGACCCGCGCTTCGCGCGCGCGATCGCGCGTTTCCTCGACGACGAGCGCGCCGCGATCCGCGCCTACGCGGATGCCGCGGCGGACCACGTGCCCTACCGTCGCGAAATGCGGGACTCGCTCGACCTCGGCGACGAGGTCCCGCCCGCGCCATGAGAATCCCGTGGCTGGGCGAGGACGACGGGCCGCAGTCGCTGCCGCCGGCCGGCAGTGCGCTCGCGGAGCCCAACGGGCTGGTGGCCGCGGGCGGCGCGCTGACCCCGGACTGGCTGATCCACGCCTACCGCCACGGCATCTTCCCCTGGTACACGCGCGGCCAGCCGATCCTGTGGTGGTCGCCGGACCCGCGCTGCGTGCTGTGGCCCGGCTCGTTCCGCAGGACCCGGAGCCTCGAGAAATCGATTCGCAACCGGGGCTACGAGACGCGCGTGAACGTCGATTTCGCGGCGGTGCTGGACGGCTGCGCCGCGCCGCGGGACGGCGAACCCGGCACCTGGATCACGCCCGAGATGCGACGCAGCTACCTCGAACTGCACGGCCTCGGCTGGGCGCACTCGGTGGAGACCTGGGCGGAAGGCCGGCTCGTCGGCGGCCTCTACGGCGTCCAGGTCGGGGGCCTGTTCTTCGGCGAATCGATGTTCACCCGCGAACGAGACGCGTCCAAGGTGGCTTTCGCGGCCCTCGTCGATCGGTGCGAGGCGGCCGGCATCGAACTGATCGACTGCCAGTTGCACACGGGCCACCTCGCGAGCCTCGGGGCGGTGACGATCCCCCGGGCCGAGTTCCTCAGCCACGTCGCAAGGCTCGCGGCAGCCGCCTGGCCGCCCGGCGCCCGCCCGACGCTCGGCACGCGGTGAACCGCCCGCAGCCGCTCCGGTGCGGCGGTTTGCAGGTGCAACGTGCTTTTCGGCACAATGCGCGCCCTCCGCACCACCCGGTACCTGCATGTCGAAAGAGGAAGCGATCCAGATGGAGGGCGAGGTCGTCGAGACCCTGCCCAACACCACGTTCCGGGTGAAGCTCAAGAACGGTCACGTCGTCACGGCGCACATCTCCGGGAAGATGCGGAAGAACTACATCCGCATCCTCACCGGCGACATCGTGACGGTGGAGATGACTCCCTACGACCTGACCAAGGGTCGCATCGTCTATCGCGGACGGTAGTTTGATTGTCCGGAGTCGCCTGCCGGCGCTCCGGACCCGCCCAGGTTTTTCGAGATCCAAGGGTGGCGGAGCCACGGTTCGCTCCTGAAGGGCCCTTCGCTGGTTGGAGCTGCTGGCTCCTCGGGGTGGCGCCCTCGTTCTCGGGAACTTCGGAAAGAGAAGGGCGGGAGCCGCGCGGCATCCCGCCCCTTGGCGTGCCCGTCAGGCGGCACGGGTCACTTCAGCAGCGCGGGCTCCTCGGTGCCCCGGGCGTCGAGCGCCAGACCCTGGCCGTCGCGCGAGACCGAGACGCGGACCGTGCCCCCGCCCGCGAGGCGGCCGAACAGCAGTTCCTCGGCCAGCGGCCGCTTGATGTGCTCCTGGATCACCCGCGCCATCGGGCGCGCGCCCATCTTCGGGTCGTAGCCCTTCTGCGCGATCCAGCGGCGGGCATCGTCGTCGATCGAGATCGACACGCCCTTCGACTCCAGCTGCGCCTCGACCTCGACGATGAGCTTGTCGACGACGCGCTCGATCGTGCGCGGGTCGAGGCCCGCGAACTGCACGACGGCGTCGAGCCGGTTGCGGAACTCCGGCGAGAACATCCGCTTGATCGCCTCCATGCCGTCGGTCGCGTTGTCGCTCGGCGTGAAGCCGATCGACGCGCGCGCCATGTCCGCCGCGCCCGCGTTCGTGGTCATCACGATGATCACGTGGCGGAAGTCGGCCTTGCGCCCGTTGTTGTCGGTGAGCGTGCCGTGGTCCATCACCTGCAGCAGCAGGTTGAAGACGTCCGGGTGGGCCTTCTCGATCTCGTCGAGCAGCAACACCGCGTGCGGGTGCTTGGTTATCGCTTCCGTCAGCAGGCCGCCCTGGTCGAAGCCGACGTAGCCCGGCGGCGCGCCGATCAGGCGGGACACCGTGTGTCGCTCCATGTACTCGGACATGTCGAAGCGGATGAGCTCGACGCCGAGCGCGAGCGCGAGCTGGCGCGTGACCTCGGTCTTGCCGACGCCCGTCGGGCCCGCGAACAGGAACGAGCCGACCGGCTTGCGCTGGTCGCCGAGGCCGCTGCGCGACATCTTGATCGCGGCCGCGAGCGTCTCGATCGCCGGATCCTGCCCGTAGATCACGAGCTTCAGGTTCCGCTCGAGGTTCTTCAGCACCTCGCGGTCGGAGGTCGAGACCTGCTTGGGCGGGATCCGCGCGATGCGCGCGACAACCGCCTCGATGTTCTCGACGGTGACCTTGCTCGGGCGGTTCTCGAGCGGCTTGAGGCGCAGGTTCGCGCCGGCCTCGTCCACGACGTCGATGGCCTTGTCCGGCAGGTGACGGTCGTTGATGTAGCGCGCCGCGAGCTCCGCGGCCGCCTGCAGCGCGTCGTCCTCGTAGCCGATGCCGTGGTGCTCCTCGAAGCGGCTCTTGAGACCCTTCAGGATCTCGAAGGTCTCCTGCACCGAGGGCTCGACGACGTCGATCTTCTGGAAGCGCCGCGCCAGCGCGTGGTCCTTCTCGAAGATGCCGCGGTACTCCTGGTACGTGGTCGAGCCGATGCAGCGGAGCTCGCCGTTCGCGAGCACCGGCTTGATCAGGTTCGAGGCGTCCATCACGCCGCCGGACGCGGCGCCCGCGCCGATCACGGTGTGGATCTCGTCGACGAACAGCACCGCGCCCGGCTGCTTCTTCAGCTCCGAGAGCACGCCCTTGAGGCGCTTCTCGAAGTCGCCGCGGTACTTGGTGCCGGCGATCAGGGAGCCCATGTCGAGCGAGTAGATCGTGCAGTCCTGCAGCACGTCGGGAACCTTGCCCTCGACGATCAGGCGCGCGAGGCCCTCGGCGATCGCGGTCTTGCCGACGCCCGCCTCGCCCACGTACAGCGGGTTGTTCTTGCGGCGGCGGCAGAGGATCTCGATCGTCCGCTCGACCTCGAGCTGGCGCCCGATCAGCGGGTCGATCTTGCCCTCCTGGGCCTGCTTGTTGAGGTTCGTGCAGTACTTGTCGAGCGCGCTGCCCTGCGCCTCGCCGTCGCGCTCCGGGCCCTCGCTCGCGGACGACTCCTCCTTCTCGGAGCTCTCGTCCTTCACCTTCGACAGGCCGTGCGAGATGTAGTTGACGACGTCGAGCCGCGCGACGTCCTGCATGCCGAGCAGGTAGGCCGCGTGCGACTGCTTCTCGCTGAAGATCGCGACGAGCACGTTCGCGACCGTGACTTCCTTCTTGCCGCTCGACTGGACGTGGAACACGGCGCGCTGCAGCACGCGCTGGAAGCCGAGCGTCGGCTGCACCTCGCGGTCGTCGTCCTGCGCGAGCTTCGGGGTGGTCTGGTCGATGAACTGCTCGAGGTCCTTCCGGAGCTTCACCAGGTCAGCGCCGCAGGCGCGCAGGATCTCGCGGACCTTCGGGGTGTCCAGGATCGCGAGCAGCAGGTGCTCGACCGTCATGTATTCGTGCCTGGCCTCCCGTGCGCCCTGGAAGGCTTCGTTCAGGCAGTACTCGAGTTCGCTGGATAGCACTCTGCGTGTCCTCCGCGGGTCCCGCCGTGCGGCCGGGGGTGTCGGCCGCCGCAGGCTCTCGCGCCCATCAGCCGGTTTCTTCCATCGTGCACAGCAGCGGGTGCTGGTGCTGTCGGGCGTAGGCCGTGACCTGCGCCACCTTCGTCTCGGCGATCTCGAACGTGTACACGCCGCAGACGCCCTTGCCCTTGGTGTGCACCTCCAGCATCACGCGCGTCGCCTTGACGCGATCCATGCCGAAGATGCGCTGCAGGACGTCGACGACGAACTCCATGGGGGTGTAGTCGTCGTTCAGGAGCACGACCTGGTAGAGCGGCGGCCGCTTGAGCCTGGGCGACTGCTCCTCGACGACGAGGCCCGTGCCGCCGCCGGCACGACCGTCGTCGGGAACGCCGCCCCGGAGACCGTCGTCGTCGCCCGCGCCCTCGGCGCGCGCGCCCGGCCTTCGAATCGCTTCGCTGGAGTCCAGACCCAAGGATTTCACCTGCCGTCTCGCGCGCACCGCGACCATGCTCGCCTCGCGCGGTGCGCGCCGAGCGCGGCCCGGATCCGCGTGCAAACCTTTATAGGGATCGCGCCCCCGCAAGACAAGCCGACCGCCGAGTAATTCGTGCAGCCCCTGCGACCGGGTTCGCCGCCACTTCGGAAACTGCGGCGAATCCGCAGCTTGTGAGCGTCGTGACGGTCCCCGTATCATGCGGCAATGCTTCCAGCGAGCGCCTCGTCGCACCGCGTCGACCGCGTGCCGCCGCGCGCGGCGCCGTCGCGCGGGTGGTACGGGTGAAGTTGGCCATTCCCGGCCGCCTCGGGCGGCGACCGGCCGGTCCCGGGGCTGCGGCGTCACCGCCGGCCGGCGCGTCGCCGGACTGGGCCAGCCGCGCGCCCCAGGTGGTCACCGTACTGCTCGCCGCCGGCGTCGCGGCCCAGCTCGCGCTGCTCGGGTGGCGCTTCGTGCCGGGCGCGGCGCCGGTCGCCGACCCGCCGCCCCCACCGCCGTCCGCCCAGTCCGCCTTCGATCCCGCCACGATCCTGAACGCCCACCTGTTCGGGCGGGCCGAGGTCGCGGTAGCCAACGCGGCCGAGGCGCCCCGCACTCAGGTGCCGCTCGTACTGGTCGGCACGATCGCCGCGGGCGACCCCGAGAAGGGCCTCGCGATCCTCGGCGAGAGCGCGGCCGCGGCGCGCGTGTACGCCGTGGGCGCCACGGTGCCCGGTGGCGTGAGGCTCCACTCGGTCTACGCCGACCGCGTGGTGCTCGACCGCGGCGGCGCGCTCGAGACGCTGCCGCTGCCGCGGCAGTTCGCGGCGGGCACCGGCATCGCATCCCCCCCAGCGGCGGCCGCCCCGACCGGCACCGGCGCGCCGCCCATCGCCGAGAGCGTCCAGCGCCTGATCGCGCAGGGCCCCGAAGTGGTGGGCGAACTGCTGCGGCCGATGCCGGACTTCGCCGACGGTCAGCTGCGTGGCTTCCGGCTCTACCCGGGGCGGGACCGCCAGAAGTTCGCGCAGCTCGGGCTGCAGCCCGGCGACCTCGTCACGCAGGTCAACGGGGTGCCGCTCTCCGACCCGCAGCGCGGCATGGAGATCCTGCGGAGCCTCGGGAACGCGGGCGCCGCGACCGTAACGGTCGAGCGGAACGGCAACACGCAGCAACTCAGCGTGAACGCTTCGCAGCTCCAGTCGCTCGGCGAGCCCCGCGAGATGGTGCAGCCACCGCGCGACTCGGGCCCGCCGACGGACGAATGACCGGGTACCTCTACATCAAGGACCGCGCGCCGGGCGATCGGCGCGGAGAAGCCATGAAGCACTCGAAATCGACACCGCAGCGGCCGCCCCGCGGACCGGTCCGCCCCGGGCCGGTGGCCCGCAGCGTCACCTGTGCCGTGGCCCTGTCGCTGGCGCTGTCGGTATTCCCGGCTCTCGCGCAGAACTCGCAGACGATGGTCACGCCGAACTACCGCGACGTGGACCTCGGCCAGATCGTGGAGGCGGTGAGCCAGGTCACCGGGCGCAACTTCATCATCGACCCGCGCGTGAAGGCGCAGGTCACGATGCTGTCGGCCACGCCGATGTCGCCGGCGGCGTTCTACGAGGCCTTCCTCGCGATCCTGCAGGTGCACGGCTTCGTGGCCGTGCCGTCCGGCAACGTCATCAAGATCATCCCGGACGCCAACGCGCGGCAGGTGCCGGCCAACGACCTGCCCGACCGCGTCAGCGCGACCTCCGACGAGATCGTCACGCAGGTCGTGATCGTGAAGAGCGTCAGCGCGGCCCAGCTGGTGCCGATCCTCCGGCCGCTCATCCCGCAGTACGGCCACCTCGCCGCCTACCCCGCCTCGAACGCGCTGATCATCTCGGACCGCGCCAACAACGTGAACCGGATGATCCGGATCATCGACCGGATCGACCGCGCGAGCGACGACGAGGTCGAGGTCGTGCGGCTCGAGAACGCCTCGGCCGCCGAGGTCGTGCGCGTCGTCAACGCGCTGAACCAGGCGCAGGCCGGCGCCGAGGGCGGCACCCAGGTGCGGCTGGTCGCGGACGACCGCACGAACAGCGTGCTGCTCGGCGGCGAGAAGTCGCAGCGGCTGCGGCTCCGTGCGCTGATCGCGCATCTCGACACGCCGCTCGAGACCGGCGGCGACACTCAGGTGCGCTACCTCAGGTACGCGGACGCCGAGAAGATCGCCACCGCACTGAAGCAGCAGGTGCAGGGCGGCGGCGCCACGACCGGCGCCGGGGCCGTCGGCGGGGCCGGCGCGGGTGCCGGGGCCGGCGCGGCCGGTCGCGACACCGTGATCTGGGCCGACCCCGCGACCAACGCGCTGGTGGTGACCGCGCCGCCGAAGGTGATGCGCGAGCTGATGACGGTGGTCGACAAGCTCGACATCCGCCGCGCGCAGGTGCTGGTGGAGGCCATCATCGTCGAGGTCACCGGCAACCAGGCCTCCGACCTCGGCGTCAACTGGCTGATCGACGGCTCGCGCGACAACATCGCGGCCGGCGGCTTCGTCTCGCCGCTCGACGAGGCCGGCACCACCATCGGCACGGTCGTGGCCGCGGCACTCGACCCGGACAACATCAACCCGAGCGCGGTCCCCACCGGCATCTCGGTCGGCGTCGGCCGCATCCGCGACACCGGCACGAACTTCGCGGCGATCCTCCGCGCCATCCGCGACGACGGCAACACGAACATCATCTCGACGCCGAGCACGGTCACGCTCGACAACCAGGAGGCGCAGATCAAGGTCGCGCAGGAAGTGCCGTTCCTCACCGGCCAGTTCTCGAGCGCCCAGGGCGGCAACCAGACGCCCGGCGTCGTCAACCCGTTCCAGACCATCCAGCGCCAGGACGTCGGCACGATCCTGAAGATCACGCCGCAGATCACCGACGACAACAACGTGCTGATGAAGATCGAGGTCGAGGCGTCCAGCCTCGCGCAGGGCCGCGGCGGCGCCGTCGACCTGATCACGAACAAGCGCACGATCACGACGAACGTGCTGTCCGCCGACGGCGAGATCATCGTGCTCGGCGGCCTGATCGCCGACGAGCTGCGGGAAGGCGAGACGCGCGTGCCGCTCCTCGGTCGGATCCCGGTGCTCGGCAACCTGTTCAAGACGCGCACGACCTCGAAGGCCAAGACGAACCTGATGGTGTTCATCCGGCCGAAGGTGCTGATGGACTCGGATGCGATCGCGGTCGAGACCGGCGCGAAGTACAACTACCTGCGCGATCTCCAGCTCGGCCGCAACAAGGGCCGCGCGCAGCTGCTGCCGGGCGAGCGGCAGCCGACCCTGCCGTCGATGCAGGACCTGCAGCCCTCGCAGGCGCCGGACAGCGTCCCCGCGGCGAACCCGTCCACGGGCCTCGTGCCCGGCTCGCCGGGTCCCGCGGCGCCCGTGATCGTCACCCCCGGCGCGGCGGCCGCCGCGCAGGGCGCACCGCCGGAGCAGCCGGCTCCCCCGCCGCCGCCGAACCGCAACTGAGCGCCGTCGCGCGCACCCACAGGACGCTCACGGATGAATGCCCGCACGGAAGACACGGTCGCCGCACCGCCGCCCGAGCGCCGGCTCGGCTTCGCCTTCGCCCGGCGCCACGGCGTGATCTACCGCGGCTTCGCGGACGGCCGCGCCCAGGTGGTGGTGCGCGCCGGCACGGATCCCGCGGGCCTCGCCGAGGTGCGCCGCTACCTCGGCGTGCCGCTGAAGCTCGAGACGGTCGGTGCCGAGGAGTTCGAGGCCCTGCTGCGCCGCGCCTACGAGGGCGGCACCACGGCCGCCGCCGAGGCGGCCGAAGGCCTCGAGGGCGACACCGACCTCGCGCACATCGCGAGCGAGCTGCCGGAGCCCTCGGACCTGCTCGAGAGCGAGGACGACGCGCCGATCATCCGGCTGATCAACGCGGTGCTGACCCAGGCGGTCAAGGAGAACGCCTCGGACATCCACATCGAGCCGTTCGAGAACCGGCTCGTGATCCGCTTCCGCGTCGACGGCGTGCTGCGCGAGGTGCTGCAGAGCCGCCGCGCGCTGGCGCCGCTCGTGGTGTCGCGCATCAAGGTGATGTCGCGGCTCGACATCGCGGAGAAGCGCCTGCCGCAGGACGGCCGCATCTCGCTGCGCATCGCCGGCCGGCCGGTCGACGTCCGCGTGTCCACGATCCCGGCCGGCCACGGCGAGCGCGTCGTGCTGCGTCTGCTCGACAAGCAGGCCGGGCGCCTCGACCTCGGCGCGCTCGGCATGGACCCGCGCACGCAGCTCCAGATGGACGAGCTGATCCACAAGCCCTATGGAATCATCCTCGTCACCGGCCCGACCGGCTCCGGCAAGACCACGACGCTCTACGCGGCGCTCGAGCGGCTGAACGACGACACGCGCAACATCCTCACGGTCGAGGACCCGATCGAGTACTACATCGACGGCATCGGCCAGACGCAGGTCAACACCAAGGTGGAGATGACCTTCGCGCGCGGGCTGCGCGCGATCCTGCGCCAGGACCCGGACGTCGTGATGGTCGGCGAGATCCGCGACATCGAGACCGCGCAGATCGCCGTGCAGGCCTCGCTGACGGGCCACCTCGTGCTGTCCACCCTGCACACCAACACCGCGGTCGGCGCGATCACCCGCCTGCGCGACATGGGCGTCGAGCCGTTCCTGCTGTCGTCCACGCTGCTCGGCGTGCTCGCGCAGCGGCTCGTGCGCGTGCTGGATCCCGCAACCCGCGTGCCCTACCAGGCTGCCGACTACGAACGCCGCTTCCTGAACACGCCGGCGGACGAAGCGGCGCCGACGCTGTATCGGCCGGGCGCCGAGGGCTCGGGCTACCGCGGCCGCACCGGCATCTACGAGCTCGTGGTGGTGGACGACGGCATGCGCGGGATGATCCACGACGGCGCCAGCGAGCAGGAGCTCGAGCGCCACGCGCGGCTGTCCACGCCGAGCATCCGCGACGACGGGCGCCGCAGGATCCTCGAGGGCGTCACGACGCTCGAGGAAGTGCTGCGCGTCACCCGCGAGGACTAGCGCGCGGTGCCGGCCTTCGAGTACACGGCGGTCGATCCGTCCGGTCGCGAGCGGCGCGGCCTGATCGAGGGCGACACGCCGCGGCACGTCCGCCAGCTGCTGCGCGAGCAGCAGCTCCTGCCGCTCGAGGTCAGCGAAGTCGAGGCCCGCGAGGCGAGGCGCAGCGCGGCGCGGTTCTCGTTCCGGCGCGGCATCTCGGCCACCGACCTCTCGCTGGTCACCCGCCAGCTGGCGACGCTGTCGCGCTCCGGCCTGCCGCTCGAGGAAGCGCTGCTCGCGGTCTCTCAGCAGACCGAGAAGCCGCGCGTGCAGGGCATCGTCTCGGGCGTGCGCGCCCGCGTGATCGAGGGCCGCTCGCTGGCCGACGGACTCGGCGCGTTCCCGCAGGCGTTCCCCGAGATCTACCGGGCCACGGTGGCGGCGGGCGAGCAGTCCGGGCGCCTCGACTCGGTGCTCGAACGCCTCGCGGACTACACCGAGAACCGCCAGGTGCTGCAGAGCCGCGTGCGCAACGCGCTGGTCTACCCCGTGCTGCTGGCGGTCGTCTCGCTGCTGATCGTCTCGCTGCTGCTCGGCTACGTGGTGCCCGAGGTCGTCAACGTATTCCGCGCCGGCAACCAGCAGCTGCCGCTGCTGACGCGCGTGCTGATCGCGCTGTCGGACGGCTTTCGCGAGTGGTGGTGGCTGATCTTCGGTCTCGCGGGGCTCGCCTGGTACGGGTTCCGCCGGTGGCTGCGCAACCCCGACGCGCTCCGGCGCTGGCACCGGTTCGTGCTCGGCCTGCCGATCGTCGGCGCGGTGGTGCGCGGCGTGAACGCCGCCCGCTTCGCGCGCACGCTGTCGATCCTGACGGCCAGCGCCGTGCCGGTGCTGGAGGCGCTGCGGATCGCCGGCGAGGTCGTCTCGAACGTGCCGATGCGGGAAGCGGTGCTCGAGGCCGCCGTGAAGGTGCGCGAGGGCGCACCGATCGCCCGCTCGCTGGGAGCGTCGAAGCTCTATCCGCCGATGCTGATCCACCTGATCGCCAGCGGCGAGACCAGCGGCGAGCTCGAGACGATGCTGGATCGCGCCGCGACGAACCAGGAGCGCGAGATGGACGGCATCGTCAACACCGCCGTCAACATCCTCGGCCCCGGCATGATCCTCGTGATGGGCGGCTTCGTGCTGCTGATCGTGCTGGCGCTGCTGTTGCCGATCTTCGAGCTGAACCAGCTCGTGCGCTGAGCGCCCCGACTCTCGCGGGCCGCGTCGCCGCCAGGCGTCGCCGGAACGTCACGGGGCCGCCTCTTGCGGCTCCCGCGTCGCCCGCTTATAACGGCGCCACCCGAGAGTCAGGCACCACGGGGCCCGAACACCGGATGGCCGAGAAGCGCGACTCGGACGAGTTCGAGGACGAGGACACGGACGAAGCCGTCGGCGGCGACGATCCGGACCTCGAGCACCTCATCAAGGATCTCGAGACGCAGAAGCGGCGCGGCGGGCCGAAGCCCGGTGAGCCCGCGTGGCGTCGTCTCGAGAAGTACATGGAGCAGAAGCGCACGGCGCAACTGCTCTCCGACTTCGACGACTACGACCTCGACGAGGCGGAAGACGACGCAGCCGCGCGCCTCACGCGCACCGCACACGTCGCGGCGGCCGGCGGCGACGACGACTTCGATGCGGACGTCGAGTACGCGGAGGCCGACGACGCCGCGAGCGAGGCCGCGGCGGACTCCGCGGACGAGGACGCCCACTACCCGCTCGACGACGGCGCCGCGGACGACGAGGAAGACGAGGACGACCAGGAACCCGCGCGGTCCTCCAGATCCCGCCGCACCCCGCCCCCGCCGGCGCGCAGGAAGGCGCAGCGCTGAGGCCCGCGCCTCAGTGGAAGTCCCGTGACCGCGCGTCGAGTTCGCCGAGCCACGCCGAGCGGTCCACCAGCCGGTTGACCACGAGGTGCAGCACGTCGCCCTCGCGCTGCACCGTACCGACCGCCTCCAGCAGCCGCGAGTCGAGCAGCGCGCGGCGCCAGCGCTCGGCCACTCGTTTCCACACCACGAGGTTCAGCACGCCGGTCTCGTCCTCGAGGGTCACGAACGTGACGCCGGAGGCCGACCCGGGCCGCTGCCGTACCAGCACGAGACCGGCGCCGCGGGCGCGCGTGCCGTGCGGCAGTCCGTGCAGGCGGGCGGCGGTCGCGATGCCGTGATCGTCCAGGCGCCCGCGCAGCAGCGCGAGCGGATGCCGACCCAGCGTCAGGCCGAGCGAGCGGTAGTCCGCCACCACGTCCTGTCCTTCGTGCGGCGCCGCCAGCAGTGGCGCGCCCTCGGCCACGCGCGGCGCCGCGAACAGCGGCGTGGGCTCGAGCACGCCCGCGACCTCCCAGGCAGCGCGATGCCGGTGCCCCGCCAGACCGACCAGGGCCCCGGCCGCGGCGAGCGCCCCCAGTTCGCGGCGGTCGAGCGTCGCGCGCTCCGCGAGGTCCTGGACGGAGCCGAAGGCCCGCGCTGCACGCGCGGCGACGATGCGGCGCCCCGCGGACTCGGGCAGCCCGCGCACGAGCCGCAGGCCGAGTCGGAGCGCGGGACCGGGTTCGTTCGCAGGCGGCCGCGCGGCGGCGTGCCCGGGTAGCGCCGTCGGTGACGATGCGCCGGTCGACGCAGGTGCCGGTGCCACCGTCGATGCCGCCCCGGACGTCGGTGTCGTTGCGGATGCCGCCGTCGACACGGGCGCTTCCAGCGTGCAGTCCCAGTCGCTCGCCCGCACGTCCGGCGGCCGCACGTCGACGCCGTGCTCGCGCGCGTCGCGCACCAGCTGCGCGGGCGCGTAGAAGCCCATCGGCTGGCTGTTCAGCAGCGCTGCGGCGAACGCGGCGGGCTCGTGCCGCTTCAGCCAGGCGGAGACGTAGACCAGCAGCGCGAAGCTGGCCGAATGGCTTTCCGGAAAGCCATATTCCCCGAAGCCGAGGATCTGGGTGAAGAGCGCGCGCGCGAACTCGTCCGGATAGCCGCGCGCGCGCATGCCCTCGATCAGCCGCTGCTCGAACGGCCCGAGCCCGCCCTTGCGCTTCCACGCCGCCATCGCACGCCGCAGCTGGTCGGCCTCGCCCGGCGTGAAGCCCGCGGCGACGATCGCGAGCTGCATCACCTGCTCCTGGAAGATCGGCACGCCGAGCGTGCGCTCGAGCACGCCCCGCACCTCTTCGCTCGGGTAGGTGACGGGCTCGAGCCCGATGCGTCGCCGCAGGTACGGGTGCACCATGTCGCCCTGGATGGGGCCCGGCCGCACGATCGCGACCTCGATCACGAGGTCGTAGTAGTTGCGCGGCTTGAGCCGCGGCAGCATCGCCATCTGCGCGCGCGACTCGATCTGGAACACGCCGACTGTGTCCGCTCGCGAGATCATCTCGTAGGTGGCGCGGTCCTCCGGCGGGATGCGGTCTATCGTCAGGGGCACACCGCGCCAGTGGCTCGCGAGGTCGAGCGCACGGCGGATCGCGGTCAGCATGCCGAGCGCGAGCACGTCCACCTTCAGGAGCCCCAGGTCGTCGAGGTCGTCCTTGTCCCACTGGATGACCGTGCGGTCCGCCATCGCGGCGTTCTCGACCGGCACCAGCTCCGCGAGGTCGCGACGCGCGATCACGAAGCCGCCGACGTGCTGCGAGAGGTGCCGCGGGAAGCCGATCAGCTCGCGCACCCGCTCGAGGCAGCGCGCGACCACCGGGCTCAAGGGGTCGAGGCCGGCCTCGCGGATGCGCGCGTCCGCGACGGTCGAGCCGTCCCACCACTGGATCGCGCGCGCCATCCGCTCCACCTGGAGGCCGTCGAGGCCGAGCGCGCGGCCGACGTCGCGGATCGCGCTGCGCGGGTGGTAGGTGATCACGGTGGCGGCGAGCGCCGCGCGGTGGCGCCCGTACTTCGCGTAGAGGTACTGGATCACCTCCTCGCGCCGCTCGTGCTCGAAGTCCACGTCGATGTCGGGCGGCTCGTTGCGCTCCTTCGACACGAAGCGCTCGAACAGCATCTGCATCCGCGACGGGTCGACCTCGGTGATCCGCAGCGCGTAGCAGACCGCGGAGTTCGCCGCCGAGCCGCGGCCCTGGCACAGGATGCCGCGCGAGCGTGCGAACGCGACCACGTCGTGGACCGTCAGGAAGAACGGCTCGTAACCGAGTTCCGCGATCAGCGCGAGTTCGCGCTCGACGAGTGCGACGGCCTGCGCGGGCGGGCCGTCGGGCCAGCGGTCGCGCAGCCCCTGCAGGGACAGTTCCCGCAGCCACGAAGTCGGCGTGTGACCCTCGGGCACGAGCTCGTCCGGGTACTCGTAGCGCAGCACGTCGAGCGAGAACGTGCAGCGCTCCGCGACCGCGAGCGTCGCGCGCAGCAGGTCCGGCGGGTACAGTCGCGCGAGCCGCGCGCGCGTACGCAGGTGGCGCTCGCCGTTCGGGTGCAGCGCGTAGCCGGCGGCCGAGATCGGCACGCCGAGACGGATCGCGGTCAGCACGTCCTGCAGCCGGCGCCGTTCACGCACGTGCATGTGCACGTCGCCGCCCGCGACGCACGGCAGCGCGCACGCGACGCCGAGCGCGATCAGCGTCGCGAGGCGTTCGCGATCGTAGCCGGTGGTGGGAAGTTCCACGGCGAGCCAGCCGCGTCGCCCGAAGCGCTCGCGGAACCAGCGACCGTCGGCGGCCAGTGCGGGGTCGGCCGCGCCGGGCCGCGTCGGCGGCGGCAGCCACAGCGCTTCGCAGTGCCCGAGCGGCGCGCCTTCGAGATCCGCGCGCGACAGCCGGTAGCGGCCCTTCGGCGCGGCGCGGCGTGCGCGCGTGACCAGACCGACGAGTTCGCCGTAGCCCGCGCGGTCGGCCGCGAGGAGCACGAGACGCAGCCCGTCGTCGAGCGCGAACTCGCTGCCGACGATCAGGGGCAGTCCCACCGCCTTCGCCGCCACGTGCGCGCGCACCACGCCGGCGACGGAGCACTCGTCGGTGAGTGCGAGCGCGGAGTAGCCGAGCGCGTGCGCGCGCTGCACGAGTTCCGCCGGGTGCGAGGCGCCGCGCAGGAACGTGAAGTTCGACAGGCAGTGCAGTTCGGCGTAGGCCGGCGGGGGCGCCACCGCGCAACCAGCCGCCCCGGGCGCACGGGCCCCTGCATGCTCCGGCGCAGGCGTCACGGTCGTCTCCGGCGCACGAGCAGCCGCCTCAGCCGAACACGCCGTGCAGGAACCAGCACACGTCGCCTTGGCCGGCCGGTTCGCGGTAGATCCACAGGCGCGCGCCCGAGCGCGCGACGACGACGTAGTAGTCGCGCACGACGTCGGCGCCGTCCCACCAGCCGCTCTCGATGCGCTCCGGCCCCGCCTCGACGCGGAGGAAGCCGTGGTGCCACGGCTGCCCCTCGCGCACCGCGAGCCGCTCGGGCGTCGCCAGCAGCCACAGCGGCCGCGGCGCGAGCGGCAGCGGCGCGAGCGGCAGCGGCGGCGCGGACGGGCTGCTCGCCGGCAGCGATCGCGCACGAGGCCCACGCTTCGACGACGACACGCCCGGTCCACCCTTCGTGGGCAGCGCCGTGCGCGGCGTCGGGCGCACGCACCGCCAGGCTGCCTCGGGCCGGTGCTCCGACACGAGGCGCACTCCCTGCACCGCGCGTTCGCCGAGCCGCGCCCGCAGGCGGTCGAGCAGCAGCGCCGCGGCCGCGCCGTCGTCGTGGCCCGGCGCGGAGAGCCCCGGCAGCGCCGCGCACGCGGCCGGCTGCGGGCGCGCGACGCCCGTACGCAGCGCGACCGCGAGCACCGGTGCCGGCAGCTGCACGCGGGCGAGCCGTTCGCGCAGCAGGTCGCGCCACGCCTCCGGCGCGCCGGACGGCACCCCGCGGCCGAGCGGCACGCAGGTCGGCGGGTGCTCACGGTGCACGAACGTGATCCGCAACTGAGCGACGGCGGCGTCGCGGACGCGCAGGAAACGCCCCATGCGCTCGAGCAGGCGGTCGAGCGCGGGCTCGAGGTGCGCCACGGTGTCGAGTTCGGCCGGCAGTTCGAGGCGCTCCCGGAAGCGCTCCGGCGCCACGAGGCGGCGTCGGACGGCGGGCCGCAGCCCGTAGGCCTCGTCCAGTTCCTCGAGCACGAATGCCGGCAGGCGCCGGGCGAGGCCGTCGCGCGGCAGGCGCCGCAGTTCGCCGAACGTGCGCACGCCCCAGCGCAGGAGCAGCTCGTTCACGGCGGACGGCCAGCCGGCGCACGCGACGGGCAGCGCCGCGAGCGCACCGGCGAGCCGCGCGACGGAATCGACCGGCTCGAAGGCCGTACCGCCACGCGCGACAGCCAGAGCGCCGCCCGCGGCGTCGGCGCGAGCGCGGGCACGACCGCGTGACCCAGTGCGCGCAGTTCGTGCGTCGCGCGCTGGACCAGCGCGGCCGCGCCACCGAACAGCCGAAGGCTGCCCCGCACCTCGAGCAGCAGCGTGTCCGGCGGCTCGGGGCTGACGCTCGGCGTGAAGCCCACCGCCCAGCGGGCCAGGGACTGCAGCCGGCGCTCTTCGGCGGCGGGGTCGCGCTCGCGCGTCTCGAGATCCGGTACGAGCGCGCGCGCGGCCGGCGGTGCGAGGCCCGGCCGCACGCCGCGGCGCGCGGCCTCGGCATTGCAGGCGACCACGAGCCGCCGCGACCCTGCGCCGTCGAGCACCGCCACCGGCGTCGCGAGGCCGGCCGCGACGACCTCGAGGGCCAGCGCGGGCAGGCGCAGCGCGAGCCACGCGTGGCGCGGAGTCGCAGTCGGAGTTGGAACCCGGGCCGGAGCCGGGGCCGCGGCTGGCATGGGAGGCGGTCGACGCGGAACCGCGACCCCGACCGCGCGTGACGGCGCAGGCTCGGACACGGCTCCGTGCCGAAGCCTCGTACGCGACGGCGTCGTCTCGCCCGTCACGCCCGCGCCACGGGCGGCCGGCGGCACCGCGGCGAACAGGTCGCCCGTCGTACCGGCCTCGGCACCCGCGCCCGCGCGGGCGCCCGTCGTTCCGCGCGTTCCCATGCCGTTCCCTCGCCGACCCACCCTGCGCGGGCGCGGCGTTCGCCGGGTGCGTCCACGCCGGGTGCCTCTGCGGCACCGTGGCGCGACGTCCCGACACTCCCGTGACGACTCCTCGTTCCGACCCGACGCCCTTCAGCCCAGCGCGTTCCTCACGTACCGCGGCCCACCGCGGCCCTTCACCACCCGCACGTCCAGCGACTCCGCGCGCGGCTCGAGCAACAGCCGCAGCCGCGCAGGCGAGGACTGCTGCCGGCACCGCAGCGGCCGGAACGCGACCGCCAGCGTGTGCCCGCCCTCCGCGGCGAGGCACAGCCGGCGCAGCCAGCGATCCTCGACGGCGTCGAGCCACGCGAGCACCGCGTCGCACGCACGCGAGCGCAGCGCCTGCTCCGTGGCCCAAAGGCGATCCTGCGCGGCGACGGCGTCGACGATCAGCACGCGCTCGGGGTCGATGCCGGCCTGCGCGAGCGCCGGCGGATAGGGCGCCAGCGGCGGCGCGACCCAGACCAGCCAGCGGCCGGCCTCTGTCCTGGCCAGCGCCGGCAGCAGCAGCCGCAGTTCGCCGAGCCCGTGCTCCGGCAGCAGCACCTCGACGAGCGTGCCGAGCGGCCAGCCGGCGTCCGGCAGCGCCGCGTCGAGCGCAGGCCAGCCGGTGGGCAGCACGCGCGCCGTGCCGGGCGCGCCCTCGACGGGCGGCCACGACGCGTCGGGGGACGCGGAGGCGGCGGGCGGCGTGCTCGCCTTCTCGCGGGCGCGCCAGACCTTGGCGCTCGCGAGGAGCGCCTGCAGTGCTTCGTTCATCGGTGGGCGACCGCGGGCGGCGACGCGGGCACGTCGGCCGGCCTGCCGGGGCCGGCACGGCACGCCCGCTCGACGCTACTGCAGGAAGTCCGTGCGGTTGCCCCGGCGCAGCACGCCGACCACGACGCCCTCGATCAGCATCGACTGTTCCTTGAGGTCGACGCGGATCGGCTCGAAGTCGCGGTTCTCCGGCAGCAGCCAGACCACCGAGCCTTCCTGTTTGTAGCGCTTCACGGTGACCTCGTTGTCGAGGCGCGCGACGACGACCTGGCGGTTGCGCACTTCCGGCGTGCGATGCACGGCAACGAGGTCGCCGTCCATGATGCCGATGTCCTTCATCGACATGCCCTGCACCTTCAGCAGGTAGTGCGCGCGCGGGTTGAAGAGCTTCGGGTCGATCTGGAAGCGAGCCTCGACGTTCTGCTCGGCGAGGATCGGGCTGCCGGCGGCGACGCGGCCGATCAGCGGCAGGCCCATCTGGTCGCGCAGCGTGTCCTTCAGCTGGATGCCGCGCGAGGCGCCGGGCACGAGGTCGATGACGCCCTTGCGCTGCAGCGCGCGCAGGTGTTCCTCGGCCGCGTTCGCGGACTTGAAGCCGAGTGCCTGCGCGATCTCCGCGCGGGTGGGCGGCATTCCGGATTCGTCGAGCTGGTCCCGGATGAAATCGAGGATCTGGCGTTGACGGGGCGTGAGATCCGACATGGCGGCACCTGTACGGAAATACAGAACTCCCTGGGATTATATCCAGCTCGAGGGTGGCGGCAAGCCCGCCGGGCGTTTTGACTCGCCCGGGGCCCGGCCGTCAGGATTGCGCGCCCTCGCCCGCCCGTCCCGGGTGGCGCCACACCCCGCCCGCTCCGCCCGGCTCCGCGAACCCTCCGCTCCCGCCCAGCTGCCCGGACACCGTCATGCCAGACGTCCTCGTGATCGGCGCCGGCCACAACGGTCTCGTCTGCGCCTGCTATCTCGCCCGCGCGGGTCACCGCGTGCGGATGCTGGAGCGCCGCGCCGTGGTCGGCGGCGCCGCGGTCACCGAGGAGTTCCACCCCGGTTTCCGCAATTCCACCGCCAGCTACACGGTCTCGCTGCTGAACCCGCGCGTGATCGCGGACCTCCGCCTGCGCGAGCACGGCCTGCGCGTGGTCGAGCGGCCGGTGCAGAACTTCGTGCCGCTCGAGCACGGCCGCGGTCTCGCGATCGGCCCGACCGCCGAGGACACGCGGCGCGCGGTCGCCGAGTTCTCGACGCGCGACGCGGAGCGGCTGCCCGCGTACTGGCGGATGCTCGACACCGTGGTCGCCGTGCTGAAGGACCTGCTGCTGCGCACGCCACCGAACGCGGGCGGCGGCCTCGCGGAACTGCCGAAGCTGTTCGCCGCCTCGCGCACGTGGCTGAAGCTCGACGCGGAGTCGCAGCGCGACGTGTACGAACTGTTCACGCGCAGCGCCGGCGAGATCCTCGACGCGTGGCTCGAGACCGACGCGCTGAAGGCGCTCTACGGCTTCGACGCGGTGGTCGGCAACTACGCGAGCCCCTACACGCCGGGCTCGGGCTACGTGCTGCTGCACCACGCGTTCGGCGAGGTGAACGGCAAGCCCGGCCTCTGGGGCCACGCGATCGGCGGCATGGGCGCGATCACGCAGGCGATGGCGCGCGAGGCCGTCCGGCTCGGCGTCGAGATCGTGCGCGAGGCGGAAGTGGCGCGCGTGCTCGTCGAGAACGGCCGCGCGACCGGCGTGGCCCTCGCGGACGGCGGCGTGCACGCCGCGCGCGCGGTGGTCGCGAACGTCAACCCGAAGCTGCTGTACACCCGGCTGGTCGCCGCAGCGGACCTGCCGCCCGAGTTCGTCGCGCGCATCCGGCGCTGGCGCATGGGCTCCGGCAGCTTCCGGATGAACGTCGCGCTGCGGGAGCTCCCGCGCTTCGCGTGCCGCCCGGAGCCCGGCCCGCACCTCGGCGCCGGCATCGTGATCGCGCCGTCGCCAGGCTACCTCGACGCGGCGTACCTCGACGCGCGTCGCGAAGGCTGGTCGCGCGAGCCGATCGTGGAGCTGCTGATCCCGAGTCTCGTCGACGACACGCTCGCCCCGCCGGGCCACCACGTCGCGAGCCTGTTCTGCCAGCAGTTCGCACCGGAGCTGCCCGGCGGCCGCAGCTGGCAGGATCCGGCGGAGCGCGAGCGCGCGGCGGCGGCGATCGTCGACACGGTGACGCGGTGGGCCCCCAACTTCCGCGACGCCGTGATCGCGCACAGCGCGCTGTCGCCGTGGGACCTCGAGGAACGGCTCGGCCTGACGGCCGGCGACATCTTCCACGGGGCGCTCGGCCTCGACCAGCTGTGGGCCGCGCGGCCCATGCTGGGCTACGCCGACTACCGTACGCCGCTGCGCGGCCTCTACCTGTGCGGCTCGGGCGCGCATCCCGGCGGCGGCGTCACGGGCGTGCCGGGCCACAACGCGGCCCGCGAGATCCTGCGCGATCTGAAGCGCTCACGCGGCGCCTGACGCGAAAGCCGGGAACCGGAATCGCAATCGGCGATCCAAACGCGGTCCGGAGCGTCTCCCCGCTGCGACAACGCACCCGCGCGGTTGGATCGTGCACCCACATTCGGGTAAATTTCCAGCCCGCAGTGGCGCGGGAGACGCCTCCCGGCCCCCGGTCCGCAGCCGGCGACAGTTCGAAAAGAAGGAAATGTCGCCGCGTGGAAGCGCAGACCGGCTCGTGTTTTTCCCCTCCTCCTAAGAAAAAGGGAGTTCCCATGACCAAGCTGATCAAGGTGGGCGCCGCCGCCCTCGCCGTCGTGTTCGCCGCCGGTTGCACGGACCTGAAGCCGCTGCAGCAGCAGGTCGACGACCTGAAGACCCAGGTCTCGCGCCTCCAGTCGGAGACCGAGAGCATGAAGTCGTCGGTCGACAACGCCACGCGCACCGCGCAGGCCGCGCAGACCGCCGCTCAGCAGGCCCAGAGCCGCGCCGACGCCGCCGCCTCGGCCGCGCAGGCCAGCCAGCAGTGCTGCGACGCGACCAACGAGAAGATCGACCGGATGTTCAAGCGCTCGATGTCGAAGTGAGGGCGAGCGGGTTGCGCGCGCGAGCGCTGGCAACCCGCCTCCGTCGATACGCAGGACGCCGTGCACCCGCACGGCGTCTTGCTTTGGGCCCGGGCTTCGGACGCTAGCGCAGCGCCGCCACCATTGCCGTCGTAACGGCCACCGGCACGCCCTCCGAGCGCTCGAAGGCCGTCTCCGCACGCTCCCACACCACCGCGGCCGCGGGCCGCGCACGCACCGCCTGCGCGACGAGGCGCGCGAGTTCCGTGCGGCCCGGCTCGAACACGCGGCCGTCCGTGCTCTCGAGCGGTGGGTGCACCTCTACGTAGAGCCGCCCGTCGCGCCAGCCCACCTTGTGCGGCTGGTTCACGATGTTCACCGGCATGTCGACCGGCACGAGTTCGAACAGCGACTCGATGTCCTCGGGGTAGAGCCGCAGGCAACCGTGCGTCGCCTGCATGCCGATGCCGCGCGGGTCGTTGGTGCCGTGGATCAGGTAGGCGCCGCCCGGGATCGCGAGGCGCATCATTCGCGTGCCGAGGGGGTTGTCGGGACCCGGCGGCACCACGCGCGGCAGGCTCTCGCCGCGCTGCGCGCGCGCCTTGCGCACCGACTCGGGTGGATGCCACGGCGGATTCTTCACCTTCTGCGTGACGCGCGTCAGGCCGATGGGCGTGGACCAGTCCATCTTGCCCACCGCGATCGGGTGCGTGATCACGACACGCGGCTCGCCCGCCTTCGCGGGCGGGAAGTAATACAGCCGGTGCTCGGCGAGGTTGACGACGATGCCCTCGCGCGGCGCGTCCGGAAGGATCCGCTGCTTCGGCAGGCGGATCACGCGGCCCTCGCCCGGCAGCCACGGATCGACGCCCGGGTTCGCGTGGATCAGTTCCTCGTAGCCGAGGCCGTGACGCCGCGCGAGGTCGATGAAGGTGTCCTCGCGGGCCGCGACGATCTCGAGGTGCTCGCCGATCAGGTCGCCGTCCGTGGGCAGCGCGAACGATTCCGCGTTCGCCGCGGGGGACGCGGTCGCGAGGGCCAGCATCGCGAGGGGGCCGAGTATCCGATGCTTCATTTGTGACGTTCCGCACATTCCGGCCGCGGGGCCGCGACTAGTCTCCAAGACTACGACGACGACGGCCGGGGTCACCACCGATGGATCGACAGGGCGACTTGGCGCCGGGTTCCACTTTCGACGTGGACGCCGACTCGCCCGGATGGGACGCCTACGCCGTCTGGCACGCCCGCGTGCACGAGCCGCGCCACGGCGCGCCCGCCCCGTCGGCCGTGGACCCGCCGCGCCGGTTCGAAGTCGAGGAACCGGGCGAAGGCTGGGATCCGCTGCAGACCTGGCAGCTGCGCGTGCGGAAGGCCCGCGACGGCCGCTGAGGCGGCGGCCCTGAGAAGCCCCGCCGCCGACCCCATCGGAACGCGCACCGCGCCCCGGCGCCTCCGCTGCGAGGTCCCGACGCCCGATCGGCGCTGTTGCATCCGGTTCAGAACCGGACGAGCGCGGATCCCCACGTGAACCCGCCGCCAAAGGTCTCGAGCAGCACCAGTTGACCGCGCTTGATGCGGCCGTCCCGGACCGCCACGTCGAGCGCCAGCGGCACCGAGGCCGCCGAGGTGTTGCCGTGATCCTGCACGGTGACCACCACCCGCTCCATCGGCATGTCGAGCTTCTTGGCGGCCGCCTGGATGATCCGCAGGTTCGCCTGGTGCGGCACCAGCCAGTCGATCTGGGAGGCCTCGACGCCGGCCTTCGTCAGCGTCTGGTCGACGAGCCTCGACAGCGTGTTGACCGCGACCTTGAAGACCTCGGTGCCCTTCATCGTGATGCCGGCCTGCGCGCCCGCGCGCAGCTTGTCGAAGCCGGAGGCCGGGCCGTACGGGAAGCCGAGCAGGTCCCGGTACTGGCCGTCGGCGGAGATCAGCGTCGTCAGGATCCCGGGCTCCTCCGACGGCGTCAGGATCGCCGCGCCCGCGCCGTCGGCGAAGATCACGCAGGTGGTGCGGTCGGTCCAGTCCGTGATGCGCGAGAGCGTCTCGGCGCCGATCACGAGCGCGCACTTCGCCTCGCCCGCCTTCACGAACTTGTCGGCCATCGCGAGCGCGTAGATGAAGCCGCTGCATGCGGTCTCGAGCGAGAACGCGGGACAGTCGTGGATGCCGAGCAGGTCCTGCACGATGCAGGCGACGTTCGGGAACACGAGGTCCGGCGAGGTGGTGCCGACCACGACGAAGTCGACGTCCGCGGCCGTCACGCCGGCCATCTCCATCGCGCGCTTCGCGGCCTCCGCCGACATCGTCGCGGTGGTCTCGTGCTCCGCGGCGATGTGCCGCCGCTCGATGCCCGTGCGCGAGCGGATCCAATCTTCGCTGGTGTCGACGATCTTCTCGAGATCGGCGTTCGTCAGCACCTTCTCGGGCAGGTACCGGCCGGTGCCGGCAATCCGTGAGTACATGTCAGGCCGCCTCCGCCAGTTGCCGACCGATCTCCGTGGGCAGTCCCTTGCGGGCCTCGGCGTGACCGAGGCGCACGGCGTTCGCGAACGCGGTCTCGTCCGCGCCGCCGTGGCTCTTGATGACGATGCCGGCCAGGCCGACCATGCTCGCGCCGTTGTAGCGCCGCGGGTCGAGCCGGCCGCGGATCGCGTCGAGCGCCGGCCGTGCCGCCAAGGCACCGAGCTTGCGCACCGGGCCCGCCGTGAATTCCTCGCGCAGGATGCCGCCGATCATCTTCGCGAGCCCTTCCATGGTCTTCAGCGCGACGTTGCCCGTGAAACCGTCGGTGACCACGACGTCGACGCGGTCGCCGAAGATGTCGTTGCCCTCGACGTAGCCGAGGTACTCGAGCTTCGAGTCCTGCAGCCGACGGTGCGCGGCCTGCACGATCTCGTCGCCCTTGATGTCCTCCGCGCCGATGTTGAGGAGCCCGACGCGCGGCCGCTCGAGCCCGTGCACCCCGGCGGCGACCACGGCGCCCATCACCGCGAACTGGAACAACTGGTCGGGCGTAGCCGAGGCGTTCGCGCCGAGGTCCAGCATGTGGGTGTGGCCGCCGGCCGAGGGAATCGACGAGATGATCGCGGGACGCTCGACGCCCGGGATCACGCCGAGCACGAAGTGCGCGGTGGCCATGAGCGCGCCGGTGTTGCCGGCGGACACGCAGGCCGAGGCCTCGCCGCCGGCCACGAGGTCGAGCGCGCGACGCAGCGACGAATCCTTCTTGCGGCGGATCGCGTCGCGCGGCCGTTCGTCCATCGCCACCACCTGGCTGGCGGGCAGCACCCGGACGCGGGCACGCGCCGCGGCATCGAGGCCGGCGAGCAGCGGCTCGACGACGGCGGGCTGGCCGACGAGGACCAGTTCCAGCGCCGGATCCTCGCGCAGCACTGCGAGCGCCGCGGGCACGCACGTGGCCGGCCCGCGGTCGCCGCTCATGGCGTCGACGGCGATGGGCAGCGTGGAGCTCAAGAGCGACCGCGCCGTGCGCGGCGGGCCGGAATCCTCCCGGCCACCCTTACTCCGAGTCGTCCTCGGCCTTCGTGGTCTCGATGACCTTCCTGCCGCGGTAGTAGCCGTCGCGGCTGACGCGGTGACGCAGATGCGTCTCGCCGGAGGTCGGATCGGACGACAGCGCCGGCGCGCTCAGGTGGTCGTGCGAACGGTGCATGCCGCGCTTGGACGGCGTCTTGCGGCTCTTCTGGACGGGCATCGTCGTCTCCTGAAACTCTAGCGATCCAGCAGTTCCCGCAAGCTGGCGAACGGGCGCTGCGACTCGGTCTTCTCATCCCCGGGGCCAACCGCCACGTCGGCGGGATCCGGCGTCGGCTGCTCGACCGCGCCCTCGCACTCGGCGGGCGACGCGTGCATCGGCACCAGCGGCAGCGCGAGCAGCAGCTCGTCCTCGACGAGCTCGGCGAGCTTCGCGCGGCCGTGCGGCGCCACGACCCCTTCGTACCCTTCCGGCACCCGCGCCGACGCTTCCTCGGTCGGAGCGAACGCCACGCGGAACGGCGACTCCACCGCCTGCTCGTACGGGTTCAGGCACCGCTGGCAGACGAGCCACGGCCGCGCCCGGACTTCGCCCTCGAGCGCGGGAAACTCGTTCGCCGCATGGAACCGGAACTCGACTTCGGCGGACCCCTCGTCCTTGGCGAGGCCGTCCCGCAGCCGCTCGAAATCCGCCAGCACGTAGGTGCGACGGAAGGCCGTGCGGCTCGCGCTCAGGAGCCCCACGTCCACTGGATCGGTGAGGGGCTTCTGCATAGGGGCCGCTATGATAGTGGCGACGCACTGCACCGTCAAATCGATTTGGCGTGCAACGCATTGATTCGTATGGTTCTCAACCTCGCCCTCGGGCGCAACACGGAACGTGCATGACCGCCAGCCTCGTCCTCGCCTCGACCTCCCCCTACCGTCGACAGCTGCTCGAGCGCCTGCGACTGCCGTTCACGACCGCGAGCCCGAGGGTGGACGAACTGCCGCGACCCGGCGAATCGCCGCGCGCGCTGGCGCAGCGGCTCGCGATCGCGAAGGCCGAGGCCGTCGCGAAGCTGAACCCGGCGGCCTGGGTGATCGGCGCGGACCAGGTCGCCGAGTGCGACGACGACATCCTCGGCAAGCCGGGCACCGCCGACAACGCGAGGATGCAGCTGTCGGTCTGCAGCGGGCGCGTCGTCACCTTCCACACCGCGGTGCGCCTGATGAAGCAGGGCGACGAGGCGCTCACGCACGTCGACGTGACGCGCGTGAAGTTCCGCGTGCTCACCTCCGAGGAGATCGAGCGCTACGTCGAACTCGACCAGCCGCTCGACTGCGCGGGCAGTTTCCGCTCCGAGGGGCTCGGCATCGTGCTGTTCGAACGCATCGAGACCGACGATCCCACCGCGCTGGTCGGCCTGCCGCTGCTCTGGGTGGCGAACGGCTTGCGGAAGGCGGGCTTCGACCCGCTGACCCGGCTGCCGCAGTGCCTTTGACGACCGACGCCCACGGCCCGCGACCGCCGGCCCGAGCGGCCCCGATCGGCGCGGCAGCCGCTAGCGCCGGCGCGACCGCTTGCGCCTCGAGGTCGCGAGGCGGTCCACGACGCCCGCCAGTTCCGGCGGCAGCGGCACGCTGACCGCGAAGGTCTTGCGCGAGCCCGGCCACTCGAACGACACCGCGTGCGCGTGCAGGAACATGCGCTCGAGGCCGAGTTCGCGCATCTGCGCGTTGAACTCGCGGTCCCCGTACTTGTCGTCGCCGGCGATCGGGTGGTTCGCCCACGCGGCGTGCACGCGGATCTGGTGCGTGCGACCGGTCGCGATGTCGACCTGCATCAGCGTCGCCTTCGCGCCGTAGAAGTCCACCGCCTCGAACGTGGATTGCGACTCCTTGCCGCCCTCGCGCACCTTGACCATGCGCTCGCCGCCCTGCTTGCCGCGCACGTCGAGCGGCACGTCGATGATCTTCCGGCCCAGGTCCCACTGGCCGCGTACCAGCGCGAGGTAGCGCTTCTGCATCTCGCCGTCGCGGATCAGCGCGTGCAGCGTGCGCAGCGCAGCGCGCTTGCGGGCGACCAGCAGCAGGCCGCTGGTTTCGCGGTCGAGCCGGTGCACGAGTTCCAGCGGCTCGTCCGGGCGCGACGCCCGCAGCGCCTCGATCACGCCGAACGCGAGGCCGCTGCCGCCGTGCACCGCGAGGCCGGGCGGCTTCGCGATCACGAGCAGGTCCTCGTCGGCGTGGACGATCGCGGACTCGACCGTCCGGATCAGCGAGTCCGGGACGCGGCGCGGGCCCGCTTCCGCCTCCGGGCGCACCGGCGGCAGGCGCACTTCGTCGCCGGCCTCCATCCGGTACTCGGGCTTCGCGCGCTTGCCGTTCACGCGCACCTCGCCGCGCCGCAGGATGCGGTACACGTGCGAGCGCGGCACGCCCTTCAACGTGCGCAGCAGCCAGTTGTCGATCCGCTGGCCCGCGTCATCGGCCGGCACCGTGACCCGCTGGACGCCGGTGGTTTCCCTCGCGGGACCGGGCGATTCCGGAAGCTGCTTGCGCGCTCGTTCGTAAGGCATTGATTTGTCGGCGGTGCTCTGTTAGTTTCGGCGACGTCGAGAGAGCGACGCACCGGGTACGAAGTGCCTCGTGGCCGCTCCGCTCACAGCGCGGCGTCCGCGTCGTCGAAGGTCCCGAAGAACAGCCCCGCGGCTCGCGCGGCAACTCCCCCGGGCCCGAACGACTCACTGGCGTCGCATAGTAGTTGGTCCCGTCCGATCCGTCGCGAGCGCGCCCCATCCGGTCCGCCGCGTCGCGCTACGCCGGGACCATCGTTCGGCCGATGACTTGGAGGCGCGGCGTCCACAGCCGCCCGCGGCGCGCTCCCGCAGGGATCCGCGCGCCGCGCGTACCGGTCAACGGGCTCAAGAAGCTATGCAGGCCCGGCGCGCGGCCTGGCCCCCTCGGGCGGGGCGGTTCGCGCCGGACGGTCTGTCGGGAAGCGGAGGCTTCCGGACCACGATGGTTCACGACACGGTGTCTCAACACTCCCGCTCGTCGAACACTCCCCGCCTCGCATCGTTCGAGACGCTCGCGCCATCGCGCGCTTCCGGTCGGTCGGCCCCCTGTGCCATTCGAGTAGGGGCCAATGAAGAGAATGCTGATCAACGCCACGCAGCAGGAAGAACTGCGCGTCGCGCTCGTCGACGGACAGAAACTCTACGACCTGTCGATCGAGATCCCGTCCAGGGAGCAGAAGAAGGCCAACGTCTACAAGGGCCGCATCACCCGCGTCGAACCTAGCCTCGAGGCCGCGTTCGTCGACTACGGCGCCGACCGCCACGGCTTCCTCCCGCTGAAGGAAGTCGCCAAGGAGTGGTTCCAGACCCAGCCGCAGGGCGGCCGGATGAACATCCGGGAACTGCTGCGCGAGGGCCAGGACATCATCGTCCAGGTCGAGAAGGAGGAGCGCGGCAACAAGGGCGCGGCGCTGACCACCTTCATCAGCCTCGCCGGCCGCTTCCTGGTGCTGATGCCGAACAACCCGCGCGCCGGCGGCGTCTCGCGCCGCATCGAGGGCGAGGACCGCGAGGCCACCCGCGAGGCGATGGAGGCGCTCCAGATCCCCGACGGCATGGGCGCGATCGTGCGCACCGCCGGCGTCGGTCGCTCGACCGACGAGCTGCAGTGGGACCTGAACAACCTGAAGGCGAACTGGGACGCGATCGCCGCGGCCGCCAAGGACCGCCCCGCCCCGTTCCTGATCTACCAGGAGAGCGACGCGGTCGCGCGCTCGCTGCGCGACTACCTCTCGGACGACGTCGGCGAGGTGCTGATCGACGACCAGGCCTGCTACGAGCGCGCCCAGGAGTACATGACGCGCTTCATGCCGCCGGAGTCGCAGCGCAAGCTGAAGCTGTACACCGACGACGTGCCGCTGTTCACGCGCTTCCAGATCGAGAACCAGATCGAGAGCGCGCACAACCACAAGGTCACGCTGCCGTCCGGCGGCAGCCTCGTGATCGACCACACCGAGGCGCTGGTCTCGATCGACATCAACTCGGCACGCGCCACCAAGGGCGCGGACATCGAGACGACGGCGACGAACACCAACCTCGAGGCGGCCGACGAGATCGCGCGCCAGCTGCGCCTGCGCGACCTCGGCGGCCTGATCGTCATCGACTTCATCGACATGGAGTCGACCAAGAACCAGCGCGCGGTCGAGGACCGGCTGCGCGACGCGGTCAAGCAGGACAAGGCCCGGATCCAGATCGGGCGCATCTCCCGCTTCGGCCTGCTCGAGATGTCGCGGCAGCGCCTGCGGCCGTCGCTCGGCGAGAGCACGCACCAGGTCTGCCCGCGCTGCACCGGCATGGGCACGATCAGGAGCGTCGAGTCGCTCGCGCTCGCGATCCTGCGCCTGATCGGCGAGGAGGCGCGCAAGGACCGCACCTCGAAGGTGATCGCGCAGCTGCCGGTCGCGGTCGCGACCTTCCTGTTCAACGAGAAGCGCGACTGGCTGCGCCAGCTCGAGGAGCGCGGCGCCGTCGACATCGTGCTGGTGCCGAACGAGCACATGGAGACGCCGAACTACTCGATCCGCCGCGTCCGCGACGACGAGGCCGGCCTGCCCGAGAACACGCAGACCAGCTACCAGATGGCGGAGCAGCCGTCGTTCGAGCTCGACCTCGCCGGCGAGCGCAAGAAGCCCGCGGACGCCCCGGCCGTGCAGGTGATCCCGCCGGCGACGCCGGCGCCGACGACGCCGCCGCCGCAGGTGTGGACGCCGACCCCGGAGCCGGCACCGCCGCCGGTCGCCGTCGCGGCCGCGCCGGTGGCCACCGGCCCGGTCTATCGCGAGGGCGCGATCAGGCGCCTGTGGACGTGGCTCGTGGGCACCGGCACGCCGCCGGCCGCCACCGCGCCCGCCACGTCGGAGCCCGCGGGCAGCGAGGGCGCGAAGCGCGGCGCCCGTGACGATCGGTCGCGCCGGCGCGACGAGCGGGGCGATCGCGGCGAGCGTGGCGATCGCGGCCGCGGTGACCGTCGCGACGGGCGCGGTCGCGGCGACGACCGCCGCTCGCGAGACGGACGGCCGGAGCGTGGCCGCGACGACGCGCGGCGAGACGAGAAGCCCCGCGAGGACAAGCCGCGCGACGAGACTCGCGGCCGCGACGAGAGCCGTCGCGACGACGCGCGGCGCGACGACAAGCCGAGGAGCGAGCGGCCGCCGCGCGACGAGCGTGCGCGTGACGACCGGCCGCGCCAGGACCGCCCGCGCGGCGATCGTCCGCGCGAGGAGCGCGCGCCCCGCGAGGAGCGGCCGCCCCGCGAGGAGCGTGCGCCCGCCGTGGCCGCAGCCCCCGGGGATACGCCGGTCGCGGAGGTGGCCGCCGGCGCGGTGGCCACCGTCGGCGCGGCGGGTACGCCGGAGTTGCCGCCGGGTGCCGAACTCGTCGGCGACGCGCGTACGGGCGAGCCGCGCCGCCGGCGTCGCCGGGGTCGTCGCCGCGGTCGCGGCGAGGGCGGTGCCAACGGGCAGGCGGCCGACGGCGCGCCGGGCGAGTCGCGCGACGAGTTCGGCGACGACATCCCGGAGATCGGCGACTCGGGCAAGTTCCCCGTGCTCGACGTGGACGCGTACGAGCGGTCGCAGCGCGCCGCCGGCATCGCGGGCGCGGCGACGGCGGCCGTCGCCCCGGAGACGACGGCTGCAGCGTCCGAGGACGACGCGTTCCTCGGCTACGCGCCTCCGCCGGCGGCGAAGATCGACTGGAGCGTGGGCCCGGTGAAGACGAGCGCCCCTGCGGCAGCGGCGGCCGTCGACCCGGCGCACGCCGCGCCGGCGCCGGTCGCACCGGCGGCCGCGCCCGACGACGGCACGACCACGCCGCCGGACGGCGATCGACTGGCCACCGCGGTGGCCGTGGCAGCCACGCCGGCGGCGGCGGTCGTCGAGCCGACGACGGTGACCGCGGCGCCGGCCGTGATCGACGAGCCGCCACCCGCTCGCGCGCCGGCCGAGACCGACCCCGCGGCTACGCCGGCGGGCGCCGTCGAGACGACGGCGGTCGAGGAACCTGCCGCAGTCGCTTCGCCGCAATCCCAGGGCGCGACCGCCGCGCCCGCGCCGACGGCATCGGAGTCGCGCTCGCCCACCGCGCCCTGAGCGCGGCGGCGGCTCAACGACGGCGGGTCGCTTCCGGCGGCCCGCCGTTCTGCAGGGCCGCGCGGATCTCCGCGAGCAGGCCGCGCGCGGCCGAGTCGACGAGATCCAGCACCAGTTCGAACCCGGGCTCGCCGCCGTAGTACGGGTCGGGCACTTCGCGCCGGCCGAGTTCCGGCGCGAACTCCAGGAACAGGCGCACCTGCGCGCGGTACTGCCCGGGCGCGATCCCGAGCGCGTCGCGCCGATTCTGCTCGTCCATCAGCAGCACGTAGTCGAAGCGCTCGAAGTCGGCCTCGACCAGCCGGCGCGCGCGCAGCGGCGTGAGGTCGATCCCGCGCCGCTGGGCGGCCGCGACGCTGCGCGGATCCGGCGGTTCGCCGACGTGGTAATCGTGCGTACCGGCCGAATCGATCTCGAGCGCGAGATCGGCCGCCTCGGCGGCCACGAGCCGGCGGAAAGCACCCTCGGCCGTGGGCGAGCGGCAGATGTTGCCCATGCAGACGAACAGGATCTTCACGTGGGGACTCGCGGACGTCGACGACGGCGGTCGCGCGATTGTCGAGGTCCTCGGGCGCTCCTGTCGATCCCCGACCTCGACGAGCTCGCGCCACGCCGGCCGACGGGCGCGGTCCGGCGTCACCCGGATGCAGTCGTGCCCGCGCTGGAGGCCATCGACTCCGCGGCCGCGCCCACCGTGCCGGCCCGCGCGGTGCGGCGCGACAGCGCATCCCACACCTTCGTCGCCGCGTTGCGGCCGGCGATGAACGCGTGGTCGGAGTTGTAGTACTCCCACTCGCCGTACCGGCCGGCAAGCACGATGTCGTGCGCCTCCATGCAGGCCTTCACGATTTCGAAGTTCTCCTTGCGCGCGTGGTCGTAGACCACGTAGGCGTACGGCATGTCGAGTTCGATCGCACACAGGATCGGGTCGTCCTCGCGGATCAGCCCGACCTGGACGCAGTCGCGGATGCAGAGGTCGATCAGCGCCTGGCCCTCGCAGGGCAGCGGCTTCGAAGGCGCGTACGTGATCTCGCACGTCAGGCCGAACCCGCCGGGCGGGTTGCAGTGCGGGCTCGCGTTCCCCTGCACGAAGATCCGGTGGAACACCGTATCCTCCGGATAGTAGATCCAGTGCTTCTCGGTCAGCCGCTCGCGGCCGACGCCGAGGTTGACGTTGCGGACCGAGACGTGCCGCAGCTTCCGTACCGCGGCGTGCACGTGCGGCGGCGCTTCGGCGCCGATCATCTCCACGAGCTTCGGCAGCGGCATGGTCGACACCAGCTGGCGGTAGCGGTGCCGGCTTCCGTCCTGCAGGTGGACCTCGCGCCGCGACGGTACGACCCGGACGACCCGGGCGTTCAGCCGCAGCCCGCCCTCGAGCAGCGGCAGGAAGCCGTCCATCAGCGCCTGGAAGCCCCCGCGCAGCGGGTAGCCGAAGCGGGCGTTCGGCCCTTGCGGCTTCGCCACGGGATGCAGCGCCCCGTCGATCATCTCCTCGAGGTCGGGCAGCGGCACGCGCCCGCCGAGCCACGAGGTCTCGATCTCGTGCAGCGGCGTCGCCCAGAGCTTGCGGTTGTAGGGGATCGCGAAGTGCTTCGCGACGCCGGCGCCCCAGACCCTGTAGATGAACTCCTCGAAGTTCCTCGGCCTGCCGTCGCCGGCTGGCGCCCGCGGCGCCTGCGAGGCCGCGGCCAGCGGCAGCTCGGCCTCGGCGATGCCGTCGCCGCAGCAGTCCGTGAGCGACTCGGCCTTGGCCATCGACGGGCTCGAGCTCCCGCGGAAGGCGGACCTGGCGCTCTTGAGATCGGCAGCCGGCGCACACGCAGGCGGCGCGCCCGCGCTCGACTGCCCGGCCACGGCCAGCACCGCTTTCGCAGCCGGCTTCGCGTCCGGCTTCAGGGGACCGAACCGCGCCTCGATCGCGCCGACGATGCACTCCTTCAGCACGTCCGGCGGCAACCCGTACAGCGCGCCCTGGAACGGGTAGCGGGTGTAGACCTGCTTGCTGTAGATCCAGGCCTCGCGATCCTGCCAGTGCACGTTGTCGCCGAGCAGTTTCCGGTAGAGCTCGTGCACGTACGGATCGGTCGAGAACATGATGTGGCCGGCGTGGTCGAACGTGAACCCGTGCTCCATGACCGACCGGCACCAGCCGCCGATGGTCTCGTTCTGGTCGAGCAGCAGGCTGCCGCGCCCGAGGTGATACGCACAGGACAAGCCGGTCGGACCCGCGCCGACGACGATCGCGTCGTGCACGGGACCTGCGGCCGGCACGCCAGCCCGCGGCGCCCGCTCCATCACGGCCACGTGCGAATCGTGCGCCGCCACCGCGGCGACCTCGGCCGGCGCGGACTGCGGGTGGAAGACCTCGCCGACGCGCGCGGACCGCTCCTGGGCGGCGCGGGCCAGCAGGTCGGCCATGCCGCCGGCGGTGGCATCCCACGACGTCGTCGCCACTCGCGCACGCATCCGTGCGCGCAGCGCCGCGAGGGCCTCGGGCGGCGCGCCGAGCAGCAGTTCGCAGGCGGCCACGAAGGACTCCACGGAATCGACGATCTCGACGAGGTCGCCGTGCGGCCCCACCACGTCGGTCACCGCCGTGCCGACGATCGGTCGCTCCGCCGCCATGTACTCGAGCGTCTTCGTCGGACTGATGTAGCGGGTCGAATCGTTCAGCGCGAACGGCAGGATGCAGAGGTCCCAGCCGGCGACGAACTTCGGCAGCTCCGCATAGGGCTGCTGGCCGTAGTAGTGGACGTTCGGCCGGCGCGGCAGCGACGCGGGGTCGATCTTGACGACCGGTCCCACCATCACGATCTGCCAGTCCGGCCGCGCATCGGCGACGCCGGCCAGCAGGTCCAGGTCGATGCGCTCGTCGATCACGCCGTAGAAGCCCAGCCGCGGACGCGGGAGCCGCGCCTGCAGCGGGTGGTCGGCGGCCTCCATGCGGGCCTCGGCGAAGTGCGCGGCGTCGACGCTGCTCGGGAAGCAGTGCACGTTGGCGTGCCGGTCCTTTTTCGCGCGGTACAGGCTCGGGCCGCCGGTGAACACGACGTCGGCGGCCTTCAGGAGAGCGCTCTCGCGCTGGTGCAGCTGCTTCGGCGCGTTCAGGAACGCGGACAGCTCGTCCATGCAGTCGTACGCGACCGCGCGCGGCGCGAGCTCCTGTGCGAGCGGCAGCGCCATCGGCGAATAGAACCACAGCGCGTAGTCCACGAGCGCTTCGCGCTCCACCAGTTCGCCGACGAGCTTCTGCAGCACGGGAATCTGGTCGTCGTGGAAGCCCGGCGCGTCGATCGACGTGTGCGGCCGGCAGACATGGACGTTCGGCGCTGCCTCGACCACCTCGAGCCGCGACTCGCCCTCGACCCGCAGCGGTTCCTCGAAGAAGTACACCGGGTGTCGACGCGCGAGCCGCGTCAGCAGATGCTGCGGACGCTGGAAGACGAAATCCCAGCGGAGGTGCGAAAAGACGATGAGCGCGCTCGGCATCGGCCATCTCCTGGCATTCGCGGTGTCCGACCCGCGGGCGCGGCTGAGCGCGGCTCGCGAGGCGCGCCGGCAGGGGGCGCATGTAGCTTTTCGACCCCTGCACGATGCGTGCCGCAAGCGGGACGCTTGCGGGTGCGTTGCATCGGGCGCACGCACGCGCGACGAGCCGAGCCGCGAGCGGTTGCGTCTAGCCGGTGCTCCGCCCGAATCCGCAACGTCGCGGGACGGCTCGCCACCGTGCGCGTGCGACGCTCCCGCGTTGCGGTCGCCGCGCGACCGATCACTCCGAAGCAAGGTGATGTCCCCCGTCCTGCCCGCCGCAATGAACGAACTGCCCCACCCCACGCCGCAGTTCCGGCGCCGACACTGGAACTGCCTGAACGGTCCCTGGCGCTTCGCGTTCGACGACGAGCTGCGCTGGAAGACGCCCGGCGAGGTTCGGTCGTGGCCGCTCACCATCGAGGTGCCGTTCGCACCCGAATGCGAGCGCAGCGGCGTGCACGACACCGGCTTCCACCGTGCGTGCTGGTACCAGCGCGATTTCGAGCTCGATCCGGCGCAGCTCGACTCCTCGATCGACGACGGCGAGCCGCGCTGCGCGCGCGTGCTGCTGCATTTCGGCGCGGTGGACTACCGGGCCCGCGTATGGGTGAACGGCGCGTCGGTCGCGGAGCACGAGGGCGGCCACACGCCGTTCGTCGCGGACGTCACGGACGCGCTGGTGCCCGGCGCGCGCCAGACGGTGACCGTCTGGGCGGAGGACGATCCTCACGACCTCGAGAAGCCGCGCGGCAAGCAGGACTGGCAGCTGGAGCCGCACGCGATCTGGTATCCGCGCACCACCGGGATCTGGCAGACGGTCTGGCTCGAGTGCGTGCCGGCCACGTACCTGGCATCGATCCGGTGGACGCCCAACCTCGAGCGATGGGAGATCGCGATCCACGCGGCCACCGCGGGCCGCGCCGTCGATTCGCTGCGCCTGCAGGTCACGCTGACCGTGAACGGCGGCGTGCTGGCGGACGACACGTACCGCGTGCTGCACGGCGAGGTGCACCGGCGCATCGCGCTCTCGGATCCCGGCATCGACGACTACCGCAACGAGCTGCTGTGGTCGCCCGAGCGGCCGACGCTGATCCAGGCGGAGCTGCAGCTGCTGCGCGGCGACGAGGTCGTCGATCGCGTGCACTCCTACACCGCGATCCGCAGCATCTCGACGCAGCGCGAGAAGATCCTGCTGAACGGCCGGCAGTACCACCTCCGCATGGTGCTCGACCAGGGCTACTGGCCCGGCACGCTGATGACCCCGCCGGACGACCACGCGCTGCGGCGCGACGTCGAACTGGCGAAGGCGATGGGGTTCAACGGCGTGCGCAAGCACCAGAAGATCGAGGATCCGCGCTACCTCTACTGGGCGGACGTGATCGGCCTGCTGGTATGGGAGGAAATGCCGAGCGCCTACCGGTTCACGCCGAAGGCGATCAACCGCATGGTGCGCGAGTGGTCCGAGGCCGTCGCTCGCGATCGCAGCCACCCTTGCGTCATCGTGTGGGTGCCGTTCAACGAGTCGTGGGGCGTGCCGGACCTTAACACCGTCGGCGCGGCGCGCGACGCGGTCGCGGCGCTCTACCACCTCACCCGCACGCTGGATCCCCACCGGCCGGTGATCGGGAACGACGGCTGGGAGAGTTCGGCGACCGACATCATCGGCATCCACGACTACGACTGCGAACCGGCCCACCTGCGGGCGCGCTACGGCCCGGAGGTGAAGACGCAGGAGGTGGTCGACCGCCGGTGGTCGGGCGGCCGAATCCTGACGCTCGACGGCTACCCGCACCGCGGCCAGCCGATCTGCCTGACGGAATTCGGCGGCATCGCGCTGCTCGACGGGACCCACGACCAGACGGAGGAGACCTGGGGCTACTCCGCGTGCAGCGACGTCGAGTCGTTCGAACGGCTGACCACCGCGCTGATCGAGGTGGCGCGCACCACCGCCATGTTCAGCGGCTTCTGCTACACGCAGTTCGCCGACACCTACCAGGAGGCGAACGGCCTGCTCTGGGCGGATCGCCGGCCGAAGTTCCCGCTGGAGCGGATGCGCGCCGCGATCCGTGCCAACGCCCCGACGAAGCCGCCGCTCTAGGCCCGCCGTGTACACGCTGGATCTGGTCAAGCCCGACGGCCGGTGCCTCACGCTCTACGGTCGCGGGCCCGTGACCGCCGCCGGTCCGGCTCCGAGCCCGCGCCCGGCTCCGCTCCATCCGAATCCGCACCTGCGCTGGCATCCGCTGCGCGGCGAGTGGGTGGCCTATGCGGCGCACCGACAGGACCGCACGTTCCTGCCGCCCCCGGAGTACAACCCGCTGCGGCCGTCGCGCGACGCGCGCTTTCCTACCGAACTGCCGCCCGGCGACTACGACGTCGCGGTGTTCGACAACCTGTTCCCGTCGCTCGCCCCGGAAGCGCACGACCCGCCGAGCCTGCACGTGCCGACGCAGCCGGGCCGCGGGCGCTGCGAGGTCGTGGTGTTCACGCAGGATCCGCAGGCCTCGCTCGGCGGCCTGCCGCTGACCCACGTCGACCTGCTGCTGGAGGTCCTGGGCGACCGCACCGGGCGACAGGCCCGCCGCGGCGGCGTCGCCTACACGCTGCCGTTCGAGAACCGCGGCGTCGAGGTCGGCGTCACGCTGCACCACCCGCACGGCCAGATCTATTCCTACCCGTTCGTGCCGCCGGTGCCTGCGCGGATGCACGCGCAGGAGCTCGATCACTGGCGCCGCACGCAGCAGCCGCTCCTCGAGTCGCTGATCGCAGCGGAACTCGCGGACGGCAGACGCGTGCTGTACGCCGGACCGCACGCGGTCGCGTTCGTGCCTGCGTGGGCGCGCTACCCGTACGAAGCCTGGGTTGCGCCGCGCCGCGCGGCCCCCACGCTCGCGGCGCTCGGCCCCGAGGTGCGCCGGGACCTCGCGCGGGCCCTGAGGACGCTGCTGCAGAAGTACGACGGTCTCTGGAACCGGCCGTTCCCATACCTGATGGCGTGGTACCAGGCGCCGCTCGACGGCGCGGAGCACCCGGAGTCGCACGTGCATGCGGAGTTCGCCCCGCCCTACCGCACGCGCGACCGCCTGAAGTTCCTGGCGGGTACGGAACTGGCCGCCGGCATGTTCGCGATGGACGCGCTGCCGGAGGACAAGGCCCGCGAGCTGCAGGCCGTTGCCGTACCGATCGACGAGTGAGGAGCCCGGGGCGATGGCGAGTTTCCAGGCGATCTACGGCACCGCACCCGCCGTGAGCGCGACGGCGCCCGGCCGCGTCAACCTGCTGGGCGAGCACACCGACTACAACCAGGGCTACGTGCTGCCCACCGCGATCCCGCAGCGCACGCGCGTGGAACTGGCGCGGAGCCCCGACGGCCGCTTCGCCTACTACTCGGCCAACCTCGACGCACGGATCGACCACGTCGACGGTCGCGCGCTGCCCGTCGATTTCGCGCGCTACCTGCACGGCTGCGTCGAGGTGCTGCGCGAGGACGGGCACGCGGTGCCGCCGCTGCGCGTCCGTGTCGAGTCCGACGTGCCGATCGGCGCAGGGCTGTCGTCGAGCGCGGCACTCGAGGTCGCGACGCTCCGAGCGATCCGCGAGCTGCTGAGTCTGCCGGTCGACGACGTGCAGCTCGCGCTGCTCGCGCAGCGCGCGGAGGTGAAGTACGCCGGCGTGCGCTGCGGCGTGCTCGACCAGATGGCGAGCAGCCTCTGCGACCGCGAGCACATGCTGTTCCTCGACACCCTGACGCTGGAGCGCCGCGTGCTGCCGCTGCCGCGCGATGCGGAGCTGATCGTGCTGGACAGCGGCATGCCCCGCGACCTCGCCGACAGCGCCTACAACACGCGCCGCGCCGAGTGCGAGGCGGCCGCGCAGCACCTCGGCGTGCCGTCCCTGCGCCACGTCGCGGACCCGGCGCGCACGCGCGATCTCCCGCGGCCGCTCGACCGACGCGCGCGGCACGTGGTCACCGAGAACAACCGGGTGCTCGAGGCCGTGACGGCGGACGCGGCGCGCTTCGGTCAGCTGATGAACGATTCGCACGCGAGCCTGCGGGACGACTACGAGGTGTCAGTGCCCGCGCTGGACGCGCTCGTCGGTGCGCTGCAGGCCCAGCCGGGCGTGCTCGGCGCGCGTCTCACGGGTGCCGGCTTCGGCGGCGCCTGCGTCGCGCTCGCGCGGCGCGGCACCGCGGACGCCGCCCGCCCCGCGGCGCTCGCGATCTACGCGCGCGGCGGCTGGAGCGGCCGCGTGCTGGTCTGAGGCCCCCGCTCCTGCCCCTGTGCGCCTCACCTTGGTGCCGCGCTAAAGCGCGCCGGCGCGCTCGCGCGGCTCGACGTCGAGGCGCATCCGGAAGCGCATCGACTCGCCGGGGCCCACCGCACGCATCGTCGCCTCGGCGCGCGGGTCGTTGATCGCGTTCGGCTGGTTCGTACACGCCTCGGCGCAGTAGATCGGCGTATCCGGCACGTACAGGTGGAACGCGTTGCCACCCTCGCCCAGCAGCAGGATCCGCAGCCCCGTCGCGGGTTCGTCGATGACCGCGTGCGAGTCCCAGCCCGTGTAGCCGTGGTCCAGCCGCAGGTCCGCGAGGCGCGCGCCGTCCGCGAACGCCTGCGCGTCGGGGTTGGGTGCGCGGTCCAGCGGAACGAGCCGCGCATCCACCTCCCAGCGCCATGGCAGGTACGCGCGCAGCCGCGTCTCCGGCGAGCGCGGGAAGTACGGGTGATGCCCGAGACCGGCAGGCATGGGCACGTCCCCGCGGTTCTCGATTTCGAGCGCGAGTTCGAGCCCCGCATCGTCGAGTGCGTACTCCGCGCGCGCGCTGAACGGCCAAGGCCACTCGTCCGGCGCGTGCTCCCAGCGGAGCGCGATCCGGGCCGGCTCCCGCGCGTCCAGCTGCCAGGGCACGTACCAGCCGTAGCCGTGCAGCGGCAGCGCGTCGCCGGGATGGTTCGGCGAGAGCCGGACCGTGCGGCCCTGCCACTGGAACGTGCCGTCGGCGATCCGGTTGCAGAACGGCACGAGCGGGAAGCTCGCCATCGACAACGGCGCGGTCGTGCCCGGCGGTGCCGGCCGCAGGACCGGGACCTCGTCGCCGGTCTCGTGGCGGAACCAGAAGCCGCTCAGCGAACCGCCGGCGGCCGGACGCACGGCGGCGTGGAACCGGCCGTGGCGGAGTTCGAAATCTTCGGGAGGCAAGACGACGTCCTTGTCGTGAAGTCGGGCTTCAGGGCGGTGCGGCCCGGAGCAGCGCATCGGCCGCCGCGAGGTCGGCTTCCGTGTCCACCCCCGGACCGGGCACCGCGACCGCGACCGCGACCGCGATCCGCATCCCGCTCTCGAGCGCGCGCAACTGCTCGAGCTTCTCGGTGTCCTCGAGCGGCGACGGCGGCAGCGCGGCGAGCCGCAGCAGCGACCCGCAGCGGTAAGCATAGAGCCCGAGGTGGCGCAAAGCGTGCGCGTACGCGGTCTGGCTCGCGAGTCCGGCAGGGGCACCGTCGCGCGCCCACGGAATCGGCGCGCGACTGAAGTACAGTGCGCGGCCGTTGCCGCCGAGTGCAACCTTGACCGCGTTCGGGTCGAGGAACTCGTGCAGCGTGCGCACCGGCGTGGCGAGCGTGGCTATCGCGCAATCCGGTGCGCCGTCGAGCAGCTGCGCGACCTGCGCGACGTTGGCCGGCGGCAGCAGCGGCTCGTCGCCCTGCACGTTCACGACGATCTCGTGGGCGGGCCAGCCGCGCGTGCGCGCGACCTCCGCGAGCCGGTCGGTGCCGGACGGATGCCCGGGATCGGTGAGCACGGCGGTCGCGCCGAACTCCCGGCACGCGCTCGCGATCCGCTCGTCGTCGGTCGCGACCAGCACCTCGGCTGCGCCGGACTCGCAGGCGCGCCGCCAGACGTGCTCGATCATCGGCCGCCCGGCGAGCAGGCGCAGCGGCTTGCCCGGCAGGCGCGTGGAGCCCCAGCGCGCCGGGACGACGACGCGGAACGCGGTCATTTCGCCAGCGCGGGATCGTCGACCGCGAGCTTGCGGGCTTCTTCCTCGAGCATCACCGGGATCTCGTCGCGCACCGGGTAGGCGAGCCGATCCGCGCGGCAGACGAGTTCCTGCGTCGGCCGGTGGAACTGCAACGGGCCCTTGCAGATCGGGCACGCCAGGATGTCGAGCAGCTTGGTGTCCATCAGTCTCCACCTCGGCGCAACGCGCGGAGCACTGCCGCGCCGAGCCGGGCCTCGTCCTCGGGCGCGAACCGCGCGCTCACCTCGAGATAGTGCAGGCGCGGGTCCGCGAAGCCCCCGCATTTTACGGCATCCTTCTCGGTCATCAGCACCGGGCGTGCGTCCCCGAACTGCAGGTCGCCGGCGGTGAACGTCGCGTGATCCGGGAACGCGTGCTCCTCGATCGCAAGCCCCGCACCGCGCAGCGTCGCGAAGAACCGTGGCGGGTCGCCGATGCCCGCGACCGCGTGGACCCCGGGGGATGCCGCCGCGAACGCCGTCAACGACCCGCGCGTGCCGTCCGCCAGCGCGACCACGTCGCCCGGCACCAGCGTCATGGCCAGTTCGCCCGGCGCCGGCGTGCCGCCGTTCGCGACGACGATCCCCGCGGAACGCAGGCGCGCCGGCGGCTCCCGCAGCGGGCCGGCCGGCAGGAGCCGGCCGTTACCGAACCGACGCCGGCCGTCCACGACGACGATCTCGAGATCCCGCGCGAGCCGGTAGTGCTGCAGCCCGTCGTCGGCGACGACGACGTCGACCTCCGGCGCCAGCAGTTCGGCGCACGCGACGCGATCCCGGCCCACGTAGACCGGTGCGCCGGTGCGCCGGGCGATCAGCAGCGGTTCGTCGCCCGCCTCGTGCGCCGGGGTGTCCACGGTGACCCGCCGTGGTGCGTCCGCCTCGCCGCCGTAGCCCCGGCTGACGACGCCCGCCCGCAGCCCTCGGGCCTGCAGCCACTCGACGAGCCACACCGTCAGCGGCGTCTTGCCGCTGCCACCGACCGTCAGGTTGCCGACCACGACCACCGGGCGCGGGACGCGCCGGGCGGCGAACCAGCCGCGCGAGTACGCGGTGCGACGCGCCGCCGCCACCGCGCCGAACAGCCAGGACGGCGGCGCCAGCAGCACCGCGCCGACGGCGCGACCGGCCGCGCTCGCCCGCCCGTACCAGAGTTCTTCGAGCCCGCGCTGCAGGTTCACGCGTTGAACTGCAGCCGGTGCAGCGTGGCGTACGCGCCGCCGCGGGCCAGCAGTTCGGCGTGGGTGCCGCTCTCGACGAGACGTCCCTCGTCCATCACGACGATGCGATCCGCATTCTCGATCGTCGACAGCCGGTGGGCGATCACGAGCGTCGTGCGGTTGCGCATCAGCCGCTCGAGCGCCTGCTGGATGATCCGCTCCGACTCCGTGTCGAGCGCGCTGGTCGCCTCGTCGAGGATCAGGATCGGCGCGTCGCGCAGCAGGGCGCGTGCGATCGCGATGCGCTGGCGCTGGCCGCCGGACAGCAGCGCCCCGCGGTCGCCGACCTCGGTGTCGAGACCGTTCGGCAGGTCGCGCGCGAACTCCATCACGTGCGCCGCCTCGGCCGCCCGGTCGACCGCTGCCGGCGTGACGTCCGGCGTGCTGAACGCGATGTTGTCGCGGATCGAGCCGTTCATCAGCACGACGTCCTGGCTCACCAGGCTGACGTTCTGCCGGAGCCGCGGGAGGGGATAGTCGCGCACGTCGTGGCCGTCGAGCCGCACCGCACCGCCCGACACGTCGTAGAACCTGGCCACGAGACCGACGAGGGTCGACTTGCCGCTGCCCGAGCGGCCGACGATCGCGACCTTCTGGCCGGGGTTCACCCGGAACGAGACCCCGTGCAGCACCGGCTCGCCGCCGGCGTACGAGAAGCGCACGTCCAAGAACTCGATCGCGCCCCGGGCCCGCGCGAGCTCGCGGCCACCGCCGCCGTGCTCGGTCGGCTGGTCGAGGATCTCGAACACGCTCTGGCCCGCCGCGATGCCCTGCTGCAGCGGCCCGAACACGCCGACGAGCCGCCGCACCGCCGGCGTGATCAGGAGCAGCGCGGTGAGGAACGAGGTGAATTCGCCGACCGTGAGGCCGGCTTCCAGCACGTCGCGGATCGCGAGCCACATCACGCCCGCGAGGCCGAGCGCCGAGACCATCTGCACGACCGGATTGGCGGTCGCCTTCGCGCGCACCAGCTTCACGTTCTGCAGGCGGTTCTGCTCGATCACCTGCTCGAAACGCGCCGCCTGGTGGTCCTGGGCGTTGCAAACCTTGATCAGCCGCTGGCCGTCGATCGATTCCTTGGCGACGCGCGTGACGTCGCCCATCGAGTCCTGGATGCGGCCCGCGTAGCGCCGGAAGCTGCGGTTGATCTTCTGGATCAGCCAGCCGATCACGGGGGCCGCGATCAGCGCGAACAGCGTCAGCTTCCAGTTCAACCAGAACAGCCAGCCCAGCAGCCCGAGGATCTGCAGCGTGTCCTTGATCAGCGAGGTGATCGCGGTGGTCGCGGCCTCGGCGACCAGTTCGGTGTTGTACGTCAGGCGCGAGAGCAGCTGGCCGGACTGGCTGCGGTCGTAGTACGCGGCGGGCAGGTCCAGGAAGTGCCTGAAGAGGTCGGCGCGCAGCTTCTTGATCACCTGCCGGCCGACCCACCCGGGGGCGTAGGTGCCGAGGTAGTCGCCGATGCCGCGGAAGAAGAAGATCGCCACGATGCCGAGCGGCACCATCACGAGCGTGTCGGGGTCCTTGTCGACGAACGTGCCGTCGAGGAAGTATTTCACCAGCACCGCGAACGACATGTCGGCGGCGGCGAACAGCGCCATGCCGAACACGCCGACCGAGAACATCGCCCAGTGCGGCTTCGCGTAGCCGAGCAGCCGCCGGTAGACCTGCAGGCCGTCGGTGGTGACCGCGGGAACTGCGGCGGGCGGCGCGGCGGGCGTGACGGCGTCCACGCTGAGTTCAGCCGCCCGGCTGCTCGTTGACCGTGGCGATGTTGACCTGCGAGAAGCCGAGGCGCCCCGCCACGTCCATCGCGGTAACCACGGCCTGGTGCGAAGCGCGCGCATCGGCGCGGATCGTCACAGGCTGACCGCGCGCCTCCGGTGCGACTTCCCGGATCGCCGCGCGCAGCGTCTCGGCCGTGGCGTTCACGAGCGCGCGGTCGTTGACCCGGTAGGTACCCTCGGCGGTGACGACGATCGTCACGGGATCGGCCGACCGCTTTTCCGCGACCGCGCTCGACTCCGGCAGCTGGATCTTCAGGCGGCCGTCCTGCACGAAGGTCGTCGACACCATGAAGAAGATCAGCAGCAGCAGCACCACGTCGATGAGCGCCGTCAGGCTGACCTCGGGATCCTCGGTGCGCCGGCGGTTGAAGCGCATCCCGACCTCAGGCCAACGCGCGCCGCGGTTCGGGCGCGAGCGCGGCGAACGGCGGTTCCTCGCGGCGCTCGTCGAGCGACTGCACGAGCTTCAGCGCTTCCTTCTCCATCTCGATCACGAGCCGGTCGACCTTGCCGCGGAGGTAGCGGTAGCCGACCAGCGCGGGGATCGCGACGATCAGGCCCGCCGCCGTGGTAATGAGCGCTTCCGCGATGCCGCCCGACAGCACGCGCGGATCACCGGTGCCCTGCACCGCGATCGCGTCGAACGCGGCGATGATGCCGGCGACCGTGCCGAGCAGGCCGAGCAGCGGCGAGATCGCGGCGATCGTGGCGAGCGGGTTCAGGAAGCGCTCGAGGTCGTGCGCGACGTGGCGCCCCGTGTCCTCGATCGCCTCCTTGATGACCTCGCGCGAGCGATGCCGGTTCGAGAGGCCGGCGGCGAGCACCTGGCCGAGCGGCGAGTTCGCGGTCAGCGCCGCGACGTGCTTGTCCTGCAGCTGCCCCGCCGCGATCAGCTTCCACACCTTGTCGGTGAGCTCGCGCGGGATCACGCGACGGTCCTGCAGGCTCCACAGCCGCTCGAGCACGATCGCGAGCGCGACCACCGAGCAGAGGATGATCGGCCACATCACGGGGCCGCCGGCCTGGATGATCTCCCACATCGCGAAAACTTGCGCTGCGCGCCCTCTGGTCCGGAGCGTCATGATCATACCGGACGGGCCTCGACCCACGAAACCGCGCGCACCTCGCGGCGCATCCATCCGCGCGCCGACGCGGGCTACGGACTAGTCCGATCCCGCACGCCACCAGCGCGGCGCTCGCACACGCTCCCCGCGACCGCCGGTCGCGCCGTACGGGCCCAGTTCGAAGCCCAGGGCACCCGCCGCGGCGGTGTTCGGCACGCGCGCGCCCGCGGCGCGCCAGCGCGCCACGACGTCGGGCTTCGGGAAGCCCCAGCGATTGCCGTACCCCGCCGACACCGCAGCCCACCGCGCCCCGGCGACCGCAACGAGTGCCGGGCTCGACGAGGTGCGACTGCCGTGATGCGGCACGAGCACGAGGTCGGCGCGCAGTGCCGCGGGCGGCAGGCTCGCCTCGACCGCGGCGGGGATGTCGCCGGTGAACAGCGCGGCCCACGACCCGGCCTCGACGCGCAGCACGCACGAGCCCGCGTTGTCGTCGTATGGCGACGCATCGGGATGCACGAACGCGAACCGGACGCCGTCCCACTGCCAGGTCTCGCCGGCCTGGCAGCGCGCCTCGGACACGCCCGCGCCGCTCGTCTCGCGGCTGACCGGCAACGCCGCCAGCAGGTCCTCGCGCCCGCCCGCATGGTCGTCGTCGCCGTGGCTGACGACCAGCCGGTCGATGCGCTGCCAGCCGCGCCGGCGCAGGTACGGCACGACGACGCCGCCGCCTGCGGACCCGCCGCCGCGGTACGACGGCCCGGTGTCGTAGACCACTACGCGGGCGCGCGTCTCGATCACGGTCGCGAGCCCCTGCCCCACGTCGAGCACCGTCACCCGGAACGCGCCGTGCGGCGGACGGTCCGCGCGGGCACCGAGCAGCGCCACGACCACGAGCGTGCCCAGCGTCCGGGCCGACGCCGGCCACGGCGCCAACGCGACGCCGACACCGACGAGTGCCGCCCCGAGGAGCGCGAAGCTCGGCGGCACGGGCGACCAGCCCACGCCCGGCAGCGCGGCGCACCACTCGAGGGGCGCCCACTGCAGATCGAGGCCGGCCGCCGCGAGGCGCCAGCTGGCGACCGCGGCGTCGGGCCAGGCCGGCGCCAGTGCGATGCCGAGCAGCACGAGGGGTACCGCGACGAAGCTGTAGGCCGGGATCGCGATCGCGTTCACGACCGCGCCCACCCAGGTCAGGCCGCCGGCCATCACCGCCGAAGCCGGCGCCAGCGCGATCGTGACTGCGGCCTGCGTGAGGCCGAAGGTGGCGACCGCGCCCGGGGCGCGCAACCGGCCCGCGCCGACGGCGAGGATCGCGCCGACCGCGCCGAACGACAGCCAGAAGCCGGCCGTCAGCGCGGCCAGAGGGTCGCGCAGGAGCACCGCCATCAGCGCGAGCCCGAGCAGGTCCGGCGCGGCGACCGGCCGCCGCGCGAGTCGCGCGGCCGCGTAGACCGCCAGCATCAGCACGGTGCGCTGCGTCGGGACCGACCAGCCCGCGAGCAGTGCATACGCGGTCGCAGCGCTCAACCCCAGCGCGCACTCGGCGGGCACGCGCCAGCGCTGGCGCCCCGCCAACGCGCGCGCGCGGAACGCGAACCTCACGCCGAGCGCGACCACCGCGGCGAACAGCGTGACGTGCAGCCCCGAGATCGCCACGAGGTGCGTGATGCCGGTGAGCCGGAACAGCGCCCACTGGTCGTCCGGTACCGCGTCCTGCACGCCGACGGCGAGCGCCTGCACGAGCCCGGTGGACGGCGACGATCCGGTCGCCGCTTCGATGCGCCGGGCGATCGCGGCGCGCGCCCGCTCGATCGGGAAGGCGCGCGTGACCGCGAGACGCCGCGGCTCCGTCTCGTCGTGCACGTAGCCGGTCGCGCCGATGCCGTCGATCGCGAGGCGCTGCTCGGCCGCGTGGCCGCCCGGATTCGCCAGCCCGCGGGGCGGCCGCAGCTTCACGCTCAGGTACCAGCGCTCGCCAGGGACCAGCGTGGCACGCTCGTCGTACCACGACAGCCGCAGGCGCGACGGCAGCGCGGGATCCTCGGGTGCGAACTCGAACTGCACGCGGCCCGCGCTTCGCAGCGGCACGGACGCCACCGTGCCCGTGACCTGCAGCACCTCGGCGCCGAAGACAGGATCGAGACGGTCCGCCAGGACGTGCCGGCCCTGGACCGTGGCTACCGCGAGACCCACGGCGAAGGCGAGCGGCCACGCGGCGCGCCGCGCCGCCGCGAACGCGGCCCCCACCACGAGCGCCGCCCAGAGGGTACCGACCGCCGGCAGCGCCGGCGCGAACTGCACGGCGAGCACGCCCGCGAGCAGCGCCCCGGCGGCGGCCGGGATACGAAAGCGCGCGGCGGCAGCCATGGCCCATCCTGGGGCCGCGCCACGCGCGGCGGGCGCGGACTACCGCGTGCGTTCCACCAGTTTTCCGTCGGTCAGCACGACGATCCGGTCGAGCCGGCTCGCCAGTCGTTCGTCGTGCGTGACGATCACGAGACTCGTGCCGAACTCGCGATTCAGCTCCAGCATCAGGTCGAAGACCTGTTCGGCGTTGCGACCGTCGAGGTTGCCGGTGGGCTCGTCGGCGAGCACGAGCGCCGGGCGCGTCACGAGCGCGCGCGCGACCGCGGCGCGCTGCCGCTCGCCGCCCGACAGCTGCGAGGGCCGGTGCGACAGCCGCGCGCCCAGCCCGACCCGCTCGAGCAAGGCGCGTGCCGCGGCGAGCGCCTCGTGCGAAGCAGCGCGCCGCACCAGGAGCGGCATCGCGACGTTCTCGAGCGCCGTGAACTCCGGCAGCAGGTGATGGAACTGGTACACGAAGCCCACCGCGCGGTTGCGCAGGTAGCCGCGCTCGGCGTCGCCGAGCTTCGACATGGACTCGCCGAGGATCGCGACCTCGCCGCCGGTCGGCACGTCGAGACCGCCGAGCAGTTGCAGCAGCGTGGTCTTGCCGGAGCCCGAGGCGCCCACGACGGCGATCCGCTCGCCGCGGCCGACGCGGAAATCGACGCCGGCGAGCACGCGCAGGGTCGTCGGCCCCTGCTGGAACTCCTTGACGAGCCCACGGGCCTCGAGCACGGGCGTCGTCGTCGCCTCCGTCGCCGGTCCCGAGTCGCTCACGTCGTGCGCTGCCGCTTCCACAGGGTCCCTCGCTTGCCTCGGCGCGAGCGCGCCACCGTCGTCATTCGTGCCGCAACGCGTTCGCCGGCTGCGTGCGCGCCGCCCGCCACGCGGGATACAGCGTCGACAGGCACGCCAGCACGAACGCCATCCCGCAGATCCGCGCCAAGTCGTAGGGATCGACGGCCGTGGGGAGCTCGTCGATGTAGTACACGCGGGCGTCGATCAGCGTCGTGCCGAGCACCGCCTCGAGCCCCCGCACGAGGGCCGTCAGGTGCTCGGCGATCAGGAGTCCCGCCGCGAGGCCCGCGAGCGTGCCGAGCACGCCGATCGCCGTGCCCTGCAGCACGAACGCGACCAGCACGCCGCGCGGCGGGAAGCCGAGCGTGCGCAGGATCGCGATGTCGCCCTGCTTCTCGCGCACCAGCATCACGAGCGTCGAGACGATGTTGAACGCCGCGACCGCGACCACGAGCAGCAGCAGCACGAACAGGATGCCCTTGGTGGTCTGGATCGAGCGGAAGAAATTCGCGTGGTTCCGTGTCCAGTCGCTGATGTAGAAGCCGCCGCCGAGTGCGACGGCCACGTCGCGCACGGTCCGGCCGGCGCGCCAGGGATCCTCGACCTCGAGCCGCAGCCCGCTGACCGCGTCGCCCAACCGGAACAGCCGTGCGGCGTCGCCCATGTGCACGAGCGCGTAGTTGCGGTCGTACTCGTACATGCCGGAGTCGAGCAGGCCGACCACGGTGAACCGGCGCAGCCGCGGCACGACGCCCGCCGGCGTCGCCGTGCCCTGCGGCGCCGCGAGCACGACGCGGTCGCCGACGCCGAGCCCGAGCTCCTCGGCCAGCGCGCGACCGAGCACGATGCCGAAGCGCCCCGCCGCGAGTTTCGCCAGCGTGCCGGGCGGCACGTGCTCGTCCACGTTCGAGACGCGGGGCTCCTCCTCGGGCAGCACCCCGCGCACGAGCGCGCCGCTGACCCGCGGCCCGGCCACCAGCATCGCCCGCTCCTCGACGAAGGGCGCTGCCGCGATCACGCCCGGCTCCCGCTCGACGCGCGCGCGCACGGTGCGCCAGGCGGCGAGCGGCTCGTCCACGCCGGTCAGCGTCGCGTGCGCGGTCATCCCGAGGATGCGACTGCGGAGTTCGCGCTCGAAGCCGTTCATCACCGACAGCACGACGATCAGCACGGCGACGCCGACCGCGATGCCCAGCACGCCGACGCCCGCGATGAACGACAGGAAGCGCTCGCCGGTTCGCGCGCGCAGGTAGCGCCACGCGAGACGCGCTTCGAGCGGGATGCGGGCGGCGAGGCTCACGACGGGCTCACTCGTACCGCAGCGCTTCGGCCGGCTGCGTACGCGCCGCACGCAGCGCCGGGTAGATGGTCGACAGCAGCGTCAGCAGGAACGCCGTCCCGGCCACCAGCACGACGTCCCCCGCCTCGATCGTCGAGGGAATCCGCGTGATGTAGTAGACGTCGGCGTCGAGAATCTGGAAGCCGAACGTCCGCTCGAGCCAGGGCACGACGCTCTCGACGTTCGCCGCCAGCAGCAGGCCCGCGACGACGCCGAACGCGGTGCCGGCCCAGCCGATCACGATTCCCTGCGACAGGAACACGCCGACGACGCCGCGCGGCTCGAGGCCGAGCGTGCGCAGGATCGCGATGTCCGTGCGCTTGGCGCGCACCACCATCACGAGCGTCGCGACGATGTTGAACGCCGCCACCGCGACGACCAGCAGCAGGATCAGCGTCATCATCGTCTTCTCGATCCTGATCGCGCGGAAGTACGTGGCGTTCTCCTGAGTCCAGTCGCGCGCGCGCAGCCCGAGCGAGTCGGCCAGCGCCGCGGCGGCCGCCGGCGCGCGGAACACGTCGTCGAACTCGAGCCGCAGCCCCTGCGGACCGTCGCGCCCGACCAGCGCCTCGGCGTCGGCCAGGTGCACGAGCGCGAGCACGCTGTCGTGGTCCTGCAGACCCACCTCGAAGATGCCGGACACCGTGTACGAGCGGATGCGTGGTACGAGCTCGCCGTCGGCACCCTCGCCCTGCGGGACCATCACGGTGATCGTGTCGCCCAGGCCCGCGCCCAGCTGGAACGCGAGCACGCGACCCAGCACGATGCGGTCCCGGCCGGGTTCCAGGCTCGCGAAGTCGCCGTCCACCATCGTGCGATCGACCTCGGAGACGCGGGGCTCGAGCGCCGGATCGACCCCGCGCAGCACCGCGCCGCTCATCTCGCCGCCGAAGGTCAGGAGCGCCTGCTGTTCGACGTACGGCGCCACGCCGACCACGCCGGGCGTCGCCTCGATCCGCGCTGTCGCGGCGCGCCAGTCCGGCAGAGGCGCGGCGGGATCCGGGGCCGTCAGGGTGGCGTGCGACGACAGGCTGAGCAGACGCCCGCGCAGTTCCCCCTCGAAGCCGTTCATCACGGACAGGATCGTGATCAGCGCCGCCACGCCCAGCGCGACGCCGGCCAGCGACACCCACGTGATGAACGAGACGAAGAAGCCGGCTTCGCGGGACCGCACGTAGCGCAGGCCCACGTAGAGCTCGAGCGGACGGATCATGGGAGCGGATTAGACCATGCGCCCCCGCGGAACTGCGAACCGCGTCATGGCGCGCGCGGCCGCCCGGAACAGCCGGGCCGGGGTCGCGGCGCCCGGTGCTATAGTCGTGGCGGACCATTTCGACGGAGATGCCCCCGGTGCCACGCGACACTCGTCCTGCCGCGAGCGGCGGCGCGGCCGCCGCACTGCTCGTCGCGCTGTCCGCGCCGGCGCTGCCCGCCCTGGCGCAGGAGCCGGCCGGCGACACCCTCGCCGTGCCCGCCGCCGAATCCACCACCCCCGCCGCGGCCGAACGTCCGACCCGCGGGATGCGCATGTCGCAGGTCGAAGCGCGCTACGGCGCACCCGCCACGCGACATTCGGCCGTCGGCTCGCCGCCGATCACGCGCTGGGATTACCCGGGCTTCGTGGTCTTCTTCGAGCAGGACTTCGTCGTCCACGCGGTCACGCGCTGAGGGTATCCTGCGCGCCCCGGGCACGCCCGCGGCCCTGCCGCGGGCGAGGCTCTCTTTTGGCGTTTCGACACCGTGAGCCAGCCAGAGCCCTCGCCCGCGACCCCGCCGCCGCTCCTCGACCCGCTGCTGCCGAACTCCACCGCGCCCCGCGCGCTCTGGGGCCAGCTGTACGGCGCCGCCCTCGCCCTGGTGCTCGCGGAGGCGGCGCGGCGCCACGACGGCCCGGTACTCGTGATCGCCGCGTCGACCCGGGAGGCGGAACGGCTCGCGGGCGAGCTCGCGTTCTTCGCCGCCGGCTCGCTGCCCGTCGCCGTGCTGCCCGACTACGAGACGCTGCCCTACGACGTCTTCTCGCCACACCCGGACATCACCTCGCAGAGGCTGGCCACGCTCGCCGGCCTGCCGGAGTTCCGACGCGGCCTGCTGGTCGCCTCGCTCGACGCGGCGCTGCAGCGCCTGCCGCCGCGCAGCTACGTCGAGGCTTACTCCCTGGTGCTGGCGACCGGCACCGCGCTGGACCTGGAGGGTTTCAGGGCCCGGCTCGCCGCGGCGGGCTACGCCTCGGTGACGCAGGTGGTCGCGCCGGGCGAGTTCGCGGTCCGCGGCGGCCTCCTCGACGTCTGGCCGATGGGCAGCGCCCAGCCCTATCGCATCGACCTGTTCGACGACGAGGTCGACAGCATCCGGCTGTTCGATCCCGAGACGCAGCGCTCGGGCGAGAAGCTCGCGCGGATCCGGCTGCTGCCGGCACGCGAGTTCGCGCTGACGCCCGAAGCGATCAAGGATTTCCGCCGGCGCTACCGGCAGCGCTTCGAGGGCGACGTCACGCGCTCGCTGGTCTACAAGAGCGTAAGCGACGGTTTCCCGACCGGGGGCATCGAGTACTACCTGCCGCTGTTCCACGAATCCGTCGCGACGCTCTTCGACTATCTGCCCGCGGGCCCGCTGGTCGTCGACACCGCCGGGCTGGACGACGCCGCGCCGCGCGCGTGGGCGGACATCGGCGAGCGCCACGAGCAGCGGCGGCACGACATCGAGCGGCCCCTGCTCGATCCGGCGGAGGTCTTCCTCCCGCCGGACGAACTCGCCGCACGCGTGGCGGCCGGCCCGCACGTGCTCGCGAGCCGCACGAAGGTGGAGCCGATCGGCGCCGCGCAGGCCGAGACGCCGTTCCGCAACTACCCCGTGGCGCCGCCGCCGTCGCTGAAGCTGGATCCGCGCGCGACCGTGCCGGCCGGCGAACTGCTGCGCTTCCTCGACGGCTTCGACGGTCGCGTACTGCTGATCGCCGAGTCCGCGGGCCGTCGGGAAGTGCTCCTCGAGCTCGCCCGCAAGCACGACCGCTACCCGAAGGCGCTGGACGGCTGGGCGGAGTTCGCCGGCGGCCGCGCGAAGCTCGGCCTCGCCGTCTCGCCGGCCGTGGGTGGCCTGCTGCTGCCCGAGGCCGGACTCGCGCTGATCGCCGAGGAGCAGCTGTACGGCGAGCGAGCGCGGCAGGAGCGCCGTCGCAAGCGCGCCGAACGCGACCCCGAGCAGATCCTCCGCGAACTGCGCGACCTGACGATCGGCGCGCCGGTCGTGCACGAGGACCACGGCGTCGGCCGCTACCAGGGCCTGAAGACGCTCGACGTCGACGGTCAGCCCCACGAATTCCTGGTGATCGAGTACGCCGACGGCGACAAGCTGTACGTGCCGGTGATGGCGCTGGCGCGCATCACGCGCTACACCGGCGGCCCGCCCGAGTCCGCGCCGCTGCACAAGCTCGGCGGCCAGGAGTGGCAGAAGGCGCGGAAGAAGGCCGCCCAGCGCATCCGGGACGTCGCGGCCGAACTGCTCGACCTGTACGCGCGCCGCGCCGCCCGCCTGGGCACGCCGATGGCCGCGGCGGAGAAGGAGTACGCGGCCTTCGAGGCCGCCTTCCCGTTCGAGGAGACGCACGACCAGCAGGAGGCGATCCGCGCCGTGCTCGCCGACCTCGCGACGGGCAAGCCGATGGACCGCGTGGTCTGCGGCGACGTCGGCTTCGGCAAGACGGAGGTCGCGCTGCGCGCCGCGTTCGTCGCCGTGCAGGCCGGCAAGCAGGTCGCGGTGCTGGTGCCGACCACGCTGCTCGCGCAGCAGCACTTCCAGACCTTCCAGGACCGCTTCGCGGACTGGCCGATCAAGGTCGAGAGCCTGTCCCGCTTCAGGAGCCAGAAGCAGGCCAACGAGGTGCTGAAGGGCCTCGAAGCGGGCGGCATCGACGTCGTGGTCGCCACGCACCGGCTGCTGCAGGGCGACGTGAAGTTCAGGGACCTCGGCCTGATCATCGTCGACGAGGAGCACCGCTTCGGCGTGCGCGACAAGGAGCGGCTCAAGAAGCTGCGCGCCGACGTCGACGTGCTGACGCTGACCGCGACGCCGATCCCGCGCACGCTGAACATGTCGCTCGGCGGCCTGCGCGACCTCTCGCTGATCACGACGCCGCCGGCCGAGCGCCTCGCGGTGCAGACCTTCGTGATCGAGTGGAACGCGCCGACGATCCGCGAGGCGATCCTCCGCGAGATCCGCCGCGGCGGGCAGGTCTACTTCGTCCACAACACGGTGGAGACTATCGAGAAGCGTGCCGACGAGATCCGCGCGCTGGTGCCGGAGGCCGAGGTGCGCGTGGGCCACGGCCAGATGCGCGAGCGCGACCTCGAGCAGCTGATGCTCGACTTCTACCACCGCCGCTTCACCGTGCTGATGTGCACGACGATCGTCGAGTCCGGCATCGACGTGCCGACCGCCAACACGATCGTGATCGACCGCGCCGACCGCTTCGGCCTCGCGCAGCTGCACCAGCTGCGCGGTCGCGTCGGCCGCTCCAGGCACCGTGCCTACGCGTACCTCCTCGCGCCGCCGAAGGCGGCGCTGACCGGCGACGCGAAGAAGCGCCTGGAGGCGATCGAGTCGCTCGAGGACCTCGGCGCCGGGTTCACGCTCGCGACGCACGACCTCGAGATCCGCGGCGCGGGTGAGCTGCTCGGCGAGGAGCAGAGCGGCCAGATCACCGAGATCGGCTTCAGCCTGTACCTCGACCTGCTGGAGCGCGCGGTCAAGGCGCTCAAGGAAGGCAAGGAGCCCGACCTCGAGAAGCCGCTGCACTCCGGGCCGGAGCTCGACCTGCACGTGCCGACGCTCATCCCGGAAGACTACATGCCCGACGTGCACCTGCGACTCGTGCTGTACAAGCGCATCTCGGCGGCGCCGGACGCCGAGGCGCTCGGCGAGCTCGAAGCCGAGATGATCGACCGGTTCGGGCCGCTGCAGGCACCGACGCAGCACCTGTTCCGGATCACGCGCCTGAAGCTCCGCGCCGCGCGGCTCGGCCTGAAGCGCCTCGAGGTCGGCCCGCTCGGCGGCCTCGTCGAGTTCGGCGAACAGCACTCGGTGGACCCGAAGGTGGTGCTGAAGCTCGTGCAGAAGGAGCCGAAGACCTGGCGGCTCGATGGGCCGAGCAAGCTGCGCTTCAGCGGTCGCCACGAGACCGAAGAGGCACGCTGCAAGGCCGCCGACGCGCTGCTCGGGCAGCTCGGCGCCCCGTGACCCGCCGGCGGCCGACCGGCCATCCTGCGACCGCTCGGCGGCGCCGGGGCACGTCCTGACGCCCCGGCGCGCGCCACGCTAGACTGCCGCGCATGCCAGCCCCGCTCTCCCGCCGCACGCTGCTCGCCGGTCTCGGCGGCCTCGGCGTCGGTGCACTCGCCGGTCCGACGTTCGCACAGGCCCCCGCCGGCGCGCGGTTCCGCGTGGAAGTGCTCGTGTTCCGCCAGCCCGGCGCGACGCCGCCGGCGCCGACCGTGATGACGCTGCCCGAGGCCGCGGCCCCGGAGACGAACCCGAGGATCCAGCTGCTGCCGGCCGCGGAGTGGCGCTTCGGCAATCTCGGGGGCGCGCTGCGGCGGAGCAGCGGCTACCGCGTGCTCGGCCAGGGCGCCTGGATCGCGACGGTGCCCGCGAACGGCTCGACCACCGCGAACCTGGCCGAGATGCTCGGGCCGGGGAGCGGGGTGAACGGCGCGGTCACCGTGCAGCGCGGTCAGTACCTGTTCCTGCGGGTTCAGGTGAACTGGCCGACGCCCGAAGGCGGGGTGCACCAGCTGCGCGAGCGCCGCCGCGTCCGCTTCGACGAACGCCACTACTTCGATCACCCCGCGCTCGGGGTGATCGCGCAGGTCTCGCAGGCCTGAAACAGCGGGACGCTCCCCATGTCGTGGCTGCGCACGAGATCGGGCATGTCCCCGCGTTTCAGCCGTTGGCGTCCCGCAGCGCAACCCGGTTGCAGCCGTCCTGGCGCGCCTGTTCCAGCGCCTGCAGGGCCGCGTCGACCAGCACTGCGGACGACATCCCCGGGCCCGGCGTGCAGTGGGCGACGCCGACGCTGACCGTCACGAACCGCGCGACGCGCGACCGCGGATGGTGCACGTGCAATTCGCGCACGCGCGCTGCGAGCGTCTCGCCGTGCCGTTGTGCCTGCTCGGGCGTCATTCCCGTTGCCAGCGCCACGAAGCGCCCGCCCTCGAGGCGAGCGACCAGGTCGCTGCCCCGCCGCAGCGCCGAGTGCAGCGCGCGCGCGATGCGCCGGATCAGCGAGTCGCCGGCCTGCATGCCGAAGGTTTCGTTGTAGATCCCGAGGCAGTCGACGTCGACCACGAACAGCGTCAGCAGGCGTCCCTCGCGGCTCGCGATCGAGAAGTCGCGGCGATACAGGTCGCGGAAGTATTCCGCGTGACACAGCCCCGTCAGGCGATCGTCGCGCTGCACCGGCCGCGCCTCGGGCGGCGGCGGCGCATCGGGCGGCAGCGCGTGGTGGTAGCTGACGTAGTGCCTCACCGTGCCGGTGGCGTCGCGCAGCGGCTGGAAGCGGATCTCCGCGAGCCGCGGACCGCCGCCGGCATGCTCGGCGCGCGAGCGGACCGTGACGGTCTCGCCGCGCGCCATCAGCGCCTGCAGCTCGTCCAACGCCACCGGATCCTCGGCGTGCCGCAGCAGGCCGGCGAGGTCGAGCTGGAGCAGCGCCTCGCGCGGCTCGCCTCGCAGCCGCTCGAAGGACCGGTTGACGAACACGACCGGCCAGCGCGCCTCGCCCGAGTCGAGCACCGCGATGCCCTCGGGAATCTCCTCGAGCAGAGCCAGCGCGAGTTCCTGCGGCAGTCCCATCACGTCACCTCCCCGTCCAGCGAGAGATCCGGCGGTGCGTCGAGGCACCTCGCGAGCGCGGCGGTGCAGCGGCGCCACGTGTCGGAAGCCAACAGCGCCTCGCGCGTCGCGAGGTCCGGCGCCGGGCCGCGCCCGTGCAGCCGCGCGGTGCGGAGGGCGCGGACGGGCTCGGGCCGTGCGTCGAGCCGCTGCAGCAGGTCGACCACCGCCGCGCGGTCGTTGCAGACCGGCAGGACGTCGCAGCCGGCGGCCAGCGCCAGCTCCGCCCTGCGCACCACGTCGCCGAAGTGCCTGGCGCCCGCCATGCCGAGATCGTCGGTGAACACGGCGCCGCGGAAGTCGAGATCGCCGCGCAGCACGCCCTCGATCCAGCGCCGCGACAGGCTGGCCGGCAGCGAGTCCACCGCCGGGAACACCACGTGCGCCGCCATCACGGACGGCAGCCCGTTGGCGATCAGCCGGCGGTACGGGCGCAGGTCCGCCTCGAGATCCACGAGTTCGCGGCGATCCACCGGGAGCGCGACGTGCGAATCGGCCACCACCGCACCGTGACCGGGGAAATGCTTGGCCGTCGCGGCCATCCCCGCGTCGCGCAGTCCCGCCATCACCGCACCGGCGAGCACCGCGACGGCATCCGGATCCCTGTGGAACGCGCGGTCGCCGATGACCTCGCTGACGCCGTACTCGAGATCGACCACCGGCGCGAAGCAGAGGTCGATGCCGACCGCGCGGAGCTCGGCCCCTATCACCCAACCCGCCTGCTGCGCGAGCTCACGCCCGCGCGCGCGATCCATCCGGTACTCGCGGCCGATCCGGCGCATCGGTGGGATCCGCGTGAAGCCTTCGCGGAAGCGCTGCACGCGCCCGCCCTCGTAGTCGGCGGCGACCAGCAGTGGCGGCGAGCGCACCGCGCGGATCTCGGCGACGAGCGCGCGCAGCTGCTCGACGTTCTCGTAGTTGCGGCTGAACAGGATCACGCTGCCGACGAGCGGATGCTCGAGCACGTCGCGATCCTCGGGTAGCAGCGACCGCCCCGGCACGTCGACCATGAGCGGCCCGAGCACCATCAGGCGGTGGCCTCCGCGTCGACCGCCGCGCGTTCCGCCGCGGTCCACCGGCCGTACGGGCGCGCGGCGAGGTTGAAGTTGTAGTAGCGGTCCTCGTGCGTGACCTCGCGGCCGAGCCAGGCCGGCGCCTCGTAGGGCTCGTCCGCAGCGTCGAGCTCGAGCTCGGCGACCACGAGCCCGGCGTTGTCGCCGAGGAACTCGTCCACTTCCCACTCGTGGCGGCCGAAGGGCACGTAGTGGCGCACCTTGTCGAGCAGCGGTGGCTCGCAGAGCGCGTCGAGCAGCGGGCCGGCGTCGGCCACCGCGATCTCGTACTCGAACTCGAGGCGCGCGAGCTCGCGGGTCATGCTCTTGACGCTGAGCCACGCACGGTCTCCGGCGAGGCGCACTCGCACGGAACTGCGCGAGGTGTTGGCGAGATAGCCCTGCCGCAACCGCTGGCTGCGCACGGCCTGCGCGCGCCAGGCATCGCCGCGGACCAGGAACTTGCGCTCGATCTCGACGCCCACTAGGTGCGCTCGAAGACCGCGATCGACTCGACGTGCGCCGTGTGCGGGAACATGTCCATGACTCCGGCCGCCCGCAGGCGGAATCCGTGCTCGTGCACCAGCAGCCCAGCGTCGCGCGCCAGGCTGCCCGGATGGCAGGAAATATACACGACCCGCTTCGCGCCGCTGGCCGCCACCAGCGGCAGCACCTCCCGCGCGCCGACGCGCGGGGGATCGAGCAGCACGCGGTCGAAGCGCGCGCGCGCCCACGGCTCGCCGCGCAGGTCGGCGGACAGGTCGGCCACGGCGAACTCGGCGTTCGAAATGGCGTTCGCCGCGGCATTCGCGCGTGCGCGCGACACCAGCCCCGCCTCGCCTTCGACGCCGAGCACGCGCCCGGCGCGCCGGGCGATCGGCAGCGTGAAGTTGCCTAGGCCGCAGTAGAGGTCGAGGACGGCGTGACCGGGCTCGGCCGCCAGCCATGCCAGCGCGTGCTCGACCATCCGCGCGTTCAGCGCCGCGTTCACCTGCACGAAGTCGAGCGGGCCGAACTCGAGCGTGACGTCGAACGCCGGCAACCGGTAGGTCAGCGGCCCCGGCGAGGCCGCCGGATCGAGCGGCGCGGCGGTCTCGAGGCCGCCGGGCTGCAGCCAGAACTCGACGCCGCGCTCGGCCGCGAACGCGCGCAACCGCGCGACGTCGTCGGCGCCGGGTGCGTCGAGAACCCGCACCACCAGCACCACGCGCGGGCGTGCGGCCCCGTCCGCGACCGCCACCTCGATCTGCGGGATGCGATCGCGGATCGCGAGCCCGCCGACCAGGTCGCCAAGCGGCTCGAGGAGCCCGCCCACCGGCGGCACCAGCACGTGGCAGCGGCGCACGTCCGTGACGTACGGACTCTCGCGCTCGCGGAACCCGACGAGCACGCGCTCCTTCTTGGCGACGTACTTCACCCCGAGCCGTGCGCGGCGCCGATACTCCCATGCCGGGCCCGCGAGCGGCGCCAGCCGTTCTTCGGGCGTCACGCGGCCGAGTCGTTCGAGCTGCGCCTGCAGCTCGCGGTCCTTCGCAGCCAGCTGCGCCGCCGGGGCCAGATGCTGGAGGGCGCAGCCGCCGCAGAGGCCGAAGTGGGCGCACGGCGGCTGGACCCGGTCGGGCGCAGGCTCCAGCACCTCGGCGAGTTCCGCCTCCTCGATGCCGCCGCGTCGCCGACGCCGGCCGAGCCGCACGCGTTCGCCGGGCAGCGCGCCCGCGACGAACACTGCCTTGCCGTCGAGGCGGCCGACCCCGCGGCCGTCGTGGGCGAGATCTACGATCTCGACCGGCGTGTCGACGATCGGCAGCGGCTTACCCACGGTCGGCCTCCTGCCGCCGCAGCAGCACGGCGACCGCGACCACGAGGCCGGCCTCGTCCGTCAGTGTCACGTGGCCCTCGCCGGCGCCGAGCGCGTCGCGGACGCGGGCGCCGCGCTCGGACCACGCTACCTCCGGCCGGCCCCACGCGTTCTGCACGACGCCGCAGTCGCGGATCCAGAGACCGTGCGCGAACCCGGTGCCGAGCGCCTTGACGATCGCCTCCTTGGCCGCGAACCGCTGGGCCAGGAAGCGCACTGCGCGCGCCTCGCGCGCCTCGTGGCGCGCGAACGACGCGCGCTCCTCGGGCATCAGCAGGCGCTCGACGAAGTGGCGACCGAACTTCCGGTACGTCGCCTCCACGCGCTCGATCCGGATCAGGTCGGTGCCGATCCCGAAGATCATCCGGTGCGCGCTTCGAGCATCAGGCGCTTCATCTCGCGCACCGCCTCGGGGAGGCCCATGAACACCGCGCGCGCGACGATCGCGTGGCCGATGTTGAGTTCGACGATCTCGGGTATCGCGGCCACCGGCTGGACGTTGTGGTAATGCAGGCCGTGGCCAGCGTTCACGACCAGGCCGGCGCCGTGCGCGAGCCTGGCGGCGTGCGCGAGCCGGTGCAGCTCGTGGCCACGCCGCTCGCCTTCCGCCTCCGCATACGCGCCGGTGTGGAGCTCGATCACCGCCGCGCGGCAGTTCACCGCCGCCTCGATCTGCGCGGGCTCCGGATCGATGAAGAGCGAGACCCGGATGCCGGCGGCCCCGAGCCGAGCGGTCGCCTCGCGCAACTCGGCCAGCCGGCCGACCACGTCGAGCCCACCCTCGGTGGTGACTTCCGCCCGGCGCTCGGGCACGAGGCAGACGTCCGCGGGCTTCAGGCGCGCGGCGATCCCGAGCATCTCCTCGGTGGCGCCCATCTCGAGGTTCATGCGCGTCTGGAGGGAGGCGCGCATCCGCTCGACGTCGTGGTCCTGGATGTGGCGGCGATCCTCGCGGAGGTGCAGCGTGATGCTGTCCGCGCCGTGCTGCTCGCAGAGCAGCGCCGCGTAGAGCGGGTCCGGGTAGGCCGAGCGTCGCGCCTGCCGGAGCGTCGCGACGTGGTCGATGTTCACGCCGAGCGCGATGCCGTGCCGCGCCCCGTCGATGGTCATTGGCTGCGTTCTCCGTCGCCGCGATTCGTCCTGCCGACGCCCGTGCTGCGCACCGCACGCGCGACCGTGCGCGTGCCGAGTTCGCGGCGCTCGAGCGGCGTCTCCAGCTGTCCGTGCAGCAGTCGCCGCGCCGCCGCGATGCCCGAGGGCTCGTGGAGTTCCTCGGCCGCGAGCGACAGCAGGTCGGCGCCGCGGTACGCGTACGGGGAACCCGGGTCGTCCGCAACGCCGAGCACGCCCCGCTCCGGCCCCACATGATAGTACGCCGCCGGCTCGACCGGCTCGCCGCTCTCGGCGACGTGGGCATAGTCGATGCCGTATCCGAGGGCGTCGAGCAGGCGCTTCTCGAACAGCCGCAGCGTGCGCGCCTCCGCGTCGGCGGCGCGCAGTCCGCCGAGCGCGTCGGCGTAGGCGTCGTAGATCCCCGGGTGCGGGTCCTGTCGCGGCAGCAGCTTCAGCTGCAGCTCGTTCAGGTAGAAGCCGCTCATCAGCCGCGCCGGCGGCAGCGCGACGGGCGCGCCGTCGAGTTCGGCGCCGGTCAGCGTGCCGCCGTCGCCGGCGCCGCTCCACGACACCAGCAGCGGCAGGAAGGGCTGCAGAACCGGCGCCCAGGCGTGGTTCGCGCGCCGCGCGCCCTTCGCGAACAGGCTGACCCGCCCGTGCTCGCGCACGTGCAGTTCGACGACGCGGCTCGAATCGCGCCACGGCCGATGGTGGAGCAGGTACGCCGGCTGGAGCTGGACGCGGCGCGCGGAGCGCATCGGGCCCGCGCCTCAGAGGCTCTCGTAGCCGAACGAGCGCAGGGCCTGCGCGCTGTCGGCCCAGTTCTCCTTCACCTTGACCCAGAGCTCGAGGTGCACGCGCCGGCCGTAGAGTCGGTTGAGGTCGAGGCGCGCGGCGCGGCCGACCTCCTTCAGGAGCGCGCCGCCCTCGCCGATCACGATCGCCTTCTGGCCGGGCCGCTCGACCCAGATCACCGCGTGGATCTCGAGCCGCCCGTCCTCGAGCTCCGCGAGACGCTCGATCTCGACCGTGAGGCCGTACGGCAGTTCCTCCTGCAGGCGCAGCGTCAGCTTCTCGCGGATGATCTCCGCGGCCTGGAACTTCTCGCTGCGGTCCGTGTACTGCTCGGGCGGGAACAGCGGCGGCGATTCCGGCAGCTGCTGCGCGATCACGGCCGGCAGGCGGGCGAGATTGTCGCGCTTCATCGCCGACAGCGGCAGCACCTCCGCGAAGGCGTGCTTCTGCGTCAGCTGCTCGATGTACGGCAGCAGGCGGAGCTTCGGCCGCGCGCGATCGACCTTGTTGACGACCAGCACCGCCGGCCGGCCGGCCCGACGGATGCGGTCGAGCACGCGCTCGTCCTCGTCGGTCCAGCGCAGCGCCTCGACGACGAACACGACGACGTCCGCGTCCTCGAGCGAGGCCGCGGCGGAGCGGTTCATGTACTGGTTCAGCATCCGCCGATGGCCGTCGTGGATGCCCGGCGTGTCCACGATCGCGATCTGGTACTCGGGCCGGCTGAGGATCCCGAGAATCCGGTGCCGCGTGGTCTGCGGCTTCGGCGTGACGATCGACAGCTTGCGCTCGAGCAGCGCGTTCAGGAGCGTCGACTTGCCGACGTTCGGGCGACCGACCAGTGCCGCGAAGCCCGCCCGATGCCCGGGCGCGACCGCGGTCGCGTCGTCCCGGCCGGCACCCTCGAGCGCCTCCGGGCTCACGCCCGGGTCCGCCTCCGCGTCCCCGCGTCCCCGACGCCTGTCCTCGTTCATCGCGTGCCTCCGCCGCTCGACCGCACGCCCTCGCCCGCGACGGGCGGAGGCGCTTCCTTCGACTCCGCCACGGCGGCGGGGTTCGTGATCAGCCGCTCCAGCGCGGCCTCGGCCGCCTCCTGTTCCGCACGGCGCCGGCTCGGCCCGCGTCCCTCGAACGGCCCGCCCACTGCCTCGATCTCGCAGCGTACCGTGAACAGCTGATCGTGCGGCTCGCCGCGCACGTCGAGGACGGCGTACCTCGGCAGTGGCAATCCGCGCCCCTGCAGCCACTCCTGCAGGCGCGTCTTCGCGTCCTTGAGCGCGAGCGCGGCCGGCAGGGAATCCAGCCGCGGGCGCACGAGCCGCTCGACCAGCGCCCGCGCCGCCTCGAATCCCGCGTCGAGGTACACCGCGCCGATCAGCGCCTCCAGTGCGTCGGCCAGGATCGAGCGCCGGCGGAAGCCGCCGGACTTGAGCTCCCCGGGGCCCAGCCGCAGGTGCTCGCCCACGCCGAGCGACTCGGCGACGTCGGCGAGCGCCTCGCCACTGACGAGCGCCGCGCGATAGCGGCTGAGATCCCCCTCCGCGGCGGCCCCGAACTCGCGGAACAGGAGTCCCGCGACGCCGAGGCTCAGCACCGCGTCGCCGAGGAACTCGAGGCGCTCGTTGTGGCTGCCGCGCGCGCTGCGGTGGGTCAGCGCGGCCGTGACGAGATCCGCGTCGGCGAACCGGTGGCCGAGCGCACGGGCCGCCCAGTCGGCCGCCGCGGTCACGCCGCCCGCCTCAAGTCGCCGGCACCGCGACGGTCTTGTCGAAGTGCAGCAGGAAACTGACGTTGGCGACGAACTTCTCCTCGCGCGAGTACGCGGCCCGCACGTTGAAGACGTCGCCCTCGCGCGTGATCTCGACGTCGCGCGGCCCGATGCTGTTCACCATCTCGATGTCGAAGCGCTTCGCGAGCGCGCTGCGGATCGCCTGCGGACCGCCCGCTACGCCGCCCGCCGCTTGGCTCTTCAGGTCCTCGAGCACGCGCGCAACCTTCATGTACTCGAGGTACGCGGGCGCCAGCTTGATCCCCGCGAACACGAACAGCCCGACGAACGCCACGAGGATCAGCGTGCCGAAGAAGGTCTTGCCGCGCTGGTGCTGTTTCACGTCCAGTCCCTCATTGTCCCGATGCCCCCGACGTGCCCGGCCCTCAGCGGATCGCCATGCCGATCCGGTCCCAGTTCGGGCCCGAGCCGCCGCCCCAGCTGAGCCAGATCCGCACCGCCTTGCCGACGAGGTTGCCTTCCGGCACGAAGCCCACCTCGGGGAAGCGGCTGTCCTGGCTGTTATCCCGGTTGTCGCCCATGAAGAAATAGTGCCCTTCCGGCACGACCGTCTCGAAGTCGACATCCGCGCCGACCGGTGAACTCGCCAGCGCCAGCGGCGCGAGGCACTCGTTCAGGTTGCGTTCGCCCTGGCAGCCGCGTCCATAGCTCGTGGTCTGCCCGGGGCAGTACATCATCCGGTGGCGGTGCCCGCCCAGCTGCTCCTCGCCCTCGCGGAAGTTCCGGTAGCACTCGTCGTCGGTGAACGGCCCCGAGGCGTCCACCTTCGCCGCGCGCCCGTTCACCCAGATGGCGTCGCCGCGCACCTGGATCCGGTCCCCGGGCAGCCCGACCAGCCGCTTGATGTAGTTCACCGACGGGTCCGCGGGCTTGCGGAACACGATGACGTCGCCGCGTTCGGGGGCGCCGATCTCGTAGAACTTCGTGTTGGCCACCGGCAACCGCAGCCCGTAGGCGTACTTCGAGACGAAGATGAAGTCGCCGTCGAGCAGCGTCGGCATCATCGAGTCGGACGGGATCCGGAACGGCTCGAACAGGAACGAGCGCACCACCAGCACGATCAGGATGATCGGGAAGAACGAGCGCGCGTACTCGACGACGATCGGCTCGCGAGCCGCCGCGCCGCGGCGGCGCGCCAGCAGCGCGCGGTCGAAGGCCCAGATCGCGCCCGTCAGCGCGGCCAGCACCACGAGGATGAAGGAGAAATCGACGACCACGGCCGGCCTACTTCTTGCCGACCTGGAGCACCGCGAGGAACGCCTCCTGCGGGATCTCGACGCTGCCGACCTGCTTCATCCGCTTCTTGCCCTCTTTCTGCTTCTCGAGCAGCTTGCGCTTGCGGCTGACGTCGCCGCCGTAGCACTTCGCCAGCACGTTCTTGCGCAGCGCCTTCACGCTCGAGCGCGCGACCACCTGGCTGCCGATCGCGGCCTGGATCGCGATGTCGAACATCTGGCGCGGGATCAGCTCCTGCATCTTGTCGACCAGCTCGCGGCCGCGGTGGTAGGCGTTGTCGCGGTGGACGATCAGGCTGAGCGCGTCGACGCGGTCGCCGTTGATCAGCACGTCGAGGCGCACCAGGTTCGCCGGCTCGAAGCGGTTGAACTCGTAGTCGAACGACGCGTAGCCGCGCGACACGCTCTTCAGGCGGTCGAAGAAGTCCAGCACCACGTCGGCCATCGGCAGCTCGTACTGCAGCGACACCTGGTTGCCGACGTACAGCATCTTCTTCTGCACGCCGCGCTTCTCGGTGCAGAGCTGCAGCACCCCGCCGACGTGCTCGGGCGGCACCAGGATGTTCGCCGTGATGATCGGCTCGCGCATCTCCTCGATGCGGTCGAGCGGCGGCAGCTTCGACGGGTTGTCGACGTAGACCACCTCGCCGTCGGTCTGCACGATCTCGTAGACCACGGTCGGCGCGGAGGTCACGAGGTCGAGGTTGTACTCGCGCTCGAGGCGCTCCTGCACGATCTCCATGTGCAGCAGGCCGAGGAAGCCGATCCGGAAGCCGAAGCCGAGCGCGGTCGACACCTCGGGCTCGTAGTTCAGCGCGGAGTCGTTCAGCTTCAGCTTCGAGAGCGCGTCGCGGAAGGCCTCGTAGTCCTCGGAGTTGACCGGGAACAGGCCCGCGAAGACGCGTGGCTGGATCTTCTTGAAGCCCGGCAGCGGCGCCGAGCACGGCCGCGACTCCAGCGTGATCGTGTCGCCGACCGGGGCGCCGTCGATCTCCTTGATGCCGGCGATCACGAAGCCGACCTCGCCGGCCGAGAGCTCCTCGCCGTCGATCCGCTTCGGCGTGAAGCGGCCGAGCCGCGTGCACTCGTGCGCGCGGCCGGTGGTCCAGACGCGGATCTTCTGGCCGCGCTTCAGCGTGCCGTTCACGACCCGCACGAGCGAGACCACGCCGACGTAGTTGTCGAACCAGGAGTCGATGATCAGCGCCTGCAGCGGACCGTGCGGGTCGCCCGAAGGCCTCGGGATCCGCGCCACGATCGCCTCGAGCAGCTCGTCGACGTTCTGGCCGGTCTTCGCGGACACGCGCACCGCGTCGCCCGCCTCGATCCCGATGATCTCCTCGATCTCCTTGATCACGCGGTCGGGGTCCGCGGACGGCAGGTCGATCTTGTTGATGACCGGCAGCACCTCGAGGCCCTGGTCGAGCGCGGTGTAGCAGTTCGCGACGCTCTGCGCCTCGACGCCCTGCGCGGCGTCGACCACCAGCAACGCGCCCTCGCAGGCGGCGAGCGAGCGCGACACCTCGTACGAGAAGTCGACGTGGCCCGGCGTGTCGATGAAGTTCAGCTGGTACAGACCGCCGTCGCGGGCCTTGTAGCGCAGCGTGACGCTCTGCGCCTTGATCGTGATGCCGCGCTCGCGCTCGATGTCCATCGAGTCGAGCACCTGTTCCTGCATCTCGCGGTTCTCGAGACCGCCGCAGAGCTGGATCAGGCGGTCGGCGAGCGTGGACTTGCCGTGGTCGACGTGCGCGATGATCGAGAAGTTGCGGATGTGCTGCATCGGGACCCGTGCCCGGGACCGGCCGGGGGGAACCGGGGCCGGCGGGCGGTAAACGCGTGACCCGGGAGTATAGCAGCGGTGCCCCCGGCGCCCGCCGCGCGCCGGCTCACGGGGCGCGACGCGGCGCGGCCGGCGGCATCCACGGGCCCGCGGCGGTTCAGGGCCGGCCGCGGACGAGGCGCTCCAGTTCCGGCAGGTCGAGCCGGCCATGGCACACCACGGTGCCGTCGAGCACCAGGACGGGGATCTTCAGCCCGAACCGGCGCCGCGCCTCGGGGTCGTCGTCGACGTCGCGGACCTCGAGAGCCCAGCCGCGCGCGGCCGCCCACGGGGCCAGTTCCTCGACGAGTTCGTCGCAGAGGCCGCAGCCCTCGCGCGACCAGACCACCAGCCGCCCGGTGCTCAGCGGCGGGCCTGCTCGGCGGGGACCACGCCGGACGCGATGAACTGGACGGTCTGCGGCGGGACCTCGCCCACGGCCGTCACCTGGTGGCCCCGGACGACGGTCGAGTACGCGAACGCGGAACCGACGCGCCCCTGCCCCGTCGCCGCCGGGCGTGCCGCGGTCGGCGTCTCGATGAACACGGAGACCGAGGCGAGCCCGTCCGAGAGGACCATGTGCATCGCGGGCCGGTCGTTGCCGGACAGCCGCTGCTGGCTGGTGGAACTGAGACGGAACCCGGGCGGCAGGCGCAGGAGGCGCCAGCCCGTGCCCTCGGCCGTCGTGGCGAGCCCGCGCCCCTGGCGCACCCACTCGAAGCCGTCGGGCCTGACCGCCGGCCGGAACGCGGCGTCCGGGATCGACACGTTGAGGTTCAGGGAGGTGAACAGCACCTGCTCGAGCACGTTGCCCTGCGCGTCGCAGAGGTCGGTGCGCACCGGCATGCGCGACTGTTCGTCGATCCATAGCCGGTACCCGAACCGATACGCGTCGCGCGGCGTGACCGCGACGATGCGCGCCGGGCGGCCGAGCACCGAGCGCGCGCGCCCGACGATCTCGAGGCGGTAGTGCTGCTCGACGTTCGCGTCGAAGCGCGGCAGGGTGCCGAGCAGCGGCCCGCGCTCCTCCCGCGACTCGACCAGCACCTTCCGCTGGTCCGGGAGGTAGCACTGCACTTCGCCGTCGCTGCGCACGATCTCGCGGCCGCTGCCCGACAGGCTGACGAGCCGCTCGGAGATGCGACCGCCGCTCGCGCGGTGCAGGATCCGCATCTTCTCGACGCGCCCGTTGGAGAGGTGCAGGAACTCGCCGTCGTAGGTGCGCGAGGCGAGCGCCTCGTTCATCGAATCGAGCCACGCGCGCGGGTCGTCCGCGTCGGCGCGGACCGCCGGCGCCGCGAACAGGAACGCCGTCCAGACCAGCCACCAGCCCGCGAGCGGCGCGAGCCGCGGCGTGCGCATCGAGCCCGTCCGACGCACGTTCAGCGCGCCCCTTCGACCGGCGCCTGGCCGACCATCAGGCCCGTGAGCACGCTGCGCCGCCCGAGCGGCGAGCTGAACTCCGAATGCGCCACGACGTAGTTCGCGAGTTGCGCGTCGGGGATGGTGCGGACCGCGCCGCCCGGCGCCGGCGGCGTGACGTAGCTGAGCGGCTCGCCGGTCCCCGCGAGCGTGGCCACCGCGCCCTCGCCCGGCGCGGCATAGGGAGCCACGGCCGCCGGCGCGGGCGCTGCGGCCGTCACTTCATTCGTGGCCGGCGCCGCCGTCGACGCGACGGGGATGCCCGCACCGGGACCGACGCCGGGCGCGGGATCCCGCTGGAGCACGACCACCGCGACGGTCGCGACGGCGGCCGCCGTGGCGAGTCCGACCACGGACTGCAGCCAGCGCGGCGCGCGACGGCTCGCAGCCGTGTGCACCGCCGGGGTCGCGGCCGCTCCCGCCGCCGCCACCGCCGCGACGTGCGGCGCCTCGCGCGCGATGGCCTGCGAGACCTTCAGCGGGAAGCGCGGCGACGCCTGGGCGCGATCGCCGCGCAGCACGTCTCCCGCGAGGTTGTAGCGAGCCAGCGTGCCGCGCAGCGCCTGATCTCGCTCGAGGCGCTTCAGCAGGAGTTCGGTCTCCTCGGGCGGCAGTTCGCCGTCGAGCAGGGCCGAGAGCTGTTCGTGGAGTGTTTCGCTCATGGCGGGCAGGCTCGGTGGAAGTTCATTCCTCGGGTCGTCCGAGGCCGGCGTCGAAGATGGGGCGGAGGCGACGGTCGATCGCCTCGCGCGCGCGGAAGATGCGCGAGCGCACGGTGCCGACGGGGCAGTCCATCGCCGCGGCGATCTCCTCGTAGCTGAGGCCGTCGATCTCGCGCAGCACGATCGCGGTGCGCAGATCCTCGGGCAGGTCAGCGATAGCCGCGTTGACGGTCTCACGGATCTCGTCCGTGAGCAGCAGGCCTTCCGGGGTCTCGGAGTCCTTGAGGCGGGCCGCCATGTCGTACTGCTCGGGATCCTGCAGGTCGAGGTCGTAGTCGATCGGTCGGCGCTTGCTCGACACGAGGGCGTTCTTGGCGGTGTTGATCGCGATGCGGTACAGCCAGGTGTAGAAGGCGCTGTCGCCGCGAAACGCGGGAAGCGCCCGGTACGCCTTGACGAACGCTTCCTGCGCGACGTCTTCCGCCTCGGCGGCGTCCCGGATGTAGCGCATGACGAGCTTCAGCACCTTGTGCTGGTACCGCAGCACCAGTACGTCGAAGGCCTTGCGGTCGCCGCGCTGGACGCGTTCGACGAGCGCCAGGTCGCTGGTCTCGCCGCTCACCGCGCGGATCCCGGACGTCGGCCGCACCCGGGATGCGGCTGGTAGACCGCCCGCCGGCGGGAAAGTTCGCGCCCCGGGAACTTTCGAGGTTCCGGCACGAGGCGACGCTCCGGCGATTGGCGCATGAAGAAACCGTGTACCGGTGAGGCCCGGGATTCTAGCAGGGGCACTACCTACGAACTTCCGACCGGCGACCCGCGGTCCGGCGATCCCAGCCGCAGCCGCGCCTTGAGGCGCCGGAAATCGTCCGCGGGAATCTCGCCGCGCAGCACCCAGCACGCCCTCACGCCGCGCTCCCGGAACCGGAGCAGCACCAGTCCGGGGTAGACCCGGGTGCTGCCGGCGAGACGCGCCTGCCGGCCGTCGACCGTCCAGCCGCCGTCCGCGGCCCACTCGAGCCGCCGCGGCGCCGTGTCGGCTGCCAGTTGCCGGTGCAGCGCGTACGCGGCGACACAGAAAGCAACCAGCAGCGGGAACCGGAGGGGGAGCGGCAGGTCGACCACGAGCAGGACCAGCAGGACCGACCCCACGGCCGCGCCCGCGACGGGCGCGAGGCCGGGCCGACGGCGTGGCTCAAGCCGGCAGGCGGGCGTACCGGCCATCCGTGAGTTTCTCCACGAGCGCGGCGCGGGCCGGATCCTCGGCGACGACGCCGGCGCGCGCGAGCACGAGCCGCGCGAGTTCCGGATCCTGCAGTTCGAGGAGCGCCAGGAACGCGCGCCGTTCCGCGGCGTCCGCGGTCGGCCAGCCGTGCTCCAGATAGCGCGCGAACAGGACGTCCAGTTCCTTCATCCCGCGGCGGCCCGCGCGCCACCGCAGGCGCTTCCACTCAGGGCTCCCCGGCTCGGCGAGCAGGGCCGCCTCGAGCGCGTCGGCAGCGTCCGCGCCGCCCGGCACCGTCCGGTCGCCCACGTCGCGCCCCGCCCCCGGCCGCCCGCTCAGTGCTGGCGCTCCACCAGCATCTTCTTGATCTCGGCGATCGCCCGCGCCGGGTTCAGGTCCTTCGGGCACGCCTCGGTGCAGTTCATGATCGTGTGGCACCGGTACAGCTTGAACGGATCCTCGAGCGCATCGAGCCGTTCGCCGGTCGCCTCGTCGCGCGAGTCGATGATCCAGCGGTAGGCGGCGAGCAGCGCCGCGGGGCCGAGATAGCGGTCGCCGTTCCACCAGTAGCTCGGGCACGAAGTCGAGCAGCAGGCGCACAGGATGCACGCGGACGGCCGGTCGATCTTCTCCTGGTCCTCCTTCGACTGCAGCCGCTCGCGGTCCGGCGGCGCCGGCGTGCGCGTCTGCAGCCACGGCTTCACCGACGCGTACTGCGCGTAGAACATCGTCAGGTCCGGCACGAGGTCCTTGACGACCGGCATGTGCGGCAGCGGGAAGATCCGTACCTCGCCCTTCACGTCCGCGATCGACTTCGTGCACGCGAGCGTGTTGACGCCGTCGATGTTCATCGCGCAGCTGCCGCAGATGCCCTCGCGGCACGAGCGGCGGAACGTCAGCGTCGGATCGACTTCGTTCTTGATCTTGAACAGCGCGTCCAGGACCATCGGGCCGCACCTGTCGAGATCGACCTCGTAGGTGTCGATCCGCGGCTTCTCGCCGTTCGTGGGATCGAAGCGGTAGATCCGGAACGTCTTGACGCGCCTGGCGTCGGCCGGTGCCTTGTGGACCTTGCCGGCCTGGTCCTTGTAGCGCGAGTTCGCGGGCAGGGTGAACGCAACCATCGCCTTACCTCGTCGGGGCCGACGGCGCCGCAGGGGCCGCCGGCCGGTGGATCCCAGTTCGCGAGGCCGCCGGCCTCAGTAGGTGCGCGCCTTCGGCGGCACCGGCTCGACCTCGTTCGTCAGGGTGTTGAGGTGCACCGGCCGGTAGTCGATGCAGGCCGCGCCCCTGTCGTTCACCCAGCAGAGCGTGTGCTTCAGCCAGTTCGCGTCGTCGCGGTCCTTGTAGTCCTCGCGCGCGTGCGCGCCGCGGCTCTCCTTCCGGTTCGCGGCGCTCTGGACCGTCGCGACGGCCTGCAGCAGCAGGTTCTCGAGCTCCAGCGTCTCGACGAGGTCGGTGTTCCAGATCAGCGAACGGTCCGTGACGCGCACGTCGGCGAACGAGTCGAAGGTCTTGGCGAGCTTCGCGCAGCCCTCGGCCAGCGACTCGCCGGTGCGGAACACCGCGGCGTCGCTCTGCATCACGCGCTGCATCTCGGCGCGGATCTCGGCCGTCGGGCGCGACCCGTTCGCGTGCCGCAGGCGGTCGAGGCGCGCCACCGCGAACTCGCCGGCGTCCTTCGCGAGCGGCCGGTGCGTGGTGCCCGGCTTCAGCGTCTTCGCCAGGTGGTTCGCCGCCGCGCGGCCGAACACGACGAGGTCGAGCAGCGAATTCGAGCCCAGCCGGTTCGCGCCGTGCACGGACACGCAGGCGGCCTCGCCCACCGCCAGCAGGCCGGGCACCGCCGCCTCGGGGTCCCCGTCCTTCAGCGTGACCACCTCGCCGTGGATGTTGGTCGGGATGCCGCCCATGTTGTAGTGCACGGTCGGCAGCACCGGGATCGGCTCCTTCGTGACGTCCACGCCCGCGAAGATGCGCGCTGTCTCCGCGATGCCGGGGAGCCGCTCGTGGATGACCTTCGGCCCCAGGTGCTCGAGGTGCAGGTGGATGTGGTCCGCGTTCGCACCGACGCCGCGACCCTCGCGGATCTCGATCGTCATCGAGCGCGAGACGACGTCGCGGCTGGCGAGGTCCTTCGCGTTGGGCGCGTAGCGCTCCATGAAGCGCTCGCCCTTCGAGTTCGTGAGGTAGCCGCCCTCGCCGCGCGAGCCCTCGGTGATGAGGCAGCCGGAGCCGTAGATGCCGGTCGGGTGGAACTGCACGAACTCCATGTCCTGCAGCGGCAGGCCCGCGCGCGCGACCATGCCGCCGCCGTCGCCGGTGCAGGTGTGCGCGGACGTGCACGAGAAGTACGCGCGGCCGTAGCCGCCGGTCGCGAGGATCACGCGGTGGGCGCGGAAGCGGTGCAGGACGCCCTCGGCCATGTCGAGCGCGACGACGCCGCGGCACTCGGGACCGTTCGGGCCGTTCTCCATGATCAGGTCGATCGCGAAGAACTCGACGTAGAACGTGGCCTCGTGCTTCAGCGACTGCTGGTACAGCGTGTGCAGCATCGCGTGACCGGTGCGATCCGCCGCGGCGCAGGTGCGCTGCGCGATGCCCTTGCCGTAGTGCGTGGTCATCCCGCCGAACGGCCGCTGGTAGATGCGGCCGTCCTCGGTGCGCGAGAACGGCACGCCGTAGTGCTCGAGCTCGATGACGGCGGCCGGCGCCTCCTTGCACATGTACTCGATCGCGTCCTGGTCCCCGAGCCAGTCGGAGCCCTTGATCGTGTCGTAGTAGTGGAAGCGCCAGTCGTCCTCGCCCATGTTGCCGAGCGCAGCCGAGATGCCGCCCTGCGCGGCCACGGTATGGCTGCGGGTCGGGAAGACCTTGGTCAGGTTCGCCACCGAGAAGCCGGCCTCCGCGAGGCCGAACGTGGCGCGGAGCCCCGCGCCGCCCGCCCCTACGACGACGACGTCGTAGGTGTGATCGACGAACGGATAGGCCTGGCTCATACGGCCTCCGCGCCGAAGACCCCGGTGGTGCCGGCGAACGCGACGCGCAGCACCGCGAAGAACGCTGCGGCGGCGAGCAGCACGTGGGCGAACTGGCTGAACAGCATCACGGCGACCTTGCGACCCTTCGAGTGGACGTAGTCCTCGATCACGACCTGCATGCCGAGGTGGGAGTGGTGCGCGACCAGCGGCACCATCACGAGCATCAGCACCGCGTTGACGGGTTTCGCCAGCCACGCATGCACGGTTTCGTAGCCGTGGTCGGGGAGCATGCCGAGCGACACCGCGAACCACAGGCCGAGCGGGATCAGCGCGACCGAACCGACGCGCTGGGTCCACCAGTGGTGGCTGCCGCCGGCGCTGCCCTGCCCCAGCACCCGGCCGAGCGGACTGCGCAGGCTCATGCCGCACCTCCGGCGCGCACGATGGCGACCACGGAGACGAGGGTGAACAGCGCGGTGGCCGCGAGCACGATCAGCGCCGAGCGGCGCGCCTGCGGCTTCTCGAGGCCACGGCCGGTGTCCCAGACGAGGTGCCGGATGCCGGCGAAGAAGTGGTACCAGTATGCGAACGCGAAGCCCGACAGGACCAGCAGGCCGAACGGCGAACCGATGAACTCGCCCGCGCGCGCGTAGGCCTCGGGACCGGTCGCGAGCGCCAGCAGCCACCACGCGAAGAGCAGCAGGCCGAACGTCAGCGCGACGCCGGTGATGCGGTGGGAGATGGACAGCACCATGGTGTACATCGGCCTGTACACCTGCAGGTGCGGTGATAGCGGTCGTTCGCGCGCGGCCATCGTTCGTCCTCGGGCGCGGACCGCCACGGCCGCGAAGCCGTGAGCCGCGCCGTCGTTTGCAGGAGAGAGCTAGAAGTCGATGCAGCGGCCGGACTTCTCCCAGTCGCCGAACCGCGTGGGCTCGGGGCCCTGCCGTCCACCGATTTCGCGCGGGAGGACGGAGGCTTCGACCGGGAGTGTGCCGAACGCTTCGGGGGCTGCAGCCGCCGGCTCGCCGTCACGCCGATCGGCGGACCGGGCTTTGCGATCACCGCTTCCCGCCGGAGCCGCGTTCCGCTCGGGCATGACGTTGGAAAGGGTGTCAACCGGCTCTGACATCACGCGGAAGTATGCCACGGAAGACGCCGCCCGCACCACACCGAAATCCTTGCAAAACGCGACTTTGGAACGTTTCCCGAGCACGCGTTGTCCATGACGGGACCGCGGTCGAGCTCGCGATGGCCTACGATGAACGGCCCGCCCGTTCGACCCGCACACGGACCTCGAGATGGACTACTGCAAGCTCCCCGATACCGGCGCGCTGGCCGCGCGCGGCCCCGATGCCGTGACCTTCCTGCAGGGCCAGCTGACGCAGGACGTGCGGCGCGTCGCCGACCGCGGCGCGCTGCGCGCCGCCTACAACACGCCGCAGGGCCGCGTGATCGCGCTGGCACGCCTCCACCCGCTCGACGACGGTGTGCTGCTGCAGCTGCCCCGCGCGCTGGTGCCCGTGGTCGCGGCACGCCTGCAGCGGTTCGTGCTGCGCTCGAAGGTGAAGCTGCTGGACGTGTCCGACGAGTGGGGCTACGCGGGACTGGTCGCGCCGACGTCGGCGGACCTCGAGTCCCTCGGAATCGACGCGGCCGAACCCGGCGCGCCACGGGCGCTCGGCGACGGCGTGACCGCGGTGCGACTCGACGAGCGCTGGCTGCTGCAGGGGCCCGCGCCCGCCCTCGCACACCGTCTCGCCGGCGCACGCGCCCGCGGCCCCGACGACTGGCATCGCGCCGCGATCCTCGCGGGCGATCCCACGGTCGAGCCGTCGGCGTCCGAGGCCTGGATCGCGCAGATGCTGAACCTCGACCTGCTCGACGGCATCAGCTTCACGAAGGGCTGCTACACGGGCCAGGAGATCGTCGCGCGCACGCAGCACCTCGGCCGCATCAAGCGCCGCACGTTCCGCTACCGCATCGAGACGGAGCGCCCGCTGGCGCCGCTCGACGCACTGCTGCTCGACGAGACGAAGGTCGGCGAGGTGGTCGTCGCGCACGCCGCGGGCGGCACCACCGAACTGCTGGCCGTCGTGGCGCTGGAGGCGCGGGACCGCGCGCTGCGGACCGCCGGCGGCGACGAGTGCGTGCCGCAGGCGCTGCCGTACGCCGTCGAATGATGCGACCTCGCCTCGCGCCGCTCAGCCCGCCGGCGCGAGTTCGACGAGTTCCACGGCCTCCGGGCGGACCGGCACGCCGAACACCGCACTGACGCGCGCGAAGCGCTCCGGGCCGTCGGTCGCGAGCAGCTTCGCGCGCTCGCCGGCCGCGCTCGCCGACGCGCTCGCCTCCGCGCCCGCGGCGCTCGCGTGGGCGCCGGCGTCACCCGCGCCCGCGGCGCCGCGAACCGATGCGCGGGCAGCCGCAACCGCCGACGCGGTGGTCGCCGCCGAATCGACGATCGCGATCCCGGGCCCGAGTACCGCGGCCAGCGCGGCGCGCAGCACGGGGAAGTGCGTGCACCCGAGCACCAGCGTGTCGGGCGCATCCGCGGCATCGAACGCAGGCCCGAGGTAGCGTCTCGCGATGGCCTCGACGATCGGGCCGTCGGTCCAGCCCTCCTCGGCCAGCGCGACGAACAGCGGGCAGGCCACGGACGTGACGCGCACGTGCGGCGCGAGTGCGCGGATGGCACGGGCGTAGGCGCCGCCGCGCACGGTGCCCTCGGTCGCGATCACGGCGACGTGGCCGGACCGCGTGGCCGCCACCGCGGCGCGCGCGCCCGGCTCGATGACGCCCTGGACGGGCAGCCCGGGGAACGCGTCGCGCAGCGCCGGCAGCGCGACCGCGGACGCCGTGTTGCAGGCGACGACGAGCGTGTCGATGCCGCGTGAGACGAGCAGCCGCGCACACTGCAGCGAGTAGCGCTCGACGGTCGCCCCGCTCTTCGTGCCGTAGGGCAGCCGCGCCGTGTCGCCGAGGTAGACGAAGCGCTCGCCGGGCAGGCGGTCGAGCAGCGCGCGCAGCACCGTCAGCCCGCCGACGCCGGAATCGAAGACGCCAACCGGTGCGCCCAGCGGTGCGCCAAGCGGTGCGGCGACCGGCGCGGCGGCCGGCGGTCCAGCCACCGGCTCAGGCCTCGGGACGCATCGCCGGGAACAGCAGCACGTCGCGGATCGACGGCTGGTCCGTGTAGAGCATCACGACGCGGTCGATGCCGATGCCGAGGCCGGCGGTCGGCGGCAGGCCGTACTCGAGCGCGCGCACGTAGTCGGCGTCGTAGTACATCGCCTCCTCGTCGCCGCCCTGCTTCTTCGCCGCCTGCTCGCGGAAACGCTCGGCCTGGTCCTCGGGATCGTTCAGCTCCGAGAACCCGTTCGCGAGTTCGCGGCCGCCGACGAAGAACTCGAAGCGGTCGGTCACGAACGGATCCGCGTCGCTCCGGCGCGCCAGCGGCGAGACCTCGGCCGGGTACGCGTAGACGAACGTGGGCTGCTCGAGCGTGTGCTCGGCGGTCGCCTCGAACAGCGCGAGCTGCAGCTGGCCCGCGCCGTGGGGCGGCTCGTGCGCGACGCCCCGCGCGTCGAGCAGTCCGCGGAGGTAGGCGGCGTCGCGCAGCCGGGCGGGATCGATCCCGGGCACGTGGTCGAGCAGCAGCTGCTCGATCGTCACGCGCCGGAACGGCGCATCGAAGTCGTAGTCGCGGCCCTGGTAGCGCACCGTCCGCGCGCCGAGGATCGCGTCGGCGAGCCCCCGGAACAGGCGCTCGACGAGGTCCATCAGGTCGCGGTAGTCCGCGTACGCCTGGTAGAGCTCGAGCATCGTGAACTCGGGGTTGTGGCGGGTCGACAGCCCCTCGTTCCGGAAGTTGCGGTTGACCTCGTAGACGCGTTCGAACCCGCCGACCACGAGCCGCTTCAGGTACAGCTCCGGCGCGATGCGCAGGTACATCTCGACGTCGAGCGCGTTGTGGTGCGTGACGAACGGCCGCGCCGCGGCGCCGCCAGGGATCGGCTGCATCATCGGCGTCTCGACTTCCATGAAGCCGGCCGCGTCGAGGTAGCTGCGGAAGTACCGGACGATGCGAGTGCGCGACTCGAACACCGCGCGGCTGTCGGGGTTGATGATCAGGTCGACGTAGCGCTGGCGATAGCGCGTGTCGACGTCCGACAGCCCGTGCCACTTGTCGGGCAGCGGGCGCAGCGACTTCACGAGCAGCCGCAGGCGATCCACCTTGACCGACAGCTCGCCGGTCTTCGTGCGCATCAGCACGCCTTCCGCGCCGAGGATGTCGCCGGCGTCCCAGCCCTTGAAGTCCTCGTAGGCGGTCCCGAGCGCGGCCGCCTGCAGGAACAGCTGCAGCTGTCCGGAGCGGTCCTGGATCTTGGCGAAGCTGGCCTTGCCCATGATGCGCTTGAACAGCATCCGACCGGCGACCGTCACGCGCGTCGGGTGCGCATCCAACCACTCGGCGGTGCGCTCGCCGTAGGCGGTCTGCAGGTCGCCCGCCAGCGCGTCGCGCCGGAAGTCGTTCGGGAACGCGACGCCGGCCTCGCGGATCTTCGCGAGTTTCGTGCGGCGCTCCGCGACGAGCTTGTTGTCGTCGCTGCTCGCGATGGGCCCGTGGTCGCCGCCCACGGCCCCGCCCTGCTGGTCGTTCACGCTCACAGCCCCTGCTTCAGGCTCGCTTCCATGAACGGGTCGAGATCCCCGTCCAGCACGGCCGTCGTGTTGCCGACCTCGACGTTCGTCCGGAGGTCCTTGATGCGCGACTGGTCGAGCACGTAGGAGCGGATCTGGTGGCCCCAGCTGACGTCGGACTTCGAATCCTCGAGCACCTTCGCCGCGGCGTTGCGCTTGTTGAACTCGAGCTCGTAGAGCTTCGCCTTCAGCATCTTCATCGCGGTGGCGCGGTTCTTGTGCTGGCTGCGCTCGCTCTGGCACGCGACCACGATGCCGGTCGGCACGTGCTTGATGCGCACCGCGGATTCGGTCTTGTTGACGTGCTGGCCGCCGGCGCCGCTCGAGCGGTAGGTGTCGGTCTCGAGGTCGGCCGGGTTGATGTCGATGTTGATGTCGTCGTCCACCTCGGGCGAGACGAACACGCTCGCGAACGAGGTGTGCCGGCGATTGCCGGAGTCGAACGGCGACTTGCGCACCAGCCGGTGCACGCCGGTCTCGGTGCGCAGCCACCCGTAGGCGTACTCGCCCTCGAAGCGGATCGTCGCGCCCTTGATCCCGGCCACTTCGCCGTCCGAGACGTCCATGATCTCGGTCTTCAGGCCCTTCTGGTCGGCCCACTTCAGGTACATGCGCATCAGCATCTGCGCCCAGTCCTGGGCCTCGGTGCCGCCGGCGCCGGCCTGGATGTCGACGAACGCACTGTGCGGGTCCATCTCGCCCGGGAACATCCGCTGGAACTCGAGCTTCGCGACCTCGCGCTCGAGGCCCTTCGCGTCCGCGTCGATGCCCTCGACCGCGGCCGAGTCGTTCTCGGCCTCGGCGAGTTCGAGGAGTTCGAGCGAGCCCCCGATGCCGTCGCGCACCTTGTCGAGCCGCGTGACGACCGCGTCGAGCTGCGCGCGCTCGCGACCGAGCGCCTGCGCCTTCTCGGGCTGGTCCCAGACCTTCGGGTCTTCGAGTTCGCGCGAGACCTCTACGAGCCGCTCGTGCTTGCGGTCGTAGTCAAAGATACCTCCGGAGGCCTTCGAGACGCGTCTCGAGGTCCTGCAGGTGGCGGCGGAGCGGCGGGATTTCGACGGTCATGGGCGCACGGCGACGGCGAGGCTGAGCGAAGGATGATACCACGCGGCTTGCGGACACCGTCCCGGCGCGCGACCCCCGAGGCCGCAGCAGCCCGGGGCCGAACTCGGCTCAGCCGGGCCGCGGCTCGACGTAGTCCACGAGCAGCTGCGGCCGGCGCAGCCCCTGGTACTCGTTCACGTCGAGCCGATACACCAGCTGCACCTTCGTCTGCGGACGCGGCGGCACGTGACCGGGCTTCGCGACCCAGCCGAACGCGATCGCCTCGACCGGCGGCGCCTGCAGGTCGGGCCGCACCCAGAGCTTCAGGTGCTGGTCCTTCAGCGTGCGTACCTCGACGACCGCGAATTCGTTGTCGAAGGTCGGCTCGGGGAACGCCTGGCCCCACGGACCCGCACCGCGCAGGCTCTCGGCCGTCTCGAGGCACAGCTCGGGAGCGGCGAGCGCCCCGTCGGTCACCAGGATGCCCTGCAGTGCGGAGGGATCGGCGCGTCGCGCCACCTCGTCCGCGAAGGCCTCGGCGAACCGCGGTAGCTTCGCGTCCGCGACCGTGAGCCCCGCCGCCATCGCGTGCCCGCCGAACTTCTCCACGAGGCCCGGCTCGCGCGTCGCGACCGCCTCGATCACGTCGCGCACGTGCACGCCGGCGACCGACCGCGCCGAGCCGCGCACGAACCCGCCGTCGGCGGGCGCGAACGCGATGACCGGCCGGTGCACGTGCTCCTTGACCCGCGCCGCGACGAGGCCGACGACGCCCGGATGCCACGACTCGTCGTACAGGCACAGGCCGCCCGGCAGCTTCGCGCCCGGGGCGTCGAACTTCATCCGCCGCACGATCTCGAGCGCGTCCTCCTGCATGCGGCCCTCGATCACCCGGCGCTCGGCGTTCAGCCGGTCCAGCTGTTCGGCGAGTTCGCGGGCCCGCGCAGGGTCGTCCGTCAGCAGGCACTCGATGCCGATCGACATGTCGTCGAGCCGGCCGGCGGCGTTCAGCCGCGGCCCGAGGAAGAACCCGAGGTCGGTCGCACCGAGCGCGGCGAGCCGGCGGCCCGCCACTTCGGCGAGCGCCGCGATGCCCGGCACGCAGCGACCGGCGCGGATGCGCCGCAGCCCCTGCGCAACGAGAATCCGGTTGTTGCGATCGAGCGGCACGACGTCGGCGACCGTCCCCAGCGCGACGAGGTCGAGCAGGTCGACGATCGTGCTGGCAGGCGCTCCGAGCCGGCGTGCCAGCGCGGCCATCACGTAGAACGCGACGCCACAGCCTGCCAGCGCGCGGCTGCCGAAGGCGCAGCCCGCGAGGTTCGGATTCACCATCGCGGTCGCGTCGGGCAACTCCATGCCCGGCAGGTGATGGTCCGTGACCAGCACGTCCATGCCGAGCGCGCGCGCGGCCTTCACGCCCGCGACGCTCGATACGCCGTTGTCGACGGTGACGAGCAGCGCGGGCCGGCGCTCGTGCGCGAGCGCGACGATCTCGGGCGTCAGGCCGTAGCCGAACCTGAAGCGATCGGGCACGAGGAACCCGACCTCCGCGTGCCCGAGCCGGCGCAGCGCCCGGACGACGACCGCGCTCGCGGTCGCCCCGTCCGCGTCGAAGTCGCCGACCACGAGGATGCGCGAGCCGCGTCCCACGTGAGTCGCCAGCAGTTCGGCCGCCGTCTCGACGCCGTCGAGCGTGCCGACCGGCAGCAGGCGGTCGAGGCCGAGATCGAGGTCGTCGGTACTCGCGACGCCGCGCGCGGCGTACACGCGCCGCAGCACCGGGTGCAGCGTCTCGCCGAACGCGAGGGCTTCCGGCACCGCGCGACGACGGATCGGGCGGGTTCTCATGCGGCGAGCTCCCACCACGGTCGCGACTTCGTCCAGAAGCGCAGGCGCGTCAGCGGCGTCAGTTCGTACTCGTGCCCGGCGAACCACACGCGCGCGCGGGTCACGCGCCGCATCGCGAGTTCCCGGGCGAGCGGCGCGAACCAGCGCGCGTCGGCCGCGCCGAACGCGTCGCCGTGCTCGCCGAGGGACGCGAGGCGCCAGCCGACCAGCTGCACGTCGTCGCGGTCGACTCGCCGGCCGTCGCGAGCATGCAGCGACTCGAGCAGCGGGTCGTCGGCTTCGAGCCGCGGCCAGCGCAGGCCCTCGGGGACGCGGGTGCCGGCGCCCCACAGCCAGAGCGCGTTGACCGGCAACTGCTCCGCACGCGCCGCGCTGCGGCCGTGCAGCCACATCTGGATCTCGGTCGACAGCCGCCGCAGGAGCCCGGCGTCCGCGCCGGTTGGCTGCGCGGGACCGACGTCGCGCCCGGCGTACGGTGCGGGATCGTGGGTGACGAGGTCGAGGGTGCGCGCGAAATGCACGAGCAGCCGCGCCCCGACCGCGTGCATCGTCACGCCGGGCTCGGCGAGCTCGGCGGCGAAGCGCGCCGCGAGCGCGGCCGCCGCCGCGGGGTCGAGCGGCAGCGGCCCCGCCGCGTGCAGCCGCAGGTGCGTGAGCGTCGCGTGCAGGTGCACGGGCGTCGCCAGCAGCCACGTGCCGCCCGCCGGCAGGCCCGCCGCCGCGGCCACGCTCGCACCGACCGCGAGATCGCCGGGGGGCGGCTCGCCGCCGAGCTCGCGCAGCGCCCAGCGGCGCCAGTCCGGCGGCGCGGCCCGTCGACGCCCGCGCGCCAGCAGCGCCTCGAGCGCCGGCAGGCGCGGCGCGTCGACCGCGTCGCCGTCCACGGGCGCGAGATCGGTCAGGGCCGCCAGCAGTTCCGGCATCGGGTGGTCACGGGTCCGTCGGGGGTGCGGTATCGTATCCGCATGCAGCTCAGCGCCGATACCCGCGCGGGGGTCAACGTCGTCCTCGGCTACTCGCCCGCCGAGGTCCGCCTGCGCGAACGCGTGCTGCGCGCGAGCGCGATCGTGACGGCGCAGCGCGTCGAGCCCTGGCCGGTGGCGCGCGTGGCGGACCTCACGCGCGAACTGCTCGACCGCGTGCTCGAACTCGACCCGCAGGTCGTACTGCTCGCCACCGGTGCGCGCCAGCAGTTCCCGGATCCGGAGCTCTACGCCTACGTGCAGTCCCGCGGCGTCGGCTTCGAGGTGATGGAGGTGGGCGCGGCCTGCCGCACCTACAACGTGCTGGTCGGCGAGGACCGCCGGGTCGCGCTCGCACTGGTCGTCGCAGGCGCCTAGCGCTGCGGCAGCAGCTTCAGCGGGTCCACGGGCCGGCCGTTCAGACGGATCTCGAAGTACAGCATCGGCACGTCGCCCGGCCCGCGACCCATCGCCGCGAGTCGCTGCCCGGCGCGCACCTCCTGACCCTCGCGGACGTACAACTCTCGGTTGTGCCCGTAGGCCGAGAGGTACTCCTCGCCGTGCCGCACGATCACGAGTTGCCCGTACGCGCGCAGACCCGCGCCCGTGTAGACCACGCGGCCGGCCGCGGCGGCGCGGATCTCCTGGCCGTCCGCACCGTCGATGCGCAGGCCGACGCCGCCGTTCGGCCGCTGCACCGTACCGACGACCCGACCGTGCGCCGGCCAGTTCCAGGCCACCGTCCGCGGCAGCGCGGCACCGGGGGCCGGCGGGCGAGCCGCACCGGGCCGCGCGACCGTGCCCGAGGCGCCATCGCGAGCGGCGTCGGCCGGCGCGCGCGAGTCGGTGCCCTCACCCGTGCGCGCGCTGCGCGCGCCCGCGGCTCCTGCCGGCACGGCCCTGCTGCGGGGCGGCACGAGCGTCAGCACCTGGCCGACGCGGATCGTGTAGTCGCTGCCGATGCCGTTCCAGCGTGCGACGTCGCGGTAGTCGAGACGATGCCGCCACGCGATCGAGTACAGCGTGTCGCCCGGCTTCACCACGTAGGTCTTCGACGCCGCGCGGCCTTCGTCGGCGCCGCCGCAGCCCGCCACCGTGCCCGCCACGAGCACCGCGAGCGCGGCCCATACCAGGAACGCCGGCAAGGCGAACGGGCAGGATCGTGGACGCGGGACCGCGCAGGCCGGCGCGCGGGCGCGGGCCGCAGCCGCCACGGGCGACCTCAGGCGAGCCCGCCGAGCAGCGGCACGAATGCGACGCCGCCGAGCCGCTCGCGCACGTAGTGCTCGTCACGCCGCGTGATGCGCAGCAGTTCCTGCGCACCCTCCGGACCCACGGGGATCACGAGCCGGCCGCCGTTGGGCGCGAGCTGCGCGAGCAGTCCCGGCGGGACCGCGTGCGGCGCGGCGGCCGCGATGATGCCGTCGTACGGCGCGTGGGCCTTCCAGCCCACCGTGCCGTCCGCGTAACGGAACCGCACGTTGCGGATGCCGAGTTCCTTGAGCCGCAGCTTCGCGCGCTCGAGCAGCGGCTTCACGCGCTCGACCGTCGAGACCTTGCCCACCAGCGGCGCGAGCACGGCGGTCTGGTAGCCGCAGCCCGTGCCGATCTCGAGCACGTTGTGCAGCTGCGCGCCGCCGAGCAGCGCCTCGGTCATCCTCGCGACGACGTAGGGCTGCGAGATGGTCTGACCGAAGCCGATCGGCAGCGCCGTGTCCTCGTAGGCGCGGCTGGCCAGCGCCTCGTCCACGAACAGGTGCCGCGGCACGTTGCGGATGCGGTCGAGGACGGCCTCGTCCTTGATGCCCTGCTCGCGCAGGCGCTGCACGAGTCGCTCGCGCGTGCGCGCGGAGGTCATGCCGATGCCGGCGAGGCGCGGGTCAGACATGCGTTTCGCGCAGCCACAGGTCGAGCGACGGCAGCACCGCGTGGCGCGTCAGGTCGATCTGCAGCGGCGTTACGGAGACGTAGCCGTGCTCGATCGCGTGGAAGTCGGTGCCGGGGCCCGCGTCCTGCCCCTCGCCCGGACCGCCGACCCAGTAGACCGTGCGACCGCGCGGATCCTGCGCGCGCACCACGGACTCGGAGCGGTGACGGAAGCCGAGGCGCGTGGCGCGCCAGCCCGCGAGCTTCTCGTAGGGCAAGTCCGGCACGTTCACGTTGAAGATCGTGGCCTGCGACAGCGGCCGCGCGAGCAGCTTGCCGACGAGCTCGCGCGCCACGCGCGCGGCGGTGTCGAAGTGGCGCCCGGTGGCGGGCTCGTTCTTCTTGCCCCAGGTGCCGGTCGCGAGCGAGAACGCGATCGTCGGCAGGCCGAGGAAACGACCCTCGACCGCGGCGGCCACGGTACCCGAGTACAGGACGTCGTCGCCGAGATTCGCGCCGTCGTTGATCCCGGAACAGACGAGTTCGTGCTCGACGTCGAGCAGGCCGGAGATCGCGAGGTGCACGCAGTCGGTCGGCGTGCCGTTCACCGAGTACCAGCCCGGCTGCGTCTCCACGACGCGCAGCGGCGCCTCGAGCGTCAGCGAGTTCGAGGCCGCGCTGCGGTTGCGGTCCGGCGCGACGACCGTCAGGCGGCCGAGGTCCGCGAGCCCGCGCGCGAGCGCGCGCAGGCCCTCGGCGTGGATTCCGTCGTCGTTGGACAGCAGGACGTTCATGCACGATGCAGCGCGGAGCTTGCGCGCGGCAGGCCCTCGGATGGCGGCTCGTCGGGGGCCGCCACTATACTGGAAGCCTGCCGCCCGATGTGAGGTACGCCCATGCACCGCGGCCGTCGCGGGCCGACCGCGCAGCCCGCCTCGCGCGACGCGCGGCACGTCCCGCCCGACGCCGCCCGCGGCGCGCCGGAGCGGGACCCCGCTGCCGACGCGAGTCCGGACGAGACGGATCTGTTCCGCGCCGCCGTGCGCGACGTCCGGCCGATCGGGGATGCGCCCCGGGCTCCGCCGCCGCCGCCGCCGCCGCCCCGCGCGCGGTTCCGGCGTCTCGACGAGGAGCAGGTGCTCGCGGAAAGCCTCGAGCTCGGTCCCGGCGAGCTCCTGGTCGAGACGGGCGACGAGATGCTGTTCCGCCGCGCCACGCTCTCGGGCCGCGTACTCGAACGCCTGCGGCGCGGCGAGTTCTCGGTCGAGGACGAGGTCGACCTGCACGGACTGACCGAAGTCGAAGCCCGCGAGGCGGTGCGGGCGTTCGTGAACGACGCGCTGAAGCGCCGCCTGCGCTGCGTGCGCGTGATCCACGGCAAGGGCCTGCGGTCGGGGCCGCGCGGGCCGGTGCTCAAGCATGCGGTGAACACGTGGCTGCGCAAGTTCGACGCGGTGCTCGCGTTCGCGTCCGCGCGCCAGGTGGACGGGGGCACCGGCGCCGTCTACGTGCTGCTCGCACGCTGACGGAGCCGCGGCGACGCGCATCGCCGGACGGCCGCCGGAGAGCGGCGCGCGCCGCGGCCGGTCACCGCTTCGCCAGCCTCGCGACCAGCGCGCGCATCGTCGCCTGCGTCTCCGGCGAGAACCACGCGTCGTTCATGAGTTCGTAGTCGGCCGCACCGCGCGACTGCATCAGATCGATCAGGTCCTGCCGCACCAGCTGGCGCGTGCGGGCGTAGGCCTGCGGCGGGAGCGCGAGCACGCCGTCGAGCCACGCACGCGCGCGCGCGACGACCGCCTCGAGCGGCGCCAGTTCGTCGACGAACCCGACGGCCTGCGCGTGCGCCGCCGGCAGCAGCGCGCCCGTCGCGAGACACTCGGCCGCCACCCGCTCGCCGACGATGCGCGCGAACACGCGGTGGATCACGGGGCCCGGGAACAGCCCTACCTGCACCTCGTTCAGACCGATGCGGTAGTCGCCCTCGGCCATCACCCGGCGGTCGCAGTACAGCGCGAGCACCGCCCCGCCGGCCGGACTGTGGCCGGTGATCGCGGCGACCACCGGGATCGGGGCTGCCGCGAGCCGCGTGAGGCAGCCGAAGAACGCCTGCCAGAAGCGGAGCATGCCCGCACGATCCTCCGCGAGCAGCGCGGGCACGTCGAGGCCGGCCGAGAAGCGCCCGCCGCTGCCGGACAGGATCAGTCCGCGCACGCCCGCCGCGGGGGCCGCCTCGACCGCCTGCGCAAGGGCGTCGAGCAGCGCCTCGTCGAGCGCGTTGACCGGCGGGCGCGCGAGCCGCAGTTCCCGGATCGGGCCGTGGTCATGGCTCTCAAGCATCGTCGGCTTCCTCCGGTACGGCCTCGCAGGCCAGCAGTTCGCGCACCACGGCGGTCGCGTAGGCGCCGGCGGGCAGCGCGAATTCGAGCGTCAGCGTAGCGCCGTCGCGCGCGTGGGCGAAGCCCGCTGGTCGAACGCGCAGCGGGCGACGCGCGGCCTCGAGGCCGGCGGTCGCCAGCGCCTCCGCCACGGGCACGAACGGCGCCGCCGCTCGGGCCTCGAGCTCGCCCGCCGCGCCGTCGGGCCGCTCGCCCGCGCCCGGCAGCGGGCCGGTCGGATGCACGTCGCCGATCGCGAGCCGATCCTCGAGCGCGGCGTCGATCGCGGTCGCGCGGAACCAGCTGCGGCGGCCGTCGAGGTTCACGAGTTCGCCGACCAGCAGCCGGTCCCAGGTAGCGTCCGCGACGCGGACTCCCAGCACGGTGTTGAACACCAGCGAGCGCGCGGCCGAGTACACGAACGCGCGCTGCTCGCGGCCGCGCTTCAGTCGCGCGTGTGCCGCCCAGGCGAGCACGGCGTCGAGGTTGCCGCCGTCGCGCCCGAAGCGCTGCGGCCCGAAGTAGTTCGGCACGCCGCGCGCCGCCACGGCCGCGAGTCGCGCCGCGAGCGCGCCGGCGTCGGCCTCGACTTCGCGCACGCACAGGCGGAACGCGTTGCCCCGGAGCGTGCCGCGCCGCAGCTTGCGCGAGTGCGGCGCAGCATCGACGACGTGCCAGCCGTCGCCCGCTCGACCTCGCCACTCCACCGCCGCGCGCGCCGCCGGTACGGTGAACCACTGGGTCGTGACCGCATGCCGGTCCTTGAGTCCGGCAAAGCCGACGTCGCGCGCGGCGACCCCGGCCTGCGCGGCGAGGTCGCGCGCGACCGCGAGCGTGTCGCGCCCCCGCTTCTCGATCCGGAGCAGTACGTGTGCCACGCCGCCGTCCGGCACGAAGCCGAGATCTTCGTCGACCCGGAAGTCCTCGGGCGAGATACGCAGGCGGCCGCGGCCGGCCGGCCCGCCGTGCGCGTACGGCGGCGCCAGCGCGGTGCGACGGGCGAGCGCCGCGAGGTCGGCGGACTCAGCCACCACGGTCGAGCAGCACGACCGCCTGCGCGGCCAGGCCTTCGCGTCGCCCGGAGAACCCGAGCTTCTCGGTCGTCGTCGCCTTCACGTTGACCGCGTCCACCGGCACGCCGAGCGCGTGTGCGACGTGCGCGCGGATCTCGTCGCGGTGGGGACCGACGCGCGGTGCCTCGGCCAGCAGCGTCAGGTCCGCGTTCACCACCGCCCAGCCCCGCTCGTGCACGAGCGCGACGCAGTACCTCACGAACTCGGTGCTCGCAGCGCCCGTCCAGCGCGGATCGGAATCGGGGAAGTGCTGCCCGATGTCGCCGAGGCCAGCGGCGCCGAGCAGCGCGTCGCAGAGCGCGTGCAGCAGCACGTCGCCGTCCGAGTGCGCGACGACGCCCTGCGCGTGGGGAATGCGGACGCCGCCGAGCCAGACGTGATCGCCGGCGCCGAAGGCGTGCACGTCGGTGCCGAAGCCGATGCGGTAGGAACCCACGGTCGTCGTCTCCCCGGCGGCCCCGCCGCCCTCCTCGTCGCCCAGCAGTCGCGCGGCGATCCGCACGTCGCCCGGCTCCGTCAGCTTCAGGTTCGAGGCGCTGCCACGCACGAGGCGCGGGCGCCCGCCGGCGCGCTCGACCGCGCTCGCCTCGTCGGTCGCAGGCCGGCCGTCCGCCAGCGCTGCACGCAGGCGCTCCAGCCGGAACGCCTGGGGGGTCTGCGCGCGCCACAGGGCTTCGCGCGGCACCGTCGTGCCGACGCGGCCGTCGGCGTCCGCGCGCTTCAGCGTGTCCGCCACCGGCACCGCGAGCAGCGCCCCGTCGGGCTCGTCGGCGAGCGCGTCCAGCAGCGCATCGAGATCGCCCGAACCGAGACAGGGACGCGCCGCGTCGTGCACGAGCACCCACGGGTTGGCGCCGCCGGTGCGTTCGGCGACGGCCTCGAGGCCGGCGGTGACGGAGTCACGCCGCTCGGCGCCACCGACGACGGTGGCGAGTTTCGGGTGGCGGACGATACGCAGGGTCGGCCAGTACGGGTCGTCCTCGGAAAGCGCGACGACGATGCCGACGCACCGCGGATCGGCCAGGAACGGCGCGAGCGCGTGCTCGACGACGGTGCGACCCGCGAGCCGGAGGTATTGCTTCGGGAGTTCGCCGCCCATCCGGCGACCGCGGCCGGCCGCGGGCATCACGACCCAGTAACTGATCATCGCCCCTTCGTCCTGGTCGGCGCCCCGACCGTCGGTACGCCGCGCGCATCCTGTGCCGGGCGCGGCTCGACGCGCCGGCGCGTGGACCGCCGGGCGCTCAGCGGGTGGAGGTCTGCTGTACCGGCGCAGGCGCCGGCGCGGCCAGCGGCAGCGCCGTGCCAGGCGCGGCGGAAGGCCCCTCGACCACCTGGAAGAAGGTCTCGTCGGCACCGATCATGCCGAGGTCGTTGCGGGCCCGCTCCTCGAGCGCCGCCAGCCCTTCCTTCAGGTCCTTCACCTCGGCGGCCAACTGCTCGTTCCGGCGCAGCAGCGTTTCGTTCTCGGCCTGCTGCTGCGCGACGCTCTCGCCGAGCGAGAACAGCGACCGCACGCCGTCGTCCGACACCCAGAGGCGGTACTGGAGTGCGGCGAGGACGAGCAGCAGCGCGGCGGCGAGGACCTTCATGGCTTCGTGAGGTTAGCACCGCCGGGCGGGGGCCGCGACGGTGGAACCCTTCAGCCGAGCCCCACCGGGAACGCACCCCGGCCCGCGTACTTCGCGCCGGCGCCCAGTTCCGCCTCGATGCGCAGCAGCTGGTTGTACTTGGCGATGCGGTCCGAGCGCGACATCGACCCGGTCTTGATCTGGGTGGCGGTGGTGGCGACCGCGATGTCGGCGATCGTGCTGTCCTCGGTCTCGCCCGACCGGTGCGAGACGACCGCCGCGTAGCCCGCGTCCGTCGCCATCCGGATCGCGTCGAGCGTCTCGGTCAGCGTCCCGATCTGGTTCGGCTTGATCAGGATCGCGTTGGCGATGCCCTTGGCGATGCCCTCGGCGAGGATCTTCGTGTTGGTCACGAACAGATCGTCGCCGACCAGCTGGATCCGCTTGCCGAGCTTCTGGGTAAGCCCCGCCCAGCCGTCCCAGTCGCCCTCGGCCATGCCGTCCTCGATCGTGACGATCGGGTACTGGCGCACGAGGTCCGCGAGGTAGTCCGCGAATTCCGCGGAGTCGAACTTCCGCCCCTCGGACTCGAGGTGGTAGGCGCCGCCCTTGTGGAACTCCGAACTCGCGACGTCGAGGCCGAGGTAGACGTCGCGACCGGCCGAGTAGCCCGCCTTCTCGACCGCCTCGAGGATCGTCTCGAGCGCCGCGGCGTTCGACGGCAGGTCCGGCGCGAACCCGCCCTCGTCGCCCACCGCGGTGGACAGGCCCTTTGCGTTCAGCAGCTTCTTCAGCGAGTGGAAGATCTCGGCGCCGCAGCGGATCGCCTCGCCGAAGCTCGGGGCGCCCACCGGCAGCACCATGAACTCCTGGATGTCGAGGCTGTTGTTGGCGTGCGCGCCGCCGTTGATGATGTTCATCATCGGCACCGGCAGCGTCGCCGACGTCGCACCGCCCGCGAGGTGCTTCCACAGCGATACGCCCTGGTCGCGCGCCTGCGCGTGCGCCGCGGCCAGCGACACCGCGAGCAGCGCGTTGGCGCCGAGGCGACCCTTCGTGTCGGTGCCGTCGAGGTCGATCATCCGGCGGTCGAGCGCAGCCTGGTCGGCCGCGTCCATCCCGACCAGCGCGTTCTTCAGGTCGGCGTTGACGTGGCCGACCGCCTTCGTGACGCCCTTGCCGAGGTAGCGTTTCGGGTCGCCGTCCCGCAGTTCCACCGCCTCGCGGCTGCCCGTGGAAGCGCCGGACGGCACCGCGGCGCGGCCGAGCGCGCCGGATGCGAGCACCACGTCGGCCTCGACGGTGGGATTGCCGCGCGAATCGATGATCTGGCGGCCGCGGATGTCGACGATCTTGCTCATGCGAATTCTCCGTTCGCCCGGTCCGTGGGCCTTCTTCGGGGGGGCGTGCCGGCGCGTACGCCGGCGGTGCATTCGAGTTCAGCCGGCCAGCGCGTCCTCGTCGAACGGCCGGCGCTTCACCGCGCGGTCGAGTTCGACGAGCGTCTCGAGCAGCGCCGCCATGCGCGGCAGCGGCCAGGCGTTGGGACCGTCCGAGAGCGCCTCGTCGGGCTCCGGGTGCGTCTCCATGAACAGGCCTGCGATGCCCGCGGCGACCGCGGCACGCGCCAGTACCGGCACGAACTCGCGCTGGCCGCCTGACGCGGTGCCCTTGCCGCCCGGCAACTGCACCGAGTGCGTGGCGTCGAACACCACCGGGCAACCGGTGGCGCGCATCACGCTGAGCGCGCGCATGTCGGAGACGAGGTTGTTGTAGCCGAACGAGAAGCCGCGCTCGCAGACGAGGATGTGCTCGTTGCCGGTGGAGCGCGCCTTGTCGACGACGTTCTGCATCTCCCACGGCGACAGGAACTGGCCCTTCTTGACGTTGACGGGCAGCCCCTGCGAACAGGCGTTCACGATGAAGTTGGTCTGGCGGCACAGGAACGCCGGCGTCTGCAGCATGTCGACGACGGCGGCGACCTCGCCGAACGGCGTGTCCTCGTGCACGTCGGTGATCACGGGCACGCCGACCTGGCGCCTCACCTCGGCGAGGACGCGCAGCCCCGCCTCGATGCCGGGACCGCGGTAGCTCGAGCGCGACGAGCGGTTCGCCTTGTCGTAGGACGACTTGAAGACGAACGGCACGCCGAGCCGCGCGGTGATCTCCTTGAGCCGCCCCGCGACCTCGACCTGCAGCGTCTCGCTCTCGACGACGCAGGGACCGGCGATCAGGAACAGCGGCCGGTCGATGCCGGCCTCGAAGTGCAGCAGCTTCACCGGTCGGCTCCGGGCAGGCCCTGGCTCGCCATCACGCGCTGGCCGCCTGCGGCAGCTGCGTCGCGCGGTGCGCGCACGCCGCGCGGATGAAACCGGCGAACAGCGGGTGACCGTCGCGCGGCGTCGAGGTGAACTCCGGGTGGAACTGCACGGCCACGAACCACGGGTGGTTCGGGAGCTCCACGATCTCGACGAGACCGTCCTTCGAGAGGCCCGAGACCCGCAGGCCCGCCGCTTGGAGCCGGTCGAGATAGACGTTGTTGAACTCGTACCGGTGCCGGTGGCGCTCGAGGATCTGCGGCCGCCCGTAGATCTGCTCCGCGAGCGTGCCCGGCTGCACGCGGCACTCCTGCGCGCCGAGGCGCATCGTGCCGCCGAGGTTCGACTTCTCGTCGCGCAGGACCTTCTGGCCGGCCTGGTCCTGCCACTCGGTGATCAGCGCGATCACGGGATCCGGCGTCTGGCGGTTGAACTCGGTCGAGTTCGCGCCCTCGAGGCCGAGCACGTCGCGCGCGTACTCGATCACGGCGACCTGCATGCCGAGGCAGATGCCGAGGTACGGGATACCCTTCTCGCGCGCCCAGCGCACGGCCTGGATCTTGCCCTCGATGCCGCGCTCGCCGAAGCCGCCGGGCACCAGGATCGCGTCCATGCCGGCGAGGCAGCCGGGGCCGGTCTTCTCGATGTCCGTGGACTCGAAGTAGTGGATGCGCACGCGCGTGCGCGTCGCGATGCCCGCGTGCGTCAGCGCCTCGTTCAGCGAGATGTAGCTGTCCCGGATCTGCACGTACTTCCCGACCATCGCGACGTCGACGGTGGCCTCGGGGTTCTGCTTGGCCGCGACCACCGCGCGCCACTCCGAGAGATCGGCCGGCGGCACCTCGAGCCTAAGCTTCTCGACCACGATGTCGTCGAGACCCTGCTCGTGCAGCAGCATCGGGATCTTGTAGATGTCGTCGGCGTCCACCGCCGAGAACACCGCGCGCTCCTCGACGTTCGTGAACAGGGCGATCTTGCGGCGCTGCTCGTCCGGCAGCGGATCCCGGCAGCGGCAAAGCAGCACGTCCGGCTGGATGCCGATGCCGCGCAGTTCCTTGACCGAGTGCTGCGTCGGCTTGGTCTTGATCTCGCCGCCCGCCACCACCGGCACCAGCGTCAGGTGCATGAACACGCACTGGTGGCGGCCCATCTCGACGCCCATCTGGCGGATCGCCTCGATGAACGGCAGCGACTCGATGTCGCCGACCGTGCCGCCGATCTCGACCATGCAGACGTCGGCGTCGCCGGCGCCGAGCTTGATGCAGCGCTTGATCTCGTCGGTGATGTGCGGGATCACCTGCACGGTCGCGCCGAGATAGTCGCCGCGGCGCTCCTTCGCGATCACGCGCTCGTAGATGCGCCCCGTCGTGAAGTTCGAGGCCTTGGTCGCCGTGTAGCGCACGTAGCGCTCGTAGTGGCCGAGGTCGAGGTCGGTCTCGGCGCCGTCGTGCGTGACGAACACCTCGCCGTGCTGGAACGGGCTCATCGTGCCCGGATCGACGTTGATGTACGGGTCGAGCTTGACCAGGCTGACCTTGAGGCCGCGCGCTTCGAGGATCGCGCCGAGCGAGGCGGAGGCGATGCCCTTGCCGAGGGACGACACCACGCCGCCGGTCACGAATACGAATCGCGTCATGAGTCACCCCGTGGAACGCAAAAAGGGGCCTCGACGAGACGGAACGCGCGCTCCGGGAGGGCCCTGCGGCGTGGCCCTGCGGCGGCGGCGGTCGTGACGGGAGGCCCCTTGCGACGGGCCATCAGTCTACGGCAAAGCGCCTCCGCTCTCAATGAACGGCGCGCAACGCCGACGGCGCGTCGCGCCACTCGAGGCGCCAGCCGGGCTCGCCGGGGCGCGCCGCCACGTCGTCGGCGACCCACGTTCGATCCGGCAGCACGGCCGCGACGGCGCGCTCCGCACTCCAGAGTACGACGAGCCGCTCGCGGGCCCAGGGCGGCACGCGCGCCTCGCGCAGCAGGTCCTTGAGCGCGCGGCGCCCCGTCGTTCCGGCGACCGCGAGGCGCTCGCCTCCCGAGCGCGCCCGCACCGCCAGCGGCAGCGGCACGCGCGCCTGCGCCAGTCCCTCGCCGAGCGTGGGCACCAGCACGAGCTGGCCGAGCCCGGGGAGCCGGAGGGGCTCCCGGCCACCGAGTGCGGCGCCGGACGGCAGCGGCGCGAGCGGCGCGAACGCGTGCAGCTCGCCGCCGTAACGACGCAGCTCGCCACCGTCCCAGGCCATCCGGGGCCCGGTGCCGCAGCGGGCGCGGAGCAGTTCGCGCTCGACGAGCCGCAGACGATGGGCGGGCGGCACGCGCAGGCCGCGCGCGGCCAGCCAGCGACGCAGCGCCGCGTTGCGCCGCGACGGTTCGAGCGCGAGCAGGCGCTCGACGTCGAGCGCGTCGGCGCGCGCGCAGGCAGCGACGTCGGCCGCCGCATGGGCGTCGCTCAGCGCCTGCGCCTCGGCGAGGTGCCCCGCGCCGCGCGCGAGCGTGCGCGCAGCCGCTGGCCAGCGCGCGACGAGCAGTGGCCAGATTTCGTGGCGCAGGTAAGCACGTTCGTAGCGGCGGTCGGCGTTCATCGGGTCGTCGTGCACCGGCAGCGCGTGCGCCGCCGTACGCGCCGCGAGTTCGGCTCGCGGCACGTCGAGCAGCGGCCGCACCAGTCGCCCGGCGCCGAGCGCAGCGAGCGCCGGCATCGCGGCGAGGCCCGGCATGCCTGCACCGCGCAGCAGTTGCAGCAGCACCGTCTCGGCCTGGTCTTCGAGGTGCTGGGCGGTGACGAAGCTCTCGTCGGGCTCGAGCGCCGCCGCGACCGCCGCGTAGCGTGCCTCGCGCGCTGCCGCCTCCGGCGAGTCGCCGGCCCTGGGCGAGAGCGCGAGTCGCAGCACCCTCAGCGGCACGCCTTCGCGCCCGGCGAGCGCCGTCGCGGCGGCCTGGAGACCGGCCGCCGCCGCCTGCAGCCCGTGGTTCACGTGGATCGCGCGCAGGCGCAGCGCCGGTTCGACACGCGCGAGCGCGGCGCAGGCGTGCAGTAGCGCGGCGGAATCCGCACCGCCCGAGACGCCGACCGCGAGTGCGACGTGCGGATACGCCGGCAGCAGTCCGGCGAAGCGCGTAGCGAGATGGCGGACGAGCGGGTCCGGTACGGACGCGCCCACGTCGCCGGCGCCGGACTCCGGCACCGCGACCTGCCTCAGGCCTCGCGGAACACGCCGAAGGAGTCGAGCCGGCTCGCGCGTTCCTCGAGCAGCTGGTCGACCGGCTTGCCGTCGATCTGGCCGAGGTGCTCCACGATCGCCGACTTCAACGCCTCGGCCATCGCCTGCGGATCGCGGTGCGCGCCGCCGAGCGGCTCCGCCACGACCTCGTCGACGAGCCTCTGCCTCGCGAGTCGCTCCGCGGTGATGCCCATCGCCTCGGCGGCGAGTTCCTTCCTGTCGGCGCTCTTCCAGAGGATCGACGCGCAGCCCTCCGGTGAGATCACCGAGTACACGCTGTACTGCAGCATCAGCAGGCGGTCGCAGACGCCGATCGCGAGCGCGCCGCCGGAGCCGCCCTCGCCGATCACGACGCTGACGACGGGCACCTTCAGCTGCGCCATCTCGAAGAGGTTGCGCGCGATCGCCTCGCTCTGGTTCCGCTCCTCGGAGCCGACGCCGGGATACGCACCCGGCGTGTCGATCAGCGTCACGAGCGGCAGCTGGAAGCGCTCGGCCATCCTCATCAGGCGCAGCGCCTTCCGATAGCCCTCGGGCTTCGGCATGCCGTAGTTGCGGCGCACGCGCTCCTTGGTGTCCCGCCCCTTCTGGTGGCCGATCACCATCACCTCGCGCCCGTCGAGGCGCGCGGGGCCGCCGACGATCGCGAGGTCGTCCGCGTACATGCGGTCGCCGTGCAGTTCCTGGAAGTCGGTGAACAGCAGCGGCAGGTAGTCGAGCGTGTAGGGCCGCTGCGGATGCCGCGCGATCTGCGCGACCTGCCACGGCGTGAGGTTCGCGAAGATGCTCTTCGTGAGGTTGCGGCTCTTGGCCCGCAGCCGGTTGATCTCTTCGGCGATGTTGATCTCGGCGTCGTCGCCGAGGTAGCGCAGCTCGTCGATCTTCGCCTCGAGTTCGGCGATCGGCTGCTCGAAGTCCAGGAAGTTCAGGTCCATGGGGCCGGCACGGTTCCAGAGGCGGGTCCCGGCGTCAAGTCCGCCGGAGCTGGCGCGGCCGGTCAGGACGGCTGTGCGCCGCGGCGGGGCCGGGAGGGGTGGGTCGCGACCGTGGGTTCCGGATCGGCTGCGCGGGCGCGGGCGCCCGCTCGCCGCGCCGCCGCCGCGGGGGCCTGCGTGCAGACTCTCGCTGCGAACTCGCTGCGCTCGTTCTCACTCGGTCCGCAGCTCCGGCTGGTCCCCGCGGCGGCGCCCTCCACACCCGGTCGCGACCCACCCCGCCCCGCCCCGCCGCGGCGCTCGCCTTGCTGCCCGAATCTGGCACGGCGGACTCGGCGCCTTCTTCCCCTTGCCGCTGGCGCGAGGGTGGCATCCACATCCCCGTCCCGACCGCGCCGCTGCGGCTCGCGTCTTCGTCGCAGCCACCGCGCGTCGGCCGCCCTGCGACGCAGTGGGCGCCGGCCCGGCGCGCAACGGCAACGAAGGATCTTCGGGCGCGAACGTAGCCGCGCCGCTACCCCGCGAGCTGCAGCGGCACCTCGACCAGCTTCGCGCCGGCGCTCCACCTGGCGAGGGTGTCCTGCTCGTCGCGCGGGTGGTAGCAGAGCTTCCAGCCGTCGGGACCGAACTGCTTCGCGATCTCCTCGAGCACCGCGCGGGTCGGCCGCACGCTCCAGTCGGCGCCGAAGGTCAGGAGCGACTGCGCGCCGGCGGACCCGCTCACGTAATGCACCGCGACGCCGCAGCGGCCGCCGCGCACCGGCTTCAGCACGGTCTCGAGCGTGCGCACGAGAGCCTGCGCGTCCCGGCCGGCGGGCCACTTCAGCAGCAGCTTGCGGGCGTTCTGCTCGCGCGCCGCGTCGACGTGCGTGAGCTTCTTGGCGGCGAGCTTCCAGCCGTCGATGAAGTCGTCCCAGCGCAGACCACCCTCGACGACGAGGATCGCATCCTTCATCACGATGTCGCGGTGGCTCTGGAAGACTTCGTCGAACAGCGAGACCTCGAGCCGGCCGCTGCGATCGTCGAGGATCAGGCTCGTGCGGTTGCCGCGCCGGCGCACCTCGTGCACGAGGCCGGCGACCACGACGTTCTTGGCGGGGAACCACTTGCCCTCGCCCGCGCCCGGCGGCGCGCCGCCGCCGGCGACGTCCGCGATGCGGCCCGAGGTCATGTACTTGAGGTCCGCCTGGTATTCCGCGATCGGGTGGCCCGTGAGGTAGAGCCCGAGCGTCTCGCGCTCGCCCGCGAGGCGCACGGCCTCGGGCCACTCCGCGAGCGCCGGCGCCTTCGGGTTCGGCGCCAGTGTCGCGGCGTCCGCGCGGCTCGCGCGCGGATCGGCACCCGGCGCCGGGCCCAGCCCGAACAGGTCGTCCTGCCCGATCGACTGGGCGCGCGTATTCTGCTCGCCGAGCTGGATCGCGGCGGGCAGTTCCGCCATCAGCGTCGCGCGGTTCGCGCCGATCCGGTCGAGGCAGCCGGCACGGATCAGCGCTTCCAGCACGCGGCGGTTGACCTTCTGCAGGTCGATCCGGCGGCAGAGGTCGACGACGTCCTGGAACGGCCCGTTGCGCCGCCGCTCCTCGAGGATCGCCTCGACCGCCTGCTCGCCGACGCCCTTCACCGCGCCGAGCCCGTAGCGGATCGTGCGATCGTCGGCGACCGTGAAGCGGTAGATCGAGGCGTTGACGTCCGGCGGCAGCACCTTGAGCCCGATCGCCTCGCACTCGTCGATGAAGGTCACGACCTTGTCGGTCTTGTCCATGTCGCTGGACAGCACCGCGGCCATGAACGCCGCCGGGTAGTGCGCCTTCAGCCACGCGGTCTGGTAGGTCAGCACCGCGTAGGCGGCGGAGTGCGACTTGTTGAAGCCGTAGCCCGCGAACTTCTCCATCAGGTCGAAGATGTGCGTGGCCTGCGCGGCCGGCACGCCGCGCTCGGTCGCGCCCTGCGTGAAGATCTCGCGCTGCTGCGCCATCTCCTCGGGCTTCTTCTTGCCCATCGCGCGGCGCAGCAGGTCCGCGCCGCCGAGCGTGTAGCCCGCCAGCACCTGCGCGATCTGCATCACCTGTTCCTGGTACAGGATGACGCCGTAGGTGGCCTTCAGCACCGGCTCGAGCGCCGGGTGCAGGTAGTCGACCGCGCCGCCGGTGCGGCCGTGCTTGCGATCGATGAAGTCGTCGACCATGCCCGACTGCAGCGGGCCCGGCCGGAACAGCGCGACGAGCGCGACGATGTCCTCGAAGCGGTCCGGCTGGAGCCGCTTGATCAGGTCCTTCATGCCGCGGGATTCCAGCTGGAACACCGCGGTGGTCCGGCAGGACTTCAGCAGCTCGTAGGTCTTCGGGTCGTCGAGCGCCAGTTTCTCCATCTCGAGCGGCGGCTCGCCGTTCCCGGCGCGCAGCCCGTTGATCGTCTTCAGGGCCCAGTCGATGACCGTGAGCGTGCGCAGACCGAGGAAGTCGAACTTGACGAGGCCGGCGGCCTCGACGTCGTCCTTGTCGAACTGCGTGACGACGCTGTCGGAGCCCTCTTCCTTGAACAGCGGCGCGAAGTCGGTCAGCACGCTCGGCGCGATCACGACGCCGCCGGCGTGCATGCCGGCATTGCGCGTCAGGCCTTCCAGCGACTTCGCGAGGTCGATCAGGTCCTTCACTTCCGCGTCGGTCGCGTAGAGGCGCTTCAGCTCCTCTTCCTTCGACAGCGCGTCGTCGAGCGTGATGCCGAGCTCGAACGGGATCAGCTTCGCGATCCGGTCGGTGTAGCCGTAGCTGTGGCCGAGTACGCGGCCGACGTCGCGCACCACCGCCTTCGCGGCCATCGTGCCGTAGGTGATGATCTGGGAGACGCGCTCGCGGCCGTACTTCCGGGCGACGTACTCGATCACGCGGTCGCGGCCTTCCATGCAGAAGTCCACGTCGAAGTCCGGCATCGAGACGCGCTCGGGATTCAGGAAGCGCTCGAACAGCAGGTCGTGCTGCAGGGGGTCGAGGTCGGTGATCCCGAGGCAGTAGGCGACCAGGGAGCCGGCGCCGGAGCCGCGGCCCGGACCGACCGGCACGCCGTTCTCCTTCGCCCAGCGGATGAAGTCCGCGACGATCAGGAAGTAGCCCTCGAAACCCATCTTGCAGACGACGCCGAGCTCGCGTTCGAGGCGCGCGTCGTAGTCCTCGCGCGGCACGTCGCGCACTTTCGGTGCGCCCGCGGCCAGCAGCGCGAGTCGCGCCTCGAGACCCTGCTTCGACTCGCGCTCGAGGAACTGCGCGGTGGTGAGGCCCTTCGGCACCGGGTACTCGGGCAGGAACGACTTGCCGAGGCGGATCTCGAGCGAGCAGCGCTTCGCGATCTCGACGCTCTGCTCGAGCGCGGCCGGCAGGTCGGCGAACAGCTCCGCCATCTCGGCGGCCGTCTTGAGGTACTGCTCCTCGGAGTAGCGCTTCGGACGCCCCGCGTCCGCCAGCAGCACGCCGTCGTGGATGCAGACGCGCGCCTCGTGCGAGCCGAACTCCTCGCGCTTCAGGAAGCGGACGTCGTTCGTCGCGACGAGCGGCACGCCGTGACGCCGGACCAGTTCCAGCGCGCCGTCGATCCACTCCTCCTCGTCCGGGCGCCCCGTGCGCTGCACCTCGAGGTAGTAGCGGTCACCGAACAGCTCGCGCCAGAAGTTCAGGTGACGGCGCGCGTCGGCCGTGCGGCCGTTCAGCACGCAGCGCGCGACGTCGCCCTCGCGCGCGCCCGAGAGCGCGATCAGGCCGGCCGTGCTCTCGGCGTCCAGCCAGGCGCGGTCCAGCTGCGGCGCGCCCTTCTGCTGGCCTTCGAGATACGAGCGCGTGACGAGCCGGGTCAGGTTCCGGTAGCCGCGCAGGTCCATGCAGAGCAGCGTCAGGCGGCTCGGCTCCGCGCGGTCGCCGGTCTCGCGGATCCACGCGTCGACGCCCACGATCGGCTTCACGCCGGCCTTCTGCGCCTCGCGATAGAACTTCACCATCGCGAACAGGTTGCCATGGTCCGTGACTGCGACCGCAGGCTGGCCCGCGCTCGCGCAGGCGGCGACCAGGTCCTCGACGCGCACCACGCCGTCCACGAGCGAGTACTCGGTGTGCAGGCGCAGGTGGACGAACGGACTCATGGGACCGGGATTCCTCGCGGGCTGGCGCCGGGGCGCGGGGCCGCCGGGCCCGGCGATCTTACCCGCACCGGCCCGAAGCTACGCCGGTGGATGGCGCAGGGGCCGAGGCGGTCCAGGGCGTCGAGGTGTTGCGCGGTGCCGTAGCCCTTGTGTACGGCGAATCCGTAGTGCGGATGGCGGGCATCCGCCGCTTCCATCCAGCGATCGCGCCATGTCTTCGCCAGGATCGAGGCGGCGGCGATCGCCGCGTCGCACCCGTCACCGCCGACGATCGTCGCCACGGTGCAGTCGAAGCCGAGACCCTCGACCGAGGGGGCGCGGTTGCCGTCCACGCAGACGTGGCGCGGGGCGACCGGCAGCGCGAGCAGCGCGCGGCGCATCGCGAGGTGCGTCGCCTGCAGGATGTCGAGCGCGTCGATCTCGCACGCGCTGGCCCAGCCCAGCCCGTACGCCACCGCACGTTCGCGGATGCGCCGCGCGAGCGATTCTCGCGACGCGGCGTCGAGCTGCTTGGAGTCCGCGAGGCCGCGGATCACGCGCGTCGGCGGCAGGATGACCGCCGCGGCCACCACCGGCCCCGCCAGCGGCCCGCGCCCGGCTTCGTCGACGCCGGCGACCCGGTCGCCCGAGCGCCACGCGAGGCTCATCGCGGCTCGCCGGCAGGCGGCGCACCGGCCGCCGGGGCTCCGGCGCGCTCCGCCTCGCCGTCGACCAGCGCCAGCAGCGCTTCCGCGGCGCGCTCGTCGGCGCCCCGCCGCAGGTCCTCGTGGATCCGCCGGAACTCGGCCTGCACCGCACTCACCCGCTCCGGTGCGTCGAGCCACGCCATCAGCTCCGCTCCGAGCCGCTCCGGCGTGACGGCCTCCTGGAACAGTTCCGGCACGACGCGCCGGCCGGCGAGGAGGTTCGGCTGCGCGAAGTACGGCGCCTTCATCAGGCCGGCGCGGCGCAGCAGCCACGCGGTGAGCGACGCGAGCCGGTACGCCACCACCATCGGCCGCTTGCACAGCAGCGTCTCGAGCGTGGCGGTGCCCGAGGCGACCAGCACCACGTCGGCCGCCGTGAGCGCGCCCTCCGCCCGGCCGTCGAGGACCACGAGGTCCAGTGTGGCGCTCCCGCCGGCACCGCGATCGACGCCTGGCGCCGCCAGCAGCCGCTCGAAGATCGCCCGCGCACCGGGGTTCGCCATGGGGGCGACGAAGCGCACGCCGGGACGCCGCGCCGCGAGCCACCGGGCCGCGCCCAGGAAGTCGGCGCCGAGCCGCTCCACCTCCCCGCGCCGGCTGCCGGGCAGCAGCGCGACCACCGTGTCAGTCGGCGCGAACCCGAGCCGTTCCCGCGCCGCGGCGCGGTCGGGCTCGAGGGGCACGCGGTCCGCGAGCGGGTGACCCACGAACTCGGCGCGCAGTCGCGCCTCGTCGTAGAAGCGCTTCTCGAACGGCAGCAGGCACAGCACGAGGTCGAGCGTTCGCGCCATCGACCTGACCCGCCCCTGCCGCCACGCCCACACCTGCGGACTGACGTACTGCACCGTCGTGAAGCGCTCGTGCAGCCGCGCCGCGACCCCGAGGTTGAACTCCGGCGCGTCGACGCCGACGTAGGCGTGGGGCGCGAACGCGGTCGTGCGCGCCTCGAGGTCGCGGCGCACGCGCAGCAGTTCGGGCAGGTGCTTCAGGATCTCGACGATGCCCATGATCGCGAGCTTCTCGGACGGCGCCCACGGCTCGCAGCCGGCCGCGATCATCCGGGGGCCGGCGATGCCCGCGAAGCGGGCATCGGGACGACGCGCGCGCACCGCGCGGATCAGGCCGGCCGCGAGGTTGTCGCCGGAGGTCTCGCCGGCGACCACGACGAAGCGCAGGGGTTCGCCGCTCACCGCGACCTGCCCGCGCCCGCGCTCAGCGGATCAGGCTGCGCGTGACGCGCGGGAAGAAGTCCACGTAGGCCTGCACCTCGGGCTGCTCGCGACCGAGCTTCTCGAGTTCGGCGGTCGCCTCGGCCAGCTTCAGGCCCGACTTGTAGAGCACCTTGAAGCCGTGCTTCACGTTCGCGATCTGCTCGGCGCTGAAGCCGCGGCGCTTCAGACCTTCCGCGTTGATCGTGACCGGCTCCGCCGGGCTGCCTGCGACCATCAGGTACGGGGGCACGTCGCGGGTGACCGCCGCGTTGTTGGCGAGGAACACGTGCGCGCCGATCTTGCAGAACTGGTGCACCGCCGCGTAGCCGGACAGGATCACCCAGTCGTCGATCTCGACGTGCCCCGCGAGCGCGGTGCAGTTCGACATGATCACGCGGTCGCGCACGATGCAGTCGTGCGCGACGTGCGAGTACGCCATGAACAGGCCGTCGCTGCCGATCGTCGTCACGCCGCGGCCCGTCACGGTGCCGCGGTTGATCGTGCAGCACTCGCGGAACACGTTGCGGTCCCCGATCTCGAGGCGCGTCGGTTCGCCCGCGTACTTCTTGTCCTGCGGCGCGTCGCCGATCGAGGCGAACTGCCAGATCCTGTTGTCCCGGCCGATCGTGGTCGGCCCGTTGATCACCGCGTGCGGCCCGATCCAGGTGCCGGCGCCGATCCGGACGCCGGCGCCGATGATGGAGTACGGGCCGACGACGACGTCGTCGGCCAACTCGGCCTCCGGCGACACGATCGCGCGCGGGTCGACGTTCGCCATGGCTCAGCCCTTCGCTTCCGGCGCGACCATCATGTCGGCCGAACAGACCTCGCGGCCGTCGACCTCCGCGACCGTGCCGAACTTCCAGATGCCGCGCATCGCGCGCTGGAAGGTCGCCTTCAGGATCAGCTGGTCCCCGGGCTCGACCGGCTTGCGGAAGCGCGCGGAGTCGATGCCGACGAAGAAGAAGCGCGTGTGCTCGTCCGGCATCACGCCGGCGGTCCGGAACGCGAGGATGCCCGCCGTCTGCGCCAGCGCCTCGAGGATCATGACGCCCGGCATCACCGGCCGGTGCGGAAAGTGGCCCGGAAAGAACGGCTCGTTGATCGTGACGTTCTTGAGCGCGCGGATCTGTTTGCCCGGCTCGCACTCGAGCACGCGGTCCACCAGCAGGAACGGATACCGGTGCGGCAGCTGCTTCAGGATCGCGTTGATGTCCATCGCGCCCACGTCGTTCATCCTGCGTTCTCCCTCAGGCGGAACCGGCCCGCACGTCGCCGGGCACGCCATCGTCGCCCCCCGACGCGGCCGCGCCCTTCTCCAGCCGCTTCACGCGGTCGAACAGTTCGTCCAGCCGGTGCAGCCGCGCCACGGCGCGGCGCCAGTCTCCGGTCTCGATCGCCGGCAACCCGGACGAGTACATGCCGGGCTTCGTGATCGACGAACTGACCATCGAGAGGCCGGTCACGACCACGTCGTCGGCGATCTCGAGATGCCCCACGATGCCGACGGCGCCCGCGATCAGGCAGCGCTTGCCGATCGTGGTGCTTCCCGAGATGCCGACGCAGCCGGCGATCGCCGTGTGCGCGCCGATCCGCACGTTGTGGCCGACCTGGATCTGGTTGTCGAGCTTCACGCCGTCCTCGAGCACGGTGTCCTCGATCGCACCGCGGTCGATCGTCGTGTTCGCGCCGATCTCGACGTCGTCGCCGACCTGCACGCCGCCGACCTGCGGCACCTTCACCCAGCCGTCGCGGTCCTGCGCGATGCCGAAGCCATCCGCACCGAGCACCGCGCCAGCGTGGACGAGGCAGCGACGCCCCAGGCGCACGCCGCGGTACAGGCTGACGCGGGCGACGAGCCGCGTGTCGTCGCCGACGTGGACGTCCGCCTCCAGCATGCAGCCGGGCCCAACGACGGCGCGCTCACCGAGGCGACAGCCTGGCCCGACGAAGACGTGTGCGCCCACGTGGGCGCTCGGCGCCAGCTGAGCGCCCGGGTCGACGACGGCGGACGGATGCACGCCCGGCGACGGTTCCGCCCGCGGGTGCAGCAGCGCCGCGATCCGCGCGTAGGCCGCGTAGGGATTGCGCGCCACCAGCGCGTTCGTGCGGCAGTCGGCCGCCGACGCGGGATCGAGCACGACGGCCGTGGCCTCCGTGCCTTCGAGATGCCGGCGATACCTGGGGTTGGCCAGGAACGACAGGGTGCCGGCGCGCGCGTGCTGCAGCGTCGCGACGGCGTCCACGGTCGCGTCCGGGTCGCCGCGCAGCTCGAGCCCGAAGCGGGCGGCGAGCTGCCCGAGCGTGTGAGGCATCGGAGGTGACGGCCCCGGACGAGCGACCCGGCCGCGCGCGGCTCAGCGGCCCGCGGGCTTCTGGGCGGGTGCCGGCGCCGGCGCCGGCGCCGGCGCCGCGGCGCCCCGCTTCTCGAGCGTGCCCAGGATCGCCTGCGTGATGTCGATCGCGTCGCTGCGGTAGATGACGCCCTGCGCGATCACGAGATCGTACCCCTGCGCGCGCGCGTAGTTCTGCACTTCCTGGATGATCAGGCGCTGGACGCGCTGCAGCTCCTCGTTCTGGCGCATCTGGCCGTCTTCCTGGAACTCCTTGGCGCGCCGCTCGAAGTTGAGCTGCGCGTCGCGCAGCTCGCGCTGCGTCTTCGTGCGCTCGGCCTCGGCCATCGTGGCCTGGTCGCGCTCGAACTTCTGCAGGCGGCCCTCGAGGTCCTTGCGGGTCTGCTCCAGCTGCTTCTGGCGCGGGCCGAACTCGGTTTCGAGCGTCTGCGCGGCGGCGCGGGCCTGCGGCGCCTCGGCCAGCAGACGGTTGTAGTCGACCACGCCGATCTTCGCGGCGCCGGCGGCCTGCGCGCGCGCCGCCGGGGCGGCGGCGAACGTCGCGAGCGCGACGGCCAGGGCGGCGACGAGAGCGGCGGGAAGCTTCGCGATCGAGTGCATGCGGGAGATCCTGGAGGTTAGAAGGCCGAGCCGATCGAGAACTGGAAGCCCTCGCGCTCGTCCTCGAAGCGGATGCCGTCGGACTTGCGCGCGTTCAGTGGCACCGCGTAGCTGAACCGGAAGATGCCCAGCGGCGCCAGCCACTGCACGGCGATGCCGGCCGACTGCTTGAGTTCATTGTAATCGAACTTGTAGTCCACGGGCGTCCGGCCGTCGAGGCCGGTGAAGTTCACGCAGCAGGTCGAGAACACGTTGCCCATGTCGAAGAACAGGCTGGCCCGGACGTTCGCCCGCCACTTCTCCGGGGTCGGGAACAGCAGTTCGCCCCGCGCCACGGTCAGCAGGTTGCCGCCGTAGGGGTTGCCGAAGCTGTCCTTCGGGCCGAGGCGGCTCTCGCGGTAGCCGCGGACCGTGTCCGGCCCGCCGGCGAAGAACTGCCGGAACGGCGGCAGCGCCGTCGTGTCGCCGAGCTTGTTGCCGTAGCCCACCTGCGCCTGCGCGGCGAACGTGAAGCCCCGCCACAGCGGCACGAAGTGCAGGAAGTCGTAGTTCGCCGTGTAGTACTCCACGTCGCTGCCCGGCAGCGCGTACGAGACGCTGACCGAGTGGCGCGTGCCTCGGTCGGCGAAGATCGAGCGGTTGCGGGTGTCGTAGCTCCAGCCGGCGATCAGCTCGAACGAGTCGAACTTCGTGCCGAAGAAGTTGAACGGTACCTGGACGAGGTTGCCGTTCGCGTCGATCGAGTCGAAGAACCCGGTGCGCTGGAACGGGTTGCCGTTGTTGCGCACCCAGTCGATCGCCTGCGAGGCGCTGCCGTTCTCGGTCGCGAGCAGTTCCGAGCGCTGCACCGCGAGGCCGAAGCGCACGCCCTGGAACTCCGAGATCGGGTACGCGAGGTCGAACGAGGCGGTCAGCGTCTTGGTCGAGAAGTCCGACGCGGACGACACGAACTGCGTGATGTCGCGGTAGGTCAGGCCGAACGTGCGGCTGATGCCGTCGATCGTGGTGTACGGGTTCGTGTGCGAGAAGCTGTAGACCGTCGAAAAGCGGCCGCGATTGATCTCGGCGGCCACGCGCTCGCCCGTGCCCATGAAGTTCGAGTGCACGAAGCTGCCGTTCAGGATGAAGCTCTGCGACTCCGAGTAGCCGACGCCGCCGCCGAACTGGCCCGGCAGGCCCTCCTTCACGTCGAAGTCCACGTCGACGAGGTCGGGGGTGCCGGCCACCGGATTGTTCTCGAACTCGACCTTCTCGACGTACGGCAGCCGCTGGATGCGCTCCTTCGAGCGCTCCACCGCCGCGTTCGACAGCCAGGCGCCCTCGAGCTGGCGCATCTCGCGGCGCAGCACCTCGTCGTTGACGCTGGCGACGTTGTTGAAGTTGACGCGGCGCACGTAGGCGCGGTTGCCGGCGTCGACGAAGAACGTCAGCGCGACCGTCTTCTTGTCGGCGTCCGTGGTCGGCACGGGCTCGATCTTCGCGAACGCGTAGCCCTCGGCGCCGAGCCGGAAGCTGATGAGCTCCTGCGTGCTGGTCACCAGCCGCCGCGAGTAAGTCTGGCCCGGCTGCACCAGGAACAGGTTCGTCAGCTCCTGCTCCGGCACCGGCAACTGGCCCGCGAGCTTCACCTCCGACACCGTGTAGACCTCGCCCTCGTCGACGTTCACGGTGATGAAGATGTCGTCCTTCTCGGGCGCGATCGCGACCTGCGTGGACTCGATCTGGAAGTTCGCGTAGCCGCGGTCCATGTAGTACGAGCGCAGCGTCTCGAGGTCGCCCTGCAGCGCCTCGCGCGAGTAGCGGTCGTCCTGGCGGTACCACGACAGCCAGTTCGGCGTCTTGAGCTTGAACGCGTCGGCGAGGTCCTCGGCATCGAACTTCGTGTTGCCGACCACGTTGATCTGGCGGATCCGCGCGCGCTTGCCTTCCTTGATGTCGATCGCGATCTTGACCTTGTTGCCCGGCACGTCCTCGACCTTGGTGTCGACGCGCACCGCGTACTTGCCGCGCGCGAAGTACTGGTCGGTGAGGTACTGCGTGACGTCCTCGAGCACGCTGCGGTCGAAGGTCTTGCCGGTCGCGAGCCCGACGTTGCGCAGGCTCTTCTGCAGGTCCTCGGTCTTGATGTCCTTGTTGCCCTTGAGCTCGAAGCTCTCGATCGAGGGCCGCTCGCGCACCGCCACCACCAGCGTGTTGCCGTCGCGGCGCAGCTCGACGTCGCGGAAGAAGCCGGTGGCGTAGAGCGCGCGCAGCGCCTCCTCGATCCGCTGGCGGTTCAGGCGGTCGCCGATGCTGACGGGGAGGTAGTTGTAGACCGTGCCCTCGGCGATGCGCTGCAGGCCCTCGACGCGGATGTCGCCGACGGTGAAATCGGCCGAGCGCACGACGCGCTCCGGCGCGACGGCGCCCGGCCCGGCGCCCGGCCCGACCCCGAGCGTCGACGGCGCGGGTGGCGTGGCCGGCACCGGCCCCGGTACGGGCTGCGCGGCGCCCGGTGCGGGCCCGGCCGCCGGGTCGGCGCCAGCGGCAGGCTCCTGCGCGAAGGCGATGGTGTGCGCGGTCGCGCTACCCGCGCCGAGCGCGAGCAGCACGGCGAGGCGGAGTCCCCTGGAGAGGCGGGATCGCATGCGAGTGACGGTCCTTGAGTGGCGCGGCTACCCGAAGTGCCGCGCGATGTCGTTGTAGAAGGCGAGGCTCATCAGCAGGATCAGCAGGACGATGCCGACCTGCTGGCCGAGCATCTGTGCGCGTTCCGACAGCGGGCTGCCCTTCACGGCCTCGGCCAGCTGGTACACGACCTGCCCGCCGTCGAGGATCGGGATCGGCAGCAGGTTGAGCACGCCCAGGCTGATGCTGATGATCGCGAGGAAGCTCAGGAACGCGCCGATGCCGGACAGCGCGGACAGCCCCGCGTAGTTGGCGATGCTGATCGGGCCGCTGACGTTCTTCAGCGAGACGTCGCCGGTCAGCATGCGGCCGAGGAACTTGACCGTCAGCGCCGTCTTCTCCCAGGTCTCGTTCAGCGCCGGCACGACGGCGCCGAACGGGCCGTAGCGCTCGACGGTCTCGTGACCGGGCGGGAAGGTCGCCTGCCCGCCGGGCGAGATCCCGATGCGGCCGACCAGCGGGTTGTCCGGCAGCGTCGAGTCGCGCTCGCCGCGGACCGCCACCGGCAGCCGCAGCCGCTCGTCGCCCCGCTGCACGTCCAGCGTGACCGTCTCGCCCGGCCGCCCGCGGATCAGTGCGACGAGGTCCCGGAAGTCCGTCACGCGCTCGCCGTCGACCGCGAGGATCTCGTCGCCGGTGCGCAGCCCGGCGGCGGCGGCGGCACCGCCCTCCACCACCCGGCCGACGGTGGTCGGCAGGTCCGGCTCCGTGAAATCGAAGCCGAGCCCGGCGGACCAGGCGCCCGGTTCGGTGAGCGAGCGGCGCTGCGACTCCGGCACCTCCAGCACGAGCGGCACCTCGGCGCCGTCGCGGTTCACGACCAGTTCGAGCCGCCCGCGGTCGACAACGACGCCGAGCATGCCGAGCACCGCCGCCTCGCGCGTGCCCACGGCATCGCCGTCCACCTCGACGATCTCGTCGTCGGTCACCAGGCCGGCCGCCGCGGCGATGGAGTCCTCGCGGACCTCGCCGACCACCGGCTTCAGGCCGGGCACCCCGAGCATGAACAGAGCCCAGAACGCGGCGATCGCGAACAGGAAGTTGGCGCCAGCGCCCGCCACCAGCACGGCGATGCGTGCCCAGACCGGACGCCGGTTGAAGGCCCGCTCGAGATCCGCGTCGGGCACCGGGCCTTCGCGCTCGTCGGCGAGCTTCACGTAGCCACCGAGGGGGATGGCCGCGAGCACGTACTCGACGCCGTCGCGGCCCACGTGCCGGACCAGCGGCTTGCCGAAGCCGATCGAGAAGCGCAGGACCTTGAAGCCGAGGCGGCGCGCCACGGCGAAGTGGCCGTACTCGTGCACCGCGATCAGCACGCCGATCGCGACGAGGAAGGCCGCCACTTGGACGAGGAGCAGGGTCATGCGGGAACCTCGGCCCGGGCCCGGTCGCGGGCCCACGAGTCCACGGTCAGCACGTCGTCGAGACCGCGGTCGCGCGCGGGCGCCGATTGCGCCAATACGCTCTCAATGACCGCCGGGATCCCCGTAAAGTTCAACCGGCCGGCCAGGAACGCCGCCACGGCGATCTCGTTCGCCGCGTTCAGGACCGCCGGCGCGTGGCCCCCGGCGGCGGCGGCGGCCTCGGCGAGCGCGAGGCAGCGGAAACGCGCGCGGTCCGGCGCTTCGAACTCGAGCCGCCCGGCGCGCACGAGGTCGAGCGGCCCGACGCCGGATTCGATCCGATCGGGCCAGCCGAGCGCGTGCGCGATCGGGGTGCGCATGTCGGGGTTGCCGAGCTGCGCGAGCATCGAGCCGTCCGCGAACTCGACCAGCGAGTGCACCACGCTCTGCGGGTGCACCACCACCTCGACGCCGCCCGCCGGCACGCCGAACAGCAGCTGGGCCTCGATCAGCTCGAGGCCCTTGTTCATCAGCGTCGCGGAGTCCACCGAGATCTTGCGGCCCATCACCCACTTCGGGTGTGCGCAGGCCTCGTCGGGCGTCACGGTCGAGAGCCGGTCCGCGGGCGCGCGGAGGAACGGTCCGCCCGAGGCGGTCAGCAGGATGCGGCGCACGCCCGGGCAGGGCTCGCCGGCCCGGAAGCCGCGCGGCAGGCACTGGAAGATCGCGTTGTGCTCGCTGTCGATCGGCAGCAGCGCCGCGCCGCTGGCGCGCGCCGCGTCGAGCAGCAGGCGCCCCGACATCACGAGCGCTTCCTTGTTCGCGAGCAGCACGTGCTTGCCGGCGCTCGCGGCCGCGAGCGTCGAGCGCAGCCCGGCCGCGCCGACGATCGCCGCCATCACGTAGTCGGCCGCGGGCAGGCTCGCGAGGGTCTCGAGCGCGCCCGGGCCGGCCAGCACCTCGGTCTTCAGCCCGCGCTCGCGCAGTGCGCGCTCGAGCCCGGCCGCCTGCGCGGGATCCTCGAGCGCGACGCAGTCGGGGCGGTGGCGCTCGGCCTGTGCGAGCAGGCGGTCCACGCTCCTGCGCGCGGCGAGCGCGACCACGCGGAAACGCTCGGGATGCCGCTCGACCACGTCGAGCGTGCTCGTGCCGATCGAGCCGGTGGAACCGAGGATGGCTACGCCCTTCACGGCCTCACCCGATCACGCCGAGCCAGCCGAGGCCGAGCACGTAGAACGGCACCGCGGCGGTGACGCTGTCGATGCGGTCCAGCACGCCGCCGTGGCCCGGCAGCATCCTGCCGCTGTCCTTCACGCCGGCGAAGCGCTTGAACATGCTCTCGGTGAGGTCGCCGACCACCGAGGCCAGCACCACCGCGAGGCACAGGAACACGAATGCGGCCACGGGGAAGTCGAACAGCACCACGCCGCCCGCCGCGGCGAGGCCGGCGGCGAACAGCCCGCCGAACACGCCCTCCCAGGTCTTGTTCGGGCTGACGCGCGGCGCGAGCTTCACGCGGCCGAAACGCTTGCCGGCGAAGAACGCGCCGATGTCCGCGGCCCACACCAGCACCAGCAGGAACAGGAACAGCAGTTCGCCGCGGACGGGGCCGTCGTCGATCTTCAGCAGCCGCCCCATGCCGACCCACGCGGGCACGAGCACGACCAGGCCGGCGATCGCGGCCGCCGCGCGATTCACCGCGGACGGCTTCAGCGCGAGCCACAGGAACGCGATCGCCCACCAGACCGTGGCAATCGCCATCAGCGCGAGCCAGTCCCGCGCCTGGTTGGTCTCGTCCCAGGCGAGCGCGCAGAGCACCGCGGTGGCGAACGTGTACAGGAGGCGCGAATTCGGCTCGGTCAGTCCCGCGAAGCGCGACCATTCCCACGCGCCGAGCAGCACGAGCGCCGCGGTGAAGCCGATGCCTGCGCCGGGCGGCAGCCAGAACAGGATCACCAGCACCATCGCGACCAGCACGAGCGCGGTGACCAGGCGCGTCTTCAGCACGGGCCCGCCTCCACCTGCTCGCCGGTCATGCCGAACCGCCGCTGGCGCGCCGCGAAGCTCGCGAAAGCGGCCCCGAGGTGCTCCGCGCTGAACTCCGGCCAGAGCGCGTCGACGAAGCAGAGCTCCGTGTACGCGAGGTTCCAGAGCAGGAAGTTGCTGACGCGCCGGTCGCCGCCGGTGCGGATGAAGAGATCCGGCTCCGGCAGGTCGCCGAGGGCGAGCGCGGCGCCGATACGGGCCTCGTCGATCGCCTCGGGCGCGAGGCGGCCGTCCGCGCACTCGCGCGCGAGCCGGCGCGCAGCCTGCACGAGATCCCAGCGGCCGCCGTAGGCGACGGCGACGACGAGCTTGAGGCCGCGGTTGCCGCGCGTGCGCGCTTCCGCGTTCGCCATGCGCAGCCGCAGCTCCTCGGCCAGCGAGCCGCGCTCGCCGATGAAGCGCAGTTCCACGCCGTTGCGCGACAGCTCGTCGACCTCGCGCTCGATGGCTTCCAGGAAGAGCTGCATCAGGAGGCCGACTTCCTGCGGCGGCCGACGCCAGTTCTCGCTCGAGAACGCGAACAGCGTCAGCACCTCGACGCCGCGCTTCGCGCACTCCTCGACCGACATGCGCACGGGGCGGATGCCGGCGCGATGGCCCGCGGAGCGCGGCAACCGGCGCGTCGCGGCCCACCGGCCGTTGCCGTCCATGATGATCGCGACGTGCCGCGGCACGCCTGCCGGCGCGCGCGCGGCGCCGACGCCCCCGGGCCGGGGCGGGTCGACGGGCGGGTTGGGCTCGAAGGCCATGCGGCGGGCGGTTGGACTCTCCGGCGGTCGTCAGACCTGCAGGAGTTCCTTCTCCTTGTCCGCCAGCACCTGGTCCACTTCGGCGACGTACTTGTCCGTCAGCTTCTGGATCTCGTCCTGGGCACGACGGTCCTCGTCCTGCGAGACCAGCTTCTCCTTCAGCATCTCCTTGAGGTCGTTCATCGCGTCGCGCCGCACGTTGCGGACGGCGACCCGCGCGCCCTCGGCCTCGCGGTGCGCGACCTTGATGATCTCGCGGCGGCGCTCCTCGGTCAGCGGCGGCAGCGGCAGGCGGATCACGGCGCCGGCGGTGTTCGGCGTGAGGCCGAGGTCCGACTTGTGGATCGCCTTCTCGATGACCTGCACCATCGACTTGTCCCACGGCGTGATCGAGAGCGTGCGCGCGTCCTCGACGACGACGTTCGCGACCTGCGACAGCGGCATCTCCGAGCCGTAGTACTCGACGCGCAGGCCGTCGAGCAGCGCGGTGCTGGCGCGGCCCGTGCGCATGCGCTTGAACTCGCTCCTGAGGGCCGTCACGCACTTGGCCATGCGTTCGGCGGCGTCCTTCTTCAGTTCGTCGAGCATCGTCGGTTCCCCTGGGCTTCGCGGCCGGGCGCGCGGCCCGGGCCTTCGTTCGTGTTCGCGCGGCCGGCGGCCGCGTCAGGCGTTCGAGACCACCGTGCCGACGTCCTCGCCGTCCACGATCCTGAGCAGGTCCCCGGCGTTGTGCAGGTTGAACACCTGCAGCGGCAGCGCGTTGTCGCGGCACATCACGATGGCGGTCGCGTCCATCACCATCAGCTTGTCGGCCAGGACCTGGTCGAAGGTCAGGCGCGCGTAGCGCTTCGCGCCGGGATTCCTGACCGGGTCGGCGTCGTAGATGCCGTTGACCTTGGTGGCCTTCAGCAGCACGTCCGCCTCGATCTCGATGGCGCGGAGCGAGGCCGCGGTGTCGGTCGTGAAGAACGGGTTGCCGGTGCCGGCGGCGAGGATCACGACGCGCCCCTTCTCGAGGTGGCGGATCGCGCGCCGGCGGATGTAGTCCTCGCAGACTTCGTTGATCCGGAGCGCGCTCATCACGCGCGCGTGCGCGCCGAGGTTCTCGAGGGCGTCCTGCATCGCGAGCGCGTTGATCACGGTCGCGAGCATGCCCATGTGGTCCCCGGTGACGCGGTCCATGCCGCGCCGGGCGAGGCCTTCGCCCCGGAAGATGTTGCCGCCGCCGATGACCACCGCGACCTGCGTGCCGCGGCCGACGACTTCGAAGATCTCGCCGGCGAGCCGGCGGATGACCTCCGGGTCGATCCCGTAGTCCGCCTTGCCCATCAGGGCCTCGCCGCTCAATTTGAGGAGGATCCTGCGATACCTCGGCTCGGCCCTCTCGTTGCCCATCGCGTCGTCCTGGCTGCCTCGACCGGCGACAGTTTAGCCGGTCCGGACCCGGTGCGGCGGCACGCCACCGTGCGCCGCCTCGGATCCGGTCCCGCGCGGGCTCAGCGCTTCTCGGCGCCCTTGACCTGCGCCATCACCTCTTCCGCGAAGTTCTCCTGCTTCTTCTCGATGCCGGCGCCGACCTCGAGCCGCACGAAACCGGCGACGCTCGCATCGGCCTTCTTGAGCAGCTTCTCGACCGTCACGGTGTCGTCCTTGACGAACGGCTGGCCGACCAGCGTGATCTCGGCGAGGTACTTGCGGATGCGGCCCTCGACCATCTTCGCGACGACCTCGGCCGGCTTGCCGGTAGCCTCGGTCGCGGCCTTCGCGGCCTGGATCTCGCGCTCCTTGGCGAGTTCCGCCTGCGGCACCGCGTTCGCGTCGAGGTAGGCCGGGTTGATCGCCGCGACGTGCATCGCGAGATCCTTGGCCAGCGCCGCGTCGCCGCCCTTCAGCGCGACCAGCGCGCCGATGCGGGTGCCGTGCAGGTAGCTGCCGAGGACGTCCGGCGCGGTCACGCGCGCGAGGCGGCGGACGCCGATGTTCTCGCCGATCTTCGCGATCAGCGCGCGGCGGCGCTCCTCGAACGTGACGCCGTCCGGCCCGGTCTGCGCGAGCAGCGGCTCGACGTCGGTCGCGCCGCTGGCCAGCGCCGCCTTCGCGACGTCCTTCGCGAACGCCTGGAAGTCGTCCTGGCGCGCGACGAAGTCGGTTTCGCAGTTGACCTCGACCAGCACGCCGCTGCGGCCGTCGGCCGCCAGTTCGGCGACGATCGTGCCCTCCGCGGCCACGCGGCTGGCCTTCTTGTCGGCCTTCGCCAGGCCCGACTTGCGCATCGCCTCGGCGGCGGCCTCGAGGTCGCCGTTCGCCTCGACCAGCGCCTTCTTGCATTCCATCATGCCCGCGCCGGTGCGCTCGCGGAGCTGCTTCACTGCGTCTGCGGAGATGTTCATCGGTGTTCCACTCGATTCGGGTAGCGCCGCGACCCGGAACGGCCGCGGCGACGCTCAACGGGAACGCACCGGAACGCGCCGTGCGCTCCGGGCGGACGAAGAGTTGCGCGGCAGGGTCGCGGCTCGCGCCGGCGGCCCCGCCGTCGAGGCCTTATCCGGCCGACTCGGGCGCGCTGGCCTCGGCGCCTTCCGCGGGCTCGGCATCCTGAGCTTCCACGGCGACCGCCGGACCCCGACGCGCGGCACCGCCGCGACCACCCGCGGCACCCCGGCCACCGCCGCGACGCGGCTGACCCTGGTTGCCGGCCGGACGGCCGCGACCGCCGCGGGCGTTGCGACGACGCGGGTTGCCCGCCTCGTCGAGTTCGACGAACTCGTCGTCACCGGCCGGCACCTCGGGCGCGGCCGACTTGCCCTCGAGCACCGCGTCCGCGACCGCCGCCGTGTAGAGGCCGATCGCACGCATCGCGTCGTCGTTACCGGGGATCACGTAGTCGATGCCTTCCGGCGAGCAGTTGGTGTCGACCACCGCGACCACCGGGATCCCGAGCTTCCTGGCTTCCTGGATCGCGATCTGCTCGTGGCCGACGTCGACGACGAACAGCGCGTCCGGCAGCGCCGACATTTCCTTGATGCCGCCGAGGCTGCGGTACAGCTTCTCCATCTCGCGACGGAGCATCTGCGCTTCCTTCTTGCCGCGGCGGTCGAGCGCGCCCGAGTTCGACAGTTCCTCGAGCTCCATCAGCCGCTTGATCGACTGGCGGATGGTCTTGAAGTTCGTGAGCATGCCGCCGAGCCAGCGCTGGTTCACGAACGGCTGGCCTGCGCGCGTCGCCTCGCGCTGCACGGCCTCGCGCGCGGAGCGCTTGGTGCCGACGAACAGCACCTTGCCGCCGTCCGCGACGACGTGGCGGACGAAGCCGGCAGCCTCCGCGAACATCGGCTGCGTCTTCTCGAGATTGATGATGTGGATCTTGTTACGCTCGCCGAAGATGTAGGGGGCCATCTTCGGGTTCCAGAAGCGGGTCTGGTGTCCGAAATGGACGCCCGCTTCCAGCATCTGTCGCATCGACACGCTGGGCATGATCATCGGCTCCCGGGTTGTACCTCCGCGCATCCCGGCGGAAACCGACCGGGGCCCCGCGACTCTCGCGAGGTCAGCCGGCCGGCACCCGTCCGCTCGGTTGCCCGCCGGGTGCGAAGCGGCGGGCGAGGCGCGTGTGGCGGTGGTGCTCTCTGGCGACGTGCGTTGCCAAAAAAGCGCGCGCTTTATACCATGTTCGACTCGGCCGGACAATGACTTGGGCTGGCCCACGGCGAGGCTCCGAATCACCATGTGGCGCTCGCCCGACCCCCAGAACGTGACGCTCAAGACCCCCGCCGAGCAGGACGGCATGCGGCTGGCCGGCCGCCTCACGGCCGACGTCCTCGACATGATCGGCGCGCACGTCGTCGCCGGCGCGACCACCGACGACCTGAACCGCATCGCCCACGACTACATCGTGGGCGTCCAGGAAGCCGTCCCGGCGCCGCTGAACTACAAGGGCTTCCCGAAGTCGATCTGCACCTCGGTGAACCACGTGGTCTGCCACGGGATTCCCGGCGAGAAGCGCCTGAAGGCCGGCGACATCGTCAACGTCGACGTCACCGTCATCAAGGACGGCTGGCACGGAGACTCGAGCCGCATGTTCCTGGTCGGCCAGCCCTCGGTGCAGGCGAAGCGGCTGGTCGAGGTCTGCCACGCCGCGATGTGGCGCGGCATCGAACTCGTGCGCCCCGGCACCCGTCTCGGGGACCTCGGCCACGCGATCCAGACCTTCGTCGAAGCGCAGGGCTACTCGGTGGTTCGCGAGTACTGCGGCCACGGCATCGGGCGCGTGTTCCACGAGGACCCGCAGGTGCTCCACTACGGCGACCCGGGCACGGGACTCGAACTCCGCGAGGGCATGACCTTCACGATCGAGCCGATGGTCAACGCCGGGCGCCGCCACGTGAAGCTGCTGCCCGACGGCTGGACCGTCGTCACCAAGGACCACTCGCTGTCGGCCCAGTGGGAGCACACCGTGCTCGTCACGGCCGACGGCTGCGAGGTGCTGACGCTCGGGCGCGAGGACCGCTTCCGGCTCGGCCTCGAAGCACCGGCGGCCGCCGCCGGTGCGGCGGGCTGAACGCATGCTGCCGGTCGCCCCCGACGCGGACGAGGCCATGCCCGCACCGGCGCCCACCCCGCAGTGGGCCACCCTGGACGTGCTCGCCGGCGAGCTGGCGGCGGCCCCCGCCGACGCCCCCGCCACGTTCCGCGCTGCGCTGGAACGCGGCGATCGCGAACTGAAGGAGCGCTTCGCGGCCGACGAACCGGTCGAGCCGCTGGTGCGCGACCGCGCGAAGCTCGTCGACGTGGTGCTGACGCGCGCGTGGGCCGTCCACGTCGGCCCGCACGCGAAGGAACTGGCGCTGGTCGCGGTCGGCGGCTACGGCCGCGGCGAGCTGCACCCGTGCTCCGACATCGACGTGATGGTGCTGCTGCCGAAGACCGAGAACCCGGCGTGGCAGGCGGCGCTCGAGAAGTTCCTCACCTTCCTCTGGGACATCGGCCTCGAGGTCGGCCACAGCGTCCGGACCATCGACGACTGCCAGCGCGAGAGCCTCGCCGACATCTCGGTCGCGACCACCCTGCTCGAGGCACGGCTGCTCGCCGGTCCCGAGCCGCTCTACGCCGCGATGCGGAAGGCCCTGCAGCCGCCGCACATCTGGAGCGCGGCGGACTTCTACGAGGCCAAGGTCAAGGAGCAGCAGCAGCGGCACGCGCGCTTCCACGACACCGCCTACAACCTCGAGCCGAACGTGAAGGCCAGTCCCGGCGGGCTCCGGGACATCCAGACGATCGCGTGGGTCGCGAAGCGCCACTTCGGCGCCGAGACGCTGGACGAACTGGTCGACCACGGCTTCCTGACGCGCGCGGAACTGCGCAAGCTGAAGGCCGCGCAGGCCTTCCTGTGGAAGGTCCGCTTCGCGCTGCACCTGCTCACGGGCCGGCGCGAGGACCGCCTGCTGTTCGACCACCAGATCCGCCTCGCCAAGCAGTTCGGCTACGAGGACGCGACCTACACGCTCGCGGTCGAGCAGTTCATGCAGCGCTACTACCGCACGGCGATGGACATCTCGCTGCTGAACGAGATGCTGCTGCAGCTGTTCCGCGAGGCGATCCTGAGCCGCGGCAAGCCTGACGCGGCGCCCGCGGCCCCGGCCGTAGTGCCGCTGAACCCGCGCTTCCAGATCCGCAACGACTACCTGGAGATCACGCACGAGGAAGTCTTCATGCGCTTCCCGTCGGCGATCCTGGAGCTGTTCCAGCTGATCCAGCAGCACCCGGAGGTCCGCGGCGTGCGCGCGTCGACCATCCGGAACCTGCAGCGCCACCTGTGGCTCATCGACGAGGAGTTCCGCCAGAACCCCCGTCACCACCGGCTGTTCCTCGAGATCCTGCGCGAGCCCGAGGGCGTCACGCGCGCGATGCGCCGGATGAACCTGTACGGCGTGCTCGGGCGCTACATCCCCGCGTTCGGCCGCATCGTCGGGCGCATGCAGTACGACCTGTTCCACGCCTACACGGTCGACGCACACATCCTGTTCGTGATGCGCAACCTGCGGCGCCTCTCGCTCGCACGCTTCGACCACGAGTTCCCGCGGATGTCGCAGCTGTTCCGCACGCTGCCGCGCCCGGAGCTCGCCTACCTCGCCGCGCTGTTCCACGACATCGCGAAGGGCCGCGGCGGCGACCACTCGGAACTCGGCGCCGTTGACGCCGAGGCCTTCTGCCTCGAGCAGGGGCTGTCGAAGTACGACGCACGCCTGGTCGCGTGGCTCGTCCGCCACCACCTGCTGCTGTCGGTCACGGCGCAGAAGAAGGACATCACGGATCCCGAGGTCGTCAACGAGTTCGCGCGGCGCGTGGGCGACCAGACGCACCTCGACTACCTCTACGTACTGACGGTCGCCGACGTCCGCGGCACGAACCCGAAGCTCTGGAACACCTGGAAGGCTTCGCTGTTCGAGGAGTTCTACGAGCGCACCAAGCGCGCGCTGCGGCGCGGCCTCGAGAGCCCGATCGGCCAGGACGAACTGATCGCCGAGACGCAGGCCGAGGCGCGCGGCATCCTCACGCGCGACGGCGTGCCGACCTCCGAGGTCGAGCGCGTCTGGAAGACGTTCACGGGCCAGTACTTCCTGCGGCACACCGCCGAGGAGATCGCCTGGCACACCTCGCTGCTGGCCGGCCGCGACGCGTTCGACGAGGACCCGCTCGTGGCGGTGCGCCCGGAAACGGGCCGCGGCGGCACCGCGATCTTCAGCTACGTGCCCCGCCGCCACAATTCCTTCGCCCGTGCCACGGCCGTGCTCGACCAGATGGGTCTCACGATCCTCGACGCGCGCATCACGCCGACCGCGAACGGCTTCTCGGTCGAGACCTACCTCGTGCTCGAGGACACCGGCGGCGCGATCACCGACCGCACGCGCATCCACGAGATCGAGCAGGGCCTGTGGCGCAGCCTGCGCGACGACGCGAAGGCGAACATCACCGTCACGCGCCGCGCGCCGCGGCAGGTGCGCATGTTCTCGACCGCGACCCAGCTGTCGTGGAGCGCGGACGAGCGCAACGGCCGCACGGTCCTCGAGCTGGTCGCGGGCGACCGCCCGGGCCTGCTGTCCGAGGTCGGCAAGGTGTTCATGCGCGAGCGGGTGCAGATCCACGGCGCGCGCATCGTCACGGTCGGCGAGCGCGCCGAGGACGTCTTCTACCTCACGGACGTCGAGGACCGCCCGCTCGACTCGACCGCGCGCGAGCGCCTGCAGGCGGCGCTGAGCGAGGCGCTCGACCGCAGGCCCTGAGGCCGGGCCGATCCTGGGGAGACGATCGCTTGCGCACGAATCCGCGCCTCGACCTGCTGTACGCCTACCCGTTCGAGCGCCTCGCCCGCCTGAAGGCCGGCGCGACGCCGCCCGCGCACCTCCCGCACGTCGCGCTGTCGATCGGCGAGCCGAAGCACGCGCCACCGCGGCTCGCGGTCGAGGCCCTGACGGGCGCGCTGCACGGCCTCGGCGTGTATCCGGCGACCGCGGGCACGCCCGAGTTCCGGCGGGCGGTCGCCGGCTGGCTCGAGCGCCGCTACGGCCTCGGCGGCAGCGTGGACCCCGACACGATGGTGCTGCCGGTCAGCGGCACACGAGAGGCGCTGTTCGCGTTCGTGCAGGCCGTCGCCGACGTCGAGTCGGGCGACCGGGCGCGCCGGCCGCTCGTCGCGATGCCGAATCCCGGCTACCAGATCTACGAGGGCGCGGCACTGCTCGCCGGCGCCGAGCCGTACTACCTCGACACCACGCCGGCGGGCGGCTTCCTGCCGGATCTCGATGCGGTGCCGGCGGCCGTATGGGACCGGGTGCAGGTGCTGTTCCTGTGCTCGCCCGGCAACCCGACCGGCACCGTGGCGAGCGAGGCCTGGCTGCGACGCGCGCTGGAACTCGCCGAGCGTCACGACTTCGCGATCGCCGCGGACGAGTGTTACGCCGAGATCTACCTGGACGAGGCGGCACCGCCGCCCGGCTTCCTGGGCGCGTGCCGCGCCGCCGGGCGCACGGGCTTCGAGCGCGTCGTCGTGTTCCACAGCCTGTCGAAGCGCTCGAGCCTCCCCGGCCTGCGCTCGGGCTTCGTCGCCGGCGACGCCGCGCTGCTGAAGCGCTTCCTGCTGTACCGCACTTACCACGGCTGCGCGATGCCGGTACACGTGCAGGCGGCCAGCATCGCCGCCTGGAACGACGATGCGCACGTCGTCGAGAACCGCGCGCTGTACCGCGCCAAGTTCGACGCGGTGCTGCCGATCCTGCAGCCGGTGCTGGACGTAGAGCGGCCGGACGCAGGGTTCTATCTCTGGCCGAAAGTGCCCGGCGACGACACCGCGTTCACGCGCGCGCTGTTCGAGACGCAGAACGTCACCGTCGTGCCCGGCAGCTACCTGGCGCGCGACGGCCTGCACGGCGTCAACCCCGGCCGGGGGCGCGTCCGGATCTCGCTGGTCGCGACCGTCGAGGAATGTGTCGCGGCCGCGCAGCGGATCGCGGCCTTCGTGCGCGACGGCTGACGCCGTGGGCCCGGCGTACGTCCGTGGGCCCGACGTACGTCCGTGGGCCGGGCGGATGCCCGGGGCGCGCCCGACGCCCGGCCGACGGCGAGGGGCGCGCTGACGCCGCGCGCGCCGCAGGCTACTCTTCGCGCTCCCGTGCCGCGGCGTCGTGCCCGCGCGTCCCTCTCCTCTCCTGGAAACTCCGATGACCGAAGCCCTCCGCCAGACGATCGAAGCCCACTGGGACCGCCGCGCGGAATTCACCGCGAAGAATGCACCGCTCGAGCTGACGAACGCGCTCGACGAGGTTCTCGGCCTGCTCGACCGCGGCGCCGTGCGCGTGGCCGAGCCGTCCGCGTCCGGGTGGACCGTGAACGAATGGCTGAAGAAGTCGGTGCTGCTGTACTTCCGCACGCACGACAACGCCACCGTGCAAGCCGGCTACACGAATTTCTACGACAAGGTGCCGCTGAAGTACGCGGGCATGGGCGACGCCGAATTCGCCGCCGGCGGCGCACGCGTGGTGCCGCCGGCGGTCGTCCGCAAGGGCGCGTACGTCGCGCCCGGCGCGGTGCTCATGCCGAGCTACGTGAACATCGGCGCGCACGTCGGGGCCGGCACGATGGTCGACACCTGGGCCACGGTCGGCTCGTGCGCGCAGATCGGCAGGAACGTCCACCTGTCCGGCGGCGTCGGCATCGGCGGCGTGCTGGAGCCGCTGCAGGCGAGCCCTACGATCGTCGAGGACGACTGCTTCGTCGGCGCGCGCTCCGAGATCGTCGAGGGCGTGGTGGTCGAGCGCGGCGCCGTGATCTCGATGGGCGTCTACATCGGTGCCAGCACGAAGATCTACGACCGCGAGTCCGGCGAGATCACCTACGGGCGCGTGCCGGCGGGAGCGGTGGTGGTGCCTGGCAACCTGCCGTCGAAGGACGGCAGGTATTCGCTGTACTGCGCGGTGATCGTGAAACGGGTGGACGCGCAGACGCGCGCGAAGACTTCGATCAACGAACTGCTGCGGGACTGATTCTCCTGCGCGCGGCGGGTGCCGCCGGCGCGAGCCTGCCTCTAGCGCCGGTGCAGCCGCGGCACCGCCGCCGCGACGTTGCGCGCGTGGTCGCCGACGCGCTCCAGCGCCTTGATCACGAACACCGTGTGAATCGTCACCGGGAGGTGACGCGCGTCCTCCACCACGTGGGTGACCAGATCGCGCAGCGCCAGCCGGAACTCTGCGTCGATCTCCGCGTCGCGCTCGACCACCGCCTCGGCGCCGGCGACGTCGCCCCGGTCGAAGCAGTCGAGCGCGTCGCGCAGCATCGCGGTCGCATGGCCCGCTATCCGGCGCACGTCGCGGTAGAACGGGCCGAGCCGCGCGTCGGGCGCATCCCGTCGCAGGTCGAGCGTGATCCGGGTGATCTTGCGGGCAGCGTTGCCCACCCGCTCCAGGTCGGTCGCGATGCGCGCGATCGCGAGGATCGACCGCAGGTCGCTCGCCACCGGCGCGCGGCGCGCCAGCAGGCCGACCACGTAGTCCTCGATCGCCGCGTGCCCCGACCGCACCTTCTCGTGCCGCGCGAGTACCGCGCGCGCGAGGGAATCGCGGCCCTCGACCAGCGCCTCGACGGCGCGCGTCACCTGCTCGATCGCGTAGCCGCCGAGCTCCAGCACCTGCATGCGCAGGTACAGCAGGTCGCCGTCGTAGCCCCGGACGGTGTGGCCGTCCGGCCCTCCCGTCGTCACTCTCGCGTCCACCGCGCGCCTCCTGCCCGCGGCAACCCGCTCAGCCAAAGCGACCGGTGATGTAGTCCTCGGTCAGCTTGTGGCGCGGATTCGTGAAGATCACGTCCGTCGCGCCGACCTCGATCAGGTCGCCGAGGTGGAAGTACGCCGTGCGCTGCGAGACGCGGGCGGCCTGCTGCATGTTGTGCGTGACGATCACGATCGAGTAGCTCTGGCGGAGTTCGTCGATCAGGTCCTCGATGCGCGCGGTCGCGATCGGGTCGAGCGCGGAGCAAGGCTCGTCCATCAGGATCACCTCGGGGTCGACGGCGATCGCGCGGGCGATGCACAGGCGCTGCTGCTGACCGCCCGACAGGCTGGTGCCCGGGTGGTCGAGGCGATCCTTCACCTCCTCCCAGAGGCCGGCCTTCTGCAGCGAGGTCTGCACGATCTCGTCGAGATCGGCGCGGTTGGCGGCCAGGCCGTGGATGCGCGGCCCGTAGGCGATGTTCTCGAAGATCGACTTCGGGAACGGGTTCGGCTTCTGGAACACCATGCCGACGCGGGCGCGCAGCTGCACCACGTCCTGGCGCTTGTCGTAGATGTCCTGCCCCTCGAGCGCGATGTGGCCGGTCACGCGCGCCGAGTCGATCGTGTCGTTCATCCGGTTGAGGCACCGGAGGAACGTGGACTTGCCGCAGCCCGACGGGCCGATGAACGCGATCACGGCGTTCGAGGCGATGTCGATGCTGACGTCCTTGATCGCGTGCTTGTCGCCGTAGTGCACGTTGACCTTGCGCGCCGTCATCACGGGGTTCGCGACCGTGACCTGCCCGACCGTCTTCGTGTCCAGCTGCTCGCCGGGCTGCGACTGGTCCGCCGCCGCCGAAACGCTGGCGCGCGGCGGCAGGTTGGAACGCACGTTCTCGCTAGTGGTCGCCATGTTCAGGACCCTCGGATTACCAGCGCCGCTCGAAGCGGCTGCGCAGCCATACGGCCGTGGCGTTCATGACCAGGAGGAAGCAGAGCAGCACCATGATCGCGCCGGAGGTGCGTTCGACGAACGCGCGCTCCGGGCTGTCGGCCCACAGGAACACCTGCACCGGCAGCACGGTGGCCGGGTCGGTGAAGCCCTGCGGCACGTCGACGATGAAGGCGACCATGCCGATCATCAGCAGCGGCGCGCTCTCGCCGAGCGCGCGCGCCATGCCGATGATCGCACCCGTGAGCATGCCGGGCATCGCGAGCGGCAGCACGTGGTGCAGCACCGTCTGCACCTGCGAGGCGCCCATCCCGAGCGCGGCCTCGCGGATCGACGGCGGCACCGACTTCAGCGCGGCGCGGCTCGCGATGATGATCGTCGGCAGCGTCATCAGCGTCAGCACGAGTCCGCCGACCAGCGGCGCCGAGCGCGGCAGGCCGAACAGCTGGATGAATACCGCGAGGCCGAGCAGGCCGAACACGATCGACGGCACCGCCGCGAGGTTGTTGATGTTGACCTCGATCAGGTCCGTCAGCCGGTTCTTCGGCGCGAACTCCTCGAGATAGACCGCGGCCGCCACGCCGATCGGGAACGACAGCAGCAGCGTGACGACCAGCACGAAGAACGAGCCCATCACCGCGCCCAGCACGCCGGCCTGCTCGGGCTCGCGCGAGTCGCCGCCCGTGAAGAAGCCGCGGTTGAAGCGCTTGTCGATGCGCCCGTCCTCCTCGAGCTTCTTGAGCCAGCCCAGTTCCTCGTCGTCGATCTGGCGCTGGTCCGCGGGCACGTCGCGATCGATCTGGCCCTTGACCACCATGTCGACGTGGTCGTCGGCGAGCACCCATACGGTCTCGCTCGTGCCGACCAGCGCCGGGTTCGCGATCACCCGGTCCCGCAGTTCGAGGTAGGCAGCGTCGCTGACCATCCCGTAGAGCTTGCGCAGCGTCGCGCGGCCCTCGACCTCGGGGAACTTCGCGCGCATCGCGGCGCGCACCACGGCCTGGTAGTTGCCCTGCTCGAGGTCCGCGGGCAGTCGCCTGCCGGCCGGGTCGATGTCCTCGGCAGAGTACGTCACGTCGAGCTTCACGTACGTCTGCTGGAACGCCGTGTAGCCCTTCGAGACGATCGAGTAGAACAGGAAGAACACGAACAGGATGCCGAGGCTCACGGCCAGCATCCCGTAGGCCTGGAAGCGCCGCTCGGCTCGGTAGCGGCGCTTCAGGCTCGCCGCCACCTTCTCCCGGGTCGCGCGGCCGCGGGCCGCCTGGGCCTGCGGGTCGATCATCGCGGCGGTGGGGGTCGGGTCACTCATACTGTTCCCGGTACTTGCGGACGATGTGCTGCGCGATCACGTTCAGCACCAGCGTCGAGACGAAGAGCACGAGGCCGAGCGCGAAGGCTGCGAGCGTCTTCGGGCTGTTGAACTCCTGGTCGCCGACCAGCAGCGTGACGATCTGCACGGTGACGGTCGTCACCGCCTCGAGCGGGTTCGCGGTCAGGTTGGCCGCGAGCCCGGCCGCCATCACGACGATCATCGTCTCGCCGATCGCCCGGGAGACGGCCAGCAGCACGCCGCCGACGATGCCCGGCAGCGCCGCCGGCAGCACGACGTTGCGGATCGTCTCGGAGCGGGTGGCGCCGAGCGCGTAGGCGCCGTCGCGCAGGCTCTGCGGCACCGCGGTGATCATGTCGTCGGCCAGCGAGGACACGAACGGGATGATCATGATGCCCATCACGAGGCCGGCGGCGAGCGCGCTCTCGGAGGCCACCTCGATCCCGAGCGACTCGCCGACGCCGCGGAGCAGCGGGCCGACCGTCAGCGCGGCGAAGAAGCCGTAGACGACGGTCGGGATGCCGGCCAGCACCTCGAGGAACGGCTTGGTCACCGCGCGGAAGCGGCGATTCGCGTACTCCGCGAGGTAGATCGCCGAGAACAGGCCGACGGGCACCGCGATCAGCATCGCGATCAGCGAGATCAGCAGCGTGCCGGCGAACAGCGGCACCGCGCCGAACGCGCCGGACGAGCCGACCTGATCGGCGCGGATCGCCATCTGCGGCGACCACTGCGTGCCGAAGATGAATTCGGTGACCGGCACGACGCGGAAGAACATCAGCGCTTCGTAGAGCACCGAGAGCACGATGCCGATGGTGGTCAGGATCGCGATCAGCGAGCACGCGATCAGCACCGCCTCGACCACGCGCTCGACGGAGTTGCGCGCGCGCAGCTGCGGCTGGATCCGGCGCCAGACCAGGAATGCGCCGGCGAGCGCGACCGCGAGCGCGAGGCCGCCGGCCGCGAGGCGGCTCAGGCTCTCGAGACGCAGCCACTCGCGGGCGGCCGCCTGCACCGACGGCTCGGCCGTCGCCATCGGCACGTTGCCCGCGACGACGTTCCGGACGTCGTTCAGCACGAGACCCAGCTTGTCCTCGGGCAGCGCCCGGACTTCCGCCGGCATGTGCTGCAGCACGGCGCCGGTGATGATCTGGGTGTCGAACGCGTGCCAGATCGCGAGCACCGCGAACGCCGGCACCGCGCACCAGATCGCGGTCAGCAGACCGTAGTACGACGGCAGCGAGTGCAGGTTGCGCGCGCCCTTCGGGCCGCCGGCGACCGCGAGCGAGCGCTTGCGGCCGAGCTGGTAGGCCAGCACGGCGAGCCCGATCAGCACGAGGATGAACGTGGACGTCTGCATGCAGGTGCGGAACCGTTCGGAGCGGGCCTTGCCGCGCGGAGGCCCGCGGCGGGATCCGGACGCCTGCGAGGGACGCCCGTCTGCGGCCCACCGAGCGGCCGGGCCGAGGCGCGGATTATCCGGTCACCGTATTACAGTTTTGTTGCAACGATTGCTGGTGGTGGCGCAAGCCCCTGATTCGTCGGATTGCTTGCCCCACCCAGCCCACCGCCGTATAAAGGCGCGCCGCTGCGCCCCGGAGACTCCCGCACCGATGGCATCCGCCACCCTCGCGCTGACCCTCGACCTGATCGCCCGCCCCTCCGTCAGCCCCGTGGACGGCGGCTGCCAGGACGTGATGATCGAACGTCTCGAGCGTCTCGGGTTCACCGTCGAGCGGCTCCGCTACGGCAACGTCGACAACTTCTGGGCGACGCGCGGCGTGGGCGACGCCCCCACGTTCTGCCTCGCCGGCCATACCGACGTCGTCCCGACCGGCCCGCTCGAGGAGTGGCACTCCGATCCGTTCCGGCCGGTCGTCCGGGACGGCCTGCTCTACGGCCGCGGCGCCGCCGACATGAAGAGCGGGCTCGCCGCGATGGTCACGGCCTGCGAGGAGTTCGTCGCCGCCCACCCCCGCCACCGCGGGCGCATCGCGTTCCTCGTCACCAGCGACGAGGAGGGCCCGTCGGTCGACGGCACGCGCCGCGTCGTGGTGGATCTCAAGGCGCGCAACGAGCGCATCGACTGGTGCCTCGTCGGCGAGCCGTCGAGCGAGACCGAGTACGGCGACACGGTGAAGATCGGCCGGCGCGGCAGCCTCTCGGGCCGGTTGACCGTGCACGGCATCCAGGGGCACGTCGCGTACCCGCAACTCGCCGACAACCCCGTGCACGCGTTCGCGCCCGCCCTCGCCGAGCTCAGCACGCGCACGTGGGACGCGGGCAACGAGCACTTCCAGCCCACCACCTTCCAGATCTCGAACCTCAGCGCCGGCACGGGCGCGCCGAACGTGATCCCGGGCGAACTCAAGGCCCGCTTCAATCTCCGCTGGTCGCCGGTGCAGACGCTCGACGGGCTGAAGAGCACCGTGACGGAGATCCTCGACCGGCACGGCGTGAAATACTCGCTGGAGTGGTTCGTTTCGGGCGAGCCGTTCTACACGCCGGCCGGCGAACTCTCGAACGCCGTGGTCGCGGCGGTGCGGGACGTGACGGGCCGGGAGCCGAAGCTGTCCACCGGCGGCGGCACCTCCGACGGCCGCTTCATCGCGCCGATGGGCGCGCAGGTCGTCGAACTCGGCGTCGTGAACCGCACGATCCACAAGGTGAACGAGTGCGTGCGCGTCGAAGACGTGGACGCGCTGCACCGGACGTACGTACGGGTGCTGGAGCGCCTGCTGGCCTAGCGCGCCGAGGGTCCGGCGTCAGGCCGCGCGCGGGTTCCGCAGGTTGGCCCAGAGGCCGAAGCCGCCGATCGCGACCGCCGCCATCAGCACCCAGGCCGGCATCGACAGGCCGAACAGCGACCAGTCGATCTTCTGGCACTCGCCGCCGCCCGTGAACACCGCCACGAGCACCTCGTGGAGCGGCATGATCTCCAACATGAAGTCGAGGTCCGCGCCGCACGCCGGCACGCTGCCGGCCGGCTGCTGCTGGATCCAGACGTGGCGGGCCGCCGTGCCCGCGGTCGCCAGCGCGACGAGACCGAGCAGCACCGCGTAGACGCGGGCGCCGGTCGCACCCGGGTCCTGCAGCGCCGCCGCGAGGAACACGAGGCCGAGCGCGACGATGCCCACCCGCTGCAGGATGCAGAGGTGGCACGGTTCGAGCCCGACGACGAACTGCTGGTACAGCGCGTACGCCGTCAGCGCCGCGCAGACGCCGAACGCCGCGAAGTTCGCGCCGCGGCGCGAGAGTCCCCCGACCATCGCGCTCAACGCCGCCCGTGGGCCGCCAGTTCGCGCTCGACGTCGTCGAGAGCGGTGTGCCGGATGTCCTTGCCGTGGACCATGTAGACCACGTACTCGCAGATGTTCTTGGCGTGGTCGCCGATGCGTTCCAGCGCGCGCGCGACCCAGAGCAGGTCCAGCGCACGCGTGATGGTGCGCGGATCTTCCATCATGAACGTGATGCACTGCCGCTGGATGGCGTCGTACTCCTCGTCGAGCACCCGGTCGTCGCGGCAGATCTGGAGTGCGGCGCCGGCGTCGAGCCGCGCGACCGCGTCCAGCGAAGCGTGCACCATCTGCTGGGCCAGGCGTCCCAGGTGCTTGATCTCCCGGTAGCGGTCCGCAGGGCCCTCGGGGTCGGCGAGCTTGGCCGCGATGTAGGCGATCTTCTCCGCCTCGTCGCCGATGCGCTCGAGGTCGGTGATCGTCTTGATGATCGCGACGATCAGCCGGAGATCCGAGGCGGCAGGGGCGCGCGTCGCGAGGATGCGGCTGCACTCCTCGTCGATCGAGACCTCCATGTCGTTGACCTCGTGGTCGCCGCGGGCCACCTTCTCGCCGAGCTTCGAGTCGCCTTCGACCAGCGCCGTGACGGCCCCCTGGAGCTGCTGCTCCACGAAACCGCCCATCTGCAGCACGCGCGTGCGCACGCGCTCCAGGTCCTCGTTGAAGCGACGCGAGATGTGCTGGCTGAGATCGGCGGTTTCCATGGAGCCCTCGTGCGGCCCGGAGCGGCCGCGTGGCACGGTATACGCTGCCCCGCGGGGCCGGACAAGGGGCCGGACCCGCGGGTGTTCGGACCCGCGCTAGAAGCGGAAGTTCGCGTCCAGCTGCAGGCGCTCGTACCGGCGCTCCCGGGGCGCGGCCGGCGAGAAGACGTCCACGTTCAGGTCGTTCAGGTAGTACGTGGCGTTCAGCGTGACGTTGCGGCGCGGCGCCCAGCCGGCGCGCAACAGCCAGCCCTGCACGTCCGTGCTGCCGTTGCCGAAGTCCGAGTCGATCCACTGCCCGAACAGCGCGTCCTTCTCGATCTTCTGGTAGAGCGCACCGAGCTCCCACTTGCCGGGGTCGCTGGCGCGCCCCAGCGTGAAACCGGTGCTCCAGGCGGTGTCCAGGCTCGCGTCCCCGTTCTTCGCGTAGTCGACGTAGAACATGAAGGGCAGCGTCTCGAACACGACCCGGTCGTACTGCGCGAACATCTGCACGACGTCGTAGTCGAGCGCGGCGACCGCGACCGTGGTGGCCGAGCCGGCCGGGAACGCGACGCTGACGGTCGTGTTGCCGCTCGCGTTGCCGCCGAAGAACGGCCGTCGGCCCTGCACGGCGAAGTGGTCGTAGTAGCTCGCGCCGAGCGTCACGCTCGAGGTCGCCGTGAACGGATACCTGAGGCCCGCCTGGAGGTGGCCCATCGCGGGATCGGAGACGTCCACCTGGCCCTGGCCCGCCACCACCTGCGTGGGGCCGCGCTCCTGCAGCAGGACGTACGATGCGCCGCCGAAGAAGTAGCCCCGGGTGTAGTTGACGGCCACGCCCTCGGGGTTCACGTCCGAGTCGAAGAACAGGCTGGAGCCCGGGCGCACCCACGGCTGCGGCATCTTGCCGAGACGCACCAGCCAGTTCGCGGTCGGCGCCCAGGCCACGAAGGCCTGGTCGAGACCGATCGACTTGCGCGACGACTGGTCGGTCAGCGTCTGGTTGGACGAGCGAGGATCCTCGCCACCGGTCGCGAGCTGCATGCCGACCGTGACCGAGTCGTTCACGCGCAGCGTGCCGCCGAAGCGGAAGCGGACGCGGTCCCGCGACCGGTCCAGCGAGTTGACGACCGGGAACGTCGCGGCCGGCGTGCCCGCCACCGCACGGTCCGCGCCGCTGTCGATCCACTCGTGCCGGTAGCGGATGTCGCCGCGCAGCGCGAAGCGGCCCGCCCATTCGGGCGCGTTGGCGCGCGTCTTCGCCAGCTGGTCGAGGGTGGCGTCCTGCTCGACCTGCAGTTCCTCCACGCGGGTCTCGACGGCCTCGACCTTCGCGGCCTGCTGCTGCAGCTGCGAGTTCGAGGCCGCCAGCTCGGCGTTCGCCTGCTCGAGCTTCTGCAGCCGCTCGGACAGTGCCTGGATCTGCTCGCGCAGCAGTCGCAGTTCCTCGGCCGTGGCCGCGGGACGCGCGACGGCGGCCTGTGCTGCGACCGCGGTGGGCACGACCGCCGCCGCGACGGCGGCGGCGATGGCGCCCGCGATGACGAGATTCTTCATGACGGTGCTCCAGCCCCCGCTCAGAGGCGCAGGTTCTTCTGACTCTTGACGTCGGCCCGGACCGCGTTCAGCTCCGCGGTCGGCAGGGGGATCAGGCCCTTGTCGACCAGGTACCCCTCCTCGCCGACCGCGCGCTCGCTGACGAACTCGTTCACGAACTCGGTGATGCCGGGGATCACGCCGACGTGCGCCTTCTTCACGTAGAAGTACAGCGAGCGCGACACGGGGTAGCGACCCTTCAGGATGTTCTCGAACTCAGGCTTCACCCCCTCGATCAGCGAGCCGTGGATCGAGTTCAGGTTCTCCTCGAGGAAGCTGAAGCCGAAGATCCCGATCGCGCGCGGGTTCTGCTGCAGCTTCTGCACGATCAGGTTGTCGTTCTCGCCGGCCTCGACGTACACGCCGTCCTCGCGGATCGCGCCGCAGGTCTGCTTGAATCGGCGCTCGGAGGTCTCGCGCAGCGCGTTCAGCCACGGGAAGCTGCGGCAGCCCGCCTCCATCACCAGCTCGACGAACGCATCGCGCGTGCCGGAGGTCGGCGGGGGCCCCAGCACCTCGATCCTCACGTCCGGCAGCTGCGAGTTGATCTGCCGCCAGGTCGTGTACGGGTTCGGGACCATCACGGTCGGATCCGCGGCGCTCGGCACGTTCTTGGCGAGCGCGAGGTAGACCTCCCTGCGCGACAGGTTGTACGTCGGCGCCCGGTTCGAGCCGGCCAGCACGATGCCGTCGTAGCCGACCTTGACCTCGAGGATGTCCCGGACGCCGTTCTGCTGGCAGGTCTGGAACTCGCGCAGGTTCATCCGGCGCGACGCGTTCGCGACGTCCGGGTGGCTGATGCCGACGCCGTTGCAGAACAGCTTGATGCCGCCGCCGGTTCCCGTCGCCTCGACCTTGGGCGTCCTGAACTGGCGATTGGCCTTGCCGAAGTTCTCGGCTACCGCAGCGGAGAACGGGAACACGGTGGAAGAACCCACGATGCTGATGAAGTCGCGGGCGGCCTGCGCGTGGGCGGTGCCGACGACGGCGAGGCCGGCGAACGCGACGGCGCCGAGGATACCGATGCGAAACTGCATGCTGACGCTCCCGCCGGGACCCGGCGGAAGCGGATGCTCCCGGCCGACCGGCGGCGCGGATGATCGGAGCGGACTGTTACGCGGATGTGACAATTGTGACGCTTCGAAGAAACGCCGACGCAACACACTGATTCTGCGACGCGCCGCCGACGGTCAAGCAGTCCGGATGTTACGGATGCGCGGCAAACCGCCGCCGCCTGCGCTTCGAACCGTCGGAGTAGGCACCACGGAGTCCGCGTGGCGTGATCGATTGCCTGATTCCGCGGCTGCGCACGGCCTCGCGCTCGTCGCCGCCTAGACTGGCACGGACCGAGCCTCCTTCACGGCGGCGTCACGACGGTTCTCCAGAGTGCGCGGACCTCAGCCCACGAACGACCCGATGACGCCCCGCGCGCACCTCGTGGACACCACCCTGTTCTTTTCGCCGACCAGCGGCGGCGTGCGGCGTTACCTGCTCGCGAAGCACGCCTGGCTGAACCGTCACGCGCTCGTCCGGCACACCCTGCTGGTTCCAGGTCCCCGGGATGCCGGTGCTCCCGGCGGCATCGTCGAGTTCGGCAGCCCCTCGATCCCGTTCGGCGCCGGGTACCGCTGCCCGATCCGCCTGCGCGCCTTGCGGGGGCGCCTGTGCAGGCTCGCTCCCGACCTCGTCGAGGCAGGCGACCCGTATCACGTCGGTCGGGCGGCCGCGACCGCCGCCCGGGACCTCGGGATTCCCGCGGTCGCGTTCTGCCACTCGGACCTCGCCGCGCTGCTCGGCGCACGCCTCGGGCGACTGGCCGGCCTCACCGCCGGCCGCTACCTGCGGTCGCTCTACGCGCGGTTCGACCTGGTGCTCGCGCCGAGCCAACTGATCGCCGATCGGCTGCGCAGGTCCGGCGTCGAGCGCGTGACGGTGCAGCCGCTCGGGGTCGACGCCGACGTATTCGCGCCATCGCGAGCCGAGCCGGCGCTCCGCGAGTCGCTGGGACTGGCGCCCGGTACCCGGCTGCTCGTGTTCGCGGGGCGCCTCGCCGCCGAGAAGAACCTGCCGGAGTTGTGTGCGACCGTCGAGCGCCTGGGTCCCGCGTACCACCTCGCGATCGTCGGCGGCGCGCGGCGCGCCCGCCTCGCCGAACGCGTGACCGTGCTGCCGTACGAGCGCGATCCGCGCCGTCTCGCCGCGTGGCTCGCGGCGTCCGACGCGCTCGTGCACGCGGGCCGCTGCGAGACCTTCGGCCTGGTCGCGCTCGAGGCACTGGCCTGCGGCCTGCCGGTGGTGGCCTACCGAGCCGGCGCCCTGCCCGAGATCGTCGACGAGAGCGTGGGCGAACTCGCCGATCCGGCCGGCGGACCCGCCGCCCTCGCCGACGCCGTGCGCCGCCTGTGTGCCCGCGACCCCGTCGCGCTGCGGACCGCGGCACGGTCGCGCATCGTCGAGCGCTACACATGGGAAAGCACTCTCGGGCAACAGCTGCGGCTCTACGCGTCGCTGCTCGACCGTGGTCCGCTGCTGCGCACCGACCTCGCGCTCGGCACCGCATGACGCCGACCTGGGCGGTCTCGCTGCACGACGTCGCACCGTCCACCTGGGAGGACTGCGAGACGCTGCTCGAGCTCGTGCGGCCGTATGGCGTGCCGGTCACTCTGCTCGTCACGCCGCACCTGCACGCCGGCGTGCGGGCCGATGCGGACCCCGCGTTCGCGCAGGCGCTGCGAGGCCGGCTCGCGCGCGGCGACGAACCCGTGCTGCACGGCTACTACCACCTCGACGACGCGACGCCGCCGCGCTCGACGCGCGACTGGGTGCGGCGGCGACTGCTGACCGCCGGCGAGGGCGAATTCGCGGCGATCACGGCCCAGGAAGCGGAGCGACGCGCGGTGCTCGGACGGGCGATGCTGCGCGGCATCGGCGTCGAGGTCGAGGGCTTCGTGCCGCCGGCGTGGCAGATCGCGATCGACGCGTTCGACGCGGTGGCGCGCGCGGGCTTTCGCTACGTCACGACGCGCGACTGGCTCTATCCCCTGCCGAGCGGCAACCCGGTGCACGCGCCCAGCCTGGTCTACTCGACGCGCTCCGCGTGGCGGCGCGCGGCCTCGCACTGGTGGAACCTGCGCCGCCTGCGGTCGCTGGCGCTCGCGCCGCGCGTGCGCGTCGCGCTGCATCCGCCCGAAGCCCGATATCGCCACGTGCGCGAAGCATGGCGCCGAATGATGGACGCGCTCGCCGCGCGCCGCGACGGCGTGCTCGAGACCCGCTGGCTGCCCCGGGCGGGACCACCGGATGCGGCGACGCGCTCGGCAAACGACGAGGCCGCGGGCACGAACCCGCGGCCTCGCCGGATCGCCTGAGCGGTGGCCGGGGTACGCGCCCCGGCGCCGGGCTCAGAGCTTCATCGCCGTCATCTGCTGCGCGGCCTGCCGCACGCGCGCGGCCTCCGCCTTCGGCAGCGGCACGAGACCCTTGTCGGCGAGGTAGCCCTCCTCGCCCATCGCGCGGTCGCTGACGAACTCCTGCACGAACTCACGCAGGCCCGGGATGACGCCGACGTGCGCCTTCTTGACGTACACGTACATCGAGCGCGACACGGGGTACTTGCCGTCCGTGATGTTCTCGAACGTCGGCGCGGCACCCTCGATGATCGAGCCGTGCAGCGTGTTGAGGTTCTCCTCGAGGAAGCTGTAGCCGAAGATGCCGAGCGCGCGCGGGTTCGAGTTCAGCTTCTGCACGATCAGGTTGTCGTTCTCGCCCGCCTCGACGTACGCGCCGTCCTCGCGGATCGTCTGGCACACCTGCCGGGCGCGCTTCGAATCGGACTGCTTCAGCGCCTTGATGTTCGGGAACGCCTCGCAACCCGCGTCCATCACGAGCTCGAGGAACGCGTCGCGAGTGCCGGAAGTCGGCGGCGGACCCAGCACCTCGATGCGGGTGTTCGGCAGCTTCGGGTTGATCTGGTTCCAGTTCCGGTACGGGTTTGCGACGAACGCGTTCGGGTTCTTCGGGTCCGGCACCTGCTTGGCGAGCGCCAGCCAGATCTCGCGGCGCGTCAGCTGGTAGGTCGGCGCCGCCTTGGCGTTGGCGAGCACGATGCCGTCGAAGCCGATCTTGACCTCGACGATCTCGCGGACGCCGTTCTTCTGGCAGTCCTGGAACTCGGAGGCCTTCATTCGCCGCGAGGCGTTGGCGACGTCGATCGTCGAGACGCCGACGCCGCTGCAGAACAGCTTGATGCCGCCGCCGGTGCCGGTGGCCTCGACCTTCGGCGTCTTGAACCTGCGGTGGGCCTTGCCGAAGTTCTCGGCGACCGCGGCCGAGAACGGGTAGACCGTGGAGGAACCGGCGATGCTGATGAAGTCGCGGGCGCCCTGCGCGCTGGCGGGCGCGGCCGGCAGCGTGCAGGCGACGGCCAGCACGGTGGCCAGCGCGACGGCGTGGGCGGCGGACGACGAGGCGGTCAGGCGCATGAACGGCTCCAGGTGACGAACGCGGCGCGAGTTAAGCCGCGGATCATTACAGAAAGATGACAACCACCGCGGATCGGGCGCACCGGCGTCCCGGCCGGGGTGGCGACGCTTCCGACCGCCCGTGCCCTGGCAGGTTCCCCGGCGGGACTCCGCTCAGGGATTCCGGAGCCGCGTGACGGCTTCCGAAAGCCGGGCCACGAGCGGCCGTCGAACCGGCCGCGCGACCCGCGCGTCGGCGAGGTGCCCGACGAACTGCCGCGTCGCGTTCTCCCAGCGGTACTCGAGCGCCTGCGCCCGGCACCGCGAGCGGTCCAGGGCGAGCGCCCCGCGGATCGCGGTCGCGAGTTCTTCGTGGAGGCAGCCGGTGTCCCCCTGCCGCACCACGTCGATCGGGCCCGTGACGGGGTAGGCCGCGACCGGCAGTCCACTCGCGAGCGCCTCCAGCATCACGAGCCCGAAGGTGTCGGTGCGGCTCGGGAACACGAACACGTCGCTGCCGGCCAGCAGCGCCGCCAGTTCTGCGCCGTAGCGGTAGCCGGTGAAGATCGCCTCGGGATAGCGGGCCCGCAGGTCTTCGAGCGCCGGCCCGCCGCCGACCACCAGCTTCGTGCCGGGCACGTCCGCTCGCAGGAAGTCCTCGACGCTCTTCTCGACCGCGACGCGCCCGACGTAGATCTGGACCGGCCCCGGGTACGGCAGGCGTGGCCCCGCGTCCGGCCTGAACAGCCGCGTGTCCACCCCGCGCGTCCATTCGACGAGATTTGCGAAGCCGTGCCGCCGCAGGTCGCGACGCACCTCGCGCGTGCCGACCAGCGTCCGCTCAGCCGCCGCATGGAACCACCGCAGCGCCGCGTACGAGACGCGCTCGGGCACGGGGAAGCGCTTGCGCACGTACTGCGGGAACTGGGTGTGGTACGAGGTCGTGAAGCGCAGGCCAGCGCGGATCGCCGCGCGACGTGCGGCGAGTCCCAGCGGCCCCTCGGTCGCGACGTGCAGCGCGTCGGGCGCGGTGGCCTCCAGCCACGCCGCGACGTGCCGCCCCTGCCCGAGCGCGAGGCGGATCTCGGAATACGTCGGGCATGGCACCGTCCGCAGGCCTTCCGGCGTCATCAGGTGCACGTCGTGGCCGAGTTCCGCGAGGCACTCCACGGTGCGCGACAGAGTCGTGACGACGCCGTTGGTCTGGGGACGCCACGCGTCCGTGACGATCGCGATCTTCATCCCTGTCGCTCCCGTGCCGCAGCCACGCTCAGGCCGCGGGGGTCGAGCGCCGCGCGCGGCGCGGGCGCAGGACGCACCGCGTCCATGCGGTCCGCCCAGCAGAGGACGCCGAAGCGCCCGCTGCCATCCTCGACCAGGGCCGTGCAGTGCTCGACCCAGTCGCCGTCGTTGCAGTAGACGATACCATCGAGCTCGCGGATGCCGGGCCGGTGGATGTGCCCGCAGATCACACCGTGCAACCCGCGCCGCTTCGCTTCCTGCGCGGCCGCCCGCTCGAAGCGATCGATGTACTCGCGCGCGTCGCGCACCTTCAGCTTGAGCCACGACACGAGCGACCAGTGACCGTAGCCGAGCCGGCGGCGCAGCCACTGCACGCCGCGGCCGAGCTGCAGGAGCCCCCCGTACAGCCACCCGCCGAAGCGCTTCAGCGCCGGATCGAACTGCACCGCGCCGTCGAACTCGTCGCCGTGCAGCACGAGATAGCGACGGCCGTCCGCCGCCTCGTGCACGAACTCGCGCCGCACCTCGATCCCGGCGATCACGGAGCCGCAGAACTCTCGGCAGGCCTCGTCGTGGTTGCCGGGTACGTAGATGACGCGCGTGCCGGAACGTGCGAGCCGCGCGATCTCGCGCAGCGCCTCGTGGTGCTCGGCGGGCCAATAGATCGTGCGCTCGAGGCTCCAGAGATCGACGACGTCGCCGACGAGAACCAGCTGCTCGGTCTCGACGTGACGGAGGAAGTCGAGGAAGTACGCGGACTGGCAGCCGCGGTAGCCGAGGTGGACGTCGGACACGAACACGGTGCGCGCCTTGTAGCGCCGGGTCGCCGTCGGACTCATTCCCGTTCCCTCGCGGTCAGGGTAGACGGGCGGATAGTGTCGGCGCGCGGCGTGACTGGCAGGTTGCCGTCGCGAGAAGAATTGCTTACGAAATCCGTAGGTAGGCGGCGATTCTTCGCCGTCGAGTCACGTACGCGGGGTTCAGGCGCTGACGGCGGTCGCGCGTGCGGCGACGCGGCGCAGCGGGAAATGGCAGGTGAACAGGCTGCCCTTGCCTTCCTCGCTCTCGATCTCGAGCGCGGCCCCGTGCCGCTGCAGGGCGTGCTTCACGATCGCGAGGCCGAGACCGGAGCCGCCGGTCGCGCGCGCGCGGCCCGGGTCCACGCGGTAGAAGCGCTCGGTGATCCGCGGCAGGTGCGCCGCGGGGATACCGACGCCGGTGTCGCGCACCGCGAAATGCGCGCCCTGCGTGTCGGTCCACCAGCGGATGTCCACGCGGCCGCTGGCGGGCGTGTACTTGACCGCGTTGCCGATCAGGTTCGCGAACACGGAGTGCAGTTCCGCCTCGGAGCCCAGCAGCTTCGCGTCGGAGTCGAGGCGCAGCACGATCTCCTTCGGCCGCTGGTCGAGCGTCAGCACTTCCTTGCGCATCAGCGCCAGCATGCCGCCGACGTCGACGAGGTCCTCGCCCGCCTCGCCGCCGGCAGCCTCGAGCTTCGAGAGCTCGAGCAGGTCGTTGACGACCGCGCGCATGCGCTCGGCCTGCCGGCGCATCTCCTCGAGCGGGCCGCGCCACGCGGGATCGACGGTCGGGTCGTCGACCATCGTGTCGAGGTAGCCCGAGATCACGGTGAGGGGCGAACGCAGTTCGTGCGACGCGTTCGCGACGAAGTCCTTGCGCATCGCTTCGATGCGCATCTGGCGGCTGACGTCGCGCGCCAGCAGCAGCCGCTGCCCCGCGCCGTAGGCGACGACGTGCAGCGACAGGAACACGTCCGTGGCGACCGGCGAGCGGAGCACCAGCGGCAGCGCGTAATCGTTGCCGTTCAGGTACTTCGTGAAGTCCGGATGACGGACCAGGTTCTCGATGCGCTGGCCGAAGTCGACCTTGCGGCGCAGCCCCAGCAGCGTCATCGCGTTCCGGTTGAACCAGAGGATCTCGCGCTCGGCGTTCATGACCACGACGCCGTCGGGCATCGCGGTGGTCAGCCGCCGGAACTCGCGGAACAGCTGCACGATGCGCCGCTTGTGGAACTGCTTGCGACGGTAGATGCGCGTGACGAGCGCGACCACGTCGCCCCAGACGCCGCCGAAGTCGGGCGGATCCTCGGTGCGGCGCCTGCGCAGCCAGCGCCAGAGGCGGAACAGCCGCGAGAGATGGAAGACGAGATAGGCGCCGAGCACGCCGAGGAGCCACAGCTCGACGTGGCCGAACACCAGGCCGCCCGCGACCGCCACCGCGACTGCACCGAGGAATCGAACCAGCGCGAACGACCAGGCGGCGTACATCGGGATCCCGGACGGCGTGCTCAGACCGGGCGGGTCGAGAACCGGTAGCCGGCGCCGCGCACGGTCTGGATGAACTGATCGCAGCCGAAGGCCTCGAGGGCCTTGCGCAGCCGGCGGATGTGCACGTCGACGGTGCGCTCCTCGACGTAGACATTGCCGCCCCACACGCGGTCCAGCAGCTGACTGCGCGTGTAGACGCGTTCGGGGTGGGTCATGAAGAACGACAGCAGGCGGTACTCCGTGGGCCCGAGCGGCACCGTCTGCTCACCGACCGTGACGCGGTGACCCGCGACGTCGAGCGCGAGACCGCCGGCCTCGACCACCTCGTCGGGGCTCGTGCTGCCCGTGCGGCGCAGCACCGCGTTGATGCGCGCCAGCAGTTCGCGGGGCGAGAACGGCTTCGTCACGTAGTCGTCCGCGCCGCCGTCGAGACCGCTGATCTTGTCCTGCTCCTCGGCCCGCGCGGTCAGGAGGATGATCGGCACGTCGCGCGTGTCCTTGTCCTTCTTGAGCGCGCGCGTGAGCTCGAGACCGCTGACGTCCGGCAGCATCCAGTCGACCAGCAGCAGGTCGGGCCGGCGGTCGGCGATCCGGGCCCGCGCCGCACGACTGTCCTCGGCCTCGATCACCTCGAAACCCGCGCGGCGCAGGCCGAACGCGATCATCTCGCGGATCGGCCGCTCGTCTTCGACGATCAGGATCTGTCGGGCGCTCATGGTCTCGTCACGCGGCTGCAAGATCCGGGCATTACAGCGGCGCATTGTGACGGACGCGTGACTCGCGCCCGACCGCGGCCCCAAGTGTAACGAATCGGTCACGGCCGCGGTGTCCGTGCCGAGCGCGTGGCGACGTCGTCGCGCAGGTACACGGGCGCCGCGTCGGCCGGGTCGAGCCCGCGCCCGGCGGCGAGGTCCAGCGCACCGAGCCGCGCGACCCACGCCGCCCGCGGCAGCAACTCGGGCTGCACCCGCACCGCGCGCGCCGCGAACCGCGCGAGCAGTTCCGGGTAGGCCGACCAGCCGTGACCGGCGCCGACGAAGCGTTCGGCCGCCGGATCCACGGCTTCCGGTCGCGCGAGACCTTCCCGGAGCAGGTCCACGCCGCCGTCCGCGCGCGCCCGGGCCTCGGCCCAGTACACCTCGCCCATGCGCGCGTCGAGGCAAGGGACCGCGCAGGCTGCCCCCGTCGCGTCGAGCGCGCCGCGCGCGAGCGCCGCGAGGTCCGACACCGGCACGACGGGCAGCCCGGCCCCCAGCGCAAGCCCCTGGGCGACTCCGACGGCGATCCTGACCCCCGTGAAGGCACCGGGGCCGCGACCGAACGCCAGACCGTCTAGCGCAGCGAGGCCGAGACCCGCCTCGGCGAGCAATTCGTCGACCATCGGCAGCAGCCGCTCGGCATGGCCACGACCCGGCACGGCATAGCGCTCGGCGACCGCGCCGTCGACGTACAGCGCGGCGCTGCAGGCCTCGGTCGCGGTGTCGAGGGCGAGGAGCTTCATGCGGTCTCCAGCGGCGCGAGCGAACCGAGGCTGTCGCGCAGGAAGCGGATCGCCTCGGCGGCCGCGTCGATCACGGTCATCGGCGGCAGGCTCGCGAGGAACGCGCGCCCGTAGCCCTTGGTACGCACGCGCGGATCCGCGAGCAGCACCACGCCGGTGTCCTCGTGGTCGCGGATCAGGCGGCCGACGCCCTGCTTCAGCGTCAGGACGGCCTGCGGCACCTGGTACTCGAAGAACGGGTTGCGCCCCTCGCGCCGCAGGCCCTCGAGGCGCGCCTTCAGCAGGGGGTCGTCGGGCGACGCGAACGGCAGGCGATCGATCACGACCAGCGAAAGCGCCGGGCCGCGCACGTCCACGCCCTCCCAGAAACTGCCGGTGCCGAGCAGCACGGCGTTGCCCAGCTCGCGGAAGCGGCGCAGCAGGGCGTCGCGCGGCGCGTCGCCCTGCACCAGCACGGGGAAGCGGTCGCGCTCCTCGAGGCGGCCGCGGAGCGCGGCCGCGCCCTCGGCAAGCGCGCGATGACTGGTGAACAGCACGAACGCGCGTCCTCCGGCCGCCCGCACCAGGGGCAGCGCGGCGTCGATCACCGCCGCCGTGTAGCCGCGATCCGACGGATCCGGGAGGCCGCGCGGCAGGTACAGTCGCGACTGCCGTTCGTAATCGAACGGACTGCGGATCAGGCGCGTCCGCGCGTCCGCCTCGCCGACACGCGCGGCGAAGTGGGAGAAGTCCTCGCCGACCGCGAGCGTCGCCGAGGTGTAGATCCACGCGCACGGACGCGCGGCGCGGAAGTCTCGGAGTCGCGCGGCAACCTCGAACGGCGTGAACTGCAGCGCGAACGCGCGGGGCGTCCACTCCGCCCAGCGCAGCCCGTCTTCGGCCGCGCGCGACTGGATCTCCCGCGCGCGCGTCGCGAGTTCGTGTGCGCGGCGCGCGCACTGGCGCACGCCAGGCACCTCGAGCTCCGGATCCGCGAGACCGGCGTGCAGGAACTCGAGCCCGTCGAGCAGTTCGTCGAGCGATTCGAGGAACGCATCCGGCAGGCGCTCCCACTCGACCCGCTCGCCGAGACCCGCAAGCGCACGCTGCGCTTCGCCGACGCGCGGCTCGAGCGCCTCCACGCGCGCACGGAGCCCGGCTTCCAGCAGACCGGCGCGCGTCAGTTCCGCGAGCGTGTCGCGCACGAGCGCCAGCACGTTGCGCGCGCCGAACGACTGCCCGAAGAACTGCGCCGCGATCTCGGGAAACTGGTGCGCCTCGTCGAGTATCACGGCGTCGGTGCCGGGCAGCACCTCGCCGAAGCCCTCCTCGCGCAGCGCCATGTCGGCGAGCAGCAGGTGGTGGTTCACGATCACGAGGTCCGCGGCCTGCGCCTCGCGACGCGCCTGCAGCACGTGGCACTCGCGGTACTGCGGGCACTCCTGCCCGAGGCAGTTCTCGCGCGTGGACGTGGCGAGCGCCCACGCCGGATCCTGCTCGGGCACGCTCTCGAGTTCGGCGACGTCGCCGGCGCGCGTGACCTCGGCCCATTTCGCGATGTGGCGGAGCGCCCGCACGCGGCCCGCGCCGACGCCCGCCAGTTCCGGCGCCGCGAGCGCGACGCCGAGCCGGTGCCGGCACAGGTAGTTCGCGCGCCCCTTCAGGAGCGCGATGCGCACCGGGCGCCCGAGGGCGCCCGCGAGCGTCGGCAGGTCGCGGTGGTAGAGCTGGTCCTGCAGCGTGCGCGTGCCGGTGGAGACGATCACCTGGCGACCCGACAGCAGCGCCGGCACCAGGTAGGCGAAGGTCTTGCCGGTGCCGGTGCCCGCCTCGACGATCAGCGAGCCGCGGGTGTCGATCGCCTCCGACACGGCCTCGGCCATCTCGAGTTGCTCGCGCCGCGGCCGGAATCCCTCCAGCGCCTCGGCAAGCGGGCCGTTGGCCCCGAAGATGCGGCTCAGGTTCGTCAACGAGGCTCCAGCGTTCGGGGACCTGCACGGGCGGCACGGCCCATTGTGGCGGCCTCCGGGAGCGCGACGGCGCGGCGATTCGGCGCGGACTCGTGCGGAAACGCCGCCGCGCCGGCCGCGCATTGTAGCCGCTCAGCGGCGCAGGCCGGGCGCCCAGCGCTCCACGGCGTCGCGGAGCGCGTCCTGGTCGACGAGCACGCGGAAGCGGCGGTACGGCCCGCGCGCCGTGTGGCGGTCGCGCGAGAAGTCGCGGTCGCCGAAGCCGACGCGGTTGTAGCCGACGGAAACCCACGGCCGCGGGCCGAAGCGCCCGCCGACGTCGACGATTGATGATGATTAGTGCGGGTAATAGGCTGATCGGAAGAGGATTTTTTTGAGAGTCACGCGTTGCGGGACTGCCGCAGGACTCATGTCGAAAAAGGATGACGAGGCAGCACCGTGACGCGGCCCGCCCCGGTCCTGCCGGTCCGCGAACCTCGGCCGTGGGGCTGCACCGCTGCAGCCTCGGTCACCCGCAGCGTCGGCTTCTTCACGCGGGACGCGGCTCTCGATGATGTCGCCCAGTTCCTTGCGGGCCGCCTCGCAGGCGTCCGGGTCGATCGGCCACGAGATGTCGGTGCGCTTCCAGGTCGGGTCCGACGCCTCCTGCACGCCGACCTCCCAGAGCCCCCGCGGCACCATCCGCTGCACGATCGCCTCGGTGCGGGCCGCGTCGACGGCGTGCGCCATCGCGATGTAGTCCGCGTCCTGCACGCCGCGGCGCCGGTACTTCATGCGCAGCGACGCCATCGGCCCGTTCGCCCCCAGCGAACCGGCCGGGAAGAGCTTGTCCGTCCCCGGGTACAGGAGCACCCCGTCGCCGTTGGAGTAGTTGAAGCCGGTGCGCCCGACGCTCTCGTCGAAGCGTTCGTCGGTGCCGCGGGTGTTCGCGTTCGTCCAGACGTCCACCCGCTTGCTCTTGGTCTGGAAGTCGAAGCAGTCGGTCGCCTCCCAGAAGAACCAGCGCTGCAGCCCCTTCTTCCACTGGATCGAGCCGAGCGTGCGCGGCGACACGCCGTCGTCCTCGACCGCGAAGCTGCCCGAGGCGGGACGCTTGCCGTTGTCCCGCCACTGCGCGTGCCCCGGGCTCGCGAGGGGCCTGTCCACGGCCGCCTGGCCCAGGTCGTTCCAGCCGGGCCGGCGCATCTTCGACGGCACGTGCCGCTCGTCGGTCGAGGCGCACCGAGACGTCCTTCGCGCCAGCGCGCGCCCAGCCCCCTGCGACGGTGACACGGACGCCAGCAGCGGCGTGATGCACTCGACAGAATCCGGAACGTCTGGCCGCGGCCACGGTTACGAACTCTCGAGCGGCGACCCGGATGCACGCGGCGCGGCCGCAGCGTGAGGATTTCACGGCGTTTTTTCACACGCGCACCGGACTCGGTCCGCGTCGCTGCGACGTGGCCGTATAATGACGGGTCGTTAATGATCGCCGCTCGCGGCTCGCCAGCCGGTGCCTGCCCTCGCTGCCCGTAGCGCGGGCGTACGCACCACCGAGGTTCCCGATGGCCACTCCGTCCCCGCGCACCCAGGATTCACAGCCGTCGATACCCGCGGGCGTGCCGCCCGTGGTCGCCCGCTGGGTCGACGAGGTGCGCGCCCTCACGCAACCGGCCCGCGTCCACTGGTGCACCGGCACCTCGGCGGAGCACGACGCGCTGGTGGCCGAACTAGAGTCGCGCGGCGAGCTGCAGCGCCTCGATGCCGCGACGTTCCCGAACTGCCACCTCTACCGCTCGGATCCCTCGGACGTCGCGCGCGTCGAGCACCTGACCTTCGTGTGCACGAAGCACCGCGACGACGCGGGTCCCAACAATCTCTGGATGGCGCCCGGCGAGGCGCACCGGAAGATGGACGACCTGTTCCGCGGCTGCATGAAGGGTCGCACGCTCTACGTCGTGCCCTACTGCATGGGCCCGATCGACTCGCCGTACTCGCGCTGCGGCGTCGAGATCACGGACAGCGCGTACGTCGTCGTCAACATGGGCCTGATGACCCGCATGGGCACGCCCGCGCTCGAGCGCATCGCGCGCGAGGGCCGGTTCGTGAAGGGCCTGCACTCGACCGGCGAGCTCGACCCGAACCGCCGCTTCATCATGCATTTCCCGGAAGAGCTCTCGATCAAGAGCTTCGGCTCGGGCTACGGCGGCAACGCGCTGCTCGGCAAGAAGTGCCACGCGCTGCGCATCGCGAGCTGGCAGGCGCGCGACGAGGGCTGGCTCGCGGAGCACATGCTGGTCGTCGGCATCGAGAGCCCGCGCGGCGAGAAGCACTACGTCGCGGCCGCGTTCCCGAGCGCCTGCGGCAAGACCAACCTCGGCATGCTGATCCCGCCGGCGACGATGCCGGGCTGGAAGGTGACCACGGTCGGCGAGGACATCGCGTGGCTGCACCCCGGCCCCGACGGCCGGCTCTACGCGATCAACCCCGAGAACGGCTACTTCGGCGTCGCGCCGGGCACGAGCCCGAAGACGAACAAGAACGCCTACGACATGATCCGCCACGACACGCTCTTCACGAACGTGGCGGTCACCGCGGACAACCAGCCGTGGTGGGAGGGCCGTGAAGGCACGCCCGCGATCGACTGGCAGGGCCGACCGTACGACTCGAAGAACGGTCCCGCCGCACACCCGAACTCGCGGTTCACGGTGCGCGCGAAGCAGAACCCGAGCTACGCCGCGGAAGCGGACATGGCCACCGGCGTGCCGCTGTCGGCGATCGTGTTCGGCGGACGCCGCCGCTCGCTCGCGCCGCTGGTCTACGAGGCGCGCAACTGGCGCCACGGCGTGCTGGTCGGCTCGAGCGTCGCGTCCGAGACCACGGCCGCCGCGACCGGCGCGGTCGGCGTGCTGCGCCGGGATCCGATGGCGATGAAGCCCTTCGCCGGCTACAACTTCGGCGACTACTGGCGCCACTGGCTGTCATTCGAGCACCGCCTGAAGCACCCGCCGAAGGTCTTCCACGTCAACTGGTTCCGCCAGGACGCCGCGGGCAAGTTCCTGTGGCCGGGTTTCGGCGACAACCTGCGCGTGCTGGAGTGGATCCTCGCGCGCATCGACGGCCGTGCGCCCGCGCGCGAAACGCCGATCGGCTACATGCCATCGCCCGCCGACCTGCGCACCGAGGGCCTCGACCTCGCGCCGGGCGCGCTGGAGGAACTGCTGCGGGTCGACGTGGCCGGCTGGCGCACCGAGTATGGCGGTCTGCGCGAGCACCTCGCGGAGTACGGCGATCGCACGCCGAAGGAACTCGCGATCGAACTCGACCAAGGACTGGAGCGACTGGACGCGGCCGGCTGACGCGAGGCACACCGCCCCGCTCCAGTCGCTGCGCTCTTCCGCATGGACGCGGAACGCAAGCCTCCCACTGCACTGGTCCTCGGCGCCGACCGGCCAGCCGCGCCCGTGACCGCGTGATCTACCCGGACTCGACCCGCAGTCGCGCGCGCTTCCAGGCGTGGCTGCGCGGCGCGGTCGCTCGACTGCGCGCGGACCGTCCGGTGCCGCCGAGCCGCCTCGTCGCGGACTCGCTGCGGGTGCTGTGGCCGGGCGAACGCTTCGACCTGCAGTGCCTCGAGGACTGGCGGCCCGGCCTCGAGGAACTGCGGCGCATCTCTGCAGCCACATCGGGTGGCGACGTTCAAGCTCTCGGCCGATCCGCTGTTCGTCGAGAAGATCCGCGACATCGTCGGGCTGTACCTGAACCCGCCGACGAAGGCGATGGTGCTGTGCGTCGACGAGAAGAGCCAGATCCAGGCACT
>JAPZRU010000010.1 GCA_027531255.1 Steroidobacteraceae bacterium | reverse complement strand
TCACGCGCTCGTCGACGAGGCGCGCGACCGAGTCCTGCACCATCCGCTCGTCCTCGCTCAGCTGGCCCCGGACGCCGTACAGGTCCAGCGGGTCGAGCGCCGGGATCGAGGACTTCTTCGGCGCCGCGGCCGTGGCGGGCGAATTCATCGGCACGGAGTTCATGGCTGCTTCGCGTCCTCGTGCTGCGGCACTACTGCGGTCGTCTCGATCTCCACCTTCGCGGCGGCTTCCATCAGTGCCGTTACCTGGACGACGGCGATCGCAGGGTAGTTCCTGCCCATCAGCGCTCGCCAGACCTCGCCGATCGCCCGCGCATTCTCGAGGTACTCGTCGCGGCTGGTGACGTACCAGGTCTGCCTGACGACGTGCTGCGGTCCGGCACCGGCTTCCTTCAGGACCGCGAGCGTGTTCCGCAGCGTCTGCTCGATCTGCCCGGGCAGGTCCGCACGCGGGAACTCGCCGCGCTCGTTCCAGCCGATCTGTCCGGCGACGAACACGAGCCGCCCGAAGGCGGCGACGCCGTTGGAGTAGCCTTTCGGGCGCGGCCAGCCCGGCGGCGAGAGGATCTGGTGCATGGGTTGGGTGCCTGGGAGTTCGCCTCGGGAGCGTTCCTGCTGGCGCAGCACGTAGCGCTGCACCTTGCCGGTCGGGGTCTTGGGCAGCGCGTCGAGGAACTCGATCGCGCGCGGATACTTGTAGGGGGCGACGGTGGCCTTGACGAAGTCCTGCAGTTCCCTGCGGAGCTCCGGGCCGGCCGCGTGGCCCGCCTGCGGCACCACGAAGGCCTTGACGATGTGGCCGCGCTCCTCGTCGGGCGCACCGATCACCGCGACTTCCCGGACCGCCGGGTGCGCCAGCAACGCGGCCTCCACCTCGGCGCCCGCGATGTTGTAGCCGCCCGAGATGATCATGTCGTCGGCGCGGGACTCGAACCAGAAGTAACCGTCGGCGTCCACGCGGTACCGGTCGCCGGTGACGTTCCAGCCGTCGACCACGTACTCGGCCTGCCGGGGGTCGTCGAGGTAACGGCAACCCGTCGGGCCGCGGACGGCGAGCCGGCCGGAGTGTCCCCGAGGCAGCGGCCGGTGGTCGTCGTCGAGGATCGTGGCTTCGTATCCCGGAAGCGGCTTCCCCGTCGCGCCGGGACGGATGTCGTCGCCCTTGGCGGAAATGAAGATGTGGATCATCTCGGTTGCACCGAGACCGTCGATCAGCCGGATTCCGGTGGCCGAATACCACAGGTCCGACGTCGCCCTGGCGAGGGGCTCACCGGCCGAGACGGAGCGCCGCAGCGTCCGGAGGTCGAAGCGCCGCGCGAGCGGCGCGAGCGCGCGGTACATCGTGGGCGCGGTGAACAGGCACGTACCGCCGAATTTCTGCACGGCCTCGAGCAGCGAGTCGGGCGAGGGTTGCTCGACGTACGCCACCGCGCCCCGGAAGCGCAGTGGGAACACCAGCAGCGCCCCGAGACCGAACGTGAAGCCGAGCGGAGGACTGCCGATGTACACGTCGTCCGGAGACGTCTCGAGCAGGTGCCGGCCGACGACGTCCGCCATCGCCAGCACGTCGCGATGGAAATGCATCGTCGCCTTGGGCTCGCCGGTCGTACCGGACGTGAACGCGAGGAGACACACGTCGTCGCTCGCGGTGTCCACGTTCGCGAAGGTCGCGGGCTGCGCGGCCATCCGGGCCTCGAGCGCACCATCGCCCCAGGTCAGGGTGGATCCCAGCCAGCCGCTCTCGCCGGAAGCCTTGTCGAGTTCGTCGCGCAGCCGCGCATCGCACAGGCAGTGACGGATCGCGGCCTTGGCGGCGATCTGGCGGAGTTCCTTCGCGCGCAGCAGCGGCATCGTGGTCACGGCGATCGCGCCGGCCTTCATCACCGCCAGCCACGCGCAAGCGAGCATGGGCCCGTTGGCCGCACGCAGCAGCACGCGGTTGCCGGGCACCACGCCGAGCTCGCGAACCAGCACGTTCGCGATGCGGTTGGCCTGTTCGAGCAGGTGCCGGTAGGTCCAGACGCCGGCGTCCGAGTGGATCGCGACGCGATCCCCGTGGCCTTCGGCGACCGCGTCGTCGCACAGGACCACGCCGCAGTTGATCCGCTCGGGGTACTGCAGCTCGGGGCGATCGAACGTGAGCAGCGGCCACTGCGAGGGCGGTGGCAGGCGGTCCCGCGCGAAGGTGTCCACGTGGGACGTATAGGCAGCCGGATAGCCCGGCACCGGCGTCCCGTAGGTCTCGGCACGTGTCATGAGGGCTGCCTCTCCAGCTCCTGGCGCGCGATGATCACCTTCTGCACGTCGCTCGCGCCCTCGTAGATCCTGAGCGCGCGGATCTCGCGGTAGAGCGTCTCGACGACCTCGCCGCTGACCACGCCGAGGCCGCCGTGCAACTGCAGCGAGCGGTCGATCACGCCCTGCGCCTCGTCCGTCGCGTGGAGCTTCGCCATCGCCGCCTCGCGCGTGACGCGGGGTTGGCCACGGTCCTTCGCCCAGCCCGCGCGGGCGACGAGCAGCGCCGAGGCGTCGATCGCGACCGCGCTCTCCGCGAGCGCCGCCTGCGCGAGCTGGAGGTCCGCCAGCGGCGCGCCGAACAGGCGACGGCTGCGGGCGCGACGCAGCGCCTCGTCGTGCGCGCGCCGCGCGAAGCCGAGCGCCGCCGCGCCCACCGTGGTGCGGAACACGTCGAGCGTGGCCATCGCGACGGCGAAGCCCTGGCCGGGACGGCCGAGCATCGCGTCCGCGGGCACGCGCACGCCGTCGAACCGCAGCCGGGCGAGCGGGTGGGGCGCAATCACCGGGATGCGCTCGACCACCGACAGGCCCGCCGCGTCCGCCGGCACCACGAAGGCGGACAGGCCCTTCGCCCCGGGCGCCTCGCCGGTGCGCGCGAACACCGTATAGAAGGAGGCGAGGCCGCCGTTCGAGATCCAGGTCTTCTCGCCGTCCAGGCAGTAGCCGTCGCCCTCGCGGCGCGCCGTGGTCGCCAGCGCCGCGACGTCGCTGCCGGCCGCAGCCTCGGAGAGGGCGAACGCCGCGATCGCGCGGCCCGTGGCCACCTCCGGCAGCCAGCGCTGCTTCTGCGCCTCGGTGCCGAACAGCGTGATCGCGCCCGAGCCGAGGCCCTGCATCGCAAGTACGAAGTCCGCGAGCCCCGAGTGGTAGGCGAGCGTCTCGCGCAGGATCGCGATCGAGCGTACGTCGAGGCGCTCCAGCGCGCCGCCGTAGGCCTGCGGCACGGCGTAGCGGCACCAGCCGGCGTCGCCGAGCGCCCGGGCCAGCGCGCGGCACTGCGCGTCGAGATCGGGGTCGTGCGCGTCGAGGAGCGTCGCGTGGGCCGCGGCCCACGCGTCGAGCTCGCGCTTCAACGCGCGGTGCCGGTCCTCGTAGAACGGCCAATCGAGCCAGCTGGAGTCGGGCATCGGCTCAGTTCCCCTCGAACTTCGGCGCCTGCCTGGCGACGAACGCCTCGTACGCGCGCCGGAAGTCGCCGGTCTGCATGCAGATCGCCTGTGCCTGGGCCTCGGCCTCGATCGCCGCGTCCAGGCTCATGTCCCACTCGAGGTTCAGCTGGTTCTTCGTCATCGCGTGCGCGAAGGTCGGGCCTTCGGCGAGCTCGGTCGCGAACCGCAGCGCCTCGTCGAGCACGGCTTCCGGCGCGCACACCCGGTTGAACCAGCCCCAGCGCTCGGCCTCCTCAGCGGTCATCACGCGGCCGGTGTAGAACAGCTCGCTCGCGCGTCCCTGCCCGATGATCCGCGGCACGATCGCGCACGCGCCCATGTCGCAGCCGGCGAGGCCCACGCGCACGAACAGGAACGCGGTCTTCGCGCGCGGCGTGCCGAAGCGCAGGTCGGAGGCCATCGCGATGGCCGCGCCGGCGCCGACGCAGACGCCGTCGATCGCGGCGATCACCGGCTGCGGGCAGCTGCGGATCGCGCGCACGAGGTCGCCGGTCATCCGCGTGAACTCGAGCAGCTGCGGCATCGCCATCTTCGTCAGCGGCCCGATGATCTCGTGCACGTCGCCGCCGGAGCAGAAGTTGCCGCCGCTGCCGGTGATCACGACCGCCTTCGTCGCCGCGTCCTGCTGCAGTTCGTAGAAGATGTTGCGAAGCTCGTCGTAGGACTCGAACGTCAGCGGGTTCTTGCGGTCCGGGCGGTCCAGCGTGACGACGCCCACGCGCCCGTGCTGGTCCCAGCGAAAGTGCTTCGGAGTACGCGTCATCGAGGTATCCCCTTCTCCGCGGCACGTGCCGCCGCTCAGATCTCGCCTCCGGCGATCGCGACCGCGGTGCCGGTGACGGACGCCGACTCCGGCAGGCACAGCCAGTGCACCGCCTCGGCCACTTCGGCCGGCTGCACGAACCGGCCCTGCGGGTTGGACCGCGCGAGCTCGGCGCGCGCACCGTCCTCGGCCCGGCCGGTGGCGGAGACGATGGCGGCGACCGCACCCTCGAGCAGCGGCGTTTCGGTGTAGCCGGGGCAGACCGCGTTCACGGTGACCGGCCGTCGCGCGAGCTCCGCCGCGAGCGCCCGCGTGTAGCCGACGACGCCGTGCTTCGCCGCACAGTAGGCGGAGACGTACGCGTAGCCCTTGAGGCCGGCGGTCGAGGCCACGTTGACGATGCGCCCGCTGGACTCCCGGGGGAGTCGCAGCAGGAACTCGCGCGAACACAGGAACGTGCCCGTCAGGTTGACGGCGAGCGTGGAGCTCCAGAGCTCCAGCGAAGTCTTCGCGGCGGGCGCGGTCGGTGCGGCGCCCGCGTTGTTGACGAGGATCGTCGGCACCCCGCGCGCGGCCTGCGCTTCGTCGAACGCGGCGCGGACCGCCGCCTCGTCGGTCACGTCGCCGACGACGCAGCCGACCTCGGCACCGGTCCCGGCCACCAGCTCGCGTCTGGCATCCTCCAGCTGCGCGCGCCGGCGCCCGAGCAGCGTCACCTTCGCGCCGGCCTGCGCGAGGCGCCGCGCGACCGCGGCGCCGATCCCGGTGCCGCCGCCGGTGACGAGCGCGTGCTGGCCGGCGAGGGTGGGCGTCATGCGCGCGCTCCGGTCGTGCCGCGGCTCACGCCTTCACCACCATGTCAGTGGCCCGCTTGAGGTTCCGCAGGTACTGCGAGCGTCCAGACAGGTACTGCACCGGCCACGGCTGCTCCTCGTAGCCGAGCTGCGCGGCTGCGTGCAGCGTCCAGTGGGGATCGGCGAGGTGCGGCCGCGCGATGCAGCAGAGATCGGCGCGACCGGCCATCACGATCGAGTTCACGTGGTCCGGCTCGAAGATGTTGCCGACCGCCATCGTCGCGACCCGCGCCTCGTTGCGGATGCGGTCCGAGAACGGGGTCTGGAACATGCGGCCGTAGACGGGCTTCGCGCGGATCGAGGTCTGGCCCGCGGAGACGTCGATCACGTCGACGCCCTCGCGCGCGAGCGCGCTCGCGATCGCGACCGCCTCCTCTTCGTCCACGCCGCCCGGCACCCAGTCGGTCGCGGAGATGCGCACCGACATCGGCTTGTGGGCCGGCCACGCGGCGCGCATCGCGGCGAACACCTCGAGCGGGAAGCGCAGCCGGTTCGCGAGCGAGCCGCCGTACTCGTCGGTGCGGTGGTTGGTCAGCGGCGTGATGAACGCGGACAGCAGGTAGCCGTGCGCGGCGTGCAGCTCGACGAGGTCGAAGCCCGCCTCGGACGCGCGGTGCACCGCGTCGACGAACTGCCGCTTCACGACGTCCATGTCGGCGCGCGTCATCTCGCGCGGCACCTGGTTGGCGGGCGACCACGGCACGGGCGACGGGCCGATCAGCGGCCAGTTGCCGGATTCGAGCGGCTGGTCGATGCCGTCCCACATCAGCTTCGTCGAGCCCTTCGGGCCGGCGTGGCCGAGCTGCAGCGCGATCTTCGCGGTCGTGTTCCGGTGCACGAAGTCGACGACGCGCTTCCAGGCGGCGGTCTGCTCGTCGTTCCAGAGGCCGGCGCAGCCCGGCGTGATCCGCGCCTCGGGCGAGATGCAGGTCATCTCGGTGTAGACGAGCCCCGCGCCGCCCTGCGCGCGGCTGCCGAGGTGCACGAGGTGGAAGTCCCCGGGCACGCCGTCGATCGAGCTGTACATGTCCATCGGGCTGACGACGACGCGGTTCCGGAGCTCGAGCTCGCGCAGCCTGAACGGCACGAACATCGGCGGCACGGCGCGACGGATGCGCCCGCCGCTCGCCTTCGCGGCGAACCAGGTCTCGACGCCCTCGAGCCACTGCGGGTCGCGCACCCGCAGGTTCTCGTGACTGACCCGCTGGCTGCGCGTCAGCAGCGAGTAGGTGAACTGGATCGGCTCGAGGTCGAGGTAACGGTGCAGGTTCTCGAACCAGCCGGTCGAGTTGCGCGCGGTGCTCTGCAGCTTCAGCACCTCGATCTGGCGCGTGTCGCGGTACTCCGCGAGGCACTCCTCGAGATCCACGCCCGGCTTCAGGGTGCGCGACAGGTGGATCGCGTCCTCGAGCCCGAGCTTGGTGCCGGAGCCGATCGAGAAATGCGCGGTGTGGGCCGCGTCGCCCATCAGGATCAGGTTCCTGTAGTGCCAGTTCTCGCAGACGATCCGCCGGAAGTTCAGCCAGATCGCGGCGCCGCGCAGGTGCCTCGCGTTCGACAGCAGCCGGTGCCCGTCGAGGTGCCTGGCGAAGCGCCGCTCGAGCTCGGCGATGATCTCGTCCTGGCTCATCCCCTCGAAGCCGAAGTTGCGCCACGTCTGCTCGTCGCACTCGACGATGAACGTCGACGTGGTCGCGTCGTAGCGGTACGCGTGCACCCACAGCCAGCCGTGCTCGGTCTTCTCGAAGATGAACGCGAACGCGTCGAACACCTTGGCGGTGCCGAGCCAGACGAACTTGTTCGTCCGCACGTCGACGTCGACGCCGAAGTGCTCGGCGTACCGGTCGCGGAAGCGGCTGTTGATGCCGTCGCACGCGATCACGAGGTCGTAGCCGGGGAACTTCTCGAGGTCCGGCTCGACCTCGGTCTGGTAGCGCAGGTCGACGCCGAGCTCCGCGGCGCGGTTCTGCAGGATCTTCAGCAGCGCGAGCCGGCCGATGCCGCAGAAGCCGTGGCCGCCCGAGCGGTGCACCTCGCCGCCGAAGTGCACCTCGATGTCGTCCCAGTGGTTCAGGTCGTCGGCGATCTTCTGGCCGGTGACCGGGTCCGCCTCGATCAGGTTGCCGAGCGTCGCGTCGGAGAACACCACGCCCCAGCCGAACGTGTCGTCCGGCTTGTTCCGCTCGAACACCGTGATTTCGTGCGAAGCGTCGCGCAGCTTCATCAGGATGGCGAAGTACAGGCCCGTCGGGCCGCCGCCGATGCACGCAATCTTCATGACCGCACCCTCGTGATCGTCCGCCGCCGCCGTCCCGACCGGCGCATGGATTCGCGGTTCACGCCTCGGCCGCCCGCATCACGGACGCCACGCCGGCGGCAGGAGCCGGCGCTTGCCGTCGGCCGCGAGCATCTCCTGCGCCTCGGCGAGGTCCAGTCGATCCCAGAGCTCGCACGTGACCTCGCGGTGCCGCTGGTCGAGCGCTTCACAGTAGTTGGTGTACAGGCACAGGCGCACCTCGGCACCGCGGCCGCTGCGCACCTTCCGGAACCAGTCCGGATCGGCGAGCGCCTGTCGCGCGATGCCGACGATGTCGCCCTCGCCGCGCTCGAGTACCGCCTCGGCCTGCTCGAAGTTGTGGATTCCGCCGGCCGCGACCACCGGGACCGCGTGGCCCGCGGCCCGCACCGCCTCGCGCACGCGCCGGGTGGGCGCGAGATTGCGCCCGAAGGGACCCGCCGCGTCGGAGAAGTACGAGGGCATGCACTCGTAGCCGCTCGGCCCCGTGTAGGGATACACCGCCTGGCCGACCTTCGGCTGCAGCGCGTCGTCGAACTTGCCGCCGCGCGATAGCGACAGGAAGTCCATGCCCGCACGCGCGAGCGCGACGCCGATCTGCGCGGCCTCGTCGGGCCGCGTCCCGCCGTCGATGATCTCGTCGGTCAGGAAGCGGCAGCCGACCACGAAGTCCCGGCCGACGGCCCGGCGCACCGCTTCGTAGACTTCGAGCGGCAGCCGCAGCCGGTTCTCGAGGGTGCCGCCGTACCCGTCGTCGCGCGTGTTCGTGGCCGAGAGGAACGAGGCCATCGTGTAGGCATGCGCGTAGTGCAGCTCGACGCCGTCGAACCCGCATTCGCGGGCCCGCACGGCAGCAGCCGCGAACAGCACGGGTAGCGTTTCCGGGAGACGCGCGATCTCCTCGACGTCCACGTCGGTCACGCGCTGCCGCGCACCGCGATCGAGCGCCTCGAGCTCGCGGGGCGTCAGCACGCGCCCGAGCTCCGCGGGCGGCAGCGCCGCGAGCGCGTCCCTCACGGCGTCGTCGGAGGCGCCGGGCAGCTGCAGCGCGCTGCGGTGCCTGTCGGTGATGGCTAGGAAGCGGGCGAAGTACTGGCCCGGGTCCGGGCGTCGCCGCACCCGCAGGAAGTCGATCAGCTGGATGAAGCAGCGCGTGCGGCCGTGACTCGCCTCGCGTACGCGGCGCGTCAGCTCGGCGAGCCCCGGCCGGTACCGGTCGTCGCCGATGCGGAGCAGCGGGCCGCTCGGCACGTCGCGGACGCCCGTGGCCTCGACGACCAGCGCACCGGGCTGCCCCTGCGCGAACCGCGCGTACCAGGCTAGCACCTGCGGAGTCACCTCCCCGTCGGGCCCGGCGCGCCAGGGCACCATCGCGGGCACCCACGTCCGCTCCTCCAGCACGACGTTGCCCACGCGGAGCGGCGCGTACAGCGGCGACGCGGCCGCGCGCTCGGCCGTCGGCCACTCACCCGCGGATGCGTCGTGACGGATGCGGGCAGCCGGGCGCCACATCGCCATGGGAGGTTCTCCTGCGATACCATGTACTTTAGGATTAAAATGGTTGCGCGTCCAGTCGGCCGCGCGGGCGCGGAGCGTCGTCGGCGTCCGGCACGCTGTCGTCCGCACGGCCGTACGTCGCTGACCAGGGGGGTGCGCCGTCGTGAAGCCAGTCGTGACCTCGCGGAGCCCGTTCCGCGTCCGCAAGCGGATCCGGTTCTCGCACGTGGACGCCGCTGGGATCGTGTTCTATCCGCGTTACTTCGAGCTCTACAACGAGGTCGTAGAGGACTGGTTCGCGGCGGCGCTCGAGTTGCCGTTCGACCAGCTGGTCGATCGCCTCTCCGCGGGCGTGCCGACCGTCACCATCGCGTGCGAGTTCACGGCACCCACCCGGCTGGGCGAGGACCTTGATTTCGAACTGCGGGTCGCCGAACTCGGTCGCAGTTCGTTCGCCCTGCTCGTCGACGCCCACGCCGGCACCGAGTTGCGGCTGAGAGGCCGATCGACGCTGGTGTTCGCGCGACTGTCGGAGCACGGCCCGCTACGGCCGCAGCCGATCCCGGCCGAGCTGCGCGGGCGCATGGAGTCTTTCCTGGCCTAGGCCGCGCCGGCCGCGTCGAGTTCGGCGAACGACAACCCCTCTCGAGCCAGCGCCACGAGCAGCGGCGCGGGCGTCCAGAAGTGCGTGCCGTGCCGGTCGGCCAGCGCCTCGATCCTGGCGAGTACCTGCGGCAACCCGAGCGTGTCGGCGTAGAACATCGGCCCGCCGCGGGTGCGCGGGAAGCCGTAGCCGTGGCACCAGATCACGTCGACGTCGGCCGCACGGTGCGCGACGCGCTCGCCGAGGATGCGCGCCCCTTCGTTCACCAGCGCCAGGGTGCACCGCTCGACGATCTCGGCAGCCGTGATCTCCCGCTGCGGGACGCCGAGCCGCGCGGCTTCCTCGCGGATCAGCACCGTCACCTCGGGATCCGGCGACCGCTTGCCGTCCTCGTAGCGGTAGAAGCCGCGGCCGGTCTTCTGGCCGTACCGGCCGCGCTCGGCCAGCAGGTCCGAGACCCGGTAGAAGCGAGGGTCGCCGGGCTTGTCCTGCCACTCGCGACGGACGTTGAAGCCGATGTCGAGCCCGGCCAGGTCGCCGACGGCGTTCGGCCCCATGGCCATCCCGAAGGCCTCGAGCGCGGCGTCGACCTGCTCGGGCGACGCCCCCTCCAGCATCACGAGTTCCTTCTCGCGACCGTACGCGTACAGCATCCGGTTGCCGACGAAGCCGAAGCCGTTGGCGACCTCGACGCCGATCTTGCCCAGGCTGCGCGTGAGCGCCGCCACCGTCGCGAGCGCCGACTCGCCGCTGCCGCGGGCGCGCACGACCTCCACCAGCTTCATCACGTGCGCCGGGCTGAAGAAGTGCATGCCGACCACGTCCTCCACGCGGCCGCTCGCCGCCCCGATGGCGTCGACGTCCAGCGTCGAGGTGTTCGTCGCGAGCACGGCGCCCGGGCGAGCCACGCGCCCGAGCTCCTCGAAGACCCGCTGCTTCAGGGCGAGGTTCTCGAACACCGCTTCGATCACGAGGTCGGCGTCGCCGAGCGCGGCGAGGGTGTCGGCGCCGCGCACGCGCTTGCGCACCTCCGCGGCGGCCCCGGGCGCCAGGCGGCCCTTGCGCTCGGCGGCGTCGACGGCGGAATGCACCTTCGCGAGTCCCGCGGCGAGCACCTCGGGCTTCACGTCGACGAGGACCACGTCGAGCCCGGCCATGACGAGGCTGATCGTGATGCCGGACCCCATCGTGCCGGCGCCGACCACGCCCGCCGTCCGGACCGGGCGTGCCGCCGCCGGGTGCCGGCTCCGCGCGCGTTCGGCTAAGAACAGGTGCCGGAGCGCGCGCGACTCGACGGACGTGCGGCACGCCTCGAACAGCTCGCGGGCATGCCGGGTCGCCGCTTCGAACGGTGCCGAGAGCGAATGCTCCACCGCGTCGACGATGCGGTCGCCGGCGGGAACGGCGCGGGCCGCGCGCGGCAGGCGCGCGCGGAAGGCCGCGCAGTCGGGCGCCTCGGCGGCCGGCGCCGGCCGATCGCGCAGGCGACGGGGCGCGGCGCCCTCCGCCACCAGCCGGCGGGCGTACTCGAGCGCCGACGCCCTGACGTCGCCGACGAGTTCGTGATCGACGAGCCCCAGCTCGCTCGCTCGCGCCCGCCCGATCGACTCGCCGCCGGTCATCATCTCCAGCGCGACGACGACGCCGACGGCGCGCGGCAGGCGCACGGCTCCGCCGGCGCCGGGGAGCAGCCCGAGCTTGATCTCGGGGAAGCCCAGCGACAGGTCCGCCGCGGCCGCCCGGTAGTGGCTCGCCAGCGCGACCTCCGCGCCGCCCCCGAGCGCCGCACCGTGCAGCGCCGCGATCACGGGCTTGCGGCAGCTCTCGAGGCGCAGCAGGACGTCGTTCAGCAGCGGCGCCCGCGGAGGCGCGTCGAATTCGCGCACGTCGGCGCCGGCGACGAACTGCCGGCCGGCGCCGAGGACCACGATCGCGTGCACCGTGGGATCCGCGTCGAGCTCCTCGACGGCCGCGAGCAGCGCGGACCGCACCGGATGCGCGAGCGCATTCACCGGCGGGTTGTCGATCTCCACGAGGGCCACGCCGTCATGGCGTTCGAGCCGAACCTGCCCGGTCATCCTGCACGCTCCAGCAGCATCGCAATCCCCTGCCCCACGCCGATGCACATCGTGCACAGCGCGCGTCGCGCTCCCGTGCGCTCGAGTTGCGCCGTCGCGGTGAGCGCGAGCCTCGCGCCGCTCATGCCGAGCGGGTGGCCCAGCGCGATCGCACCGCCCTGCGGGTTCACGTGCGCGGCGTCGTCGGGCAGACCGAGGCAGCGCAGCACCGCCAGCGCCTGCGCCGCGAAGGCCTCGTTGAGCTCGATCAGGTCGACCTCGTCGAGGCGCGTCCCCAGTCGGGCGAGCAGCCGGCGCGTGGCGGACACGGGGCCGAGGCCCATCACGCGCGGCGGGCAACCGGCCACCGCGGTGCCGAGCACGCGCGCCCGCGGCGCGAGGCCGTAGCGCCGTACGGCGGCCTCGCTGGCGACCAGCAGCGCACAGGCGCCGTCGTTCACGCCCGAGGCGTTGCCGGCCGTCACCGTGCCGCCGTCGCGGAACGGCGTGCCGAGCCGCGAGAGCGCCTCGAGGGTGGTCTCGCGCGGATGCTCGTCGCGCTCGACCGTCGTCGCGCCGCGGCGCGATGCGATCGTCACCGGCACGATCTCGCGCGCGAAGGCGCCGTTCGCCTGCGCCGCGAGCGCGCGCTGCTGGCTGCGCAGCGCGAACGCGTCCTGGTCGGCGCGCGAGATGCGGTGCTCCTCGGCGACGTTCTCCGCGGTCTCCGGCATCGACTCGATGCCGTACTGCGCCTCGATCGCGGGATTGACGAACCGCCAGCCGATCGTCGTGTCGAACATCCGCACGTCGCGGCCGAACGCGGACTCGGACTTCGCGACGACGTACGGGGCACGGCTCATGCTCTCCACGCCGCCCGCGACCACGAGCTCGGCCTCGCCGAGGCGCACCATCCGGGCGGCGACCGCCACCGCGTCGAGCCCCGAGCCGCACAGGCGGTTCAGCGTGACGCCCGGCACGGTGTCCGGCAGGCCGGCGAGCAGCAGCGCCATGCGCGCGACGTTGCGGTTGTCCTCGCCCGCCTGGTTCGCGCAGCCGTAGACGACGTCGTCGACGGCGCCCCAGTCGACCCGCGGCTGGCGCTCCACCAGCGCGCGCAGCGGGATGGCCGCGAGATCGTCCGCGCGCACCGTCGCGAGTGCGCCGCCGTAGCGCCCGATCGGCGTGCGCACGCCGTCGCAGATGAACGCGTCTCTCATCGACGGCGTGGCGTCGTGCGTGACGGTGGCGGCGGTCAGCCGACGAACGCGAGGACGCGCAGCGGGCTGCCCGAACCGCCGCGGATCTTGAGCGGCGCGGCCATGACCACCGCGCCGGTCGGCGGCAGCTGGTCGAGGTTCTGCAGGCACTGCAGCCCGTAGCGGCCCGTAGCGGCCCGCCGCGTGCAGCAGCGTGTGCGCCGGATACGGGAGGTCGAAGGCGAACGCCTGGCCGGCGTCCGTGCCGATCGTCTCGACGCCGAACCCGATCACGTCGCGCTCGAGCATGAAGCGCACGGCCGCGGTCGACGGGCCGGGCGTGTGCGGACCGTCCGCGCCGCGATTGGTGTACGCGCGCCGGTCCGCTTCGACCAGTCGGTGCGCTGCAGCACCCACGACCGCGCCGGGATGCGGCCGTGACGCGCTTCCCAGGCCTCGAGGTCGGCCGGCTCCAGCACGTAGTCCGGGTCGGCGGCGCACTGCGCCGACACGTCGACGACCACGGCCGGCGCGACGAAGTCGGCCGGCGGGATCGTGTCGGTCGCGTTGTTCGGCAGGTCCCGGCCGGTGACCCAGTGGATGGGCGCGTCGAAGTGCGAGCCCGTGTGCTCGCTCACCGTGAAGTTGTTCCAGTACCAGGCGACGCCGCGCTCGTCGTACCGGGAGATCTCCTCGACCTTGAATCCCGAGCACTGGCCGAAGTTCGGCGGCAGCACGAGCGTCGGGGTGTCCGGAGAGAGCTCCTGCGTCAGGTCGATCACGCGCACCGCTCCGCGGGCGACGGCGTCGGCGAACTGGGCAGTCAGGACGGCGGTCTGGCTCATCGGCGGTCCCTCCGGAGGGGTTCGCGGGGAAGGGCGGTGGGCGGCGCCGGCCGCTGGGCCACTGCGCAAGGCACGGGCGCGCAGCCGACCCGGGATTCGCGGGTCTCGACGGCGGTCACGCGGGGCGCTCGCCCGCGGCGGGCAGCTGCAGCTCGGCCCACGTCTTCGCGAACGCACGACCGTCCTCGTCGGCGAGCGCGGCGGAGCGCAGGCGGCGCACCGCTTCCGCCGGCCGCGCTCCCGCGCGCAGCAGCGCGTTGTACATGCCGCCCTGCACGACGATGCCGACCTCGCCCTGCGCGGGACCGAGCCACTCGTTCAGCCGGTGCTTCGCGACGTACTCGACCGCGGCCGGCCAGCGCCGCTCGATCTTCTCCTTCTCGTGGAGGAAGTTGGCGGGCGGCAGCACGATCCGTTCGAGGTCGCGCACCGGGTTGGCAAGCGCGCGCTGCACCGTGGGGCTGGGCCGCCGGTTGTCCTTCGCGGCGAAGCGGCCGTAGACGTGGCACGCGCGGACGCGCAACTCCAGCATGACCGGCGTGCTCGAGGCCTCCGACAGCCGGTAGCCGTGCGCCACCATGTCGACGACGGTCTGCAGGTTCGGTCGCGGGTCCAGCAGCCAGATCTGCGACTTCATGGCGAACGCGTGCGTGCGCTCCTGCATGATATTAGGAGCCCTCGCCGCGGAACTCCTCGCCCGCGCCGAGCCTCAGCTTGCCCACTTCCTCGGCGAAGGAACGCTCGGCCATGACGGGCTCCCGGACGCGTGCCGTGGCCTTCAGGATAACTCACGTGATTTTTCATGCAATCCCGTCGACGGCGGGGACGGGCGCCGGCCGGCGCGGCTCGTGTACCATCGCCGGGCATGAAGCCACCAGTTGCGGCTCCGCGCATGGCCACGGGCCCGCGCAAGGCCAAGCGCCGCGGCGACCCCGCGGCCGAGGCGTTTCGCCTCCGGCACTCCCCGTTCTTCCTGCTGTCGCGCCTGTCGAACCGCTACGTGCTCGACATGGAGGCGGTGCTGAAGACGATCCAGATGGACATCCCGCGCTGGCGCACCCTGATGATCGTCCGGGAACGCGAGCCGAGCAGCGTGTCGGAGATCGCCGAGCTCGCCTGCATCCGGCTGTCCACGATGACGCGCGTCGTGCAGCGGCTGGTCCGGCAGGGGCTCGCCCGCGTCGATCGGCGGGCGCTCGACGGCCGCAAGACCGACGTGTACCTGACCGCGGCGGGGCGCCGCGCCTGCGAGGACGTGCGCCGGATCGCCAGCCGGGTGTACGCCCGCGCCTTCGCCGATTTCGGCGACGACGACGTGCGACGCCTGTGCGAATTGCTCGGGCGGGCGCACGCGAACCTCGAGGCGGGTGACCTCGCGCGGGCCCTGCCCGCGCGGCGGGCGCGCGCGCCGCGCCGGGCGGTCAGGCGGCCCTGAGGAGGCTGCGCCGGCTGCGCAGCGCGCGGAACAGCGCCTCGACGTCGGCTTCGTCGTTGTAGGCGTGGGGCGAGACCCGCAGGTTGCCGCCACGGCACGAGGTCGCGGTTCCTCGGCGCGCAGTGGCTCGGCTACCTCGACGGGGACGCCTGGCTCGCACTGGCTGACCATGCCAACCGCACGGCGCGCGCACTGGCGGACGGCCTGGTGACGGTGCCCGGCGTGGCGCTGGCGCAGCCGGCCGAGGCGAACGAGGTGTTCGTGCAGCGGTTGACGCCGGCTGCCTGCGCCGCAGGCTCGGCCGGTCGGGCACCGGCCCGCGCTTGAGGCAGAATGGCGGCTGAACCAGGTCCGTATCGCGGGGCGACTCGCCTCGTCGCCTTCCGGAGCTTCGCATGCACGCCGTCACGCGTCCCCACTCGATCCCGCTGAAGAGCGCCGAGGAGCGCGAGGCGATGCGCCGCGCGGGCCAGGCGGCCGCCGCGGTGCTCGTGATGCTCGAACCGCACGTGAAGGCCGGCGTGACCACCGGGGAACTCGACGCGATCGCGCGGGACTTCGTGCTCGGCCCGCTCGGCTGCCGATCCGCGACCATCGGCTACACCGCCGGCGGCTCGCGCGCGCCGTTCCCGGGCGCGATCTGCGCGTCCGTGAACCACGTGGTGTGCCACGGCGTCCCCGGCCCGAAGCAGCTGAAGGACGGCGACATCGTCAACATCGACGTCACCGTGATCAGGGACGGCTGGCACGGCGACACGAGCCGGATGTTCTTCGTCGGCCAGCCATCGGTGCTTGCGCGGCGGCTCGTCGAGACCACGCACGCGGCGATGCTGCGCGGCATCGCGCAGGTCCGGCCGGGGGCACGGCTCGGCGACATCGGCCACGCGATCCAGAGCTACGCCGAGGCGGCCGGCTACTCCGTCGTGCGCGAGTACTGCGGTCACGGCATCGGCCGCGGGTTCCACGAGGATCCGCAGGTGCTGCACTTCGGGCGCCCGAACACCGGCCTCGAGCTCGAGCCCGGCATGTGCTTCACCGTCGAGCCGATGCTGAACGCGGGCCGCGCCGCCGTGCGCGAGCTGCCGGACGGCTGGACCGTGATCACGAAGGACCGCTCGCTCTCCGCGCAGTGGGAGCACACGGTGCTCGTCACCGAGACCGGCCACGAGATCCTGACGCTGCGGAACGGCGAGGCCTGACCGTGCGCTCGGGCGGCGCGTCGTAGGCGGCGCGCGCGCGGCGACGCGGCTTCGCGCCCGCCGGCGACGCGGCGGCCGCGCCGCTCCCGAGCGGCTGGCAACCCGCACACGCGAACACGTTGCGCCCCGCGCCGAGGCTGCGCGTGATCGTGGTGCCGCACGCCCAGCACGGCTCGCCCTCGCGGTCGAACACGTAGTGGCGATAGCGGCCGAAGGACAGACCTTCGCGCTTCAGGCGCGCCGCCCGATCGAGGTCGTTCGTGATCCCCTTCGTGCGGTAGGACTGCCGCGTGAGCTCCAGGCTCGCGCGCGCCAGCGCGTCCTTCTGCGCCGGCGCGAGCGCGCCGAGCTTCGCGTCGGGCGCGAGCCGCGCGACGTAGAGCGCTTCGCTGCGCAGGTAGTTGCCGAGACCGGCGAGGAAGCCCTGGTCGAGCAGCAGCGCCGCGAGGGTGCGCCGCTGGAAGCGCGCGTGGTCGAGTTGCGCGCGCACCTGCGCGAGCGTCGTGCCCGGCGCGAGCAGCTCGACGCCGAGCTTCGCGAGATAGGGATGCTCCGCCAGGCGCTCGCGCGCGAGCACCTCGATGTCGGAGGCGCTGTAGAGCAGGGCCCACGCCTCGCGGGTGTGGATTGCGAGGCGCAGCTCGCGGCTCGTCGCGGGCGCGCGGCCGGGCTTGACGACCCGCCAGACGCCGTAGAGCTGGTTGTGCGTGTACACGCTCGTGCCGCCGGCGAAGTGCAGCAGCAGCGCCTTGCCGCGCGCCTCGACCGCGTCTATTCTCCGCCCGGATAGCGCGGCGCCGTGACGCGCGAGACGCGGCAGGCCGAAGCGCACTTCTTCTGCAACGCGGCCGGCGATTGCGCGGGCGACGCGCTCGGCGGCGCGCAGGATCTCGGGACCTTCGGGCATTTGGGGCAGTCGACGCACGCCGGGCCGGCGCGGCGCCGATACAATCGCACGATCGTCCTGAATGGATTCGGGGTGCGCACATGCTCGAGAGCAGAATCACCAAACCGCTCGGCCCGGCGCGGCTCGGCAGTCCGCGGGTTCTCGTCACCGCGTGCCTGATGGCGGCGCTGCTCCTGGGCCTCGCCGGATGCGCCGCCCTGGGCGGCGGCCCGCGCGTGCAGACCGATTACGACCGCGCGGCGAATTTCGACGCCTATGTCACCTTCAGCTTCCACCGCCCGCTCGGCACCGACGAGCAGGGCTACGGAACGCTGGTCTCGCAGCGCCTGAAGGCCGCCGCGCAGCGCGAACTGGAGGCGCGCGGCTACCGCTACGTCGAGACCGGCGGCGACCTGAGCGTGAACTTCGGCGCACGGCTCGAGGACAGGATGCGCGTGACCGAGACGCCGGAGCCCGTGATCGGCGGCTGGTACGGTTATCGGCGCTACGGCACGTGGGTCGGCTACCAGTCGCGCGTCAGCGTGGACGAATACACCCAGGGCACGCTGACGGTGGATCTCGTCGACTCGCGCCGCAACCAGCTCGTGTGGAGCGCGACGGCCGTCGGGCGCGTGACGGAGCGCACGCGCGAGAATCTCGACGCCGCGATCGCCGGTGCGATGAGCGCCGCGTTCCGCGAGTACCCGTTCAGGGCGGGCGCGGGGACCTGAGGCCCGGCACGGGGCAGCTGCCGGACGCGCCGCTCCGCCACCCCTTGCGGATCCGCAGCGAGACTCACGCCGCAGCACCGCGGGGTCGGATCCCCGCGACGGCCACGAACACCGCGGCCGACAGCGCCACCGTGCCCAGCACGGGCGTCGCGATGCCGAGGCCGAGTCCGGCGATCAGCACGCCCGCGCCGACCGAGCCGAGCGGCCCGACCGACTCCACGCCGGCCGACACTGCGCCGAGCACCGCGAGCCGGCTCGCGGGCAGCGTGCGTTGCTGCAGCAGCGTGGTCGCGGCCGGCGACAGCAGCCCGGCGCCGATGCCCAGCACCAGTCCGGCCGACGCCAGCCAGTCGATCGGCAGTCGATCGATCGCGAACACGCCGATCGCGACGAGCGTCGCGCCGACCGCGACGGCGGCGACCCCGGGTAGACGCCGGCCCGCGGCGGCGATGACGAGGCTGCCGGCGATCACGCCCGCGCACGAGCCGAGCACGTACGGCGCGAGGCGCTCCGGCCCCGCACCCTCGGCCAGCAGTCGCGAAGGCACCGTCACGTCGTCCATCGACTGGTAGACGGCGACCACCGCGAGGCACGCGAGCACGACGACGCCGAGCGTGCGGTCGGCTGCGAGCGCGCGCAGTCCCGCCGACAGCGAGCGCGCTTCGGGGCGCCGGTTCGCGCGCAGCGCCGGGAACAGCAGAGCATCGAGTACCGCGACGAGCGTCGCGAGAGCGGCGGTCGCCGCGACGATCGTCGCGACGTCGACGTGCGCCAGGGCGGCGGCCGCCGCGGCACCCGCGCCGAACAGCGCGACCACGGTGAGTCCGTCGCCGATGCCGTTGAAGCGCGCGAGCGACCAGCGCGCGCGGCGCGCGAGGCCGGGCGCGCGCGCCGCCTGCACCGCGTTGCCGGGCGCCGCCACGCCGTTCGCGAGACCGGCCACCGCGAGCCCCGGCCACAGCCAGCCGAGCGCGAGGCACGCGGCGGCGAGCGCGAGCAGGACTGCGCACCCGGCATCACTGACGAGCACCGCGCGGCGGGGCGCCCAGTGCCCCACCAGCCGGCCGGCGAACAGACCCAGGATCACGGCCGGACCCTGCAGCACCAGTGCCGCCAGTCCGGCGAGCCGCGGATCGCCGGTATCCGCGAGTACGGTCCACGGCAGCGCGATCGCGAGCGCGCCGGCACACGCGCCCGACAGCGCCCGTGTCGCGATCGAGCCGAGCGCGCCGGCGAGGCCGCGCAGGCTCACGGCCGTACGTCGCCGTCGCGCCAGCCGGCGCCGAGCGCCAGCAGCGCCGCGGCCCACGCGTGCCGCGCCTGGCCGCGCGCGTCGACCGCGGCGAGTTCCCACTCCATCGCGTCGGCGCGCGAGCGCGCGACGTCGAGCGCGCTGGCGAGACCCGCGGCGCGGCGCGCCTCGACCAGTGTCGCCGCGCGCGAGGCGGCCGCGCGCGCCGCGTCGATGCGGTCGGCGCTGCCGAGCGCGGTCTGCCAGCCGTCGATCGCGGCATCGGCTTCCTCGAGCGCCGCCAGCGCGGTCGCGTGGAAGCCCGCGAGTTCCGCGTCGGCCTCGGCGTCCGCGGCCTGCGCCTGCGCGCGCAGCCGCGGCAGGTCGAAGAGGCTCCAGGTGAGCAGGTCGCCGACCGCGAAGCGGCGGGCGCCGGGCTCGTCGAGGCTCGCGCGGGGCGCGGACAGACCCGCGGTGGCGACCAGCGAGATCTGCGGGTAGAGCGCGGCCTCCGCGACGCCGGACCGCGCGAACGCGGCGCGGACGCGCGCCTCCGCCGCGCCCACGTCGGGCCGCGAGCGCAGCGCCGCGACTGGATCGAGGACCGGGAGGCGCGCGGGATACCCGGTCGCGGCGTCCTCGAGTCGCAACGTCCCGGCCGCGCGGTTCGTCAGCGTCGCGAGGCGCCGCTCGGCGTTGCGAGCCCGCAGGCGACGCTCGAGCGCGAGGGCCTGGGCCTCTTCGTAGGCGAGGTCGGCGAGCGCCGCGTCGGCCTCGCGCACCGCGCCGAGCGCGACCGCCCCGCGCAGGCGCTCGCGCACGCCCGCGAGGGCGGCGAGCCGCGCGTCCAGCACCCGCAGCGCGCGGCTCGCGTCGTCGCGATCGAGCCAGGCCTCGACGGTCGCGGCCGCGACGCCGGCCTCGACCTGGCGGCGCTGCCAGAGCGTCGCGTCGGCGTCGGCCGCCGCGGCGGTGCGCGCCGCGGCGAGCCCCCCCGCGAGGTCGAGCTGCCAGCGGAACTCGAGCCCGGCGTCGACCAGTCGCTGTGTCGCGAACTCGGCGGGCGTGCCCTCCACCGGCGGCTGCGAGAGCGCGGCGACCCGCGTGCGCGTGCGCTGTGCGGCGACGCCGCCGGACGGGCCCTCCGCGAACCGCGCCTCGCGCGCCAGCGCGCGCGCCGCCTGCAGGCGCGCGTCGGCGGCGACGAGGTCGCGGTTCGCGCGCAGCGCCTCGGCGACCAGCGCGTCGAGCTGCGGATCCTCGAACTCGCGCCACCAGTCGAGCGGGCGCTCGCCCGGCGCCAGCGCCGCGGACGCGACGCTCCACTTCGCGGGAATCGACTCGGGCAGCGAAGGCGCGCCCGGCAGGGTCGTGCACGAGGTCGCGAAGCCGAGGACGAGCGCGGCCAGGGCCGCGCGGAAGGTCGTGGTGCGCATGGGGCTCAGGCTCGGGTAACCGGGGAGGGCGCGGCGTTCGTCGGCGCCGGGTCGCCGGGTGGCGGCGCGACGTTCGCGCGTGCCGGGTCGATGGGCGCGGGCGCGCGCCCGCGGAACAGCACGACGTAGAGGGCGGGGATCAGCAGCAGCGTGACGAGCGTGCCGAGCGAGAGACCGCCGATCATCGTCGCCGCGAGCGGCCGCCAGAGTTCGCCGCCGAACAGGAGTAGCGGCACGAGCCCCGCGACGCAGGTCAGCTTGGTCATCAGGATCGGCCGGAAGCGCACGGCCGCCGCGTCGACGACCGCGTCGAGCAGCGGCTTGCCCTGCGCTTCCTCCTCCGCGGTGCGCTCGAGCAGCAGCACGGCGTTGTTGACGATGATGCCGGCCAGCGCGAGCAGGCCGAGGGTCGCCGTGTAGCTGACCGCCTGGCCGGTCACGAGCAGGCCGAGCGTCGCTCCGATCATCACGAAGGGAATCGACGCCAGCACGATGCCGGCCTTGCGCAGGCTGCCGAACTGCCACAGGAACAGGCCGGCCATGCCGAGCAGCGCGAACGGGAAGTAGCGCTCGAGGCCGGCGTTCGCCTCCGCGGACTCCTCGATCTCGCCCGCGATCTCGACCGCGTGGCCGTCGGGCAGGCCGAGTGCGTCGAGCGCGGGCGCGACGCGGTCCACGATCTGCTGCGCGGTCAGCTCCGGGTGACGCGCCGTCACCGTCAGCGCCGCGCGCGCGTTGCGGCGGACCAGCACGCTCGGCTGGTCGGCGATCCGCACGTCCGCGATCTCGCCGAGGGCGACGGTGCCGCCCGCGCCGGCGATGCGCTGCGCCGCGAGGCGTGCAGGATCGACGCGTTCGTCGGCCGGCGAGCGCACGACCACGGGCACCAGCACGTCGCCCTGGCGCAGCTTCGTCACCTCGACGCCCGCGTGGATCGCCTGCAGCGTCGCGGCGACGTCCGCGACCGTCACGCCGGCCTCGGCGGCCCGCAGCGGATCGACGTCGATCGCGAGGCGTTCGACGCGCGCCTCGCCGTCGTCGCGCACGTCGACGACGCCGGGGATCGCGCTCAGCGCGGTCTTCAGCCGCACCGCCGCGGCATCGAGCGCGGCGCGGTCGGTGCCGACGAGGCGGAACACCGCGGTGCCGGCTTCCGCGACGCCGAGCGAGAAGCGCTTGGGCTCGATCCGCGCCTGCGGGAACGCCTGCTGCAGGTCGGTGCGCAGCGCATCGACCGTGGCGTCGAGATCCGCGCCGTCGGCGAGGTTCACGACGGCGTAGGCGATGTGCGGTGCGGGCGTCGGCGGGTTCAGGCCGAGGATGAAGCGCGGCCCGCCGTCGCCGACGTACACCGCGTTGCCCGACAGCCGGTCGGACCACTCGGGTCCGGCGAGGCGCCGCGAAAGCGACTGCGCGAGCGCCTGCGTCTCGGTGGACGAAGTGCCCGGCGCGAGCTCGATCGGCACCTGCAGCTGGCGCCGCGCCGAGGACGACAGCAGCTCGGTGGGCAGCAGCGAGAAAGCGGCGATGGAGGCCGCGAGCAGCGCGACCATCGCGGCGACGACCGTCTTCGGCCGACGCAGCGCCGCGCGGACGTGGTCCGCGTACCAGCGACGCACCCGCGCCATGCGGCCGTCGTCGGCGTCGTGCGCGGCGTCGCCGGCGTACGCCACGCTCAGCACCGGCATCACGGTAAGCGCCACGAACAGCGACAGCAGCAGCGTGATCGCGAGCACGATCGCGAGGCTGCGCATGTACTCCGCGGTGTCGGTCTCGCCGGCGACCAGCGGCACGAAGGCCAGGATGATCGCGAGCGAGGAGACCAGCAGCGGCGTCGCGGTGGTGCGCCCGGCCGCCTCGGCGGCGGCGCGCTTCGGCTCGCCGGCGGCGACGCGCCGCTGGTAGTCCTCGACCACGACGATCGCGTTGTCGACGAACAGGCCGAGCGAGATGATGATCGCGCCGATCGACACCTGGTGCAGCTCGATCTCGAGCACTCGCATCGCGACCAGCGTGCCGAGCACGGTGAGCGGCACGATCGCGCCGGTGACGAGCCCCGCGCGCCAGCCGATGAACAGCACGACGACCGCCATCACGATCACGATCGTCTCGACGAACACCTGGCCGACGCGCGTGATCTCGCCGCGGACCACGGCGGCCTGGTCGGTGACGGTTCCGAGCTGCATCCCCGCCGGCAGTTCGGCGCGCGCACTCTCGAGTTCCGCGTCGAGGGCGGCCGCGAAGGTCTGCACGTCGAGCCGGCCCTTCATCGACACGCCGAGCACGATCGCCGGCCGGCCGTCGTAGAAGGCCGCGGTCGCGGGCGGGTCGGCCGGCGCCTGCACCACGGTGCCGAGTGCGCCGAGCGACACCAGCGAGCCGTCGGGCCGCGCGATCGGCGTCGTGGCGAGCGCGGCGGCGTCGCGCAGATCGGCCAGCGGGTCGAGCGCGAGCACTCGGCCGCCCGCGATCAGTTCGCCCGAGGGCGCGACGAGGTTGCGCGCCTCGAGCGCGCGGCCGACCGTCGCGGCGTCGAGCCCGTACTCGGCGAGGCGCGCGGGCGAGAGCTCGACGTACACGCGCTCCTCGCGCACCCCGTGCAGCGAGACGCGCTCGGCGCCGGGCACGCCCTGCAGCCGATCGCGCAGTCGCCGCGCGGCGTCCTGCAGCTGTCCCGCCGAGTAGCCGTCGCCGTACAGCGCGACGCTGCGCACCGCGACGCGGCCGAACTCGTCGTCCACGAACGGACCCACCGTGCCGGGCGGCAGCACGGCAGCGGCGTCCTGCACCTTCGCGCGCACGCGCTGCCACGCGGAGGCGAGTTCGCCGGGCGGCGTGCTCTCCTCGAGCGAGACGTAGATGAACGCGGCTCCCGGGCGCACGACGGTGTCGAGGTGCTCGACGCGGTCGATCTCGCGCAGCCGTTCCTCGATCGGGCGGGCGACGAGATCCTCGACGCGCTCGCTCGATGCGCCGGGCAGCTGCGCGACCACGGTCGCGACGCGCACCGGCACGGTGGGCTCCTCGGTGGACGGGAAGCCGGGCAGCAGCGCGAGGCCGGCGAGCAGCACGGCGAACGCGGCGACCACGGTGAAGCGGGGGCGGCTCAGCGCCGCGCGGGTGACGGACACGGCGGACTCCTTCAGCGCGAGGCGAGGCGCGGCTGCACGCGGGAACCCGGGGTCGCGTACTGGCCCCCGGCGGCGACCACCTGCGCGCCGGGCGCGAGGTCGCCCGCGACCAGCGCACCGCCGGCGACCAGCCGCACCAGCTCGACGGGCACGTCGCGCACGCGACGGTCGGCGTCGACCACGCGGACGGTGCGCGACCCGTCGCGCGCGGTCAGCACGGCCGCCGCGGGCACGCGGGCGGTGGCCGGGGCGGCGCCGTCGGGGAACGCGACCTCGGCGATCGAGCCGGGTGCCGCGTCGCCTTCGATCACGCGGAGCGCGAGCTGGCGCGCGTCGGCGCCGCCGGCGCGACGGCCGATGCGCTCGACGATCGCGCGACCGGTGGTCGTGCCGACGCGCCACTCGACGCTCGTGCCGGGCTGCAGGTCGCGCGCGATCGACTCCGGCGCGACCGCGACGATCTCGCGAGCGCCGTCGCCGTCGATCTCGAGCAGCGGCGCGCCGGGCGCCGCCACCGCGGAGCGCTCGACGTGGCGGACGGCGACCAGGCCGTCGACCGGCGCACGTACCTCGACGGCGGCGAGCTCGCGCTGCGCGGCCGCGAGCTCGGCGCGCGCGGTGGCGACGGCGCTCGCGGCCGCCCGGCGCTCGATCTCCGCCTGGTCCGCGTCGGCGTCGCTCGCGGCGCCGAGCGCGACGAGACCCGCGACGCGCGTGCGATGGCGGTCGCGCTCTGCGAGCTGCGCGTCCGCGCGAGCGAGTTCTTCGCGCGCCGCCGCCACGCGGCGCGACGCGACCGCGGCGTCGAGCACGACGAGCAGTTGGCCGCGGCGCACGCGGTCGCCGACGTCCACTTCCAGCCGCTCCACGCGGCCGCCCGTCTCGGTGGCGAGCGCGTGGAACTGCGCGGCGCGCACGGTGCCGAGCGCGCGCCGCGCCGGATCGGTCGGCGGCGCGGCGGGCTGGACGAGCACCCACGGGTCCGGCGGCGCGACCTCGGCGGCGGGCTCGGAGCACCCGGCCAGCGGCACCAGGGCGAGGAGGGCGAGAGCCCGGAGGCAGCGCGACGAGATATGCATAAGGGACGGCTCGCTCATATGGCGGGTACAGAGGGGGCGTGGCGATTCGGGCCGGGCGGCCTAGTTGATCCGCGCCCCCAGCGCTCGGAGGATGAACAGGGTGCTGGCGTCGCTCAGCGCTTCGACGCCGGGCGCGTGGAAGGCGAACCGGCAGCCGAGGCCATCCGTCAGCGACAGGATCAGGGCCGCGGCCGCCCGCGGCGCGATCCGCGAGTCGATCTCGCCGTTCGCGTGGGCCCGCTCGAGCAGGGCCGCGATGGCCGCGACCATCTTCTCTTCGGCGGCGCGCACGGCGGCGGTCACCGCCGGCGTACGACTCGCTTCGGTCAGCACGTCCAGGCGCAGTCGCGACAGGTCCGCGAAGCCGGCGTCCGCGTACATCGCGTGGCTCGCCGCCTGCAGGCCTTCGCGCAGCGTCGGTGCCCGTGCGACCAGGGCGATCAGCTCGAGGTCGGAGCGCAGGTCGTCCTCGACCAGCGCCAGCACGAGATCGTCCTTGGTCGGGAAGTACTGGTAGAGATTGGCGACGCTGACGCCGGCTTCTGCGCTGATCTCCGCCGTACTGGAGGCGTGGAAGCCCTTGCGGAGGAAGCAGCGGCGGGCGCCGTCGAGGATCTGGCGTGTGCGGGCGGCGCGGGCCTCCGGGTCGACCGGTCGGCCGCGGCGGCTGGGGGACGGAGGGGCGGCGGGCGCGCTCATGCCGTTTATTATGAGCGAGCCCTCGCTATTGTCAAGGTGGGCTACGGGTCCCGCGGCTGGACGTCAGCGACCGACGCGGCTCGCCGCGCCGCCGCACCCCCGGCGGTCGCATGGGGCGTCGGTGCCTGGAATCTCCACGCTGCCGTCGCGACGCGCGTGCTCAGCCGACCTGCACCGTCGCCTCGATCGTCCGCGGCGCGACCACCGAGTTCGCAACGAGGCACACGTGCTCGGCGCGCTCGAGCAGCTGCTTCGCCTTCGCCTCGTCCGCACCGGCGGGCACCGTCAGCCGCGCGTGCGTGACGAACTTCGAGAAGCGCGTGACGCCGTCCACTTTTTCGAGCGTGCCGTCCACGCGGCACTCGAGGTTCGTCCACTCGAACTGCGCCGCGCGCGCGACCGCGCGGAACGTGAACACGAAGCAGTTCGACAGCGCGGCGACGAACAGCGTCTCGGGCGACCACGTGCCCTCGGGCCCGTCGAACTCGGGCGGCGGCGTGGTCGCGATGTCCGGCAGGCCGGCGGCGGCGACGGGCACGACGCCGGTCTTCTGGCCAACGGCGGTGACGGTGTAGGTGTGCGGGTAGGGCTTCATCGTGGGCTCCAGGCAGGCGCGGCGCTCCAGCGTAGCGCGCTGCGGCAGGGTACCGTATCGCCCGGAGGCAGGACGTTCGCAGGAGCCGCTCGAACTCGGGCGGCGGCGTGGTCGCGATGTCCGGCAGGCCGGCGGCGATCACTTCCCGATGCAGAAGCTGGCGAAGATCCGCCCCAGCAGGTCGTCGCTCGTGACCTCGCCGGTGATCTCGCCGAGTGCCGCGTGCGCGAGCCGCAGTTCTTCCGCCGCGAGCTCCGCGCCCGCGGACGTCTCCAGCCGCTCGAGCGCCGCACCGAGATGGCCGCGCGCGCGCGCCAGCGCGTCGAGGTGGCGGCGTCGCGCGCTGAACTCGCCGCCCTCGCCGGGAACGAAGCCGGCCGCCGCCTTCAGGTGCGCGCGCAGGTCGTCGAGCCCGTGCGCGGTGCGGGTGGAGACGCGCACGGCCTCGGCGGCCGCATCGGTCGCGTCGGTCGCGTCGGTCGCGGCCCCCTCGGCCCCCGGCAGGTCGCACTTCGAGTACACGAGCGTCACCGGCACGCCGCCCGGCAGCGCTTCCGCCTCGCGCGCCGCCGCGGCCACCGCGTCGGCATCCGACGCGTCGACGACGTACAGCACGCGGTCCGCGCGCTCGATCTCGCGCCGCGCGCGGCGGATGCCTTCCGCTTCCACCACGTCGGCGACCTCGCGCAGCCCCGCGGTGTCGAGCACCGTCAGCGGCAGGCCGTCGATCGCGATGCGCTCGCGCAGCACGTCGCGCGTGGTGCCGGGCACATCCGTGACGATCGCCGCGTCGTGGCCTGCGAGCGCGTTCAGCAGGCTCGACTTGCCGGCGTTCGGGCGCCCGGCGATCACGATCACGTAGCCCTCGCGCAGCAGGCGGCCCTGCTCGGCGCTCGCGGCAATCGCCTCGCAGCCCGCGAGCGCGTCGGCGACGCGCGCGCGGATCGCACCGTCGGCGAGGAAGTCGATCTCCTCGTCCGGGAAGTCGATCGCGGCCTCGACGTAGGTGCGCAGTTCGACGAGCCGGTCGGCGAGCGCGTTCACGCGACTCGAGAACTCGCCGTCGAGCGAGCGCAGCGCGGCGCGCGCCGCGGCCGCCGAGGTCGCGTCGATCAGGTCCGCGACCGCCTCGGCCTGCGCGAGGTCGAGGCGGTCGTTCAGGTACGCGCGTTCGGAGAACTCGCCCGGTCGCGCGAGGCGCGCGCCGCACTCGAGCACGCGCTGCACGAGCAGGTCCATGACGACCGGCCCGCCGTGGCCGTGCAGTTCGAGCACGTCCTCGCCGGTGTAGGAGTTCGGCGCGGGGAAGTACAGCGCGAGCCCGCGGTCGATCGCGCGACCCTGCGCGTCGCGGAACGCGCGCAGCACAGCGCGACGCGCGGGCGGCACGTCGCCGAGCAGCGCGGTGCAGACGTCGGTCGCGCGCGCGCCCGAGACGCGCACGATGCCGACGCCGCCGCGGCCGGGCGGCGTCGCGACGGCGACGATCGTGTCGGGTGCGCCGGTGCTCATCGACGTGCGTCGGTCGGCCGTGCCGCTCAGGTGGGCGCCTCGCGCGCCGCGAGTTCGACGCGATCGGCGCGCCCTGCGGCCGGGGCAGGGACTGCGCTGCTCATCGCGCGAGTATAGAGGCGCGCCCGTCGTCCTGGTCCGGATAGCGACCGAGCGCGAGCGGCATGATGGCCGCGGTGAGATACAGGCCCATCGCCACCAGCAGGATCTCGTCGTACTGGCCGAAGGCGTCGCGCGCCGCGCCGAAGATCGCCGGGGACGCGGCGGCGCAGACACCGAACGACAGGTAGATGCTGCCGTAGATCTTCCCGTAGTGGCGCATGCCGAAGTAGCGCGCTGCGAGGTACGCGATCAGGTCGTCGGCGCCGGACGCGAGGCCGAGGCAGAGCGCGGAGACCACCAGCAGACCCCAGGCGGTGGCGTCGCCCATCAGCACCCACGCGGCGAACGCCGGCAGGCTCAGGAACGGCAGGCAGACGAGCGGCGCCCAGACGCGGTCGAGCAGCCAGCCCGCGATGATGCGGCCGGCGAGCGTCGCGAGGCCGAGGATGCCGACGAGACCGGCGGCCTGCGCGGCGGTGTAGCCCTTGCCCTGCACCATCTGCGCGAGGTGCACGTGCACGCCGCCGTACGCGAGCGCGAACAGGCCGATCGTGCCGAAGATCAGCCAGAACTGGCGCGTGCGCATCGCCTCCGCGAGCGTCAGGCCCGGCAGGCGGGAGTAGTCCGCGCCGGCGTGCGCGCTGCGGAACGCACGGATCTGCGCGATCTCGGGCGGCATTTCCTCCGGCTTCGGCTCGCGGAAGAACGCGATGCCCACGGGCAGCGCCACGAGCAGCGGCAGCAGCGCGAGCACCGGGAACGTCAGGCGCCAGCCGAACTCGCCGATGCTCCAGACCGTCAGCGTGGGCAGCACGATCGCGGCGAGGCTCGTACCCGCGAGCGTCAGGCCGAGCGCGAGACCGCGGCTGCGGAAGAACCAGAGATTGACGCCGCGGGTCCACGTCACCGGCGTCGAGCCGATCGCGATCAGGCCCAGCACGAACCAGAACGCGTAGAAGCCGGCCAACGAGCCAGGCTTCAGCGCGAACGAGGCGAAGATCAGCCCGTAGATCGCGAGCGAGACGAGCGCGACCGGGCGCACGCCGTAGCGGTCCGCGAGCCAGCCGTACAGCGGCGCGAGCAGCGCGGCCGTCGCGCCCATGATCGTGACCGCCAGGCTGATCTGGCCGAACGACCAGCCGAACTCCTGGTGGATCGGCCCCATGAAGAAGCCGATGGTGTTGAACGCCAGCGGCGAGCCGCCGCAGGCGACGCCGAGCGTGGCGGCGAGCAGCGTCTTCCAGCCGAGGCGGAACTCGGAGCGGTGGGTTTCCATGCTGCCATGCTGCCCGAATCCGTCGCTTTGTGCGAACTGCGGTTCGCGTCTTCAGAATCAGGTCAGAGGCTCGGCACCGGCGGCGCCGCTGCGCCAGGGCAGGCGGGCGGGCGGACGGGCTCGCTCTCGACCACCGGCGAGGCGGGCGGCCGTGCCGGCGCGTGAGGCGCTCGCCGTGGCGGCAATGCTCGTGCGAAGCTTCGCGGCGGGCGATGCAGGAGAGTGGCAGCGGTGACGGTCGTTTCGCGGCGCGACGCACTCCTCGCGCTGGGTGGAAGCGCCGCCGTGGCGGCGAGCGGTGGCGCAGGCGCTGCCGAGGCGTCGCCGGCCGGGGTACGCGACACGACCGGCCCGGCGGCGGCGGCGGCGAAGACCTACGTACTGGTGCACGGCACGTGGCACGGCGGCTGGGTGTGGCAGCGCGTCGCTGAGCGCCTGCGCGCGCAGGGTCATCGCGTCTACACGCCCACCTGCACGGGCTGCGGCGAACGCGTGCACCTGTCGTCGCCCGACGTCGGTCTCGACACGCACGTCACCGACGTCGCGAACGTGATCGAGTTCGAGGAACTCGACCGTGTGATTCTCGTGGGCCACTCGTTCGCGGGCCTCACGATCACCGGCGTCGCGGACAGGCTGCGCGAGCGGATCCGCCGGATCGTCTTCTTCGACGCGCTGGTGCCGACCGCGACGCGCAACGCCGCCGTGCTGCCGGGGCCGGACGGGCGGTATCCCGAGTGGTGGGAGAAGCGCCGCGCGCAGTTCGTCGACGGCTACCGGATGGTGTTCTGGGACCACTACCCGATCGACATGCTGGTGCCCGCGAGCGACGTCGAGAACGTCGCGCTGCTGAAGCGCCGCCTCACTACGCACCCGATGCGGCAGTGGACCGACCGGCTCGAGCTCGGGAACGGCGGCTGGGAAGGCCTGCCGCGCACGTACTTCCAGCCGACGAAGCAGGCGCACTCGCCGTCGTCGGAAGCGATGTGGGGCCCCGCGAAGGCGCCGGGCTGGGACTTCGTGCAGCTGCCGGTGTCGCGCGAGGCGATGCTCACGCACCCGCAGGAACTGACCGCCGCGCTCGCTGCGCTGACGTGAGACGGACCTTCGCCGCCGCGGGCGGCGCGGTCACGGTGCCGTGTCCGCCGCGAGCCGGCGCGCGCGCCGCACCGCGCAGTTCGACCGCGCGGCCGCGCGACGCGCGTGACGTACGTCCGAAACGACGCGGCCCGGGACGAGACCCGGGCCGCGCCGAACGGGGTTCAGGCCCCTCGTTCGAACAGGGGAGCGGCCCCCGTGCTCACTTGCGGCGCTCCTTGTCCTCGCGCTCGACGACCTTGTTGATGCGCCACTGCTGCGCGATCGACAGCACGGTGTTCGTGATCCAGTAGAGCACGAGGCCCGCGGGGAAGAACGCCATCATCACCGTCATCACGACCGGCATGAAGGCGAAGATCTTCGCCTGCATCGGGTCGGGCGGCGCGGGGTTCAGCTTGAACTGCCCGTACATCGCGATGCCCATCAGGATCGGCAGGATGAAGTACGGGTCGCGCACCGAGAGGTCGTTGATCCAGAGCATCCACGGCGCCTGCCGCATCTCGACGCTCTCGAGCAGCACCCAGTAGAACGCGATGAACACCGGGATCTGCACCAGGATCGGCAGGCACCCGGCGACCGGGTTGATCTTCTCGCGCTTGTACAGCTCCATCATCGCGCGGCCGAGCTGCTCGCGGTCGTCCTTGTACTTCTCCTGGATGTCCTTCATCCGCGGCGCGAGGTTGCGCATCTTCGCCATCGAGCGGCCGCTGGTCTCGGCGAGCTTGTAGAACACGAGCTTGATCAGCAGCGTGACGATGATGATCGCCCAGCCCCAGTTGCCGACGAACTTGTGCACCTGCGACAGCAGCCAGAACAGCGGCTGCGCGATGATCGTCAGCATCCCGTAGTCGGCGACGCGGTTCAGCTCCGGGTGCAGCTCCTCGAGCTGGGCCTGCAGCTTCGGACCCACGAACACCGCCTGCTCGAAGCGCGCGGTCGCGCCCGGCGCCACGTCGCTCGGCGGCCCGAACGTGCGCAGCAGGAAGTCCATGTCCTTCACGGTCAGCGAGTACTGCTGCGCCTGGTCGCGCTTCGGCACCACCGCGGCGACGAAGTGGTGCTGCATCGCCGCGATCCAGCCGTCGGTGACCTGGAGCTGGAAGTTCGCGTTCGCCTCGTCCTCGACGTCGAGGCGCTCGTACTTCTCGCCGGTCCAGATCGCGGGCCCGAGGTACGCGTAGGTCTCCGGGTTCCACATCGATTTCTCGACCGGGAACCAGTGGCGCACGAACTGCGCGTAGGGCGCCGCCCGCCAAGGCGTGGCGCCGCCGTTCTTCACGTCGTACGCGAGCGCGATGCCGTACTGGCCGCGCCGGAACGTGAAGGTCTTCGTGACCTCGAGGCCCTGGCCGTCGGTCCACGTCAGCGGCACCACGAGCTCGTCCTGCCCGGCGGCCAGCGTGTACTCGCTCGCGGCGGCCGTGTAGCGCGCGTTGTGGTTCGGTTCCGCGTTCGCGTTGCCCGTCGCGAGGCCCGACTGGAACACGTACGCGGTGTCGTTCGAGTCCTTGTTGAACAGCACGACCGGCTCGTCCGGACGATCCTTCGCGACCGGGTACTCGGGCAGTTCCGCACGGGTGATCTGGCCGCCGACGGTGCTGATCACCACGTCGAGCACGTCGGTGCGCACGCGGATCGACGGCGCGTCCTGCGGCGGGAAGCTCGCGAGGCCGCTCGTCACCGCGGGCGCGGACGGCGTCCCGGCGGCCGGGGCGGCGGCGCCCGGCGCCGCGGGCACGGTCGGCACGCCGCTCGGGCCCGTCGCCGCCGGGGCACCCGGCACGCCGGTGGCGCCCGGCGCGGCCGCGGTGCCGGCGGTCGTGCCGGCCGCCGACTGCGTCGCCGCGGGCGGCGGCGAGAACTTGTTGTTCCAGGCTTCGAAGTTCAGCCAGAGGATGAACAGCAGGGCGATCCAGATGAATAGACGCTGGTTATCCATGACGAAGGCCTGGGCAGTGAGGATCGCGGCAACGATGCGCGGACGGCGGCGGCACGGGGTCGTAGCCACCCTCGTGCCACGGATGGCAGCGGAGGATGCGCTTGAGCCCGAGCCACGCACCGCGCAGGGCGCCGTGGCTCTCCACGGCTTCGAGCGCGTATGCGGAACAGGTGGGGTAGTACCGGCACGACGGCCCGAGCAGCGGGCTCACGCACCAGCGATACGAGAGAATGAGGGCGCGGAACGCCCACGCGAGCGGCGAACGCGCGACGGCGGGCGCAGAAGTCGTCGCGCCGGATCCGGCCGGCGCGAGCGCCGCACCGTCTTTGTGGCCGTGCGGCACCGGCGCGGCGGTGGCGCGCGCCGGCGACTCGTTCGCGGCGGTGTCGGCTGCTTCGGGCACGCGGCTAGTCCTGCTCGGGCGGAGCGGGTTCGACCGGAGTCGGGGGCGCAGGTGCCGGCCGGGGCCGGGCCGCCTGCGCGGCGGAGCGCGAAGTATCCGTGGCGGCCTTGCGGATGGCCAGTTTCATCTGCCGCAACAGGCTGTCGATCCGCTGCTCGCGGGTGGCGTCTCGAGCGCCAGGTCGGCTGGTGACGACCACGTCCACGGGCGGCATCAGGCCGCACTCGTGGCGGAACACTTCGCGGATCAGCCGCCGGACGCGGTTGCGGTTCACGGCGTTGCCGACGGTCCTGGCGCTGACGCTCATGCCGAGGCGCGCGTGCGAAAGGCCGTTCGGCAGCGCGTGCACCTGGAACACGGCGTCACCCGCGCGCGCGCCCTGCTTGTAGACGCGTTCGTACTGGGCGCCCGTGCGGAGGCGCTGCTCGGGGCGGAAGCGGTGGCGGCCGTCGATCACGAGGGGTCCGGCGGTGGCGGCACTGGAGCGTAGCGCCGGGCGCGGGCCGGACGGGGGTTACCTGGGTGACGATCGGGCCATCCGGAGAACGATCCGGGGGACCATCCGGAACAACTGGCGGGAGGCGTCGGCGCGGCGGCCGGTCGCTCGAGGGCGGGCGTTCAGGGGATCGTGAGCCCGGCGAGGCCGGCACCGGCGGTCGACGGCGGCCGGACTCCGGCCTGGCGGTCCACCCCGAACGCGAGGTGGAACCCGATCAGGGGATCAGACGCTTGCGGCCCTTGGCGCGACGACGCGCGAGGACCTGGCGGCCCTTCTTGGTGGCCATGCGGGCACGGAAGCCGTGCGTGCGCTTGCGACGGATGTTGCTCGGCTGGTAGGTGCGCTTCATGGCGACGCCACTCTGTGCAGGAAGTCTGGGTGCAAGTCCCCGGAAAACAATCGCTTCCGGGCACCGGCTAAAGGGCCGCGCACTCTACGCAGGGGGGCTCGCGTTGTCAATCGCGCCCGTCCCGGGCCGCGCAGGGGATTGCAGCGCGCCGCGGCTTTGGCCAACGACCCGAGCGGTATAGACTCGCTCCCCCTTTTTTGTACCCCCTCCCAAGCTGCCCCATGCATTCGGGCGAAGTCACGCTCTGGAGCCGTTGTCTGCGGCAGCTCGAGGCCGAAGTGCCCGAGCAGCTGTTCAACGTCTGGGTGCGTCCGCTGCAGGCGGTCGAAGAGGAAGGCGTGCTCCGCCTGCTCGCGCCCAACCGCTTCGTGGTGGACTGGGTCCGGCAGAACCTGCTCGACCGCATCGCGGAGCTGCTGCGCGGCCCACTGCTCGACGTCCGCGCGCCCGCGCCGCACGTGGTGCTCGAGATCGGCTCGCGGCCGCGCACTGCCGAAGCGCCGCGCGCCGACGCGGCGGAGCGGCCGGAGCCCGGGCGCGCCGACGCGGCGGGCAGCGGCGGCGGTCCGGACGGCGCGAGCGCCTCCGCCGGTACGCGCGGTGCGGCGACCGGCGGCAGCCCCGGCCTGCCCGGCCACACGTTCGGCCCGCGCCCGAAAGTCGAGGCGATCGTCCTCGGCGGGCGCGTGAACCCGGATTTCACCTTCGACAACTTCGTCGAGGGGAAGAGCAACCAGCTCGCGAAGGCCGCGGCGCGCCAGGTCGCGGACAACCCGGGGCGCGCCTACAACCCGCTGTTCCTCTACGGCGGCGTGGGCCTCGGCAAGACGCACCTGATGCACGCCGTCGCGAACGCGATGAAGGCGAGGAACCCGCGGGCGCGCGTCGCGTACGTGCACTCGGAGCGCTTCGTCGGCGACATGGTGCGCGCGCTCCAGCACAACACGATCAACGAGTTCAAGCACGCGTACCGCTCGCTCGACGCGCTGTTCATCGACGACATCCAGTTCTTCGCCGGCAAGGACCGCTCGCAGGAGGAGTTCTTCCACACCTTCAACGCGCTGCTCGAAGGCCAGCAGCAGGTGATCCTCACCTGCGACCGCTACCCGAAGGAGGTGTCGGGCCTCGAGGAGCGGCTGAAGTCGCGCTTCGGCTGGGGCCTCACCGTCGCGATCGAGCCGCCGGACCTCGAGACCTGCGTGGCGATCCTGATCACGAAGGCGCAGCAGCAGGACATCGAGCTGCCCGAGGAAGTGGCCTTCTTCATCGCGAAGCGCATCCGTTCCAACGTGCGCGAACTCGAGGGCGCGCTGCGCCGCGTGGCCGCGAACGCGCAGTTCACGGGCCGGCCGATCACGCTCGATTTCGCGAAGGAAGCGCTGCGCGACCTGCTCGCACTGCAGGAGAAGCTCGTCACCGTCGAGAACATCCAGAAGACGGTGGCGGAGTACTACAAGATCCGCGTCGCGGACCTGCTGTCGAAGCGCCGTTCGCGCTCGATCGCGCGCCCGCGCCAGGTGGCGATGGCGCTCGCGAAGGAGCTGACCAATCACTCGCTGCCGGAGATCGGCGACGCGTTCGGCGGCCGCGATCACACGACGGTGCTGCACGCCTGCAAACGCATCAAGGAACTGCGCGACCTCGAGCGCCGGATGGGCGAGGACTACTCGAACCTGATCCGCACGCTCACGGGTTGAGCGGGCGCCGTCTTCGTCCCTGCGCCGCGCACGACCACTGCCCGCCGGCGTCGGGCATCGCGTCCCTGTGCACGAGCTTCTCGACAACCCTGTGGACAACCTGTGCGACCGCAGGGCGTGGTTAACGGGCCGGGAAAGCATGGCAAGATATCCACACCCGGCCCACAACGTGCCCGCCGCTTCGCGTCGCGTAGTCACCAGCCTTACGCTCGACGCAAGCAACTGAGAGCACGAGCGTTTGTCGGGTTGTCCCCGGGGATCGGCGGCCCTAGCTGCGACAGCAGCAGTCTTCGATACTCTCTAGAATCCCAAAGAGAAGAATCTTCAGAAGGAAGCGTCGCGCGAGGGCGGCGCGGCTTCCTGCGGCCAGAGCGCAATCCACGAAGGTGAAGCGATGAAGCTAGTCTGCGATCGCGAGCAGATCCTGGGGCCCCTGCAGGCGGTGATCGGCGTGGTCGAACGCCGGCAGACGATGCCGATCCTCGCGAACGTGCTCCTGGTCGCCAAGAACGGCCGGCTGTCGATCACCGCGACGGACCTCGAGGTCGAGCTCGTCGCCGCAACCGACGTCAACGTCCAGCAGGGCGGCGAAATCACGGTTCCGGGCCGCAAGCTGCTCGACATCGTGAAGGCCCTGCCGGACAAGGTGGGCGTCACGCTCGCACTGGACGGAGATCGCATGACCGTCCGCGCGGGCAAGAGCCGCTTCACGCTCACCACCCTGCCGGCGACGGACTTCCCGGTGGTGGACGAAATCAACGCCCAGCTGAAGGTGGATCTCGACCAGTCGGCCCTGCGGCGGCTGCTGGACAAGACCCACTTCTCGATGGCGCAGCAGGACGTGCGCTACTACCTGAACGGCATGTTGCTGGAAACGGACGGCAAAATGCTGCGAACGGTGGCGACTGACGGCCATCGTCTGGCTTTGTGCGAGATGGAGCTGGACTCGCGCAGCGGCGCTCAGCAGGTGATCGTGCCGCGGAAGGGCGTGCTTGAACTGCAGCGCCTGATCGGCGACGAGGGCGCGGTCGCGGTTCAGGTCGGTTCCAATCATATTCGCGTCGAGCTGGGCGACATTCGGTTCACTTCAAAGCTGATCGACGGTCGTTTCCCGGAGTACGGCCGCGTGATCCCGGCCACCCCGCCCCGCACCGTCACGGCGGATCGCGACGCCCTGCGGCGGGCGCTTCAGCGCGCGGCGATCCTGTCCAACGAGAAGTACCGGGGCGTTCGCCTGGCGCTGAAGCCGAACCTGCTGACGATCACGGCGCACAATCCCGAGCAGGAAGAAGCCGAGGAAGAGGTCGAGGTCACGTATGCCGGCGACGAAATGGAGGTCGGCTTCAACGTGAACTACCTGCTCGACGCGCTCAGCGCCGTCGATGGCGCCGAGGTCGAAGTGGGCCTGACGGACTCGAACAGCAGCTGCCTGGTGCGTGCGCCGGGCGGGGGCAACGCGAAGTACGTCGTGATGCCGATGCGGCTCTGATGCGAGGGGCGGCCCGCGTTGGCGGGCCGACCGTCGTCGGAGCGGGGAGCCGGCGTGGCGCTGGTCAGCCTGACGATCGATCAGTTCCGGTGCCTGGAGCACGTGGAGCTGGGTTTCGATCCGAAATACAACCTGTTCGTAGGCGCGAACGCGTCCGGTAAGACCAGCCTTCTCGAGGCGGTGTTCTTTCTCGGTCGCGGTCGTTCCTTTCGGAGCCGTCGCCTCGAACGGATCATCCGGCAGGGTCAGCCGGACTTCACGCTCGTAGGGCGCGTGCAGCACGGTGGCCCACCCGTCGTGCTCGGCGTGCGCGGTGCGCGGGGCGGCACCGAGATCCGCGTCGGCGGAGCGCCGGCACAGAGCGCGGCCGACCTGGCGGTTCATTTCCCGCCGCAGGTCATCGACCCCGAGATCCACAAGCTGCTGGAAGAAGGCCCCAGTCGCCGTCGGCGTTTCCTGGACTGGGGTGTGTTCCACGTGGAACACCAGTTCATGGGCGTCTGGCAGCGGTACTACCGGGCCCTGAAGCAGCGGAACGCCGCGCTTCGGCAGCGCGGCTCGGAGGCCCTGGCGGCAGCCTGGGATGGCGAGCTGGCACAGGCGGGCGAGCAACTGGCGACGCTGCGGGAGCGCTATGTCGCGCAACTGGAGCCGGACCTCGTCCGCATTGGCCGGCAACTGCTCGACCTGGAGGTCACGGTCGTACACCACCGGGGCTGGGCCGCGGAGTTCACCCTCGCTGAAGCACTGCAGCAGTCCGCCGAGCGAGACCGGCGCTACCAGATCACCCAGGTCGGCCCGCACCGAGGGGACATCACGGTCCGGGTCGAAGGATATGCGGCGCGCGAGCGCGTGTCTCGGGGCCAGCAGAAACTGCTCGCCGCCGCGTTGACCCTGGCGCAGCTCGGCCTGCAGGACCGGATGGCGCCGGGGCGAAGCGCGCTGCTGCTCGACGATCCGGCCGCGGAGCTGGATGCGACCAACCTCGGGCGGATCGTCGAGGTCGTTCAACAACTCCCGGTGCAGTTGTTCGTCACGTCGCTACGACCCGATCTCGTGGGGCTGGGCCGTCCCGGGGCCCTGTTCCACGTGGAACAGGGCCGCATCGCGCCCGCGGCATAGTGCTCTGGCGCCGGATGCCCTGATCCATCAGGGTCAGGCAAGCGCGGGCGCACCCGGCCGGTTCGGCCTGCGCGACCGCCGGCGCTGACGTCCGCGTCTCAGCCTCGTCCCCGATCACCGATTCCACCGCTTCCAGAACGGGCCAGCGGGGACCGTGCGCCGGAAATCTCCCAAGCCCCGAATCGCGCCGCCCCCGTCGTGAGGATAACTTTTGCCCTCGACCGACCGCCTCGGCCTGCACGGCGGAACTCACGGCCGCCCGGCGCGCCGCACGTCACGCCCCGGCCGCGGTGTCCCGCCGGCCTCACCGGCGCACCCGGAGTCGGCATCGGGTCCACTCCCCAGTACCTCCACGCTCTCCAAAGTACTTTCGAAACAGCCACTTACCGTTATTTCACCGCACAGCCGCCGGCCCCGTCTACCGTCTGGCGCCCGCGCCACGTGCGATCCGCAGACCGCGCTGCCGCGCTCTGCCGTCCAGCAGGCATTCCCAGGACGACCGCTCCCCGGCAACCAGCGGCCCTGTGGTGAAACCTGTGGATAAACGCCGCGTCGGCCTGCCGACGACAGACCGGCGGCCGTCGCCGCCACGCGCTCCGATCGCCGCTGCCGACCTCTCGCTCCCGCGCCCTACGGCCGACATCTCGCACGGCCTCCGGGGCCGTCGAACGCGCCGTCGCCGCGTCTTCCTGCGCGCCGCTCCCCGCCCGTCCTTCCGCCCCGGACACCCCTCACGCGAGCCTCCGCGACCCGCCGCTCCGAAGGTTCGACGAAGGCCGCCGAGGTCGGCGTAAGCATCAGAAAATGCTAGACTTCCGCATTCGCGCCGCCGGCTGGAACCATGACCGACAAAGACGTCTACGACAGCTCGAAGATCAAGGTCCTGAAGGGCCTCGAGGCGGTGCGCAAGCGCCCCGGCATGTACATCGGCGACACCGATGACGGCACCGGCCTCCACCACATGGTCTTCGAGGTGGTGGACAACGCGATCGACGAGGCCCTCGCCGGCCACTGCGACCGCATCGTCGTCACGGTGCACGCGGACGAGGCGATCACCGTCTCGGACAACGGCCGCGGCATCCCGGTGGACATCCACCCGGAGGAAGGCGTCTCCGCGGCCGAGGTCATCATGACCGTGCTGCACGCGGGCGGTAAGTTCGACGACTCCTCGTACAAGGTGTCGGGCGGCCTGCACGGCGTCGGCGTGTCGGTCGTCAACGCGCTGTCCGAGAACCTGTGGCTCACGATCGCGCGCGACGGCAAGCTGCACACCCAGCAGTACCGTCACGGCGAACCGGTCGCGCCGCTCGGCGTCGTCGGCGAGACCGCCGAGCGCGGCACCACCGTTAAGTTCAAGGCCAGCGCCGAGACCTTCTCGAACATCCACTACAGCTTCGAGATCCTCTCGCGCCGCCTGCGCGAGCTCTCGTTCCTGAACTCCGGCGTGCGCATCGAACTCGTCGACGAGCGCGACGAGAAGCACGAGGTGTTCCAGTACGAAGGCGGCATCGCCGCGTTCGTGAAGCACCTCAACCGCGGCAAGACCCCGATCCACGAGAGCGTGTTCTACTTCCGCGAGGTGCAGGGCCCGATCACCGTCGAAGTCGCCGCGCAGTGGAGCGACTCGTACACCGAGTCGATGTTCTGCTACACGAACAACATCCCGCAGAAGGACGGCGGCACGCACCTCGCGGGCTTCCGCGCCGCGCTGACGCGCAAGCTCGGCGACTACATCGAGCAGGAAGCGAAGAAGGACCGGATCGAGATGACCGGCGACGACGCGCGGGAGGGCCTCACGGCCATCCTGAGCGTGAAGATGCCGGACCCGAAGTTCTCGTCGCAGACGAAGGACAAGCTGGTCTCGTCCGAGATCCAGGGCATCGTGAACGCCGCCGTCGCCGAGAAGCTCGAGCAGTTCCTGCTCGAGAAGCCGCAGGAGGCGAAGGCGATCGTCGGCAAGATCGTCGAGGCCGCGCGCGCGCGCGAGGCGGCGCGCAAGGCGCGCGAGCTCACGCGCCGCAAGGGCGTGATGGACATCGCGGGCCTGCCGGGCAAGCTCGCGGACTGCCAGGAGAAGGATCCCGCGCTCTGCGAACTGTTCCTGGTAGAGGGCGATTCCGCCGGCGGCTCCGCCAAGCAGGGTCGCGACCGCAAGTACCAGGCCGTGCTGCCGCTCAAGGGCAAGATCCTGAACGTCGAGCGCGCGCGCTTCGACAAGATGCTGTCGAGCGTCGAAGTCGGCACGCTGATCACCGCGCTCGGCACCGGCATCGGTCGCAACGACTTCGACATCGCGAAGCTGCGCTACCACCGCATCATCCTGCTCTGCGATGCCGACGTGGACGGCTCGCACATCCGCACGCTGCTGCTGACTTTCTTCTACCGCCAGATGCCGGAGCTGCTCGAACGCGGCCACATCTACATCGGCCAGCCGCCGCTCTACAAGGTGAAGCGCGGCAAGACCGAGCGCTACGTGAAGGACGACACGGAGCTGAACGCGAGCCTGCTGCGGGATGCGCTCGAGGGCGCGTCGATTCGTCTCCAGGCGGGGGACGCTTCGACTGAAACGGCCGCGCCCGGCGGCGCAGCGCCCGTCATCGTCGGTGCCGACCTCGAGCGCCTCGCGAAGCTCTACGTCGACGTGCAGACCATCGTCGACAAGTGGGCCCGCCGCTACGACCGCGCGGTGCTGTCGCAGCTGCCCTACCTGCCGGTGGTCGGCATCGACCAGCTCGCCAGCACGCCGACGATGGAAGCCTGGGCGCGGTCCCTCGAGTCGCGCCTGGGCGCGCGCGGCGACAAGACCCGCACTTACCGCGTGGAACTGCAGGTGAACCCCGGCGCCCAGCCCGTGCGCCTGAACGTGTTCCGCACCGAGCACGGGCTCACGACCGAGAAGCACCTGCAGCGCGAATTCTTCTTCTCGAGCGAGTACAAGGTCATCGCAGAGTACGCCAACGCGCTCGCGCGGCTGGGCGGCGTCCGCGCGACCGTCGAGAAGGGCGAGCACTCGCAGGACGTCGCCACCTTCGAGGACGCCCTCGGCTGGCTGATGGAGCAGGCCAAGAAGGGCCAGACCATCCAGCGCTACAAGGGCCTCGGCGAGATGAACCCCGAGCAGCTGTGGGAGACGACCGTGAACCCGCAGTCGCGCCGGCTGATCCAGGTGCGCATCGAGGACGCGGTCGCGGCGGACGACCTGTTCACCACGCTGATGGGCGACCAGGTGGAGCCGCGGCGGGAGTTCATCGAGAAGAATGCGCTGGCGGTGGCGAACCTGGACGTGTGAGCTGTTTGTTGTTGTAGCGTCTCAGTTCACATGGCACTGGGTCTCACGAACGTGGCACTCGCGTAGTACCTCCCCCCAAGCCACGAACAGCGCAGTTCTCCCGACGCGCCGACCGGCGAAACGGTGTTGCAGCGAACGAGCAAGGGATGACGTGATCACGCCGCGGATAGGAATTTCAAACCCTCGGTCTCACGGTAGCGGCGTGCGTCCCGGGTACCGCGGTGCGTGCCCCGCCCAGCCTCCGCGGGCCGGTACCGATCAATCCCGACCGCACTCGAGCCTCGAACGACTGCACGCCCGAATAGCGCTCGATCTCCACCCCGAACACCCGCTTCAGACGTCGCGCCCAGCTCATCGCCGCATGCCGCGGCGGCGCCGGCGGACTCCGCTCGACCGTCGATGACGCTCCCGCCCGCACGCCCCGCCCCGCCGGAGTCACCGCCGCCCGCAGCCGACTGTGCGGCGCGAATACCCGCAAGCACCGCCTGGCCGACTGGGTCGGCACGCTGCTCGACCGCGAGGAATTGGTGATGGCGATGGCCCAAGGCTCGAAGCTGGTCAAGTGGCTGGACGTGCCGGGCGGACCGGTCGCCAGCGGGCAGGCGGTGTTCGTCACCGGACACCTGGGCCGCTCGGGTGCAGGGCGGCTCGATGGCGATTGAGCGTTCCCGGCTTCCCGGTGGTCTCTCTCTAATAGAGAGGGTGAGCATCGGGAATGCTCACCTCATCGCGATAGCCTGATGGGCTTGACGCCGTGGTCGGCCTGCCGAAACATATCAGTTATTAACTGATAGTGAGGGTTGCGGCCATGCCGACCAGTGTTGCCTTGGGCAGTCACTTCGAAGACTTCATCCGCGATCAGGTGCGGACGGGGCGCTTCAACAATGTGAGCGAGGTGGTTCGGGCGGGGCTGCGTCTGCTGGAGGAGAGCGAACAGCGTCGCCAGTTGGAGCTTGAAGCGCTGCGTGCCGAGATCGCAGCCGGTCGTGCCAGTGGCGAGCCCAAGCCTGCCGATGCCGTGTTCGACCGGCTGGAAGCCAAGTACGGCGCCCAGAGCCGTTGATGCGCTTGCTCTTTGCTCCACTGGCAGAGCAAGACCTCGAGTCCATCGCCGACTACATCGCCGCTGACAACCCGCGTCGCGCATTCAGCTTCATCCAGGAACTCCGGCAGCAATGCCAACGCATTGCACTCAACCCGCCCGGCTACCGCATGCGGCCCGAACTCGGGGAGGGGATCCGCTCGTGTCCGCACGGGCACTACGTCATCTTCTTCGAGGCGTCGGCGGACGCGGTGACCGTGGTCCGCATCCTGCACGGCGCTCGCGATTTGCCCGCACTGTTTCGGCCCGATGACGAAGCGTCTTGACCCGGCACCGTCATCCACTCGGCCCGCTGCGGACCGGCTGGCACTGCGGCAAGCGCTGCTGGCAGGCGCAGCCTCGCCTCCCAGTGCACCCGCGGGCACGGCGTACTTTGCTTCGCTTCGGCAGCGAGTGAAGGCCGGCGCTCCCGCTCGGAAGGGCTGACTGCGCCCGGCGAAAGGGGTCCTTCCTGGCGAAGTTCCCATACGGGGGGCGCGAGCGCGGCGCTTCGCCACCGTCAGGGTGCAAACCGAGGTTTGCAGGGTTTGCGGTTTGCACCTTGGCGCCGCCGCGACCGCCATCCGTCGGAAGGACGGCCAGGTTACGCAGGTCGTGCGTACCCAAGGGGTGTGAACTGAATTCCGACCCCTTGGGGCGGGGCGGTCAGCCGATGCGGTAAACCCGCTCGCCGGCAGCGTTGCGTATCAGCACGACGTTGAGGCCGAGGCGTTTGCGCAGCAGGCCCGAGATCGCACCGCGCACCGAGTGCGGCTGCCAGCCGGTGGCCAGCATCAGTTGCAGGTTGGTCGCGCCCTGCGGGCGGCGCAGCGTCGCCACCAGCGCGGCGAGCTTGGTGCCGGGGCGGACCGGGATGCCCTCCAGAAGTTGGAGGTCGTCAATGGTCTCCCCCGGCTGGAGATCCTCCGCCAGCGCGGGCCGCTTGCGCCCGGCCACAGCGTAGCCCGCGTCGGTCAGCGCGTGGCCATCGTCGGCGGGCTCAATCCAGCCTCGTTGCATGAGTACGGTAAAGAGCTTCACCCGCGCGCCGCCGCGCAGGTTGGCCGGCGGGATCACACGCCCATCGGCGCGGCGGGCCGCGGCACGCAGCAGCAGGGCTTGGGTCGGGGTGAGCTTGGGCAGGGTTTCCATCGCAACCTCCGTCACCCGGGCTCGCCGTCGAAGATCGCGAGCAGGTCGCCGAGGGCCTGCTCCACCCGCCCTAGGTCGCCAACGTGGCCCCAGTGGACGGCGTCGGGGTCGTGGCCGAAGTGGTCGTCGGCCAGTTGCTGCAGCCGCGCCAGCTTGGCGTGGATTTGCGTGCTGCGTATTCCGGCGATCGTGACCGGTCATTCCGTTTTCACGTGACCGGTGTCGGGCGTGGTGCCGAGCCGTGGATGGATGGTATCTCAGTCGGTCACGATCTTTCGGACGAGGTCGTAGAGCGAGCTGCGGTCCTCCGCAGCGACTCGCCCTTCAGGGTGATCCGGTGGGCCTGGTGCAGCAGCCGGTCGAGGATCGCGTCGGCGATGGTTTCCTCACCGATCCAGCCGTGCCAGTGCTCGACGGGCAGCTGCGCGGTGATCACGGTGGCGCGTCGGTCGCGCCGCTCGCGCGCGTGAGTCCAGCGCGCTCGATCACGTGCCGCGCGATCCTCCGGTACACCACACCGAGCACGAGCGTAAGCGCCGCCGGATCCCTCGCCAGCATGAAGCGCAGCGCGTGCGGCAACGACAGCACCCACTGGCGCAGCGGCTGATCCGGCAGCACTTCGTCGGCGAGCAACGCCGCGGTCTCGGCCATGCGCTGCGCCCCGCACGACGGGCAGAACCCGCGCTTCTTGCAGCTGAACGCGACCAGCGTCTCCGATCGACACTGCTCGCAGCGCACGCGCAGGAAGCCTTCCTCCAGGCGACCGCACTTCAGGTACGCCTCGAACTCCTGCTAAACGTACGCCGGCAGCGGCCGGCCACTCTCGGCGCGCAGTTCACGAAACGCGGGATAGTGCTGCTCGACGAGACGATACAGCAGCGTCGACTCGGGCCGGTGTCGCGCGTAGCCGGGCGGATCGACGAACGGCGGCGCACGCGCACGCGGTCGCTGCGCCCCTGCTGCGGCAGCCATCGCGCGCGTCCCTGTCGGCTCGGGACGGACGACATTACGCCGCGGCGAAGCGGATCAGGCCCTGAGATTGCGCGCGTTTCGATCAGAAATCAGCGGCATGCCGGCCGCGCGAAGGGCGCTCGCGAGGGCGCGACGGAATCAAGACGGAGACAGCGCCCCGCGGCGACGGAGCGGGCTGCCGTGCTCCGCCAGTTCCGATCAGCAGCGACCGCCGCTTGCGTCTCCTGCAGGGCCTCAATTATAGTCGGACTAGTCGGATCAGGTCGGTGCAACATGGCGCGGTGGCAGATGCAGGACGCGAAGGCGCGTCTGTCGGAGGTGGTCAAGAAGGCCGTCTCCGAGGGGCCGCAGCACATCACCGTGCACGGTGAACCGGCTGCGGTCGTGCTGTCGCAAGCCGACTACCAGCGTCTCAAGGAGCAGCCGCGACGGTTCGCCGAGTTCATCCGCCACTCGCCGCTTCGCGGCGTGGAACTGGATCTCGAGCGCGACCGCAGTCCCGCGCGCAGCGTGCGACTGTGAGCTATCTGATCGACACGAACGTCGTGTCGGAGCTCGCACGGCCGCGACCAGCGCCGCAGGTGTCGCACTGGTTCGACACCGTCGCCGACGATGCGCTCTACCTAAGCGTGCTGTCGCTCGGCGAGCTGAGGCGTGGAGTCGAGCTGCTCCCTGCGGGAAAGCGCCGGGAGCAACTCCGTCACTGGCTCGAGCGCGAGCTGCCGGCCTGGTTCGGCGCGAGGCTGCTGCCACTCGACGCGGCCGTCGCGGATACCTGGGGCCGGTTGCAGGCGAAAACCCGGCGGACCCTGCCGGCGATCGACAGCCTGCTGGCGGCCACGGCCCTGCACCATCATCTCCGACTGGTGACACGCAATACGAAGGACTTCGATCACACCGGCCTCGACACGCTGAATCCGTGGTCGGGCGACGGCTGAAGGCGGAACCGGCCGGAATCGAACCGGCGTACACGGATCTGCAGCCAGCCCGAGCTGTCCTCGGGCCTGATCCTGTGGCAGACCAGCGAGATCATCCACGGCGGCGAGACGAACTACGTGCTGGCGACCGTGTCGCTGTACGTCAGCATCTTTAACCTGTTCGTCAGCCTGCTGCAGCTGCTCGGGTTCGCCTCGAACGAGTGAGCTGGCGCGACGGCGGCACGGCTGGTCCAGCTGCTCTACCTGCTCGACTTCGCGCATTACCGCGAGAGCGGCCACAGCGTCACCGGGATGGAGTGCCACGCCTGGCGACAGGGGCCCGTGCCGGTGGACGTCCATCAGGAGTGGGATGCCCTTCGCGAGGATCTGTCGAAGCCGCTGGTCCACCTCACGCACGTGGCACAGGGCCCCTGGACGAAGATCTGGAACTCGGGCCCCGGCAAGAACGTGCGCATTCCCTACGGCCTCGCGCTCGACGATACCGATCCTCGCGCCGAGTCCGCCGTCGAGGCGGCCGACCTGCACGCCGGCATCCAGGCCGCCCCGACCCTGGCGCGCTGCTGACGACCCTACACCTCAACCACGACACGCACTTCCGATAGCCGCACGAAGGCCCGCTTGCCGCTCGCCAGCCCAAGCACGAGCAGTCCCTCCCAATCGCCGATCGGCAGGCTCCGATCCTCGGGATCCGAAGTGCCCATCAGCGCGACCCCCTCGAAGAGCCGCCCGTCGCTCAGATACACGTCGTACCGCGCGCCTCCTCGAAGGGGCCCCCAGATGAACGGTAGCGTTTTCTGCCGTTCCGCGCGCCGGCGGGCTGCAGTAACCCGCGACTTGACGTACCCGAACGCGATCAGCAGGGCGACCGCTCCGATCACGAAGGCCCAAAGGCTCGTAGCACCCGAACTTCCGACGCTCATTCACCTACCTCCTCTCTGCCGATCCTCCACCCTGACCTGCGTGGAACCGGAACCGGCTGCAATGCCGATGCTCGTCCCGAGGAACGTCCCGATCACCGCGGCCTGCGAACGGAAGTGCTCGGTGATCGCCGACGTCGTGAACGATCCAGCGCCCGCAAGCGCCATGGGCAGCAACAGCTGATCCGCGAGATGCGGCCCGACGGCGCCCTCCGACGCGAGCCACGCGCGCGCCTCGTCGATCGCATGGTCCGCAACCCGCTCGGCACTCACGCCCTTCTCCGCGAATCCGGAGAACACCTCCGTCACGTGCTCGCACTCGACCGTCAGCGTCAGCGCATTGCCGGGTCCGACATCGCTCGAGAGCCCGCGCGCGTGCCGCTCGTCCGCGCCCCAGTTGAGTCGGCGACCCACCATCTCGAGCTCACGCTCCGCGACGTGCATGGGAATCGCAGCGATGTAAGCCTCCGCCTGCTGACGAACGCGGCCACCGCGCTCGGGCAGGTCGAGTCGGCGCAATGGCGCGGGATCGATGGACGCGACGATCTCTCCGCCACCGCGCGGATAGAACCCGAAGCGGACGAGCTCCAGCGACACGCGTGGGCCCATGCGGCCGAGCAGCGGCAGGAACGCGCGCGCGAGGAAATCCACCGGCGGCGACGCCTTGTTGTGCGTTCCACCCGTTACGCGCACGGTGCTCCGCGACGCCGCCGCCATCAACGGCGGCAGCACGGTCTGCAGCACGAGCGTCGTGCTGCCCGCCGTGCCCACGTGGAACGCATAGTCGCCCGCGCGCACCGCACCCGGGCGGAACATGAGCTCACGCGAACCCACCTCGTCGCCCGTGACCTCGGCGGACGAAATCTCCGCCGCCGCACGCACGGCCGTTAGGTGCTGGCGCATCAGCCCCGGCTTCGGGCGCATCGCGCGCACGTTGAAGATCCGGAACGGCTGCCCGGTGACGATCGAAAGCGACAGTGCAGATCGAAGGATCTGCCCACCGCCTTCGCCTTCCGATCCATCGATCTCGATCATGGTCCTTCGTCCTGTGGGGCCGGCACGCGCCTCCCTGCACGCACCGGCCGTACTCATCCCTTCACGCAGACGACCTGCTTCAGCGTATGCACGATCTCCACGAGATCGCGCTGCGCGTGCATCACCGCGTCGATGTCCTTGTACGCGGCCGGCGTCTCGTCGATCACGTCCGCGTCCTTCCGGCACTCGACGTCTGCCGTCGCCGCCGTGTGGTCCGCGAGCGTGAAGCGCTTCTTCGCCTCGGTGCGCGACATCTTCCGGCCCGCCCCGTGGCTGCAGCTGTGGAAGGCGTCGTCGTTCCCGAGGCCGCGCACGATGAACGAGCGCGCGCCCATGCTGCCGGGAATGATCCCGAGCTCGCCCTTCTTCGCGCTCACCGCACCCTTGCGCGTCACGAGGATGTCCTCGCCGAAGTGACGCTCGCGAGACACGTAGTTGTGGTGACAGTTCACCGCTTCCACGTTCGCCTCGAACGGCTTCTCGATCACGCGGCGCGCCGCCGCGATCACGTTCGTCATCATCACCTCGCGGTTCAGCCGCGCGAAGTCCTGCGCCCACTCGACCGCGCGCACGTACTCGTCGAAGTGCTCCGTCCCCTCGGGGAAATACGCGAGGTCCCGGTCCGGCAGGTTCACCATCCAGGTCCGCATGTCCGCCCGCGCGAGCTCGATGAAGTACGTTCCGATCGCGTTCCCGACCCCGCGCGAGCCCGAGTGCAGCATGAACCAGACGGACCCGCCCTCGTCGAGGCAGACCTCGATGAAGTGGTTCCCGGTTCCGAGCGTTCCGAGGTGCACGCGGTTGTTAGTGCGCTTCAGCACGGGATGCTTCTCGACGATCGACTCGAAGCCGGTCACGAGCTGCGACCAGGCGGCGTCGACGGGCGCCGGCGGCGCGTCGCCCCAGGCACCCTTGTCGCGCTTCCCCGGCGAGCGCCCGTGCGGAACCGCCCGCTCGATCGCCGCACGCAGTGGCGCCAGCGAGTCCGGCAGGTCGTTCGCGTGCAGGGTCGTCTTCGCCGCGATCATTCCGCAGCCGATGTCGACGCCCACCGCCGCCGGGATCACCGCCGCGAGCGTGGGAATCACGCTTCCGACGGTCGATCCCTTGCCGAGATGCACGTCCGGCATCACGGCGAGATGCCGAAAGATGAACGGCATCCTCGCCGTCTTCGCGAGCTGCTCGCGCGCCTCGTCCTCGACGGGGACGCCGCGCGTCCACATCTTCACGTGGGCGCCGCCCTCGACGTTCATCACTTCGTACGTGTTCTCGTTCATGGCTTCGCTTCCGTTTCCATCATTCTGGAGCAGTCTCGACGACAGGTATTCGGCGAAACACGTGCTCTACCGCCGAGCTACGGCCGCGTCGTTGGTGGAGCTGGCGGGACTCGAACCGGCGACCTCGTCGTGTGTATCGATGTAGTTCCACATGGCGTTCGTCTCCGGCACCCGCGCGCCGCGGTAGGACTGGAAGATCGCCTCGTTCGCCAAGAGTCTTTCCAGAGGATTGTTCCGGGAGGAAACGGCGGCGCCCCCATGGCGCCGCCCTGATCGTGCTGTTCCTCGGCTTCGATGCCAGAGACAGCAAGCAGCGGGCCAAACGCGACCAGGCGGGCGACGGAAGCTGGCTAGGTCACTGAAAAATAGACCAATAAATTTCTATGGCGCCGCCGCTGGGCACGATGACAGAGGTACCCGCCGGGCGTTAAAACTAGCTTCTACGCGCCTGCCATATACACTGGGATAGACATGAAGACGGTCGTCATCGGGTTCCTGGGCTCGCAGCTCGATTCCGGCGGTACGCAGGCGCGCTGGGAGCGCTGGCGGCCCACGGTTTCGCTGTGCCAGCACGAAGACCTGGTCGTCGACCGCCTCGAACTCCTGCACGCCCGCCCGCACCAGAAGCTCGCCGAGGCGCTGGTGCTGGACATCGCCACCGTGTCCCCTGAGACGACGGTGAATCTGCACCTCGTCGATCCGCGCGATCCGTGGGATTTCCAGGATGTGTACGGCCGACTGCACGATTTCGCGCGTGGCTACGCGTTCGACGTCGACCGCGAGCGTTACCTCATGCACATCACGACGGGCACGCACGTCGCGCAGATCTGCATGTTCCTCCTGACCGAGGCACGCTACTTCCCGGCGAGCCTGCTGCAGACCGCGCCGCCGCGCCGCAACGACGGCGATCCCAAGGGCTCGTACGCGATCATCGACCTGGACCTGTCTCGCTACGACCAGCTCGCCGCGCGATTCGCCCGCGAGACGCAGGACAGCACGTCGTTCCTGAAGTCCGGCATCGCGACCCGCAACGGTGCCTTCAATCGCACGATCGACGAGATCGAGCGCGTCGCCGTACGCTCGCGCTCGCCCGTGCTCCTGATCGGTCCGACGGGTGCGGGCAAGTCGCAGCTCGCCAAGCGCATCTACGAGCTGAAGAAGGCGCGCCACCAGGTCAAGGGCGAGTTCGTCGAGGTGAACTGCGCGACGCTCCGCGGCGATTCCGCGATGTCCACGCTGTTCGGCCACACGCGCGGCGCGTTCACGGGCGCGCAGGTCGCGCGCGCCGGACTGCTGCGTACCGCCGACGGCGGCATCGTGTTCCTCGACGAGATCGGCGAGCTCGGCGCAGACGAGCAGGCCATGCTGCTGCGCGCGATCGAGGAGAAGCGCTTCTTCCCGATGGGTTCCGACAAGGAAGTTCGCAGCGACTTTCAGTTGATCGCGGGTACGAATCGTGACCTGCGCGACGACGTGCGGGCAGGGCGTTTCCGCGACGACCTGCTTGCGCGCATCGATCACTGGACGTTCCGCCTGCCGGCGCTACGCGAGCGGCCGGAAGACATCGAGCCGAACGTGGACTACGAGCTCGCCCGCTACGCGGAGCAGGTCGGTGAGAACGTGCGGTTCAACGCGGAAGCGCGGCGGGCCTTCCTGCGATTCGCGACGTCGAACGAGGCGGTCTGGGCCGGCAACTTCCGCGAGCTGTCCGCGTGCGTGGCGCGCATGGCGACGCTGGCGGAGGGCGGGCGCATCACCGAATCCACGGTCGCCAGCGAGGTGGAGCGCCTGAAGTCGGCCTGGCACGGGAGCGCGACGGACGGGCTCGAGCGCGTGCTCGACGCCGAGCGTCTCGCGCAGATCGATCCCTTCGACCGCGTGCAGCTGGCGGCAGTGGTGGACGCGTGCCGCCGCTCGAACTCGATGGCCGCCGCGGGCCGGAGACTGTTCGCGGTGAGTCGGGCGCAGCGCACCGCGATCAACGACTCGGATCGGCTGCGGAAGTACCTCGCGCGCTTCGGTCTCGACTGGGCGAGCGTGGTTGGCAGCGGCGTCCGCGAACCGTAGAGTGGTGCGATGGCCGCGCACGATCCCATCCCGCCGCAGGTTCGCGACGAGATCCGGAAGCGACTCGCAGGCGTCGTGAGAGATCACGGCGTTCGACTGTTGCTCGCGATCGAATCCGGCAGCCGTGCGTGGGGATTCGCATCACCGGACAGCGATTACGACGTTCGCTTCGTCTACGCGCGTCCGGCCCAGTGGTATGCGTCGATCGACCTCGAGGAACGACGCGACGTCATCGAGCAGCCGATCGTCGACGACATCGACCTGAACGGCTGGGACCTGCGCAAGGCTTTGCGTCTCTTCTGGCGCTCGAATCCCGCGTTCATCGAATGGATCCAATCGCCGATCGAGTACGTCGACAGCACCGCGTTCGCCGCACGCGCGCGCCAATTGCTGCCCGACGTGTACTCGACCGCCCGGGGCATCCATCACTACCGGAGCATGGCGAAGACGAACTATCGCGGGTACCTGCGTCGGGACCTCGTGCCGTTGAAGAAGTACTTCTACGTGCTTCGTCCTCTGTTCGCGGTGCGCTGGATCGAGCACTACGGATCGGCACCGCCGATCGAGTTTGAACGCCTCCTTCCAATGGCCGCCGACGCGTCCGGCGTGCTGGAGGAGGTCGATGCGCTGCTTCGGCGGAAGCGCGCCAGTGGGGAGATTGCGGAGGCTCCTCCGGTCAAGGTGCTGAACGAGTACATAGAACGGGAGTTGAATCGCCTGGATCAGACCCGCATCCCAGTCGAGCCGAGGACAGGGGCGGCTGACCTGCTGAGCGCCTGGTTCCGCGAATTGATCACCCCCTGAGGGCGAGCGCGGGACGCTGTTCGTGGATCGGGGCGTGACCGCCCTCGGGAACGATCCACAGAGATGGCTCGGGGATGCTCCGGTACCTCTCCACGGGGACTTCGACCGGGAAGAACCCGTCCCGATCGCCGTGAACGCCGAGCGTCTTCGCTCGTATCCCGCCCAGCTCTTCGCGTCCGAGATTCATGCATCGCCTCGCAAGGTCGTCGCCGATGTGCCCCCATTCCGCCGGTCCGCACATGCCGAAGGCGTGCAGAAGAAGCAGGGGCTCGCCTTCCCCACGAACCTCGTAGTGAAGGTCGATACCGGTGACGGAGACGAACTGGCCGGGCGCCTGGGCGGGAGCCTGGGCGCTCGATGGCTGCGTCGTGCGTAGCGCCAGCTAGAATCCCCCGATGCCCCCCGCGCAGCCCCCGCCGCTCTCCCTCGAGCCGATCGGCTTCGCGCGCACCGGGCTCGCGACCAAGGTGGACGCACCGCGCCAGCCGCGCGCCGCCGCGGGCCGGCCCGGCCGCATCGAGTTGCTGCCGGGCCGGAACTTCGAGCACGCGCTCGACGATCTCGACGGCTGGGACTACCTGTGGGTCATCTTCTGGTTCCACCTCAACCCGTCGTGGCGACCGAAGGTGCTGCCGCCGCGCAGCACCAGCGGCCGCAAGGGCGTGTTCTCGACGCGCTCGCCGCATCGTCCCAATCCGCTCGGCCTGTCGGCGGTGCGTCTCGAGCGCGTCGACGGCCTGACGCTGCACCTGCTCGACATGGATCTCGTGGACGGCACGCCCGTGCTCGACATCAAGCCTTACGTGCCCTACACCGACGCCCACCCCGACGCGCGCAGCGGGTGGCTGGAGCACGCGGCATCGGCGCGCACCGGGCCGCCCGGCGACGGCAGCAGCGCCAGGCCCGCCGATCCGCTGTCGCCGTACGACGTGCAGTTCAGCGCGTCCGTGATCGAGCGCTGCGCGTGGATCGAGTCGCGCGGCGGGCTCGCGCTGGTCGACCGTGTGCGCGAGACGCTGGCGCTGGGGCCCGCGCCGCATCCGTATCGGCGCATCAGGCCCGACGGCGACGGCTTCGTGCTGGCCGCGAAGGAATGGCGCTTCCGGTTCCGGGTCGCCGAACGGCGCGTGCAGGTGACCGCGGTCTACAGCGGCTACCGGCACTCGCAGCTCGCGACCGTCGCCGACGGCGAGGACCCGCTCCTGCCGCTGCACCGGGAGTTCGTCGCCAGGTTCGGCGACTGAAGCGCGCCCGATCGGGTGTCGGCGTGACCTATGCCGAAGCGCGCCTGCGCAGCGACGTATGCGCGACCCGCTCGCGACACGCGCTCGCGCGCTCCCTGAACCCGGCGGTCACTCGCGGATCGTCGGCGAGCGCGGCCCAGTAGACGAGCGCCAGTTCACGCGCGCGGGGCCAGACGGCAAGCGTCTCCGACCGAGCGCCTTCGGGTTCGAACGCGCGTTCGACGAGGTCGCCGTCGCTCGGCGCGAACAGCATCGGCAGCATGTCGTAGACGGGCGCGATCTCGAACGGGCCCTCGCGGCGGTCGAACAGCGTAACGTTGCCGAGGTGCCGGTCGTCGTTGGCGATCAGCGCACCGAAGGCATCGAGCAGCGCGGCGCGTTCGGCATCCGCCGCCGACAGCAGGCCGTTGTCGCAGAGCCGGCGCGAGGCTCGCGTCCAGCTGTCGAGCTCGCCGTGATGCTCGGCAGCGACCGCGAGCAGCGAGGCCGTGCCGCGGCGGCCGTCGTCGCCGAGGCGATCGAAGCGCTCGGACTCGAGGAAGCAGCGGTCGCCTGCGTCGAGCACGCGGCTGCGCGCCGCCGCGATGCCCGCCGCGTTCAGGACCTCCGACGCGAGCGCTTCGGCGACGAGCAGGTCGGCCCAGCGTTCGCCGACACCGGTATCGCGCGGGGGCGAGAACTTCACGAACGCGTGCGTGCGTGCGCCGTCGCGCTCGATGCGGACGCTGAACTTCGGGTGCTCGCCCTGCGCCGAAGATCCCGCAGGCGAGCCCTGCATCGCCTGCTGCGCGAGTTCGGGGAAGCGTGCCGCGCGTTCACGCTCGTGCACGACGGGCGGCACGTCCTCGCCGGCCAGGTAACGGTCCAGCGCCTCCTCGCCGAGCACGAGATCGCCGACCGTATCCGAGCCGCGTCGCACCAGGTACGTGAGCGCGTGATCGTCGGTCCAGTCGACGACGCGCGCAGGCAGATCCAGGTCCGGGAAGCGCTTCGGGACCGCGCGTCCGATGAACCCGGCCGGTCGGGCGTCCTGGAGGAAGTACGGCAGCCCGTTGCTCAGCCTCGCGACCCGAGGCGGGCCGCTGCGCGCGTAGTAGTGATCGCGCTCGATCGCGATCAGCGTGGCGATCTCGTGCGGGACGTCCGTCTCGTCGAGCCGATACAGCGGCCAGCGGTGGCCGATCGCGCGCACGTCGCGGGCCAGGCCGTATCGGGCACCGCGCGTGGTCCCGAACCGGATCACGCGCCCTCGCGCCTCGAGAGGCCGGAGCGTACGGGAGAGGGTCGGCTGCGAGACGTCCAGACGCTGGCCGAGTTCGCGCGCGGTCGCCGGCCCCGGCCGGAGACCGTCGATCACCCGCTGGGCGACGACAGCACTCATGCATAGATACTTACATACATATAAAGGGTCCGACAGGCTTATCGATCAGGATCTTATACCTTCTCCACATCCTCGCTAGAATAAATCGACGAGGCGCCGGGCGAGGCAGGAGACTCGAGCCCTTGCAGCCGTCTACCCGGACGACGGTAGGCTAGCCAACTACGCAAACAGCCGCGGTACCGCCTCGCCCTCTGCGCCTGGAGGGTCGCTCCATCCGCGGCGTCGGCACCGGCCCGCCGCGAACCGGTCGGCCGGAACACTGCCCGGAACCCGCGACCCGACGACGAATCCCGAAGACGAGAGGCATCGCATGAAGTCCCTGCTGCTGGCCGGCGCCGTCGCGCTGGCGCTCTCCGCCACCGCTCCTGCTCCGGCTTCCGCCGCCGAGGCCGCGAAGCCCTCCGCCGCGGCCGACCAGCAGACCGAGAACCCCTTCTTCCAGGCCTGGACCACGCCCTTCGGCGCCGTCCCGTTCGACCGCATCCGCGACGAGCATTTCCGCCCCGCGTACGAGCGCGCGTTCGCCGCGCACCGCGCCGAGATCGCGGCGATCGCGAACTCGCCGGAGCCACCCACCTTCGCCAACACCATCGACGCGCTGGAGCGCGCGGGCGAACTGCTGGAGCGCGTCGGCAGTGTGTTCGGCAAGCTGACCGCCTCGCACACCAACGACACGCTGCAGGCGATCCAGCGCGAGATCGCGCCCGTCTCCGCGCGGCACCAGAGCGAGATCGCGCTGAACGCCGCGCTGTTCCGCCGCATCGACACGCTGTGGCAGCGGCGTGACGAACTCGATCTCACGGCCGAGCAGCGACGCGTGCTCGAGCGTTACCACCTCTCGTTCGTGCGCGCCGGCGCGCGCCTGGACGAAGCCGCCAAGACGCGGATGCGCGAGATCAACGAGCGGCTCGCGACGCTGCAGACCACGTTCGGCCAGAACGTGCTCGCCGACGAGACGGACTGGATGCTGGTGCTGGAGAAGCCGGAGGACCTCGCCGGCCTGCCGGACTTCGTCGTCACCGCCGCCGCACAGGCCGCGACGGAGCGCGGGCACGACGGCAAGCACGTCATCACGCTGTCCCGCTCGCTGGTCGAGCCGTTCCTCACGCAATCCGAGCGGCGCGACCTGCGCGAGAAGGTCTACCGGGCGTTCGTGTCCCGCGGCGACAACGGCAGCGCGCACGACAACAAGGCCGTGGTCGCCGAGATCGTCGCGCTGCGCGCGGAACGCGCGCAGCTCTTGGGCTACCCGAGCTTCGCCGACTTCAGCATCGCCGACACGATGGCGACCACGCCCGCGCAGGCGCTCGACCTGCTGCGGCGCGTGTGGGAGCCCGCGCGCGCGAAGGCACTCGCCGACCGCGACGCGCTGCAGGCGCTGGTGAAGGCCGAGGGCCGCGACTACGCGCTGGCGCCGTGGGACTGGCGCTACTACGAAGAGAAGCTGCGGCGCGCGAAGTACGACTTCGACGACGACGCGCTGAAGCCCTACCTGCAGCTCGACAGGATCGTCGAAGCGCAGTTCTACGTCGCGAATCGCCTCTTCGGCCTGACCTTCCACGAGCGCCGCGACATCCCGGTCTACCACCCGGACGTGCGCGTCTGGGAAGTGCAGGACCGCGACGGCCGGCACGTCGGTCTCTTCTACGGCGACTACTTCTCGCGGCAGACCAAGCGTTCGGGCGCCTGGATGAGCGCCCTGCGGCCGCAGCGGGGGCTCGACGCCTGGGTGCACCCGCACATCACGAACGACTGCAACTACAACGAGCCGACCGCCGGCAAGCCGGCGCTGCTCAGCTTCCGCGACGCCGAGGTGGTGTTCCACGAGTTCGGCCACGCGCTGCACGGGCTGCTGTCGAAGGTGACGTACCCGCGGCTCGCCGGTACCGCCACCGACCGCGATTTCGTCGAGTTCCCGGCGCAGATCTACGAGCACTTCCTGTCGCAGCCGCAGGTGCTGCAGAAGTTCGCCGTGCACTACGAGACCGGCGCGCCGATGCCCAGGGAGCTGCTGGACAAGCTGATGGCCGCGCGCAACTTCCGGCAGGGCTTCGACACGGTCGAGTTCATCGCCACGGCGTTCGTGGATCTCGAGTTCCACGCGCTGGATCTCCAGCGGGCGCGGACCGTGGACACCGGCGCGTTCGAGCGCCAGGTGCTGGAGCGCATCGGCATGCCGGCGGAGATCGCGATGCGCCATCGCACCAAGCACCTGCAGCACGCGTTCGCTGGCGAGGGCTACGCGGCCGGCTACTACACCTACCTGTGGGCCGGCGTGCTCGACACCGACGCCTTCGCCGCCTTCCGCGAGGCAGGCGACCCGTTCCACCCGGAGCTGGCGCGGCGGCTGTACGAATACGTCTACTCCGCCGGCAACCTGCGCCCGCCGATGGAGGCGTACGTGAAGTTCCGCGGGCGCGAACCGCAGGTGGAAGCGCTGCTGCGGCATCGCGGCTTCCCGACCGCCGGCACGTCGAACTGAGGCGGCGACCGCGGCGACGCTGCGGCTCGCCAGCGCGCTCGCGACGCCGGCACCCGCACGGAGCTCGTCGGGCGCGGCATCCGGCGGGGTTGCCAGCATGTGCTACAAGTAGCACAATGCCGGCATGAAGCAGGCCGGCATTCGCGAAGCACGGCAGAACCTCACGGCGCTGATCGCCGAGGTGCGCAAGGGTCACGAGGTGACGATCACGGACCGCGGTCGGCCCGTGGCGCGGCTCGTGCCGCCCCGGCGCGAACCCGCGAAGCCTTACGCGGGGCGCGCCGCGTTCCGGCGCCGGATGCCGGTGCTCGCGGCCTCGCTCGCCGCGGCGGTCATCGACGAGCGGACGGAACGTGGTTGAAGGGGCACAGGCCGGGATCGCGGCCGATGCCGGCGTCTACCTCGACTCCAGCGCGCTCGCGAAGCTCTACGTTCCGGAACCCGAGAGCGACGCGCTCGATGCGTGGCTGCGGGGTCGCCGGGACCTGATGATCTCGGAGCTCGCGGTCACCGAAGTCCTGTCGGCCGTCGCGCGCCGTCGGCGCGAGGGGATGCTCTCCGCCGGCCAGGCCGTCGAGATCCGCGATGCGCTCCTCGCCGATGCGAGCTCCGGCGTCTTTCATCGCCTGGACCTGAGTCCCGTCGTGCACCGCGAAGCGGAGCGCCTGCTGTTCCAACTCGACGCCGTGCCGTTGCGCACGCTCGACGCGCTGCATCTTGCGGCCGCGCTGCTGGGTTCGGCGACCCACGTGGTCACCTTCGACGCACGGATGCGCGCGGCGGCGGCGCACGTGGGATTGCAGCCGGTCGATCCCTAGGAACTCCGCGCGGTCGCCGCGAGCCGCCACCCGTGCGGCGGTGCGGGCCCCGGCGCGCCGTCGCCCGCGCCGCTAACGCGCCACCTCGGCCGGGCCCGCCCCGCCGCCCTGCTCGAGCAGCCCCATCACCGTCTGGTACTTCTGCACGTACCACCGGTTCTCGTTGTTGTACCGCGGGATGCTCACCGGTCGGACCTCGTCGCCGTCCTCCGCCCACAGGCACGGGCAGCTCACGGTAGCGTCGGGCGGCAGCACGCCCGGCGGCCGCAGGTCATCGAGCCGCAGGCGCATCTGCTGGATCACGCGGTTGAGGCGCGCGACGTTGCGCGGCCCGCCGTTGTACGCGGCCACCGGGAAGATGCCGAGCACGCGCTGGTTGTCCCAGTAGGCGTTGCGGATCTCCGGCCGCATCTGCCACAGCTCGATGTCGAAGAGGCAGATCGCCGCCTTCATCGAGTTGTAGATGTCGGTCGCGCCGCGCTCGAACACGGGGTCCAGCTTCGCGGCCGGGCACATCCGCACCACCAGCGAATAAGTGCCGTTGCCGCGGCGGTTCGTGAACTGCATCGCGCCCATCGCGCGCGCCCGCGACACGCTGTAGCGGAACGCGTCCTCGCGCTTGAGCCCGTACTGGCTCAGCACGTCGTCGAACGCGCCCGCGCGCCTGCGCAGGTACTCCGCGTCGTCGGTCTGCTCGATGACCGCGAGCGCCGCGATCAGCTCGGCGGGCACCACGTCCGCGAGCAGGCGCCCCGGGAACGCGCGCGACGGCGCCCCGGCGGCGCGCAGCTCGTCGATCGCCCGTCGCGCGGTCGACAGCAGGAACTCGCGGCCGGTGTCGACGAAGCGCGGATCGAGCGTGTCCTCGGTGAACGGCAGGTAGACGATCGGCCTCGCGCCCGCGACCGCCGCGCGCCAGCGCTTGCGGGCGACGTGCGCGTTGTCGAACACCGGGAACTTGCGGCCGTATACACGGAGCGGCTCGCCGCCCTTCGCGAACGAGACCATCAGCCGCTCGGCGCCCGTGCCGCGCACGTGTCGCGCGGTGATGCCCGCCGGCTTCACGACCCGGATCGGCAACGGCCGGCCGCCGGGTTTCCAGCGCACGGGCGGGCGCGGGATCTCGACGTGCGCGATCGTCCACTGCTTCTTCGACTCGCTCCAGAGCGCGAACGCGACCGGCCGGCCGCGGAGCGCTTCGCGCCGCCCGCGGCCGGTGAACACGTAACTCAGCTCGACGTTCTTCAGCAGTGCCTGCGCCTCCGCGACGAGGTCGCGGATCTCCTCGTGACGACCGCGCGGTTTCGCCTTCACGACGACGTCCCCCAGGCTGTCCGGCGGAGCGGAGCCCGCCGGCGGTGGCGGCACCGAGGGCGGAGTCCCCGCTGGCGGAGTCGCGGGCGGCGGCGCTGCCGGCGGCTCCGTCACGCTCGGCTCCGGGGCTTTCTCGACGGTACCGGGCGGCGGCGTTTCCGCGCTCGGCTGCTCCTCGACGACGGGCGGTGCCGAGGGATCGCGCTCAGCCTCCGCCACCGCTTCCGGCGGCACGTAGACCGGCTCGGGTTCCTCGGGCAGTTCCTCGAGCGGAGCGCAGCCGCCGAGCCCGAGGGCGAGAACCGCGATCAGCGCGGTGAGGGTTCTTCCTGCGAGCGCATCGAGCATGTGCGCGGATCATCCGCCGTGACTACCGGGGTGGGACCGATCATGCCCGATCTCCCGGCGTCCCGGCAGCCCGCGTTCGCAGCCGCCGCGAACCGGTGCCGCGGAGTCAACGCCATCGTTGACAAACGTCGACGCGCTCTGGAAAGCTGACTCTTCCCGACGCCGGAATCCACCGATGACGCTCGCAGCCGCCGAAGCCTCCCGACCAGCGACCGACGCGCCCGCCTCGTGGGGCCACACGGACGAGGAACTCGCAACGCTGCCGCTCGCGTTCCAGCCCGATCTGTTCGCGGGCCGGACCTTCCTGGTCTCGGGGGGGCGGCAGCGGAATCGGCCGCGCGATGGCCTACTGCTTCACGCGCCTCGGCGCGAACGTGATGGTCTGCGGGCGCCGCGCGGAGAAGCTCGAGGAGACCGCCGCGGGCATCCGCGAGCGCCTCGGCCGCGACGTTGCCTGCCGCGCGATGACGATCCGCGACCCCGAGCAGGTGGCGCAGCTCGTCGCCGAGACCTGGGACTGCTTCGGTGCGCTCGATCACCTCGTCAACAACGGCGGCGGGCAGTACCCGCAGGCCGCGATCGACTTCTCGCCGAAGGGCTGGAACGCCGTCATCGACACGAACCTGAGCGGCACCTGGTACATGATGCAGGCCGCCGCGCGGCAGTGGCGCGACCGCGGCCGACCCGGCTCGATCGTCAACATCGTCGCGGTCATGAACCGCGGCATCCCGCAGCTCGCCCACACCTGCGCCGCCCGTGCCGGCGTCGTGCACCTGAGCCGCACCGTCGCCGTCGAGTGGGCGCCGCTCGGCATCCGCGTGAACTGCGTGGCACCCGGCCCGATCGCAACCGACGGTCTGAACGTCTACCCGCGCGCCGCCGCCGAGGCGCTGCGCGACTCCACGCCGCTGAAGCGCTTCGGAACCGCGCTCGACGTCGCACAGGCCGTCGCCTACCTCGCCTCGCCCCAGACCGGGTCCTTCGTCACCGGCGAGGTGCTGGCCGTGGACGGCGGCCGCCAGCAGTGGGGCGAGGACTGGCCCGGCGGCCGGCCGGACTACTTCCGGCCGCCCGGCCGCTGACGCGCGCCGGGCGCGCGGTGCGGCGGAACGCCGCCGGTGCGACCCGCATCCGCGCGACGCCCTGCGCCGGTCGGCCCCGCATCCGTCAACACCGGTGTTTATTGACACCCGGGCGCCCGCCTCGCTACAGTCACGCGTCGATCAACACCATCGTAGACGAACTGAGCCCGCCCCCGGCCGCTTCCTGCCGATCCCGGGCTCGCGCAGCCACCGGAACCCGCAGGCATCCGCATGACGCAGCAAGTCGCCGTGATCGGCGGTGGAACCATGGGCACCGGCATCGCGTACGTCTGCGCGCAGGCCGGCTACGCGGTCACGGTGGTCGAGCCCGACGACGCGCGGGCGGCGGTGCTCGCGCGCGACTGCGCGGCCGCGGCGCAGGACGGCGTCCGTCGCGGCAAGCAGGACGAGGCCGGCGCGGCCGCCGCGCTCGCGCGGCTGCGGCGGGTCGCGCGCGTCGCCGACGCGCCCGCGCACCCCGCTCTCGCCATCGAAACGGTTTCCGAGCGCCTCGAGCTCAAGCACCGCGTGCTCGCCGAGATCGCCGCGCTCGAGCCGGCGCTGATCGGCACGAACACGAGCGCGATGTCGATCGACGAACTCGCGCGGGCGCTGCCGGACCCGACCCGCTTCCTCGGCACGCACTTCTTCCAGCCGGTCTGGTCCTTCAAGTTCCTCGAGATCGTGCGCGGCGCCGCGACCTCCGACGCGGCCGTCGAGGCCGCGCGCACGTTCGCCACCCGCATCGACAAGCAGTCGATCGTGGTAGGCAACGTGCCCGGCTTCGCGACCAGCCGGCTCGACCTGATCTCGAGCCTCGAGGCGATGCGCATGCTCGAGGACGGCGTCGCGAGCGTCGAGGACATCGACCGCGCGTCGCTGCTCGCCTTCCGGCACCCGGTCGGGCCGCTTAAGCTGAGCGACATGGTCGGCCTCGACGTGCGGCTCGACATCGCCCGCGTGCTGGAGAAGGTCTACGGCGAGCGCTACGCGCCGCCCCGCATCCTGATCGAGAAGGTGGCGCGCGGGGAGCTCGGCCGCAAGAGCGGCCGGGGCTTCTACGCCTGGCCCGAGGGCAACGCATGATCTCCCAGCCCATGTTCGCGAACGCGCTCGTCGACACCGCCGAGCACCACGCCGCGCTGCGCGAGAGCGTCGCGCGCCTCGCCGGCGGCTTCGGGCGCAAGTACTTCCAGCAGAAGGTCGCGAGCGGCGGGCAGCCGGACGAGCTGTGGGCGGCGCTCGCCGAGGCGGGCTTTCTCGGCGCCCACATGCCCGAGGAGTACGGCGGCAGCGGCGGCGGCATCGCCGACCTCAACATCGTGATCGAGGAAACCGCCGCGCAGGGCTGTCCGATGCTCGCGCTGGTGATCTCCTCGATCACCGCGCCGATCCTCGCGGCGCACGGCACCGAGGCGCAGAAGCGCGAGTGGCTGCCGGCGCTCGCCGGCGGCCGGCGCAAGATGTGTTTCGCCATCACCGAGCCGGACGCGGGCTCCAACACGCACCGGATCACCACGTCCGCGAAGCGCGACGGCTCGGGCTGGACGCTCACGGGCACGAAGTACTGGACCTCCGACATCGACTGCTCCGACGCGGTGCTGGTCGTCGCCCGCGACGGCGAGCCGGACGCGCGCGGCCGCGCGCCGCTGTCGCTGTTCGTCGTGCCGACGGACTCGCCGGGCCTGTCGTTCCAGCCGATCGACGCCGCGCTGCGCTCGCCGGAGAAGCAGTTCACGACCTTCTTCGACGGCGTGCGCCTCGAGGAGCACCAGCTGATCGGCCAGCGCGGCCAGGGCCTGAAGCACGTCTTCTCCGGGCTGAACCCGGAACGCGTGGCCGCGGCCGCGATCAACAACGGCATCTCGCGCTACGCGCTCGCCCGCGCCGCCGACTACGTGACCACGCGCAAGGTGTGGAGCGTGCCGATCGGCGCGCACCAGGGCGTCGCCCACCCGCTCGCCGAGGCCTTCGTCGGCGTGCAGGCGGCGCGGCTGATGACGGCGCGGGCCGCGCAGCTCTACGATGAGGGCGGGGACGCGGCGGAGGCGGCCAACATGGCGAAGTTCCTGGCGGCGGAGTCGTCGCTGAAGGCGCTGGACCAGGCGATCCACGTGCACGGCGGCAACGGCCTCTCGAACGAGTACGGCCTCGCGGACCTGTGGTTCATCGCGCGGCTGCACCGCACGGCCCCCGTCAGCCGCGAGATGATCCTGAACCACGTCGCGATGCACAGCCTCGGGCTGCCGAAGAGCTACTGAGCGGGGCGCCGCCGGCCGGCCGACGGCGGACGCACGCCGCGCACCTGGAGTCCCCGATGGCGTTCGACCCGGACCGCTTCGACCTGGCCGACGTGCTCCGCCACTACGCGGCCGCACGGCCGGCCGCGCCGTGCCTGACCTACGGCGAGCGCACGCTGACGTTCCACGAGCTGGACGAGCGCAGCAGCCGCGCGGCGAACGCGCTGCGCGACGCGGGCGTCGGGGTCGGCGACCGCGTCGTGATCGTCGCCCGCAACGCGCCCGTGTTCTACGAGCTCGTCTTTGCCTGCGCGAAGGCCGGTGCGGTGCTCGTGCCGGTGAACTGGCGCCTGTCCGCGCGCGAGGTCGAGGAGATCCTCGAGGACGCGGCGCCGCGTCTCGTGATCGCGGGCGCCGAGCAGCGCGCGATGACGCCAACGGGGCACGCCGTGCCCTGCCTGACGCTCGAGGACGACTACGAGGCGTGGCGCGACCGCGCGTCCGCCGACGATCCGCAGCACCGCTCGCAGCCGGACGACGTGATCGCGCTCCTCTACACGTCCGGTACCACCGGGCGCGCGAAGGGCGTGATGATCTCCCACCGCAACCTCGCGTACACCGAGCGCATGGCGCGCGAGGCCTGGAGCTTCGGCAGTGCCAGCGTAAACCTCGTCGCGATGCCGCTGTTCCACATCGGCGGTCTGGGCTACGGCCTGATGGCGCTGACCCAGGGCGGCCATACCGTGCTGATGCAGCAGCCCGTACCGGGCCCCACGCTCGACGCGATCGCGCGGCACCGCGTGACCCATGCGTTCTTCGTGCCCACCGTCATCCAGTCGCTCGTGAACCATCCCGGGGTGGACGCGATGCCGCTCAAGAGCCTCGAACGGCTGGTCTACGGCGCGTCGCCGATCACCGAGACCCTGCTGCGGCGCGCGCTCGAGGTGTTCGGCTGCGGCTTCAACCACGCGTACGGCATGACCGAGACGGCCGGCACCGTGATCACGCTGCAGCCGCACGAACACGACCCGGGCGGGCCGCACGCCGCGCGGCTGCGCTCGTGCGGGCGGCGGCTGCCGTGGGTCGAGCTCGCGCTGGTCGATCCGGCGACCGGCGAGCGCGTGCCGACCGGCACCGTCGGCGAGATCCGCGTGCGTTCGCCGCTGGTGACGCGTGGCTACTGGCGGCGACCGCAGGACACGGCCGCGGCGATCGACGCCGACGGCTGGCTGCGCACCGGCGACGCCGCCGTGCAGGACGCCGAGGGCTACGTGTACATCCGCGACCGCTACAAGGACATGATCGTCTCCGGCGGCGAGAACGTGTTCCCCGCGGAAGTGGAGAACGTGCTCGGTCGCCACCCCGGCGTCGCCGAGATCGCGGTGATCGGCGCGCCGCACGAGCGCTGGGGCGAGACCGTCAAGGCGGTCGTCGTGCCGGCCCCGGGCGCGCAGCCCACCGCGGCCGAACTCGTCGCGTTCGCGCGCGAGCGTCTCGCGCACTACAAGTGTCCGACGATCGTCGAGTTCGTGCCCGCGCTGCCGAAGAGCTCGGCGGGCAAGATCCTGAAGCGCGAACTCCGCGGCACGGGCCCGGCCTGAGCGGACTCGCGGGGGCGTCGCGGCGCGCACCGCTACCGGCCACCCCGATCCACCCGGGCGGACGGGCCGGCCGTCCAGGTCGGCTGCGACCTCCTTCCGTCAATGACAGTGTTGACAGACGCGCGGCGCCGTGTCATCAATGTCATCAACGTAGATGTTGATGGTCAGGCGGTCCGGAACTCCGGTCCGTGGTCGAGGGGGGTGGATCGTCGGGCGTTGGCCGCCCGCGGCCACGCGACGGACTCAATCCAAACCGGCGGAGTACCCGGATGTCTTTCAAGAACCTGCAGGCGCCGCTCGCGCGCCGCACGCTGCGCACGGCGATCGCCCTGGCCCTCGCGGCCGTGGCGGCACCCGCCCTGGCCGACGACCAGGCCGGCGTGCTCGAGGAAGTGCTGGTCACGGCGCAGAAGAAGTCCGCGGCCGAGGACGCGCAGTCGGTGCCGATCGCGGTCACCGGCTTCTCGGGCGAGCAGCTCGATAACCGCTTCGCGATCAGCCTCGTGGACGTCGGCTTCAGCATGCCGAACGTGAACCTCGCGCCGCAGGGCACCGTGCCCGGCGTCGCCAACTTCGTGATCCGCGGCATGGGCACCGCGGGCCAGAGCATCCCGTCGTCGGATCCCGCGGTCGGCGTCGTGATCGACGGCGTGCCGTTCGGCCTGATCTACGGCGTCGTCACCGACATGTTCGACCTCGAGTCGGTCGAGGTGCTGCGCGGCCCGCAGGGCACGCTGTTCGGCCGCAACGTCACGGGCGGCGCGATCGTGATGCGCAGCACGCGCCCGGGCGACGAGCTCCAGCGCACTGTGCGCGTGGGCTTGGGCTCGCACGAGCTGCGCGAGGTGAACGCGCGGATCAGCGGCCCGCTGTCCGAGCAGTGGGGTGCGAAGGTCGCGGTGCTCTACAAGGATCGCGACGGCCTGTACCGGAACACCGTGCTGGGCGGCCGGCAGGGCGCGCAGGAGTCGCTGGTCGTGCGCCCCGCACTGAGCTTCGACAACGGCACGTTCGACGCGACCCTGATCGGCGAGCACGGCAAGGTCGAGGGCGACGGCCCGTCGGCCCGCAACTTCTTCCTGTTCGGCGCCTCGATCGACCCGTATGCCGAACAGACGACCCGCCAGACCACGAAGGGCCGCAGCGACCTCGAGTGGTCGGCGCTCACGCTCGAGACCAACTGGGACCTCTGGGGGGGCACCGTCACCGGCGTGCTCGGCTGGCGCGACGTGGACCAGGATTCGTTCGGCGACATCGACGGCGCGCCGAACACCGTGCGCTTCGAGTTCGGCGACGGCTCCGGCCTGAAGCAGGACCAGCAGAGCGTGGAGCTGCGCTGGGCGGGCAGCCTGTCCGACGCGCTCAGCCTCACCGCGGGCGTGAACCTGTTCCGGCAGGAGTACGAGTACCGCGAGCGCCGCCTGCTGACCGACGCGGTGGACCGCCGCGCGAAGTCGACGATCGACCACGACACGGCCGGCGTGTTCGCGCAGGCCGACTGGAAGTTCGCGCCGGCGTGGACGCTGACGCTCGGCGGCCGCTACTCCACCGAGAAGAAGGAGGCCGCGATCGGCGTGATCGGCGACCCGACCGCGACCGGCAACTGCGCGAACCGTCCGCTGCTGCCGCTCGAGCCGCGCGCCAGCTTCAGCGACTGCCGGCCGGTGTTCTTCGACGACAAGGACTGGAGCAACTTCAGCCCGCGTGTCGCGCTGGCGTGGCAGGCGACCGACGACGCGATGCTGTACGGCTCGTTCTCGCGCGGCTTCCGCAGCGGCGGCTACAACGTCCGCTTCACCGACGCCACGATCGTCACGCGGCCGGCCAACCCGGCCTCCACGCCGGGGCCGTACGACGAGGAGACCGTCGACGCGATCGAGGTCGGGCTCAAGTCCGAGTGGTTCGACAACCGCGTGCGGCTGAACGTGGCCGTGTTCCAGAACGAGTACACGGACCTGCAGCGCTCGGCCAACAACCAGTCCGGCGTGCAGACCATCTTCAACGCCGCCGACGCGACGATGGAGGGCTTCGAGCTCGAGACGCAGGCGGTGCTCGCCCCGGGCCTGACGATCGAGGGCTCGTACGGCTACGTGAAGGCGCGCTACGACTCCGCGCGCTACCTCGAGCTGGCCCGTGGCCGGCCGGCCGACACGTTCCGGCTGCAGATGGTGCCCTCGCGCACGTGGAACGCGGCCGCCAACTGGGAACACGACGTCGGCGCGGCCGGCACGCTGCGCTGGCGCGCGTCCTACGCCTACGTCGGCGATACGTACGCGGACGACTTCAACTTCCTGCCGCTGCGCGACTACTCGCTGGTGGACGCGAGCGTGACGTTCCGCAACGCGAGCGAGAACCTGTCGGTCGCGCTGTACGGCCGCAACCTGACTGACGAGGTGTACTTCAACTTCGGCTTCGACAACACCGCGATCGGCTCCCGGACGATGTGGCTGTCGCCGCCGCGCACCTGGGGCGTCGAACTGACGTACGACTTCTGAAGACGGGCATGGACGCCGACACGTCGGTCCGGGGCACGGGCAGCGCCGCGGCCGCCGGCAAGGCCCCGGCGCCGCTCGCGGCGCCGGGGGGCCTCGCGGCGACCGCCGCGCGCGAGGCGCCGAGCCAGGGCTGGTACCTCGTCTTCGTGATGACGGTCTGCTACACGCTGTCGTTCATCGACCGGCAGATCCTCAGCCTGCTCGTCGGCCCGATCAAGGCGGACCTCGGCATCTCGGACACGCAGGTCGGTCTGCTCGGCGGCCTCGCGTTCTCGCTGTTCTACACGCTGATGGCGCTGCCGCTCGGCCGCATCGTCGACCGCTCCAACCGGCGCAACCTCGTCGTCGCCGGCGTCGCGTTCTGGAGTGCGATGACGGCGGCCTGCGCGCTCGCTCGCGGCTACGGGGAACTGTTCCTCGCGCGCATGGGCGTCGGGCTCGGCGAGGCGGTGCTGAACCCGGCCGCCGCGTCGATGATCGCGGACTCGTTCCCGCGCGAGAAGCTGTCCTCCGCGCTCAGCGTCTACTCGATGGGCATCTACATCGGCGCCGGCTCGGCGCTGCTGGTCGGCGGCGCAGTGATCCAGGCGGTCGCGACGACGCCCACGGTGGTGCTGCCGCTGGTCGGCGAGATCGCCAGCTGGCGTGCGACCTTCCTGATCGTCGGCCTGCCGGGCCTGCTGGTGGCGCTCTGGGTCTGGACGCTACGCGAGCCGTCGCGGCGGGGCGCGATCGTCGCGGCCGACGGCGCCCACGCGCACCTCGACATCGCCGCCACCGTCCGCGAGCTGCGGCGCCGCGCCGCGTCGCTGATCGCGATCTCCGGCGGCCAGATGGCCTTCGCCGTCGCGCTCTACGCGTTCATGCTCTGGGCGCCCGTGTACTTCCAGCGCGTCCACGCGTGGAGCCCGGGCGACGCGGGCACGCGCCTCGGGCTGCTCGTGCTGGTGTTCGGCTGCGCCGGCATGTACGCCGGCGGCCGCATCGCGGACCGCTGGTTCCGCCAGGGCCAGCGCGACGCCGCGCTGCGTCTCGGCGCCTGGGGCGGCGCGATCGGCTGCGCCGCGTACGGCGCCGCCGGCTTCTTCGAGGCCAGCCCCTGGCTGCAGCTCGCGCTGTTCGCACCCGGCGTGTTCGCGCTCGCGATGCCGGCCGGCAGCTGTTACGCGGCGCTCCAGCTCGTGCTGCCGAACCAGGTGCGCGGCCAGGCGATCGCGATCTACCTCTTCGTCGCGAACCTCGGCGGCCTGACGCTGGGGCCGCTGCTGCCCGGCGTGCTGAACGACTACGCGTTCGCGTCCGAGGCCGCGGTCGGGACGTCGCTCGCGATTACGCTGGCGATCTCGACGCTCGCGGCCGGGCTGATCTTCGGCCTCGGCCGGCGCGGCTACCGCCGCGACTACGCGGCGGCGCATCCGGAAGGCTAGTCGCGGCAGCGCCGGCACCGCGCCTCCGGAGCGGCGCCGGCCGTGGAGCGGCGGCGGCGCCGGAGCTCCCGGCGCTTCCGCCTCCCGCGCGGATCAGCTCGCCTGCCTGCGCGGCCGGCTCGCCGCCGGCGCCTTGCGCAGCTCGAAGCCGGAGTAGCCCTGCTCCGCGCACTGGTGCAGCAGCCGGCGGTAGCCGCGCACGCCGCCCGAATACGGCATGAACACCCGCGGCTTCCCGGGCAGCTCGGAGCCCATGTAGAACGACTGCGCGCTCGGGTAGATCGTCTCCTTCGCGCGCTCGTTCACGTGCGCGACCCACTCCTGTTCGGCCTGCGCCGTCACCTCGAACTCGCGGATGCCCTCGTCGCGCATCTTCGCGATCAGGGTCGCGAGCCAGTCGAGCTGCTCCTCGGTGGACACCAGCACGTTCGACAGCAGCGAGGGGCTGCCGGGACCCACGACGATGAACAGGTTCGGAAAGGCGTTCACGCCGATGCCGAGGTGCGTGATCGGCCCGTTCGCCCACTTCCGCTTCAGCGTGAGGCCGCCGCGGCCGGTGATCTCCGGCTTGAACAGCGAGCCGGTGAACACGTCGAAGCCGGTCGCGAGGATCACGAGGTCGAACTCGTGGTGCTTCGCGGTGGTGCGGATGCCGGTCGGCGTGAACTCGACGATCGGCGCCTCGCGCAGGTCCGCGAGCTCGACGTTGTCGCGATTGAAGGCCTCGTAGTAGCCGCTGTCCACGGACGGGCGCCGCGCCGCGAACGCGTGGTCCATCGGCACGAGCTTCTTCCGGAGTTCCGGATCCCTGATCTTCTCGGCGGTCTTGCGGCGCACGAACTCGGCCGCCGTGTCGTTGGCCGGCTTCGACAGCAGGATGTCGTGGTAGGCGAGCGCGAAGCCGAAGCCGAGCCGGTTGTACGCGGCCTCGTACACCTGCTCGCGCACCTCGGGCGGGTCGTCGAGGGCGGACCTGCGATTCGGCATGAAGCCGAGCCCGCTCGGCGAGTTCGCGGCCTGGGCGCGCCGCGCAGGATAGCTCGCCTTGACCTGCCGGTCCTCCTCCTCCGTCACCGGCGCGTTGGCGGCGGGTACGCTGTAGTTCGGCGTGCGCTGGAACACCGTCAGGTGCTTCGCGGTCTGCGCGATGACCGGCGTCATCTGCATGCCGGACGAGCCGGTGCCGATGATCGCGACGCGCCTGCTGGCCCATTCGACCTTGCGCTTAGGCCACTGGCCCGAGTGGACCACCTCGCCCTCGAACAGGTCCTGGCCCGGATAGTCCGGCCGCTTCGGCAGCGACAGCTGTCCGACGCACAGCACGAGCATCCACGTGGTCCACGTCCGGCCGTCCTCGGCCGTGACCGTCCACCTCGCGCCCGCCTCGTCGTACTCCGCGCGCGTCATCCGCGTGTTCAGCAGCACGTCCCGGCGCAGGTCGAAGCGGTCCGCGACATGGTGGATGTAGCGCAGGATCTCCGGCTGCTGCGCGTAGCGTTCCGTCCAGCGCCACTCCTGCTCGAGCTCGGGCGAGAAACGGTACGAGTAGTCGTAGCTCTCGACGTCGCAGCGCGCGCCCGGGTACGCGTTGTGGTACCAGACGCCGCCCACGTCGTCGCTGGCCTCGAGCACCGTGACCCGGAGCCCCAGCTTGCGGAGCGTGTAGAGCGCACGCAGGCCGGCGAAGCCCGCCCCCACGACGATCGCATCGACCTCGGCCATCGCCTGCACTCCTCTGAGGATGGCCGGCAGTCTACGGGCGCGGCCGCGCGTTCGTCAACATACCCGTTGACCAGAGGGCCGGCGCGCGACGCCTCCGGAGCGATCCGGCGGCTTTTCTCAACGTGTTCGTTGACACCGGCCACCGCCGGCCGGGAGCGCACCCGGTGCGTTCGCGGGGCCGGGAGCCCCGGTGCGGCGAGGCCGCGGCTGCGGAAACTTGCGCGGGCCTGCGACCGTGGCGGGGGCGAGATGGGGTCGCGGGAGGCGCGAAGGGCGGCGCCGGGACGTCGGCCGAGGCGGGCGCGGTCTCCTGCCACGGCGGACGTATCCCCTTCGTCAACTACCGTGTTGACAGAGGCCGCGGCGGCTGCGAACCTTTGCCATTGCATTCTAGCGGCCGCGTCGAGGCCGCGAAAGGCGCGACGATGGCGACGGCGAACGGCACCGGGAAGCGACGCGCGGCGTCCCGCGAGGACGCGTCGGCCAGCGGCATCGGCAAGCGCCGGTCGGCCGCGAAGGAAGAGGCGAGCGAGTCCTACCAGAAGCGGCGCAAGGAGATCGCCGAGGCGGCCGTGCGGGTCTTCAACCGGCTCGGCTTCACGGGCGCCAGTCTCAGCGCGGTCGCCGCCGAGCTCGACATCGACCGGGCCTCGCTCTACTACTACATCTCCTCCAAGGAGGAGCTGTTCGACGAGATCCTGCGGGAGGTCATCGAGCGCAACGCCTCGATCGCGACGCGCATCCTCGCCAGCAAGGTCAGCCCGCGTCGCAAGCTGCGCGACCTGATCATCGCGCTCATGTCCTCGTACGGCGAGCACTACCCGCTGATCTACATCTATATCCGCGAGAACCTCAGCCACGTCAGCGACAAGCGCTCCGCCTGGTCCAGGCACATGCGGAAGCTCAACCGCGACATCGAGAACGCGATCATCGCGATGATCGAGGAAGGCTACGCGGACGGCAGCTTCCGGAACGTGGGCTCCTCCCGGGTGGTGGCCTACGGCATCCTCGGCGTCATCGGCTGGACACACCGCTGGTTCAGGCCCGAGAAGTCCGACGTGACGGCCGAGGAGATCGGGAAGATCTACGCAGAGCTGATCCTCTCCGGCCTCGAATCCCACTACTGACCGGGCGCGGGCCGCGCGGGGACCACCGCGGGGAAGCGGGACGGCCAGTCCGCGCGCTCGGCCAGCCCCGCCGCGTCCCACTCAAGCCCTTCGCCCGGCAGGGCTCCGTACTCGGGATCCCACGGCATCACCGCGGCGCCGTCGAGGATCTTCGGCAGCACGGTCCGCACCGGTCCCCGGCGCGCGAGCGCCGCCCGCGCGCCGGCGGCGCTCGCTTCGCGAAGCGCGAGCGACACCTCCCGCAGGACCACGAGCGTCGGCGCCGTCACCGCGAAACCGGCCGGTGCGTCCGCGACTCGCGCCGGCTCCACCCAGCACAGCTCGCTGGACTCCGCGCTCGCGAGCCACGCGGTCTGCCCCGGCGGTCGCACGCCGACGAAGAAGTGGGTGTCGAACCGCCGCATGGCGGCCGACGGCGTGATCCAGTGCGCACAGTGCACGAGATCCGCGGCCGCGAGCCGCAGGCCCGCTTCCTCGTGCAGCTCGCGGCACGCCGCCTCGGCAGCGGCCGCCACCTCCGAGCCGCCGGCGCGCGCGACGTCCTCCGCATCGACGGCACCGCCCGGGAACACCCAGAAGCCGCCCATGAACCGCAGCGAGTCGCGGCGGCGCAGCAGCAGCACCGTGCCGTCCTGCGCGTCGAACACCACGACCGTGCCGGCCGGCACCGCCTCCGCGCGCGCATCCCGTAGTGTCGTCACGCAGTCCCCCGCCCCTTCGTCGCCGTCTCGTCGCTGACGTTAGCGCACTGCGGCGCGGCGCGGTACCGAGTCGGTTAACGGCTACGTTGACGGACGCCGGGCGGGCTCCCGTCCGTCGTCAACACAGTAGTTGACAACCCGGCCGTTTCCGCGCCTAATCGTCCCCGCGCGCGCGGCAGGCGAGGAAGAGACGATGCACGAGCCCGAGACGACGAACCCGCGGATGCGCGGCGCACCGCCGCCCGGCGGGCTGCTGACGGTGGACACGCCGATCGGCTACGAGCTGGTCGGCGTGAAGAAGCGCGCCGTGATCCAGCTGATGGGCTCGCGGCTCTGGGGACGCTTCAACCCGAACCACTGGGACCCCGTCTACGCCGCGCGCACCGGCCTGCGCGCGCCGATCCAGACGGGCGAGATGACGTCCGCCTACATCGCCGAGATGTGCGTGAACTACTTCGGGCGCAACTTCTTCCGGAATGCGCGGTTCCACTGCAAGTACATCGCCTCCACGTTCGCGAATGACGTCATCACCACCCACGGCGTCGTCCGCGACAAGACGCCGACCCCGACCGGTGCCCGCCTCCGCGTCGAGGTCTGGGCCACCAACCAGTCGGGCGAGAAGACGACCGTGGGCTGGGTGGAAGCGGACGTGCCCGCATGAGCGAGAACACCGCGATGAAACTGACCGGCGAGCCCCGCACCGACGAGCTGCGGCCGATGACGGAGATCCAGGTCCGCCAGGCCCGGGAGTTCGTCGAGGGCCTCGACTCCGCATCCGAACCCTACTGGGACATGGTGAACGTAGGCGACGAACTCGCCCGCGAGCTCCACATCACGCCGGAGCTGGTGATCCTCTACGCCGACGGCGTCGAGGACTTCAATCCCTGGTACGAGGCGTGGCGGATGGACGAGTGGCACGTCCCCGGCGAATCCCCGTTCGGGTATGCGATCGTGCCGCCGATGCTGCTGTCGCACTTCGTGCTGTCGGTGCAGTTCGATCACACGAAGCCGTTCTCCGTGGGCTCCATCCACACCTACCACGACACCCACATCCTCGAACCGGTGCCGGTCGGCGCGACCGTGCGGATCCACGTCAGGGCGATCGACAAGTTCGTCCGTCGCGAGCGTCGCTACGTGCGCCACGAGGTCACGGTGACGGACGTCGCGACGGGCACCTGCTACTTCCGCGAGACGCGCGACATCCTCTCGCGCTGAGCCCCCGGAGCCGACGATGCCAACGCCAACCAGCATCCCGGTCGTCGACGGGCTGTTCGACGTTCAGGACGGCGCGCCCGCGCTCGTCGGTGCGAAGTGCACCGCCTGCGGCACGCACTACTTTCCGCGTCGTGCGCGTTGCTCGAACCCGGCGTGCAACGGCGCGGAAGCTGCGCCCGTGCGGCTCGGCCCCCGCGGAGTGCTCTACAGCTGGTCGGTCCAGGCCTACCGCCCTCCACCGCTGTTCGGGATGGATCCCTGGGCGCCGTACGCGATCGGCCTCGTGGACCTGCCGGAAGGCGTGCGCGTGATGGCGATGCTGACGGGCGCCCCGCCGGAGGCATTCCAGATCGGCAGCCCGATGCAACTGCGCCTCGAGCCGCTGCGTGTCGACGCCGACGGGCGCGAGGTGCTCACCTGGAAATTCGCGCCCGTCGCGGAGCACGTCGCATGAGCACCACCCTCGGCCCGGGAGCTTGCGCATGAGGCCCGTCTACGTGCTGGGCGTCGGCGCTCACCCGTGGGGCAAGTTCCCCGAGACGCCGCAGGTTCAGCTCGCCGCGCACGCGCTCGGGGCTGCGCTGCGGGATGCCGGCCTCGGCTGGCGCGATCTCGGCGGGCTCGTCGCCGCGAGCTCGCGCTTCGAGGGCGGCCTCGGCTGGGGCCTGCACGCCAACGAACTGCTGCAGTCCGTCGCCGAACTCGGCATCCCCACGCTGAACGTCGGCGGCGGCTGCGCGGCCGGCGGCATCGCGGTGCATTCGACCGCGCTGATGATAGCCAGCGGCCAGTGCGAGATCGCGGCCGCCGTCGGTGCGGAACGGATGCCGAAGGGCTTCATCCCGCGGCCCCCGGGCACGAAGGACGACCCGACCGACTCCGACTACCTGCGCTGGGTCGCGATGGGCGCGACCAACCCGGTCTACTGGGCGCTCGAGGCGCGGCGCCGGATGCACGAGTTCGGCACGACCGAGGAAACCTACGCCGCGGCCTCGGTGCTGATGCACCGGAACGCGGTCGGCAACCCGCTCGCGCGCTACCGCGCCGAGTGCACCGTCGCCGAGGTGCTTGCCTCGCCGGTCGTCGCGAGCCCGCTGCGCCTGCTCGAGCTGTGCGCGGTCAGCGACGGCGCCGCCGCCGTGATCCTCGGCACCGAGAGCGCGGCGCGCCGGCTCGGCGTGCCGCTGGTCCGCGTCGCCGGCTACGCGACCGCGACCGGTTCCTTCGGCGATCCCGCGACGCGCATCCCGACGATCTCCACGAACCCCGTCGCCGGCGCGCCGCACACGAGCGAGGTCGCGACCGCCGCGCGGCGCGCGATGGCGATGGCCGGCCTCGGTCCCGAAGACGTCGATCTCGTCGAGCTCGCGGACAACTCGGTCTGGCAGGTGCTCGCGTGGCCCGAGATGCTCGGCTTCTGCGAGCCCGGCCAGGCCGACTGGATGCTGACCCACGGCGAGTTCGACCTCGACGGCGAGATGCCCGTGAACCCGAGCGGCGGCTTCCTCTCGTTCGGCGAGGCGACCACCGCGCAGGGCCTGCTGCAGGTCTGCGAACTCGCGTGGCAGCTGCGCGGCCAGGCGACCGGCCGCCAGGTGCCCGGCGCGAAGGTGGGCATGTCGGCGATCCTCGGGCTCGGGGCCAACGGCGCGTCGATCGTCCTGCAGGCCTGAGGTCGCCCCGGTGCCGCTCGATCCCTGCTTCGACGCACTGCTGGCCGACCGGCGGATCCACCTGCGCCCGCCGCAGCCGCCGGTGACGCTGCAGGACCTGCGCGCCGGCGCGAACCAGTTCATGCGCGCGGCCATGGGGCCACCGGTCGCGCGCGTCGAGCCGGTGACCTTCGCCGCGCCGGACGGACGCGTCGTTCCGGGTCGGGCCTACCGTCCCGCTGCCCCGACGGCGCGCCCCGCGATCGTGTTCCTGCACGGCGGCGGCTTCGTGTTCGGCGATCTCGACACGCACGACGCCATATGCCGCGCGCTGGCCACGAGCTCGGACTGCACGGTGCTCGCCGTGGACTACCGCCTTGCGCCGGAGCATCCGTTTCCCGCCGCGCTGCACGATGCCGTGGCGGCCCTGTGCCACGTCGGCCGCGCGCCGGACGCCTTCGGTGTCCTGCCCGGTGCGATCGGCCTCGCCGCCGACAGCGCGGGCGCGCACGTCGCCGTCGATGCGATGCTCGAGACCGTCGCGCGCCCCGCGATCGGCGCGCCTGCGGTGCCGGTGGGGATCGCCCACGCGGCGCTGCTCTACCCGGTGATCGACCCGCGCTGCGACTCGCCCTCCATGCACGAGTTCGCGCGCGGACACATGCTGACGCGCGAGGCGATGCGGTGGTTCTGGGACTGCTACGTCCAGCGTCCCGAGCTTCGTGCCGACCCGCGCATCGACGTGCTGGCCGCGAACCTCGCGGGCCTGCCGCCGACCACGATCGTCACCGCCGAGTACGATCCGCTGCGCGACGAGGGCGAGACCTTCGCCCGCCACCTCGCGGCTGCCGGCGTGCCCGTGGACCTCGAGCGCCGCGCCGGCATGATCCACGGTTTCGCCGGGATGCCGCAGCTGACGCCGCAGGCCGGCGGCGTCGTCGAGCGGCTCGGCCGCGCACTGCGCCGCGCGCTCGTCCCCACGTCCCGCGAACGGGACACCGCATGAACGATCGCGCCTCGCTGCCGCCCGTGGCCGAGCGCCAGCGCGCGCTCGAGGCGCAGTACGCGCCGTGGCGACCGCGCACGCTCGACCAGCTGCTCGCGCACGTCGCGCGTCGCTACCCGGACCGCGAGTTCGTCGTCACCGACGTGCGCGCCTGGACCTACGCCGAGATGGAAGCGTGGGTGGACCGCCTCGCGGCCGGCCTGGTCGCCGCGGGCGTGCGCCCCGGCGAGCACGTCGCGGTCGTGCTCGCGAACTACCCCGAGTTCGTCGCCCTGAAGTTCGCGATCTCGCGCGTCGGCGCGACGGCGGTGCCGATCAACTTCCTGAACCGGCGCGACGAGCTGGGCTTCGTGCTGCGCCAGTCGGATTCGGTGCTGCTGGTGACGATGGATCGCTTCCGCGACCTCGACTACCTGCGCGCGCTGGACGAACTCGCGCCGGGCTGGGAGCGCGACGGCGGCGGCACCGCGTTCCCGAAGCTGCGGCGCGTGGTGGTGCTCCCGACCGCGGGTACGGAGGTGCGCCCGGGCGCGACGCCGTTCGACGCGCTGTCGGCCGACGTCGGCGCGGGCCGCGAGCCCGGTCGTGCGAGCGCACCGGCGGTGGCCGGGCCTGCGCCCGCCGTCGCGGCCGGCGACCCGCAGGCGCTCTCCGACCTGATCTACACCTCCGGCACCACCGGCGCGCCGAAGGGCGTGATGCTGACGCACGACATGATGCTGCGCGCGGCCTATGGCAGCGCGCACGGCCGCGCGTTCGAGGACGGCCGACGCATCGTGTTCGCGCTGCCGATGTACCACGTGTACGGCTACGTCGAGGGCCTGCTCGCCGCCCTGTTCGTCGGCGGCGCGATCGTGCCGCGGGTGAAGTTCGACGCCGCGGAAATCCTCGACGCGATCGAGCGCCACCGCGCCACCGACGTGCTGCTGATCCCCACGATGACGCTCGCCCTCATCGAGCAGCAGAAGCAACGGCGGCGCGCACTGCCGACGCTGCGCGCCGCGATCTCGTCCGGTGGTCGCGCGCCGGCCTACGTCTGGGAGGCGATCCGCGAGTGGCTGGGCGAACTCGAGGTCGTGACCGGCTACGGCATGACCGAGTGCACGGCCTCGACCACGGTGACGCGCCCGGACGACCCGCCCGAGCGCCTGCTCGAGACGAACGGGCGGCTGCGCGACGTGGGGGCCGCGGGCGTGCCGGAGTGCGGCAATCGGCTCGTCGAGTACCGCGTGCTCGACCCGACCACGGGCACCGAGGTACCGCCGGGCGAAGTCGGCGAACTCGTCGCGAAGGGACCGGGCGTCACGCGCGGCTACTACCGCAACGAGGCGGCGACCGCGAGCGCGTTCACGCCGGACGGCTGGCTGCACACGGGCGACCTCGGCCGCCTCGACGCGGACGGCTACCTGAAGCTCATGGGCCGTCTCAAGGAGTCGTACCGCTGCGGCGGCGAGACCGTGCTGCCGACCGACGCCGAGGACCAGCTCGTGCTGCACCCGACGGTGCTGCAGGCGCACGTGGTCCCGGTGCCGGATGCGCGGATGGGCGAGGTCGGCGCGGCGTTCGTCGTGCCGCGGCCGGGCGCGACGATCGACCCCGAGGCGCTCGTCGTCCACTGCCGCGAGCGCCTCGCCCGCTTCAAGGTGCCGAAGTACGTGCTGCCGGTCGGCGTCGAGGAGATCCCGGTGACGCCCTCGGGCCGCGCGCGGAAGTTCCTGCTGACGAAGCTCGCGGTCGAGAAGCTGGGCCTGGAGTGAGGCGCCGGATGCCGCGGAACAGCCATGACGGTGTCGAGCGAGCGATGCACGCGGTGAGCCGATGACCTCGCCCGCCACCAGCGTCTCTGCGGACGCGCCGCGCGTCGCGATCGTCACCGGCGCCGCGCGCGGCATCGGTGCCGCGATCGCACTGCGCCTCGCCCAGGACGGCTGCGACGTCGCGCTGCTGGATCTCGACGCCGGGCACTGCACCGGCGCGGCCGACGCGGTGCGTGCCGTCGGCCGCCGCGCCCTCGCGGTCGCCGTGGACGTCGCCGACGAAGCCTCGGTCACCCGCGCGCTGGACGCCGTCGTCGCGGGCCTCGGGCTCCCGACCGTGCTCGTCAACAACGCGGGCTACCTCCGCGAACGGATGCTGACGAAGACCACCGCGGACGAGTGGGACGCGATCCTCGACGTGAACCTGCGCGGCGCATTCCTGCTGAGCCGCGCGATCGCGCCGCACCTGCGCGCGGCGTGCCACGGGCGCATCGTCAACCTGTCGAGCACCGGAGCGCTCGGCGAGGTCGGCCTCGCCGCGTACTCGGCGGCGAAGGCCGGCGTGCAGGGCCTGACGCGCACGCTCGCGCTGGAGCTCGGGCGCCACGGCGTCACCGTCAACGCGGTCGCGCCGGGCTTCGTCGCCACCGCGATGACCGCCGCGGTCGCGGACCGCGTCGGCGAATCGTTCGAAGACATGCAGAAGCGCGTCGCCGCGACCGTGCCGGTCGGGCGCGTCGGACGGCCCGAGGACGTCGCCAACGCCGTGGCCTTCTTCGTGGACCGGCGTTCCGACTACGTCAGCGGCCAGGTGCTCTACGTCGCCGGGGGACCTCGATGACCCACCCGCACCGCGCCCGGGTGCAGCCGTGAACTTCGCCGAGAGCGAAGAGATCGTCGCGCTCCGCGACACGCTGCGCCGCTACCTCGCGCGCCAGTGCCCGGTCGAGAAGCTCGAGCGCTGGGACCGGGAAGACTTCATCCCGCGCGAGGAACTCGAAGGGCTCGGCGAGCTCGGCCTCTGCGGCGTCTGCATTCCCGCGGAGTACGGCGGGCTCGGCCACGACCCGGTCGCGCTGGTCGCCGCGATCGAAGAGATCGCGCGCTACAGCGCCGGCTTCGCGAGCTACTACATCATGTGCTCCGGCTACGGCGGGCTCAACATCGCCGAGGCCGGCTCGCCCGAACAGAAGCGGCGCCTGCTGCCGCAGCTAGCGGCGGGGCGGCTCGCGTTCTCCTACGGACTCTCGGAGCCGAACGTCGGTGCCGATCTCGCGAGCGTCGAGACGCGTGCGGAGCGCCTCGGGGACCGCGTGATCGTCAACGGCGCGAAGCGCTGGACCTCCGCGGCATGCATGACGGACTACGTCTACGCGCTCGTGCGCAGCGGGCCCGTCGAGGCGAAGCGGCGCAACCTCTCGTTCGTGCTGGTGCCGCGCACCGCGCCGGGCGTGACCGTCACGAACCTGAGCGCGATGGGTCACAACGGCGTGCCGCTCGCCGACGTGACGTTCGAGAACGTCGAGCTGTCGATCGACGACGTGGTCGGCGGCGAGGCCGGCTGGAACGCCGGCTGGTCGGTACTCGCAGGCCCCGCGCTCGAGGTCGAGAAGCTGGGACCGCCCGCGATCGCGCTCGGCGTCGCCGAGGCCGCGCTCGCGGAGGCCTGGGACTACTCGCAGCAGCGCGTGCAGGGGGGGCGGCGCATCTGCGGCCACCAGGCCGTGCGGCACGCCCTCGCGGAGGCCCGGACGCAGCTGCAGGCCTGCCGCCTGATGCTCGCGCACGCCGCGTGGCTGGTGCAGGAGCGCCGGCCGAGTGCGGTCGCCACCTCGATGGCCAAGCTGTTCGTCGCGGAACGCGCCAGGGAAGTCGTGCTCGCCTGCCAGCAGCAGGTGATGGGCGCCTACGGCTACGCGCACGGCTTCCAGATGCAGCGCTACGTGCGCGACGTGCTCGCGATCCCGATCTACGGCGGCTCGAGTGCGATCCAGCGCAACAACGTCGCCAACCTGCTGCAGCTGCCGCGTGAATAGCGCTACCGCGCCGGGACGACCGGCGATCTCGCGCTTCCGCGACGCGCGCGCGCGCGCCGCGACCGAGGACGAACGACCGGACGTGCGGGCGCTGGCGCGCCAGGCCTTCCGCGACCTGGCGGCGGTGCTGCGTCCGGCCCTCGCCCGGGAGCCGGTGAACGAGCTGCCGTCGCAGATCGTCGCGGCGCGCAGCCTGGAGAACTGCCCGGGCGGCGCGAGGCGCTCCCGGCTCTCGGCGTCGAGCAGCGTCAGCACGGTCCCGTCCACGGGGCCGAGCAGCTTCGCGAACAGCGACTCGAACTCGTCGTCGAAACGGAGAACGAGGCACAGCACGCCGATCGAGCGCCCGCTCGAGTCCAGGCAGTCCCGGATGCGGTGCGAGTAGATCAGCGACCGCTCGGCCCCTCGAACCGCCTCTCGGCTTGTGGCGGAGCGCAGCGATCCGGAGAATCCTGCCCGCCGCACGGACCGACGCCTCCCGCGCCAACCCTCCCGGAATCGCCGCATGAGCCCGCTCGCGCGCCTGGCCCCCGTCTTCTGTGTCGTCGCCGCGCTGGCGGGCTGCACCGAACAGCCGGGCCCCACCCCATCCGCCGCCACGCAGGAGTCCGCCGCGGTGACCGACAATCCCGTCCACTACTTCGAGATCCCGGTAACCGACCTCGACCGCGCGGTGCGCTTCTACGGCGCGGTGTTCCGCTACCGTTTCGAGCGCACCGTCGTCGACGGCTACGAGATGGCGCTGCTGCCGCGCGCGGACGGCGCGCCGGGCGCGAGCGGCGCGCTCGCGAAGGGCGACGTCTACGTGCCTTCCGTCAACGGCCCGATCCTCTACCTGAGCGTCGACGACATCGATCCCGTGCTCGAGCGGGCGACCGCGCAGGGCGCCGAGATCCTCTACGCGAAGAAGTCGATCGGCGAGAACGGCTACGTCGCCGAGATCAGGGACAGCGAGGGCAACCGCATCGCGCTGCACGCGTTCGCGGACTGAGCAACGGCCGGCCTCCGGTTCCCGTGGAGTCGATCGCAGCGCAGCGTGAGCTCCGCGCCGATTCGGCGCATCCTGCTCGCGCCGTCGCGAGCGCGGGAAGGCCTCCACCTGGCCCGCCCGTCACCCCGCGAAGATCGCCGCCAGCGCCGGCGCCAGCGTCGGGTACCTGAACGGAAATCCCTCGTCGAGCAGCCGCTTCGGCACCATCCGGTCGCTCATCAGCAGCAGCTCCGACATCTCGCCGAACAGCGCCTTCAGCGCGAAGCCCGGCACCGGCAGCACCGCCGGCCGGTGCAGCGCGCGCCCGAGCTCGCGCGTGAACTCCGCGTTCGTCACCGGGTTCGGTGCGCTCGCGTTGTAGACGCCGCGCGCGGACTCCGTCTCGACGAGCCACTGCAGGATGCCCGCCATGTCGTCGCGGTGGAGCCACGGGAACCACTGCCGTCCCGGACCGAGCGGCCCGCCGCCGCCCAGCCTGAACGCCGGCAGCATCTTCGCGAGCGCGCCGCCGTCGCGGTCGAGCACGACCCCGATGCGTGCAACGCACACGCGCGTGCCGTGCGCCTCCGCACGGCGCGCCTCGCGTTCCCACGCCGCGCACAGGTCGTGCGTGAAGCCCGCCACCGGCGCCGTGTCCTCGGTCAGCACGCGATCGGCCTGATCGCCGTACCAGCCGACCGCGGAGGCCGACACGAGCGTCGCGGGCCTGCGCTGCGCGCGACCGATCCAGTCCACCACCGCGCGCGTGACGCCGAGGCGCGAGTCGAGCAGCAGCCGCTTGCGCTCGGGCGTCCAGCGCGCGTCGCCGATCGGCTCGCCGGCGAGATTGACCGCCGCGTCGAAGCCGTCCGGCTCGAGACCGTCGAGCTTGGTGACGACGCGGGCGACGCCCTCCACGCGTGCATTCGCGCGGCGGCTGAGCACCACGATTTCGTGTCCGGCCGCGGCCAGCCGCGGGCAGAGCCGCCGACCCACGAAGCCGGTGCCCCCGGTGACGAGTATCCGCAAGGGTCATCCTCCTGCTGGCGGGACCGCAGCCACGATACGCCTGCGCGCCCCTGACTGCCGGTTCGCACCGCCCGCCCCTTACGATTCGACGTAGACTGTGGCATGAACCCCAGCTTCGCCGACCTCGGGCTAGGCGCCGACCTGCTCGCACCGCTCGCCGCACTCGGCTACGAAGAGCCCACGCACATCCAGCGCGAGGCGATCCCCCTGCTGCTGCTGGGCCGCGACGTCCTCGCACAGGCCGCCACCGGCACCGGCAAGACCGCCGCGTTCGCGCTGCCGCTGCTCGCACGACTGCCCGCTGGCCGCGCGACCTCGTCCAGGCCGTTCGTGCTCGTGCTCGTGCCGACGCGCGAGCTCGCGAACCAGGTTGCCGAGGCCTTCCATCGCTACGGTGGCGGCGCCGGGCGCGTAGTCGTGCCGATCTACGGCGGCCAGGACTTCCGCCGCCAGGTGCTGGGACTCAAGCGCGGCGCGCACGTCGTGGTCGCGACGCCGGGGCGCGCGCTCGATCACCTGCGCCAGGGCACTCTCGACCTGGCCGCGCTGCAGGCCGTCGTCCTAGACGAGGCCGACGAGATGCTCGACATGGGTTTCGCGGAGGACATCGAGGCGATCCTCGGCACCGCACCCGACACGGCGCAAGTGGCGCTCTTCTCCGCGACGATGCCCTCGCGCATCGCCGCCATCGCGGCCACGCACCTCGACGATCCCGCCCGCGTGCGCATCGCGCAGGAACGCACGCCCGAGGGCGCGGCGCCGCGCGTGCGCCAGACGGTGTACTTCGTGCCGCGCGCGCACCGCACGGGCGCGCTCGGCCGTGTGCTCGACGTCGAGTCGCCGCAGCTCGCGCTCGTGTTCTGCCGCACGCGGCTCGAGGTGGACGAACTCGCGCAGACGCTCGGCGGTCACGGCTTCCGCGTCGAGGCGATCCACGGCGGCATGTCGCAGGAGCAGCGCGAGCGCGTGATGCGCAACGCGCGCGGCGGCCAGCTCGACCTGCTGATCGCGACGGACGTGGCGGCCCGCGGCATCGACATCGGTCACCTCTCGCACGTCGTGAACTACGGCGTGCCGGAATCGCCGGAGACCTACGTGCACCGCATCGGCCGCACGGGCCGCGCCGGGCGCGAGGGCGTGGCGATCACGATCGCGGAGCCGCGCGAACGCCGCCTGATCCGCAACATCGAACGCCTGACGCGCCAGGACGTCGCGGTCGAAACCGTGCCGTCGCTGTCCGACGTGCACGCCCGCCGGCTCGACCTGACGGCCGTGGCCGCGCGCGAGGCGCTGGAAGTCGGGGACTACGGGCCGTTCCGCGGCATGGCCGAAGCGCTCGCCGGGGACTTCGATCCGCTCGACGTGGCGGCCGCGGCGCTGCAGGTCGCGCATCGCGCGACCAGCGGCGACGACGCGAGCGGTGCCAGCGCGGACGACTTCGAGATCCCGGACGTGCGGCCGGCGGAGCGCGGGCGTCACGAGGCGCACGGGCGTGCACCGCGCGCCGCATCGTCGGCGCAGAACGCCGATGGCCCGCGCCGTGCCCGGCGCGCCGATCCATCGCGTGCCGATTCATCGGCGCCTCGTGGCGCAGACGGCCCTCTCCGGGGTCGTGCGCTGCGCGAAGCGCGCAAGGCCGCCGAAGCCGCAGGGCACGACGGTCCCGTCCACGAGTTCGCGGGGCTCGGTCGCCCGGAGAGCGGTCCCCGCCAGCCGCTGCGTCACTCGGCGGGCATGGTGCGCCTGCGCGTCAGCGTCGGCCGGCGCGCCGGCGTGCGTCCCGGTGACCTGGTCGGCGCGATCGCGAACGAGTCCGGCGTCGACGTGCGCTCGATCGGCGCGATCGACCTCGCGGACCACTACTCGCTGGTCGAGGTCGACGAAGCGCTGGCCGACACCGTCGCCGCCGCGCTGTCGCGCACGTGGCTGCGCGGGCAGAAGCCCGAGGTCGCGCGCTTCGATCCGAATGCCGAACCGGCGCCCGCGTCCGCCGGGGCGCCGTATCGCGGTGGTCGCCGCCCCACGGCGGGCGGACGACCGCCGCGCGGCAAACGCCCGAGGACCTGACCCGATGAGTGAACCCCGGCCCGCCGGTGAACGGCACCCCGTGCTGCCGCATGCCCTGCCCGGCGAGCGCCGCGAACTCGCGAGCCGCGCCGGCCCGCTGTCGTACTACGCGTCCACGTCCACCGGCGCGCCGACCAGCCCGGTCGCCACTCGCTCGACCCAGGCCACTTCGCCCGGGGAGCCGCACGCCGCGCCGCCCGTGCTGCTCCTGCACAGCATGAACGCGGCCGGCTCCGCCTACGAGGTGCGCCCGCTCTACGAGCGGTTGCGCGGCGAGCGTGCGGTCTACGCGCTCGACTTCCCGGGCTTCGGCTTCTCCGAGCGCAGCGAGCGCGAATACGTGCCCCGGCTGATGACCGACGCGGTGCACGCGGTCGTCGCCGAACTGCGCGCGGCGCACGGCGGCGCGCCGGTGGACGCGCTCGCGCTCTCGCTGTCCTGCGAGTTCCTCGCCCGGGCGGCGGTCGAGCGGCCGACCGACTACCGTACGCTCGCGCTCGTCAGCCCGACCGGCTTCAGCGGCGCCACGCGCGGCGACGGTCCGCCCGGCGCGCACCGCGGCATCCGCCCGCTGCACGCCGTGCTCGCCGCGCGCCCGTGGGCGCGCGCGCTGTTCGGCGCTCTCACGCGCCCCGGCACGATCCGCTATTTCCTGCAGCGCACGTACGGCTCGAAACGGATCGACGAAGACCTGCTCGCCTACGACGTGCTGACGACGCACCAGCCCGGCGCCGAGCACGCGCCGCTCTACTTCGTATCCGCGTTCCTGTTCAGCCAGGACGCGCTGCGCCTCTACGCCACGCTGCCGCACCCGGTCTGGATGACGCACGGCGTGCGCGGCGACTTCACGGACTACCGCCGCGCGAAGGACTTCGCGTCGCGCCCGAACTGGCGGATCGACGTCTACGACACCGGCGCGCTGCCGCACTTCGAACGCGCCGACGAGTTCGCACGCGCGTATCGCGCGTTCCTGGAGGCGGCGCCCGCACCCTGAGCACGCCCCGGCTTCACTCTCGCACGCAGGAGCACCGCGATGGTCGACACCACCCACGCAGGCAGCCGTCCCGGCTCGCGCTATTCCACCGTCTCGATCGCGTTCCACTGGACCATCGCGATACTGCTGGTGGTCCAGGTGTTCGTCGGCGGCTGGGTCGAAGACCTGCCGCGCGGCCCGGAGAAGAGCGAGGCCTTCGCGCTGCACGCCTCGCTCGGTGCCACCATCCTGCTGCTCAGTCTCGCGCGCCTCGCGTGGCGGCTCGTGCATCCCGCACCGCCGCTGCCGCCGGACTACACGCCGTTCGTGCGCGGGCTCGCGCGCACCACGCACGTGCTGCTCTACGTCGTGATGATCGGGCTGCCGCTCACCGGCTGGGCCGCGGCCTCCACGGCGGGCCGCCCGCTGCCGGAGATCTGGGGCGTGATCCCGTTCCCGCGCCTGCCCGTGAGCGGCGACGCCGCGCACGATGCCGCGGAGCTGCTGCACACGGGCGTGCTGCTGTGGAGCTTCGGTGCGCTGCTGGCGCTGCACGTCGCGGGCGCGCTGAAGCATCACCTCGTCGATCGGGACACCACGCTGTGGCGGATGCTGCCGATCGTCCGGCCGCTCGGGCGCCGCAGCGGGAGCTAGACGCCACGGAAACCCACGAGCTGCAGCGCGGTCGCCCGATCGACCCCCTCCATCTCGTCGTCGCCGACCTGGATGCCAGGCGTCGCCTGCGCCTGCGCCGTGCGTCTTGCCGAAGGTGTGACCCCCGGCGATCAGCGCCACCGTCTCTTCGTCGTTCATCGCCATCCGCGCGAACGTGGTGCGGATGTCGCGCGCGGCGGCCGTACTTCTGCTTGATCGGCCACAGCAGGCGGCGCGCCTTCTCGAGGTTCGCGTTGTCGGGCCAGCTGTTCAGCGGTGCGAAGCGCTGCTGCCCGCGGCCGCCGACGCCGCGGCCGCCGTAGACGCGGTAGGTGCCGGCGCTGTGCCACGCCATCCGCACGAACAGCGGGCCGTAGTGCCCGAAGTCCGCGGGCCACCACGGCTGCGTTCACGGGTCGCTCCTTGGCAAGACTGCGAAGCGACTGTAGCGGCGGTGCGCGCCCTGTGCGTTCGTCAGAAGCGATCGCCGCAATAGGCGGCGGAGTGCACGGTGGGCCGTGACGGACCCGTTCAGGGCGTCACGCCTCCGGAGCTGGCGAGGTTGCATGCCAGGTCGACGGCCTTGCCTTCGATGGACATCATGATGCTCCAGAAGTAACATCTCGATGTGCGGACTACACTCACCCTTGACGACGATGTGGCGGCGCGCCTGCAGGCGGAGGCCCGCCGCACCGGCAAGCCGTTCAAGACCGTCGTGAACGAGCACCTGCGGCTCGGGCTCGCGCAGCGGCGCACCCTGCGTGCAGCCCGAGACTTCGAGCTGGAAGAGGTCGACCTGGGGGGGCCTCAGGCCGGGCTGAACTACGACAACGTCGCGGAGCTCCTGGAGGCGGCCGAAGGCCCTGGCCACCGGTGAAGCTGCTCGACGTCAACGTGCTGATGTACGCGCACGACACGAGCTCCGTGCACCACGCGCGCTGCCGCGACTGGCTCGTTCGCACGCTCAAGGGCGACGAGCACGTCGGTCTGCCATGGCAAACGCTGCTCGGCTTCGTCCGCATCGTCACCAACCCGCGCGCGGTACGCCGGCCGCTGGCAGGCCCCGAGGCCTGCGCGATCGTCGATCGCTGGCTCGCGCGGCCCCAGGCCGTCGTCGTGGAACCTGGCGAGCGCTACTGGTCCATCCTGCGCGACCTCGTGGCGCGCGCGCAGGTGCAGGGGCCGCTGGTGTCCGACGCGGCACTGGCGGCGCTGGCGCTCGAGCAGGGCGCCACGTTGTGCACTACCGACCGGGACTTCCGCCGCTTCGACGGGCTGCGCCTGCTGGACCCCACCGAAGACGCCGTCCAGGAGAGTTGAGGTCCGGCGACTCCGCGCGAGTGCTCAGCGCAGCAGCTGCTCGATCGCGCCGGTGAGCTCCGGGGACTCCGGTGTCACGCGGCTGCCGAAGCGCTGTACCACGCGGCCATCCGCCGCGACCAGGTACTTCTCGAAGTTCCACGCCGGCGCACGCGACTGCCGCGCGAGTTCGCGGAACACGGCATTCGCGTTCGGGCCGGTCACCGGCGTGGTCTCGACCATCGTGAACCTCACGCCGAAGTTCACGTAGCAGACCTCCGCGGTCTTGGCCGCATCGTCCGCTTCCTGGTCGAAGCTGTCCGATGGGAAGCCGATGACGACGAGCCCGCGCGGCCCGTACTTCTCGTGCAGCGCCTGCAGGCCGCGGAACTGCGAAGTGAAGCCGCAATGGCTCGCCGTGTTCACGAGCAGCACCGGGCGGCCGGCCGCCACCGCGCAGAGGTTCACGCGCTCCGAGGAGTGCAGGCGCCGGAACTCGCGGTCCAGGAAAGCGGGGCACGCGGCGACCGCCGCCGCACCCGCTGCCTTCGACGCGGGAGCCCCGACGGCAGCGGCGGGCGCGGTGCGCTCACCGGCGAACGCAGCGCCGGCGACCAGGCCGGCAGCGACGGCAGCGTAGACGATCGGACGCATCGGACCTCCGGAGGGGCGTGAAGACGAACCGGGACGGGCTCACGATTTCGCATCGCGGCGGAGATCGGATCCGCTGCCGTGGAGGCCGCCGGTCGGCAGGTCGTAGAGTTCCGCCGCCTTGCGCCGGTACCGCAGCGTGCGCCCGTTCTCGAGCCTGCTGTCGAGCGTCACCCACTCGCCGCTGCCGGCCGCGTAGCCGAGCGTGATGTCGAGGCCCTTGCCGCGGATCGCGAAGCGCTCCACGGATACCGCGCGCGCGCCGATCCGCACGTCCTGGCGCCCCAGCGCATCGATCTGCACCGGCAGGTACTCGCCGGTCTGCGAATTCAGCAGCCGCTCGCGCGGCAGCAGCTTGCGCCTGTCCCAGTACGCGAACGTGGCGACGCACTCGTCAAGCCGGCGCTCGCCTTCCTTCGTGGCGACGACGAGCGCGCTGCCGCGCGCCTGCCCGCGCACCGTGTACAGCTTGCCGTTCGAGTCCGTGCGCGACTCGATCGACTGCAGGCAGCCGCCGCGCCACGTTTCGGTGTTGGCGTGGTCGTACGAGAAGGCCGTGATGCCCAGGATCCTCACCGCGAACTCCGCGCGCGTCTCGATGCGCAGGCCGTCGGCCGCGGGCGACAGCGCGAAGCGCTGGTAACCGATCGCGCGGTCGTCGAGGAACACGTCGAAGTTCAGCGTGCGCGCGCCGGCGACGGCAGGCACGCTCGCGGCCGTCGTGCTGCTCGTACCGCCCGTACCGCTGCCGACGACCGCGCCCGGAAGCCCGGCCAGCGCCACCGCCAGCAGCAGCCGCAATCCCAACGCTCGCATCGCGTACACCTCCGAATCGACAGACCGGCCCACGGACGACCGCCGCGCTTCGCCATCCGCTCAGTCCGCGAGAGCCTCACTCGACGACCGCGGGAACCCGATCTCCACGCGCGTCCCCACTCCCGGCGTGCTGTCGATCTTCACGGGCCACCCGAACCGCTCGGACAACCGGCGCACGATGGTCAGCCCTACGCCGTGACCCCCGCGCCGCGCGCCTTCTCCGCGCACGAACGGCTGGTACAGGGCGTCGATCTGCGCGGGCGCCATGCCGACGCCCGTATCCTCGATCGCGACCGACGCTGCGCCGACGTGCACCTTCACGTGCCCCGCGTCGGTGTACGAGAACGCGTTGCGCAGCAGGTTGCCGAGCAGCACGCCCAGAACCCGCTCCGGCGCCTCGACGTGCAGCACGTGGGAAGCCGTAAGGCCGGACGTCACCCCGCTGCCCTGCACCAGCAGGCGCGCACGCTCGAGTTCCTCGGCGAGCAGGTCGTTCACGCACACGCGCTCGGCCGGCAGGCTGGCCTGCGCATCGCGCGCGAGCAGCAGGAACGCGCTGGTCAGCTCTTCCATGTCCCGCGTCGCGCGCGTGATCCGCGCGAGTGCGCGCCGGCCCGCGTCCGAGAGAGCTTCCTCCTCCTCGAGCGCGCTCGCCGCCATGCGGATGACCGTCAGTGGGCTGCGGAGCTCGTGGCTCGCGTCGCGCGTGAAGTCCCGTTCCCGCGCGACGAAGTCGCGGAGTCGCTGCGCGTAGCGTTCGAGTGCTTCCGCGAGCTCGCGCACCTCGTCGTCCGCGTCGGGCAGCACGCGGCTCGCATCGAGCATCGCGGGATCCGGCGCCGCGGGATCGAGCTCGCGCACCTGCCGCGCCAGCGCGATCACGGGCGAGAACAGTCGCCGCGACGCGCGGAACGCCAGCCAGCTGGAGGCGTAGAGCACGAGCAGCACGACCGCGAGCGGCGCAAGCCCGAACACGGTCGCGATGCGTGCGACGCCGCTGCGATCGAAGACCAGGTACAGGCGGCGCCCGTCGCGGTCGGATACGTACACGACGGACTCCACGCCCTCGACCAGCCGGGCGTGGTAACCCGGCGGAAGTCCGGCCAGGCCCGGCGGTGCCGCATCGAGATAGCCGGTGAGATTCAGCGTGGCCGGCAGCGGGAACGAGGGATCGCGCGCCTGGCTCGACCAGAAGTGCTGCGCCTCCTCGAGCAGTGCCTGCCGGATCAGCAGGTCCTTCAGGAGCACGCTCGCGAGGAACACGCCGACCATCGCGACGACGCCGATGAACGCGGCCTGCACCAGGAAGGTACGGCCTAGACGCGCGCGCAGCCCGCTATCGGCCATCTTCGACCCCCAGCCGATACCCGATGCCCGCGATCGTCTGCAGCAGCGGGCGCCCGAACGGCCGGTCCACCGCCTTGCGCAGCGTATAGAGATGACTGCGCAGCGTATCGCTGTCCGGCAGCACGTCGCCCCACACGTCGCGCTCGAGCTGCTGGCGCGTGACCACGCGCGGCGAGGCCCGCATCAGCGCCGTCAGCAGCCGCAGGCCGATCGGCGTCAGCGTCAGCACCTGTCCCGCACGCATGACCCGCAGCGTCGCGGTGTCGAGCACGAGATCGGCCACCGTCAGTACTTCGCGCGCGACCGCGCCGCGGTGACGCCGCAGCAGCGCCCGCACGCGCACCTCGAGCTCGCGGACCTCGAACGGCTTGACGAGATAGTCGTCCGCACCGGCCTCGAGTCCGGCGATCTTGTCGTCGAGCGTGTCGCGCGCAGTCAGCATCAGCAGGGGCGTGTCGCTGCGCGCCTCCTGCCGCAGCTTGCGGCACACGCCCAGCCCGTCGAGGCCCGGCAGCATCAAGTCCAGCACGATGACGTCGTACGGATTCGTCACCGCCAGGTGCATGCCCGTGATGCCGTCGGCCGCATGGTCGACGGCGAAGCCGCGACCCTCGAGGAAGTCGACCACCGCGCCGGCGATGTCGCGGTGGTCCTCGATCAGCAGCACGCTGGCGTTCTTCGGCGCGTCGGTCATGGCGGGAACGATACTCCGGCTTCAGGGCCAGCGCTGCGGCACCTTGCGGATCTTCGAGACATCGTACCCCTGCTCGCCCAGGTACGCGACGATCCGCTGGTAGTCCGCCTCCGGCATCGTCGGCTCGCGCGCCATGATCCAGACGTAGTCGCGCGCGTTCCGCCCGATCACCGTCTGCGTATAGCCTTCGTCCAGCCACGCGATCCGGAAGTCGGCCTTGATCGGCCAGACGAACCGCATGCCCCACACGGCGTTGCCGGTGCCCTCGCGCACGAACCCACGCGGCGTGTAGGTCTTCAGCTCGCCGTCGAAGGCGTCCTTCCGGAACGTGAACGTGGTCGCGATGGTGCCGTCGTCGTCGATGCGGTAGCTTTCGATGGCGTTGTGCGCGCCCACCTCGATGAACGTGGGAATGTTCGCGATGACGTACCAGTCGCCCATGAAGCGCTCGAGGTCGACGGACTCGACCGGCGGCAGCGGCTCGCGGTCGGGGCCGGCGGCACAGCCGCCGAGCGTCAGCAGCACCAGGAGCGCGGCGCCCGCGCTCAGCCACGCCGCCCGTCCACGGCGAGAGATCCGGGTATTCATCGCACCACCTCCTGACGCAGCGGCGCGCGTGCCGCCGCCATCCGATACACCCCGTCGAGTTCGGCCGCCCGGCGGCGGTACTGCAGCGTGCGGCCGCTCTCCAGCCGGCTGTCGAGGGCGACCCATTCGGTGCCGCCCGCGGCGTAGGCGAGCGTGATGTCCAGCCCCTCGCCGCGGATCGCGTAGCGCTCGACCGGGATCTCGCGCGCGCCGATGCGGACCGCGTCGCGGCCCAGGCGCTCCACCCGTACCGGAGCGTACTCGCCGGTCTGCGAGTTCAGCAGCCGCGGGCTCCGCAGCAGCACGTCCCTGTCCCAGTACGCGAACGTGGCGACGCACTCGTCGAGCCGGCGCTCGCCGTCGTTCGTCGACACCACGAACGCGCCGCCGCTCGCGCGACCGCTGACGGCCGAGGCCTTGCCGTTGGAGTTCGTGCGCGCGTCGATGGCCTGCAGGCAGCCGCCCTCCCACGTCTCGGTGTTGCGATGGTCGTACGCGAAGGCAGTGATCAACAGCAGCTTGACCTCGAATTCGGCACGCGTGTCGATGCGCAGGCGGTCGTCCGTCTGCGAGAGATCGAAGCGCTGGTAGCCGATCGCACGACCGTCGAGGAACACGTCGAAGTTCAGCTGCCGTGGGGTTGCCCGCGCGGTGCCGGGCGTGGCAGCGGCCGCGGCCGCGGGAACACGCGCGGTCGCCGCCGTGGCCGCGGCCGTCGTGGTCGTCGTGGCCGAAGCCGTCGCGGTGCTCGCCGTAACGGCTGCCAGCGCAAGCAGTGTAGTCAGTAATCGCATGGTCGTTTACCTCGGTTCAGGCCGCGCGCCGCGGCCCGGGAAAGAACGCATTCGTGCGGCGGACGTAGTCGCGGTAGGCGGGTCGGCGTTCGCCGATGTCCTTCTCCAGCAGCGCGACGCCGGACACCTTCAGCAGCAGGAACGACATGACGAGCGGCCCCGCCACGCTCCACCAGCCGCCGGCCGACACCGCGATCAGGAAGAAGCCCCACCAGACGCAGAAGTCGCCGAAGTAGTTCGGGTGGCGCGTGTAGCGCCACAGCCCGGTGTCGAGCACCTTGCCGCGATTGGCCGGGTTCGCCTTGAAGCGCGAGAGCTGCCAGTCGCCGCCCGCCTCGAACACCAGGCCCACCAGCCACAGCGCGACGCCCGCGGCATCCAGCCAGCCGAGCGGTGCCGTGGAGTTCACCGCCGCCAGCAGCGGCAGCGAGATCACCCAGGCCAGTGCGGCCTGCAGGCCGAACACGATGTAGAGACTCTTGAACGCGAAGCCCGGCTGGTTGTTCGCACGGATCTGCTGGTAGCGGAAATCCTCGCCGTGGCCGTGGTTGCGCCACGTGATGTACGCCGCCAGGCGGATCGCCCACGTGCCCACCAGCACGACCACGAGCCAACCCCGCGGGCCGATCGAGTCGAGCTCGACCGCGTACGTGAGCGCGGCCAGCAGGAACATCAGCGACCACATCGAATCGACGATGCTGACGTTGCGGATCGGCAGGCTCAGCAACCAGCCGGCGAACGCGAAGAGGGCGAGTACGCCGAGCGCGGCACCCCAGAGCTGTAGATCAAACATGGCGGCGGACCTCCGTGGAGATGGGCGCCCACGCCGTCGCGTGTGCGGGAGCGAAGCCGTTCAAGCGCGTCGCCAGCCTGGTCAGCAGCGGCAGCATCACCGCCCAGCCGATCGCCTGCGCACCGAGCGCCAGCACCGGATCGGACATCTGCAATCCGCCGAGCCGCTCGCCGGCAAGGTACGCGAGCGGCCCGCCGACCGCGCCGAACGCGGCGGCGAGCCACGGACGGCCCTTCAGCCAGCCCATCGACAGGTTCAGCGAGGTGGCGAACAGCGCCCACATCGCGACGATCCAGTAGGGCGCGAATCCCGGCGCGAAGTTGCCGGCAGCGTAGTCCATCAGCCCGAGCGTCACGACCGTGCTGTCCCAGGCGAGGCCGATCGTGGCGGCCGCGGCGACGAGCAGCGCTTCCGGCATCGGCCGCTTCGCGAGCGCCAGGTGCATCCCGACCGCTGCCACGACGACCAGCGTGCCGGCAAGGGCCAGGTCGTTGGCGCCCCCCAGCACGCAGGCGAACCACGCCACCTGGAAGGCGACGAAGTTCAGGAGGATCCTCGGCTCGACTTTCATGGTGTCTGCTCCTCGCTCCGCCGGGGTGGCGAGCTGTGCGGCGGGAGCATGCGGACCGCGCCGTGAAGGCGCCGTGAAGGCGCCGTGGACGATCCGTCGAGGCGCCGCGCTTTCGCGGGCGCGCGGCCACGCCTGCGGCGCCGTCGGTCCAGGGGGGCCGCGGCGTCAGATCCGGTCGAGGGGCAGCTTCAGGCAGCGAACGCCGTTCGACTCCGGCTCCGGCAACGCCCCGCCGCGCGCACGTGACCGGATTGCTTCCCGCCGCCGCCCCGCTGCCCGCTGACGCGCCGCACCGTGGAACCGATGATGACCATTGGCGTCAGCGCGCCGACGCGTCCGTCAGCAGCATCGTGAACTTCCCTTCCGAGCCGCGCACGACGACGTTGCCGGCGCTCCAGGTCTCGTGCGCGACGTCGACCGTGGACACGTGCTCGATCACCTCGTCGTCGTCCGGCGTCAGGCCGGGGACGAACTGCGCGGTCACGACGCGGCGCTGCTCGACCCGCACCTGCGGCGCGCCGTAGCGCCGCGTCATCAGGTTGCGCAGTGCTTCCCGCTCGCTCGCCGCCACGAAATCCATTTCGACGAGGCGACCCCCTTCGAAGGACAGCACGACGTCGTCCACCGTCGCCGGCCCGAAGCGCAGTTCCGAGCGCGCCTCGGCGCCGGCATCGAACAGGATCCGGCACCGCTCCAGCGCCAGAGTCGCGGTCGTCGCGCGCGCGCTCCGTCGGTCCGGCGCCCGTCGGCAGGAAGTCGAGCACGACCGGCTCCGGCCCGAGGCCCTCCGTGCCCGCGGCTGCGATGGCGGCGCGGGACGGCGCAGCCGACGTCGCGTTCGCCTGCGCCTGCTCGCGCTGGCGGCGCCGCTCCAGTTCCTCCGCCGTGAAGTTCTGCCCCGTGTTCGGGTTCACGCCCGCCTTGATCGCCGCACCGCGCGCCGCCGACCACTCGGCCTGCTCGGCGCGCAGTTGCGGCTGGATCTTCGTGATCGCCTCGACGACGCTCGCGACTTCCGCGGCGGCGAGCACGCCGGTCTGCGGCAGGCCGACCGTCGCCTGCCACTGCGAGATCACGAAGTCGAAGTCCGTGCAGCCCGCGGGCCCCTCGAAGCGGAAGTGCCGGTCGCCCCACATCCGCAGCTGCGACATCATCCGTCGCGCCCTCTCGTCCTTCCTGATCAGGTCCTTCGGCTCCGTGCGCACGCTGCCCGACGGGCAGCGCCGCGGCGGCAGCGCGGCTGCGTTCGCCGGGACCGGCAGGAAGCCGGCCGGCATCGGCATGGGCCGCGGCGCGTAGCCGGGGCGCGCATCGGACGCCGGCGGCGCGGGCGACGCGGCACGCGCGGCGAGAGCGCTGCACGCGAGCAGCGGGATCAGCAGCGCGACGATCCGGGCGTCGAGGCGGCGGCGCATGCGGGACTCCTGGCCGGCACGAGTGCCGGTATCGCAACGCACGGTACGAGCGCAGCGCAACGAGGCGGACGGCGAGCGGCAGCGCGTGGGCGAGGCCGCTGGCGGTGCCGATGTTCAGTGGGGCGTATCGGTTCGTGGTGCCGCATCTCGCACGTGCGGGACGACGGGGACGAGGCGCGCCGTGGCGCGCGCGCACCTCATCGGATCGACCGGCGACCGCGAGCTCCGGGCGTACGGCCGAAGCGCAGCGCCGCCGTGGGATCGAGCCGGGCCGCGGCAGGATGCCCGTGGGCCACGGTCGCCCTCCTGCCGCCTTAGTGCCTGGTAACACCAAGTGAGCAGTGGCGGCCGTGCGCCCGCCGATCTACCCCGGAGATCGGAGAAGAACCAAATAATAGACCTCGGCGGAATGCGAGGCGGCCACCATGCTCATCAGCTTCAGCGCCCGGAACTTCCGGTCCCTGCGGGACTGCACCGAACTCAGCTTCGTGGCCAGTTCCGACTCCACCCTCCGCGATACCCACTGCATCCCGACCGAACTCCGCGCTGCGCCGTGGCTCACGCGTAGCGCACTGGTGTACGGGGTGAATGCCAGCGGCAAGAGCAACCTCATCTTCGCGCTGGTCGTTATGGCCAACCTCGTGAAACAGTCGACGGCGCTGAAGGACACCGATTTCGCCAAGGCCTACACGCCGTTTCGGCTCGATCGCAGTTCCGAACGCGAGCCCACCGAGTTCGAGATCAACCTGCTGATCGACGGCATCCGCTACGAGTACGGCTTCGCCTACGACGGCCAGCGCATCCGCGCCGAATGGCTCACGGTCTACCGCACGCCCAAGGGCCAGCGATGGTTCGAACGCCGCTGGGACGAGCAGCGCGATGTCGAGACGTGGGCGCCCTTCTCGGCGCATTTCACGGGCCCGCGTTAGACGTGGCGCAAGGCGACCCGGCCGGCGGCGCTTTTCCTGACCACTGCAGTGCAGCTCAACAGCGAGCTGCTGAAGCCGCCGATCAACTACACCTTGCCGAAGCTCGAAGAACCGGCGTTCAAGAAGCGCGTCCTCGGGTTGCTCCGTGCCGCGGACCTGCACATCGCGGACCTGCGCGTCGATCGTGACGAGCGCTACTTCCTCGAGCCGCTCGCCTTCCACGACGACCTTGCCGTCCACCACTCGACCCGTGACGATCCGCATGGCCGGACCTTACCCCCGCCTCTGCCTTTGGCTCGGTGCCCGCCCTGCGCTCCGAGGCCGGGCAGCGCCGTGGCAACCGCGCCGTATCCGGGAAGACGCTCGGCGCTCAGCCGAACGGGTTCGCGACGCGCACCCCGTCGAAGTCCTGCCCGTCCTGCAGATCTTCGCTGTACAGCACGGCGCAGCCCGCGTCGCGCGCGGTCTCGACGACCAGCGCGTCCCAGAACGAGAGGCGGTCGGCCGCGGACCGAGCGGCGGCGCGCCAGACGAGCTTCGCGTCCACGGGCTGCACGTCGAACGACGCGCCTTCCATCAGCTGCAGGGTTGCCAGCGCCTCTTCCGCGGGCACGCCGACCTTGCGCGTGAGTGCGACGTACGCTTCCTGAAGCACCTGGGTACTGACCACCGGGACGGAGTCGGCCTGGGCAAGACGCTCCAGCAGCGCGACCGCACGCGCCCGTTTCTTCGGCTCCCGATCGTCGAACAGGTAGACGACGACGTTCGTGTCGACGAAGGCCCTAGCGCTCATGCAGTTCGTCGCGCGTGAAGGGCCTGGAGCTGCGCCGCCGCACGCGCGCAGCGGCGTCGAGGAACTGGCGCATCGCCGCCGGGCGGTTGTGCTCGCCCGCGTACTGCTCGAGATAGCTGCGCACGACGGCGTTCACCGAGGTGCCCTGGTCCAGCGCTCGCTTACGGGCGCGCAGCAGGATGTCGTCGTCCACCACCAGCGTGAGGTTGGCCATCGGCGCTCCCACAGGATCCGTGCTACACAGGTTACGTGTGACGGATGGGCAGATCAAGACCGACACCTCTGGTGGGTACGAGCACTGCTACCCCACTCCGCTGGCAGGGCTCGGGACGGCTCGGCAAGCTTGGACGAAGCCGCTTCGCGCCGTACCTCTCGAAACCGTCCGGTTCGCAGCGAAACGACCCCTCCTCGCGATCGCGAAGGGGCTGAACCACGACGCCATCCCCGACGACTGCGGCGTCGCGGTCGCGCACGGCATCCCGCACACCTCGAAGCGCATCGACGTGCTGCTCTCCGGCCGCGACGAGGCCGGCCGCCACAATCTGCTGATCGTCGAACTCAAGGTGCTGACTGCCCTGGCGCTGATGTGCCTGTTAATCGCGCAGTGAAAGGGCCAATCGCAGCGGGCGCCGGACCAGCACCGGCGACGCGGCGGTCACGTAACGACGCGCGACCGCCAATACCCGGGACGACGATGCCGGTGACCGACGGCAACGACCAGGATTTCGTCCCGCCGCGCTCGATAGTAGCGGCGGTACGGAAACCGTCCGACGGTTCGTGCGCGAACTTCGGCACGCTCGACTCGAGCGGCCAGCGGATGCTCCTGGATCAGTCGAAGTTTCCGCCGAAACTCCTGAAGCAGAGCGCGCCCCAAGCCTGCCTGCTCCGCCTCATAGAACTTCGCGGCCGCCAGCAACTCCTCCTCCGCTTCCGGGAGGAGCCGCACTGCCATCATTTCAGCTGACGCTCGATGTCGGCGACGGCGTCCTCGGCATCCCGCGCCTGCGTAGCGCCCTGATCGTACCTGCGAAGACGTTGCTCGGCTTCGTCCAACCAGAGCTCGTCGACGTCTTCGTCCTGGCCTGGCTCGAGGCTTTCGATGAGCCGTAAAGCGAGCCGCGCCCTGTCCCGATGCGACAGTCGGGCCGCCTGTTCTTCGATGCTCGCGTCGTCGCGCTTCATCGGTGAACCGTAGGTCGGTCGCAACCGAGCGTCAACGGCGGAAAAGGCTGGGGTTCCGGCCGATTCGCCAACTGCGGCGGCTCGACGTGGCGTACTGCCGGGCCGATCTCGAATGCAGCCCCGAAAGCCCTCGTACGGCGGGGGCGACTGCGGCCGTAACTCGTTGATTAGACGAAGCCGGCGGATGAACATCGTCCACGACCTGCGACGCCCTTCAATTCCCTTCCATTCCCTCCAATTCCCTCGCATTCCTTCCCAGCCCAGCCCCCAGCCCCCAGCCCCCGCGCTGCCCGTCCCGCCTCGCTCTGGACTCCCGCCCCCGCACCCGCTAAACCCCACCCGTGATCGTCTACCACTCCACCAAGTCCGACTTCCTCACCACCGCCTTCACGCGCGACATCGAAGCCGTGATCCTGTCCGCCTTCCGCGCCCGCCTCGGCCACGGCGTCGCGGCGAGCGAAGTGCGCTCGTGGAAGGAATCCCTCCTCGCGATGGCGAAGGTGCTGAACGCAGAGGCCATCCCCGGCGACTGCGGCGTCGCGGTCGAGTACGGCATCCCCCAGACCTCGAAGCGCATCGACGTGCTGCTCTCAGGCACGGACGAAGCCGGCCGCCACAACCTGCTGATCGTCGAGCTCAAGCAGTGGGAGCACGCGAAGCGCACGCCGATGGACGGTGTCGTCCGCACCCGCTTCGCCAATGGCGAGGCGGACACCAGCCACCCCTCGTACCAGAGCTGGTCGTACGCGGAGCTGCTGCGCAACTTCAACGCGACCGTCGACGAGGCGGACGTGCCTCTGCAGCCCTGCGCGTACCTGCACAACTGCGGCGACGGCGCGGACCTGCGCCACGAGTTCTATGCGTACTACGTCGAGCGCGCGCCGCTGTTCCTGGCCGGCGACGCCGAGCGCGAGAAGCTGCGCGCGTTCATCGCCCGGCACGTGCGCAAGGGCGACCGGGGCGAGCTGATCTACCGCCTCGAGCAGGGGCGCATCCGCCCGAGCCGCCGGCTCGTCGACGCGCTGAAGGGCATGATGCAGGGCCGGCGCGAGTTCGTGCTGATCGACGACCAGAAGCTCGTGTTCGAGACGGCGCTCGCGCGCGCGACGGCGGCGCAGGCTGGGACGAAGAAAGTCGTCATCGTCGAAGGCGGGCCGGGCACGGGCAAGAGCGTCGTCGCCGTGAACCTGCTGGCGACGCTGATCGAGCGCCGCCTGAACGCGCGGTACGTGTCGAAGAACCGCGCGCCGCGGCAGGTCATCGAGCACACGCTCGCCGGCGTGCTGCACCGGTCGAAGATCTCGACGCTGTTCGGCGGCTCCGGCTCGTTCTACGAGTCGCCGAAGGACGAGTTCGACGTGCTGGTCGTGGACGAAGCGCACCGGCTGAACGAGAAGTCCGGGCTGTTCTCGAACCTGGGCGAGCACCAGGTCTCCGAGATCATCCGCGCGTCGCGGTGCGCGATCTTCTTCATCGACGAAGACCAGCGCGTGACGTGGAAGGACGTCGGCAGTGCCGAGGACATCGCGGCGCGGGCGCGGGCGGAGGGTGCCGAGGTCACGCGGCTTCAGCTTGCGTCCCAGTTCCGGTGCAGCGGCTCGGACGGCTACCTGGCGTGGCTGGACGACGTGCTCGGCATCCGCGGGACCGCGAACCCGATCCTGGATACCCGCGACTACGACTTCCGCGTGTACGACGACCCGAACGCGCTGCGCCGGGAGATCGAGCGGCTGAACGCGCCCGCGAACCGCGCGCGCATGGTGGCCGGCTACTGCTGGGACTGGAAGAGCAAGACGAAGCCGGACGAGGTCGACGTCACGATCCCGGAGCACGGGTTCGGAATGCGGTGGAACCTGGCATCCGACGAGGGGCTTTGGATCACGGCGAAGGAGTCGGTGAAGGAGATCGGCTGCATCCACACGTGCCAGGGGCTCGAGGTGGACTACGTCGGCGTGATCGTCGGGCCGGACCTGATCGTGCGGAACGGCGAGGTGATCACGCGGCCGGAGATGCGGTCGCGGCAGGATCAGTCGATCAAGGGGTACAAGGCGGAGGCGAGGCGGGATCCGGAGGGGGCGAGGAAGAAGGCGGATGCGATCGTCAGGAACACGTATCGGACGTTGATGACGCGGGGGATGAAGGGGTGCTACGTGTACTGCGTGGATGCGGAGTTGCACCGGCACCTCGCGGGCCGGATTTCGGCCGATCTGCCATCGACGGCGTTCCTGCGAGCGGCCGACGGGGACGAAAGCTATCGAGCACCCTGAGATCGCACCGCTGACAACGGCCGAGGGCCGCGAACATCGGTTGCCTCGCGCTAGCGGCTTCGCAGCCTCGTGCGCGCCACGAGATCGCGGCACTCGGCCGCGCGGCGGCGGAACGCGCCCGTCAGCCGCGGTTCCTCCACGAGCCTCGTCCAGTAGCCGAGCGCCAGTTCGCGCGCCCTGGGCCAGACGGAGAGCGATTCCGCCCGCGCGCCCTGCGGCTTGAACGGGCGCTCGACCAGGTCGCCGTCGCTTGGCGCGAACAGCATTGGCAGCATGTCGTAGACGGGTGCCAGCTCGAACCGGCCCTCGCGACGGTCGAACAGAGTCAGGTTGCCGAGGTGGCGGTCGGTATTGGCGATGAGTGCGCCGAACGCATCGAGCAGCGCGACGCGCTCGGCGTCCTCCGCCGACAGCAGGCCATCCTCGTGCAGGCGCTGCGCGGCCGACGTCCAGCGATCCAGTTCGCCGTGGAACTGCGCGTCGATCGCCAGCAGTGTCACGACCCCGCGGCGTCCTTCGCTGCCGACGCGATCGAAGCGCTCGGACTCGAGGAACACGCGGGTCCCGGATTCGACCACGTGACTGCGCGCGGCGGCGACGCCTTCACTGCGCAGGAAATCCGAGGCGAGCGCCTCGCAGGCCAGCAGGTCCGCCCAACGCTCGCCGACCCGCGTGTCGCGCGGCGGCGAGAACTTCACGAACGCGTGTACCGCGTCGCCGCCGCGTTCGACCCGCACGCTGAACTTCGGGTGCTCGCCCTGCGCGGACGAGCCCGCGGGAGCGCCCGCCATCGCCTGCGTCGCCAACTCCGGATACCGCGTGACCCGGTCGACGTCGCGCACGAGCGGTGGACCGCCGTCGCCTTCGAGGTACCGATTGAGCGATTCGCGACCGAGAACGAGATCGCCGACGGTGTCAGACCCGCGTCGGGCCAGGAACGCGAGCACGTGATCGTCGGTCCAGTCGACGACACGCGGTGGCAGTTCCAGCTCGGGGTAGCGCGACGGAACCGCCCGGCCCAGAAAGCCGGCGGGACGCGCGTCCTGCAAGTAGTAGGGCAGGCCGTCGCCGAGTCCCTCGATGCGCGAGGGCCCGCCCGGCGCGTAGTAGTGATCGCGCTCGACCGCCACCAGCGTCGTGATCTCGTGCGGCAGGCCGGCTTCGTCGATGCGGTAGAGCGGCCAGCGGCTGCCGAGGCCGCGGACGTCGCGCGCGAGCCCGTACCGAGCACCCCGTGTCCGGCCGAAGCGAACGACGCGGCCGGTGGCCTCGAGCGGCCGCAGGGCGCGCGAAATGGTCGGCTGGGAAACGCCGAGCCGCTGGGCGAGATCCGCCGCGGTGGTGGGGCCGCGGTTGAGATGTTCGCTTACCCGAAGGGCCACACGCGTCGTCATGCATACATGATTGCATACATAAGATCGCGTCTCAACCCATATAATTCAATAGGTTATCAACGACACGCACCTGATGATGCAAAGTTATGAAACGCTACTCTGGTCGATGGACGAGCTGGCACGTGTCATAGCGAGCTCGACCAGGAGTCGATCGCTGCCGTTGCCCGATTCCAGTCGATCCTTTCCTGTTCGAGCCGAACGCGATCCCCCCAGCGGTGCGAACGCAACCCTTCGTAGACCTCCCTCTCGGGGGGTGTCAGGTGCGTGAGCCCCGCGGTGTGTTGCGAAGGTTCCGTGCCCCACAGGTCCCGATGAGCCAGGAGCGTGCCCGTATCCATTAGCAGTGATTGGATTTCGGCGTCGACCGCTCGCGCCCGATCGAGAATCGCGAAGCCATGCGTGTCGAGATCGCCCCAGTAGCCCCAAGGGACGCCGCGCGCCCAATCCAGCCGCGAGACCAAGGTGACGCTGGCGCCCAGGCCGGCGACGACGACCACTCCCGGCAGGTCCCCGAGCGCTTGTGCGGACGCCAGGTTCTCGACCACCAGCACTCCTCGCGGTCGCAGCGCGAGCGCCGCGAGCTGCTCGACGGGTGCTTCGAGGTCCCGCAGTCCGCCGACCACGGCTCGCAACTCGGGCGCGAGCAGGCGAACGCGCAACTTCGGCGGGACCTCCCACAGCTCGCAAACCGCTGCGGTGCCGATCGCCGGGTCCAGACCTCTGGCGGCCGCCACCCACTCCCGCACCACAGCCTCGTTCGCCTCGATCCACTTCGTATCGATCCCTGCGATCGGTAAGGTCCTGAGATGGACCGCCCGGCCGCGAGGAACGCTCAGCCACAGGACGACCGACACCAGCCGCCTGAAGTCGGACTCCGAGAGCGCACCGACGTGCTCATGCCACGCCGCGAACACCCTGCCCCCGATCGACGCGGGCAGTTCGCGCCGCACGACTTCGCGGCGCGCCCGTAGGCCTCGCCACTCGTGACCTGACCCAACGAGCTCCGCAAGACGCTCGGCCGAGCCGACGACGAGGCGGCGCGGGATTCGCTGGCGACCCAGCCGGGACCAGGAACGCTCCTCCCAGTGGACCTCGCCCGGGGGCGTCCAGCGCTCCCACGCGGCAGTCCAGTCACGGAAGGTGTCCACGGCCCCTGCGGCTTCGGCCTCCGTCGGTGCACCGAGCACCACGCGAAAGGGCCACTCCGCGTCGCCCGCGAGTTCGCGCCGACGCCGCTCCGGCCAAGCGCGCTGAAGGCGCTTGCGCACCTCGTCAGGGAGCAGCACTGGCCCGTTCCTCGCGCGCGCCGTCCGGCAGGCGCAGGCGGCCGGTCTCCGACTCGAACTCGATCAGGAGCAGCGCCGAGCGTCGCCGGTCCTCGATGGTGACGAAACAAGCTCCGCCAACGAACGGCTCCAGCGTCATTACGGACTTCATCGGCGTGGCGACGATCATCTGGAAGCCGAACGACTCGAAGATCCGCATCGCCAGCGTCGTGAACTGCTCGTCCGCCTTGTCGAAGGCTTCGTCCAGCACCACGGTCCCGAATCGGGGCAGCGCGTCCTCGGCGCCGCCGAGCTGGTAACGCAGCGCCGCCGCGAGGCACGTCGCCGCCAGCTTCTGGCGCTGGCCGCCCGACTTGCCGGCGCCGCTGCGGTAGACCTCCACCTCGCGGCCGGAATCGTCGAGCTCCCGGCCGACGAACTCCACCTGCCAGCGCACGTCCAGCACGAGGTCGCGCCAGCGCCGATCCGCAGGCTCGGCGCTGCCGAGTCGCGTGACCAGCGCGTCGAGGGCGGCGAACCGCCGTTCCGCGGCGTGCGCGTCCGACACACCCGGAGGCCTCTCCAGCGCCGACCTCATCGCGCGCCGGAACTCCCGAACGTCGTCCAGTGCGCGGTCGGCCGAGTCGATCACGAGGTGCGTGCCCGGCGAGAACTGCACGCGCCGCAGGCTGTCGTTCACGATCTCCAGTCGCTCCGCGATCGCCCGCCGTTCGCGGTCGAGCTGGTCGCGCAGCAGCACGAGGTTCTGGTCCCCCTGTTCGTGCAGCAGCTGCAGGAAGCGCGCTTCATAGTCCGGCAGCGCATCCACCTCGAGGCGCGTCAGCTTCGCGAAGAAATCCTCTGCGCTCGCCAGCCGCGCGTCGAGCCCGCCGGATTCCGCCGGCCACTCGCGGACGAAGGTGGCGAAGCCGGCTTCGACCGCGGCCCGCAGGCGCTCCGAGTCCGCCGCCAGTCGCTGCCGCTCCTCGCCGAGTTCCTTCGTGACGCGATTCGCAAGGCGATCCAGCGTCTCGAGCTCCGCGTGACCGCTGGAGTCGAAGCGCGCCTGCAGGCCCGTCTTCTGGAAGGGCGTGGGTTCGACGGCGATGATCCTTGCGGCCTGTCGCGCGTAACCGTCGAGCCGCTGCTCCAGCGTCCGTACCGCGCCGCCGCGGTCGTCACGAACGCCCTGCGCATCGTTCACGCGGGCGAGCGCACCCTTGATCTCCGCGTCCAGCCGACTCAGGTCCAGGTTCTGCGACAGTTCCGCGTCGATGCGCGCCTGCAGTTCGCCGATGCGATCGACCACCCCGGAGACGTCCACGTCCGCCCAGGTCAGATTCGCTACCCGCTGGCACGCCTCGAGCATCCCGCGTGCCCGTTCGTCGCGCTCGCGCGCCTCGCTCACCTGCCGACCCAGCTCGGCAACCTGCTCACCCAGCGCACGAACCCGGTCCGCGTACCACTCCCGCTTGTCGCGGTTGTCGAAGCCGAGCACCCAGGCGCTGCGGTCGTTCACCGCCCGTCGGTCGTCCTTCTCGTGCCGTGTCGGGCCGCGCTTCACCAGGCCCTCTTGCGTGAGCGCCTGATCGGCGTCACGGAAGGCCGCCAGCGTGTCCACGCAGCGCAGCGGGTGGTGCAGGGCGATCTCGCTCCTCAGCCACTCGACCTGCGGTCGATCCGCGAACTCCAGCTTGCGCACCACGGCATCCAGCGTTGCGGCCCGCACGGGATCGCGAGCGCCCTCGGTCCGCGCGCGGCCGCGCGTCGCCGTCGCCGGGATCCGCAGGAAGACCAGCCGATGGCCGAGATGGCGCTGGTTCACCTTCGCGGCGAAAGTCGCGTACAGCGGTTCCTCCACCAACAGCGACAGCGCGAGCCCGCGCAGAGCACGGTTCAGCGCCCCGCGCCAGTCCGCCTCGTCGTCGCGCACCTGCATCAGCTCGCCGGCGAACGGCAGCCGTTCCGCGCCGACGCCGAGCTCGCGGGCGAGCGCGTCGCGCACCTCGAGCAGGTAGGCGGGTATGCTCGACGGCTGCCGCTCCAGCGTCGCGAGCTCCGCCCGGGTCTCGGCGAACTCCTTCTCGACGGCCGCCTTCCGCAGCTTCAGCGCGTCGAGCTCCTGTTCACGGCCTTCCCGCCCGGAGGCTTCGTCCTGCACCCGCCGGCGTGCCTCGTGTACGAGGCCGGCGAACTCGCCTGCGCTCGCGGGTACCGGGAGCCCGAGCAGGCGGACGTCGCGGGCCAGCGACTCGCGACGTCCCGTCCGCCGCTCGCGCTCCCCCTCGAGGTCGTGCACCTGTCTGCGCCAGTCCTCGAGGCGCGCGCCGCCCGCGGCGGCCCGGCGCGCCTCCAACTCCTGACGCGCGAGGCGCTCGCGCGCCAGCGTCTCTTCGGCGCTGACAAGTTCCGCCCGCGCGATCGCGAGCTCGGCCTCCGTGCGCCCGCTGGCCTCGCGAAGGAGGGTCGCGCGGAGCATCTCCCGATACGGTTCCACGCCGGCCAGCAGTTCGTCGACCTCAGTACAGCGACGCTGCACCGTCGTCAGCGACTCGAAGTCGTCGCGCGCCGGCCTCAGGATCTCGATCTGCCGCCGTGCGGCGACCACGGCACCGTGCGCGGCCTTCAGCTCGCCGAACTCGGCGACCAGCGCGTCGGCACGCTCGAAGGTCTCCGGCACGTCGAGCATGAAGTCCCGCAGGAACGTGTTGAGGTCCCCCAGGTTCTTGGCCGACTGGGTCCGGTGCAGCAGCTTTAGCGCGAGCTCGCTTTCGATGCCGAGCAGTCGACAGAAGCGCTCCCGATACACGCTGAACTGATCCGCGACCCAAGCGTCCCGCACTTCCCGCGCAAGGCGCCGGACGTCGAAGTCCGAGCCCGGGAAGAACTCGAGCTCGCGCAGCAGCAGTTCACGCGGCACCACCAGCCAGCGCCTGCGCACGTCCGTCGTGCTGCTGCTGCCGCCCGAGATCCAGTAGAGCGCGACCAGCGTCACGGCCGATCCGGCCTCGTTCCGGAACGTCGCCGCGAGCGCGGACCACGTGGTCCCGGGCCGCAGGTACTGCACGGCGTATTCGCCTGCGGTACCGGTCTGCTGGGCCCACGCGCCGCGCACGTAGCTGAGCAACGTGCGATCGCGGCCGACGCGCTCGGCCTCGCGGGCGGCGACATTGAAGTCCAGCCACTTCGGCGGCGTCAGCAGCGCCGTGTACGCGTCCAGCAGGCTGGACTTTCCCGAGCCCGACGGTCCGAGCACGAGGAACCCGCGACGTGCGACGGCGAGGTCCGCGAGGCCGGAGAACGTGCCCCAGTTGTACGCCTGCAGTCGCGCGAGCCGGAACTGCTCCGCGGCGCCGGCTTCGCGGCCGAACAGGTCGAGCGAACTCAAGGCGAGCCGTCCCCGGGAATGTCCCGAACGGTCGCGAGATCCGGCTCACCCTCGTCGCCCGTGTCCAGCGCGTCGCCGCCTTCCGCGCCGGCTACGCCCTCACCGCTCGCCAGCCGCCGGTAGACCGCTGTGAGCGCCTCGATCTGCTCGGCCGAGAACAGCAGCTTCAGCGTCGGCGAGATCTCGTACCGCTCCTCGGAGCCACGGAGCTTCTGCAGCAGGCTGTGTTTCTTCACCTTCTCGACGGCGGCCTGCATCTGCTTCTGAAACCGCGCGTGGTCGGCGGTATCGCGTGGCTGGAATGCGCGCAGGTGATCCAGCATCTCCTCCAGAGATACGACGCCGCGCTCGCCGCGGGCATCCGCCTCCGTCAGGCAGCGCCGCAGGTGGAGCAGCAGCACGGAGTCGAGGAACGTCAGTGGCGCGCGTCGCAGCAGAATGGGCAGCGACTGATCCTCGGACTGGATCTGGCGCGTGAACGCCACCTGCTGGTCGCGGTCGATCACGAGCTCGAGGAACAGCTCGTGCAGCCGGCGCACCACCACCGCTTCGTCGCGCAGGAGTATGCGCCAGAGCTGATTCTGGCGACGCCCGTCCAGCGAGGGACCGAGCAGCAGCGTCACGAGCACGCGCCGCGTATCGAGGGGGAGTTCGCCTGTGTCGCCGTCGAACAGCGCGGATCCACGCTCGTCAGTCCCGGAGTTCATCGGCTCGTTCCCTCGTGAACCACAGGCGCGGAATGCGGGCACGCCGCTGCTCGCCGTCGAGCCCGGTCCATTCGACGGTCTCGGTACCGGTCGTACGCTCGCCGTGGCGGCATCCGAGCGACACGTAGCCGACGATCGTACCGAGACCCTGACGCGCGGGCTCGCGGGCCAGCAGCTCGCCGATCGACACCTGCGCGCGCTCGCCCAGTGCCTCCCGGATCAGTCTACGGAGGCTGCGCAGGTCGATCTCGGCGCGGCGCAGCAGCTCGGCCAGTGCGGCGACGTCGATCGTCGGCGCGTCGGTGGGCTCCATCGAGCCCGCGGTGGCGCGCGTGGCCGGATCGTAGAGCTGCCACTGGCCGACGGAGCGGATCGCGCTGCTCGTCAGCTGCAGCGTGACGGCGAGCGGCGTCGCCGGACGGACGGTGTCTTTCGCCTGCAGCGCCGCGGTCTGGGCCTCGCGCAGCACCTGCGCGAGCCGGCGCTGCTCCAGGTACTCCCGGCTCTCGACGAAGTGCCGCAGGCTGCGCGCGAGGCCCTGCAGAACCTGCTGCACGTTGCCCGCTTCGTCCACCAGCGTCGCGGTCAGCCGCTTCAGGAAGCGACGCTCGTCGAGTGTCAGTGACTGCGCGAACGGCCGTCCCAGCAGTGCGGCCAGTGAATCCTCGAGGACGGCCTTCTGCACCGGGTCGCTCAGCAGCCGCCACAGCGCGGCGAACGTGCGCCCTGCCGGGCTCGCGGCGAGCAGGTCCACGCCGGCGAACAGCGCCTCCAGGACCTCGCTGCGACCGCCGGTCGTGTCCAGCAGACGCTCGCGCAGCGACCGATTGAGGCTCTCGAACTCCTCGGCCACGCGCCGGAAGTCGGCCGACAGCTCGTCCGAAAGCTGCACGATCTCGCGCGCGCGTTCGAGCGCGCGCGCATCCTCGAGCGCGTGCACCTCGCCGCGCTGCACGCTCGCGATCTCGGCGTCGAGCCGTGCCCGCTCCGCCTCCAGTGCGGCCACGCGCTGGCCAGGGTCCGGGTCCGTCTCCGTCGCCAGCCGGTTCACGCGATCGATGACGACGCTGAGCCGGCTTTCGGTCGCCGCCGTACGCGGGTTGACGAGCCCGGCGACGAAACGCAGCACTGCGGCGCCGTCCGCCGTCAGCTCGTACTCCTCCTCCGCGGCACCGGCCGGGAGCCGGCGCGCGATCCAGCGTTCGGCGAGCCAGTCCGCGACGTAGGCCTGCGGCGTGCGGGGCAGGTCCTCGCCGGTCGCCCGCAGCGCCTGCAGGTCCTGGCCGATCCGCTCGTGCAGCAGCGAGGCGGCGACGCGGCGTTCACCGCCCTCGAAGCGCAGCTTCAGCAGCGCGAGTACCAGCGGCGCCTTGTCCGCGGCCAGCAGGCGCCACTGCGGCTGTTCGCGCAGTTGACGGAGCTCGATGGTGGTCGCCAGCAGGTCCATGCGGCTCCATAGACGGGGCGCCACCGTCGGCGGTGCCGCGGTGCGCCGAGCGGGACGGATTGTCCGAGTCGGCCGGCGAGGGCGTCAATCGTCGACGCCGTAGCCCGTCGGCGCGTGGACTCCCCGCTGGCAGGCTGCCGGCGCCGCCTCGTATGCTTCGGGCGCCGCAGACCGGACGGGGGCTCTCGATGTCGAAGGATCGCGCCACGGACCTGGCGGAGCGCCTGCTTGCGCTCGTCCCCGAGGACGGCACGCCGGTCGGGAACCGGGCCCTGCGCACGCGGCGGGCGGGGCCTTGCCCTAGCAGGACCGTCAAGGCCGAATACACCGGCTTCGAGGCCCGGAGATGAACACGTGAAGCTGTGGGTCGGAGTCACCGACAACCGCTGGTGGTCATACCTAGAGCACAGCGGCTTCGACGAGGTGAACTTCTGGCAACCGAGCGCGACGCCACTGTTCACCAATCTTCCCCCTGGTACTCCGTTTCTGTTCAAGTTGAAGCGCCCACACAACCACATCGCGGGTGGCGGGTACTTCGTGAAGTTCTCGTCGCTACCGATCGCGCTTGCTTGGGAGGCCTTCGGACAGAAGAATGGTGCGGAATCGCTGGATGCGCTCGAAAGAACGATCCGCCCGATGTCACCAGACCCGCGGGCAGTGAGGCTGGAGATCGGCTGTACGGTGCTGGCTCAGCCATTCTTCTTTCCGCGCGAGAATTGGATTCCTGCACCGTCGGACTGGTCTGGCAACATCGTCCGTGGGAAGACTTTCGATGACCACGAGGTTTCCGGACGCGCCATATGGGACGCAGTGCGAGAGCGGCTGGGCGGGCGGCAGGTCGAAGACGGATCTATGGGCCCGATCACCGGCGATCCGCTCGCCGGCGAGCGATACACAGAGCCGTTTCTCGCCAGAGCGCGGCTCGGGCAAGGTGCTTTCCGCGTTCTCGTGACGGAGGCTTATCGACGCCGCTGCGCGATTACTGGAGAGTCAACGCTTCCCGTTCTCGAGGCTGCCCATATCCGGCCTTTTTCGATGAACGGTCCAAATCGTACGAGTAACGGGCTGCTGCTTCGCTCCGACTTCCACAAGCTGTTCGATCAAGGGCTCGTCACGGTTACACCGGACTTCACGATTAAAGTGAGCCGGCGCATCCGGGATCAATGGTTCAACGGCAAGGCGTACTACCGGCTCGACGGCGAGAAGTTGGCAGTTTTGCCGAGTGAACCGCGCGATGCACCCGACCGCGAAATGCTCCGATGGCACTCGGAAGAGCGATTCGCAGGATGAGGATAGCCCTGTGCGCGCTCGACGACGAGCTGCCGCCGCAGGAGGCGGACGCGACGATCGCACGCTCCGGCCAGACCTCCCGCCACCACGCCTGGCGCGACGAGCTCGCAAAGACCGGCATCCGCGGCAAGGGCGGCCAGGTGCTGAAGTTCGCGGAGCTCGAAACGCTGCCGGACACGCGCTGGCTGCACTGCAGCGGCACGATCGCTGAATCCGGCGAGCGCGCGGTCGTCAGCTTCGGTCCGGAGCACGCCGCGCTCGAACAGCGCCAGGTCGAGCTCGCGATCCGTGAGGCCGGCGACCTGTTCCCGCGCCCGAAGCTGATCGTATTCTGCGCATTCGCGTTCGACCCGGAGGCCGCCAAGGACATCGACGCCATACGCGGCATCACCGCATTGCGCGCGCAGATGAACACGGACCTGCTCACCGAGGACTTGAAGAAGGCGCGCGCCAGCAACCAGAGCTTCTGGCTGATGGGCCAGCCGGACGTGGACCTGCGGCAGACGAAGGACGGCCGGTGGGTCGCCGAGGTCAACGGCTTCGACTACTTCGACACCGTGAAGGGCGAGCTGGTGTCCGGCGGCAAGAGCCGGATCGCCGCGTGGGCGCTGGACACGGACTACGACCAGCGCTCGCTGTTCCCGCGACAGGTGTTCTTCCCGATGGCGGGCGCGAAGGACGGCTGGAACAAGCTGCGGAGGGACATCCGCGCGGAGCTGGACGAATCGCTGCTGACGAAGCTGCACGGCACCGTGAGCCTGCCGTTCGAGGCGGGCGAGAATCGGACGGTGGCGGTGAAGATCGTCGACGATCGGGGGATCGAGTCGTTGAAGATCCTGCGGCTGCCATGACCTCGACGGAAGCGCAGCTCGAGCTCTTCGACCAGCTGTCGCCGTATGAAGGCGTCGATGTCGAATACAAGTCGGCGAAGGGCGGGTTGCCGCGCGACCTGTGGGAGACCTATAGCGCGTTCGCCAACACCGACGGAGGAACGATCTGGCTCGGCATCGCGCAGCGCGAGGGACACCTCGAGCCGCACGGGCTCGACAACGTCGAGAAGTTGCTGACCGACTTCTGGAACACGGTGAACAACCGGGACAAGGTCAGCTGCAACCTGCTGTCGGAGCGCAGCGTCCAGCGGGTACCGCTGCCGGCATCGTCGGGGCGCGAGGTCGTTTGCATCCAGGTGCCGCGTGCCGATCGACGCCAGCGCCCGGTCTACGTCGGCCACCACCCCTTGTCGGGAACGTTCCGTCGCAACCACGAGGGCGACTACCGGTGCACCGAGGACGAAGTGCGCCGCATGTTCGCCGATCGCCCGGAGCACGCCGCCGACGGCCGCGTGGTCGAGCACTTCGAGTGGACGGATCTCGACCTGGAGTCCATCCGTCAGTTCCGGTCGCTCTTTGCCGCGGCTCGTCCGGGCCATCCGTGGATCGCGGACACGGATCAGGATCTACTGCTGAAGCTGGGCGCCCTTCAGCGGGACCGGCCCTCGGGGCGACTGGGCGTGACGGTGGCCGGCCTGCTGATGTTCGGCAAGCACCTGGCGATCACCGCGCCCGAGGCCGTGCCGGGGTTCCACGTCGACTACCGGGAGCGCTTCTCGGACGATCCGGCGATACGTTGGACCGATCGCCTTACGTCGGACGGAACGTGGGAAGCGAACCTGTTCCAGTTCTACCGCCGCGTGACCGTGCTGCTCAGCACCGGGCCCGGTGTGAAGCAGCCGTTCCAGCGCGATCCGGAGGGATACCGGCGGCAGGTCACGCCAGTACACGAGGCGCTCCAGGAAGCTCTGGTCAATGCACTGATCCACGCCGACTACAGCGGCCAGGGCGGCATCGTGATCGATCGCTACGTGGATCGCCTCGAGTTCTCGAATCCGGGGACGCTCCTGGTGTCGAGGGAGCAGTTGCAGCGCGGCGGCATCAGCGAATGCCGGAACAAGTCGCTGCAGAAGATGTTTCAGATCCTCGGGGTCGGCGACCGGGCGGGCTCCGGGATCGACAAGATCCGGTCCAGCTGGGACGCCCAGCACTGGCAGTCCCCGCTGCTCGGCGAGACTCGCGGGCCCGAGCGCGTACGGCTGGTGTTGCCGATGATCTCGACGCTCCCGGGGGAGGCCGTCGAGTCCCTGCGCGCGCTCTTCGGTCCGGAGCTCGAGGCGCTGTCTCCGGACGAGCTGCAGGTCCTGGTCGCGGCCGAACTGGAGAGCCACGTCACGAACCAGCGGCTGCAGGACATGATTTCGATGCACCGCGCCGACATCACGGTCCTGCTGCGCGGGCTCGTACGGCGAGGTTTCCTTCTGCAGGAGGGGATCGGTCGGGGAACCCGGTATCAGTTGCCTACCAGGGGGCCGAGCACCCCCGCCAAGGATCCGGACTCCCCTGCTAAGGGCCCGAACTCCCCTGCTAAGGATCCGGACTCCCCTGCTAAGGGGCCGAACTCCCCTGCTAAGGATCCGGACTCCCCTGCCAAGACGTCGGTTTCTGCTGAGGAGGCGGAGGATCCTGACCTCCTCAGGATTGCCGAGCCGGTTCGCACCTCGCGCCGCGCAGCCCGCGAGACAGTGCGCAAGGCGATTCTGGATCTCTGTACAGGCCGGTACCTGACCCTTCCGCAGATCGGCGCGCTGCTGAAGCGCAGGCCCGCTCATCTGCGCGACGACTACGTCACGCCCATGACCCGGGACGGCGAACTGGAGCTCCGGTATCCCGACACCCCGAACAGACCCGACCAGGCCTACCGCCGCGCGGAGGGACGATGACCGCGCCTCGCTCGCTGATCATCAACACGCCGTACGACCCGCCGGCGCAGCACTGGCAGCCCGCCAGCCACGGCACGCTGACGCTGGTGCCCCAGCGCCGCGCCGCCGGCTACGAGATCTTCGACGTTCGCAACAACACCAAGCGAGTCGAGACGCTGGACCTCGTCAACCGCATCCGCGAGCGCGTGGACGCCTGGCGGGCCGACGACTGTCCGGGCATCACGAGCGTCACGCGCCGGCTGCTCGAGCACTGGCGCGACCGCACCGCACGCGAATACCCGTTCTACTTCTGCCAGCTCGAGGCCATCGAGACGCTGATCTGGTGGGTCGAGGCCCCGGATGCGTACCGGCAGGGCATACAGGTGCCCGGCGACGGCGGGCCGTGGGAGCGCCTGTGCAGCAAGATGGCCACCGGCGCCGGCAAGACCACCGTGATGGCCATGGTCGTCACGTGGCAGGTGCTGAACGCGTTGACCTTCCCGCGCCGCAACCGCGACTTCTCGCGGGGCATCCTGATCGTCACGCCCGGCCTCACGGTGAAGGAGCGCCTGCGCGTGCTCTATCCCGGTGAGCCGGATAACTACTACGACGCGTTCCGTCTGTGCCCGTCGGAGTCGCTGCGCCAGAAGCTGAACCAGGCTGAGATCCTGATCGAGAACTGGCACTCGCTGATGCCCCTGAAGCCGGCGGAGCGGTCCGTCGTGAAGAAGGGCGCCGAATCGGACGAGGCCTACACGCGTCGCGTGCTCGGCAAGCTCGCGGGTCTGAAAGACCTCGTCGTCATCAACGACGAAGCGCACCACGCGTATCGCATCCCGCCCGAGGCGCAGCTGAAGAAGTCGGAACATTTCGATCCCGAAGAAGCCACGCGCTGGGTCGAAGGGCTGGATCGCATTCACCGAACGCGACGGATCCAACGCTGCTTCGACCTGTCGGCGACCCCGTTCATTCCATCCGGCAAGGCGAATGCCGAAGTCGGCCTGTTCGACTGGATCGTCTCGGACTTCGGACTGAACGACGCGATCGAGGCGGGCCTCGTGAAGACGCCGCGGGTCGTCGTGCGCGATGACGCTATGCCGGACGCGGCAACCCTGCGTTCGAAGCTCTACCACCTCTACCGCGACGACGCGGTGGCGGAGGACGTGAACCGCCGCGGTGCCCAGCCCCACGAGCCTCTGCCGCGCCTCGTGCAGGACGCCTACACACTGCTGGGCGCCGACTGGCGCGCGACGTGGCAGCAGTGGCGTGACGGCGGCCACGTTGCGCCGCCGGTGATGCTGACCGTGTGCAACCGCACCGAAACAGCCGCGCGCATCGAGCACTATTTCAACAAGGGCGATGCGCACTGGTCAGAGCTACACGCGCCGGAGCGGACCCTGCGCGTGGACTCCCGCGTGCTGGAAAAGGCCGAGCTCGGCGAAACCGCCGCGAGTGACCGGGAATACGAGGCGCGACTGCAGGAGATTCTTGGGGCGGCGCGGATTCCCGAGGACCGCAAGGCCCGCGCCCGCGAGCTCAGGAAGGAAGAGCTGCTGCGGACCATCGTGGACAACGTCGGCAAGGCGGGCACGCCGGGCCAGGACGTGCAGAACGTCGTCTCGGTGGCGATGCTGTCCGAAGGCTGGGACGCGAAGAACGTCACCCACATCATGGGCCTGAGGGCGTTCACGAGCCAGCTGCTCTGCGAGCAGGTGATCGGCCGCGGCCTGCGGCGCGTCACGCACGACTTCGACGAGCACGGCCGCTACCGCCCGGAGTACGTCAACGTGTTCGGCGTACCGCTGTCGATCTTCCTGGACGCAGGGCCAGGCGGAGATGCGCCGGCGCCGCCGAAGGCGAGCATGCAGATCGAGTCGCTGCCCGAGCGCAATGCGCTGGAGATCCGCTGGCCGAACGTACTGCGCATCGACAGCGTCGTACGGCCGACGCTGACGGTGGACTGGTCGCGCGTGGATGCGCTCACTCTCGACCCCTCCGAGACTCGCATCACTGCCGAGGTCGCGCCCGCCGTCGGCGGCGCGACCGACCTCGGTAAGGTGCACGTGATCGACCTGGAGCGGCTCCCGGAGGAGTTCCGACTCCAACGGCTGGTGTTCAAGGCCGCGCGCAAGGCATTCGACTCGCTGGCCGGCGGTTTCAACGGCAGCCGAGAGTATCTAGTCCTGCAGCTCGTGCGGCTGGTCGAGGAGTTCCTGCGGTCGGACCGCCTGCAGATCCCGTCCCTGTTCCATCAGGACCCCTTGCGACGACGCATCCTGCTCTCGCTCAACGTAGATGCGATCGTCCAGCATCTGGTTCGCTTCGTGGAGGAGCAGAACCTGGAACAGCTCGAACCCGTCTTCGACGGTGAGGACCCGATCGGCTCCACGCGCGCGATGCGCACCTGGTACACGACGAAGCCGAACGTCGCGACGACCAAGTCGCAGATCAGCCATGTGGTCGGCGACAGCACCTGGGAAATCTTCGCGGCGCAGACCTTCGAGCGTTCGAGCCGCGTGGTCACCTACGCCAAGAACGATCACCTCGGTTTCGTCGTCTACTACCTCTGGAACGGCGTGCGCCGGCGATACCTGCCGGACTTTCTGGTCCGGCTCGCGGACGGCTCGACGCTGGTGCTCGAGATCAAGGGCGATAACACGGATCAGGACTGCGCGAAGCGCGCGGCGCTGGCGCAGTGGGTTGCGGCGGTCAATGCGAAGGGCGGCTTCGGAACCTGGCGCCAGGCGGTGGCATTCGATCCGAACGACGTGCGCGACATCGTTGAAGGCATGGCACCGGCGGTCGCATGACGAACCGGGACGCTGCCATCCGACGGGCCGCGTTCGACTGGCTGGCCGAGCAGTCGGAAGTGCACGGCGACGTGCTGCCGCGCGACGTGCTCGCCGCGGGCTTCAGTTATGAAGGCGACCGAGTGCCCCTGCTCGGACCGCAAGGCATCGCGGATAGGAAGTTCAAACCACCCATCCAGACCAGGCCGAGGCGCCCGTACGGCTTGATGGTGAGCCGAAGCCTGTCACGGACAGCCCTTGCCCGATAGTTGCAACAGCCGGGCCGGGCCGAGGGACCACTTCCTGCACCCTGATCCTTCGGGGAGTTCACCGCCGCGAGCACGCCGGGCTCGATCGTGCTCGCGGTCGCGCCGCGCGGGAAGGCGACCCAGGTCAGAACGCCGGCCGCCAGCGCGGTGCGGCGCGTGACCGGGATCGTGGTGGTCGCACCGGGAGGCGCGGCCGCGCCGACGTCCGCGCTCATTCGGCGCCCTCCGGCCACGGGAACGGGCTCGGATCGAGGAAGCGGCGCAGCGCGTTCGACGTGAAGCGTGCGACACCGTTGTCGAAGCCGTCGCAGGGCAGCGCCGAGACGAACGCGACCCGCGGATCGCGGCTCGCGGCCGTGGGCCGGTACGGAACGCGGCGCAGGAACGACCCGCGCGGAGGACCTGCTCATCCATGAGGTTTCGCGTGCTCGTCGGCGGTTCTGCATCACCCTCTTGGGCGCGCGGGGTGCGGAACTCGGGCGGCGGGTGTCAGGTTTTCCGCCAGCGCGCTCGACCAGGGCGCGGAACGGCCGCCCGCGGAGTCATTCAGTTGCGGCCGTTCGGCCGGTCTTGTTTCGCGCGCCGTGGACACGAGCGGCTGTGCCGGTCCATCGATCGGCCGCCGGTGGCGAGCGAGCGCCTGGCGCTGGCGGCGACCGCCGACCGGACGCCCGGTGGGGCCCTCACCGCGGTACCTGCGACGCGGGGCGCCATCGTGGGGTCGAGGGTAGGGCTGTCGAAATCAAGGCTCGAGCACGAGTACTGCATCGGGGAGCCAGCCCCGTCGCGCGTCCGTCGCTTCGCAGTACACGAAGCCGCTCTCGCCGTAGAGCAGCGCGACCCGGTCACCCTTCCGCACCGTCAATTCGAGCGCCGAGAAGTCGCGCTGCAGCCGCCAGATGGCCTCACCCACCGGTTCGCACCACGCGGTAGGCGTCCAGCCCGATCGACCGCGCGGGTCCGCGCACCACGTCCATCCGAGGTAATCGGTGGTCTGCGAGAAATCGGGACGCAGCAGTTCGCCTGCGCTAGCGGCGATCGGATCCTCGTAGGGACGTTCGTAGTCCAGGGTCGCCATGGCGAAGGTCTGCGCCGGGAACACGTAGAGCATCAGGGCCCCTCGAGCGCGGACGACGTGTGGGAACGAGCCATCGTGTGTGCTTCCTTTCGTGCGCACGCAGCGTCTCTGGCGAGCGGCGCGACTGTACCGGTAATCTATCGCGATGCTCCGTCTCCCCACGCTTCGCTCGCGCCGAATTCGGTATGCAGCCCTCGCGCTGCTGCTGCCGGCGCTGCTGCTGCGTGCGCTGATTCCCGCGGGCTTCATGCCGGCGAGCGGGGCGGACTCCGTACTCGCGCTGCAGATGTGCTCGACCGGCACGGCGGAGGCCGCGCAGACCGTGCGCATCGATCGTGATTCGCTGCTGCGTGCCTTCGATCCGAGCGGACACGGGCCGGCGGGCCATGACGAACGCACCAAGCCCTGCGACTTCGCACTCGGCTCGCTCGGCGCGGCGCCACCCCCGACGCTCACCGGCACGGTCGTGGCGACGCTCGGCCGCGAGCCCCGTCCGCAACCGGTCCGCGACCTCGTTCCCGATTCGCGGCTGCCCGACCACCTCCTTCAGCCTCGCGCTCCGCCCCGCCACTCCTGACCGCGCGACCACGGCGCGCCGTTGCGCCGTCCTTCACGACTCAGGAGTTACCATGCGAATCCGACCGCGGAGGATCCGTGGCGCGTCTTGCGCCGCGGCGATCCTCCTCCCCCTGTTTCCCTTCGTGACGCTTGCGCAGGCCGCCGCCGACGCGGTGCCCCCGTCCGTCACCGTCACGGCCAAGCGCCTTTCTCCCACGGCTCCCGGCGAAGTCGCAGCGCGAGAAGAGGCGGCGCGTGTCGCAGGCGGCGCCAACGTCGTCGGCCTCGCCGAGTACGCCGACGGTCGCGCATCGACCCTCGTGGACGTGTTCAGGCTCGCGCCCGGAGTGTTCGCGCAGTCGCGGTTCGGCGCCGAAGAGGCGCGGCTTTCGATCCGCGGCTCCGGTCTCCAGCGCACCTTTCACATGCGTGGCATCTGGCTCCTGCAGGACGGCGTGCCGCTGACGCTTGCCGACGGCGGCGGCGATTTCCAGGGGATCGAGCCGCTCGCGCTGGCCTACACCGAGGTCCTCCGGGGTGCCAACGCTCGCCAGTACGGTGCCGCCACGCTGGGAGGCTCGATCAACTTCGTCTCCCCGACGGGGCGCGACGGCGGGCTCTTCCGCCCGCGCGCGGAGTTCGGCAGCTTCGGGTACCGGCGCGCGCTGCTGCGGGGTGGCGATGCCTCGGAGCGCATGGACTGGGCCGGTTCGCTCGCCGGCTATGCGCAGGACGGCTACCGAGACTGGTCGGAACAGCGGAACCTCCGGGCGTTCGGCAACGTGGGCCTGCGGTTGCGAGACGACCTCGAGACCCGCTTCTACGTGGCGGCCGTCGATACGGACAGCCAGTTGCCGGGGTCGCTGACCAGGGCGCAACTCGCGGCGAACCCGCGCCAGGCCAGCGCGGGCAGCC
>JAPZRU010000019.1 GCA_027531255.1 Steroidobacteraceae bacterium | reverse complement strand
TCATCGTCGCCACGCGTCGACCCCTGTGCAGTCAATGACTGCATTGTAGTCATCGATGCGTGCCGGGGTCAACGTCCGGCTCCTGGTCGCAGCGAACGACCACCTTCTGAGCGACCGCACCGGGAACGAACGCGCCGGTATTTCGGGCCGGTCTGCACCGATACGGCTGACGTCCCGACGTCAATGCCGCGCGCTTTGCACTGCGCGGCGCATCGCGAGGGCAAGTCCACGAAAGCGTGCCAAGTCCACTTGCGAGCGGCTCACGGCCCTGAATCGAACAAAATCGGCTGACCCCGGGATCGGCTGAATCCGGGATCTCAGCGCACGCGCATCCAGTCGCCGACTCCGGCCCCTTCGATCCTGAAGGCCTCGCCGCTATACAGCGGGCCGTCGCCGACCCAGTATCGCTGCAGAACGGCCGTGCGCCCATCGGCGCCTGGAACCTCGACTCGGCGCACCTCGTAGCCGAGCGTACCGGCGATCATCGAGCCGGTACCGATGATCTCGAAGCCACGACCGACGATTTCGCCGGTCGTCGCGCTCGCTCCGTCGCAACTCAACGGCGACGAGCATCGCCAGGCGACGAACGCGCGCGCCTGCCCGACTCCCAGCCCGGACGCCACGGCGTCCAGCAGCAGGATGTCCGCCGGGGTACCGGTAAGCACGACGGCGGCCGGCGCGGCACCCGGGGTGGCCTGGACGGCGGACGACGACCCGAGCACCCAGACTGCACCCTCGCGGCGGACTCGCACGGGAGAATCACCGTCGCCCTCGAACAGCCAGCCGTCGCCAGTTTCCCGCGACTCCCATCGCCGCCAGCGACCTGCGTAGTCGCGGATCGCGGCCCGCACGACGCGCCCCTGCGCGCTGCCGCGGACCGAGACCCGCGCGGCATTCGCCGCACGTACTCGCCAGGGGCGAGTGTCGCGGCACGCAGCGCCTCGGCGTTCGTCATGCCGATCTTCCTCAGCGCCAGGATCTCGTCGATCACGGAGAATCCCTGATACACGCCGGCAACCGGCGCATCGGTACCGACGAGTATCTTGGCGCCGGCGCGATGCAGCGCGGCCAGCACGTGCAGCCGCGAACGATAGACCGCATCCTCGCCGCGCCGCAGGGACACCGGCCAGTTCTGCGCGCGCTACTTCCAGCCATTCTCCCAGCTCGATCGCTGTGCGAGCGAGACGTACCGGTGCCAGTCGTCGTTGGCGCCGTTCGGTGCGGTCGTGAAGTTCCGCATCGCGACCAGCGTCGGGACGATGCGCGTCTCGCTGGACGCGAACGCGCGGGCGACCTCGGCGAGGCGCGCGTCGTCCACCTCGGCGACCAGGTCGACCTTCCGCTCGCCGATCTGCGTGACCAGATCGCCGACGTTCCGGAACACGACCGCCAGGTCGAGGCTGGGTACCGCCGGCGGCGAAACGACGCTGCCGACCACCTCGAGGAAGTGCTCCATCGTGCCCATGCCGGCGGAAATCACGTGCCGCGCGGGCACCGCCTGCGGCAGGTGCCCCGCGACCTCGATCCCGTGCCGTCGACCGGCGGCGGCGACCGCATCGAACACCGGCCGGGACATGTTCGAGTAGATCTTGACGAGGTCGTAGCCCGCCGCCGCCTGGCCGGCGACGATCGAGTGCGCGAGCGACGGATCGGCGAGCGGCAGCGTCGGGAACTGGATCGCAGGCTGCCCATCGATGATCTACCCGGCAACGAACAGCGTCGGCCCCGGAACCCGACCCGCTGCGACGGCGGCGCGAAGCTCCAGCGTCGACGGGTGCCCCCACATCGACCGGATCGTCGTGGCGCCGTTGGCGAGATAGAGGGCGAGGTCCTCCGCCGACGAAACGTGAGCATGCATGTCCATCAGGCCCGGCGCGAGGTAGCGCCCACGCGCCTCGACGACCTGGGCAGCGGCCTGGATCTGCAATTCGCCGGCCGGCCCGACCCGCACGATGCGGCCGTCCGACACGATCACCGTCTGGTCGCGGACGACCACGCCTCGACGAACGTCGACGACATGCACGCCGACGAAAGTCGTCTGCGGACTGCCGGCGGCGCCCGCGACCGCCGGCAGCACCCCGGCGGTCGCGAGCAAGAGCACGGCGCGCCCCGGCGGAAGGAGTTCGCGCCATTCATCGCGACGCTCCGCGCCTCAGAAGCTGACCTTCGCGCGCACGCCGAACTGACTCGGCTTGCCGACGGTCGCGAGAGGCGGGAACCCGCCGGCGCTCGGCAGGATGCCGCCCGTCAGGAAGTCCTCGTCGAACGCGTTGTTCGCGAACAGCCCGACCTCGTACCGCTCGTTCTGCACGCCAGCGTACAGATCGACAAGCGTGTAGGCATCCGCAATGAACAGGCCGAGCGTGTCGAACGGCCGCTCACCCACGTAGCTGAGGTCCGCCCGAAGCCTCGTGCTCCAGCCGCCGGCGCCGAGCGGCGCGACGTACTGCGCCGACAGGGTGCCGGAGAACTCGGACGAGTACACCAGGTTGTTCCCGGACAGGTCCGGATCGAGCCCGAACGGCGCCACGTCGAGCGGTGCGAAGAACTCCTTGTACTCGGCGTCGAGGTACGAGAACGATGCGGTCAGCGTCAGGTGCTCGATCGGCAGCCAGGTGCCGGACACCTCGAGACCCATGATCTCGGACTGCCCGGCGTTGATGATGTAGCGATTGAAAAAGTCGAAGGCCGTGAAGATCTGCTGGTCTTCCCAGTCCATGTAGAACACCGCGACCTCGTAGCTGAACGCGGCGTCCGGCATCGATCCCTTCGCGCCGATCTCGTAGTTCGTCAGGTACTCGGGCTCGTACGTGGGCGGCGCGCCGGCAGCCACCGAGCCGAGTTCGTTTGGGCCGCCGGCATGGTAGCCGCGCGACACCGTGCCGTAGACGTGCAGGGTGTCCCGCGGCCGGTACGACAGTGAAACGCTCGGCAGCCACTCCTGGGCGTCGGACTTGCCTCTCCGGTTGCGGACGCGGTCGGTGAGCTCGCGCTCCTCGTCGTCGTAGCGCAGCCCCACCTTCAGCGAGACGCGGTCCGTGAACGCATAGTCGACGTTGGCGAACAGCGACTGGTTGGTCACGTCGTCGGTCGTCCACTGCGCCCGGGAGGAGCCGGCGCCGGTGACCAGGAACAGCTGGCGGTCTCGGCTGTTGTCGAAGTAGTAGGCGCCGAGCAGCCACTGAAGCGGTCCATCGCCGCGCGAGGTCAGGCGCAACTCCTGGCTCCAGCTCTCGACGTCCCACTGAACGTCCGCGAGGAACGGCGCGGACGGCAGCCGGTTGAACGGAAACGACACGCTCGTCTCCTGGTTCGACGTGCCGGTGATGCTGGTCAGGGTGGCGCCGGAGAACTGATACGCGACGTTCAGGACGATGGTCGATTCCTCGCGTTCGAACCCGCCGGTGTCGCGCTGCGCGATGCGGCGCTCGAAGCGGTTGAAGTCGACGGCACCGGTACCCACCTGGACCAGCGTCGGCGGGGTCACCCCGAAGTAGCGATCCTGGTACGCATAGGATGGGTCGCCCGCCGCGTCGTCGGCTTCGTTGTAGTCGAACGTCAGGTTCGCCTCCAGCGCGTCGATCGGCGTGAAGCGAAGCGTCCCGCGCGCGTTCACGTCCTGCTGGTCGTTGACGTTCCTCTCGCCCGTCGCGTCGTTGTCCATGAAGCCGCCGGACTCGCGGTAGCCGAGCGCGACGCCACCGTACAGGACGTCGCGCATCACCGGGCCGCTCATCGAACCCTGCACGACGTAGTTGCCGCGGGTGCCGACGTCCGCGCGCAGTGAACCGCGGAATTCGTTTTCCGGCCGACGCGTGATGTAGTTGATCACGCCACCGATCGCATTTCGGCCGTACAGCGTCGCCTGCGGGCCGCGCAGGATCTCGACGCGCTCCAGCTCGAGCAGCGTGGCGTTGTTGCCGGAGCGCTGGAATCCGCTGGTGTAGCCGTCGATCATCATCACGACGGTTTCGTCAGCGAATCCGAACGGCGCGACGCCGCGGATCGACGCGACCGTCGTCTGCCGGCCGATGGTCTCGGCGATGATCAGCCCGGGCGCGAGCTGCGCGAGGTCCTGGACCCCGACGACGCCGCTGTCCTGCAGCAGCTCCGAGGTCAGCGCGGAAATGCTCACCGGCACGTCCTGCAGCCGCTGCTCGCGCTTCTGCGCCGTCACCACGATCTCTTCGAGCATGCGCGGCCCGGCTTCCCGCGCCTCCTGGGCGCCCGCGCTCGACGGCGCCGCGAGGAGCGCTACCGCCACCGCGCCCGCCACCGTCATGTCGCTCGATATCGGACCTCGCGCGTCCTTTCGTGTCTTCCCGTTGAACATTTCGCCTCCCCGCCCTAGTTCTCGATCCGGCCGATCGGCGCCGCCGATGCAGCCGGGCTTCGTCGATTTCAGCTGCCCGGCCGCGCTGGCGGCCGGAGTCATCGAATCAGCGCGCCGGTGTGTCCGGCGCAGCGGCCGGATACGTCGCCGCCAGTTCCTCCAGCAGCCGTCGGAGCTCGGCTTCCGGCAGCCAGCGTCCGGCCACCATCACGCCGCTGCGCTTCCAGAGATTCGCCACGTCCTCGAGAGGATTCGCGTCGACCAGCAGCAGGTCGGCGCGCTTGCCCACCGCGACCGTGCCCGCTTCGGAGCCGATGCCGAGGAACTGCGCGGGGTTGATCGTCGCCGCACGGAGCGCCCTGTACGGCGTCATTCCGGCGCGCACGAAGTGCTCCAGCTCGTCGATCGGTGTGAATCCGGGGATCAGGTAGGGCACCATCGTGTCGGTGCCCGTCAGCAGGCCGGCATCGGCGTCGTCTAGCATTTTCACCATGCGATACTTCGCCGGCATGCTTTCGCGCAGCGCGGCCTTCGACTCGGCGGAAAAGATCGCGTCGAGCTGATTCTTGGCGATCGCGGCGCGCACGGCCGGGTGCACGTAGCGCGCCGACGGGTGCGACGCGAGCGCCTGACGGCGCTCGGCGTCGTACAGCATCTCGTCGATCACGAACGTCGGCGTGTTCCACGTGCCGCCCGCGACCGTCTTGCGCACCAGGTCGCGCATGCGCTCGTCGCTCATCCGCGTCCAGGAGCCGAAGCGCTCCGCATTTCGACCGCCATCGCGAACCAGCGCCTGCGGCCGCACGCCGTCGAAGTCGTAGCCCCGCTGGTGCTCGATGGAGTACTGCCCGGCGGCGAGCGCAGAATCGATGCCCACGGAGAACGGCACGTGCCCGACGACCCGGATGCCGCTGCGCGCGGCCGCGTCGAGCAGCGCGGCGTACGCCGCGCGCGGCAGCTCGTTGTAGACCTTGATCTGGTCGTAGCCGTCGCGCACGAAGCCCTCGACCAGCGCTTCGGCCTCCGCCGGCTCAGCCATCCGGATCGCGAACGACCAGACGGCGTTCGGGCCGTCCACCACGTTGGTCGCCGTGAAGATCCGCGGTCCGAGTACCTCGCCACTGGCCACGCGCCTGCGGTACTCCAGGTGCTTCGGCCCGCCGGCCATGTTGCGGATCAGCGTGACGCCGGTCGCCACGTACAGCAGCAGTTCCGAACGCAGGATCGCCGAGGCCTCCGGCGACGCGCTCGCATCGTAACCACCGACGTGCGCGTGCAGGTCGGCGAGCCCCGGCAGCAGGTAGCGGCCGCGGCCGTCCACCCGCGTCGCCCCGCGCGGCACGACGACGGCACCGCGATCGCCGAGGGCCGCGATCCTGCCGTCGCGGACCACCACCGTTTGATCGGCGAGCACCCGGTCCGCATCCATGGGCACGACGTTGACGCCCACGAAGGCGACGACCTCGGCCGCCCGGGAAGCGGAGATGAACCCCAACATCAAAAGCGCGCCCAGCAGTGCGCGCGCGATCGCGGCGTTCGACATCTCGGATCCCCCGTGCAGCGCCGCTGGCGCTGCGTGCCCCGATTCTCAACGTCGGCCCCGGGCGCGCATCACTGCGATGCGCAGATTCGTCACTGCGATCCGACGTACGTCCGGGGCCACGCGAACAAAGACTATACGCATGTATAGTCTCGTTAATCGTCTTGCGCAATCCCCCGTTCCCGGCGGTCGGCCGAGCCGATCGCGGAGGCGCCCGGCATGCCGTTCAGGATCTTCATCGAGCACCCGGCGAGCGTCGGCGAGAGCTACTCGCAGCACCTGGTCCACGCCAGCGGCTTCGGCTGGCGCATGGTCGTCGGCGGGCTCGCCTGCCTCGTACACGGCGTCCTGCCGTTCCTGTTCGTCCGGACCGGGTCGCGGGTGATCGAGCAGTTGCACGACCGGATGGTCGTGAACCGTGCACGCACGGTCGCGTGCGCCGATCGAGCGGGCATGCCACGGGTCGAGGGCCGCGGCGCCGACCGCCGCACCTGAGCCGGTGACCCTCCCGGCCCGACACCGGCCGCCCCCGCGCCGGTGAGCGGATCGCCGCAGGCGGCGAGCGCCGCGTGGATCCGAGGTGCGGCGCTGGTCGCCGGCCTGGCCGTCGCCGGCAAGCTCGCCTCGCACGCCGTCGGCGTGCAGCTCCTCGGCTACGCGCACAGACCGGTCAGCCCCGTGATGCTGGCCATCCTGTTCGGTATCGCGCTCGGCGCGGCGCTCGTCGTCGGCGGCGTCGCGATCGTCGCGCTCGCGATGACCCGCTAAGTCCTTCGCGGCTTCAGCGCCCGCGGCAGGAACCCGAAGTGCTTCTTGAACGCGGCGGTGAAGTTCGCGGGATGCGCGTACCCGACCGCGTAGGCAACCTCGCCGATGGACGCATCGCCGGAGGACAGCAGCGCCGAGGCCTTTCGCATGCGAAGTTCCTGGACGTACTCGTAGATGGTCCGACCGGTGACGTGCCTGAAGGCCGCCTTCAGCTTCGTCTGGTTCATGCCGACCCGTCGTGCCAGCACGGCAATCGGCGGCGGCGCGCGGAAGTGCGCGGCGAGGTAATCGCAGGCCTCCGAGATCCGATGCCGATCGCGCGTGCTGATGTGCTGGCCGAGCCGCGCGTTCAATTCGGCATTGCTCATCTCGTTGAGCACCAGCGCGAGCAGTTCGCGGCACTTGGCCTCGACGAAGTTGTGCCGCAGCGCGCCGGACAGCTCGGCGCGCGAGCGGATCAGCCCGGTGGCGGCCTCGAACAGCGCTGGTGCCAGCGGACCGACGTGCCGGTACGGCGGTTCCGCAGCGAGGCCGGCCGGCGTCAACGCACGCGGCAGGTCCGCGCGCGCCAGCCCGAGCGCGCCGTGAAAGGCCTCCGGCCAGGCGTGCACGATCACCACGCGCGTGTCCACGCCCGCATCCATGAAGTAGCCGCCGTCGCGACCCCGCGGATGGAACGATGCGTACAGGCCGGGCGCCTCCATCAGCAGTTCCCGTCCGGGCGTAAGGAAACGACCTGAGCACAGCAGGCGGATCTTCAGAATGTCTTCACCCTGGACGGCCGCCCACTGGAGCGCGCGGTAACGCGCATCCGTGATCGAGAGCATCACGTGAGGCAAGGGCCGGAAGAAGTCCCAGTAACCAGCGCCCATGCGCTCGGGCACGAAGTGACGAACGCCGAGCCGCGTTGCCGCGCGCTCGCCCGTTGCCCCGGCAAGACCCGGAGAGTCCGCACGTCCGAACACCGTCGAGTGGTCGACTTCCGTCAGAGACTTGTCGGTGGCAGCGAGGTCCAGCAGATTGCTGATGGCGCCGGCCGCCTGCGCCACGACGTCGTCCGGCGCCGGGGCGAGATGCTCGCGGGGAATCGCGCCACGGCGTCCACGGCTTCGCCCCGCGGGCGCGTCGTCGGGCACGTGATGGTCGCGCAGGCGGCTCACGCAGTCACTCGTCGCGCGCCGGCAGGCATGCGCCCAGCCGTCATCACACGGTGCGCAGTGCCGCAAACGGTCGCGACGCGAGCAGCAGGAGGACGCCGCCCATGAGCATCGCCGCGCCCAGCCCCAGCGAGAAGGACGAGAACCCGACGGTCTCAGACAGCCGTGCGACCTGGTGGGTCAGAAACATGCCGACCCCGAGCATCGCGAGCCATATCCCCATGACCAGACTCTTGGCGCGGGGCGGCGCGAGCACGTTCACCGCGCCGTACGTCGACGGCCAGAAGATCGCCTCGCCCACGGTGATCAGCACCAGGCATCCCACGGGCCACAGCAGGGACACACCGCCGGGCGCGGCGTCGGCAAAGCCCCACGCCATCAGCAGGTGCGCCACGCCCATCACGAAGAACGCCGACGCGAACTTGGCGACGATGCCTGGCGGGCGACCGGAGTGGGTTCGCAGCATCGCCCACCAGCGACCGACCAGCGGCGCAAGGATGACGATCGCGATCGCGTTGATCGCCAGCAGCCAACCGCTGGGCATCGTGAAACCCCCGACCTCGCGGTCCACCCAGCGCTCGGTCTCGAGCAGCCAGAGCCCGTAGAACTGCACCCAGCCGATGGTGATCAGAGGCAGGAATACGCAGAGCAGCGCGATCCCCTGCGGCCCCCCGGGCACGGTCTCGGCGTCGTCGGCCGGAGCCGTGCCGGAGCCGCGCGCATCGCGGACGAGTCGCGCCGTCAGCAGGAAGATCGCGAACGAGATCGCCATGCCGACGGTTGCCAGGCCGAAGCCCGCCCACCAGCCGACGCGATCGGCGACCGTGCTCACGCTGAGCGAGGCCGCGAGAGTGCCGAGCATGATGCCCTGGTAGTAGTAGCGGAACGCCTGGTCCTTGGTGGCGGGATCACGCCCGGCGTGCGCTCCGACCAGCGTGATCAGCGGCGACTTGAAGAAGCCGTTACCCAGCGCGATGACAAACAGCGCACCGGCCAGCGTGGCCTGGCGCATCGCATCGGTGAGATCGGGTGCCGTGAACGCCGCGAACACGAGCAGCACGTTGCCGGCGAGCAGCAGCGCGGCGCCGATGAGCACCGAGCGGTAGGCGCCGAGGAAGCGGTCCGCCAGCCAGCCGCCCGCGCTCGGGAGGATGAACGCCGCTGCGGAGAACAAGGACAGCCCGCCGAGCGCTCGCGAGTCCGTCCACCCGAAGCCTCCCTCGGCCACCGGGCTCGTGAGGAACAGCACCAGAATGGCCATCAGGCCGTAGTACGAGTAGCGCTCCCAGAACTCGAGGATGACGAGCCGCCAGACCGCCGGGGCGAAACGCATGTGTCGTCTCCTCTCAGCCCGGCAGCCCGCAGCCCGAACCCAGCAGCACGAACTCGCGGGAGCCGTGGCGCAGGGTCGCCACGATGCCCGGGCGGCTGCCGTGGACCACCGGGATCCGGATGCCGAGGCGGGCATAGAGAGTGCGCAGCGGCGCGGGTACGGGATGCGCGACGTACATCGATGCCAGCTCCGCGCCCTGCGCCGACGTCTCGGCAGGATGCCGCGAGTCGAGCCAGTCGATGAAGAACGGCACCAGTCCGCGGTACTCCGCGGAGCGCAGGTGCATGCCTTGCCACTGCAGCAGGTCGCCCGCCGGCGTACGCCGCGAGTTCGTTTCGAGCGCCGTGGTTGCAAGCCCCAGCTCCGCGGCGGTGCGCGCCACGGCGTCCAGGTTGCAGCTGCCCATCGCGAAGGTCAGGACGTCCGGCTCGGCGAGACCCGCGATGTACGCCCCCAGCCCGGCGAGGCGGTCCCTGGCGAGCTTGGCATTCGGACCGAGGACCTCGAGGTACTGTTTCGTCCCCAGCGACAGCAGCGTGTTCGCCGTCCCGGAGTGCGGGTGCGCACCGCCATCGGTCGGCACGAGTCCGAGTGCTTCGCCGAGCGCACCGCTGCCAGCCGCCAGCGCGGGTACGACGTAGACGAAGTGGTCGAGCAGCGACTCGGTGTTCATGGCTCCCCTCTCCTGGCGATCCGCTGCCACGGGTCGCCGCGAGATATATACGGTCGTATAGTACAGTGCGGACTCCCATTCCGCGAGCCCGGGGGCTGCCGGTACTGCACGTGCAGCCCCGTGCTCGCTTCGCACGTGCACAAGACGGCTCTGGACTTGTGTGGCGCGCTCTAGCGAGACACGCCGCCGGGACGGACGATGAAGCTTCACTGCGCGCCGCGGGCGGTCGATCGGCGACCGACACCCGGGCGATGGCTGCGCCGTTGAGATCGAGGCACACCCACCGGGTGGCTCGCCCCTCATGACGGCCATCGACGACGAGCGCTGGTAGAATCGCACCCGGGCTCCCGGCGACAGCACGCTCCGCGCCGATGCGCCCAAACCGCAAGGAATCGTAGAGATGAAGAATGCTGTCGTGCGGCTCCACGCTTCCGGGGAACCCGCCGGAAGACAGGCCCTCGTGCAGGCCGCCCTGAAGCTGTTCGCGGAGCGCGGTTTCGCCGGCGCGAGCATCCGCGACCTGGCAGCGGAGGCTGGCGTCTCGATCGGCCTGGTGCGTACGCACTTCGGCTCGAAGGACGGGCTGCTAGAGGCAGTCGATGCACATGCGCTCGCGGCAGTGGAGGAACTCTACGATGGCGTACTCACGGCGCCGGCGCCGATGACGCTGCATTCGGTCGTGGACGTCGCCGTCGCCTGGGTGGCCGGCAATCGACAGGTGATGCTGTACGTGCAAACCGCGCTTTCGAGCGGCACGCCCGGCAGCCAGGCGCTCTTCGACTCGCTGTTCAGCGCGATGCGCCGCTTCGTCGATGCCGCAGCCGAGCGCAGGATGCTGCAGGAGGACGTGGACCGCGACATGGCCGCGCTCTACCTCTTCTACGATTTCATTGGCCCTGCACTCGTCGCGCCGTATGCCCGCGGGATCTTTAGCCGGCAGCCGTTCAGCGCGGCAGCGGTCGCCCGCCGCAACGAGTTCATGAACCGCCTGTTCAGTCGCGGCATCTTCAGGTAACCCCAAACTCGATCCGATCGGCTCTCAGAACCCGTACGACACCGGAACCCCGTACGTGCCCGGCTTGATCCTGCTGACTTCCTCCGAGCCGACGGTGTTCTGCCGGAACAGGATCGGCCGCTGGTCGAGCAGGTTCGTGCCGAACAGCGCGATCTCGACCCCGCCGAACATCATGCCGAAGCGGAGGTCCAGCTTGTCGTAGTCGCCGTTCTTCGATGCGCCGCCAGCGTTCATTCCGGCGCGGAACTCAGCGTCACTTCGCGCACGGTCGTCAGCTGCGCCACCCTGCGTCGGAGAAAGCCTGCATCTTCGGACGAACAGAGCTTCACGCGCGCCTCGATCCGGCAGGCGTCGGATTCGACCACGCACCGGAAATCGAGCGGAACGGCGTTGCGCTGGCTGATCGCTGCGGCGACGCGACCGAGCGCCGACGGATCGAGATCCGCCTCGATCCGCAGCACGGCGATGAACTCGCTCTGCGCTGCCGCAGGCAGATCCTCGTCACCGGCGTAGACGTCACGAGTCACGACCGCCCGTCGCGGCTCTCATCGGTCATCACGTCAGCGAATCCGGCGCCACGCCGATGCCGCACCGTACACGTGGGTGACGGGCGCATCCGTGCTGACCATGATCCGCCTGCCCGCGCGGTGGATCGCGAGCAGGCACCGGGAACGCAGCCGGTGCAGCAGGTCTTCTCCGGCGAGCACCGTCTCCGGCACCGGCAGGTGCGCGAACAGCTTCCACAGCGCGCGCGTGCGCGGCGACAGGTGGCGATCCGCGTCGGCGGTCGGTGTGGCCGGGGCACAGATGGCAACTTCGCGCATCGATCACCGTGTCTCCGGACCGCATCGACGTCGCACCGTCCGGCCCGATGGCCTCGATGCGGCGTTCGCGCACGACCACGGTACGCCCGGGACACGACGCGCCATCCACGACGTCGACCACGCGCGCACCGGTGAATGAATGAACATCGGGCATCGTTCCGCCGCTTCGCCTTCGTTCCCGCGATCGCCCGGCCCGGCGATTCAGCCGCCGAACACCTGCCGGTAGTGCTCGCGCATCGCATCCCACGTGGCCCGGCTGGACCGTGCGGTGCCTTCGGGCGTCCCGCCACACGCGAGGAAGATGTTCGCCAGCGAGTGGAACACCGCCGGAGTGAACGTCGTCACGGTGTTCGGCAGCGGCGTCATGTGCCCAGTCTCGGGCAGCGCGAGGTGCCGGAACGGACGCTTGAATCCCTGCGCCCGCAGCCGATTCACGACCAGATCCGAGCCCCAGGCGCTCGGCCACATCTGGTCGTCGACGCCCGAGATCATCAGCACCGGTCCCGCAGCGCGCTCGACCGGAATCGCGGCGCCGGAGCGGACTTCCGGCCGATCGAGGTCGGCCCGGTACGCCGGCGTGGCCGCATAGCCGTTCGGCTCGCGCTCCCCGAGGCGACGCATGTTCTCGATCGAGAGACTGCCGAGCGGCACGGCGTACGGGATGTCGCGGCCGCGGAACGTCCAGCTCGGACCCGAGACGCCGCCCTGCGGGTCCCATCCGGCGCTCGAGGCGTACATCGGCACCAACGCGAGCGCACCGCTGACGTGGTCGGGCAGGTACGCGGCCAGCAGCAGCGTAAGCTCACCGCCGCGCGAGGCGCCCTGCACCGCGAGGCGCCTCGCGCCGAACTCGCGCCGCATCCACTCGAACCCCTCCGCGAAGTACTCGAGCGGGATCCGGCTGATCGTTCCAGGCAGGTCTTCGTAGGCGAAGTACGCGAGGCTGAGCACGTCGTAGCCCAGCGAGGCGAGAATCGGGGCGTAGCCCATTTCGACGCCGCCGCCGGAACCGGTCAGGCTCATGACCGCGCCGCGCGGCGGGGTGCGCTCCTTCCAGCGGAACGCGACGCCACGCAGGCGCCCGTCGCGGACGGGAACGACTTCGACGCCCGGGTCGAGTCGGCGCAGCGTCAGCGTGGTGCGTGCGCGCACCGTGCCTCCCGACTCCGCCGCGAGCTCGATCACGAGCGGCTTCACGGGATCGACGGCGGGCAGGCCGAGCTTGTGCGGGCGCACCTTCGCGTCGATCATGAAACGCCGGTCCGTGCCGGACGGCGGGCGCATCGACCACAGCAGGCCGGCCGGCTGGATGCCCGCGAACGTCCCGCCTTCGCTGGGCGCCGTCGCGACGTCGATGCTGCCCCGCGCGTCCGCGACGTAGTCGCCGTGCGCGGACCACGACTCGCCCGCGTCGTCGACGAGCCTGGAGGTGAGTCGGACGCGCTCGGCGGGCGCGAACCCGGAGGCCCGGATCTCGATCTCGTTCGGCAGCAGCGTGTCGCTCGGCTCCACACGGAGCAGAGCCCTGCGATCCGCGCTCGGCCCATCGGCGTGCGCGGCCACGACCGTTGCACCCGGCGACAGCAGCGCGGCACCGGCCAGCGCCGATGCCTTGACCACGTCGCGGCGTGAAATCGTCGACGACCCGGGTTCCGCGACCCCTGGAGACTGCAGTCGGTCCATCGTTGCTCCTGATGACGGTTGGGCGCCCACGACCGGTGCGGACACGCCGCTCGTCCGGGGGGGGGCGGTGACGCGCGGCGGGATCTGTTCACCGAATATACGTTCGTATAGTCTGTCCGGCAACGAAGATCCGGACGCCGCGACCATGCCCGACCTGCGCGTCGAATCGCCGAGCCGCGCGCACATGGTGGCCGACGGCCGTCCGTTCCTGAACTTCGGCGGTTCGTGCTACCTCGGCCTGTCGAGCGAGCCCGCGCTGATCGAGGCAGGCACCGCCGCGCTGCGAACGCTCGGATCCACGGGCCAGCTGCCGCGGCACTATCACTTCGTGCTGGCGGCAAACGCGGACGCCGAGCGCGCCGCGTGCCGCTTCTTCGGCGTCGACGGGGCGATGTACTACGCCACCGGCCATCTGTTCGGCCTGATCGCGATGACCGCGCTGGCCGACGACCACGACGTCGTCTTCCTGGACGCCAGCGCGCACTACAAACTGCGCGAAGGCGCAGCCGCAGCCCGCAAGCCCGTGCACAGCTTCGCGCACCTCGACGCGGCGGATCTCGAGCGCGTGCTCGCGCGCGAGCTGCGCCCCGGCCAGCGGCCGCTGGTCGCGACCGACGGCCTGTTCGGCGACGTTCGGAACGGTGCCGCCGCTCGCGGAATATCGGCCCCTGCTCGATCCCCACGGTGGCTGGCTGCTGGTCGACGAGTCGCACGCCTTCGGCGTCATCGGGCCGACCGGTCGCGGTGCGGTCGAGGCACACGGCGTCCGCGGCGCGCGCGTGCTGGCCGGTGGATCGCTCGGCAAGGCCTTCTCCGCCTACGGTGGACTGGCCGTGGGACCGGCGGACGCGATCGCACGACTCTGGCAGACCCCTGCTGCGCGCGGCGCCGCCTCGGGCATGTCGGCCGGTGCGGCGATGTTCGCCGCGAGCCTGGCCTGCCCGGAGCGAGACCCGGGGCGGCTGCAGCGCCTGCGCGACAACGTGCACCGCTTGAAGGCTGGACTTCGTGGGCTCGGTCTCGACGCCGGCGACACGGAGGCTCCGGTGGCCACGTTCGTCGACGGCACCGCGAAGCGGATGAAGAAGCTGCAGCGGCAACTGTTCGACGAGCAAGCGGTCTTCGTCATCTACTCCACCTACGTCGGTGCCGGCCCGCACGGGGCGCTCCGAATCGCGGCGTTTGCGGACCACGAGCCCGCCGACATCGACCGACTGCTCCATGCCCTGCGCCGACACCTCTGATGCCGGGAGCCCCGATGTTCACCACCCGCTCGCTCGATCACTTCGTCGTCTACGCGCAGGACCTCGGCCTCGCGGCGGCGGCGTGGCGGCGCCTCGGCTTCACGGTCATGCCGATCATGGAGCACGCCACGATCGGCACGTCCAACGCGGTCGTGCAGTTCGCGCGCACCTACCTCGAACTGCTCGGCGACCTGGACCATTGCCGCAACGAGCGACTGCAACGGAACCTGCGCGGCTGCTTCCCGTCGTTCGACGGGTACTACATGACCTCGTTCACCTCGACCCACCTCGAGCCGGACCACGCCGCGCTGAAGGCCGCCGGCATCGACATCGAGCTCCCCAACGGGGCCTCACGGCGCGTCAGGCTGCCGGCCGGCGGTTGGATCGACACGGCGAGCCGCTCCATGTACGCCTTCAACGCCGAGCGTCCGCGCATGTCGCTGTTCCGCTCGGATCACCCGAGACCCGAGGCGATCTGGATCCCGGACTACCAGGCGCACGCGAACTCGGCGATCGACGTGGCCACGGTCCACTACGCCGCGCGCGACGTGGGCCAGGACGTGGAGTTCTTCGCCAAGATGATGGATGGCGCGCCGGCAGAGCGCGGCCGCGACCGCGTGATGTTCCGTACGGCCAATGGCCAGAGCGTCGAGATCCACGCCGTCGACGCCGCCGGCCGGCGCTGGCCGGAGTTCACAGGCCTGCAGGGCGACGCCCCCGCGCACGGCATCGGTCTGTCGATCCGCGTCGGATCGCTCGCGCAGGCGCGCCGCGTGCTGGGCGACGGCGGCGTGTCGCACCGCGCCGCGGATCGCCGGATCGTTGTCCACCCGTCCCACGCCAACGGCGTGTTCGTCGAGTTCGTCGAGGAGAATTACCAGCCATGAGTTCCGCCACCATGCGCGCCGCCGTCGTCCACGAGCACGGCGACGTCGAGTGCATCCGTCTCGAGGACTTCCCGAAGCCGGCGGCACGGCCGGGGTGGGTCGTGCTGCGCGTGCGTGCGACGTCACTGAACTTCCACGACATCTTCAGCCGGCGCGGCATGCCGGGCATCAAGCTGCCGCTGCCGATCATCATCGGCTCGGACATCGCCGGCGAAGTGGCCGAACTCGGCGCGGGCGTGAGCGGCTGGGCGGTCGGCGATCGCGTGCTGGTCGATCCGATGCCGATACCCGAGGTCGACCACAAGTTCATCGGCGAGCAGTTCCACGGCGGGCGTGCCGAGTACTGCGAGGTCCACCCGAAGATGCTGCTGAAGCTGCCCGCCGAGGTCGGCTTCGAGGAAGCCGCGTCCATTCCCCTCGCCTACGCCACTGCCTACCGGATGATGTACACGCGCGGCGCCGTGAAGGCGGGCGAGACGGTGCTGGTGCTGGGTGCGAGCGGCGGCGTTGGCACGGCCTGCGTGCTGCTCGCGAAGCTGGCCGGCGCGACGGTGATCGCGTGTGCCGGCTCGGACGAGAAGGCGGAGCGGCTGCGTGCGATCGGCGCCGACCACGCCGTGAACTACCGCAGCTCCAGCATGCGCGAGGCCGTCTGGGGCATCGTCGGCAAGCCGAAGGTGCTCGGCACCGGCGGGGTCGACGTGGCCGTCAATTTCACCGGCGGCAAGACGTGGAAGGACACGCTGCGATGCGTGAAGCTGGGCGGCCGGATGCTGACCTGCGGCGCGACCGCAGGCTTCGACGAGGAGGTCGACGTGCGCTACGTCTGGTCGTTCGAGCACACGATCGTTGGCTCGGACGGGTGGCGCCGCCCCGACATCGAGGCGCTGCTCGATCTCGCCCGCACGCGGCGGCTGGTGCCGATCGTCGAGAAGGTGCTGCCGCTGGCGAGCGTGCACGAGGCCGAGCGCCTGCTGGAATCGCGCGAGGCGTTCGGCAAGATCGTGCTCGTGCCCTGACGCACTGCGCCACCCCTATGCCGTCACACGCCTCCCGTAGCCGAGGAAGCACCCTATGCCCCTGACCCTCGAACAGCTGAACGCCTTCATCGCCGCGTCGCCGTACATCCGCGACTGGGCGATCGAGATCACGGCCGCGGATGCGACCGCCCAGACGCTGACGATGCGCATGCCGTGGTGCCCCGAGGGCGCCGACGCGGACGGCTCGAGGACCTGGCACGGCGGCCCGGTGGCCGCGCTGCTCGACACCGCCGGCGCCTTCGCCGCGACGATGGTGGCCGGACGCGACTGCGGCACCGTCGGTCTGAACGTCGACTACGTGCGGCCCGCGACGGGCGACCTCACCGCGACCGCGCGTGTCCGCAAGGCCGGGCGCACGCTCAGCACCGTCGAGGTGGACGTGGTCGGCGTGGACGGCAAGCTCTGCGCGGTCGGGCGCGGCGTATTCTACGTTTCGGCGGCGTGACGATGGTCGCGGCGAACCTCGCCTCGGTGCTCGACCGTGGCGGTGCGGCGGAGGCCGTGGCGCTCGTAGACGTGTCGGGCCGCGAACCGGTCTCCTACACCTACGCGGAGCTGCGACGCATGGCCGCGGCGACCGCCGGCGCACTGCGGCGCCGCGGGCTCGGCGCAGGCTCGCGACTCGGCATGCTCTGCTCCAATACGGCTCGGTTCTACGCGGCGTACTTCGGCGGCCTGCGCGCAGGCTGCACGGTCGTACCGTACAACGCCCGGGCCGGTGCCGAGGCTATCGGGCACGTGTGCGCGGACGCCGCGCTCGAGCTTCTGATCGTCGACGCGGAAGCCCCGGCCGGCGTGCCGGCTTCGTTGCCGGTCGTTGCGACCGAGAGCGCAGAGTTCGACGCCTGGCTCGCGGGCGAGCCGGACGAGCGCGTCGAGCCACCCGGCGAGAGTCCGGCCATCGTGCTCTACACGTCGGGCTCCACGGGGCGCCCCAAGGGCGTGATGCTCTCGCACGCGAGCCAGCTCGCGATCGTCGACGGGCTCGCCCAGCCGGGCGTACGCACGTTCCTGTCGCACGGCCCGTGCATCGTCGCCGCACCGCTTTTTCACATGAACGGACTGGTGTTCTCGGAGCTGGCGTTCGCCGTCGGCGCGCAGGTGGTGCTGATGCGCCGCTTCGAGGCGCAACCGTTCATCGCGGCACTCGATCGCTATCGCGTCACGGTGCTGAGCGGCGTGCCCACGATGGTGGCGCTGCTCGCGAAGGAGCGCGAGGCGCTCGCCGCCGCGAACCTCTCCTGCGTCGAACTCGTGATGATCGGTTCGGCCCCGGTCTCGGAATCGATCGTGGCCCAGACCCGGGCCATCTTTCCCAAGGCCGCAATCATCAACAGCTACGGCACGACCGAGATCGGCGCGGGGATGCTGGGCGCGCATCCCGGCGGCTTGCCGCGGCCGGCGCTCTCGATCGGCTACCCGGCACCGCACGCGGAGCTTCGACTGGTCGGCGGCTCGTCCGCCGACGAAGGCGTGCTCGAGGTGCGCAGCCGCGCGAGCATGAGCGGCTACCTGAACCTGCCCGAGGTGACGGCCGCGAAGCTGCGCGACGGCTGGATCAACACGGGTGACATCGTGCGGCGCGACGCCGACGGGTTCCTGTACTTCGTCGGCCGCGCGGACGACATGTTCGTCTGCGCCGGCGAGAACGTGTATCCGGGCGAGGTCGAGCGGCTGATCGAGCAGCACCCGGACGTGCTCGAGGTCGCGGTCGTGCCAGCCGCCGACGAGGTGCGCGGGCAGATGCCGGTCGCCTTCGTCGTGACGCGCCCGGGCGCGAAGCTCGACGAGCAGAGCGTGAAGGACTACGTGCTGCAGCGGGCAGCGCCGTACCTGCACCCGCGCCGGGTCTGGTTCCTGGAACGAATGCCGCTGTCCGGCGCGAACAAGATCGACCGGCATGTGCTCAAGGCGCAGGCCGCGGAGTTGGTCGTAGGGTCGTCTGCGCGAGGCGACAGCCCTCCGCCGTGAGCCAGGCAACTCAAGGTACGGCACGGCAACGCGCCGAAGGCCGCGATGCATACGCGACAGTGACGAGCGAGTATTTGGTTCGATTCAGGGTGTCAACCGACATCCGGAACTGACCCCCTTCCGGCATCCAAATCCGACCCCCTGTTGGGGGCCGACCCCAGCTGCAGAGATCGGCTTCAGTAGCCCGGACCGCCGCTTCTCCCGCAGCCGCAAGCTGTCGCCACGGATCGTGACGAGGTGGCTGTGATGCAGCAGCCGATCGAGGATCGCGGTGGCGACGACGGGGTCGCCGAAGACGCTGCCCCACTCGCTGGTCGTCAGGTTGCTGGTGACGAGCAGGCTGCCCTTCTCGTAGCGCCGGCTGATCAGCTGGAACATGAGATGGGCCGCGTCGGGCTCGAGCGGCAGGTAGCCGAGCTCGTCGACGATCAGCAGCTTCGGCTTCGTGAAGTGCGTCAGGCGATCCTCGAGCCGGTTCTCGTGCTGAGCTTTGGCGAGCTGCGCGAGCAGCGAGGTCGCGGTGGTGAACAGCACGGTGTAGCCGCGGCTGATGACCTCGCGGCCGAGCGCGATCGCGAGGTGCGTCTTGCCGACGCCGGGCGGGCCGAGCAGCAGCAGCGCGTCGCCGTTCGCGACCCAGCGTCCGGTGGCGAGCTCGCGGATCTGCCTTGGGGTCGATCGAGGGCTGGGCGTCGAAGTCGAACGAGTCGAGCGTGCGCACGCACGGGAACTTGGCGATCGACGGGCCCATCTGGATGCGGCGCGCGTCCTTGCGGGCGATCTCGGCCTCGCACAGGAAGAGGACCGTGTCGAGCAGCGTCAGCTGCCGGCGCGTCGCGTCTTCGAGCAGGTTGGCGAGCTGGTCGCGGATCGCGGTCAGCTAGAGCCGCGTCAGCATGCGCACGAGCGCGTCGTCGGCGATCATGGCGCACCTCCGCCCGCCAGCGTGTAGGCGGCCGGCGATCGCGTTGCGCTTGACGTAGCCGACGCCGCTCTCGTCCTTGCCCTTGGTCCGTGCGCGGTACGGGGCGCAGGCGCGGGCCGAAAGCCCCAGTGCCGCGCGAACGCGAGGAACCGCTCGTTGAACGTCACCGTCCGCGTCCGCACGTCGTGGCGCGTGACCAGCGCACGCGGGTTGTCGAGCAGCACCTCCTCCGGCACGCCGTCGAAGTGCGTCAACGCTCCCTCCAGCCCCGCAAACCAGCTCGCCTGGCGCTCGTGCAGGAACGCCGCCACGTACGGCCGGCGCGAGTAGCCGAGCGTCGCCACGAACAGGAACACCCGCACGCGCTCGTCGCCGATCAGCACGCCCGTCTCGCCAAAATCGACCTGCAGCTGCTTGCCCGGCGGCATCTCGAACCGCACCGTCGCCCACGCCAGTGCCTTGAGCTCGCGCCGGCGGCCCTGCACGGCGCGCTCCACCGTGCGCAGGCTGACGACGAGGCCGTGCTCGCGCTCGAGCTCCTGGCGCACCACGTCGGCGTTGCCGCGGTGCTGCACGAAGCGCTCGCGCAGCCAGCCCTCGAGCCCGACCAGCCGGCCTCGACGCGGCCGTGACGCATAAGGCACCCAGCCGCCGAGGCGGATAGGAATTTCAAACCCTCGGTCGCACGGTAGCGGCGTGCGGCCCGGGTACCGCGGTGAGTGACCCGCCTAGCCTCTGCGGGCCGCTCAGCGATCGATCCCGACTGCACTCGAGCCGCAAACGGTCGCCGCCGGCCTCGCGGAACCCCGCCATGCTGCCCGACGCGCCCGTCATCGGGCCGGGACGTCATCGAGCGCGCGAAGCCGCCCTCGCCCACTGCTTCGG
>JAPZRU010000029.1 GCA_027531255.1 Steroidobacteraceae bacterium | reverse complement strand
GGAAGGCGTGCAGCACGTAAACGGCGGCTTCGAACTTGGCCACGTAGATGACCCGATAGGCACCAGAGGAGTCGCGAACGCGAATCTCGTAAGCGCCCGCGCCAACGACTGGCATCGACTTGAAGTCCGCGGGCTGGCCGCCGAACTGGACCCGCATGAGCTCTACGCCGATCTGACGCCGGATGCTGGCCGGCATCGCAATCAGATCGTCCCGGCTCGAACCAAGGAACTCCAGCGGCTTCATGGTAGGGGCCGCTGACTTCCGTGGCTTCACGGGACCTTTATACAGATACTTGAATGTCTATGCAAGTATGTGAATAGCCGGCCGATCGCGATCTGACAATGCGATGTCCGTTTTCGGGAAGCCAATCTGAGCGCTGCAGTGACCGCTTCTGGCCGATGGCCGCCGGTTCGCCGCGGCCTGGCCCGCCCACGAAAAAGGCCGTGCGACGCGACGCGCCGCACGGCCTTGCGAATCGACGGGGCGCGCAGGCCGCGCCCCGTGCAGCGACCTCAGCCCGTCGCCGCCGCCGGCTTGTTGGCCTCGCTGATCACCGCGTCCGCGACGTTCTTCGGCACCGGATCGTAGTGCGAGAACTCCATCGTGTAGCTGGCGCGGCCGCTGGTCATGCCGCGCAGGTGACCGATGTAGCCGAACATCTCCGACAGCGGCACCGTCGCCACCACCGCGATGTTCGTGCCGCGCTCCAGCTGATCCTGGATCTGGCCGCGGCGGCGGTTCATGTCGCCGATCACGTCGCCGAGGTACTCGCCCGGCGTCACGGTCTCGACCTTCATCACCGGCTCGAGCAGGATCGGGCCGGCCTTGCGGATCGCCTCGCGGAAGCAGGCCTTCGCCGCGATCTCGAACGTCAGCGCGTTCGAGTCCACGTCGTGGTAGCTGCCGTCGAACAGGGTGGCCTTGAAGTCCACCGTCGGGAAGCGGGCGAGCACGCCGTCTTCCTTCTGCATCTTCAGGCCCTTCTCGACCGACGGGATGAACTCCTTCGGCACCGAGCCGCCGACCGTCTCGTCGACGAACTGGAAGCCCGCGCCGCGCTCCAGCGGCTCGAACTTGATCCACACGTCCGCGAACTGGCCCGAACCGCCGGTCTGCTTCTTGTGGACGTAGTGCTCCTCGATCGCCTTCGTGAAGGTCTCGCGGTAGGCCACCTGCGGCTGGCCCATCACGCCCTCGACGCCGAACTCCGTGCGCATGCGGTCGAGCGTCACGTCGAGGTGCAGCTCGCCCATGCCGCGCAGGATCGTCTGGCCCGTGTCGCGGTCCGTCTCGAGGTGCAGCGAGGGATCGGCGCGCACCATCTTCGACAGCGCCGCCGTGAACTTCTCGAGCTCGGTCTTGTTCTTCGGCTTCACCGACACGCTGATGACGGGGTCCGGGAAGCGCATGCGCTCCAGCACCACCGGCGCGTTCGAGTCGCACAGCGTGTCGCCCGTGTCCGTCTCGGACAGCGAGACGAGCGCCAGGATGTCGCCCGCGCGCGCTTCCTCGAGCGGGTGCTGCTCCTTGGCGAACATCTCGACCATGCGGCCGATCTTCTCGCGCTTGCCGCGCGTGGTGTTCAGCACCGACATGCCCTTGGTCAGCACGCCGGAATAGACGCGCACGAAGGTCAGCGAGCCGTAGATGTCGTTGATGACCTTGAACGCGAGCGCCGAGAACGGCTCGTCGTCCGAGCAGGCGCGCTCGCCGATCGGGTTGCCGTCCTGGTCGACGGTCGCGATCGCCGCGACGTCGGTCGGCGCCGGCAGGTAGTCGACGACGGCGTCCAGCATCTGCTGCACGCCCTTGTTCTTGTACGACGAGCCGCACAGCACGAGCGTGAACTTCGACTCGATCGTGCCCTTGCGCAGGCACGCCTTGATCGTGGCGACGTCCGGATCCGCGCCGCTCTCGAGGTGAGCTTCCATCGCCGCGTCGTCCATCTCGAGCGCGGTGTCGACGAGCTCGGTGCGGTACTTCTTCGCGTTGGCGAGGATCTCGCGATCCGTCGGGACCGTGATGCCGAGGTCGTCGGCAAGCCGATCGGTGACGTCGAGGATCTTCCACTCGGCGTCCTTGTCGTCCGACTCCCACACGTAGGCCTTGTACTCGACCAGGTCGATCATGCCCTTGAAGTTGTCTTCCGAGCCGATCGGGATCTGGATCGGCAGCGGGCGCGCGCCGAGGCGGGTCTTGATCATGCCGACGCAGCGCGTGAACGACGCGCCGCTGCGGTCCATCTTGTTCACGTAGCAGATGCGCGGGACCCTGTAGTTGTCCGCGAGGCGCCAGTTCGTCTCCGACTGCGGCTCCACGCCCGCGACGCCGTCGAACACGACCACCGCGCCGTCGAGCACGCGCAGGCTGCGGTTCACCTCGATGGTGAAGTCCACGTGCCCCGGCGTGTCGATGACGTTGAGCTTCTTGCCCTTCCAGAACGCGGAGACGGCGGCGGACTGGATCGTGATGCCGCGCTTCTGCTCCTGCTCCAGGTAGTCCGTCGTCGTGGACGTCTTCAGGTCCTTCGTGTCGTGCACGTCGACGATCGTGTGCTTGCGCCCCGTGTAGTACAGGATGCGCTCGGTCGTCGTGGTCTTGCCGGCGTCGACGTGGGCGATGATGCCGATGTTCCGGATGTCGGCGAGAGGCGTGGTGCGAGGCATGACGAAGGGTTCCCTGTTGAACGACACGCGCGCCGGATCCGTGCTCGGAGCTGCAGGAGGGGGGTCCCCCGGCGGCCCGGCACCCGGCGCGCGCGCGCAAGATATACGGAACCGGGGCGCAAGGCACGGGAAAAGCGTGAATTAACCGACCCTTAATGCCTCGGGAGCGGTCCGGAACGGCCCCGGACGGGGGGTTACGTCGCCGGACGGCCCCGAAACCGCCCGGGACGGGGGGGTCGGGACCCCGGATCCGGGGTGAGCGGCAGGGGGGGGGCGGCCGGGGACGAGGCCGCGCAGCCCCCTTCGGAAAGTGGAAGTGCGCGGGCCGCGTGGCCGGGCCCATGCTGACGGCGGTTCCCCACCCTGATAGGAACGGCCATGCTCACCGTCGAATCCCCGCGCGTCGTCGCGCGGCCCGCGTCGGTCCTGAAGGCCTCGCTGGCCTACGCCGGCCTCGCCTTCCTCGGCGGCTTCGTGTTCGGCACGATCCGCGAGCTGTGGCTGCGGCCGGAGCTCGGCCGCAACCTCGCGCTCACGCTCGAGGCGCCGTTCGTGATCGGGGTGTCCTTGCTCGCGGCCTTCTACGTGCTGCGGCGCTGGCCGGTGTCGGTCGACCTCGGCGCGCGGCTGCAGATGGGCGCGCTGTCGCTCGCCGTGCTGCTCGGCCTCGAGGACGCGCTGACCTGGTGGCTGCGCGGCCGCTCGGTGTTCGACTACTGGTCGACGTTCGACGCGTGGGCGCAGGCCGTGAACGTGCTGGGCCTGCTCGCGTTCGCGGCGCTCCCGCTGCTCGTGCGGCGGGCGCGGCGCGGCGTCGGCGGGCGCGGCACGCCGGTCACGTGAGGCGGGACGCCGCCAGCCGTCGCCGGCGCGCGCCCGGAACGAGAGAGGGCGGCGGCACTCGCGCACCGCCGCCCCCGTAGCGCCCGGACCGGCCTCAGGCCCGGTCGAGGTCCATCACCTTCGCGAAGGCCTTCGCGAAGTCCTGCACGAACTCCGCCTGGCCGTCCTTCGCGCCGTAGACCTCCGCCACCGCGCGCAGCTCGGACTGCGCACCGAAGATCAGGTCCACCGGCGTCGCCGTCCACTTCACCTGGCCGCTCTTCCGGTCGCGACCCTCGTACAGCAGCGGGTCGTTGGCCGACTTCGACCACACCGTCGACATGTCGAGCAGGTTGACGAAGAAGTCGTTCGTCAGCACGCCCGGGCGGCTCGTGAACACGCCGTGCTTCGTGCCGCCCGCGTTCGCGCCGAGCGCGCGCAGCCCGCCGACCAGCGCCGTCATCTCGGGCACCGTGAGCCGCAGCTGCGCCGCACGGTCGACGAGCGCCTGTGCGGGCGCGAAGTAGTTGCCCTCGGCGTAGAAGTTCCGGAACCCGTCGGCCGTGGGCTCGAGCACCGCGAACGACTCGACGTCGGTCTGGGCCTGCGTCGCGTCCGCGCGGCCCGGACGGAACGCCACCTGCACCGGCGAGCCCGCGTCGCGCGCAGCCTTCTCGACCGCGGCCACGCCGCCGAGCACGATCAGGTCGGCGAGCGAGACCTTCCTGCCGTTCTTCTGCGCGCGGTTGAAGTCCTGCTGGATGCGCTCGAGCACCGGCAGCGTCTTCGCGAGCAGCGCGGGGTCGTTCGCCGCCCAGTCCTTCTGCGGCGCGAGCCGCACGCGGGCGCCGTTCGCGCCGCCGCGCATGTCGCTGGCGCGAAAGCTGCCGGCCGAGGCCCACGCGGTGCGCACGAGCTCCGACACGGTCAGGCCCGAGCCGAGGATGCGGGTCTTCAGCTGCGCCACGTCCTGGTCGTCGATCAGCGGGTGATCGACCGCCGGCACCGGGTCCTGCCACAGCTTCACTTCGGCCGGCACCATCGAGCCGAGGTAGCGCGTGCGCGGACCGAGGTCGCGGTGCGTCAGCTTGAACCAGGCACGTGCGAACGCGTCCGCGTACTGCTCGGGGTTGTCGCGGAAGCGCAGCGCGATCTTGCGGTACGCCGGGTCCTCGCGCAGCGCGAGGTCGGTCGTGAACATCACCGGCGCGTGGCGCTTCGACTTGTCGTGCGCGTCCGGCACCATCGTCGCCGCGGCGCCGCCCTTCGGCACCCACTGGATCGCACCGGCGGGGCTGCGGGTCTGCTCCCACTCGAACGCGAACAGGTTGTCGAGGTAGCTCGTCGTCCAGCGGATCGGGTCGACGGTCCACGCGCCCTCGAGGCCGCTCGTGATCGTGTCGGCGCCCTTGCCGGTGCCGCACTTGTTCATCCAGCCGAGCGCCTGCTGCTCGATCGGCGCGGCAGCCGGCTCCACGCCGACGCAGTTCTCGGGCTTGCGCGCGCCGTGCGCCTTGCCGAAGGTGTGGCCGCCGGCGATCAGCGCGACGGTCTCCTCGTCGTTCATCGCCATGCGCCCGAAGGTCTCGCGGATGTCGCGCGCGGACGCGAGGATGTCCGGCTTGCCGTTCGGGCCTTCCGGGTTCACGTAGATCAGGCCCATCTGCACGGCCGCGAGCGGCTTGGCGAGCTGGCGGTCGCCGCTGTAGCGCGCGTCCTCGAGGAACTTGCCCTCGGGACCCCAGTAGACGAGGTCGGCTTCCCAGTCGTCCGCGCGGCCGCCCGCGAAGCCGAAGGTCCTGAAGCCCATCGACTCGAGCGCGACGTTGCCGGTCAGCACCATCAGGTCGGCCCACGAGATCTGGCGGCCGTACTTCTGCTTGATCGGCCACAGCAGGCGCTTGGCCTTGTCGAGGTTCACGTTGTCGGGCCAGCTGTTCAGCGGCTCGAAGCGGAGCTGGCCGCCGTCGGCGCCGCCGCGACCGTCCCAGGTGCGGTACGTGCCGGCGCTGTGCCAGGCCATCCGGATGAAGAACGGACCATAGTGGCCGAAGTCCGCGGGCCACCAGTCCTGGGAGTCCGTCATCAGCTTCTTCAGGTCCGCCTTGACGGCGTTCAGGTCGAGCTTCGCGAACTCCTTCGCGTAGTCGAAGTCGGCGCCGTACGGGTTCGACGCGGCGGAGTGCTGGCGCAGCGCGGACAGGTCGAGCTTGTTCGGCCACCAGTCCGCGTTCGACATCGGCGCGGCCGGCGGCTTCGGCAGCGACGCGGGCGGCGTGGCGAGCGCGAGCGGCGAGCAGAGGGCGGTCGCAACGGCGACCGCGAGCAGCGTGGTTCTGTTTCTGATCACGGGAGCCCCCTCGGAAGTAGGTTGAGGCAAGGAACGGCCCATAGCCTACCGCCAGGCTCGGTGATCGACGTAGTCAATTGATTGAATCGCGGCGATAGACGCAACCGATGATCAGGCGAAGACGCATCCCGGCGGCGAGCCCGGAGGCGCGCCGTCGGGACGCCCGGTCACGTCAGACTGCGATCTCTATCCGGCGGCGCCGCACCACGCTCGGCAGGGTCACCTCGATCTCGAGCACGCCGTCGCGCAGCGTCGCGTGCACGTTCTCGGCCTCCACCTCGGTCGGCAGCGGAATCGAACGCCAGAAGCGCCCGGTGCTGCGCTCGAGGAAGCGGTAACCCTGGCCGTTGCCGCCCTGCTCGCGCTCCGAGCGGCGTTCGCCGGACACCATGAGCACGTCGCCGTCCACCTCGACCTGCACGTCCTCGCAACGCACGCCGGGGAGATCGGCGCGAACCAACAGCGAGTCGTCGCGGTCCTCGACGTCGATGCGCGGTGCCCACGACAGCGGCGCCTGCGCTTCCTGCTCGAGGCTGCGCATCATCGGCAGCAGCGAGTCCGCGAAGAACGGGTTCCAGCCGAAGCCGCGGCCGAAGTTCGCGAAGCTGCGGCCCAGGAACGACTCCCACATCTGCGTGTAGTCGCGACTCAACTGGAACATCGCGGCCATCGGGTCGCGGATCATCGCGCCGGTGGCACGACTGGCCTGCGGCGTCGCCGCGCGCCGCTGCGCGCGGGCCGCGGTGTCGACGGCAGACACGTAGCTACCCGAGTCCGAGCGCAACGACGGCGACGTCGCGGGCGCGGTCGCGCCCGCCGGCCGGCTGGCCTCGCTGGGCGACGACGCCTCGGTCTCGATGGCAGGCCCGGACGCCGCGAGCGCCTCGGCCTGCTCCGCCTGGCGGCGCGAACCGTTGCCCGGCGCTCGGCCCGCCGCACGCGATTCGGCCGACGAACCGGGATTCTGCTGGGAGCTCTTCATCGTGGATTCTCCAGGGGACGGGTTGGGAGGCCGATTAGCAGCAAGGCCCGTTCCCATCGGGCGCCGGCGCGACAAATTCGCCCGAACGCCCGCATCGCCGGTCGCGCCGATTGCCACGGGACATGGACACGGCCAAGATACCCGTGTTCATCACAGGGGTCCCGGATGCGTACGCCCGACTACGACCCGAATGCCCCGAAACAGACGGTCAGCCTCACGCTGAACTCCGACCTCTACGGGCGCGCCAAGCGTCTCGGGCTGAATGCGTCACGCATCGCCGAGCAGGCGCTCGCCGAGGCCTACGCGCGCGAACTCGCCGCGCAGGTCGCCGCGGAAGTGCAGCGCGAGATGCAGGCCGTCGCGGACTACGAGGAGCGGAACGGCGCGTTCGCCGACCTGGTGCGTGTGCACTACGAGCGCGACGATGCAGTTTGACGTGCACCCGAACCCGGTGCCGGCCGCGCGCCGCGCTTACCCCTACGTCGTCGTGCTGCAGTCGTCGCTCGCGGATGCCGGCCGCCAGCGCATCGTCGCGCCGCTCGTGCCGCGATCGGCGCTGAAGACTTCGACGGGGCGACTGGTGCCTGCCGTTCGCGTGCAGGGCGAAGATTACGCGGTGCTCGTGCCGAGCCTCGCCGCAGTTGCCGCGCGCGATCTCGCGGCCCCGGTGGAGTCCGCCGTCTACGCGCGCAGCGAACTGCTGGCCGCGCTCGACCTCCTGTTCTTCGGGGTCTAGCGCACCGGTGACTCGGTCTCGGCCGGCGGCACCAGCAGGTTGCCCAGCCGCTCGAAGTGCGCGCTCGTCCCATGCTTGCGCGAGACGGTGCCCTTCGTCTCGTCCGTGCCGTCGAGGAACACCAGCTGTTCGGTGTAGCGGAAGCGCGTGGCGCCGCGCTCGCCGCGGAACTCGACGGTCACCAGCGACACCGAATGGTGCGCGCCGGCGAGCGTCATGTCGTACGCGTAGACGATGCGGCGCTCCGCAACGATCACGTGGAAAGTCGCCTCGTAGACGGTGTCGAGACCCGAAGCGAACCGGCCGCAGAGCCGCTCGCGACCGCCGACGCGGAAGTGGAACGAGCGCTCGAGCTCCGTCCAGTTGTCGGCGCCGACGAACCACTGCGCACGCAGTTCAGCCTCGGACCACGCGGCGTACACGCGCTCCACGCGCGTTTCGTACCGACGTTCGAGCGTGAACTGGCCGTGCACGGCGTTCGGGGGAGAGCGGAGCATCGCGAGGTCCGGGGTGACGTGGGTCGCGCATCGTAAGGCAAATCGGCGCGGCAGATCCGAAAGTCCGACGAACCTGCCACGATCGGCGTAGAACGGAGCGGTGCCCGAACGAACGGACCGGCGACGGGCTCTCTCGTCCGGTTCTCCAGGAGTCCCGATGCCCGCCCCGAACTACCGGCAGATGAAGCGCCGACGCGAAGACGCGCAGAAGAAGGAACAGCTCGAGAAGCAGGCTCGTCGCGGCCGAGTGCCCGCCGACCGCGCGCCGGACGGTTCGATGCCGCCGGGACAGGCGAGGCCGTAACGGCGTTCGCGCCCCGCGGGATCAGCAGCTCTCACCGTCCTTGCGCTTGCGCGTCTCGCACCGCAGCGCCGGCCCGGGACGAACTCACTCCCGCTCGAGTTCCGCCCGCGCGGCGGCGAGCCCCTCGCGCTCATTCTCGCCGACCCGGGGATAGTGCAGCTTCAGCCGGGCGATCGCGTCGACGACCGCCGAGGCGACCACCAGCCGCGTGTACCACTTGTGGTCCGCCGGCACGACGTACCACGGCGCGTGCTCGGCCGCGGTCTCGCGGATAGCGTCCTCGTAGGCCTGCTGGTACGCGTCCCAGTGGCGCCGCTCCCGCACGTCGCCGGCCGAGAACTTCCAGTGCTTCTCCGGCTCGTCCAGGCGCGAGAGGAAGCGGCGCTTCTGCTCGTCCTTCGAGAGGTGCAGGAAGAACTTCAGCACGACGGTGCCGTTGTCGGCGAGGTAGCGCTCGAAGTTCCGGATGTCGCGGTAGCGGCGCTGCCAGAGGTCGTCCCCGCACACCTCCGGCGGCAGCTTCTGGTGCGCCAGCAGTTCCGGGTGCACCTTCACCACCAGCACTTCCTCGTAGTACGAGCGGTTGAAGATGCCGATGTGCCCGCGCGGCGGCAGTGCCCGCCACGAACGCCACATCCAGTCGTGGTCGAGTTCCTCGGCGGAGGGCTGCTTGAACGAGGTGACGTTCACGCCCTGCGGGTTGATGCCTGACGCGACGTGCTTGATGGTGCCGTCCTTGCCGGCGGCGTCCAGCGCCTGGAACACCAGCAGCACCGACCAGCGGTCCTGCGCGTACAGCACGTCCTGCTGCTCGGCCAGCCACTTCACGCCGTCCGCGAGCAGCCTCTTCGCGCGCGTCCGGTCGGACGCCGCATCGCCCTCGTCCTCCGCGAAGGGACCCGTGTCGTGCGGGTCGAAGTCGCGCAGCCGGAAGTGTTCGCCGCGCGTCACGCGGTAGGGGCGGACGAGCTCCGCGGCCCGGGCCAGTTCTTCGTCCTTCATCGCCCGCACCGTAAGCGGAGTCCGGGGCCGTGGCCAGCGGTCCCGACCGCCGGACCGAGTCTCGAAGTAAAGCACCCTTGACTTTCAGTCCCGCGCATGTGAAGTAACCTTGTCTCGAGTAGCTGCGCAGGCGGTGAACCCGTGAAGAACATCCTCCGGGAGCTGCGCGCGGAGCGCGGCTGGCGACAGGAAGACCTCGCGGAACAGCTCGGCGTCTCGCGGCAGACCGTGAATGCGCTCGAGACGGGAAAGTACGACCCCTCGCTGCCGCTGGCCTTCCGCATCGCCCGGGTTTTCGGACGACCGATCGAAACGATTTTCCACGACGACGCGCCGGACGCGTCGTGACGCCAACGAGGAGTGAAACCATGACCACCGAGAAGCGCCGGCGGCGCGCAGCCGCAGGGCTTGGGACCCTTTTGCTCTGCGCGTGCCTGCCCGCGCACGCGGAGCCCGCGGCCTGGGTGGTGAAGGACGCGGACCCGACGATCTACCTGTTCGGCACGGTTCACCTGCTCAAGCCGGACCTGCAGTGGGAGACGCCCTCGGTGCGTCGTCTCGTCGCCGAGAGCACGGAGCTCTGGCTCGAGATCGGCGAGCAGCCCGATCCGGCGGTGTTCGCCCCGCTCGTGCAGCGCTTCGCGGTCGATCCGCAGCGGCCGCTGTCGCAGAAGCTCACCGCCGAGCAGTAAACGAAGCTGCAGGCGGTGGCCGCCAGGTACGGATTGCCGCCCGCGCAGCTGGAGCCGCTGAAGCCGTGGTTCGTCGCGCTGACTCTCGCGGTACTGCCGCTGCAGCAGGCCGGGCACGACCCGAACGCCGGCGCGGACATGCGCCTGCGCGCGGCGGCGGTCGCCGACGGCGACGCGATCCGCGGTCTCGAGAGCTTCGCGGAGCAGTTCGCGCTGCTCGACGCGCTGCCGGAAGCACTGCAGATCGATATGCTGGTGCAGACGGTCGAGGACGACGGCGAGGCGCTCGCGCGGATGGAACGCGCCGCGGCGGCCTGGGCGCGTGGCGACCTCCAGACGATCGATGCGGAGCTGCTGCACGAGCTGCGCACCGGGTCGCCCGCGCTCTACGAGGCGATGCTGACGCGCCGCAACGCCGCGTGGGCGGAGCGCATCGCGACGCTGCTGCAGGGCGCGGGGACGCACCACGTCGCGGTCGGCGCAGGCCACCTCATCGGCGCAGGCAGCGTGCAGGATCACCTGCAGCAGCGCGGCATCGCCAGCCGCCGCCTCGCGCCGGAAGACGAGCCGTGAGCGCCACCGGGATCATCCACTGATCCTGTGATCTCCCATCTTGCACGGCCGGCTGCGTCTCGGTAGGTAGTCGGCTGGCACAGGGAGATCCGGGATGTACCGCCGCGGCGATGCGCTGATCCGGTCGGCGACCGACGTCGTCAACCACCTGGCGTGCGAGCACCTGACGCAGCTCGAACGCCGCCACCTCGATACGCCGCTCGACCCGAACGGGCCGGACCCCTCGCTCGCGCTGCTGCAGGGCAAGGGCCAGGAGTGGGAGCGCGCGTATCTCGCGGAGCTGCGCGCGCGGCACGGCGACGTGGTCGAGATCTCCCCGCACCTGAACCACGAGGAGGCCGCGGCCGCGACCCGCGCGGCGCTCGCGCGCGGCGCGCCGGTCGTCTACCAGGCGACGCTCGCGCACGAGCACTGGTACGGCAAGGCCGACTTCCTGCGCCGCGTCGAACGACCGTCGAGCCTCGGCGCCTTCTCTTACGAGGTGCTGGACACGAAGCTCTCGCGCCACCCGAAGCCTTCGCACCTGCTGCAGCTCTGTCACTACGACTGGCTGCTCGGCGTGCTGCAGGGCGTCGAGTCGCCCCTCATGCACGTGGTGCTCGGCGACCGGCGCGAGGTCGCGTTCCGCTACGCCGACTACTCGCGCTACTTCCACCGCCTGCGCGTGCGGTTCGCAGAGGCGCTCGAGACTCGCCCTCCGACCTATCCGCACCCGACCGACAAATGCGCCGAGTGCCGCTGGAGCACGCGCTGCGACCGCGAGCGCGAGGCGGCGGATCACCTGTGGGGCGTCGCGAACATCTCGCGCCAGCAGATCCGGCGGCTCGAAGACGCCGGCCTCTCGACGCTCGCCGCGCTCGCCGCCGCCGAGACGAAGCCCGAAGCGCTGCGGATGAACCCGGCCACCTTCGAGAAGCTGCGGCGCCAGGCGCGCTCCCACCTGAAGGGCCGCGAGCTGGGTAAGCCGTGGTACGAGCTGCGCGCCGACGTCGAGCAAACCAGGGGCTTCGCGCGGCTGCCCCCGCCGGACGCAGGCGATCTCTACTTCGACATGGAAGGCGACCCGTACTACGACGGCGGCCTCGAATACCTGTTCGGCGTGACCTGGCGCGAAGACGGCGAGCTCCGGTTCCGCGCGTTCTGGGCGCACGACCGCGCGGAGGAGAAGCGCGCGTTCGAAGCCTTCGTCGACTTCGTGATGGAGCGGCGCCGGCAGTACCCGGACCTGCACGTCTACCACTACGCGGACTACGAGCGTCGCGCGCTCGAAACGCTGATGCAGGCGCACGACACGCGCGAGCACGAGGTGGACACGCTGTTCCGCGAACGGCGGCTCGTCGATCTCTACCGCGTCGTGCAGGAGAGCCTGGTGGCCTCCACGCCTTCGTACTCCATCAAGGACATCGAGCGCTTCTACCGTCCGAAGCGGTCGGGCGAGGTCACGAACGCGGGCGCCTCGATCGTCGAGTACGAGAAGTGGCGCGAGCTGCGCACGCCGTCGATCCTCGACGACATCGAGCGCTACAACCGCGACGACTGCGAATCGACCGCGCAGCTGCACGCATGGCTGCTGGGCATGAGGCCCGCAGAGCTCGCGTTCCGCGCCGTCGGCCAGACGAACGCGCCCGATGCACCGCCGAAGCCGCCCGGCGATCCCGCGGACCCGATGACCGTCGCGGCCGAGCAGCAGCGCCGCGAGCGCGAGGCGCTGAAGGCTTCGCTCGCGCAGGGGCTGCCCGCCGAGTACGTGGAGATGACCGCGCCGCAGCGCGCGGCGCACCTGACCGCGCAGCTGCTCGACTTCCACCGCCGCGAGGACAAGCCGAGCTGGTGGAAGCTGTACTGGTGCCAGGAGGCCTCGCAGGACGAGCTGGTGCACGACGTCGAGTCGCTCGCCGGGCTCACGCGGGTCGGTGTGGTTCCGGGCGAGGGCCGCCGGCTCGGCGGCAGCATCTACACCTACCCGGAGCAGGAGTCGAAGGTGCGCGCGGGCGCGGACTACACGCGCGTCGACACCCTGAAGTCGGTCGAGGTGCTGTCGCTCGATCCGCAGGCGCGGCGCATCGTGCTGAAGGAGACCCGGGCCGGCCTGCCCGCGACGCTCTCGCTCGGACCGCCGAACCCGTTCGGAACCGGCCTGCTGCGCGAGGCGGTCGCGCGCCATGCGGCGGCGGCTGCCGGTGGCGCGAACCCCTACCGCGCGCTGTCGGACTACCTGGGCCGCGAAGCGCCGCGGCTCGCGGGCCGCGCGCCGGGTGCGCGTCTGTGCGCGTCCGCTCCGCCGACGACCGAGGAGGTGATCGACGCGGTCGCCGCGCTCGACGAGAGCTACCTGTTCGTCCAGGGCCCGCCCGGCGCGGGCAAGACCTACACCGGCTCGCACGTGATCGTGGAACTCCTGCGGCGCGGCAGGCGCGTGGGCGTGTCTTCGAACAGCCACAAGGCGATCACGAACCTGCTGCAGGCCGTGGACGAGGTGGCCGCGCAGCGCGACGTGCGCTTCCGCGGCGTGCAGAAGGTGAGCGACGACGACGACGAGCCCTCGCCGTACCGGCAGATCGAGCTGGAGCAGAAGCCCGAGGACGTCGAAGCCAGCGGTGCCGATCTCGTCGCCGGCACCGCGTGGCTGTTCGCACGCCCCGCGTTCGATCGCGCGTTCGACTACCTGTTCGTCGACGAGGCCGGCCAGGTGTCGATCGCGAACCTGGTGGCGATGGGCGTCGCCGCGAAGAACCTGGTGCTGCTCGGCGACCAGATGCAGCTCGGCCAGCCGATCCAGGCGCACCACCCGGAGCCGTCGGGCGAATCCGTGCTCGACTACCTGCTCGAAGGCCAGCCGGTCATCGAGCCCCACCGCGGCGTGTTCCTCGCGCAGACGTGGCGCATGCATCCGGAGCTCTGCCGGTTCGTGTCGGACGCGGTCTACGACGGGCAGCTGAAGTCCGCGCCCGGTCGCGACCGGCAGGCGCTGCTGCTCGACGGCACGGCACCGTTCAGCCTCGCACCCGTGGGCCTGCGCTTCCACCCGGTCGAGCACGACGGCTGCACGCAGGCGAGCGAGGAAGAGGCCGCGGTCGTGCGGCTGCTGTTCGACTACCTGCTCACGCAGCGCTGGCGCGACTGCAGGGACCGCGTGGCGCCGCTCGCGCTCGACGACGTGCTGGTGGTCGCGCCCTACAACCTGCAGGTGAACCTGCTGAAGGATCGCCTGCCGCCCGGCGCGCGCGTCGGCACGGTGGACAAGTTCCAGGGGCAGGAAGCCCCGGTCGTGATCGTCTCGCTTGCGACCTCGAGTGGCGACGATCTGCCGCGCGACATCGAGTTCCTGTACTCGAAGAACAGGCTGAACGTCGCGCTGTCGCGCGCGAAGTGCCTGTCGGTCGTGGTCGCGTCGCCGAAGCTGCTGGACGTGCGCTGCCGCACGGTCGAGCAGATCGCGCTGGTGAACACGCTGTGCTGGGTGGAGGAGTACGGGCGGGCGCAGCGGCGGGAGGTGGGGCTGCACGCGGTCGGGGAGTGAGGGGGCAGGCTAGCTTTCAACATGGGCCGAAAGGCAGCCTATGTTGTAGGGAGCCTTCAGTGTGGACGCGTCCTGCCGCTCGGTTGCCGGCAGCCGTCAACAAGCAGGCGGGCCACTTCGCCCGCGCGGTCGTTGCCGCCCAAACAAGGTGGCCCAGCTGGCCAAGTCATCGGCCGCAGTCCCTGCTCAACCGACTGTACGGACCCTACCGACCGGCATGACCAGAGGCGATGGCTGATCAGATCAGGCGTTGTCCCGCCGCCACCGGGCATAGGCATCGGAGATCGCCTGCTCGCGTGACAGTTGGGGATCGCGCTCCAGTTCCGCGGCAACCAGCCGATCGAACACCGCTCGTTCGCCACGCACTGCGAGCAGGAGCTTCGCTTCATCCGCACGGTCGAATCGGGACAGCCGATGATCCTGCCATCTGCGATGCGCTTCGGCGTCGGCTCGGTGTGCCTCGCGGCGACTGCGGCTGCGCCACCACCACCAGGCTGCGCCCGCGAGCAGGAGAGCGCCGGCGCCGAACATGCTCCAGAGAAACGCCTGACCGGACGCCGCGCTCGGCGATTCCGACACTGACCCGAGTGGCGACGTGTTCTTGGCGGGCGAATCGTCTGGTGCGGGAGGTGTCTCCGGCATGTCATCAGTTTGCCCCGGCGCGGCCTCGGGCACTGAAGGTGAAGCATCCGTCGGAACGCGCTGTGGAGTCGGGGCCGCGTCGCGCAGTGCCTCGCTGGAGGCCTGGACGCCCTGGGGCAATCGACCGCCTGCAAGCAGGCAGGCGGCGAGCGTCGGGTACGGCTCGTAGTTCGTCGTTCTCGAGTAGAACGGGCTCGTCGGCTCGTGGCAGATGCCGGAGCCGGACATCTTCACGGGAGGCGATTGGTCGGCAGCGCTGCCGAGAGTGGGGACTGGGGCGACGAGCGCCAGCAGCGCGAATCCGGCCCGGCCCGCAATAGGGCGGCACCATGCGCGACCCGCAAGTGTGCGGCCAGGGTGACGCAAGCAGCCGCTCCGCATCATCTACTCCAGCACGGGCAGGCCGGCGCCCCGCAGGTACTCGAAGGTCGAATCGTAGTACCGCGGATCCCGCGTCGGGTCTTCCGCATCCCCCGCTGGCACTAACATTACCATCCCCTGCCGCGCGCGCTGTCGAACACGAGCGGCTTCAGCCGCATCGTCTTCGAGGACGGCTCCGCCGGAGAATCACGGCTCCCTGCCGATCCTCGCTGCCGCAACCGCATGCGGACGAATGAATTCAGCAATCGTCGCGATCACGCCGCCGAGTTCCCCAGGCTGAACCGCAACCTGTTCGAGGAACGCATTCCACTGCTGCTGCTTCTGCTCATCTTCGGCGAACGCAGGCGTAAGGGCATCCGGCAGTTCGGTGGGAAGTGGTGTGTTTCGCCTCGCGAACGTCGCCGCGAACGCGCGAGCGAGCCGGTCGTCGTCAAAGCGAAACGACTGGCAGAGGAGCCAGACGTCGTAGAAGTCCTTCATCCGGCTGTTGGCGCGGCCGAGAACCACCATCGCCTGGAACTTCTCCGCGATCACCGTTTCTCGAGCATAGGCGCGCAGCCGAGGTGCGGGCAGATCGAGAAGACAGGGGTAGTCGATGACCTCGGTGCCGGGCTCCAAGGCATCCCCGAAGGCGACGTCGACCGTGACGGCGATCCGGGCACCACCGATCGAAGCGGTCGTCCGCAGCCGCAGTCCGCCGTACTCGAGATCCTCGCGGATGCGGTCGACACGAACGGCATCGGTGTCGAAAGCGATGCCGTCTTCCGCGTGCGTCGCGAGAATTTCCCGGAAGGTCGCGACCAGTACGTCCGGGCCCGGGTCACCGAACCCCAGGAGGTCGAGATCGCGCGTTGCACGGTGGGGATCGTCGAACCAACTGGTCAGCAACATCGCGCCCTTCAGCACGAACCGATCGGCGAAGGGGGATATCGCAAGGCGAAAGAGCAGCCGTTCGAGTGCGTAGCGGGTGAGTACGAGTTCGAAGCCCTGGCCGGCTTCGCGCGAGACGTTCTGCAGACGCGCCCGAATCGATGCGCCGAGATTCGTGATCTTGTCAGGCATTGGCGGTAAGCGCCTCCAGGTATGGCCTGACGACCGTCGACACGCCGCCTGTCGCCGCCTGCCTGGCGATTTCCGCGGGCGTCGCCTTGCGTTGCCGCAGCGCCTCCTGAAGTCCCTCGATCGCGACCGGCAGCCCCACCGTGCGGCGATGACGGAAGCAATCCGCCACGGTCTTGGCCGCGCCGAAGATCCTCACGGGCACGCCTTCGATGGAATGTGTCTCGACGCTGTGGGTGCGCAGGGCATCCGTGAAGCGCACGATCCGGATACCGGGACCGCCACGTTGCGGCGCCCAGTCCTTCGGTCCGATCGCGATCCAGACTCTCGAGGGCAGCTGGTCCGTCAGACCGTGGAACGCCAGGGCCGAGACGAGACACACCACGCCCTTGGGAACGCGCTTCGCGGCCTCCGCCAGACTGTGATTCGGCTCCAGGTCGGCGTCGGGCAGCTGGTAGACGCCGCGCGACAGGCGCATCACCTCGCCGGCGCGTTCCATCCGGCTGATCGTCGCTGCCGTGATGCCCGACTCGCGCAGTTCCCGAAGGCGCAGGATTCCGTGCCTCTTCAGCAGACCGCGCGCCACTTCGCGTTGGGATCGGGCTGTGACCATGATACGAATACTAGGTATATAGGACTTACGTACCTAGGATTTGTATCACCTTCAGGACAGTGACGCCAGCTGGATCGGCAAATGTGAGCACGCATCCGACTAGGGCTTTCCCGTCGACTCTCGAGCCATGGCGATAGTCAGGCAGCGCTGCGGGCCTGCCGCGCGCACGGCTGCGGATCCACTGCTTCGCGCGCGTGAGATTGCGGGTCACGACGATCGCGTACCGGCCCGCGAGCTTCGCGAGCGCGGCGCGCGCGTGCGGTTGCCTTGCTCCTCGAACGCTCGTAGGATCGTTCGCGCATCGTGAGTGGGGTCGGCCCCCGCCAACCTGCCCAGTCCGGGCAAGGTGGCTCGCTCGCAAGGGCGGATGCGGCTCGCAGGAGCAACGAAGCGGACGCCGACCCCGCCTCGTGCGGGGTTTTTCGTTTCAGGCCTGGCCCACCTCACGGGCCCGGGGATTTGTTCCGAATTGCGGCCCGGGGCGTCGTGCCCATTCCGCTAAAGAGGAGAGACGCATGTCGTCCGCTCGATCGCGCGTGCCCGTCCGTCGGCGCGGCACCCAGCCTCGTCCCGTTCCTGCATCGCCACCGGCCGCCGTGCCGGCGGCGACCGAAGATCGTTCGGCCGCCCGCGAAGTCGATGCGTGCCGCGCCACGCGCGCCGATCGTTTCCGCCTCGCCGAACTCGGCGTCTACGGCTTCGACCGCTACGAAACGGCGATCCTCGCCGCGCTCGTCACCGAGGATCCCCTGCTGCTCGTCGGCCGCAGCGGCACCGGCAAGACGTACCTCCTGAACACGCTCTCCGAGGCGCTCGGCCTCGAGCACCGCCACTACAACGCGAGCCTGATCTCGTTCGACGATCTCGTCGGCTTCCCCTACCCCGACGACGCGCACGCGACCGTGCGCTTCCTCGAGACGCCCGCGACCGTCTGGGGCGCCGAGTCCGTGCTCGTCGACGAGATCAGCCGCTGCAAGCCGGAGCACCAGAACCGCCTGTTCGCGCTGGTGCACGAGCGGAAGCTGCAGGGCCTCGCGCTGAAGCGACTCCGTTACCGCTGGGCCGCGATGAACCCGTGCAGCGCGGACCAGGACGGCGGCGAGGACTATGCCGGCTCCGAACCGCTCGATCCGGCGCTGGCGGATCGTTTCGCGCTGATCGTGCAGGCTTCCGACTGGAGCGATCTCTCGCCCGAGCAGCAGGCGGCGATCGTCGCGCCATCGGGCGAAGGCCGCGTCACGGCGCCGAACGAGCGACTGCGCGCTGCGCTGAAGCAGTGGCGCGCCGACTTCGTGGCCCAGGCCGACGCGTGCCCCGCGCCCGTGACGAGCTACGTCACGAGCGTGGTCTCCGCGCTGAACGGCGCGAGCGTGCGCGTGTCCCCGCGGCGCGCCCGGCTGCTCGCGCGCAGCCTGATCGCAGCGACCGTCGTCGCCGGCCGCGCGAGCACGCGGCTCTGGAAGAGCGTGCTCGAGTGCAGCCTGCCGCACGCCACGTGGGGCCAGGCAGTGGACCCGCAGGTGGTGGCCGCCGCGCATCGCGTCGCGTGGGACGCCTCGCGCGAGAGCGCGGACGCGTGGATCCACCGCTTCCTCGCGGAGCCGCAGCTGCACCGCAAACTCGAGGTGCTGCTCGACCACTGCACCGACCCGGACGCGGGCTCGCAGGCGGTGGCGCAGCTGATCGCGAACGAGAAGCCGGACCGCGCGAGTGCGTTCGCGTTCGCGGTCTACCCCGCGGCGCTGACCGGGAAGCTGCCGATCGGCGCGGAGGGCGTGAACGATCTCGCCCGGCTCGCGGTGCCGCTGCTGGACGCCGAGGGCGAGATCGCCTGGCAGGAGCGCCTGAGCGAGAAGGGCACGAGCCACCCGGCGATCACGACGATCGCGCGAGTCCTGGAGCGGATCGAGGGCGCGCGCCTCGCGCGGGCGAAGCAGTTCCTGACCGCGTGCGTGGTGCGGGGCATCGCGGTCGAGGCGCCGGGAGACCTGGAGCTGAAGATCGAGAACTGCGTGCAACTGCTGCGCGAGCGGGGACTCGTGGAGGTGAGCGGCAATGTCGTTGCGTGACCGCCGCGCGTCAGCCGTCGAGGCTCAGGGCTCCGGCATCGCGGGCAGCGTGAACCACCCGGAGGATTTGGACCTCATCCTCCCGCACCCGGTAGTAGATCATGTAGGCGTCCACGGGCCGAGCACGGATTCCTGGGGCGGCAGGCAACTTCGCCAACGGGAAGGCGTAAGGCATCTCGCCGAGTTGCAGCGCCCGACGGCGCAGCTTCTCGAGCCAGCGGCCCGCTTGCCGGACGTCGTTCGCCTCGATCCAGCCGGCGATCTCCCGCAGATCGTCTATCGCCGCGGTCGTGAAGACGACACGCCGCGCCGGCGCTTCGCGGACGCTCGCCGCGAAGCGATTTCGGCCTTGAGCCGATTGATAACCGTATCCACGTCTGCCACGCGTCCCGCATCCGCATCCGCGATGCCTTTCGCGATCATGGCATCCAGCTCGGCGATTCGGACCTCGCGCTCGTGCAGCAACCGGACGCCCGCGCGTAGGACCTCGCTGCGCGAGTTGAACCGACCTCGACGTACGAGCTCTTCGACGATGCTCTCGAGGTTCTCGCCGAGGTCCACGCTGCTGGGCATTGGCGAAGCTTCCGGGTGTGCAGTGGCTGGGATGATAATTGTTATCGGTAGAGTGGTCCATGCAGCGCAGGGTGGCATGCTCCTCCACGGCGGCAGCCGTGCCTTTCGCGCCCGTTTGGGCGATTACGGCGTAGCGGATCGCGTCCGCGCCAACAGCGGCGGCCCGATGAGCCGCCGCCGCGCCGAGCGGGTCGTCGCGAGCCTGCTGCGCGACGAGCGCTCGCGCATCCACCTGCCCCGCACGCTGCGCGCCGGCGTGAACTTCGGCGGGCTCGACCCGCTGACCTGCGTGCTCCGGGCCCTCGCGCGTCTCGGGCTCGACGACCCGGAACAGCTGCGCGCGCGCTACCCGGTGCCGGTGCGGCCGCTGCTGTGCCGCGTGGTGCCGGGCGCGGCCTGGGCGCCGCCCGTGGCGAGCCTCGGCGACGAGCAGCTGCTCGAGCAGGCGCTGCTGCTCGGCCTCTGCACGCCGTTCCAGTACGACCCCGCGCGCCCGGTGCTGTGGACGCGCGCGAGCCTGACGCGCTGCGTCGAGCTCCACGAGGCGGAGAGCTTCTACGCATGAACGCCTTCGAGATCCGCGCACTGATCGGCGAGCTGATCGACGAGAACCCGTTCGCGATCCGCGCGCTGCTGAAGATCGTCGCGGTCGAGTTCACGGACGCGGTGCCGACGCTGGCGGTGACCTGCGAGGCCCGGCCGCGCCTCCTGATCAACCTCGCCTTCGTGCGACGCCACTGCCGCACGGCGGAGCACGTCAAGGCCGTGCTCTGCCACGAGTTCCTGCACGTGCTGCTGCGGCACACCAGCCTGCCGGGTCGCCTCACGCCCGCGCGGCACCTGGCGCTCGACGCGGTGATCAACGCGATCATCCACCGGCAGCTGGGGCCTGCGTATTCGGAGCTGATGTCGCGCTACTACGCCGCCGAGACGGGGCTGGGGCGCCTGCTGCGGCCGATGACCGACGCGGAGGCGCGCTGGCCTCACGACCGCGCGGTGCAGGCGCGGCGCGGCGCGGCGCCGCGCTGGTGGTCCACGTGGCAGGGGCTCTACCGCGGCACCGTGATCGCGGACGACCTCGAACAACTGGCGGCGGAGCTGGCACCGGAGGCAGGTGTCCTGGCTGGCGACGGGGCGGTCTCCGCCAGCGTTCGCGGCGCTCGCGAAGGCGCGACGCCGAGCGACGGCGCCCTCCCCGGCGCCGGACGGCTCCTCGGCAATCACACGGACGACTTCGAGTCTTCCGACGCCCTCGACGAAGCGCTGGCGCGCGCCGGACGCGAACTGAACGGCGGCGGCATCTGGCGGAGCGCGGGTCGCGGACCGGGCGCTGCGGCCTACTCGACGCTGGTCGACGCGAGGCACGTGGCGCTCGCCGAGTGGAAGCGCCGCACGCTTGAAGTGCTGAAGCGTCATCTCGCGCCGGCGCCGGGGTCGCCGCGCTCGGCGGTGCCCGTCACCGCCCGCCTGCCGGTGCTGTCGCCGTCGGACCGCCGTGCGTTCCTGCGCGCGACGTGGTCGCCGTTCCTGCCGGAGGCCACGTGGTCCGGGATCGCCGAGCGCCCGGAGGGCCGCGCGCAGGTGTACCTCGACGTCTCCGGCTCGATGAACGCCGAGATGCCGCTGATCGTCGGACTGCTCGGCTCGCTGTCGCGCTGGATACGCCGGCCCTTCTGGGCTTTCAGCACCGTGGTGGCGCCCGCGGTGATCGAACGGGGGCAGCTGAAGGCCGACACGTCCGGCGGCACCAGCCTCGCCTGCGTGCTCGAGCACGTGGCCCGGACGAGACCATCGGCCGCGGTGATCGTGACCGACGGCTACGTCGAGAGCATCACGCGCCTGCAGCTCGCGGCCACGCGCGGCACGCGTCTCCACGCAGTCGTCACGCGCGACGGCAATCCCGCGCCGCTGCGCGCCGCAGGCATTCCGTACTCGCAGCTCGGGAGGCTGCCGACATGATCCGATTCAGCGAGGCCGTGCTGCCTGGCCACCCGGACAAGCGCTGCGACGCCGTGGCCGAGGCGATCGTGCAGGCCGCGCTCGCGGTGGACCCGGAGGCCTACGTGCAGGTGGAGGCCGGCCTCTGGTGCGACCGGCTGTGGCTGTCCGGCGGCTATGCCGTGCGCGGCGGCACCATGCTCGACGTCGACACGATTGCAACCGACACGTTCGACGCGATCGCGCGCGCCGTGGACCCGGCGCGGCCGCGCGATGCCTGGGTGGTCACGAACGCCGTGTGCCGCTACGACGTGGATCCCACGCGCTGGACGCGGCACGTGAACGACCAGGCCATCGTGATCGGCTGGGCGGGCTACGACGCGAAGGTGGATTGGCTGCCGCCCGAGCACTTTCTCGCGCTCGCGTTCCGCAATGCCCTGTGGGACGCATGCCGCGGTGGCGCTCTCGCTCGCTGCGGGCCGGACGGCAAGCTGCTGGTGCGGCTGCGCGAGGACCACGACGGCTGGGCGCTCGAGCACGTGCTGGTGACCCTAGAGCATCCCGAGGAGACGAGCGTGTTCGAGCTGGCGGCGCGCGTGGGGCCGGTGCTGGCGGCGAAGTACCTGGAGCTGCGGCGACGCGACTCGCGGTGGCGTGCGGCATGGAGCGACGTGGAGCTGCTCGTCAACCCGAACGGGCCACTGTCCGACGCTGGGAGCCGCAAGGACAACGGCCAGACGGGGCGCAAGCTCGTGATGGACTACTACGGCCCGCGCGTACCGCTGGGCGGCGGCGCGATCTACGGCAAGGATCCGCGGCACGTGGACCGCTACGGCGCGCGGGTCGCGCGCGAGCTGGCGCTGGAGGCCGTGCGAGCCGGCGCGCGCGAATGCGTGGTGCGCGCGGCCTATGCGCCGAACGTGCCGGATCCGCTGGACGTCGTGATCGAGTGCGAGGGCGCGGCGGAAGCGGCGGTGGACCGCGCCCGCCTGACGCTCGGCGGCGGTGCCGACGCGCCGTCGCCAAACCGGCCAGACCGAGGGCGAGCAGCGCGAAGCTTCCCGGCTCCGGAGCCGCTGCGTACCCGATGAGTTACGAGACCGTGCCGATCCACCACTTCCGGCTGGGGCCGGTGCCGCGGCTGTATGCGCCACAGGGCGTCTTCGCAATGGGCTATACGTCGTAGCTGCTGCCCATCGAGATCATCGGCGATCGCGTGTTCCTCGCGACCGAGTCGATCGAGGCGCGGCCGGACACCGCTCGGCCCGGCGAGACGAACTACACGAACTCGTTCATGACGATGTCGGCGCGCGTGACCGACGTCGCCGACCCGAAGATCACCTCCGCGCCAGTGCACATGCGCGAGAAGGCGCAGAAGCAGCCGCCGACGCGAGCAGGTCGCCGCTGCGGCGTGCCGGCGGCGTTCACCAGGGCAGCTCGTATCCCTCGGCGTGCCAGAATCGGCCGGTGGTCTCCAGCGTGAGCTGATCGATGCGGTCGATCAGGCCACGCGCGGCCTGCGCCGGCTCGATGCCCTGTCCGCCGGTCGTCTCGGTGGCGACCATGCCGGGATGCAGCAGCGCCACCGCCACGCCGCGCCCCTCGAGGTCCCGCGCGAGCGACTTGCCGATCATGTTGACCGCGACCTTCGACGCGCGGTAGCCGTAGTAGCCGCCCGACCCGTTATCCGCGATCGAGCCCATGCGGCTGGTGACGATCGCCACCTTCGAGCCCCCTCGTGCAGATTCCCCAGCAGCTCACTAGTCACCCGCAACGGCCCCAGCGCATTGACCCGGAACCGCTCCTCGATCCCGGCGAAGTCGAGCGCCTCGAGACCGTCCCGGCGCAGAATGCCGGCATTGTTCACGAGCACGTCGAGCCGCGTATCGCCCAGCGCCGCGGCGAGACGCGCGACGCCCTCGTCGGTCGAGACGTCGACGCCTTCGACAAGACGGATGGGCAGCGACCTCACGGCCTCGCCCGCCGTGCGGCAGACGCCGATCACCGTCTCACCGCGCTCGCACAGCCGGCGAGCGAACTCGAGACCGATGCCACGGTTGCAGCCGGTGACCAGCCAGGTTGCCATCGTCGCCTGCTCCTTCAATTGCGTGGCGCGGTGCGTCCCACTCGCCCGTCGCGCGTGCGAAGGATGCCGCGCGTGTGAAGCGCCCGTCGACTGCCGCGGCGACGGATCGCAGCGGCGCCGACACTGGTGGTCTCGGTGCGATGCGCCAGGCACACCATCGCCTGACCGTCGCGACGCGCGGTCGGGGACTGACCGAGATCAGGCAACCCGTGGTCGCGTGGGTCGAGTCGACCGGGCTCGCCGCCGGTCTCGTCACGCGTGCGACTTCGGGCGCGAGTGCCTGATGACGGCCGCATGCGGAGCCGCGACCGGCGCACACGTGCACGGAGGCCGCGCGGCAACCGGAGGTGATCCGGGCGGCTTATGCGCGGATTTTGGGCAGGAAGGGGTGAGGGGCGGGGTGGGCGCGACGCGCACGCCGCCCTGCGGCATTCACGGCGCCGCTACTTCCGCCGAGCGCGTCGGATGGCGGTAGGCGCCGAGCCCACCGATCTCGGCCTTCGCCGGGCTGGCCTCGCCACCGTGTACTTGGCCACCGGCTCGCGGATCAACAGTTCTCGAAGGATCGCCTTGTCGAGGCTGAGCTCCGCGACCAGCTCATTCAGCCGCGCGTTCCACTCCTGCAGCTGCTTCAGCACCGCGACGATCTGCTCAACCGAACAACGCTTGTTGCTCACGCCGCACTCCCGCCCCCTTCAAGGACCAGCGTGCCGGAAAGACCGAACTTCCCTCCGGTCCGGTCTCTCCATGGCGGCTCACGCCCTACGCTCTGCCTGCCGTCAAGCCACGCGTTCCAGCAGTACCGCAATACCCTGACCGACGCCGATGCACATCGTGCAGAGCGCTCGGCGCGCGCCTGTGCGGTGGAGCTGATGCGTCGCCGTGGTCGCGAGGCGCGCGCCGCTCATCCCGAGCGGATGACCGAGCGCGATCGCACCACCCATCGGGTTCACGTGTGCCGCGTCGTCGGACAGTCCGAGCCCCCGCAGCACGGCCAGCGCCTGCGCCGCGAATGCTTCGTTCAACTCGACGAGATCGATGGCGCCCAGCGGGACTCCGACTCGCTCCAGCAGCCGGTGCGTCGCCGGCACCGGGCCGAGGCCCATCGTCCGGGGCGTGCACCCCGCCACCGCCGCGCCGACCACGCGCGCGCGGGGCACGAGGCCGTGGCGGGCCGCTCCCTTCTCGTTCGCGACCAGCACCGCGCTGGCGCCGTCGTTGACGCCGGAGGCGTTGCCGGCCGTCACGGTCCCACCCTTGCGGAACGGCGTCCCGAGCCTGGCAAGTTCTTCCAACGTGGTCTGGCGCGGATGCTCGTCGCGGTCGACGATCGTCGGCTCGCCCTTGCGCGAAGGTATCGTGACCGGAACGATCTCGGCCGCGAAACGGCCGTCGGCCTGCGCGGCGAGCGCGCGCTGCTGGCTGCGGAGCGCGAACGCATCCTGGTCCGCTCGCGAGATGCCGCACTGTTCAGCGACGTTCTCCGCGGTCTCCGGCATCGAGTCGACCCCGTACCGTTGCTTCAGCACCGGGTTCACGAAGCGCCATCCGATCGTCGTGTCGTGCATCTGAACGTCTCGTCCGAAGGGAGTCTCGGATTTCGACATGACGTACGGCGCGCGACTCATGCTCTCAACGCCGCCGGCGATCACCAGGTCCGCTTCTCCGCTGCGAACCATCCGCGCGGCGATCGCGACCGCGTCGAGCCCCGAGCCGCAGAGCCGGTTGACCGTCACGCCGGCGACGCTCTCGGGCAGCCCGGCGAGCAACAGCGCCATTCGCGCGACGTTGCGGTTGTCTTCGCCGGCCTGGTTCGCGCAGCCGTAGACGACGTCGTCCACTGCGGCCCAGTCCGCGGCCGGATAGCGCGCGAGCAGTGCGCGAATCGGGATCGCGGCGAGGTCGTCGGTCCGGACGGCCGCAAGGGCACCCCCGTAGCGACCGATCGGCGTCCGCACTCCGTCGCAGATGAAGGCTTCGTGCATCGGTTTCGTCGAGGACGCGCGTGAGAGGCGGCTATCGCCGCACCGGCATCGGCTCGCGCTTCCAGAGCGGCTGCACCTCGTCGTCCAGGCCGGTCATCTCGTAGCGCACCAGCGACATCGGCAGGCGGCCGACCGCGAGGAAGCGGTCGTGGAAGTCGCGCAGCACGAACGCGTCGCCCTGCTGGTGCTTCACGTCCGCGAGCAGCTGCTGCATCTGGATCATGCCGATCATGTAGCCGAGCCCGTAGCCGGGCGGCCGGCGCAGGTAGATCTCGGCGTCCACGCGCGCGACGTCGCGGTCGAGGTACGGGGTCCAGTTCATCCAGTACTTCACGACCTCGTCGACCTTCATCCGGTTGGTCTGCAGCCAGATGTCGGCATTGACGCGCACCGCTCGGAAGATGCCGAACAGGTAGATCAGCTCGTTGATCCGCGGGCTGTGGGCGAACATGCCCGCGTGCAGCATCGCCTCCTCGAGGTAGACGCCCCAGCCCTCGACGCGCACGCCGTCGCTGATCTTGCCGCGGATCGGGTGGGTGTTCGCGCGCTCGACGATGTCGTCGAAGGAGTGGCCGGGGATCACGGCGTGCACGTGGTCCGGGCTCGGGTCGCGGTACTGGATCTGCTCCCAGAAGTTCGGCCCGCTCTTGCGGACGATCCACGGCACGTTCATCGACAGCTGGCGGATGAACGGCGGGATCGTGACGATCTCCTCCGCGCGCAGGTACTCGCGCACGTGCGCGTCGGTCGCCGCGATCCTCGCGCGGTACTCCTCGGCGGACTTCGAGAGTTCCAGCGGCGGCAGCCTGCGGTTGCGGTGCTGCTCGATCGCGTACAGCGCCCACAGCCGCTGCAGCTCGCGGGTGCCGAGCGTCAGCATCTGCTCCGAGGTGTACGGCATCAGCTTCACGTGCTTCACGTACCAGTCGAACAGCTCGGCGCCGACGCCGGCCTGCGCCGTCATCGTCGGCCGCTTCTCGACCAGCCAGTCGCGGTACTGCTCGACCGCGCGCTTCGCCGCCAGCACGTCGCGCCGCAGTTCCGGCTGCTGCTTCTCGACGCGCGCCAGCAGGTCCGCGTACCAGCCGACGACGCCGGCCGGCGGCACCTCGCGGTACGGGAAGCCGTGGTTCACGCCGTCCTGCGAGGTCAGGTTGTGGAGCGCGAGGTCCGCGAGGTCGGCGGCGCCCTCGGTGAGGTTGCGCTCCGCCTGCTCGACCAGCTTCGGGATCGCCTGCAGGCGGCGCCGCACCTCGCGCAGCGCGTCGCCCCTGACGGGCAGCGTGGTGAAGGTGATCCGCAGCATCTGGTCGGCGTAGAAGCCGGGGTCGCGCGACCACGGGCGCGAGACGCTCAGGGTGAAGTCGTGCTCGTCGAACTTCGCGCGCACCGCGAGCCAGTCCACCTGCTGGGAACGCGTCCAGCGCGCGACGCCCATGTCCGCGAGCCGCGCCTGCAGCGCGCGCATCCGCTCGCGGCGCTGCTCGACGGCGGCGGTGCCGTAGTCGGGGTAGACGTCCGTGGTCAGGCCGGCGACGTCGTTCTTCGGGTTCAGGCCGCGGGCGCGCTCGGGGTCGGTCCACTCGAGGAACTCGGTCCACAGCGCGACGAGGTCCTCGTAGCTGCCGCGGCCGTTCGGCATGCCGTCGGGGATCGCGGTCGCCGCCGTCGCGGCGACCGGAGCGCTCCCGACGGCGGCGGGTGCGCCCGCTGCAGCGGCCGGCGTGCCCGCGGCAACCGGCGCCGCCGTGCTCGCACCCGTCGGCGCGGCGGCCGAGGTGCCCGCGTGCGGCAGCTCCGGCACGCCGAAGAACACCTCGCCACCGCCGGCCGCGGCGCGCGGCGCCGGTGCGCCGGTCGTGCCGGTCGTGCCGGGCGCGGGGAACGGGTAGTGGGTCGGGGCGCCGACGGCCGGCGGCGTACCGAAGGTCGCGACCAGCAGCGCGGTGCCGGCGAGCGTGCCGGCGCGCGCGGCCGCGCCGGCGAGCGAAAGGCGGGAGCGGTCTGTCACGGTGACGTCCTCGACGGGAAACGAAAACGACCGCCGGCGCGAGCGCACCGGCGGCCGTCGGGATCAGCCGCAGCGCGTCGTCAGAACGATACGGTCGCGCCCAGGAAGTAGCGGCGGCCCAGCGGGTCGTACAGCGGGATGTTCGTGTTGGAGTCGCCGCCGCCGGTGAAGCCGAGCACCGGGGGCTGCTTGTCCGTCAGGTTCGTCACGCCGCCCGACAGGCGGATCTTCTCGGTGACCTCGTAGCCGAAGTTCACGTCGACGTAGTTCCAGGCCGGCACGGTGCCGTTCTGGTTGGCGGCGCCCGGCGCGAGCTCGAGGTCGCCGATCGTCTGCAGCTCGACGCCGAGACGCAGCGGGCCGCTCTCCCAGCCCACCCGGAAGAGCGCGCGGTAGTCCGGCGTGATCCGCGTGCCGTCGCCGGAGCACGAGCCCTCGTAGCGGCCGGCGCAGTCGACGACGGGCAGCGTCGGCAGCGAGGCGGTCGTGTCCTCGCGCTGCAGCGTGCCGAGGTACGTGAACTGGAAGCTGCCCGGCGAGTTCGGCAGCGACAGCCAGCTCGGCGCCTCAAGGCGGTAGGCGAGGCGGAGGTCGATGCCCGTCACGGTGCGGCTGGCGAGGTTCAGCAGCGGCGCCGCGACGGTGTCGATCTGGCCGGACACCGGCAGGCGCACGATCGCGCGGCACGGCGCGCTGTTCGCGTCCAGCGTCGTGTAGCAGGCGTTCACCAGCTGCTGCGAGCTTACGGAGGCGATCGCGTCCTCGACCTTGATGTCGAAGTAGTCGACCGAGACCTGCACGCCGAACAGCCAGTCCGGCGTCAGCACGATGCCGGCGGTGATCGTGTCCGCGACCTCCTCCTGCAGCGCCGGGTTGCCGCCGGAGCGGGTGAACCAGCCCTGGCTCGCGCCGGCCGCGAAGGTGTTGATGACGCCCGTGGGCACGCCGGTCTGGACGCAGAACGCCCGGACCGCAGCGCTGGGGTTGCGGATGGCCCAGCACGGGTCCGTGCCGCCGGTGAAGAGGGACGTCGGCGTCTGGAACAGCTCGTTCAGGTTCGGCGCGCGGATCGCGCGGTTGATGCCGCCGCGCAGCTTCACGCCGTCGATGATTCCCCAGTCGAGGTTCGCCTTCCAGGTGTTCACCGCGCCGATCGTGTCGTAGTCCGAGCGCCGCGCCGCGAGCTCCAGCACCAGCGAGTCGATCGCCGGGATGTCCTTCAGCAGCGGTACGCGGAACTCCGCGAACACCTCCCACAGCTCGACCTGGCCGCCGTTGATCTGCGGCGCGACGGTCGCCGCGGCGAGGTCGCCGGAGCGCGAGATCTCGTCCGGCACCGTCAGGAACTTCTCCTCGCGCCACTCGGCACCGAACGCGGCGCCGACGGCGCCGGCCGGCAGCTCGAACACGTTGCCGGTGATCGACGCGCCCGCGCTCTTGCGGTCGAACTGGTCGGCGCGGCCGGTGTTCACCTTGAGGAAGTTCGCCATCGCCGGCGTCAGCGTGTTCGTGCCGAAGATGTTCACCGGCACGCAGTTCAGCAGGTTGCTGCGGCACTGCGGCTGGCCGTTCACGAGCACCGTGTCGAGGCCGAGCGTCGTGCGCGAGCGCGACAGCAGGCCCTGCTGCAGCAGCTCGACGTCCGAGCGCGCGAACTGCGCGTACGCGTCCCAGCGCCAGGTGTCGTCGCCGATCGCGAAGTCGCCGCGCAGGCCGGCGGTGAAGGCCATCGAGTCCGCGGTGTAGCTGCTGTTGCGCGGACCGAACTCCTCGAAGCGGCGCTGCGTGCTGCGCACCGTGAAGATGCCGTCGCCGTCCGGGTCGAAGAACGCGCGGTTGGCCGCGAAGAAGTTGCGGGTGGCGACCGGGAACAGCGGGTTCGTGTCCGCGTTCGTGATCAGCACCGTGCCGCTGGCCTGGCCCGAACCGGTCGGCGACACCGCTTCCGGCGCCTGCTGGAACTCGTTGACCTTCTTCGTATAGAAGAACTGGCCGAAGGCCTCGACGCGGTCCGAGACCTTGTAGTTGCCGAGCGCGGAGATCTGCCACTGCTCCAGCGGCCGCTGCAGGTAGTTCACCGCGGCGTAGTTGTACTGCTCGGTCGGACGGCAGAACGGCAGCGGCACGCCGTTGTCGCCGAAGCGCACGCCCTGGATCGGGCCCGGGCAGAAGCTGTTCTGGTTGAGCAGGTTCGGCACGCCCTGGATCTGGGCGAGCTGCACCGCGTTCAGGCCGATCACGCCGCCCGGGATGTTGCCGGAGCCGAAGGGGTTCAGGCGACCCGTGCCGTCCGCGAGGAAGGGCTGGCGCGAGAACTCGCGGTTCGCCATGAACACGGGATCGCGGTTGATGTACGAGCCGTGGATCGTGACGTTGCCGCGGCCCTCGTCGAGGTTCGCGCCGAACAGCAGGTCGTACTTGCGGCTCTGGCCGTCGCTCTCGGCCGTGGAGCCGTACTGCACGCGCGTCTCGAGGCCCTCGAAGTCGCGGCGCAGGATGAAGTTCACGGCGCCGCCGACCGCATCCGAACCGTAGATCGCGGAGGCGCCGCCGGTCAGCACCTCGACGCGCTCGACGAGACCCTCGGGGATCGTCGCGAGGTCGACGAGGCCGGTGACGTCCGCCGGGATGTAGCGGCGGCCGTCGACGAGCACCAGCGTGCGCACCGCGCCGAGCGCGCGGAGGTTCGCGGACAGCACGCCCGCGCCGCCGCTCTGGTTCACCGTGCCGGTGTTGTCGGGCTTCAGCTGCGGCAGCTGGTTCAGCGTGTCCTCGAGCGTGACGTTGCCGGTCGCGCGGATGTCGTCGAGGGAGATCGTCTGCACCGGGCTGCTGGCCGCGAGCTCGCGGTCCACCGCGATGCGGGAGCCCGTGACGACGACGTCTTCGAGCTCGCTGCCGGGCGCCTCGGCCGACTGGGCCCACGCGGCCGGCGCGGCAACGGCGAGCGCGCTGGTCAGCAGCGCGCGGCGGACGGCACGGCGCAACGATTCGGGACAGTTTGAATTCGACACCTGGGCGGCCCCCCCTTGGTTCTGAATGACGCTCTGGCACGCCGGCAGCGCCGCTGAGGATCGAAGGACGCCCGCAGTCGACGCATGCATTGCGAAAACCAGGCCTCGGGCGGTCGCCCCCTCCCACGGGGAACGGACCCGAGATGGTCGCCAAAGATGCTGATTTGAAGCTGACAAGTCAAAGCTTTTGGTCGCTTGGCGAACCTTTCGTACCTCTGCGTACGCGGTCGGGGTCGGACTCAGGAGGAGCCCGCACCCGTGCGCGCTGCCCGTCCCGCTTGGCCATCGAGCGGGTGGGTCTCACATAACTGATTGATGGCAATACCGTTATCATTGGAATGAAGCGTTGCGAAGAAGCAACAGAAAGCGGCAATTCCGGCCGCCCCCTGGGGCTCGGGTGCGGTAATTTTATCTCGCACGACTGTTCATTCGGCGCACGCAGTCCGTGTTCGCAAACGAACCTCAGGGGAGCCGAACAATAGTCAAGCGAGATCGAATTGCCGTCGCCGTCCGCCAGGCACTGCTCGGGGCCGCCCTGGCCGCGGCGCCGTGGGCATCGCCCTGGCGGATCCCTCGCCGGCGGAGAACGCCGCCGGCACTGCCGCCGCGGGTGCGGGTCTCGAGGAAGTCGTCGTCACCGGCTCGCGCCTGATCCGCAACCGGGATTTCGTCGCCGTCAGCCCCGTGCAGTCGATCGACCTGGCCCAGATCCAGGACTCGGGCAACGTCACGCTCGAGGACACGCTCAACAAATTCCCGCAGCTGAAGCCCGACAACACGGGCACCACCAACCAGAGCGGCGGCACCGGCGTGCTGTCCGCCAACCTCCGCGGGCTCGGCGCGGTGCGCACCCTGGTGCTGGTCGACGGCCGGCGCTTCGTCCCCGCGGACGTCACGGGCCTCGCCGACCTCGCGACGATTCCGGACCTGCTGGTCGAGCGCGTCGAGATCGTCACCGGCGGCGCGTCCGCGGTGTACGGCTCCGACGCGATCGCGGGCGCGGTGAACTTCATCCTGCGCGACGACTTCGAGGGCGCGGAGACCTCGTTCCAGGCCGGCCGCACCAGCCGCAACGACGGCGACTTCTACAAGATCGACCTGCTGCTCGGCACGTCGATGGCGGACGAGCGCGCGAACGTCACGCTGCATGCGTCGTACACGAACCGCGACCCGATCTTCTTCACGGATCGCGAGTTCTCCAAGCAGCCGCTGCTGTCCGACGCACAGGGCATCCTGCGGCCGTTCGGCGTCGGCACGATTCCCGGCGGACTCATCGGCCTCAGTTCCGCGCAGCTCGGACTCGTGCAGGGCGTGCCGAACCTCCAGAACCAGAACGGTTCGTGCCCCGGCCCGATCCAGGGCGTGCGCTTCGGCACGAACAGCCAGCCGTTACCGTTCTGCCGACCCGTCGACCAGTTCAACTACGCGGCCGGCAACTACCTGCAGCGCCCGCTGGAGCGCTGGCAGATCACGGCTCTCGGCAAGTACGACCTGTCGCCGTCCGTCGAGGCCTACTCCCAGCTCTTCTACACGAAGAAGGAGAACGCCTTCCAGCAGGCCCCCGAGGCGCTGAACCCCAGCAGCTTCGGCCAGGAGCCGGGAACGCTGCTGATCCCGAACGCGGCCACGAACCCGCTGTTCTCCCTGCCGCTGCGGACGTTCTTCGGCCAGAACCGCGGGTTCTTCGACCCGGACGGCGACAACGTCTTCACCGTGCGCAACGTCAGCTGGCAGATCGCGGAGTTCGGCCCGCGCAACACGACGACGATCAGCGATTCCTACAACATCACCGCGGGCTTCCGCGGCGACCTCCCGCTGTTCGACGGCACCTGGCGCTGGGACACCTTCTACCAGTACGCCCGCGCCGACGTGAACGTGAACCAGCGCAGGCGTCTCTCGCGCTCGCGCCTGCAGCTCGGCCTCGACGCGATCGTGGACGCCAACGGGCAGGTCCGCTGCCGCGTGCAGCTGCTGAACTGCGTCCCGGTGTCGATCTTCGGCACCGACGCGCTGACGCCGGCGATGGTGAACTTCCTGCGCGTGAACACGGGACGGCAGGACAAGTTCACCCGCCAGGTAGCGGGCGCGTCCCTCGCCGGCGAGGCGTTCTCGCTGCCGGCCGGCCCGATCTCCATCGCGGCCGGATTCGAGTGGCGCGAGGAGTTCTTCTCGACGATCCCGGACGTGACCGCGCTGTCCGGCGACCTCGGCACAGCCGCGGTGCCCATCATCAACCGCGGCGACTTCGACATCACCGAGTTCTTCGCCGAGGTCCGCGTGCCGATCCTGCGCGACCTGCCCGCGATCCACCGGCTCTCGGTCGAGGGCGCGGTGCGCCGCGCGGACTACTCGACGATCGGCGGGGTCACCGCCTGGAAGGCGGGCCTGGACTGGGCCGTCACCGACTACCTGCGGCTGCGCTCGGGTACCAGCAAGGCGATCCGCGCGCCCAACCTCAACGAGCTGTTCTCGGGCCCGACCTCCGCGTTCGTCGGCGGCAGCGACCCCTGCCTCGCGGTGAACCGGCCGACCGAGGCGCAGAGGGATCTCTGCGTCGCCCAGGGCGTCCCGGCGGCGCTGCGCAACACGCTGCAGGTCGGCGCGAGCCAGGGCTTCACGGTCACCTCCGGCGGCAACCGCAACCTCTCGGAGGAGGAGTCGGACACCTTCACCGCGGGCGTCGTGCTGCAGCCGCCGTTCGCGCCCGGGCTGTCGATCGCGGTCGACTACTTCGACATCACCGTGGACGGCGCGATCACGCAGGTGAGCGGACAGGCGCTCGTGAACGCCTGCTTCCAGACGCTGGACGCGACGGGGCCCGCGTGCCGGTCGATCTCCCGCCTGACCAGCGGCAACATCAACGTGATCTCCGCGCCGCTGCTGAACGTCGCGACCCGCGAGGCGAACGGCGTGGACCTGCAGGTCGACTACTCGCTCGGCCTGCCCGCGATGCTGGCCCTGCCGGGCCGCGACGCGGAGCTCGGCATCAGCCTGTCGTCGACCTGGCAGTTCGAGGACACGACGCAGCTGCTCGCGGGCCAGCGCCCGATCGACTGCGCGGGGTTCTACGGCGGCACCTGCTCCGGCGACTCCATCCGGATCACGCCGGACTTCCGGGCGCTGCTGCGGACGAAGTGGACGAGCGGGCCGCTGTCGATCGCACTCGAGCTCAGCCACGTCGGCTCGCTGAAGGTGCTCCCCGGGGCGCCGCCGAACCAGAACGGCACGCTCCCCGCGTACAACTACCTCGACCTGAACGCCTCGTGGGACTTCGGGGACAGGACCCGGATCCTCGTCGGCGTGACGAACCTGGCCGACAAGCAGCCGCCGGTGCTCGGCTTCCCGGACGGCGGCGACGCGGGCACGAACGTGCAGCTGTTCGACCCGCTGGGCCGGCAGTACTTCATCGGGTTCAACGTGGGCGTCGGCGGGCAGTGAAGCCCGGCGCGGGTCCGGCCGCCCGGCCGGACCCGCGCCTGCGTCCGAGGACCCCTGCTGCGCGGAGGAGGACCGATGAAGTTCCCGAACGCCTTGTCGCATGCCTTCCTGATCGCGGCCGCGGCGTTCGCGCCCGGCGCCGCGGCGAGCACGATCACCTTCGAGTCCGGCGACGGGCGTCGTGACCGGCCGGCCTTCACGCTGGAGCAGGTCGCTGCCTCGCGCAGCGTCGGCCAGGCGGTGCTGTCGCCGGATCGCCGCACGGTCGTGTACACGCACGTCGGCCGGTACTTCGGCCATCCGCTGTTCCCGACCTTCGGCGAGGACTCCAACCTCTTCCTCGTCGACGTCGCGACCGGCGAACGGACGCGGCTGACCTCCGGCGACGATGCGAAGACCTACCCGGCGTTCTCGCCGGACGGCTCGCGCATCGCGTACGAGTCCGAAGGCGACATCTGGTCGGTCGAGATCGCGACCGGCAAGGCCCGGCGGCTGACGACCGACTGGGGCACGGATCGCAGCCCCGCGTGGTCGCCGGACGGCCGCGAGATCGCCTTCGTCTCGAACCGCTGGGGCCGCTCGAACCTGTACGTGATGTCGGCCGAGGGTGAACGGGTGGCGCTGCGGCGGATCACCCCCGACGGCGTCAACGGCACGCAGCCCGCGTGGCTGCGCGACGGCAGCGCGCTGCTGTTCGTCGCCGCGCTCGACGAGCACTTCTACTCGCGCGGCATCTACCGCGTGCCCGCCGCCGGCGGCGATCCGGTCCGCGTCACGCCCGCGGACGACGCCCGCAACGGCTGGCCGACGCCGATGCCGGACGGCCGCCGGATCGCGTACTTCTCCGATCGCGGCGGCTTCCAGAACGTCTGGACGATGAACCTGGACGGCTCCGACCAGCGGCAGCTGACGCGCGAGACGCAGGACCAGGACTATCCCGAGAACGACTACCTGCAGACGATGGGGCTGCGGTTCTCGCCGGACGGTCGCCGGCTGCTGTACTTCACCAACCGGCTCGGCAACCTGGACCTGAAGACGATCGACCTGCAGACGGGCGAGGCGCGCTTCGTCGAGAACCGGGACGGCGCCCACCACCCGGTCGGCTGGGTCGACGACCGCACCGTCGTCTTCGTCTACGAGAACTACCGGCAGCCGCCGGACCTCTAACTGAAGGCCGGCACGGCGCCGCCGCGGCAGCTGACGCACTCCGGGCACGCGGCCTTCCGGCCGAACCACTTCGAGCGCCTGGAGTCGGTGACGTGGAAGAGCGACGACGGCGTCGAGGTGCACGGCTACCTGCGGCTGCCGTCGTGGGCCCGCGCCGGCGAGCGCCTGCCGGGCATCGTGATGAGCCACACCTACAACGTCGGGCAGTTCTACAACCAGTGGAGCCCGATCTTCAACTACATCGTCCAGTCCGGCTACGCCGTGCTGATGGTCAACCACCGCGGCTCGAACGGCTACGGCACGCGCTTCCGCGACCTGCCGAAGGGCAACTGGGGCTTCGCGCAGATGAAGGACATCGAGTCGGGTGCGGGCTTCCTCCGCGCGCTGCCGGCCTTGGACCCGGAGCGTGTCGGGATGCTCGGCTACAGCATGGGCGGGTACCTGACGCAGCTCGCGGTCACGAACCGGCCCACGCTGTTCCGCGCGGCCGTCTCGGTGTTCGGCCTCGGGGAGATCGTCGGCGACCCGCAGCGCAGCAGCCGGAACTACATCTGGCACCTCGGCGGGACCGAGCCCGAGATCCGGGACCGCTACCTGAACGCCTCGCCGGTGACGCGGGTGCGGGACATGCGGGCGCCACTGCTGATCGTCCACAGCGACGGCGACCCGATCGAACCGGTGACGAAGATCCGCAACTTCGTCGACGAGATGGAGCGCCACGGGAAGCGCTACGAGCTGGCGCTGTACAGCCAGGAGGCGCACGGCCTGCGTCGCCTCGACCACCAGCTCGATTCGTATCAGCGGATCATGGCGTTCCTGGACCGGTACCTGCGTCCGTAGCGCGCGGCGACGCGACGCGGGAGGCCTCGACGAGCACGCCGATGCAGCTCTGCCGGGGCCCCACCCGGATCTCCTGCACGCGGAGGTCCGACCAGCCGGGACCCGAGAGCGCCGCGCGTGCGACCTCGAGCCGCGGCGGCGTCAGCACAGCCCCGGCGAGGTCGTCGATCCGCAGGCGGTGCATCCGCAGCCGGCGCTCGCCGTCGTCGAGCATCCGCACCAGGTCCTCGGCACGGAAATCGCCGGGGCGCCGTGCGATCTCGACGAACTCCGAGCACGTGCCCGCGACGATCCGCGCCGGCGGATTCGCGCGACACCAGTCCTGCGCCTCGCGCAGCGCAGCCTGCAGGCGCATCGCCGCGCGCTCCGGATCGCGGCGGCGTGCATGGGCCTCCACGAAACCCCGCATCGCCGCGTACACGCTGCCGGAGCCGAGCAGGTAGTCGAGCTCGCGACGCTGGCCGGCGGACTCGGTGACGACGTCGCTCAGCAGGTGGTGCGCCATCCACAGCAGGCGACCTCCGGGCGCCAGCACGCGGGCGGCCTCCGCGAGTGCGCGCGGCAGGTCGGCGTACTCCAGCCCGTACTGCGAACACACCCGGTCGAAGCTGCCGTCGGCGAACGGCAGCTGCTCCGCGGGCACGCCGCCGAGGAACGTGATCTCCCGCAGCAGCGGCGCGCCGGCCGCGGCGTGCCGCGCGGGGTCGATGGCCGCGAGGTCGACGCCGGTCAGCGCGTAGCGGCGGCTCCCCCGCCGCGCGGCCTCCGCCGCGTACGCGAGCACGATGCCGTTGCCGGTCGCGACGTCCAGGATCCGCGTGCCGGGCGGCTGGTCCAGGAAGCGACCCAGCCAGAACGCGGCGATCGTCCGCGCGATCTCCGGGTTCTCCGGCACGCACGAGCCCAGCCGGCTCGAGGCCCAGTACTCGTCCCAGCCGGCGTGGCCGCGCGCGAGGGGCACGTCGGCGCCCTCAGCGCTCGACCACGCTCAACACGATCCGCGACGGCGCGCGCGGCCCGTGGTGCACGGCGTTGCGGGCGACGACCCACGTCGTCTCGCGGTGGTTCGCGCCGCCGGTGTTCAGGTTGCGCTCGTAGCGCGGATAGTTGCTGCTCGAGACCTCGACGCGGATCCGGTGGCCCTTCCGGAACACGTTGCTGGTGACGAGCGGCGCGATCGCCAGCCGGTAGACGCGCCCCGGCCGCATGAAGACCTCGCGGTCGTAGCCCTCGCGGAAGCGCGCGCGCTGGATCGTGTCGTCGAGGTTCCAGGCCGTGCCATCCGGCGCGACGTCCGTCAGCTTCACGGTGAAGTCGGTGTCGCGCGCGTCGGAGGACACGTGCAGCTCGACCTCGATCGGGCCGGTCACCTCGATGTCGCGGTCCAGGGGCGCGCTGGTGTACACGAGCACGTCCTGGCGCGACTGGATCGCGCGCTGGTCGAAGGAGCCCGGCGTCACGTCCCTGCCGAGGCAGCAGACGTTGCCGCCGAGCGTCTGCACCGGGTTCATCGGGTCGTAGACGAAGGCGTCCGCGCGCGCCGCCGTCGGCGCCGCGTCCACCAGCGCGCCGTCGCCGTAGAGGCTGTTCGCGCCGCGCGCGCTCGTCAGCCACAGCGTCCGGCGCGTCGCGCCGGGCAGCGGCCAGTCCGCGGCCTCGCGCCAGCGGTTCTCGCCCATCGCGAAGTAGCGCACGCGCGGCTGGGTCCCGGCGAAGCGCTCGGCGGCCTCCGAGCGCGGGCCGGGCTTCAGGTACCGGTCGAAGAAGGCCCAGACCGTCGCGTCGAGCTGCATGTCGACGTCGCCCATGTCGCGGTCGCCGGTCACGTGCGGCTGGCGCAGGCGGTACATCTGGCAGTGCTCGGTCGGGGCGACGATCATCCACTGCGCGTCGCGGATCGCCGGGTCGCTCGCCTTCGTGCGCACGTGCCGGAACAGCTCGAGGTTCGGGCCGACCGAGAGGTCGTACCAGGAGTTCACCCACAGCGCCGGGACCGTGAAGTCCATGTCGTCGTGGTACAGGCCGCCACGGCGCCACGCGGGGTCGCCCGGCAGGCGATCGGCGTACGCCTCGAAGATGCCCGGGGGTCCCTTCGCCTCGCGCAGCGCGTCGCGCAGCGGCAGGTGACGGAAGGCCTTCGTCCACGCCACGTCGGGGTACTTCGGCTTCAGGTCGTACCACTGCGCGACGCGAATCAGTTCGTCGCGCGTCAGGCCCGGCGGGAACTGCGGCCGAAGCCCGTTCTGCTCGGCGTACAGCCACGCCGCCATCGGCAGCTGGATCGCTCCGCCGCGGTAGAAGTTGCCCTGCTCGACGTACGGGCCCATCTTCCCGATGCCCGCGCCCATCGCCATCGGCACCGCCGCCGCGTGCGCCGGGTGCCTCGTCGCCGCGAGCGCCATGATCCACTCGGCGGTGGAGGAGCAGCCGATCGTGCCGACCTTGCCGGTGGACCACGGCTGCGCGGCGATCCACGTCAGCGCGTCGTGGCCGTCCGTCTGCGGGCGGCCGAGGATCTCCCACTCGCCCTCGCTGTAGAACTTGCCGCGCTCGTTCTGCATCACGAAGGCATAGCCGTTGCGGACCGCGTCGAGCGCGAACTTGAGGTTCGCGTCCCGGTAGGTCGGGTTCGGTACCATCAGCTCGCTGAAGTCGTAGGGCGAGCGCCAGAAGATCGCCGGTACCGGGCCCTTCGCGTCCTTCGGCAGGTAGACGCGGGTCGCGAGGCGCACGCCGTCGCGCATCGGCACCATCAGCATCCGCTCGATCGTCGCCTCGCGCGAGAGCGCGGCGCGGCGCTCCTCGTCGGTGAGCAGGTGGATCTGCGCGGGCGCGGCGGCGGCGGCCAGGAGCGCGAGCAGCGCGACGACGGGCAGCAGCAGGGAACGGAGGGCCGTGGACATCGTCGGCTCCGGCAGGCGGCGCCCGCGGGAGGCGGGCGCGTCTGGTGCGAGCGTAGCAGCAGCGGCGGGTTCGCCGCCGCTGCCGCCCGTGTTGCGCGGCGCGCGGCCCCGTCAGCCGCCGCCGAGCCCCGCCTGCGCCAGCGGCGTGCGCTCGAAGAAGCGCTTCAGCAGCGCCTCGTCGCCGGTCATCTCCGCGCGGATCAGCTCGACCGGGATCTGGCCCTTCGTCATCAGCTCGTCGTGGAAGGCCTTCATGTCGAACTTCTCGCCGTGCTTGCGCTTCATGTCGCCGAGCAGCGTGAACATCTGCACGTTGCCGGTCGTGTAGTCCAGCCCGAAGCCCGGCATCGGGCGCAGGTAGGCGTACTTGCGCGCGACGTTGCGGTCCATCAGCGGCGTCACGTCCATCCACCAGTCGACGACCTGCATCGCGGTCTTGTCGTTGCGCTGGCCGTAGACGTCGCCGAGCGTGCGCGCGGCGCGCCACAGGCCGAAGATGTAGATCAGCTCGCGGGCCCGGGGATTCGCCTCCAGGATGCCCGCCTGCAGCGGCGCCTCCTCCAGGTACACCGCCCAGCCCTGCCAGCGCGCGTGCGAGCGCACGTGCCGGCGGATCGGGTGGTCGAGGTTGCGGCGCACGTGGTCGTCGAAGCGGTGGCCGGGGATCACCGCGTGCAGGTGGTCGGGGACCGGGTCGCGGTACTGCACCTGCTCCCAGAAGTTCGGCGGCGTGTCGCGCTCGATCCAGGGCACGTTGTAGCCCATCTCCTCGAGGCCGACCGGGATGAAGGGCGGGATCGTCATCCAGCCCTTCTCCCGGATCCAGCCGCGGACGAGGCGGTCCGTCGCGGCGAGGCGCTTGCCGTACTCGAACGCGGACTTCGCCATCTCGACCTCGGGCAGCCCGCGGTTGCGGAAGCGCTCGAGGCCGTAGAAGGCCCACAGCCGGTCGAACTCGCGCTCCGCCAGCGTCTCGACCTCCTTCGAGGTGTACGGCATCAGCAGGCCGTGGCGCAGGAACCAGTCGAGCGCCTTCTCGCCGACGCCGGCCTGCGCCGTCATCCGCGGCCGGTTCGCGACCATCCAGGCGTGGAAGTCGACGATCGCGGCGCGCGCCTTCGCGATGTCGCGCGCCAGCTGCGGCTGGTCCTTCTTCGCACGCGCCGCGAGGTCGTCGTACCAGCCGATCACGCCGGCCGGCGGCTTCGCGCGGTACGGGTAGCCGTTCTCGATGCCGTCCGACTGCACGAGGTACTCGATCGCGAGGTCGGCGTGGTCGGCGGCGACGGCCGTCAGGTTCGTCTTCGCGGCGGCGAGCGCGCCCGGGATCGCGCGCAGCTCGGCCTGCAGCGTCGCGAGCCGATCGCCCTTCGCCGGCAGCGGCGTGAAGGCGATGTCGAGCAGCTCGGCGACGTAGAACACCGGGTCGCGCGCCCAGGGGCGCGAGATGTTCAGCAGGAAGTCGTGCTTGTCGAGTTCCGCGCGGACGACGAGGAAGTCGGACTTCTGCGCGGTGGTCCAGCCGTCGACGCGCAGCGCGTCGAGCCGTGCCTGCAGCGCGGCGAGTTCCGCCCTGCGTGCGGCGATCGCCGCGGCGGAGAAGTCGTTCGTGGTGCCGGCGGAGAGCTTCGGCTGCCAGGCCTGGAAGTCCTGGAAGACCTTCACGAGCTCGTTCCAGCCGGCGCCCGCGTCTGACGCCTGCGCGGCGGCGGGCGCCGGCGGCAGCAGCGCGAAGGCGCAGCAGGCGAGCAGCGCGACGAAGGCGCGGGTCGCGATGGAGCGTTGCGGAGCGGCGCGGAGCGGCGTTGCGGACGCCGCGGTGCAGTCGACGACAGCCATGAGATTCCCCCCCTCGGGCCGGTATCGATCGGGACGACGTCCGTACGCGCAGCGAACGATACTGAACGTTTGTGCGCTATACGAACATGGGCCGTATGCTACTCCGGCCTCGCCCGCGGGCCAACTGTTGCGTACGTTCGTGCGCAAGCGGCACCGCAGGTTGGGGGCCGGCGCCCGGAGGAAGCCCATGCAGCGTCATCCCGCCCCGTGGACGATCGAGGAAGCCGAGTGGCGCCCGCTGGTAGAGCGCGTGCGCGCCGGCCGGCGGCTCGCGCCCGCGCACTGGCCGGGCAACGCGCGCTTCGCGGTCGCGTTGTCCTTCGACTGCGACCACGAGTCCTTCGAGCTCGGCGCCGGCGGCCGCGCGATCGGCCGGCTCGCGTGGGGCGAGTTCGGGCGCCGCGTCGGCGTGCCGCGCGTGCTCGACGTGCTCCGCCGCCACGACGTGCGCGCGAGCTTCTACGTGCCGGCCGTGTGCGCGCGGATCGACCCCGACGAGCCGCGGCGGATCGAGGCCGCGGGCCACGAGGTCGGGATGCACGGCTGGCTGCACGAGAACAACTCGCGGCTCGACGAGGCGACCGAGCGCGACCTGATGCTGCGCGCGCGCGCGGAGCTCACGCGCGCGCTCGGCCACGCGCCGGCGGGCTTCCGCTCCGCGAACTGGGACCTGAGCCCGCACACGATCCCGCTGGTGCGCGAACTCGGCCTCGAGTACGACAGCTCGCTGATGGCGGACGACACGTGCTACGAACTGCTGGTCGACGGCGTGCCGACCGGCGTCGTCGAGGTGCCGGTCGAGTGGTCGCGCGACGACGCGGTGTACCTGCTGTTCAACCGCGAGCCGGCGACGCGCCCTTGGACGACGCCGGACGAGGTCTACTCGATCTTCCGGCGCGAGCTGGAAGGCGCCGCGCGCGAGGGCGGCGTGTTCCAGCTGGTGATGCACCCGTTCGTGATCGGGTATCGGTCGCGGATCTGGATCCTGGAGAAGCTGATCGAGGACGCGAAGGCGCTGGGAGGCGCGTGGTTCGGCACGCACCGGGAGGTGGCGCGGTGGGTACGGGGGCAGTCGGGCTAGAGCCGCCGTGCGCGCCGCGCGGGCCGCGGCCGACGTAGACTCCGCGGCGGAACGAACCGGAGGACGACGATGACCGTGAACACGCTCGCCGGCGGTCTCGCCGCACTCCCGCTGCTGCTCGCGTCCGTGGTGTCGGCCGCGACGCCGGCGTCACCCGTCGCCGCAGCGACGGCGACGAGCCCCGGTGCCCATCCCGCGGAGGTCGAGGCGCGGCTCGCCGCCACGGTCGGCGACTGGACGATCGCAGGGCGGGAGGCGAGCTATCGCGAGACCTGCGAATGGTTCGGGGACCGTGCGTTCGTCGTCTGCCGCTCCACGGGCGCCGACGGCTCGTCGAGCGTCGGCGTGCTCGGCTGGTCGAGGCGCGACGGCCACTTCACCTACTACCGGTACTTCGGTCGCGGCGGCAGCCGCCACGACATCGGCTTCCCGTCGGGCGCGAACGGCATCGCGTGGACCTCCGAGTCGCGAACCGCCGCCGGCGTCGTGCGCACGACGACGGTGACCACGCCGCTGGCCGACGGCCGGATGCACGTCCGCCAGGAACGCTCGGTGAACGGCGGGCCGTGGACCGAGTCCGAGAACTTCCACTACGTGCGGCGGGCGCCGGAGGCCGAGGGTGGAGGCTAGCCGACCCTGCATCGGGCGGTTCCTTGCCATCGTTATCACTGCTCGATAACATGCAGGCGTGATCGAGAGCTTCGGCAACGCCTTGGCGGAAGACCTCTTCTTCGACCGCCGATCGAAGGCGGTCCGGGGGTTTCCCGCGGAGCTGCACCGCACGGCTCGGCGCAAGCTCCTCTACCTGCACGATGCCGCCGACCTCTCGGATCTCCGGGTGCCACCGGGCAACCGCCTGGAGGCATTGAAGGGTCGCTGGCGCGGGTACCACTCGATCCGCATCAACGATCAGTGGCGCGTCGTCTTCACGTGGACCGCCGGCAGCGCCCGAGACGTCACCGTCGTGGACTATCACTGAGTTCGAGGGCTTCGATGCGCAGGACCAGCAAGGACCGACCGGCCAATCCCTTTCACCCGGGCGAGATGCTGCTCGAGGAGTTCCTGCAGCCGGCAGGGATCTCGCAGGCGGAGTTCGCGCGGCGCGTCGGCTGGACCAAGGCGCGCCTGAACGAACTGATCAAGGGCAGGCGCGGGATCACGGCCGATGCCGCGCTGGATCTCGCCGAAGCGCTGGGGACTTCCGCGAGGCTCTGGATGAACCTCCAGTCCACATACGACCTGGAAGTGGCGGAGCGACGACGCAACGCCGCGTGAGGCGCCTCCGTCGATCGGGCGCTGCACACCGCGCGTGCGGCGCCCGGCGTGCGCCTACGAAGCTCAGCGCATCGTCCGCACCTGGTCGTCCTTCCCCGTCAGCTCCCAGCGGATCAGCGAGATCGGGATCCGCCCCGACGCGAAGAAGCGGTCGTGGAAGCGCTTCACGTCGAAGCCGCGGCCTTCCGCGAGCGCGACCTCGGCCATCAGCGCCTCCAGCTCGACCTTGCCCATGTAGTAGCCGACGCCGTAGCCGGGCTGGCGCAGGTAGAGCTCGAGGTCGAACTGCGCGATCGCGTCGTCCGGCTTCATCCAGTACGGCGTGCGGCTCGTCAGCGAGCCCATCGCCTCGCGGTAGGTCCACGCGTTCGCCTGCATCATCAGCTCCGGCAGCACGCGCGCGGCGCGCTTCGCCTGCAGGATGTAGTTGATCTCGCGCGTCTTCGGGCGATCCGCGAGGAAGCCGGCCTGCGTCAGCATCTCCTCGAGGTACAGCGCCCAGCCCTCCGAGCGGATGCCGTCGATGTAGAACAGGCGGGCGTCGCCGCGGATCGGCCGCGCGTCGCGCGCGCGCGCGAGGCCGTCGTACAGGTGGCCCGGCACGTTGTGCGCGCGCAGCGGCCGCGGGTCGCGGTCCTCGGTCTCGCGGAAGAAGTGGCGCTGGATCGGCGCGTCGAAGGGCCCGGGCTTCGCGGGGTCGCGGTCGCCGGGCAGCACGTAGGGGCCCTCGTTCTTCGGCGACACCAGCCAGTCCGGCACCGTCATGATGCCGGCCTCGCGCAGCCACTTCAGCAGCTCCGCGTCGGCCTCCTCGCGGCGGCGCTCGAACTCCGCCAGCGTGGTCGCGGGCTCGATCATCGGGATGCCGCGGTTGCGGTGCTCCTCCAGCTTCAGGAACACCATCGAGCGCTGCCATTCGCGCTCGCCGAGGATCCGCATCTCCTCCCAGGTGTACGGGAACAGCAGCACGTTGCGCAGGTACCAGTCGTACTCGTCGCGACCGATGCCGCCGTGCGCGGGCAGCTTCGCCTCGATCGACTCGAGCCAGTCCAGGAAGCGCTGCGCGGCGTCGCGCGCGCCCTCCGCGGCCGGCACCAGCCGCGGGTGGTGCGCGGCGAGGTCCCTGGCGAGCTGGCCGTAGACGCGGACCTCGATGCCCTTCTGGATGATCGCGAGCCGCGCGAGGTCGCCGCGCGGCTCCGTGAGCACGCGGCGCGCCTGCTCGAGGATCGCCGGCACGGCGCGCAGCTGCAGCTCGACGGCGTCGACCTTGTCCGGCGCCAGCGGCAGCCGCGGGATCGACATCGCGCCGTGCATCTTCGGCCCGAAGCCGAGGTTCGTCGTCGACCAGAACGCGGGGTCGCGGCGCCACGGGCGGATCACGCGGTGCGCGAAGTCCAGCCCGCGCATCTCGGCGAGCACGACCATGTAGTCGACCCGGTACGGGATCGGCCAGCGCGAGTCGTCGATGCGCTGCAGCCGCTGCATCAGCCGCTTCGTCTCGCGGTGCTGCGCGGCCATCGCGCGCGGCCCGTAGTCCGGCACCCCGTCGACGACCGTCGGGGTCGCGAGTGCGCGGAACTCCCGGTAGACGGCCAGCAGGTCCTGGTAGGCGGCGGGCACGCCGCCGACCGGTTCGCTGCCGCCGTCGGCGGCCTGCATCATGCACGTGAGGCAGGCGGTCAGGCGCTCGCGCTCCGCGGCCAGCGTCGCGGCGGTGACCGGCGCGGCGGCGGTGGAAGCCGCGGGAGCGTCGCGGTCCGCGTGCGCACCGACCGCCGGCGCAAGGGCCAGCGCCCCGACGGCCACCACCCCGACGAGCGCGCCGACGCGCGTCGCGGATCCCCGAGTGCTCGATGTCATCGTCTCCTCCCCGTGTGCGGGCGCGCCGCGCGGACGTGCCGCGCGCCGTCGTGACCGACCGCGATCGGCCGACCGTCGAGCGGCATCGCGTACGGCGTCGGCACGCGCAGCGCCGCCCTGTCGGCCGCCGACGCGGCGGCCCAAGCTTCCTTATTCGCGCGCGCGGCGGTCGAGGGTGGCGCTGCGGACCCGGCGGCGGGTCACGTCGCCGGCGCCCGCACTTCGGGCGGCTCCCCGTGGACGTGCAGCGCCGCGCCGGTGGCGGCGCGGATCGCCTCCACGGTGACGCCCGGCGCACGCTCGACGAGCACGAAGCCGTCGCCCGCGACGTCGAACACGCCGAGGTTCGTGTAGACGCGCTGCACGACGCCGACGCCGGTCAATGGCAGCGTGCAGCGCGCGACCAGCTTCGGCTCGCCCTCGCGCGTCTGGTGCTCGGTGATCACCAGCACGCGGCGGACGCCGGCGACGAGGTCCATCGCGCCGCCGACCGCCGGCACGGCGTCGCCGCCGGCGGACCAGTTCGCGAGGTCGCCGTTGCCGGCGACCTGCATCGCGCCGAGGATCGCGATGTCGAGGTGGCCGCCGCGGATCATCGCGAAGCTGTCGGCGTGGTGGAAGAACGCGGCGCCGGGCTTCACGGTGATCGGCTTCTTGCCGGCGTTGATCAGCTCGGGATCCTCGGCGCCCGGCGGCGGCGCGGGTCCGAAGCCGAGCACGCCGTTCTCGGTGTGGTAGACGACCTCGCGGCCCTCCGGCACGAAGGCCGCGCAGAGCTCCGGGATGCCGATGCCGAGGTTCACGTAGGCGCCGTCGAACACGTCCTGCGCGGCGCGCCAGGCCATCTGCTTCCGCGACAGACCGGTGGGCGCGCTCACGGGTAGCTCGCTCCCGCGGCGATCAGCCGCGACTCGTAGGCCGGCGCGTCGACGGGCACGACGCGCTGCACGAAGATGCCGGGCGTGACGATCGCCTCCGGGTCCAGACCGTCGTCCTCGACGAAGTCGCGCACCTGCGCGATCGCGACGCGCGCAGCCGTGCACATGATCGGCCCGAAGTTGCGCGCGCTCTTGTTGTAGACGAGATTGCCGTAGCGATCGGCACGCTCCGCCTTGACGAGCGCGAAGTCGGCCGTCAGCGCGCGCTCCAGCACGTAGCGGCGGCCGTCGAACTCGCGCTCCTCCTTGCCGGCCGCGAGCGGCGTGCCGACGGAGGTCGGCGTGTAGAAGGCGGGGATGCCGGCGCCGCCGGCGCGGATGCGTTCCGCGAGCGTGCCCTGGGGCACCAGTTCCAGCTCGATCGCGCCACGGCGGTACAGCTCCGGGAACTGCGTGGGCGTCGTGCTGCGCGGGAAGGAGCAGATCATCTTTCGCACCCGGCCCGCGGCGATCAGCGCGGCGAGGCCGACGCGGCCGTTCCCCGTGTTGTTGTTGACGACCACGAGCTCGCGCGCGCCCTGGTCGATCAGCGCGTGGATCAGCTCGATCGGCGAGCCGGCCTCGCCGAAGCCGCCGATCATCACGGTCGCGCCGTCGGGGACGTCCGCGACCGCGGCGGCGGGCGTGGGGACGAGCCTGGAGATCACGGCCGCGGCACCAGATGGAAGCGCGTCAGGCGTCCGTCCAGGAACTCGACCTTCCTGCCGTCGAAGAACGCGATCTCCTCGAGCATGAAGCGCACGTTCTTGCCGCCCCACTCCGGCACGGCGCGCTCGGCGTTCAGCTCGATCGCCCACACGGTGTTCGGCTGCACCTCGTACTCGCCCGGCGGCGGGCACGCATCCTGGTCGTCCCACATGCCGACCCACGGCCCCGCGCCGTGGCCGTGGTAGCCGACCGCGTGGCTGTAGATGTTCGGCTTCAGGCCGAGCGCGAGCGCTTCCTTCCGCGTCCGCTGCTGCAGCGAGCAGCCGCTCTCGCCGGCGGTGTAGTTCTTCATCAGCAGGTCCTGCAGGCGGTTCGCGTCGGCGAGACCGGCCTTCAGGCCCGCGGGCGCGTCGGTCTCGCCGGGACGCAGCACGTAGGCCATGTTCTGCGTGTCGGTGGCGAGGCCGAGGTAGACGATGCCGAGGTCGACATGCAGCAGGTCGCCCGGCTGGATGACTTCCTCCGTGCGCCGCGCGGCGAACATCGCGGTCGCCGACTTCGTCTCGCCGCCCGCGCGCTGCAGCGCGACGGTCGGATGGAACCACGGCACGAGGCCGAGCTGCGCGATCCGCTGCCGGTACCACCACTGCACGTCCGCGGTCGTGGTCACGCCCGGTGTGATCACCTTCTCGGAGAAGCCCTCCGCGATGATCGCGTTCGCGATCCGCGAGATCGTCGGGTAGACGGCCATCTCCTCCGGGATCCGCGTCTCGAGCCAGCCGAGCGCCAGCCGCTCCCCGGAGACGATCCTCGGCCCGAAGCGCTCGCCGAGCGCGGCGAGCAGCGCGTCGGTCTCCGTGTCCGTCATGCCGTCCGCGAGCGCGAACACCTTCGAGCGGTTGATCGCGATCTTCCGCGGATCGCGCTCGGCGACCAGCTGCGCGATCCGCGCCCACTGGTCGGGCTGCTCGTCGGGATTCCACGCCGCCGGGAACGCGTCGCCCACGGGGTAGCGCGCGATCGCGAGGCGCTCGACGGGGCGGCCGTCGCCCGGGTCGAAGAACATCAGCACGGTGCGGCGACGCGCGGACATCCAGGTCGCCGGCAGCATCGTGCGCAGCACCGGGTCCTCCATGTACTCGCGCGCCACCAGCAGCCACAGGTCGATGCCCTCGCGCTTCATCAGCATCGGCACGACCGTGTCGAGGCGCTTCGCGAGCCAGGCGTCGCGGACCGCCGCCTGCTCGCGCGGCGTCAGGATCCGCGGCAGGTCGAAGTCGCGATCCGAGGCGGGTACCGCGGCGGGCGGCGCAGCAGCGGCGCGCGCACCCGCCGCCTGCGCGCTGCCGGCGAACGAAGCGGCGGCACCCAGCAGCGCGACGGCCAACCCGGCCGCGAAGGCGGGCCGCAGCCTCGCGGTCCCGCGGGCGTGAACTGGCGACATTCGATTTCCCCCTGCGTCGATGGTTCGGCGTGTTCAGGCATCCGCCGCGCGCACGCGGCAGATCGACTGGCGCTGCGCGCCCGTGATCACGGACCGGTGCCCGGCGAGCGCGCGGTCGAGCGCCGGATCGCCGGTGTCGACGTAGAGCGCGCTGCCCGGCAGCGTCGCCAGCTTGGTGGCCGAGGCGACGACGATCACGTTCTCGAGGCCGACGGCGCGGATCACCCGCGGGCTCAGCGGCTGGTTGCCCCGGCCGAACACGAAGCCCTGGCCGCCGATCGCGGTGACGACGATCCGGGCGGGCGTGCTCTCGACCAGTTCCAGCAGCCGCCGCTCGCCCGCGTCGACCGCCAGCGGCACGCCGCCGCGGACCGCGTCGACGCCGAGCAGCGTGCCCTCGAAGCCGAGGCGCCGCTTGATCCGCCGCAGCGTGGAGCCGGGACCGAGCAGCGTCACGCGCTCGTCGCGGGCCAGCACGGCGATGCGCTCGCAGGCGCCCTCGAGCAGCGCGTCGCCGTCGGCGCCCTGCGCCTTCGCACGCTGCAGGCGCTCGCGGACGCGCGGCACCCGCAGCGCGCCGTAGAGGCGGACCGGCCCGCTCGGCGAGCCGTCCGCCGCCGGCTCGCGGTCGACGACCTCGGCGTCCTCGACGCCGCAGCCGGTGCTCCACCAGCGCTGCGCGACCTCGCCCGCCGCGCGCGGACCGGTGGCGAACACGCCGGAGTGCATCTTCACGCCGGCCGGCACGCCGAGCACCGGCGGCGGCAGCGCGCTGCCCGCCGCCGAGTGCGCGGCGAGCGCCGCGAGCACGTCGCGCGCCGTGCCGTCGCCGCCGACGAACAGCAGCAGGTCCACCGGCAGTCGCGCGAGCGCGCGCACCGCCGCCTGGGTGTCCGCGGCGTGCGTGTCGCGCCCCGCGGGCGCGAACGCGATCCGCGGGGCGAAGCCCGCCTCGCGCGCCAGCCTCTCGCCCATGTCCCCGGCGCAGGTGACGATCTCCGGCAGCGGCGCCCACGCGGCGAGGTGCCGCAGCAGCCGTCCGGCGCGCGCGGGCGCCACGGGTTCGGCGCCGAGCGCGCGCGCCCGGGCCGCGAGCGCGCCGTCCGAGCCCTTCAGGCCGACCGCACCGCCGAGGCCGGCGAGCGGGTTGACGACGAGACCGAGCCGGGGGACGCGGGTCGCCATCGGTCGCGCCGCGCGCTCAGCCGGCCCGGGCGGCGCGCTTGCGCCGGTACGCGCGCCAGGTCATCGCCCAGTTCGCGGGGTCGTCCAGCGACTCGCCCCTGAGCTTCTTCACGGCCTGGTTGTGCGGCGCCGTCCTCACGATCTCCGGGTTCGTGTAGGCCTCGTCGGAGATCTGCTTCAGCACGGCGATCCAGTAGTCGACGTCCTCCTTCGACCACATCTCGCCGGCCTCCGGCGTGAACGGGTGCGGCACGACCCAGGGCTCGTGCGCGAGCCAGAAGGCGTCGATGCCGAAGTCCACCATCCGGTTCTGCACGTCGAACACGCTGACGCCGGTGTCCTGGTACAGCTGCTCGAGGCTGAAGCGCGTCATCTCCATCCGCCAGCCGTCGACGCCCGGGTGGGAGCGCGTGACGCCGCGGATCTTCAGCAGCTCCTTCTCCATGTAGTTGTTCAGGATCACGGACATGTCCGAGGCCTCGCGGATGCCCTCGAGGCCCATGCCGCGCGCCCAGACGTAGGCCTTCAGCACCTGCTGCACGTTGCCGAGGTACTCGCGGACCTTGCCGGCGGAGTGCGGGCCGGGCGACCGCAGGGCGTAGCGCTCGCCCTCCTTCGCGACCAGCGGCCCGGGCAGGTACGGCACGAGGTGCTCGCGGCAGCCGTAGGCGCCGACCGCCGGCCCGCCGCCGCCCTTCGAGACGCCGAAGGTCTTGTGCAGCATGAACATGCAGGCGTCGAAGCCGAGGTCCGCCGCGCGGATCTTGCTCATCACGCCGTTGAAGTTCGCGTGGTCGTAGAAGCACAGCCCGCCGGCCTCGTGGACGATCCGCACCCACTCCGCGATGTGCGGGTTGTAGAGGCCCATGTCGTCCGGGTTGTTGATCATCAGCGCGGCGGTGCGGTCCGAGACCGCGGCCTTCAGCGCGTCGAGCGAGGGGTAGCCCTTCTCGTCGAGCATCAGCGTCACGACCTCGAAGCCCGCCGCGGCGGCGGTCGCCGGGTTGCAGGGGTGCGACTGGATGCTGGTGATGATCTGGTTGCGCTTGCCGAGCTCGCCCCGCGCCGCGAGCCACGCGCGCGTGACGCAGACGTGGGTGTAGGCGGCGGCCGCGCCGCCCCCGGCCTGGAACACGTACTGGTCCATGCCGGACAGCGCGCGCAGCACCTGGTCGAAGCGCCAGACGATCTCGAGCACGCCCTGCAGCGTGTCCTCGTGCTGCAGCGGGTGCAGCTCCGCGAAGCGCGGGTCGACGGCGAGCGCCTCGCCGAGCCGCGGGTTGTACTTCATCGTGCAGGTGCCGAACAGGCTGATGCCCATCATGCCGAGCGTCTCCTGCGCGAGATGCAGGTAGTGGCGCAGCACGTCCGGCTCGCTGATCTCGGGGAGCGCCGGCGGCGCGGCGCGGCGCATCGCGGCGGGGATCAGGGCGGCGGGATCGCCGACGGCGGCGCGGATCCCGTCGGAGGGCGCGCCGTAGTGCTGGCCACGGCGGCCGGGCGCGCCCATCTCGAGCACCAGCGGCTCGTCCCAGACCGCGGCGTGGTAGCGGCGCAGCTTCGTGGTCCCACTCATCGGGCGCAGACCTCCGTCAGGGCGGCGGCGAGACGCCGCAGGTCGGCTTCGGTGTGCAGTTCGGTCACGCAGTAGAGCGCGCGCTGGCCGAGCTCCGGGAAGGCCTTCGAGAGGTCGACGCCGCCGTGGATGCCGCGCGCGCGCAGCGCGGCGTCGATCGCCGCGACCGTCTTCCCCGTGCCGGCGAAGTCGACGACGAACTCCTTGAAGCAGGCGTCGCCGTTCACGACCGCGACACCCGGCACCGCGGCCAGCAGCGTCGCGGCGTAGCGCGCGCGCGCGACGATCGTCTCGCCGAGCTCGCGGAAGCCCTGCGGGCCGAGCAGCGCCATGTAGGCGGCGTTCGCGACCGTGTAGAGGTAGGTCGAGTTGCCGGTCCAGTCCTTGCCGTCCTCGCGCGAGCCGTAGGAGCTCTGGTGGAACAGCGCGAGCGAGTACGCCAGCTCGCCGGCGACCGTCTCCGTCGCGCTCAGCAGCAGCGTCGGGTACTCCTTCGCGTAGCGCGGCTCGTCGCGGCTACTGATGAAGCCGCCGACGCCGCCGCCGCAGGCGACGTGCACGCCGAGCGGCTGCGTAGACCCGACCGCGATGTCCGCGCCGTACGCGGACGGCGGCGCCAGCACGCCGAGCGACACCGGATCGACGCCGGCGATCGTTTCGGCGCCGGCGGCGCGCGCGAGCCGCGCGATCTCGGCGGCGCCGGTCTCGATCGCGCCGAGGTACGCGGGGTTCTCGAAGTAGACGGCGGCGACGTCGGCGGAGAGCTTCGCGCGCAGGTCGCCGAGGTCGAGCCGGCCCGCGGCGTCGGCCGCGACCTCGACGACGCGCAGGTGCGTGCCGGTGCCTTCCGGCTCGCAGAAGTTCGCGACCACGCCGCGGCGGTCCGGATCCATGCAGTGCGGCACCAGCACCGTGCGCCGGCCGGTCATCCTCGCCGCCATCCGCAGCGCGTTGCCGATCGCGGTGCCCCAGCTGTAGACGGGGAGCCCGACCAGCTCCAGGTCGAGCAGCTCGCCGAGCTGGCTCTGGAACTCGAACCACACCTGGTTGCGGCCGTGGTCGGAGGACGGCGTGCCCCAGACGTTGGTCGTGAACTCCGTGCGGCGCACCAGCTCGTCGCAGACCGCCGGCACGTGGTGGCGCCACAGCCCGCCGCCGAGGAAGCTCAGCACCTTCGTCGGGTCCTCGTTGCGCGCGAGGATGTCGCCGACGTGGCGCGCGAGCTCGTGCTCCGCGGTGATCGCGGGCGGCATGCCCTCGAAGCCGCGCGCGCGGTGCTCGGCCGGGATCTGCGCGAACAGCTCCTCCGACGAGGACACGCCGAGGTGCCGCAGCAGCTGCGCGCGCGCCTCGGGCGTGGAATTCGGCATCCAGGGATGGGCACGGCTCACGGCAGCGCTCCTTCCGCCGCGAGTTCCGCGGCGACCTGGTCCACGGCCGCGCGCGCCGCGTTCACCGCGAAGTCGATCTCGGCCTCCGAGATCACGAACGGCGGCGAGAACGCGATCGTGTCCGAGGCCGGCAGCGCGCGCGTGATCAGGCCGCGCGCGCGGGCGGCCGCGGTGATCCGCGCGCCGACCTTCGCGCTCGCCGGGAACGCCTGCGGCGGGTCGCGGCGCGCGACGAACTCGACCGCGGCGATCAGGCCCTGGCCGCGGACTTCGCCGACCAGCGGGTGGTCGTCGAAGGCCTCGCGCAGCCGCCGGTGCAGGTGCAGGCCGCGACGGCCGGCCTGCCCGATCAGGTCCTCGCGCTCCAGCAGGTCGAGGTTGGCGAGCGCGACCGCGGCCCCGATCGGGTGCGAGCTGTAGGTGTAGCCGTGGCCGAAGGGTCCGTACTTCGCGCCGCCCTCCTTCAGCACGCTCCAGACGTTCTCGGAGACGAGCACGCCGGACAGCGGGAAGTACGCGGACGTCAGGCCCTTCGCGACGGTGATCAGGTCCGGCACGACGCCGAAGGCGTCGCAGCCGAAGCGCGTGCCGAGCCGGCCGAAGCCGCAGATGACCTCGTCCGCGATCAGCAGGATGTCGTGGCGCTTCAGGATCGGCTGGATCGCGGCGAAGTAGCCGGGCGGCGGCACGATCACGCCGCCGGCGCCCTGGATCGGCTCCGCGATCATCGCGCCGATCGTGTCCGCGCCCTCCTGCGCGATCGTCCGCTCGAGGTCCTCGACCAGCTTCGCGACGAACTGCGCGTCGGTCAGGCCCCAGCCTTCCCAGAGCCGGTGCGGCGCCTTCACGTGGCGGATCTGCGGCAGCGGCAGGTCGAAGCCGGCGTGCAGGCCGGGCAGGCCCGTCATGCCGGCGGACATCACGGTGACGCCGTGGTAGCCCCGCAGGCGCGCGATGATCTTCTTCTTCGCCGGCCGGCCGCGCACGTTGTTGTAGTACCAGACGATCTTCGCCTGCGTGTCGTTCGCGTCCGAGCCCGAGTTGCCGAAGAACACCTTGGACATCGCACCCGGCGCCATCCGGATCAGCCGCTCCGAGAGCAGCGCCGGCGCGTCCGCGGCGAGCGAGGAGAAGGCGTGGCAGTACGGCAGCCGCAGCGCCTGGGCGTGCATCGCGTCGGCGAGCTCGCGGCGGCCGTAGCCGACGTTGACGCACCAGAGCCCCGCCATCGCGTCGACGTACTCGCGACCGTTCGCGTCCCACAGCTTCACGCCCTCGCCGCGCACCATCATCGCGACCGCGCCCTCGCGCTCGTGGTCGGCGAGCGCGGTGAACGGGTGGAAGGCGTAGCGCCGGTCGAGATCGACCAGCTCGGCCGCTGAACGCGGCGCGCGGGCGCCGGTGTCCGGGTGCGGGTGCGTGGCCATCGGGTCTCCATGGCCGGCGCGCGACCGGACCGGCCGGAGCGCCGACGTACAAATGTTCGCGTATTCAAGCGGGATCGGTCGGCTTGAGCAAGACAGCGTGCGGCCCACCGGACGCTATCGAACCAAACCTCTGATAATGTTAGAGATCGACGCGGCGCACCACGCCGCGTCCGGGCCCGGTCCACGTCCGCAAGGCGCCGGAACGTGGTCGTATTGCGCGCGCTGGTGCGCCATGCGAACGTACCGCCGCCCTTCGCCGACGGAACCAGACCGATGCCGACGCTGACCGATTTCACCCTGCTGCGTGACGGCCTGCTGATCGACGGGGCCTGGGTCGAGGCCAGCGACGGCGCCCGTTTCGAGGTCACCGACCCCGCCACCAGCGCGGTCCTGGCGCGCGTCGCGCAGGGTACCCGGGCGGACGCGCGCCGCGCGATCGACGCCGCGGCCCGCGCCCTCCCGGAGTGGTCCGGCCGCACCGCGAAGGAGCGCGCGGCGGTGCTGCGCCGCTGGCACGACCTGGTGCTGGAGCACGTGGAGGACCTCGCCCGGCTGCTGACCGCCGAGCAGGGCAAGCCGCTGGCCGAGGCGCGCGCGGAGATCCGCTACGGGGCCGCGTTCTTCGAGTGGTTCGCCGAGGAGGCGAAGCGCGTCTACGGCGAGACGATCCCGACGCCGGACCGCGACCGCCGGCTGCTGGTGCTGCGCCAGCCGGTCGGCGTCTGCGCCGCGATCACGCCGTGGAACTTCCCGATGGCGATGATCCCGCGCAAGGCGGCGCCGGCGCTCGCCGCCGGCTGCACGATGGTGCTGAAGCCGGCGAGCGCGACGCCGCTGTCCGCGCTCGCGCTCGGCGAACTCGCGCTGCGCGCCGGTGTGCCGGCCGGCGTGTTCTCGGTCGTGCCCGGCCGCGCCTCGCAGGTCGGCGAGGAACTGGCCGTCAACGAGAGCGTGCGCAAGCTGACCTTCACGGGCTCCACCGAGGTCGGCCGCGACCTGATGGCGAAGTGCGCCCCGACCATCAAGAAGATGTCGCTGGAACTCGGCGGCAACGCGCCGGTGCTGGTCTTCGACGACGCCGATCTCGCGACCGCGGTCGCCGGCACGCTGCAGACGAAGTTCCGCAACGCCGGCCAGACCTGCGTCTGCGCGAACCGCATCTACGTACAGGCGGGCATCCACGACCGCTTCGTGGCGGCGCTCACCGAGGCGGTCGCGAAGCTCCGCGTCGGGCCGGGCACCGAGCCCGGCGTCGAGCAGGGCCCGCTGATCGACGCGGAGGCGGTCGCGAAGGTCCGCGATCACGTGGATGACGCGGTTGCGCAGGGTGGCCGCGTCGCGGTCGGCGGCCGGCCGCACGCGCTCGGCGGCACTTTCTACGAGCCGACCGTGATCGTCGGTGCGCACGCCGGCATGAAGGTCGCGCGCGAGGAGACCTTCGGGCCGCTGGCTCCGGTGTTCCGCTTCGACACCGAAGCCGAGGCGATTGCTTTGGCGAACGCGACCGAGTACGGTCTCGCCGCTTACTTCTTCACCCGGGACAACGCCCGGGTCTGGCGGGTGGGCGAAGCGCTGGAGTTCGGCGTCGTCGGCGTCAACACCGGCAACACTTCCTACGAGGGCGCGCCTTTCGGCGGACTGAAGGCCTCTGGCCTCGGCCGGGAAGGCTCGCGCCACGGCATCGAAGACTTTCTCGAGACCAAGTACCTCTGCGTCGCCGGACTGTCGCAGGGACTCTGAGCGCAGGCGGGAGCAGCGGATGAACGGCGTCGACGTCGCGGACGAGGAACTGTCGCCCGGTGCGGGAGACTCGATCGCCGACGACTCCGACCGGGATTACGTCAACTCGCTGGCACGCGGCCTCGAGGTCATCTGCGCGTTCACGCGCAGCACCCCGCGCATGTCGCTGTCCGACGTCGCCCGAGCGACCGCCATGACGCGCGCGACCGCGCGCCGGTTGCTGCTGACGCTGGTCCGCGAGGGCTACGCCCAGCAGGACGGCAAGTACTTCAGCCTGCGGCCGAAGGTCCTGCGGCTCGGCTACTCCGCGCTGGCCTCGATGAACATCTGGGACGTGGCGCAGCCGATCATGAACCAACTGGCCGCGACGCTGAAGGAGTCGGTGTTCGCCGCGGTGCTCGACGGTCACGACGTCGTCTACGTCGCGCGCGCGAACTCCGACCGCCTCGTCAGCATCGGCATCACGATCGGCAGCCGCGCGCCCGCGCACGCGGTTTCCACGGGCCGCGTGCTGCTGGCCTCGCGCCCGGAGGCGGAGCTGCAGCAGTACCTCGAGACCGTGAACCTCGTGAAGTTCACGCCGAACACGGTGGTCTCGAAGGTGAAGCTGCGCGAGCTGATCGAGGAGGCGCGCGCCGGCGGCTGGTCGATCGTCGACCAGGAGCTCGAGGTCGGACTGCGCTCGATCTCGGTGCCCATCCGCAACGCCGAGGGCCACGTGGTCGCGGCGCTGAACGTCTGCTGCCCGAGCTCGCGGCTGACGCCGGAGCAGATGCGCAACACCGTGCTCGCGGAGCTGATGACGGCCTCGCAGGCGATCACGGCGGGGCTGCAGAGCTAGGTCGCCCCACCGGGCCGCGCCGTGCCTTCGGTGTCGTTCGCACCGACCCTGCGCTCGGCTCTCCTCGTCGGCACGGTCGCGCTCTGTCCGTGGCTCCCGGTCGCGCCGGCGTCCGCACGGGATCCGCCCGTCGCGGTCGAGGGCGAGGTCATCGGCGTAGTCGACGGCGATACGATCGACGTGCTGCTGAGCGCGGAAGCGGCGATGAGCCTCGGGGCGCCGCGCCGCAAGAAGCCGATTCCGATACGGCTGCGCATTGACCAGGTCGACACGCCGGAGCGCGGCCAGCCCTGAGCCAATCGTGCGAAGCAGGCGCTGTCTGACCTGGTCTTCGGCAGGATCGTCCGCTTCGAGGTCGTCGACGTCGATCGCTACGATCGGGCCGACGCGGTCTGTGGTCGCAACCCGCGGGGGCCGGGGAACCCCGCCGGGGCTGGGGGGGCCCCCCGCCCGCGGGCACCAACGTGCGCCGCCGGCGGGC
>JAPZRU010000030.1 GCA_027531255.1 Steroidobacteraceae bacterium | reverse complement strand
CCGGCGGCGCGGCACGGCCGGGCGAGGCCCCGCGCGCCGACGCCGGCATCCCCGGCGCGCCGGGCGTTGCGGGCGAGACCGGGGAGCCGGGCCGTCGCAAGCGGCGTCGCCGCCGGCGTGGCGGCCGGGGTGGAGCGGGCGCCGCCGGCGAGAGCGGCGCGGCCGCGGCAGCGTCAGGCGCCCCGACGCCGTCGGCCGGCACCGAATCGCCGGGCCGCGGTCGCTGGCTGCTGATCGGCGCCGCGCTCGCGGCGGCGGCGGCAGTCGCGTGGGTGGTGCTGGCCTAGAGGAACCGCCGCGTCGGCGTGCACCGAGGCGGTCGCGGCATCATGCAGCCCGGCCGCCCGGGCCAGTACTCACTCCAGCTCCGCGACCGAATCCACGCCCGTGAAACCGGGCGTGTCGCGCGCCGACCGCGACAGGTCGGGGCGGCGCACCGCACGCAGCCACGCGATCCCGTAGTCCCGCGCCGCGGCCAGCACGGGCAGGCTGTCGTCCACGAACAGCGTGCGGGCCGGGTCGAACGGGCACTCGGCCCGCAGGCGCGGCCAGAACGCGACGTCCTCCTTGGGCAGCCCGAAGGCGTGCGTCGAGTACACCGCGTCGAGGTGACCCACGAGATCGACGTGCGCGTCCTTGATGGCGAGCGTCTCCGGGTGGGCGTTCGTGACGAGCACGCGCCGCTTGCCGAGCGCGGCGAGGCGCGCGAGGAAGGCTTCCGCGCCCGGGATCCAGGCGACGCGCTCCTTCACGCCGCGCTTCAGCTCGCGCACGTCGAGCCCGAACTCCCGGCTCCAATGGTCGACGCAGTACCACTCGAGGGTGCCGCGCGCCGCCTCGAAGCGCGGCACCAGTGCGGCGAGCGCCGCGTCCTTCGCGAGACCGCGCTCGCGCCCCCAGACCTCGGGCACGTAGTCCTGCCAGAACCAGTTGTCGAAGCCGAGATCGAGCAGCGTGCCGTCCATGTCGAGCAGCACGGTGTCGATCGCGGTCCAGTCGAGCTGCTCGGCATCCCAGGCGGTCATGACCCGTATGATATAACGCGCATCCAGTGACCCCGCCCCTCGCGCCCGCACCGCACCTGCTGCTCACCGACGTCGTCGCGCTCGCGCGCGAGGCCGGCGAGGCGATACTCGGCGTCTACGCCGGCGCGTTCACGGTGCAGCACAAGGCGGACCGGTCGCCGCTGACCGAGGCGGATCTGCGCGCGCACCGGATCCTCGTCGCAGGGCTCGGGCGCCTGACGCCCGGCATCCCGGTGATCTCCGAGGAATCGCCGGCCCCGCCGCTCGCCGAACGCGGTGCGTGGGAGTGGCTGTGGCTCGTCGACCCGCTCGACGGCACGCGCGAGTTCGTCGAGCGCAGCGGCGAGTTCACCGTGAACGTGGCGCTCGTACGGCGCCACGAACCGGTGCTCGGCGTGCTGCACGTGCCCGTGACCGGCGTGGACTACTACGGCTGCCGCGGTGCCGGCGCGTTCCGCCAGGAGCGCGACGGCCACGCGCACCCGATCCGCGCGCAGGTGCCGATGGCGCAGCCGCCGCGCGTGGTCGCCAGCCGCTCGCACCGCGGCGACCGGCTCGACGGCTTCTTCACGCGGCTCGGTGCCCACGAGCTGCGGCCGGCCGGCAGCGCGCTGAAGTTCGGCCTGATCGCCGAGGGCGCGGCGGACGTGTACCCCCGCGTCGGGCCGACCTCGGAGTGGGACACCGCCGCCGGCCACGCGATCGCCGAGGCCGCGGGCGCCACCGTGGTCACGCGCGGCGGCGATGCGCTGCGCTACAACGCGCGCGAGTCGCTGCTGAACCCCGATTTCGTCTGCTACGCCGACGCCTCGCGCGCCTGGCACACGCTGCTGTAGCGCCGTGCTGCACGACTTCGGCCTGCTGTTCCTCGCGCTCGCCGGCGGCCTCGTCGCGCTCTGGTGGCGCTCGTCGGTGGAAGCGCGCGACCGCGCCAACGTCGCCGCGCAGCGTGCCTGCCAGCGTGAGAACGTGCAGTTCCTCGACGGCACCGTCGCGTTCCAGCGCGTGGCCCCGGCGCGCGACGCCGAGGGCCGCTTCGCGCTTCGGCGCACCTACGTATTCGACTACACGGACGACGGCCTGACGCGCCACCAGGGCTTCGTGGTGCTGCACGGGCGCGAGGTCGAGCTCGTCGGCCTCGGCCCCACGCTCGTGCCGGGCGCCTCGCCGTGAGCGCGGTCGACCTCCACCTGCACTCGAACCGCTCCGACGGCGTGCTCGCGCCCGCCGATCTCGTCGCCTTCGTCGCGAGCTGCGGCGTGCGCCTCTTCGCGCTCACCGATCACGACACCGTCGACGGGCTCGAGGAAGCCGCGCACGCGGCGCGCGCGCACGGCACGACCCTCGTGCCCGGACTCGAGCTGTCGGCCGCCTGGCGCGGTCGCGGCCTGCACGTGGTGGGGCTCGGCGTGGACCCGACCGCGGCGCCGCTGGTCCGGGCGATCGAGCAGCGCACCCGCGCGCGGCGCGAACGGGCCGAACGGATCCGCGATCGGCTGGACCGCGCCGGCGCACCCGGCACCGCGGCTTACCGCGTCGTGAGCGCCCACCCGCTGCCCACGCGCACGCATTTCGCGCGGGCGCTGGTGGAACTCGGCGTCTGCGCCGACCCGGGCCGCGCGTTCGAACGCTGGCTCGGCCGCGGCAAGCCGGGCGACGTCGCGGCCGAGTGGCCCGACCTCGGCGCCACGGTGCAGGCGATCGTGGCCGCGGGCGGGGTCGCGGTGCTCGCGCATCCGCTGCGCTACACGCTCTCGGCCGGCCAGCGCCGGCAGCTCGCCGCGGAGTTCAAGGCCCTCGGCGGCACCGCGCTCGAAGTCGCGGTCGGCGGTGTCGCGCCGCACCAGGTGGAGACGGCGACCGGGCTCGCGCTGCGCGCGGGGCTCGAGGCCTCGGCGGGCTCGGACTGCCACGACCCGGCGCTGCCGTGGCATCGCCCTGGACGTTTGGCTAAGCTCTCTTCGGCCCTCGTGCCGGTCTGGCGACGGTGGGAGGGCGCGCACGACGCAGCAGCCCACGCATGACGGATACGTACGACAAGGTCAGCACGCAGCTCGTCGAGCGTCTCGAGCGCCTGCGGGATCTGCGCATCGAGCACCGCGACCTCGACGACGTCATCGAGCGCCTGCAGATGGACCTGCGCGTGGACGAGCTGCAGCTGAAGCGCCTCAAGAAGCGCAAGCTGATGCTGAAGGACCAGATCACCCGGCTCGAGAGCGAGCTGATCCCCGACCTGAACGCATGACGCCGCGCGCACGGACCGCGCCGGACCGGTTGCAGTGGACGCACTGATCGCCGCCCTCGACCGCCTCGCGGCCTTCCTGGCGCGCCCCGCCACGTTCGCGCAGCTCGCCACCGTGCTGGTCGCCGTGCTCGCCGCGCTGCAGGCGGCGCGGCTCGCGCGCCTGCGCCGTGCCGAACTGGGCGATGCCGCCGCGACCGCACCGCCGGCCACGCGCGCGACGGCCGGATCGAGCCGGGCGCTGCTCGCCGAGGCGCTCCGCGTGGCGCTGCCCTACGCCGTCGCGCTGCTGGTGCTGCTGGTGTCGCGCGCCGCGCTCGGGCTCGCCGGGCTCGACACCGCGCTGCTCGACCAGTGCCTCGTGCTGCTCGGCGCGCTGATCGCGATCCGCGGCCTCGTGTTCGGGCTGCGCGTCTCGCTCGGCCCCGCGAGCGCGCTCCGCGCGTGGGAAGTGCGCGCGGCGCTCGTGATCTGGTTCTTCGTCGCGATGCAGCTGCTCGGCTGGCTGCAGGCCTTCATCGAGGTGCTCGACTCGGTCGCCGTCACGCCGGCGGCCAAGGGCGAGGCGCCGCTGACCCTCTGGTCGATCATCCGCACGCTGTTCACGATCGTCGCGTTCGTGATCGTGAGCGCCTGGATCGGCCGCTGGCTCGAGCGCCGCGTGCAGGGCGTGCAGGGGCTGGCCGCCAGCACGCGCATCGCGGTCTCGAAGTTCACCTACGCGTTCCTGATCGGCCTCGGCATCCTGCTGGGACTGCGGGCCTCCGGGCTCGACCTCGGGGCGCTCGGCATCTTCGGCGGTGCGCTCGGCCTGGGTCTCGGCTTCGGCCTGCAGGCGATCGCGGCGAACTTCGTCAGCGGCTTCGTGCTGCTGATGGACCGCAGCATCAAGCCTGGCGACGTGATCAGCTTCACCGGCACCACCGGCACCAGCACCGAGGGTTTCGGCTGGGTGCAGGAACTGCGCGGGCGCTACGTGGTCGTGCGCGACCGCGACGGCGTCGAGACGCTGGTGCCCAACCAGAACCTGATCACCAACCAGGTGATCAACTGGAGCTACAGCGACCGTCGCGTGCGGCTGAAGCTGCCGGTGCGCATCAGCTACGACGACGACCCCGAGCACGCGCTCAGGGTGCTGCTGACGGCCGCCGACTGCAGCAGGCGCATCCTGAAGGAGCCGCCGCCGGTGGCGCGGCTGATGGGTTTCCAGGACTACGGCATGGAGCTGGAACTGCGCTTCTGGATCGCCGACCCCGAGGCCGGCGTGAACAACGTTCGCTCGGACGTGAACCGCGCGATCTGGAGGGTATTCAAGGAGGCCGGCATCACCATCCCCCGCGCGCAGCTCGACGTGCGCATGATCGACGCGGACGGCCACATCGTCGGCGAGGGCAAGCTGCCCGCGCGGCGCGTGCCGCGGGAGAAGGCGCCCCCGGTGCCGCCGCCAGGCCAGGTGCAGTCCGAGTCCGCGCCGCCGGCGCGGCCGTTCGGGCTCTAGCCGATGGGCATCGAGATCGCCCCGGGCCTCGAGGTGCCGGACTCCGAGCTCGAGTTCGAGTTCATCCGCTCGCCGGGTCCGGGTGGACAGAACGTCAACAAGGTCGCGACCGCCCTGCAGCTGCGCTTCGACGCCGCCCGCTCGACGGTGCTGGACGAGCACGCGCGCGGGCGCCTCGCGACGCTCGCCGGGCGGCGCCTGACGCGCGACGGCTGGCTGATCATCACCGCGCACCGACACCGCACGCAGGAGGCCAACCGTCGGGATGCGCTCGAACGGCTGGCGGAGCTGATCCTGCAGGCCCGGGTGCGCCCCAAGACCCGCCGCCCCACCCGCCCGACCCGGGCCTCCAGGGAACGTCGGCTGGAAGGCAAGAAGCAGCGGACGCAGGTGAAGCGGTTGCGGGGCAAGCCGCTGGCGGACTGAACTGCGGCGGTCACGGGCGGACGCCCGTTCCGGACAGGCCCGCGGCAGCATCACGATCCGGCGCGCAGCCCACCGGACATGACGCAGCCCGCCCCGGAGAATACGGCGCGACTCGCGTTGCGGGTCCGTGGCGCGCCCGAGGTTTTTCGAGGCGACCGCCATGCCGGCGTGCGCCAGCCCGGAGCCGGGGTCGATCACCACCGCCTCGCCGAAGCTCTGCACCGCCGCGTCGAACGCGGTTGGCGAGCGCGTCCATCGCCGTCGCGTAGTGACGCACGACGTCGAGCGAGGTCGCCGTCAGCGTGTCCAGCGCGAACCGCTGGCTGGCGTCGTTCGACTCGTCGCCGAGCGCCTCGCGGATCTCGCCGACCAGTTCCCCGGTCTCGCGGAGCACCTGCTGGCGGTCGTCCGCGACGCCCTCGGCGCGGGCTATCTCGGTCCCGGCCACCGGCTGCTTGGCCACGAGGCGGATCCGGTGGCCGCGACCGGAGCGCGCGATCTCACGTTCGACCACCACGCCCAGCCCCTGCTGGACCGCCAGCGCGCGCGCCGCCGCCGCGTCGAAAGGCACCGGCGCCGGCACGCCCAGCGCGCGGCGCACGTCCGAGCGCGCGGCGCACGTCCGAGCGCGCGAACGCGCTGACGAAGGTCGCGTTATCGAGGGCCAGCTTCACGACCGGCTCGAGCGTGCCGTCCAGGGCGGCGTCGCCGGTCGCGTTGCGCAGGTCCGCGCTCAAGACGCTGACGGGCGGCTTCTTCTGGGGCGGCGGCTCCGGCAGCAGGAACCACAGGCCGGCCCCCAACGACGCCCGTCGCGAAGCCGACGCGTCGGGTGCACCGCTGGGCCGTGGCGCCCGGACCTCGAGGTCCCCGTCGCGCTGCCTCAGGCCGTGGTCGCGCTCGCTGCCGCGCCCGCGGTACTGCTGCCCGCCGCCGGCTCCTGCGGCGTCGGCTTCACGAGCCACGCCGCCAGCGCCGGGATCAGCAGGATCGCCGCGAGCATGTTCACGAGGAACATGAAGGTCAGCATCAGGCCGATGTCAGCCTGGAACTTCAGCGGCGAGAACACCCACGTGATCACGCCCGCCGCCAGCGTGATTCCGGTGAACGTGACGCTGGTGCCGGTCACGCGCAGGGTGCGCCGGTACGCCTCCTGCACGGGAACGCCACGCCGCAGGTATTCCTGCATCCGGCTGAACAGGTAGATGCCGTAGTCGACGCCGATGCCGGCGCCGAGCGCGACCATGGGCAGCGTCGTGATCTTGAGGCCGATGCCGACGATCGCCATGACCGCGTAGACCAGGATCGAGACGAGCGCGAGCGGGATCAGCACGACGAGCGTGCCCATGAACGAGCGGAACGTGACGAGGCACATCACGGCGATCGCGGCGAACAGGTACGCGAGGATCGGCAGTTCCTTCGCGCGCACTTCCTCGTTCTGCGCGGCCATCACCCCGACGTTGCCGGTCGCGAGCCGGAACTTCACCTCGTCCGACGGGTTCGCCTCGCGGAAGTCCTTCACGGCCGCGACCACGCGCTCGATCGTCTCCGCCTTGTGGTCGGCCAGGAACAGCGTCACCGGCATCACGCTGCAGTCCTTGTTGAGCAGCCCGGTGCTGGTGTCGATGTAGCCCTGCGCCTGCACGAGCGCCTGCTCGTTGCGCGGCAGGTTGCGCCACTTGAGATTGCCCTCGCTCCAGCCGGCGCTCACGACCTTGGAGACGCCGGGCAGGCTCACGACGTCGCGCACGCCCTCGACGTTCGCCATGTGCCACGCGAACTCGTCGATGCGGCGCATCACGTCGTAGTTCACGCAGCCGTTCGCGGGCGTCTCGACGATCACGTTCAGGATGTCGGTGCCGATCGAGAACTTCCGCGTGATCGCTTCGGTGTCGAGGTTGTAGCGGGAGTCGGGGTGCAGTTCCGGGACGCCGGCCGTGGTGTCGCCGATCGGGGTTTCGCGCCCCTTCATGAAACCGACGACGCCGAGCACGACCGCGAGCGCGATCACGATGGCGCCGTTGCGCCGCGTACCGAGCGCGGACACCGCCTCCCACACCGGCGCGACGTTCGCCTCCATCTTGAATGCCCGCACGCGGATGCGGGCGGAGTACTTGGCGTCGAAGCGCAGGAACGAGATCAGGATGGGCAGGAGCACCAGGTCGGTCAGGATCACGACGCCGATGCCGAGGCTCGCGGTGATCGCCATCTCGCGGATCACCTCGACGGGGATCGCGAGGATCGTGACGAAGCCGACCAGGTCCGCGAGCAGCGCGACGATCGCGGGAATGAACAGCTGGCGGAACGTGAGCCGAGCGGCCTGGTTAGAGTCCGCGCCCTCGAGGGCGGCGTCGCCGATCGCGCTGATCTTCTGCACGCCGTGGGAGACGCCGATCGCGAAGATGATGAACGGCACCAGGATGCCGAGCGGGTCGACGCCGTAGCCGAGCAGCACCAGCAGGCCCAGCATCCAGATCACGGCGACGATCGAGCAGATGACGGGCACCAGGGCGACACGGAACGACTGGATGTACAGCCAGACGAACAGGAGCGTCAGCACGACGGTCGCGACCGCGAACAGCGCGACCGCCTCGGCGCCGTCGCGCACGTCGGCCATCACCTTCGCGAAGCCGATCACGTGCACGTCGAAGCGGTCGGCGGGGATGCCGACCTCGGCGGTGCCACCCTCGATCTTGGCGCGCACCTTCTCGAGCGCCTCGCCGATCGCGATCAGGTTCACCGGCTGGCCGGTGGCCGGGTCCTGCTCGAGGAGCTGCGCGGAGACGATCGCGCCGGAGAAGTCGTTCGCGACCAGCCGGCCGACGATGCCGGCCTTCAGGATGTTCTCGCGCACCTGCGCGAGGCCCTCGGGCGTCGGCTCGAAGCCGGAGGGGATCACGTCGCCGGCCTCGATGCCGCCCTCGACGACCTCCGTGTAGCGCGTGTTGGGAGTCCACAGCGACTGCACGCGGGCGCGATCCACGCCCGGGATGAAGAAGACCTCGTCGGTCGCGACCTTCAGCGCCTGCAGGAACTCCGGCGTGAACATGTTGCCGTCGCGCGCGACGACGGCGATCAGCACCCGGTTGGCGCCGCCGAACTCCTCCTGGTGCTGGAGGTAGGTCTGCATGTACTCGTGTTCGAGCGGCAGCTGCTTCGTGAAGCGCGTGTCGATCTTGAGACCGGCGAACGCGATCCAGCCGAAGACCACGGTCGCCACGACGAACGCGACCAGCACCGCGTTCCGGAAGTCGAACACGTAGTGCTCGAGCCTGCGGACGAAGGCGGGCTCGGTGGAAGGAACGGCCATGTTTGCTCCGGATTCGGTGGCGGCGCCGGCGGCCGGCCGCTCAGGACTGCGCGCGGCCGGTCAGCTGCGCGACGGACAGTTCGCGGACGCCGGACTCGCCGACGAGTACCGCGCCCGCGCGGCCCGGCGCGGCGGCCGCGAACCCGCGGCGGTCCGGCTGCTGCCGGCGCTCGAACGTGCGGCCGCCGTCGGTGCTGACCAGCACCGTGCCCGCGAGACCGACGATCACTATGGTGCCGTCCGCGAGGCGCGCGCCGCCGGCGAGCAGGGACTCGCTGCCCGACTCGAGGCGGGTCCAGGACGCTCCCGCGTCCTCGCTGCGGAACAGGTGGCCGCGCAGGCCGAACGCCAGCACCACGTCGCCGTCGAGCGGGAGCACGCCGAAGAACGAGCCCTCGTAGGGGGAGGCGAGTTGCGTCCAGGTCGCGCCGGCGTCGTCGGACCGGTAGAGATTGCCGGCCTCGGCGGCCAGGTAGAGCTTGCCGGTGGACGAGGCCGCAACCGCATTCAGGTGCGGTTCGGTGACCTCCTCGTCCTCGGCCATGGCGTCCAGGTCCTCGTCCGGCGTCCCGGGCGTCGCGCGCGCCGCGGCGCCGGCGACCGGCGCCGGCGCGAACTCGGCAGGCTCCCAGGTCGCGCCGCCGTCAGCGGTGCGGTAGATCGTCGCGAACGCACCGACCGCGAGTCCCACGTTCGCGTCGGCGAACCAGACGTCCAGCAGCGGCTGCTCGCGATCGGGCTCGTAGCGAACGCGCGTCCACGTCGCACCGCCGTCCGTGGTGCGCAGGATCACCTCGTCGTGGCCGACTGCCCAGCCGTTGCGGACGTCCGCGAAGTACACGCCGGTGAGCGTCGCTCGCGTCGGCACGCGGCTCTGCCGCCACGTGGTGCCGCCGTCGGTGCTCACGAGCACGTGGCCGCGCTCGCCGACCGCGACGAGGCGCCCGTTCGCGCCGGGCACGGCCTGCACGTCGAGCAGCAGCGAGCGCACCGCGAGCGGCGCGACGACCACTCGCGCGCTCGTCGCGACCAGGCTGGCGCCGAACAGCGCCGCGAGCAGGGTGGTGGGGACTCTGGAGGGGAACGGCATCGGTGGACTCCCCCGTCCGGGTGCGATACGGCCGGCACGCATCGCGGGCCGGCCGAGGGAACGAGCGCGGCGCGCGGCCCTCGGGGCCGTCACGCCGCGCCGGCGGTCAGCGCGTCCCGCGCGCGCGGAGCGCCGCGGCCGTGTAGTCCTGCAGAGTGCGCTTGATGTTGAAGTCGTACGAGCGGTTCGGGTCGTCCTCGAAGCCGAGCGCGAGGTAGCGCCGCGACTGCAGGTCGTACGTCGTCTCCATCGTCGTCCAAAGGGTCGGCACGTTGTAGTAGTTGATCACGTGGCCTTCCTGGACGCGCCACAGCTGGTCGCGGTTGTCGTAGGCGTCGACCGCGAGGATCTGCCAGCTATCCTCGTCCACGTACAGCGTGCGGCGCTTGTAGATGTGGCGCTGGCCGGGCTTCAGCACGGAGTCCACGACCCAGACGCGGTGCAGTTCGTAGCGCGTCGTGTCCTGGTTCATGTGCAGCGGCCGGATCACGTCGCCCGGCTTGGTCTTCGCCCAGTGCATCCGGTAGCTGTTGTACGGGACGAAGATCTCCTTCTTCCCGACGAGCCTCCAGTCGTAGCGCTCGGGCGAGCCGTTGTACATGTCGAACTGGTCCGACGTGCGCAGGCCGTCGGCCGCGGTGCCCGGGTTGTCGAACGCGACGTTGGGCGCGCGACGCACTCGACGCTGGCCCGGGTTGTAGAGCCACGCGCGGCGGTTCTCCTTCGACTGGTCGAGCGTTTCGTGCACCAGCAGGATCTCGCCCGCGAGGCGCGCCGGCGCCACCGTCTCCTGAATGAAGTACAGGATGACGTTGTCGAGCTCCTGCTCCTTGGCGCCCGGCAGCGAGTAGACGACGTGGAACTCGTCGTTGAACTTCACCATGTTGTAGCTGCCGCTCGGCGTGACCGCCGCCTGGCCGATCTGGCGCGCGGCGGTGTCGGCGCGGTAGCGCAGCACGTGGTTCCAGAAGATCTCGACGCCCTGCTTCGGGATCGGGAAGGGAATGCCCTCCGCGGCGCCCGTGACGCCGTGGCCGCCCGGCGCGAGCTTGGCGGTGGTCGCGATGCGCTTCGTCGCGTCGTAGATGCGCTGCGGGGACGCGGCCGTGCGGCGGGTCTGGTACACGTTCATGAAGTACGTGTCCCGGTACTGCCTGAGCAGCGCCTTGTGGCCTTCCGTGAGCCGGTCCGCGTACTGCGCCATGTTCGCGGCGTTGATGCGGAACAGCGGCTTGTCGTTCGGGAACGGATCCGGCACGCGGCCGGGCGACTTGAAGTTCGGGTGGCCGGCCTTCGCCGCCGAGGACAGGCCGCCGTCCCACGCGGGGATCGTGCCGGCGGCGTTGCCGGCCCGTTCGCCCCCGAGCGGCGTGAGGTCCGCGCCGAGACGCGCCGCTTCCTGCGCGGAGATCTGCGCGACCGCGGGGCCGGCGACCGCGAAGGCGGTCGCGACGACGGCCGCGCGCGCGAGGCGCGTGGCGACGAGCCTGGAGATTCGGATCTGCATCGTGAACTCCTAGAAGGAGAACTTGAGGCTGGCCGCGAGGAAGTCGCGGTCGTTGAGGTCGTTGAAGCGGCCGGCGCCGCCGAACACCGTGTACGACGCGTCGAGTTCCCAGCGCTGCTGCAGGTTGGCATTGACGCCGAAGGTGTAGGCGTATCGGCCCTCGACGAAGTTCCCGCCGGGTCCCGGCGTCGTGCCCTTCACGTCGTGCTGCCACGACGCGCGCGGGCTGATGTTCCACGCGCCGATCAGGCCCGGGTAGTCGAGACGGCCCGCGAGGCGGTAGCCCCACGAGAGGTCGTCCGCGAAGCGGTCCAGCGGCTCCACCTCGTTGAAGTGGCGGCCGGCGAGTTCGAAGTTGCCCGACACCGACGTGCCCGGCCCGTTTAAGCGCAGGCCGCGGCCGTTGGGGCCGCCGCTGGTCTTGCTCTCCATGCCGGGGATGCTCGTGACGCCGACCTCGGCGACCAGCACGCCCTGCTGCGCGCCCAGCATCGGCGGGAAGGCCTTCGTCGCGGTGGTCTGGAACTGCCAGACGTCGTAGCGGCCCCAGCCCGCGATGTTCGTGTTCGGGGCGAACGCGCCGAGCTGGCCGCAGCGCGACAGCGTCGCGACCGGGAAGCAGCTGGTCGGGAACGTCGCGCCCGGGGGCGCGGACAGCGGGAAAAGCGCCTGCTCGAACGCCGTCAGCGTCGCGAACAGCAGCTCGACGTCGTCGTACTGGAGCGGCGTGTCGGCGCGGTAGGTGAGCTCGCCCTGCAGCGCGACGCCCGTGGTGCCGAGCTGCGTGTTGAACGACACGCCGAAGACCTTCAGGTCCTCCGGGTACTCGATGAAGTAGCGCGCGGTCTTGCCGTACTCGTGCGTCGCGAGGCCGGTGGCCTGCGCGCCCACGTTGCCGCGGCCGAGCTGGGTGTTCACGCCGATCGTCGCGTACTGCTGGAGGGTGGCGAGCGCGATGTCGCCGCCACGCGCGACCGCCTGCGCACGACCGGCCGCAGCGCCCGCGCCGATCGCGCCCGCGGGCGTCGCGCCGGCGGCCAGCGCCTGCGCCGCTACGTTCACGGCGATCGCGGTGCCGGCGGCGTTGGCGACGCCGACCGCCGTGCCCGTGCGGCCGCTGATCATCGGCAGGCGCGAGTGGTACTTCATCGCGTAGAAGCCGAGCTCGGTGCCGCTGCCGAGCTGCGGCAGGAACCAGCGGAACGCGAGACCGAACTGCCCGCTCTTCGAGGGATCGATGGTGTCGGCGCGCGTCGCATTCTGGTAGTCGGAGATCAGCGGCCCGCCCAGCGGCCGGAAGTCGACGCCGAGGTCGGAGAACGCGCCGAAGCCGAGGATCACGCGACTGCCGCCGCGCGGCACGAAATCGTTCGACGAGAAGAAAGTGCCGACCGGCTCCGGCTCCGTGCGCTTCCAGTCGAACAGCACGAAGCCTTCGAGCGAGGTGTTCTCGCTGGTGCCGAGCGTGGCGCGCACCATCGACTGCGGCAGGAAGCCTTCCTTGATCTCGGCGCCCGGCACGCGCAGCGCCGAGACGTCGACCGGGTTCACGGCGGTGAGGCCGCCCTGGATGAAGGTGCTCTCGCCCCAGCTGACGATCTGGCGGCCGACGCGCAGTTCGAGCGGCAGGCCCTCGCCCAGCTGGAAGTTGCCGTAGACGAACGCGTCGAGCAGTCGGCCGTATCGGCCCGCGAGGTTCTTCGCGAACGGCGCGATCGGGTAGCGCCGCGTCTCGCCGTCCTCGACCTCGTGGTCGTACAGCGCCGCGTAGCGCGCGAAGCCGCCGAAGTCGCCGAAGTCGAGCTTGAGCTCGGTGGTGATCTTGAGGGCCCGGCTGAAGGTGTCGCCGGCGAGATAGTTCTGGTTGCCGTCGTCGATGTTCGGCGAGCGGCCAGTGCCGCCGTTCGCCGTACCGATCAGGCGCAGGTCGGGGCTCTCGGTGCGCCAGGCCTGGCCGAACGAGATCGTGGTGTCGAGGCTGCCGGAAACGCCGCTCTCGCCGAGCCGGAAGTCGAACGCATGCGCGGGCAGCGCGAACCCGAGTCCCGCGCCCGCGGCCACGCACAGCGCGACCGACACGGCGCGGCTCACGCCGCGCGACCCGCGGCGTCCGGTCCGGCGCATAGCTTCGTTGTTCATTTCGCTCCCCATGCTCGTTCCGGGCCGAGCGGCCCGGAGTCGTTGGTTGCCCACTTGACGATGGACCTTTCGCCTGTGGCGCCGATGCCGAACGGCGACGGCGGCGCGACAATTTGGCCCGCAGTATAGCCGGCGCGAGGCGCTCGTTTGCAGCGGCCGGCGCAGGCACTTGCGCCCCTTGCAGCGCAAAACGAAACCGCCGCCGGTCAGGCGTGCGTGACCTGCAGGATGCTGTGGCGAATCTGCTCCGACAGCACCAAACGCGCGTCGCGCGCGACGTCCAGCAACGGCTGGCCGTAGACCAGCCGGCCCGAGGGGCTGGTGCCGATCACGCTGCGGTGCCGCAGAAGATCGAGGAATTGCCGGAACAGGGGCCGGTCGAAGAACTCCGGTGAACGAAGTTCGTACAGGAGCGACATCCGGCTGGCCATCTGCTGGCAACGGCTCTCGAGTGCCTCCTGGGTGATCGCGTCCGGGCCGGCCTGCAGCAGCAGCGCGATCGCGAGGTAGTAGCGTTCGATCACCTGCAGCGTGGCGTTCGCGAGCACGGAAAGCTGCACCGCTTCCGTCGTGCCGGTCGGCGGCCGGTGCCACCGCTCCACGCCGTCCGCCGACTCGCATCGCAGCAATCCGAGCGTCGACAGGCTCTCCAGCACGCGATCGACCGCGGCCGGCACTTCGTCTTCCCGCCAGCGCAGGAACAGTTCGCGGGCGATGTAGGGATACACGCGCCAGGCCAGCCGGCCGATGTCCTCGCGCGTCATCGTGGGCTGCGAGACGAACGCGCACGCCACCAGCGACGGCAGCGCGTAGGCGTGCACCACGTTGTTGCGGTAGTAGGCGGCGAGGATCGCGCATTCCTCGCCCATGCGAACCACGGTGCCGAGCGGGTGTGGCACGCTCTCGAGCAGGTCGAGCGCCCGGCCGTACTCGACGATCTCCGCGCCGCTCATCGGCGTGCACCAGGTGTCCCGCGCGTACGGCGCGAGCTCCGCGAGACGCCGGTACAGCTCGAGCTGCCGCACGAGGTCCGCCTCGGGCATCGCCTGGCGGGGCGTCGAGAGCAGCGCGAGCGCGAGCAGGGCCACCGGCGAGATCGCCGCCGCGGCGTTCACGCGGCACTGGATCGTCGCGGCGAGCGAGTCCACCGCGCCGCCGAGCCACGGCGGCCGCGCGTCGCCGCGCGGCTGTTCGCGCCAGCCCGGCGCGTGCGAGTCGAGGTGCGCCTGGAGGTCGATCGGCTCGCCGAAGCTGACGTAGACGCGCCCGAAGCGCTCGCGGAGCTGCGGCAGCGCACGCAGCAGCCCCACCACCGTCTCCTTCTCCTTCGGACGGCCCGACAGCTCGCCGACGTAGGCCTTCGCCTCGAACAGTCGTTCGTAGCCGAAGTACACGGGCACGAACACGACCGGCCGCGACGGGTCGCGCAGGAACGCGCGCAGCGTCATCGACAGCATCCCGGTCTTCGGCGGCAGCAGGCGCCCCGTGCGGCTGCGGCCGCCTTCGATGAAGTACTCGATCGGGTGCCCGCGCCGCATCATCAACGACAGGTAGCTCGTGAACACCGCCGGGTAGAGCGCGTTGCCCTTGAAGGTGCGGCGCAGGAAGAAGGCGCCGCCCTTGCGCAGGAATCGCCCGATCACCGGCAGATTCAGGTTCACGCCGGCCGCGATGTGCGGCACGACGAAGCCCCGGTGGTAGATCACGTAGGACAGCAGCAGGTAGTCCATGTGGCTGCGGTGGCAGGGCACGTAGACCACCTGCGCGCCCTCGGCCGCCGACAGCCGCTCGCCGTTCAGCACCTCGACGCCGTCGTACAGGCGCGTCCACAGGCGCGTCAGCAGCACGTCCATGAAGCGCACGAACCGGTGCGAGTAGTCGGCCGCGATCTCGTACGCGTAGCGCGTCGCGACGCCGAGCGCCTCGCGCCGCGACAGGTTCCTGTCGCGCATCTCGCCGGCGACCGCGGCGCGCACCGCGCGCTGGCCTATGACCTCGGCGACGATCGTACGCCGGTGCGAGAGGTCGGGACCGATGGTCGCCGCGCGCACGTTCCGGAACTCGGCGCGCATGCGACGCGCGACGCGTCGCACGCTGCGGCGCGCCTCGAGCCCCTGGCCCGTGAACTCGCCGAGCGGCGCCGGGTCGCCGAAGTGCACGAGCGTGCTGCGGCCGTTCACGAACGTCGACAGCAGGCGCGCCGTGCGGCCGACGAGCGTCCAGTCCTCGGCGAACATCAGCCGGAACCACGAGCGCTCGCGGCCCGGCGCGCGACCCCAGAACACCGACACCGGCACGAAGTCGATCGCGAAGTCCCGGGCGACGAGCCCGTGCGTGACGATTCGCGACAGGCGCTCGGGCAGGCGCCGGTCCACCCTCGAACGCAGCCAGCCGCGCGTGCGCTCCAGCGCCACGACCGGCATGCGCTCGGCGTGGCCGCCGACCCGGAACCGGCGGCCCGGCGACGGCAGGCCGAGCCGCCGGCACGCGATCTTCAGCGCGACCAGGTCCGCGAGCGAACGCTGCTCGAGCACGTAGACGACGCGCCGGCCACGGCCGCGCAACCGCTCCGCCTCGTCGAGCGGCAGCACGGTAGGCCGCACCCACAGCGAGGCGATGCGCGCGGCGATCCAGAGCGCGGTGCGGTCGAGGCCGAGGTAGCGCATCAGGTGCCGGCGGTCCTGCGGGCGCGCGGCCGCGCATCCGCGCCGGCGATGAGCGCGAGCTTGGCGCTACGCGTCAGCCGCTTGATCGCGGCCTCCCGCTTCGAGGCGGTGGAACGGTCCGGCGCCGGCTCGACGTAGCGGACCGCGCGGGGTGCGCCGAGCCTGAAGAAGCGGGCGCCGCGCGCGCCCGTCGTGTGCTCGCGGAAGCGCCGCTCGAGCGAAGTGGTGATGCCGGTATAGAGCGCTCCGCCGGCGCCCTCGACGATGTAGACGACCCAGGGCGCCGCGCCCGGGGGTACCGGCTTCACGAGCCTTCCTCCTGCACCTCGAGCGTCGAGACCAGCGGATCGAGACGCGCGAGGAAGAACTCGAACAGGTAGGTCAGCTCGCGGATGCGGTCGTGCATCCGGTGATCCGTGTCGTAGGCGTGCAGCGTCGCGCCGTACTCGCGCGCGAAGCGCACGCTGTTCTCGATCGGCACGACGTCGTCGCGCCAGCCGTGGACGATCTCGACGGGGCAGTTCGGCGGCGCCGGCCGCAGGCGGTCGTGACCTTCCATGTAGAAGGCCGGCGCCAGCAGGAACAGGCCCTCGGCGCGCAGCAGCCGCGCGCTGGCGGTGGCGACCAGGCCGCCCAGGCTCGAGCCGACGAGGATCAGCCGGCCCTGGCACGCCCGGCAGTACGCGAGCAGGCGCGTGACGCGCGCCTCGGGGTCGCGCACGCCGCGGTAGTCCACGGACTCGACCTCGAAGCCCTCGGCGCGCGCGACGTCCGCGAGCGCCGAGATCTTCGTGCCCCACGGCCCGCTTTCCAGCCCGTGCGAGAACACCACGTATCGACCGGTCATCCGCCCGCCCCGGGAGCCCCCAATGAAGCTGCGGGAGTCTACCTCGGCGGACCCCACACGAGCGCGTCGAGATCGGCGCCGTCGGGCGCCGCGACCGTCGGGACCACGCGGCCACGCACCACCTTCACGCCCTCGCGTGCGAGACGGCGGACCTGCTCGCGATGCGCCGCGCTGCCGGCGGGCAGCGCCATGCGGCCGCCCGCCGCGACGATGCGGTGCCACGGCAGGCGGAGGCGTTCCGGCGCGAGCTTCAGGGCCCGGCCGACGAACCGCGCGCGGCGCGGCAACCCGGCGGCCGCGGCGATCGCTCCGTACGTGGCGACCCGGCCGGGCGGCACCGCGGCGACCGCCTCCCAGATGCGCACCAGCGCGGAATCGGGGTTTTCCTCAGCCGCCAAGAATCGCCGCTCCTTCGGTCGCGCGTCTCGATCCGCGCTACTGTAGCGGCACGCTGGGGGCATGAGCATGGACGGAGATCCCGCCGAGCGGCTCGCCGATCGCGACGCGCTCAGGCTAAGGGTCGAGACGCTGCCGCTGTTCGCGGGACTCGCGCCCGCGACGCTCGCGGCCGTCGCCGACGAACTCGAATGGCTGTCGATTCCCGGCGGCGCGGCGCTGTTCGAGGCGGGCGAGCCGCCGGACGCCCTGTACCTCGTGCTCGCCGGCGCGCTCGGCGTCTACGCGCCCGGCGACCCACCGCGACTGCTCGGCCGCGTGGCCGCCGGCGAGAGCGTCGGCGAGATGGGGCTGCTCTCCGGGCGCGCCCGCACGGCGACCGTGCGGGCGCTGCGCGACAGCGATCTCGCGTGCCTGCCGCGACCCGCGTTCGAGCGGCTCGTGCGGCAGCACCCCGACGCCACCCTGCGCTTTGCACAGCTGGTGGCGCGGCGGCTCGAGACCGTGGATCGCCATGCCGCGCCGGGCCCGCGCACGTTCACGCTGCTGCCGCAGAGCCTCGAGGTGGACGTCGGGCAGTTCGCGACCGAACTCGTCGCGGCGCTGTCGCGGCACGGTCGCACCGAGCTGGTGTGGAGCGTGCGCGGCGCGGACCACACGAGCGACTGGTTCCACCGCGTCGAGAGCATGAACGACTACGTGGTGTACGTGGCGGATCCGACCGCGACCGCGTGGAGCCGCCTGTGCGTGCGGCAGGCCGACGACTGGCTGCTGCTGGCGCGGGCCGAGGCGGCGCCAGGCGCGTGGCCCCAGCTGCCACCGGACCCAGCCGCGCTCACCGGCCGCGCCGAACTCCTCCTGCTGCACGACGAGGCCGTGCTGCCGGGCGCCGCGGCCCGCTGGCTGGACGCGCTCGCCTGCCCGGGCCTGCCGCACCACCACTTCGTGGACGGCACCGACGTCGAGCGCCTCGCGCGCCTGCTGACCGGGCGCGCCGTCGGTCTCGTGCTGTCGGGCGGCGGCGCTCGCGGCTTCGCGCACGTCGGCGTGATCCGCGCGCTGCGCGAGGCCGGTCTCGCGATCGACCTCGTCGGCGGCACCAGCATGGGCGCGGTGATGGGCGCCGCGGTCGCCGCGGGCTGGAGCGGCGCCGAGATGGTCGAGCGCTTCCGGCGCTCCTTCACGGTCTCGAACCCGCTGAACGACTACACGCTGCCGGTGGTCTCGCTGGTGTCCGGCCGCAAGGTGACCGGGCTGCTGCGCCACGCTTTCGGCGACGTCGCGATCGAAGACCTGCGCCTGCCGTTCTACGCCGTGTCTTCGAACCTGACCACCGGGCTCGGCAGCGTGCACCGTCGCGGCGAACTGTGGCGCTGGCTGCGCGCGTCGATCGCGATCCCGGGCGTGCTGCCGCCGGTGTTCCACGGCGGCGAGGTGTACGTCGACGGCGGCGCCATCAACAACCTGCCCGTGGACGTGATGCGCGAGGCCGGGCGCGGTCCCGTGATCGGCGTGGACGTCGGGCACGACCGCGCGTTCACGTCCGACATCCAGGACGTGGACCTGCCGCCGCTGTGGAAGCTCGTCGGCTGGTTTCGCAGGCACCGCGAGCGGCCGACGATCCTGCAGATCCTGATGCGCTCGGGCATGGTCAACAGTGCGGCCGTGACGCGCGCACGCCGCACGCAGACCGACTGGCTGCTGACCCCGCCGCTCGCCGACGTGGACCTGCTGGCGTGGCGAGCCTTCGACCGCGCGGTCGAGACCGGCTACCGGCACGCGCTCGAGTCGATCGAACGGCTCGAGCCCGTGCTGCGTGCGCGACTCAGCGGTTCAACGGCTGAGCCTGGAGAACCTGGAAGCGCACGAACGGCAGGATCGCCGGATCCTGGTACGGGCCGACGCGCGTCGGCACCGTGACGACCTCGTCGGGCTGGAGGATCTGCCGCCCGAGGTTCATCTCGAACGGCCCCGTGACCACGGCGCCCGCCCGGTCCACCACCGCGACGACGAAGCGCACCCCGGTGACGGCGATGCCCGCGCGGTTGCGGATCGCGGCGTAGACCTCGCCGTCGCGCGCGAGGCGCGGCTCCAGCTGGAAGTACCGCGCCGGATCCCGTGCGAGGCCGAGCCGCGCGGCCTCGCGACGCGCACGCGTACCGTACTCGGATTCGGCGGCTGCGGCCTGCGAATAGAGCTCGTACGCGCCCTGCGCGTCGCCCCGCGCCTCGGCGAAGCGACCCAGCAGGTACGCGCCGGTGGACGTCGGCAACAGTTCCTGGGCGCGCACCGCGAGCGGCTCGGCGCCGGCGCGGTCGCCGGACTCGTACTTCGCGATCGCGCTCGCGAGATAGGGCTTGAAGTAGGCGGGGTCGCGGTCCTTCGCGCGGAAGTAGTGGTCCACCGCGCCGCGCCAGTTCCGGCGCTTCAGTTCGACGTCGCCGAGCAGCTCGTGGAACCGCGCCTCGTTCGGCTCGATGCGCAGCGCCTCGCGCGCGTGCCGCTCGGCGGCCTGGGCATCGCCCTTCGCGAGCGCCGCGACGCCGCGGTCGTACTGGTCGTAGGCCGGCTGGCGGCGCCGCAGGTCGGCCGTGCGCGCCTTCCAGCGCTCCTGGTGGCGCTGCCCGCCCTTCGGCAGTTCCTGCGCGGTGCGGCGGTTCTCGGCCACGCGCTCGGGCGACGGCGGATGACTCGCGAACAGGCCCTCGAGCCAGCCGCCCCCGCGGCCCTGCGACAGCCGCACGAAGGTTTCCTGCAGCGAGATCGCGGCGGCCGGGTCGTAGCCCGCGCGCTGCATGTAGATCATCCCGTAGCGGTCCGCTTCGAGCTCCGCGTCGCGCGAGTAGCGCGCGGTGACGAGGTTCGCCCCGAGCATCGCGCCGCCGACCACGAGGCCCGCGTACGGACTGTCCGCCGCACCCACCTGCAGGGCGAGCATCGCGCCCTGCATCAGCATCCCGCGCTCCATCCGCTGTGCGCCGTGGCGCGCGGCGGCGTGGACGATCTCGTGGCCCAGCACCGCGGCCAACTCCGCCTCGTCGGCGAGCTGGACGACCAGGCCGCGGTTGACCGCGATCTTGCCGCCCGGCAGCGCCCACGCGTTCGGCACGCCGCTGTTCAGCACCTTGAACTCGTAGGGGAGCGGACGGTCCGCGACGGCGGCGAGGCGGCCGCCGATCTCCGCGACGTAGGCATTCAGCTGCGGATCGACCGCGAGGTCGCCGCCCTGCATCTGGCGCGACGGCGCGTACTGCTGGGTGCCGACCGCCACTTCCTGCTGCTGCGAGACCAGCTGGAGTTCGCGCTCGCCGGTGACCGGGTTGGTGCCGCAGCCGGCCAGCGCCAGCATCGCGAGCGCCGCGGCGAGCGCCTGGCCGAGCCTGCGCGCGTAGCGGATTCCACGAATCGAGCGTCGTTCCATGGCACGGATCCCCTGCGGCAGGCGACGCCGCGCCGGCGGGCGCGGCGGGTGGGATAATCTCATGCAAAGCGATCGATGGATCCGTCGTGACGCAGGCCTCGTCTTCCGCCGGCTGGCAGTTCTGGGTCGATCGCGGCGGCACGTTCACCGACGTGGTCGGCCGCGACCCGGCCGGCCGCCTGCACACGCTGAAGCTGCTGTCGGAATCGCCGGGCGAGTACACGGACGCGACGATCCCGGGCATCCGCAGGCTGCTGGAGGCCCGCGGCGCGACGGGCGCGCGGATCGCCCGCGTGCGCGTCGGCACCACCGTGGCGACCAACGCGCTGCTCGAACGCAAGGGCGCGCGCACCGTGCTGGTGACCACCGAGGGCCTCGGCGACGCGCTGGCGATCGGCACGCAGGAGCGCCCTCACCTGTTCCGCCGCCGGATCGAACTGCCCGCGCCCCTCCACGCACGGGTGATCGAGGCGCGCGAGCGCATCGGCGCGGACGGTCGCGTGCTGGCGCCGCTCGACGAATCCCACCTGCGGGACGCGCTCGCGGCGGCACGCGACGCCGGCTGCACCGCGTGCGCGATCGTCCTCCTGCACGGCTGGCACCACGTCGCCCACGAGCGCCGCGCGGCCGAGCTCGCGCGCGAGTGCGGCTTCGACGAGGTGTCCGTCTCGCACGACGTGGTGCCGCTCGAGCGCCTCGTGCCCCGCGGCCAGACCACCGTCGCGGACGCCTACCTCGCGGCGCGGATCGACACGTACGTCCGCGGCCTCGAGTCCGGCCTGCGCCAACTCGACCCCCACGCGGAACTCGAACTGATGCAGAGCCACGGCGGGCTCGTGCCCGCGCGCGCGTTCCGCGCGACCGACGCGGTGCTGTCCGGGCCCGCGGGCGGGCTCGTCGGCATGGTCGAAATCGGCCGACTCGCCGGCTTCGAGCGCGTGATCGGCTTCGACATGGGCGGCACCTCGACCGACGTCGCGCTCTGCGACGGCGAGTACCCGCGGCGCACCGAGGTGCGCATCGGCGGCACGCGACTGCAGACGCCGGCGCTCGACGTGCACACGGTCGCGGCCGGCGGCGGCTCGATCCTGCGCTTCGAGGACGGCCGGTTCCGCGTGGGCCCGGACTCGGCGGGCGCGGTTCCCGGCCCGGCGGCCTATGGGCGCGGCGGCCCGCTCGCGATCTCGGACGTGCACGTGCTGCTCGGCCGCCTGCCCCCGGCCCGGCTGCCGCACGTGTTCGGGCCGGGGGGCGATGCGCCGCTCGACGCGGCCGTCGTGCGCCACCGGTTCGAGGCGCTCGCGGCCGAGGTCTCGGGCGCGACCGGCGAGCCGACGACGCCGGAACGGGTCGCGGAAGGGTTCCTCGCGGTCGCGGTCGAGACGATGGCGAACGCGATCCAGCACGTGGCGCTGCAGGCCGGGCACGATCCCACCGGCTTCGCACTCGTCTGCTTCGGCGGCGCGGGCGGCCAGGCCGCGTGTCGGGTCGCCGACGCGCTCGGCATCCGCACGGTGCTCGTGCACCCGCTCGCCGGCGTGCTGTCGGCCGTCGGCATCGGGCTCGCCCGGCCGCGTGCGGTACGCCGCGGCACGCTCGCGGCCGCGCTCGACGGCGGGGGACTGCGCCGCGCCGTCGCACTCGCCGAGGCGCTGGCACAGGCCGCGCGCGGGGATTTCGGGGCGCCGGCCGAGGCTGCGGAGCCGCCGCGCCGTCGCAATCGGCTGGAGATCCGCACCGCGGATTCGGACGTCGCGCTGTCGATCGCGCGCGACGCGCAGGCCGCGAACGCGACGGACGAGGCGACCACGCTGCACCTGGCCTTCGCCCGCGAACACCGTCGCCGCTTCGGCTACGCACCGCCCGACGGTACGCCGCTCGTGATCGAGGCGGTGAGCGTCGAGCTGGAGGGCAGGCCGGGCGAACTGCCGCCGCTGGCCCCGCCGGATCGACCGCCCCCGCCTGCCTCGACCACGCGGGCCTGGTTCGACGGCGCCTGGCGCGACGTGCCGCTGCACGATCGCGCGGCGCTCGCGGGCGGCACGCGACTGGCAGGCCCCGCGATCGTCACCGACGCCACCGCCACGACGGTACTCGAGCCCGGCTGGGCGGCGACGGCACGGGCCGACGGCACGCTCGTGCTGGAGCGTACCGGCGTCGCCGCAAGGGCCTCGGCCGACCCGGCGCGCGTCGACCCGGTTCTGCTCGAGGTGTACGCGGGTCTCTACGCGCACGTCGCCGAGCAGATGGGCGCCGTGCTGCGGCACACCGCGAGCTCGGTGAACATCCGCGAGCGGCTCGACTACTCGTGCGCGGTCTTCGACGCCGCCGGTCGCCTCGTCGCCAACGCGCCGCACATGCCCGTGCACCTGGGCTCGATGGGCGCGAGCGTGCGCGCCGTGCACACGCGCCACGCCGTCGCGCTCGCGCGCGGCGACGCGTTCCTCGTGAACTCGCCGTACGCGGGCGGCACCCACCTGCCCGACTTCACGGTGGTGGTCCCGGCCTGGCTCGGCGACGGTGCGGCGCCGGACTTCTGGCTGGCCGCGCGCGCGCACCACGCCGACATCGGCGGCGTCACGCCGGGCTCGATGCCGCCGTTCAGCCGAACGATCGCGGACGAGGGCGCGCTGTTCGAGGGCGAGCGGATCGTGCGCGAGGGCCGCCTCGACGTGGAGCTCCTGCGTGCCCGGCTGCTCGCGCCGCCCTGGCCCGCGCGCAACGTCGAGCGGAATCTCGCCGACCTCGCGGCGCAGCTCGCCGCCTGCGAGCGCGGCCGCGCAGAGCTCGCGCGGCTCGTCGCCGAGCACGGCCTGCCGGCGATCACCGCCTACATGGGCCACGTCCAGGCGAATGCTGAGGCCCGCGTGCGGGCCGCGCTGCGCGCCCTGCCGATCGCCGGCCGGGGCCCGGCCACGCACGCGCTCGAGCTGGACGGCGGCGAACGCATCGTGGTGACGGTGGACGTGAGCGCGGCCGGTAACGCGCGGGTGGACTTCGGCGGCACGTCGCCGCAGTCGGCCTCGAACTTCAACGCGCCGCTCGCGGTGTGCACGGCGGCGGTGCTGTACGTGTTCCGCACGCTCGTGGACGCCGAGATTCCGCTGAACGAGGGTTGCCTCGCACCGATCGAGCTCGTCGTCCCCGCGGGGAGCCTGCTCAACCCGCGACCACCTGCCGCGGTGGTCGCCGGCAACGTCGAGACCTCGCAGTGCATCGTGGACGCGCTCTACGCCGCGCTCGGCGTGCTCGCCGGGAGCCAGGGCACGATGAACAACTTCACTTTCGGCGACGCGCGGCACCAGTACTACGAGACCATCGCCGGCGGAGCGGGCGCCGGTCCCGGCTTCGACGGCGCGAGCGGCGTGCAGGTCCACATGACGAACTCGCGGCTGACCGATCCCGAGGTGCTGGAATCGCGCCTCCCGGTGCGCCTGCGCGAGTTCCGCTACCGGCGCGGCTCCGGCGGCCGCGGCCGTTGGTACGGCGGCGACGGGCTCGTCCGCCGCGTCGAGTTCCTCGCGCCGATGACCGCGGCGATCCTGTCGAATCGCCGGCGGCACGCGCCGCACGGACTCGCGGGCGGGACGGCGGGCCTGCCCGGTCGCAACGCCGTCGAGCGGCGCGACGGGCGCGTCGAGGAACTGGGCGCCACCGCGGAGGTGGCGGTGGAGCCCGGGGACGTGTTCGTGGTGGAGACTCCGGGCGGCGGCGGTTACGGGGCGTAGGCGCCGACGGCGCGCCACCCGTGCCGCGGAATCCGGCGCTAGGCCGCGCGGGCCAGCACGCGGCGCGCGAAGCGCTCCGCGCTGCCCGGCGCATACGCGAAGAACAGCGAAGGCTCCGTCAGTTCGAGCTCGAGCACGCGCGGCTGGCCGGCGCCGTCGCGGATCAGGTCCACGCGCGCGTAGAGCGGCGCACCGCCCGGGATCGCCGCCAGCGCCCGGCGCCCGACCTCCAGCTCGTCCGCGGCGGCGGCGCGTGCCGTGATGCTCTCGGGCGCGAACAGCGCCGCGGTCGCACCACCGCCCGGCGTCAGCAGCGGGCCCTTGCGGATCGCGTGGCTGAACTCGCCGTCGAACCAGATCAGCGCGGTCTCGCCGTTCGAGTCCACCGATTCGAGATACGGCTGCGTGACCAGCGCCTTGCCGGCGGCCTGCAGTTCCCGCGCGTGGGTGCGCGCCGCCGCGAGTTCCACGGCCCGGCAGCGCCGGGCCCCGCGCGAGCCCGCGCCGACCGCCGGCTTCACGACGTACTCGGCGGCCGCGGGCGGCGTCCACGCGGCGTCAGGCTCGGTGACCGTCGTCGGGATCACCGGCACCCCCGCCCGCTCGAGTTCGAGCAGGTAGCGCTTGTGCGTGTTCCAGCGCACGAGTGCGGGCGGGTTGCAGAGCCGGCTGCTCCGCGCGACGTGGTCGGCCCACGCGAGGAACGCCGTCAGGTCGTCGTGGTAGTTCCAGGTCGCGCGCATCAGCACGAGCGAGTAGCTCGACCAGTCCACGCCGGCGTCGTCCCAGCCCGGATCCTCGACCTGCGCGCCGAGCCCGCGCAGCGCCTCGGCCAGCGGCGCGAAATCCTCGTCCAGCGGGCGCGCGAACGCGGTCGTCGCGAGGGCGATCTTCGGCATCGGAGAACCCTAGCGCCGGAACGCGTCAGCGAGCAGCGTCGCCACGTCGAGTTCGGGGTCCATCGGCGGCCGGCCGGCCATCGACTGCAGGCGATTGAGCGTGACGCCCTGCGCCCGGCTCCCGCTGAGCCCGTGCGACACGAGCCAGCAGTGCCAGTCGCCCTCGCGCAGCGCCGCGAAACCGAACAGCACCTGCACGCGGCCCTCGCTCTCGGGCGGGTTCACGCGGGCGTCGCAGATCGCGAACCACGCCTGGCCCGGCGGCCGGCCCGGGAAGGCGCCGTCGGTCTCGAGCGCGTCGAGGAAATCCGCGACCTGCCGTTCCAGCCGGTGCCACAGGGCCGGCCCGTTCCGTTCGAACAGCGCCCACCGCGTGCCGCGCTCGATGCTGGTGACGAGGAACAGCGCGAGCCGGCGCAGGCCGAGGTAGCGCCAGTCGGGCGACCGCACGAGCGGCCCGGCGAGCGTCCGCGCCGCGATGGGCTGCCGCGCGCGCACCGAGGAAAGCGTGTTGACGCCGGCGTTGGCGAGCTTCACGCGCCAGCCCTCGTCGACCTGTACGGCGGGCCGCAGACCGGGCCGCAGCGGCGCGTCCTCGGCCTCCGCGGGCGACCAGACGGGATTCGTCGCGTCGAGACGCGCGAGCATGCCCGCGGCCGCACCGCACGGCGCGAAGGACTCGAAGCGGCCGCGCAGGCGGTCGTACGCGAGCACCCACGGGTAGTACATCAGCGCGTGCTCGTTGGCGAACGCAAAGTCGCGGATGCCGAGCAGCGCGTCCGGCGGCGTGGCCCAAGCGGGCGGCGGGTCGACCATCAGGAGCGCGCGGCGTCCGCGGCAGTAGCGCGCGGCGACCAGCAACGCCGACGCGCCCACCGGCTGCTCGCGCGTCAGCGGCGGCAGGCACAGGAAGTTGAAGGCCTCGGCGTCATCCAGCGCGTGCAGGCCGGTGCGCCGCGTGGCCGAGCCGATCAGGTCGTAGTCGGTGAGCGGGCTGCCGTCGTCGCCGTCGGGGTTCGAGCTCACGTAGGCGGCGAGCGTGCGGCCGCCGCCCTGCGTCTCCCGCGGGCGCGTGGGCGGCACCGCGCCGCGCAGCTTCACGAGCGCGGAGTCCGCGAGCAGCGTCGCGACGTAGCGCGGCGACTCGGAGTCGACCGACAGCTTGCGGAAGATCTCCTGCTCCTCGACGTGCTCGGAGCCGGGCGCTCGCACGCGCTGCAGGACCAGGTTGAACTGATCGGTGTCCGCGTCCGCGACGTTGTCGTAGTCCACGGCGGCACGCAGGAACTCGCGCGTACCGGGGCACTGCGCCTCGAGCGTCAGCGCACCGCCGCCGCTCGCGGGCAGCGTGAGGGTCGCGGGACGACCGCCGTTGACGACGCGGACGACGATGGCGACCTGGCCGCCGTTCTCGAAGTACTGCTCGACGGCGTACGACAGCGTGCTCGGCTGCCAGAGGCCGCCGAAGGTCGCCTGGAACTCCTGGAAACTGCCGACGGTGACGGGGCGGTCGACCGGGCCGCGGAGCGCACGGCCGACGAAGGCCGTGACCGCGGTGGCCGCGCGCGGAACAGGCTGGTCGGCGCCGGCGAGGGTGTCGACCTCGATGCCGGGCGCGCGCGCCGAACCGTGCTCCGAAACGCTTGCCGGACCGAACTGAAGTTCCCGCAAGCCGCTGATCCCCCGTGGAATTCGCGGGAGCGTAGCACAACGGCGACAAACGCTGGCGAGCGCTCAGGCGAAGGGTCCGCCCACCTCGAAGGTGACACCGTCCTCGTTGCGGCCGCTGGCCCCGCGCTGCGAACTGAAGTAGAGGCGGCAGCCGTCCGGCGAGATGCCGGACCGGTGACCTTGGAACGCGCGTGGCCGACGCCCTGCAGCGGCGGCGTCGCGCGGCTCTCAGCCGTCACCGCGGCCAACTGCATGTCGCCGGCGGCCTCGGCGGCGCGTGAGCCGGCGCGGCACGGACGAACTCACGTCGCGGAGGCAGGGTCCCGACGTGCCGCGGCGCTCGCCGGGGCGTCCGGCGGCAGCGGCTCGTGCGCCTTGGCGCGGTTCGCCAGTTCCTCGCGCGCCCGCTGCGCGTCGTCACGCTTGCGGGCGATCTCGTCGAGCATCACTTTCAGCCACTCGGTCGGCACGGGCTTCTCCGGATCGGAACGCTGATCCCGCGAGCGGGACGCGCTTCGAGTCGCCGCCGGGGCCTGCGACTATAGCGGCGAACTACTCCGCCGGCACCGCGGCGCCCGGTGGGTCGTCCACCACCCGGCCGCGCGCCGCCGCGAGCTCCGCGTAGAGCTGCGCGAGACGCTCCGCCATCGCGACCGCCGACCAGGCCTGCGAGTCCCGGGGCGCGTTCGCGGCCAGCCGGCCGCGCAATTCGGGGTCGCGCAGCACCTCGACGCAGGCCCGCGCGAACCCGGTCTCGTCGTCGGGCGCGACGCGCGCCCCGCGGGCGTCGCGCAGTACGTCGGCCGTGCCCATCACCGCGGTCGAGACCACCGGCACGCCGAGCGCCAGCGCCTCGAGCAGCACGAGCCCCTGCGTCTCGGTGCGCGAGGCGAACACGAACGCGTCGCCGGCGCGGTAGCAGTCGAGCAGCGTGGTGCCGCGGTCCAGGTAGCCGACGAACAGCACGTGGGACTCGAGCCCCAGCTCGCGCGCCAGCCGCCGCACGTGCGGCACGGCCGGCCCCTCCCCCGCGATCACCAGCAGCACGTCCGGCACCTCGCGCCGCACCTGCGCGACCGCGCGCAGCACGAAGTCGATGTTCTTCTCGTGCGCGACGCGCGAGATGTGCACCAGCACCGGCCGGTCCGGCGGGATGCCGTGCGCGCGGCGGAAGGCCGCGCCGTCGCCCCCGGCGAAGCGCGCCAGGTCGATGCCGGTCGGCAGCACCTCGGCGCGCGTCGCGACACCGTAGCCGCGCAGCGTCGCCAGCATCTGGCCCGAGGGCACGACCAGCGCGTCCACCTGCCGGCACTGGCTGCGCGTGAACGCCCGGGCCGCGTAGCGCGTCAGCGCGCGCGGCAGCAGCGGCACGTAGTGGTGCAGGTATTCCTCGAAGAAGGTGTGGTAGGTCTCGACGACCGGCAGGCCGAGCCGGCGCGCGAGCGCGATCCCGGCGTAGTGGGCGACGAACGGCGTGTGCACGTGGAGCACGTCGAAGCGACGGGCGGCGAGCCGGTCGGCGAGCGCCACCACGTCGCCGTGGCGCATCAGCCGGTCCTCGGGGTCGCGCGGCACGGGACGCGCCCGCACGCGCACGCACTCGAGGCCGTCGGCGTCGACCGCGGGGACGGTGCGCTCGTCCGGGCCCGCCGCCGTGACGCGGGGACCGCCTCCCTCCGCGTAGTCGGGGGCGACCAGCACGGACTCGTGGCCGAGTTCGGCGAGGCTGCGCCTGAAGGTCTGGATCGACGTGGAGACGCCGTTGACGCGCGGAAAGCTGACGTCCGAGACCATCAGGATGCGCAAGCGGACCTCGCGGAGAACCGACAGGCGCGCGGATGCTGACCGCGACGCATGACGGCCGTATGACGCCCGCGGCGCTCCGGCACGCGGGTGCCGGGGCGAGCGCAGGCATCGACCCCGCCTCCGCTACTTCACGACCGCGTCGATCGAGGTCTGCGCGATCGGGTGGTAGCCGGGTCGCGCGAGCGCATAGACCCGCCGCGCGAACGCCGCGTTCTCGGCGCCGGTCGCCATCAGGTCCTCGTACAGCGGCTTGATCAGCTTCCGCCGCCCGATGCCGACGAGGTACTGCTCGAGCCGCGCGTAGGCGGGCTCGTAGCGGTTGCGGATCACGTTGCGGAACCAGCTGAACTCGATCTCCGCGTTGTCGGAGCGCGTGAAGCCGAACGCCGCGTCGAGCTCACCGAGCTGCGCGCGCGCCAGCGTCCTCGGCATGCCGTCCAGGAAGTGCTGCCACTGCTGGGTCGTCCAGCCCTGCGTCGCGAGTGCCGCGGCCGGCGTGCCGGCGAGGAAGCGGCCCCGCTCGGCGTCCACGCGCTCGAACGCGTCGGAGGTCGCGAGCACCGCGCCCTGCGGCAAGCCCGGTCCGTACACCCACTCGCGCACCTCGTCCATCCGGATGCGGCCTTCCGACCGCGCCACGAGCGTCGCCTCGAGGTACTCGAGGAACTGCTCGGTGTGCAGGCTGCGGAACGCGAAGTGGTCGAAGTAGCCGCGCAGCCAGGCCATGAAGCGCTCCTCGCCGGCGCGCGACTCCAGCCAGTTCAGGAAGAAGCGACCTTTCTCGTACGGGATCGGCGTGAAGCCCTCCTCGGGGCCCCGCTCGCGCAGGTCCACCGCGAGCACCTGGTCGCGCGGCGCGAGCCTCGCGAGCTCGCGAACCAGCGACTGCGCGCCGAGCGCGTCTTCCTGCGCGCGGCGCGCCGCGCCGTAGAGTTCGCCCTGGATCTTCGACTCCGCGAACACCGTGAAGCCTTCGTTCAGCCAGAAGTCGCGCCACGAGGCGTTGGTCACGAGGTTGCCGGACCACGAGTGCGCCAGCTCGTGCGCGATCAGCGCGACGAGGCTGCGGTCGCCCGCGAGGATGGTCGGCGTCGCGAAGGTCAGTCGCGGGTTCTCCATGCCGCCGTACGGGAAGCTCGGCGGCAGCACGAGGATGTCGTAGCGGCCCCAACGGTACGGCCCGAACAGCCGCTCGCCCGCCTCGATCATGCGTTCGGTGTCGACGAACTCGCGCGCGGCGCGCTCGACGACCGACGGCTCGGCGTAGACGCCGCTGCGCGGACCGGTGGCGCGGAACTCGAGCTCGCCGACCGCGATCGCCATCAGGTACGACGGGATCGGCTGCGGCATCTCGAAGGCGAAGTCGCCGTCGAGCGGCGCGGCCGCATCGTTGACCGCGCCCATCACCGCGCGCAGCGCCTTCGGCGTCGTGATCCGCGCGGTGTAGGTGTAGCGCACCTGCGGCGTGTCCTGCAGCGGGATCCAGGTGCGCGCGTAGATCGACTGCGACTGCGAGAACAGGAACGGATGCCGCTTGCCGGCGGTCTGCGCCGGCGTCAGCCACTGCAGGCCCTGCGCCTGCGGCGTGGTCTGGTACGAGATGCGCACCGTCAGCGGCGAGCGGCCGCGCACGGATTCGGGCAGCGTCAGCACCAGCGGCCGGCCGAGCACGGGAATGCCGTCGTCCAGCCGGAACTCGAGCGGCTGCACGGCTTCGCCGTCGACGAGCCACGCGCGCCGGATCACGAGCCCGTTCGTGTCCAGCACGACGCGGTCGGCCTCCGCGGCGAGCCGCTCGAGACGCAGGTCCACGGCCCCGGAGAGGCGCTTCGCCTCGAAGTCCACGTCGAGTGCGAGGTCGAGGTGCTGGACGCGGAACTCGTGCGTGTTGGCGTAGGTGTGGTAGTCCCGCGCGGGCTCGAGCCCCGCGGGCGTGCCGAGGGCGGGCCTCACGCCGGGCGCCGCCGCGGCTGCGACGACCTGCGCCGCGCCGAAGCCGCAGAGCGCGAGGACGAGTCCGGGGACGAGCAGCGCCAGGGTACGCCGCGGCTGCGGGACGGCGTGCGGACGAGCGGCGCGGGCACGGAACGGGGCCACGGGAATCTCCGGGGATGCAAAGACGGCGTCACGTCGGGCACCTATCGTACGGCTCGAGCGCGGTCGTTTCCCCCGCCGACGCATGCGGCGACCCTGTTGCCTCGCTCGCCCCGGCGCGAGCGGGCGCGACGCGCCCGATCAGCGAGGCTCGGCCACGCGCCGCGAGCCGCCCCCGCCGCCGCCCGCGGCGGGAACCGGCAACGACTGCGCCTGCACGGGCGCAGGCTCGCGATCGCCGAGCAGCGCCTCGAACTGCGCCTCGCTGACGAGGCTCTGCTGGCCGCCGTCCCAGGTGGCGCCGTCGGGCAGCACGTTGCGCACGCGACGCGCGGCTGCGACCACCGCGTCCACCGAACCGGGCACCGCCCTCATCACGGGCACGGGTATGCCGCGCGGCGTGTCGGACTGCGCACGCGCGAGTTCCCAGTCGATGTCGGCGTCGTGCGCGCGGATCTTCTGCCACAGCGGGCTCTTCGACTTCGCGGCGCGCTTCAGCAGCGACTTCGGACCGTGTTCCCAGTCGCGCCTGTCGTCCTCCAGTGCGCCGTAGGCCTGCACGTACAGCTTCTCGTCCCGCCACCCGAGCAAGTAGGGCTGGTTGACGATCCGCACCTGCGTGCCGATCGGGATCGCGTCGAACAGCTCCTCGATGTCCTCCGGGTACATCCGGATGCAGCCGTGGCTCGAGCGCATGCCGACGCCCGGCGGCTTGTTCGTGCCGTGGATCAGGTAGCTCGGCCAGCCGAGCCGGAACATGTGCGCGCCGAGCGGGTTGTCCGGCCCCGGCGGCACGCGCGGCGGCAGCTTCTCGCCCCGCTTCAGGTGCTCGCGCCGCACCGAGGCCGGCGGCGTCCACGTAGGGTTCTGCGTGCGCGAGACGATCTTCGTCACGCCCTCGGGCGTGCGCCACCCGACCTTGCCGATGCCGATCGGGTGCGTGATCACGACCTGCGGCTCGTTCGGCTTGCGCTTCGGGTAGTAGAACAGGCGCATCGCCGCGACGTTGACGACCACGCCCTCGCGCGGCGCGTCCGGGAGGATGAACCGCGTCGGCACGACCAGTTCGCGCCCCTCGCCCGGCAGCCACGGATCGACGCCCGGGTTCGCGCGGACCAGTTCCTCGTAGCCGACGTTGAAGCGGCGCGCGATGTCCGGGAACGTGTCGTCGGCGCCGACCTTGACGACCTGGACCTCGCCGACGACGTGGTCGCGCGCGGGGTCGATCGTGAAGCGGTGCGTCGCGACCGGGGCAGGCAGCGGCGGTTCGGGGGGCGGGGCTTCGACGGCGGGCGGGGCTTCGGCGGGCTTCAGCGCCGCGCAGCCGGAGGCCAGTGCGAGGACGAACACCGGTGCCAGCGCTCCCAGGGCCCTCGAAGCGCGGCGGGCTGCGTCGCGAGGCGCTACGTTCGTCTCGACGGGATCGTTCATGCCCCGATTATGTCAGGGCTGCGGCGAACCGGTGATCGCACCGGACGGGTCGTAGGGACCCGTTGCGCGGACGACGAGCGCGGGGGTGTAGTCGACGCCGACGCCGGCAGGCAGCAGGTCGCCGCGGAAACCGACGCGGATCGCGCCCGAGGCGGCGAAGGACAGCCCACTGCTGTTCGAACCGACGATTCTCGGCCCGGGAGGGATCGTGAGTTCGAGATCGCCCGCGTTCGACACGACCGTCACGGCGACGGGCGCCGCCACGAAACCCGGCGCGCTGGCGCGAGGCGAGCGCGCGAAGCGTCCAATCGGGCGACTCATCAGGATGAATGAGGCCGCCCGATCGGGCGGCATCCACCGGCTTCAGAGCAGCGCCGGCCGATCGGACAGTTCGTTGCGGTCGTCCCGCCCACCCTCGCGCGCCGGGTAGTGCCGCGCGGCGATCGCGGAGGCCGCCTCCACCCCCGCGATCACGCCCTCGCACCAGCGCGCCGCGCGGAACTCCTGCTCCATCGCGCGACAGACGGTCTCCCACTCGGGCGCGCTCACGCGACCCGCGTAGCCGCGGTCCGCGACGATCTCCACGTCCCGGTCGGCGAACAGCACGTACAGCAGGACGCCATTGTTCTCTTCGGTGTCCCAGACGCCGCTGGTCGCGAACACTTCGAGCGCGCGGTCGCGCGGCGGACGGCCCGCGAGGATCGACCACGCGTCGAGGTCGGTCTCGATGACGATGCGGATCTCGGCGCGGTGCGTGCGCTCGGCGGCGCGGACCGCGGCCTCGATGCGGTCGAGCACGTCGCTCGAGAACCGCCGGCGCATCGACCAGCGCGTCTCGACGAGGTGCCGGAACAGGCGAGCGAACCGGTTCATCTCACCAGCCTCCCGACGCGCCGCCGCCGCCGAACCCGCCACCGCCGAAGCCTCCCCCACCGAATCCCCCGCCTCCACCGCCGCCCCAGCCGCCGCCACCGCCGTAGCCGCCGCCGCCCCAGCCGCCGCGACCGCCGCGGCGCCCGCTGGACCAGCGGTTGCCGCCGAGGCCACCGACCAGCGTGAAGAAGAACGCGATCACGCCCGCGAAGATCGCGACGCCGAGCACGCCGACGAGCGTCCACGCGAGGAAGCCCGCGACGCCGCCGGTCGCCGCGGAGCCGAGCGGCCGCCCGAGGATGCGGCGGAGGATCGGCCCCGCGATCAGGAACGCGATCAGCAGGACCGGGAACACGACCTCGAGGCCGCCGGACCGCGGCTGCCACTCCTGGGTCTTCGGCGGCGGCAGCGCCTCGCCGTCGATCAGGCGGATCAGCCGGTCGAGCGCCTGGTCGATGCCGGCGTAGTAGTCGCCCGCGCGGAACGCGGGCCGCATGTACTCGTCGAGGATGCGGTTGGCGGCGAGGTCGGTGACCGCGCCCTCGAGCCCGTAGCCGACTTCGATGCGCATCCGGCGGTCGTCCTTGGCGACCAGCACGATCGCGCCGTCGTCGGTCTCGCCGCGCCCGACGCCCCACGCCTCCGCGACGCGGATGCCGTACTGCGCGATGTCCTCGGGCTGCGTGGTCGGCACCATCAGCACCGCGAGCTCGGCGCCCTTGCGCTGCTCGAAGGCGTCGATCTTCTGCTCGAGCGCGGCGAGCTGGTCGGGCGTGAGCGTCCCCGTGAGGTCCACGACCGCGACGTTCGGCCGCGCGGCCGGGAGCGGCGCGAGGCCCTGCGCGCCCGCGGCGACAGCCGCGAGCGCGAGGACCAGCACCAGCGAGGCGCGCGCGAACGTCACGGGCACCGCGCCGCGCGGGCGGACAGGACGCCGGCGCGGCGGGCGCGCCGGCCGGGGCTGCACCGACGCCCGGCGCCGGAGCAGGCGCGGGCGCGGCACCGCCGGCCGCCGGCGCGGCGAAGTCCACCGTCGGCGGCCGCGAGATCTGCGCCTCGTTCTCGACCGTGAAGTTCGGCTTCACGTCGTAGCCGAACACCATCGCGGTGAGGTTGCTCGGGAAGCGCCGGATCGTCACGTTGTACTCCTGCACCGCCTGGATGTAGCGGTTGCGGGCCACGGCGATGCGGTTCTCGGTGCCCTCGAGCTGCGCCTGCAGGTCGCGGAAGTTCTGGTCGGACTTCAGCTGCGGGTAGGCCTCGACCGTGACCAGCAGGCGCGACAGCGCGCTCGTCAGGTCGCCCTGCGCCTGCTGGAACTGGCGCAGCGACTCTGGATTGCCCGGGTCGACGTCGACCTGCGTCTGCGTCGCGCGGGCGCGGGCCTCGGTGACGCCGACCAGCACCGCCTGTTCCTGGGCCGCGAAGCCCTTCACGGTGTTGACGAGGTTCGGGATCAGGTCCGCGCGGCGCTGGTACTGGTTCAGCACCTCGGACCACGCCGACCTGGTCGCCTCGTCCTGCACCTGGATCGTGTTGTAGCCGCAGCCGGACAGCAGCGCGCTCAGCAGCAGCGCGCCGGCGAGACCGAGGCCGCGGACCGCGAGCCGTGGGATGGAGCTTGCCGCGAGAGCCATGGATCCTCCTGAGCCCGCGGAGCCGTCCGCGGTGGCACGGGCTTTATGGGTCACGTCCGGCCGATTCGCAAGTGGATGGGCCAGCGCAGGCGCAGAGCCGCATCCGGAGCGACGATTTCCGCGAGGCGAGCCGCGAGCACGGGCAGCGGGTCGGTGCCGGTGGCGGCGCGCGCCCGCTGCACGGCGGACCACGTGCCGAGGTGGTCGAGCACCTGCGGCAACCGCCACTCGGTGACGAGTTCGAACGGCGGCGTCGGGATCTCGTCGTAGGGCAACGGCAGCGTGCGGTAGGCCTGCTCGACGTGGCGCCGTTCCGGCGGCCAGTACGGGCCGATCGCGTCGCGGTAGAACGCGTCGACGCAGGCGTCTACCGCGGGGTCGACGCGGAACTTCTCGAAGGTCCACGGCGCGCAGGCACCGCCCGGGCGGAGCACCCGCCGTACCTCCGCGTGGAACGGCTCGAAGTCGAACCAGTGCGCGGCCTCGCGGCCGAGCGGGACGCGCGGGCCGTGCGTCGTCGTGCCAAGATGCGGCCAGTTCCACCGCCGAGCGCCGCGATGTCCACGCCCCGTCTCGAGTCCGCCGTTCCCGGCCCCGCGCCGTCCGAGTTCCGCCTGGGCTGGAAGGTGCTGTTCGCCTCCGCGGTCGGCATCGCGGTCGGCGCCTCGCCGATCCCGTTCAACGCGATCGGCCCGCTGACGAAGCCGATCCAGGAGGAGTTCGGCTGGGAGCGCGGCCAGATCCAGGCCGCGGTGCTGATCTTCGCGTTCGCGGTGACCTTCCTGTCGCCGTTCTTCGGCACGCTGATCGACCGCGTCGGCGTGCGCCGCGTCGCGCTGTTCTCGCTGGTCGGTTTCGGCGGCAGCTGGGCGCTGCTCGCCACGACGCCCGACAACATCTACGCGTTCTGGGGCCTGTGGCTGCTGTGCGGCATCCTCGGCGGGGCGTCGATCCCGCTGTCGTGGACGCGCGGGGTGAACTCGTGGTTCGTGAAGAACCGCGGCCTCGCGCTCGCGCTCGCGCTGATGGGCACCGGCGTCACCGCGACGATCATGCCGACGCTCGCCGCGCACCTGATCGAGACCTACGGCTGGCGCGGCGCGATCGTGGGCCTCAGCCTGCTGCCGCTCGCGATCGGCCTGCCGATCGCGTTCCTGCTGTTCCGCGAGCCGCGGCCCGAGGAGCGCCCGGCGATGGTCGCGGGCCAGGCCGGCGCGGAGTTCGGCATACCGCTGCGCGAGGCGCTGGGCCAGCTGCGCTTCTGGCTGATGTTCGCCTGCTTCGGCCTGATCGCGCTCGCCTTCGGCGGGCTGTTCACCAACTACTTCCCGCTGCTGACCGACAAGGGCTTCGACCCGAAGCAGGCCGGCATGATCACGGGCGCGATCGGCCTCAGCGTGATCGTCGGCCGCCTCGTCGCCGGCTACCTGATCGACCGCCTCTGGGCGCCGGCCGTCGCGTTCCCGATGTTCGCGCTGCCGGCCGTCGCCTGCTGGCTGCTGACGCAGGACACCGTGACGACGACGGAAGCGCTGGTAGCGGCGATCGTGATCGGCTTCGCCGCCGGTGCCGAGACGGACCTGATCGCGTTCATGTCGGCGCGCTACTTCGGCCTGAAGCACTATGGGAAGATCTACGGCACGCTCTACATGCCGTTCGGCCTAGGCTCCGCGATCTCCGCGCCGGCGTACGGCGCGGTGTTCGACAACTACGGCACCTACACGCCCGCGCTGTGGGTCGCGGCGGCGCTGTTCGTCACCGGGGCGTTCCTGCTGCTCGGCGTAGGCCGTTACCCGCAGCACGGCACGGCGGCGGGCGGGCACTGAGAGCCCCCCGGATCCGGCCCTCTCTCGAAAAAAACCCCGGGTCCTGTTCGGGCCCGGGGTTCGAAGAGCGGACTCGTTCGAAGGGAAGGAAAGTCCGCTAGGGGATTCGACAGGGAATCGAAGTAAACCTCAGTGCAGCCGCGCCCACTGCAGCACGCGGATCTCCTCGGCCTCGAGGTCCAGGTCGCGGGCCAGCAGCCTCGCGATCCGCTTCGGGTCCGTCGGCACCGCGTCGCGAACGCCCAGTTCCACGATCCCCGTGTACTCGCTCGGGCCCTTGAGCCCGAGGTCCGCCACGAAACGGGTGTAGTACTTGACGGTCATGATCCGTGAGGTTAATGAACGCGCCCCGCGCCTTCCGTGACTTATGTCGCGAATTGCGACGGCATGGTGGGCTGGGGTGAGCCGGCCTCGCTGCCTTTATCGGCGCAGCCGCGCGCGAACTTGAGGACGACCGCCATGGGACGCTGGCGACCGCCGGACAAGCCCGGCTCGAAGTACATCACGCCCGACGGCGAGCGACGGCTGCGCGAGGAGCTGGACCACCTGTGGCGGATCGAGCGCCCGCAGGTGACGAAGGCCGTACAGGAAGCGGCCGCGCAGGGCGATCGTTCCGAGAACGCCGAATACACCTACGGCAAGAAGCGCCTGCGCGAGATCGACCGGCGCGTGCGATTCCTGCGCAAGCGGCTCGACGGCATGGTGGTCGTCTCTCAGCCGCCGGCTGACCGCGAGCGCGTCTACTTCGGCGCGTGGGTCGAACTCGAGGACGGGAGCGGCAACCTGCGCGAGCACCGGGTCGTCGGCCCCGACGAGTTCGACATGGACTCGCGCTACGTCAGCATGGACGCGCCCCTCGGGCGCGCGCTGCTCGGCAGGCGACTCGACGACGAGTTCGCGGTGGAACTGCCGGGCGGAGTACGGCGACTCGTGGTGGTAGGCGTGCGGTACGGCACGTGAAGCCGCAGACGACGACGCCGGCGTACTCGCGTACGCCGGCGTTCGTCGCTCGCGCTCGTCCCGCGCTCAGACCACGCGGACGTTCTTGAACTGCCAGGGATCCGAGGTATCGAGATCCTCGGGGAACAGGCGCGACCGCTCGTACAGCGGATCCCAGTCGGTGTACTCGCCCACCACGGGACCGAGATACGGCATGCAGATCTCGAGGTTGCGCCTGTGGTCCATCTCGTCCGGCTCGACGAGACCCTTGTTCGGGTTCTCGATGGCCCAGACGAGGCCGGACAGCACGGCCACGCAGACCTGCAGCGAGGTCGCGTTGTTGTAGGGCGCGAGCCTGCGCGCCTCGTCCACCGACAGCTGCGAGCCGTACCAGTACGCGTTCCTGCCGTGGCCCGCGAGCAGCACGCCGAGCTCGTCGATGCCGCCCGGCAGGATCTCGTTCATCAGGATCCGCTTCCGCTCCTGCAGGTGCCAGTTGCGGCCCGCGAACTCGTGCACCGACAGCACCGCGCTGTCGCACGGGTGGTACGAGTAGTGCACCGTCGGGCGGTACTTCAGCTGGTCGTTCTCCTTGACGGTGTAGTAGTCCGCCATGGTGATCGACTCGCCGTGCGTGATCAGGAAGCCGTGGATCGGGCCGGCCTTCGGCGTCCAGGTGCGCACGCGCGTCGCTGCGCCCGGCTGCATCAGGTAGATCGCCGCGCCGCAGCCGAAGTCGTGCCGGCGGCCGTCGCGCGGGAAGTTGCGCTCGTGCGAGCCCCAGCCGAGCTCGGCCGGCTGCGAGCCCTCGCTGACGAAGCCGTCCACCGACCAGGTGTTCACGAACTCGCCGGGCTGCTTCGGCACGCTCGGGATCTGCGTGTCGCGCTCGGCGATGTGGATGACCTTCACGCCCAGGGTCATCGCGAGGCGCGCCCAGTCCTCGCGCGAGGCGGGGTTGCCCGCGTCCACGCCGGTGTCACCGGCGAGGTTCAGCAGCGCCTGCTTGACGAAGTGCTGCACGAGGCCCGGGTTCGCGCCGTGCGTGACCACGGCGGTCGGCAGGTTCGGGGTCTTGTCCTTGCGGAGCGCGAGCGCCTCTTCGCGGAGCGCGTAGTTCGAGCGCCGCGACGGCGGGATCGCCGGGTCCGTGTAGCCGCCCGGCCACGGCTCGATGCACGTGTCGAGGTAGAGCGCGCCCTTCTCCCAGGCGTAGCGGATCAGCGCGATCGACGACACGTCGACCGACAGGTTCAGCAGGAAGTCGCCGCGGCCGACCAGCGGGTCGAGCACGTGCTTGAAGTTGTCCCGCGTCAGCGGCTGCTTGATGAAGCGGATGCCGTACTCGGCCGCCTCCTCGCGTCCCGCGTCGTCCGCCGTGACGATCGTGATGCGGTCGGGGGCCAGCCCGCCGACGTGCCGCAGGATCAGCGGCAGGACGCCCTGCCCGATGCTGCCGAAGCCGACGAAGACGAGCCGGCCGGGGAACTTCACGTGCACCTGGTGTTCAGCGGTCATGATTCGTTCGTGCGTCCTTCCTGAGAGGGGGGTCGTGGAAACGAAGCCTGCAGACGCAGGAACGCGCGCCGGAATGAACCGGTCGCGCGCCGTTCGAGGCTCGCATGGGGCCCGCGCTACTGTAACTCAAGACCGCGCAATGGCGACTGCGCCCCCGGCCGGCACGCCCCCGCCGCGGCCTCGCGTAGACTTCGGCGCCTCCGCCGCGCCCACCCGGGATCGCCGGCGGCGCGCCGCCCCGCTCCGGAGACGCCGATGACCCATCGCACGCTCGTCGATGCCGCGACGCTGGCCGCCCGACTCGGCGACGCAGGCTGGCGGCTCGTGGACTGCCGGTTCGACCTGGCCAAGCCCGACGCGGGACTCGCCGCCTACCGGGAGTCGCACCTGCCGGGCGCCGTGTACGCGCACCTCGATCACGACCTGTCGGCGCCGCGCACCGAGCGGAGCGGACGCCACCCGCTGCCGTTACCGGCGGCGCTGGCGCACACGTTCGGGCGCTGGGGCATCGACGCCGACGTGCAGGTGGTCGCCTACGACGATTCGGCCGGCATGTACGCGGCGCGTCTCTGGTGGCTGCTGCGGTGGCTGGGCCACGAGCGCGTCGCGGTGCTCGACGGTGGCCTCAGGGCGTGGCGCGAGGGCGGCCATCCGCTGACCACGGCGGAGCCCAGCGTCGCGCCGCGCGTCTTCGTCGCCAACCCGCGGCCGCGCGCGACGGTCGGCGCCGACGAGCTCGCCGGCCTGCTCGAGGGCGACGCCTGCCGCCTGCTCGACGCCCGGGCGGCGGAACGCTTCGAGGGCCGCGTCGAGCCGCTGGACCCGAAGGCCGGGCACGTGCCGGGCGCGCGCAACCACCCCTACACGCGCAACCTCGGCGACGACGGGCGATTCCTGCCGGAAGCCCAGCTGCGCGAGCGCCTGCTGGAGCGCCTGCGCGGCCGCGGGCCATCCGAGGTCGTCAGCATGTGCGGCTCGGGCGTGACGGCCTGCCACACGCTGCTCGCGCTCGAGATCGCCGGCCTGCCGGGCGCACGCCTCTACCCGGGCTCGTGGAGCGAGTGGTCGCGGGATCCGGCGCGGCCGGTGGCCACCGGTCCCGCGGAATGAATTTTTGATATCGTCGCGGCCTCCGACGGGCCGCACGCTGTTCCACGCGACAGGGCGGCCCTCGGCTTTTGGGCCGGCGGCATCCACGGCCCCCTCACGCGAGTAGGCCACCCGTGAACAGCACCGCTCCCCGCCTCGCTCCCACGAACGGCTCCCTCGGCTGGGACGCCGAGGACTCGGCGCAGCTGTACCAGGTCGGCGCCTGGGGCAGCGGCTACTTCGCCGTGAACGAGGCCGGCAACGTGGTCGTGCGACCGGACCAGCAGCCGGGCCGCGAGATCGACCTGCACGAGATCGTCGAGGGCCTGAAGGCTCGCGACCTCACCGCGCCGCTGGTGATCCGGTTCTCGGACATCATCGCGAACCGCCTGAAGAACATCCACGACGCGTTCGCGGCCGCGATCGCCGAGAACGACTACAGGGGCCGCTACTCGGCCGTGTTCCCGATCAAGGTGAACCAGCAGCGGCTGGTGGTCGAGGAGGTGTATCGCAGCGGCGCGCCGTACGGCTTCGGCCTCGAGGCGGGCTCGAAGCCCGAGCTGCTGGTCGTGATGTCGATGACCGAGGACGCGCCGGACCGCCTGATCGTCTGCAACGGCTTCAAGGACGACGCCTACATCGAGACGGTCACGCTCGCGCAGAAGCTCGGCCGCAGGATCATCCCGGTGGTCGAGAACTTCGAGGAGCTCGACCTGATCCTGAAGCACGCGCAGAGGTACGGCGTGCGACCGCAGCTCGGCGTGCGCGTGAAGCTCGCGGCCGAGGGCGCGGGCCGCTGGCGCGAGAGCGCCGGCGAGAAGTCGAAGTTCGGCCTGTTCATCACGGAGATACTCGAGGTCGTCGAGGTGCTCCGCAAGCACGACATGCTCGACTGCCTGAAGCTCGTGCACTGCCACACGGGTTCGCAGCTGCAGGACATCCGCCGCGTCAAGGACGCGGTCACCGAGCTCGCGCACGTCTACGCCGAGCTCAAGCTGATGGGCACCGGGCTCGAGTACATCGACATCGGCGGCGGCCTCGGCGTCGACTACGACGGCAGCCGCACGAACTACGAGTCGTCGATGAACTACACGCTGACCGAGTACGCGAGCGACGTCGTGTACCGGATCGCGCAGGTCTGCAACGCGCGGGAGATCCCGCACCCGACGATCGTCAGCGAGTCCGGCCGGGCGATCGCCGCGCACCACTCGGTGCTGGTGTTCAACGTGCTCGGCTGCTCGCGCCTCGACCGCTTCCGCGTCGCGGGGAAGCCCGAGGACGAGTTCCCCGGCGACCAGGAGGTGCCCCAGCCGGTCGCCGACCTCTACGACGCGTACCGCTCGGTGAGCGAGCGCCGGCTCGTGGAGTGCTGGCACGACGCGCTGCAGGCGCGCGAGCAGGCGCTGCAGATGTTCAACCTCGGCTACCTCGGCCTGTCCGCGCGCGGACTCGCCGAGCGGCTCTACTGGGCGACCTGCGCGAAGATCCGCGACCTGTGCCGCAAGCTCGAGGAAGTGCCCGAGGAACTCGAAGGCATCGAGACGACGCTCTCGGACATCTACTTCTGCAACTTCTCGGTGTTCCAGTCGCTGCCGGACTCCTGGGCGATCGGCCAGCTGTTCCCGATCATGCCGATCCACCGGCTGGCCGAGAAGCCGACGCGCAACGCGGTCCTCGCCGACATCACCTGCGACTCGGACGGCAAGATCGATCGGTTCGTCTCGCTGCGCGAGACCAAGCGCACGCTGGAGGTGCACGAACTCCGGCCGGGCGAGGACTACTACCTGGCGGCCTTCCTCGTCGGCGCGTACCAGGAGACGCTGGGCGACCTGCACAACCTGTTCGGCGACACCCACGTGGTGCACATCCGGCTGCTCGAGGAGGGCGGCTGGTGGATCGAGGAGACGGTCAAGGGCGACACCGCGCTGCAGGTGCTCGGCTACATGGAGTACGACACCGACGAGCTCTACCCGCGGCTCGCGCGCGACTGCGAGCGCGCGGTGCGCGAGGGCCGGATGACCGTGGCCGAGAGCCAGAAGCTGAAGCGCTTCTACGAGGCGGAGCTGCAGGGATACGCTTATCTCGAACCGGGGGGCGGGGGGGGGCGGGGCCCGGGCCCCCCGCCGCGGGCCGCGGGCCGGGGGGCCGGGGGGGGCCGGGCCCGCGCCCCGGGCGGCCGCCGCGCCGCCGCGCCCGGGCGGCGGGCCCGCCCCCCCGGGGCGGGCCCGCGGCCGCGGGGGTGGGGGCGCCGCGGGGGGGGGGGGGGGGGGGGGGGGGCGCG
>JAPZRU010000032.1 GCA_027531255.1 Steroidobacteraceae bacterium | reverse complement strand
TGCTCGGCGGCAGCGGCATCAGCGCCGAGTACGTGCCGATCCGCCACATGCTGAACCTCGAGAGCGTGATCACCTACGAGGGCACGGAGACCGTGCACCAGCTGACGATCGGCCGCGAGCTCACCGGCATCAACGCGTTCTGATGCGCCCGGGGGAAGCCTCGATGGAATCCGAAGCTCCGGCCGGGTTTTCGGAGAAGCTCGCCGGCTCCGCTCACCGCCGCCAGTCGCTCCGCCTGTGGCTGCGGCTGTTCAGCTGCGCGACCGTGGTCGAGAAGCGGATCCGGAACTGGCTGGAGTCGGAGTTCGGCACGACGCTGCCGCGTTTCGACGCGCTGGCGGCGGTCGAGCGTCGCCGCGACGGCATGACGATGAGCGAGTTGTCCGGCGCCATGATGGTGTCGAACGGCAACGCCACCGGGATCGTCGCGCGCCTGGTCGAGGACGGCCTGCTCGTCCGGACCCCGGACCCGGAGGACGCGCGAGTGACGGCGGTGCGTCTGTCGCCGAAGGGTCGCGCGGCGTTCGCCCGGATGGCGGCCGCGCACGCCCAGTGGATCGACGAGATGTTCACCGACCTGACCGAGGACGAGGTCGGCGAACTCCTGCGGCTGCTGAAGAAGCTCCGGCTGTCCGTCGAGGCGCACGGCACCTCGCCGTAGTTCGACGACCACAGCAACGCGCGATCACCGCCGGCGCGTTTACGATCGGGGAGGTGCCCGATCGCGTCGAGGCCTGCAGTCGTCGCGACATCGGCCGAGCCCAGCGGAGCCTGCCGCCGACCATGAACGCCAACACCCCGCCCGCCCCCACCCGCACGCTCGCCCGGATCCTGAAGGGCCAGCCGTCCTCCGACGGCGGCGGCGTGCGCCTCACCCGGGTGATCAGTCCCGAGTTCGGCCTCGACCCGTTCCTGCTGCTGGACGAGTTCGACTCGGCCGAGGCCTCCGACTACATCGCCGGCTTTCCAGCCCATCCGCACCGCGGCTTCGAGACCGTCACCTACATGCTCGACGGTCACCTGCAGCACGAGGACCACCTCGGCAACCGCGGCGACCTCGTCGCGGGTGGCGTGCAGTGGATGACGGCAGGCCGCGGCATCATCCACTCCGAGATGCCGCAGCAGACCGAGGGCCGGATGCGCGGCTTCCAGCTGTGGTTGAACCTGCCCGCGGCCGAGAAGATGAAGCCGGCCGGGTACCGCGACCTGGAACCCACGCAGATCCCGACGGCGGCGCTGCCGGGGGCGCGAGTGCGCGTGCTCGCAGGCACGCTGGCCGCGACGCTTTCCAGTGCGACTGCCGCGGCGGCCGCCGAGCCGACCGTCGGTCCGATCGTCGGCGGTGCGACGGACCCCTTCTACTTCGACGTCGGTGTGGAGGCGGCGGCGAGCCTGCGCATCGCGGTGCCCCCCGGTCACACGGTGTTCGCGTACGCGTTCGAAGGCACGCCGCGCGTCGGCGGCCGCGAGCTGCCGAAGAGCCACCTCGGCGTACTCGTGGACGGCGACGCGGTCGAGATCGTCGCCGGCACGCAGCCGGCGCGCGTGCTGCTGATCGGCGGCCGGCCGCTGCGCGAGCCCGTCGTGCACTATGGGCCGTTCGTGATGAACAGCGCGCAGGAGATCGAGCAGGCGATCCGCGACTATCGGAGCGGCAAGCTGACCGCGGCGTGAACGCCGGGTGCGACGGCGGCGGGAACGCCGGTTGAGAGGCCGGCGCGAACGCCGGGTACCGGGGCGGCGCGAACCGCCGGCCGGCCGCGTCTCAGCGCGGCCGCGCGCCGAGCAGCCGCGCCGGCAGGAACAGCAGCGCGCGCAGGAATTCGAACACCGCGCCGACCGCGATGCCGACGAGCCTGAAGGGCAGGCTGAGCAGCCAGACGAGCGGCCACAGGAGCAGCGCGAGGATCGCGATCGGCCAGGCGATCACGAACAGCAGCAGCCACAGCAGGAACTTGATCATGCCCGCACGATAGGGGCGCGAGGCGGCCGGCACAAGGCCGACGGCCGCCGTTCGTCCCGCACCCGCGGCGGCCCGGCGCACCGTCGAGCGGCCACGCGGATTACGATGCTCGCATGCCCCGTCCCTGCGCCCGCCGGTACGTCCTCCCCGCGCCCGTCCGGCGCGCCCTGGAGCGCGTGTTCGGCGAGACCGTCGATCACGTCGAGATCGTCGAGAACTCGCGCTACGCGCGCCTGCACGCCGGGATGCGCGCGACGACGCGCCCGCGCCGCATCCTGCTGGCCGGCAGCGGCGACGAGTTCGCGCGCGATGCGGAACTGCTGCTCCACGAGTACTTCCACGTGCTGCGCCAGTGGCAGCCGCGCCGTCTCACGCGCCTGCGCTACCTGGTCGAGAGCGCGCGACGCGGTTATCGGGACAATGTATTCGAGATCGAGGCGCGCGAATTCGCCCGCGAGCACGCGACGCGGTTCCGGCGCCTGCTGCGGAGTGTCCGCGATGACGCACCCGGCTGAGCATCGGGTGCCGCAGTCACGGCGGGCCCAACGGGAATCGACGCGCGCCCGGCGCGCGTGCGTGCCGGTCGCGAAGGCCCTCGCGGCGGCCGCGCTGATCGCGAGCGCGCTCGCGCCCGGCGCGCCCGCCGAACGCTCGCGCGAATAAGTCGCTCACCGCGCCACGAACGCGGGTACGGCCGCGCCGCGCCGCGTACTACGCTGCTCACCGTCGAGCTTCGCAAGGGATCGCGAGCCGGCAGGTCGCCACGGCGCGTTGCGCCGGGCGCGTCCAGTCACGCACGGAGGCGTTCCATGCAGTTCGCGCTAACCGCCCGCCGCATTCGCGGCCAGGGCATGACCGAGTACATCATCATCGTCGCGCTCGTCGCCATCGGCGCGATCGCCGTCTACCTCGCCTTCGGCGACGTCGTCCGCGGTCAGACCGCCGTCATCGCCGCGACGCTCGGCGGCCAGACCGGTGGCAACGAACGCCAGCTGGTGCAGGGCGGCGCGACGCGCGCCAACACGAACGCGGTGCGTCGCGATCTCCGCGACTACGACACCGCCGCTCGCGCGGACTGAAGCCGGCTCAGCGGGCGCCGCCCCGGCGGCACCCGCGGGCTCCTTCTCCCCGACTCTCCAGGAGATTCCGATGTGCACGCACGCAGCGCGCCGGCGGCCGCGCGCCGGCCAGCGGGGCCAGTCGCTGGTGTTCGTGCTCGCGTTCCTGGCCGTGCTCGTCGCCGTGTTCGTCGCGTCGGTCGAGAGCGGCCGCGCGGTCGTGGACCAGCAGCGGCTCGTGAACGCCGCGGATGCGGCCGCGCTCGGCGCCGCGACGTGGCAGGCGCGCACGCTGAACGCTCAGGCATACATGAACCGCGCGATCGTCGCCAACGAGGTCGCGATCGCCCAGGCCGTGAGCCTGCGCTCGTGGTCGGACTATCTCCGCCAGACGCTCGCCAACGTGCGCACTCTCACGAGCGCGGTGCCCTACGTCGGCGCCGCGACGCAGGCGGTGGCGAACGGCTGGACCGCGGCGGACCGCACGATCCAGGTCTCCGCACGCGCCGTCGAAGCGAGCGCGAGCACGGTCGAGCAGATCCTCGCCGGTGCGCAGGAAGCGGTGAACGCGCTCGGTCCCGTCGCAGCCGCCGAGATCGCACGCGCCACGCTGCGCGCGCACTCGCCCGAGATCGCGCCGTCGGCCGAGCACGCGCGGCTCGAGGCCCTGAACGTGCTCGACTGGCGCGGCTTCACCGTTTCGTATGCGGGGAGCGGCCGCGAGCGCCTGCGCGCGACGGTGCTCGACGCTCGCGACGGCTTCACGCGCAGCCGCTCGCATCGGCTGGGCACCGGGCCGCTCTCGCCGGTGCTGCGCGTCGAGAAGCGCGGTGGCACGGAGCTGCTCGGCTTCGAAGCCTGGCGCGGGCTCGACACGCTGTCGATCCACCGCCGCAGCGGCTTCCTGTTCGGCCGCTTCCGCGAGCAGGTGCCACTCGGGTGGGGTGGTGCCGAAGACGCCCTGCGACCCTCGCGATTGCCCGGCGATCACGACGGCACCTGGCGCGTGAACCCGTCCGCTTCCGGCCTCGCCGACCGCGCACTCCGCGCCCACGGCCGCGCCGCGATCCATCCGGGGCTGCCTGCGACGCGCGACGTGCGGGAGCCGTGGCGTCGCGACGAGCGTCGGTTGTCGTATGCGGTGGAAGCGGAGCTTCGTCGCGCGAACTCCGCACCCGCACCGCGCGCCCGCGCGCTCGCCCACGCCGTCGTCGAGTTCGCACGGCCGGAGCCGCGCGCCGACGGGCGCCGCGAGTACCCGAGCCTCTACTCGCCCTACTGGCGCGCGAGGCTCGCGCCGGTCACTGCGCGCCAGCGCGTGCTGGTGCGTGGCCCGCTCGACCCGTTCGCGGCGGTGGCGCCATGAGCGCAGGCACCACGGTGCACCGCCTGCGCCCGCCCGCGCGCCGGGCCGCGGCCCGCGCCCCGGCTGCGCGCGTGCGCGGCCAGGCGATCGCCGAACTGCTGGCGGCCGCCGGAGTCCTGGTCGCGCTGTGCGTCGGCGTCGTGCTCGTCGGCCGGCTTCATGACCTGCAGTGGTCGCTCGTGCAGTCGAGCCGCTACGCCGCCTTCGAGACGGCGCGCGGCGCCGGCTCGGCCGATTCCCTCGCGCGCTCGGTACGAGCGCGGTTCTACGGCGCCCCGGGCGTCGTGCCCACGGCACGCGATCGCGCGTACTCGGCCGAGCGCTGGAACGACACCAACCCGCACTGGGTGGATCACTCGCGGCGGTCGAATCCGCTGGTCGCACGTCCCGCCGACGTCACCGTGGTGACGACCGACGACGCGCCGCCCGGAACGGCGGGCCGAGCTCTCACCTCGCTCGCGGGCACCTTCGACCGTGCCGCCTCGCTCGGCGGCGGGCGCTTCGACGTCGAGCGGCGCGGCCTGCACTCGGCCATGGTGCGCGTCCGCGTCGCGCCGCCGATGCCGGGCGCGCCGTTCGACCGGTTGAACCTCGAGCTCGCGGAACGCGGGACCCTGTTCGCCGGGGACTGGAGCGCCGCCGGGCCCGCGCACACGGCTTCACGCACCGGCGCACTCGTGCCGACGGCGCGGCTCGCGGCGGTGCGACCGATCGTTCACGGCTTTCGCGCTGCGCTGGCGGTGCTCGAGCCCTCGATCCGCGAGCTGTGTCTCGGCCGCGTGGATCCCGAGATCGTGCCGTCGGACCGGCTCTCGCCCTACCGGGAAGGCCCGCGGGGCGGATGGGTCGCGCCATGCTGAACCGCGGTCGCTTCGCCACCGGCCGCGCGGCTCGATCGATCGCTGGCCTGTGGGCAGTCGCGTCCCTCGGTCTCGCCGCACCCTCCGCCGGGTCGGCGGCGGAGCCGGTCGCACTCGCAACTCCGGTGGGTGTCACGGTCACCGCGGTCGCCCGGCCGCTGCGCGTAGACGGCGCGCTCACCGCGCTCTATGCGGTCACGTCCTCCCTGCCGCCGACCGAAGTCGCGCGCCGGTACGCGGAGTTCTGGGCGCTCGAGGCCGAGTACCGCCACGTTACCGACGAGCGCGTCGGCGCCTGGCGGGTTCTCGGCCGCCGGGTCGGCCCGCTGCACGAAACGCTGCAACTCCGCGGCACGTCCGCCGGCGGCAGTGCCGGCTGGCTCGCCCGACGTCCGGACGTCACGACGATCCCGCAGCAGCCGGCGCTACCGCTCTCGTTGCCGCCGCAGGCGCAGGTGCTGCGCACCGTAGAATCCGCCGCGGCCGGTCGTCGCGCGGTGCAGGTGGTCGCGATCGCGACTCAGCCGCCTGCTGCGCTGCTCGCCACCCTGCGTTTCGCGGCAACGCGATCGGGCTGGCAGCCGGTGGATCCCGCTGCATCCGGCCCCGCGTCGCGTCCGCGCGCCCTGCGCTTCACGCGCGCCAACGAGGAGCTCTGGCTCGCCGTGGTGCCGCACTCGCGCGCTGCGGGCTTCGTGCTGCATCACGTTCGCGACGACCCGCCACAGGTGCTGCCTTGAACCGCGCCCGGCGACTCCGCCACGCGTCGCGTTGCCGTCGCCCCCGGCGCATGCGCACCAACCGGCGCGGCCAGGCGCTCGCCGAGTACCTGGTGGTCACCGCCGTGCTCGCCGCCGCCCTGCTCACCCCGTGGGCCGACGGACTCTCGGTCATGGAGCACCTGCTGGGGGCACTGCAGCGCTGGTACCGCCACTACGCGCTGGCCATCGCTTCATCCTGAGGAGTTCACCGTCATGCAATTCCGGCGTTTCCGCATCGCCCCGCACTGGCTGACGCTCGGTCTCGCGCTCGTGCTCGGCGTCGTCGCGTTCCAGGGCGCGCGCAGCTGGCTGGCCGCACAGGCTCGCGCGGCCGAAGCCCGCGTCGCCGCGGACCATACGCCGCAGCGGCTGCTGGTCGCCGCCGTCGATCTCGAGACGGGAACCGTGCTGCTGCCGGAACTGCTCGCGTCGCGCCAGGTGCCACGCCGCTTCGCGACGTCCAGCGCGGTCCGCGCGGAAGACGCCGGCCGGGTCGAGGGCCAGCAGCTCGTACATCCGGTCAAGGCGGGCGAGCCGATCCTCTGGCCCGCCCTCTCCCACGGTGGCCAGGCCGCGTTCTCCGCGCAGCTCGATCCCGGCCGCCGCGCCGTGACGTTCGCGGTGGACGAGATCAACGCGTTCGCCGGCCTGCTGGTGCCCGGCGACGTGATCGATCTGCTCTACACGGAACGCGGCGGCGAGGCCGCGACCGTGCGGCCGCTGCTCGAGCAGGTCACCGTCCTCGCGACGGGCACCACCACGCGCGAGGACGCAGAACGGGAGAAGGCGGGCCTGCCCGCGGCGAGCTTCGCGACCGTCACCCTCGGGGTCACGCCCGCCGACGCGCAGCGCATCGTGCTCGCGCAGCAGGCCGGCGAGTTGACGGCCCTGCTACGGCATCCGGCCGACGCCGGTCGGCTGGGCACCACCGTCCTGCAGGTCCGCGATCTGCGCGGCGACGCCCCGCTGCGCACCGCCCGCGCGCGCGGCCTCCCGCCGCGCGGCGACTACGTCGAGTTCATCGTCGGCGGTGCGCGCGAGTCGCGGCACCGGCAGCCGGTGGACGTGGTGCCGGCGGTGCCGCAGGCACGGGCCGACGAACCGCCCCGATCTGCCGAAGCGGCGCCGGCGTCGCTCACCGCACTCGACGATCTCCGCGCGCGCCTCGCGCGCGCCCGCGCCACCGCCTCGAGGTCCGCCCCATGATCCGCTCGCTCTTGCTCGGCACCCTGCTGCTGATCGCTTCTACCGCGCGCGCGCAGACGCCGCCGGCGCTGCCGGAGCGCCTCGAACTCTACGTCGGCGACACGCACGTCCTCGAAGTGCGCAGCCAGCGCGTCGCGGTCGGCGACGGCGAGGTCGTAGACGTTTCCTCGCTGGACGGTGGGCAACTGCTGTTCCTCGCGCAGGCACCTGGCACCACGGCCGTGACGCTGTGGCTCCGCGACGGCCGCCGCCACCGCGTCACCGTAACGGTCACGCCCCAGAGTCTCGACCTCGTGCTCGAGCACGTGCGACGCCTCCTCGACGGCGTGCCGAACGTCACCGCGCGAATCGCCGGGAGTCGCGTCGTCGTGGAGGGCGAGCGCGTCCCGGCCGCCGACCAGAAGCGCGTCGCGGCGGTGGTCGAGTCCTTCGGCGGCGCCGTCGTCGACTTCGTCGGGCGCCTGCCCTGGGAGCCGATGCTGCACTTCGACGTGCGCATCGTCGAAGTGCGGCGCAGCGCCATCCGCGAACTCGGCGTGCGCTGGGACACCACCGCTAACGGCCCCTCACTGGGCGTGATCGCGGACTTCGACACCAACGACCTGTTCCGCGTCGTGCCCGAGCCTGCGCCGCCCGGGCTCGGCTCGCCTGTGCTGCCGAAGCGCGTGTGGCCGCCCGCCACGTACGCGGGCCTCGCGAGCACGCTCGGCTCGCGGATCGCGCTGCTCGAGAGCCGCGGCGACGCCGTGCTGATCGCGCAGCCGACGCTGAGCTGTCGCAGCGGTGGGCAGGCGCGCTTCGTCGCGGGTGGCGAGTTCCCGATTCCCGTGACGGACGGACTCGGCAGCACCGACGTCGAGTTCAAGGAGTACGGCGTGATCCTCGACGTGAAACCCGTCGCCGACCGCGGCGGCGCGATCTGGGCCAGCGTGGAGACCGAAGTGAGCCAGATCGACGAGAGCGTGCGCGTACTCGGCGTGCCCGGCCTCCTGAAGCGCCGCTCGGCAACCGAGATCAATCTGCGCGAAGGCGAAGTGGTGGTGCTCGCCGGCCTCGCGAGCCGTTCGCACGGACGCGATACCGCGCAGGTGCCGGGCCTCGGCTCGGTGCCGGTGCTCGGCAACCTGTTCCGTTCGCGGCAGCGCCGCGAGCAGGACACGGAACTGCTGATCCTGATCACGCCGCGCGTGGTGCGGCCCACCGAGGATCCTGCCGCGCTCGCCAACGATCCGAATGCCGCGGGCGTCTCGCGGGCGCGCGAACTCGAAGCGCGCGGCGCGCAGGCGGTGGGCAGCGAACCTGGCGGAGTCGGGCCGTGAGTTCGGCGCGTGCCTGGTGGTCGCGGCGTCGCGCCGCGAATGCGGCCGGAGGCGACGTTCCCTCGGCGCCGAGTTCCCGCGTCGAGGCGGATCCCGAAGAGCCGCGCGCCTCGCGCGCAGGCGCGGAGTCCGGCCGGCCGACGCGCCTCCATTCCGTCGGCGGCGTCCCGGCCACGCCGTCGGGATCGCTGCCCCCGACGAGCAGCGACCTGCCGCCGGACCCCGCCTCGCTCGAGCAGGCGCGGCTCGCGCGCGCGATCCACGCCGAACTGCTCGTCGCGCTGGATCTGCGGCGTGCCGACGTCGACCGGCTCGACGACGCCGAGCTGCGTTCGCTGGTGGCGCGGCTGGTCGACGCGATCCTCGAGCGCCTGCCCCTGCCGCCGCGCATCGATCGTGCGCGACTGGCCGCGCAGGTGCTCGACGAGGCGGTCGGGCTCGGGCCGCTCGAGGCGCTGCTCGCCGACGAAACGGTGTCCGAGATCATGGTGAACGGCCCCGACGACGTGTTCGTCGAACGCTCCGGGCGCCTCCACCGCGCGCCCGTGGCGTTCAGCAGCGAGGACGCGCTGTACGGAATCGTCGAGCGGATCGTCACGCCCCTGGGTCGGCGCGTCGACGAGGCCTCGCCGCTCGTGGACGCGCGGCTCGCGGACGGTTCGCGAGTGAACGTCGTGATACCGCCGCTCGCGATCGGTGGTCCCGCGATCACGATCCGCAAGTTCGCGCGCCGCCGCCTGCGCATCGAGGACCTCGTCGCGCAGGGCGCCCTGGACGACGCGATCGTCGAGTTCCTGCGCGTGTGCGTGACCAACCGGCGCAACGTCGTGGTCGCCGGCGGTACGGGCTCCGGCAAGACCACGCTGCTCAACGTGCTCTCGAACCTCGTGCCGCCGGGCGAGCGCATCGTCACGATCGAGGACGCGGCGGAGCTGCGCCTCGCCCACGCGAATCTCGTCACGCTGGAGTCGCGGCCCCGCAATCTCGAGGGCCAGGGCGAGGTCACGATCCGCGACCTCGTGCGCAACGCGCTGCGCATGCGACCCGACCGGATCGTCGTCGGCGAGTGCCGCGGCGGCGAGACGCTCGACATGCTGCAGGCGATGAACACGGGCCACGACGGCTCGCTGACGACGGCGCACGCCAACTCGCCGCGCGATCTCCTGTCGCGACTCGAGGTGATGGCGCTGATGGCCGGCGTCGAGCTGCCGGTCGCGGCGGTGCGTGAGCAGATCGCGGCGGCGCTGCACGTCGTCGTGCAGCAGACGCGGTTTCCGTGCGGCGCCCGGCGCGTCACGGCGGTCGTCGAGATCACCGGGCTCGAAGCCGGCCGCATCCAGCTCCAGGAGGTGTTCGTCTGGCGGCGTACCGGCGTCGACCCGGCCGGGCGCACGCTCGGTCATCACACCGGCTGCGGCTACGTGCCGACCTTCTACGACGAACTGCGTTCCGCCGGAGTCCCGCTCGACTACTCCGCCTTCGAGGAGCGCAGGCCGTGACCGAAGCGATCGCGTTCGCCGCGGCGCTCGCGACCGCGATGCTGGTGGGCGGCCTGGCGACGCTCGGCCGCGCAGGCGTGCAGCGCTACCGCGCCGCGATCGCTCGCCTCGCGCAGCAGGGTCTCGCCGACCTGTTCCTCTTCGTAGAGCCCGCGCGGTTGTTCCGCTGGAGCCTGGCCGCGCTGTCGGTGCTGCTGGCCCTCGCCTACGCGCTCGGCGGCGGCGCGTTCGCGCTGGCCGCGACCGCGGCGGCCGGGCTCGCGCTACCGCGCGCCGTGCAGTCGGCGCTGCGCCGACGCCGCGCCCGTCGCCTGGTGCGCCAGCTGCCGGACGCGCTCTCCGCCCTCGCGGGCGCCCTGCGGGCGGGGCTCGGCCTGCCGCAGGCGCTCGCCACGCTGGCGGAGCAGCAGCCGGGGCCGTTGCGCGACGAGTTCGCGCTGGTGCTGCGCAAGCAGCGGCTCGGCCTGTCGCTGGACCACGCGCTCGTCGAACTCGGTGCGCGCATCGGGCGGCCGGAGTACGACCTCTTCGTCACCTCGGTGCGCATCGCGCGCGAGCTCGGCAGCAATCTCGCGGAGAGCCTCGAGCGGCTCGCCGACACGCTGCGCCGCAAGTCGGCGACCGAGGCGAAGATCGAGGCGCTCACCGCGCAGGGCCGGCTGCAGGGCTGGATCGTCGGCCTGCTGCCGCTCGGCCTGATGGGTGTCCTGAACTGGCTCGAGCCGCAGGCGATGCGCGCGCTCTGGACCACGCCGGCCGGCTGGACCGTGCTCGGGATCGTCGCCGTGCTGCTCGGGCTCGGCGCCCTGTCGATCGCCCGCATCGTGAAGATCGACGTCTGAACGGAGACCGCGCATGGACGCGCTGCTGGGATTCGCGCTGACGACCGCTGCACTCGCCGGGGTGTCCCTAGGCCACGCCGCCGCCGGTCTGCTGCTGGCGGTGCCGCCGGACGACCGGCCGTTCCGGAGGCCTCCCCCCGGCTTCGCGCGGCCGGTCTGGCCCGGTGCGCGGGTCATGGGACATTACCTGCGGAGGCTCGTGCCCTCGCGTTGGCTGGAGAGGGTGCGCCCGTCGCTGAAGCGCGCGGAGCTGCAGGGGCGGGTGGATGCCGACGAGTGGGTGGGCGTGATCGCCGCCTATGCGGTCGTGGGTGCGCTCGGCGGCGCAGCCTTCGCGGCCGGATTCGACCTCGAGTACCCGGCACCCGTGCTGGTCGGCGCTGGGTTCGGGGCGCTCTTCCCGGTCCTGAAGCTCAGGGATCTCGCCGCGCGCCGCGAGGCCGCGATCCGCCGCGAACTGCCGACCTACCTGGACGTACTGACCCTCGCCGTCGAATCGGGCTGCAGCCTTGCGACCGCGATCGGGCATGCCACGGAGAAGGCCCCGGACGGCGCCCTGCGGCGCGGACTCCAGCGGCTGCTCGGCGAGGTTCGGGCCGGGCGGTCGCGGGTGGAGGCGCTGCGCAGTTTCGAGGACTGGATGGCGGAGCCGGGGGTGACCGCGCTGGTCGGTGCCCTGGTGCAGGCGGAGAAGACCGGCGCCGGACTCGGGCCCGTGCTGCGGGCGCAGGCTGCACAACGAACCCAGGAGCGGTTCGCCCGCGCCGAGAAGCTGGCGATGCAGGCGCCGGTCCGGATGCTGGCGCCGCTGATCCTCTGCATCTTCCCCTGCACCTTCCTGGTACTCGGCTTCCCGATCGCCCTGCGCCTGATGGAGGGCTTCTGAGATGCGCGAAGCCCGGTGGTTGCGGCGGGATGCACTGGGTGGCGACGTCGGTTTGCTGCAGGGTCTGGTGTGCAGCAATGCCTTCGAGCGGGCGCGCGGTCTGCTCGGTCGGGAGCCGCCCCCGGATGCCACGGCGCTCGTGATCGAGCCATGCCGCGCGATCCACACCGTGGGCATGCGGTTCCCGATCGACGTCGTGTTCTGCACGGATCGCGGACTCGTGCTGCGGATCGTCGAGGCCCTGCCGCCCGGCCGCATGGCGCTGCAGCCGGGGGCGGCCCGGGTGCTGGAACTGCGGGCCGGCGAGGCGGCGCGCCTCGGGCTCCGGGTCGGAGACCGCCTGCTGCCCGCCCCCGCGGAGGGCCGCGCGGCGGAGCGCAGCAAAGCCCAGGGCCGTGCCCGGGGTGCCGCGACGGTGGAGTTCTCGATCGTCGCCCTGCTGGTGCTGGTGCCGCTGATGCTCGGCGTGCTGCAGGTCGGCCTGCTGTACTCGGCGCACCATGCGCTGAACCACGCGACCTTCCTGGCCGCCCGGGCCGGGGCAGTGGAGCACGGCCGCCGCGAGGCGATGCAGCGCTACCTGGCCAAGGGGCTGGTCGCGCTGCACCTCCGCGGTGGCACGGACCTCGACCCGCAGTCCTGGGGCGGCGCCGGGGCCGGCGCCTACGCGCGGGCGCTGGCCGAGGTCCGCACTCCGTGGCTCACGCGCCTGACGGTCCTCAGCCCGACGACCGCCTCGTTCGCCGACTTCGGCCGGCCCGGGCCGGCGGGCGGTACCGTGCTACCCGTGGACACCCGCGGCCCCGCGTCGACGGTCGGTCCGACCTCGCAGCAGACCCGGGCCGACGCGACCCTGCTGAGCCTGCGCGTGGACTACTGCCACCCGCTGGTGGTGCCGCTCGTGGACCGGCTGATCACGGGCACGCTGGCCCGCTTCGACCTCGATCCCTACCGTCGCGGCTGCTACGCGGCGAACCGCCTGCCGCTGCGGGCGCACGCGCTGCTGCACTTCGCCACGGACGTCGACCGGGACGCACTGCGGCCCGATCGATGAGCCCGGGACGCGACGGCGAGATGACGAGAAAGCAGGACTTGGAGGCGATCCAGTGACGCGATGACCAACAAACGCGTCAGCCCAGGACGGCCTCGCGGCGATACAGACGGGCGGCCACCCAGGCCAGCACGAGCCCGAGCAGCAGGGTCGCGGCGCCCGACGCCGCCAGCTGGACCAGCGGCAGCGGGTCGTCGCGCAGCCACCCGTTGATCGCGAGGTGCTGGCTCAGCGACGGAATCCACATCAGGGACAGGCTCGGCTGCACCTGGTAGATCGCCGCGAAGATGATCGGCACGGTCGGCACCAGCAGCACCGCGGTCAGCCAGCTCTGCGCCTCGCGGTAGCTGCGGGTGAAGCTCGCGACGATCGTCATCAGCGCCGCCCCGAGCACCACGAACGGCAGCATCACCGCGATCACCCCGACCGCCACCTCGGGGCCGAAGTTGGCGGACATGCCGAGCTCCTCCAGCCGGACGAAACGCAGCCCGACGGCGAAGCCGACCACGGTCAGCGTCAGCGAGAGCGACATGAACACCGCGGCGCTCGCGATCTTGGCGTAGACGATCTGCTCCCGGGGTACCGGGTTGGTCAGCAGCGGCTCGAGCGAGCCGCGCTCGCGCTCGCCGGCGGTGGCGTCGATCGCGACGTAGAGGCCGCCCATCATGGTCGCGAACACGATGAAGTAGCTCAGCATGCCGAGCACGAGCAGCGCGCGGCTGGCCGGGGTCGCCACGTCCACGAGGTCCACCGCGACGGGCTGGACCAGCAGCGGGGACAGGCCACGGGCCTGGAGTCGTTGTGCGGCGGTGCGCGACGAGTAGCCCTGCAGCATCGACGCGAGGCGGCTGCGGGCACCCGCGGTGCCGGTGTCCGACGAGTCCGCGTGCAGGCCCACCGCCGCCGGCTGCCCGGCCCGCAGCCGCTCGCCGAAGTCGGCCGGGATCACCAGCACCAGCGCCGCCTGGCGCCGGCGCACGGCGGCGCTGGCCGTCTCCGGCGTGACCCCCGGGCGTTCCTCGACCGCGGCGCCCTGCTGCTGCAGGTACGCGACCAGGTTCGGCGCGTGCTCGCGCCCGACCACCACGACCTCGACCGGCTCCTCCCCCCGCTCCGCGCCGCGCTCCAGCGTCACGTTCATCAGCACCGCGAACAGCACCGGCGCGCCGAGCGGCCCGAACAGCAGCGCGGTGAGCAGCGTGCGCCGGTCGCGGAAGTTCTCGCGCAGCTCCTTCAGGAACACGACCCAGGCGGCGCGCGTCATGCGGCATCTCCGCTCAGCGCGGCGACGAACGCGTCCTCGAGCGAGCCGCCCTGCACCCGCGCGCCGATCTCCGCCGGCGTGCCGCGCGCGACCACGCGCCCGCCGCCGACGATCACGATCTCGTCGCAGAGCGCGGCGACCTCCTGCATCACGTGGCTCGAGAACAGCACGCAGTGGCCGGCATCGCGCAGCCGGCGGATCAGCTCGCGGAGGCTGCGGGTGGCCAGCACGTCGAGGCCGTTGGTCGGCTCGTCCAGCACCACGTTGCGCGGCGAGTGCACCAGCGCGCGCGCGAGCGCGACCTTCAGCTTCTGGCCCTGCGAGAAGCCCTTGGTGCGGCGGTCGGCGAACGCGCCCATCTCGAGCGCCTCGAGCAGTTCGTCGATGCGGCGCTCCAGCGCCGCGCCGCGCAGGCCGTGCAGCTCGCCGAAGTAGCGCACGTTCTCGCGCGCCGTCAGGTGCGGGTAGATGCCGGCGCCGTGCGGCAGCACGCCGAGGCGCGCGAGCGCGCCCATGGGGTCGAGCGCGACGTCGTGGCCGTCCACGAGCGCGCGACCGCGGTCCGGGCGCAGCGCGCCGTAGAGCATGCGCAGCGTGGTGGACTTGCCGGCACCGTTCGGCCCGAGCAGGCCGGTGATGCGGCCGTCCGCGGCCTCGAAGCCGACGTCGGCGACCGCGACCACCTCGCCGAAGCGCTTCGCGAGACCCTCGACGACGATCATGGCGTGGGCCCCGCGGCGTCGACGAAGAACGGCGCCGGGCCGGCGGCGTCGAGGCAGCTCGCGTCGAGGCCGCGCGCGGTGCCGAGGTCGAGGAAGCTCGCGACCACGCGCGCCGCGCACGGCTCTGTGATCTGGCCGTGGCCCTGGCCGCGGACGACCACGTGCCTCGCGTCGGCGAAGCCCTTCGCCGCGGCCTCGCCGCTGCGCGGCGGGGTGACCGGGTCGAACTCGCCGGACAGCAGCAGCGCCGGCACGGCGGACCGCAGCGGCTGCGCGAAATCCGCGTCCACGACGCCGCGCGGCCAGCCGTCGCACAGCGCCAGCAGGCCGTCGACCTGGGTCGTGCCGAAGTAGGTGCGCGCGAGCGAGTCGCGGTTCACCGTCGAGTAGCCCGGCACGTCCTCGGTGCAGGCCACCGCCGCGTTCATGCCGTAGGCGATCTGCGAGTCGAGCGAGCGCCCGATCAGCAGCAGCTGGCCCGCGAGCGGCGCGTAGTCGCCGCGGCTCGCGCGGTCGAGCAGCAGCGGCAGCAGGGCGGTGGTGGCCGACTGGTAGTTCAGCAGCCGCACCGCGCCGACCAGCTGCGCGTTGCCGAACTCGACCTCGCGCGGTTCCGCGTTCGCCGGGTCCGGCAGCGTCAGCTTCACGGGCTGGTCCGCGAGGCGCCCGCGCAGTTCGTCGAAGCGACGCGCCAGGTCGGGGAACGCCTTCGCGCACGCGGCCTCGCGCTCGCAGCGTCGGAACATCGCGTCGAGCGCGCGCTGCGAGTCGAACGGGGTCTCGACGCCGAGCGCCTCGCCGGGCGCGACCACGCCGTCGAGCACGACGGCGTGCACGCTCGACGGGAAGCGACGCACGTAGTGCTGCACGACGCGCGTGCCGTAGGAGATCCCGTACAGCGCGATCCGCTCGTAGCCCAGGGCCACGCGGACGCGGTCGAGGTCCTGGACGGCGACGCTGGTCGTGTAGAACTCGGGCCGGCCCCGCAGCGCCTGCCGGCACTGCGCCGACAGCTGCCGCAAGAGGTCGGGCGAGTAGCGCGTGGTGTCGACGTCGTCGGGGAAGTCGCAGTCGAGCGGGTTCGAGCCGCCGGTGCCGCGCTGGTCCAGCAGCACGAGATCGCGTGTGCGCTGGATCGTCGCGAAGGCCGACGCGTACGCGGCGTAGAAGTCGGTCGCCGCCTGCCCGGGCCCGCCCGAGACGATGAACAGCGGCTCGCGCTCCGACCGCCGGTCGAGCGCCGGCACGACCGCGACGCGCAGGGTGATGCGCCGGCCGCCTGATTCGGCGGGATTCTCGGGCACGTTCACCGAGCCGCAGCGTGCGGGGACGGTCGCGAGACCGGCGGGATGCGGGAGGCGGCAGTCGGCCAGCGCCACGCGCGCCGCCGGCGCGGCACCCGGCGCCGTCCACGGCAGGACGACGAGCAGCGCGGCGAGCGCGGCGGCAGGGCGGAGACTCATGGACGCATCGTGCCATCGCCGCGTGGCCCCGTCATCGGCCGGTTCACGCTCCCGCGCTCGGTCGTCCGGCCGGCGGCACCGGGCGCCGCGATCGTGTGGGCCGGCGCGCACGCTAGAATGCGGCCCATGCGACACCCCGAGCGTTACGACGTCATCGTCGTCGGCGGCGGCCACGCGGGCACGGAGGCGGCGCTCGCGGCCGCCCGCGCCGGCGCGCGCACGCTGCTGCTGACTCAGAGCGTCGAGACGCTGGGCGCGATGAGCTGCAATCCCGCCATCGGCGGCATCGGCAAGAGCCATCTCGTGCGCGAGATCGACGCGCTCGGCGGCAGCATGGCGATCGCCGCGGACCGCGCCGCGATCCAGTTGCGGGTCCTGAACGCCAGCAAGGGCCCGGCCGTGCGCGCGACCCGCGCGCAGGCCGACCGCCAGCTCTACAGGCGGGCGATCCGCGCGATCCTCGAGAACCAGCCCGGCCTCGCGATCTTCCAGCAGGAGGTCGCGGACCTCGTCGTCGAGGGCGGGCGCGTCGTCGGCGCGGTCACCGCGACCGGCATCGAGTTCCGAGCGAGCGCGGTCGTGCTGACGGTCGGTACGTTCCTCGGCGGGCGCATCCACGTCGGCCTCGAGAACTACTCCGGCGGGCGGATGGGCGACCCCGCCTCGAACCGCCTCGCCGCGCGCCTGCGCGAGCTGAAGCTGCGCGTGGGGCGCCTCAAGACCGGCACGCCGCCGCGCATCGACGGCCGCACGCTCGACTGGTCGGTCATGACCCCGCAGCCGAGCGACGAGCCGCTGCCGGTGCTCTCGTATCTCGGGCGTCCGTCGGACCACCCGCGCCAGGTCCCCTGCCACGTCACGCACACCAACGAGCGCACGCACGAGCTGATCCGCGCCGGCTGCGACCGCTCGCCGATGTACACCGGGATCATCGAGGGCACCGGGCCGCGCTACTGCCCGTCGATCGAGGACAAGGTGGTGCGCTTCGCGGACCGCGTCTCGCACCAGGTGTTCGTCGAGCCGGAAGGCCTCGACACGCACGAGATCTACCCGAACGGCATCAGCACCAGCCTGCCGTTCGACGTGCAGCTCGAGTTCGTGCGCAGCATCCGCGGCTTCGAGCGCGCCCACGTCACGCGGCCCGGCTACGCGATCGAGTACGACTTCTTCGATCCGCGCGACCTCGAGTACACGCTCGAGACGCGCGCGCTGCGGGGGCTGTACTTCGCCGGCCAGATCAACGGCACCACGGGCTACGAGGAAGCGGCGGCGCAGGGACTCGTCGCGGGGCTCAACGCCGCGCGCGCGGCGCTCGGCCTCGCGCCGTGGTGGCCGAAGCGCTCGGAGGCCTACGTCGGCGTGCTGCTCGACGACCTGATCACGCGCGGCGCGCCCGAGCCGTACCGCATGTTCACGAGCCGCGCCGAGTACCGCCTCAGCCTGCGCGAGGACAACGCCGACGCGCGGCTGACGCCGATCGGCCGCGAGCTCGGGCTCGTCGACGACGAGCGCTGGCGCCTGTTCGAGGCGAAGCGGGCGGCGGTCGACGCGGAACTCGCGCGGCTCGCGGGCCTGCTCGTGCGGCCGGACGACGTCGCCGCCGAAGACGCGGCGTGCGTGCTCGGCGGCCCGCTCGCGCGCGAGACGCGCGCGCTCGAACTGCTGCGCCGACCGGACGTGGCCTACGACGCGCTGGTCGCGTTGCCGGCCGTCGGCGCACCGGCGTGGGAGGGCGTGCCGGTCGCCGAGGGCGCGCCCTTCGTCGACCACGCCGACTTCCTCGCGGCGGCGCCCGCCGCGCGCACCGCGTTCGCGGCCGGCGCGCTCGACGACCGCGTCGCCGCGCAGGCCCGCCTGCAGGTCGAGGTCGGCGCGAAGTACGCGGGCTACCTCGCGCGCCAGGAAGCCGAGATCGCGAAGCTCGCGCGGCACGAGACGACGACGCTCCCGGACGATCTCGACTATGCGCTAGTGCGAGGGCTCTCGACCGAGGTGCGCCAGCGCCTCGTCGAGGTGCGCCCGCGCACGCTCGGCCAGGCCTCGCGGATCCCGGGGCTGACGCCGGCGGCGATCTCGCTGCTGCTCGTGCACCTGAAGCGACGCGGCGCAGCGTGAGCGTGCGCGACGCGTCCGACCGGGATGAACCGCCCGTCGGCAGCGGCGCCGCCCTCTGCGCCTTCCGCGCGCGGCGTCGAGCGCTCGCTGCGCTCGCCGCGTTCGCGCTGGCTGCGTGCGGCGCAGGTCCGGGCGGCGGTGGCAGCGGCCCGGGCGGCGACGTCGGCGCATCGCGCTCCGCCGCGGCCGATGCCGGACCGGCTGCCGCGGGCGCGACGCTCCGTCGCGGCAACGGACCCGAGCCCGACTCGCTGGATCCCCACCTCGCGCGCGCGGACTCGAGCGCCAACGTCCTGCGCGACGTCTACGAAGGGCTGACGGTCCTCGACCGCGCAGGCAACCCGGCGCCGGGCGTGGCCGAGCGCTGGGAGGTCTCGCCGGACGGACTCACCTACACCTTCCACCTGCGCGCCGACGCGCGCTGGTCGAACGGCGAGCCGGTCACCGCGCAGGACTTCGTGGACTCCTGGCGCCGCCTCGTCACGCCGGCCACGGGTGCGCAGTACGCGAAGCTGCTCGCGCCGGTCGAGGGCGCCGCGGACGTCGTCGCCGGCCGCGCGCCGCCCACGACGCTCGGCGCGAGCGCGCCGGATTCCCGCACGTTCGTCGTGCGACTGCGCGCGCCGACGCCGTACTTCGCCGCGATCGCCGCGCACTGGAGCACGATGCCGACCTACGGTGCGCGCGCGCCGGGGCGCCCGGGAGAAGCCGTGTCGAACGGCGCGTTCGTGCTGACCGAGTGGGTGGTCGGCTCGCACGTCGGCGTGCGCCGCAATCCCGCCTACTGGAACGCCGCCGCGGTGCGCCTCGACGCGGTGCGCTTCGTGCACCTGCCCGACGCGAACGACGAGTACCGCGCCTACCGTGCCGGCGAGCTCGACGTAACCTACGTGCTCCCGCAGCAGCCGCTCGACAAGCTGCGCGCGGCGCACGGCGCGGAACTCGTCACCGGCCCGCAGCTCGGCGTCATGTACTACGGCTTCGACCTGACGAAGCCTCCCTTCCGCGACGCGCAGGCCGTGCGGCAGGCGCTGTCGATGACCGTCGACCGCGAGCGACTGGTGCGGCAGATCACGCTGCTCGGCGAGCCGCCCGCGTACTCGTGGGTGCCGGTCGGCACCGCCGGCCACGACTCGCAGCAACCCGCGTGGTCGCAGCTGCCGTACGCGGCCCGCGTCGAGGCCGCGCGCGGCCTGTACGCCGCCGCGGGCTACGGCCCCGCGAACCCGCTGCGCTTCCAGCTGCGGTTCCCGACCGGCGCGACCAACGAACGCGTCGCGCTCGCCGTGGCGTCGATGTGGAAGTCCGCGCTCGGCGTCGAGGTGCAGCTGGTCCCGGAGGAGTTCAAGTCGCTGCTGCAGAGCATCAACCGCCGCGACGCGCCGATGTTCCGCGCCAGCTGGATCGCCGACTACAACGACCCGAGCACGTTCCTCGACCTGCTGCAGAGCCAGTTCGGCATCAACCTGCCGAAGTACGCGAACCCGGCCTACGACGCGGAACTGGCCGCGGCCGCCCTCGAGTCCGATCCGGCGCGCCGGCGCGCGCGGCTGGCGGCGGCGGAGCGGATGCTGCTCGAGGACGTGCCCGTGATCCCGCTCTACTTCTTCGTCAACAAGCACCTGGTGTCGCCGCGCGTGCAGGGCTGGTACGACAACCCGACGAACGTGGTGTACAGCCGGGAGCTGGCGCTGCGCTGAACGGCGGTCGAACCGGCGCGCCGCGACCTCCCGATATCCCCGCCACCCGCGGCCCCGCCGCACCGACCGGAGTCCCTGCCATGTGGGTCGACGTCAACTGGGTCCCGATCGTCTTCCTGGTCTTCGTCGTGTTCATCGTCTCGCGCGGCCTGCGCAAGGTGCCGCAGGGCTTCGAGTACACGGTCGAGCGCTTCGGCAAGTACCGCGCCACGCTCGGGCCCGGCCTGCACATCATCGTGCCGCTCGTCGACGACATCGGGCGGAAGATCAACATGATGGAACAGGTGCTCGACGTCCCGCGCCAGGAGGTCATCACCAAGGACAACGCGATGGTGTCGGTCGACGCCGTGGTGTTCTACCAGGTGCTCGACGCCGCGAAGGCCGCGTACGAAGTCGACAACCTGCAGCTCGCGACCATCAACCTGACGATGACGAACATCCGCACCGTCATCGGCGCGCTCGACCTCGACGAGACGCTGTCGAAGCGCGACGAGATCAACATGCGCCTGCTGCGCGTGGTGGACGAGGCGACTAGTCCCTGGGGCGTGAAGGTCACGCGCATCGAGATCAAGGACATCCGGCCGCCGTCCGATCTGGTCGACGCGATGGCCCGCCAGATGAAGGCCGAGCGCGAGAAGCGCGCGAACATCCTGGAAGCGGAGGGCCTGCGCGCCGCGGAGATCCTGCGCGCGGAGGGCGAGAAGCAGGCCGTCGTGCTGGACGCCGAGGGCCGCCGCGAGGCCGCGTTCCGCGACGCCGAGGCGCGCGAGCGGCTCGCCGAGGCCGAGGCGAACGCGACGCGGCTGGTGTCCGACGCGATCGCGAGCGGCGACACCAACGCGCTCAACTACTTCATCGCGCAGAAGTACGTCGAGGCGCTGAAGGCGCTCGCGCAGGCGCCGAACCAGAAGGTGCTGCTGATGCCGCTCGAGACCGCGGGCGTGCTCGGCAGCGTCGCGGGCATCGCCGAGATCGCGAAGGACGCGCTGAAGGGCGACGATCCGGCGCCCGTGCTCGCGCCGCCGCGCGGACTGCCGCCACGGCCGACGGTGCCGCCGCGCCAGCAGCCGCCCGAGCCGAAGGGCTGAGCCATGGCGGACCTCCTCGCGTTCCTGCCCGAGCTGCAGTGGTGGCACTGGCTGATCGCCGCGCTGGTGCTGGCGAGCCTCGAGCTGTTCCTGCCCGGCGCGATCTTCGTCTGGTTCGCGGCCGCGGCCGCCGTGCTCGGCGTCGTGCTGTTCTTCGCGCCGGACATCCCGTGGCAGGTGCAGGTCGTCGCCTTCGGCCTGCTGTCGTTCGCCGCGATCGCCGCGTGGCGCGCGTACAAGCGCCGCCATCCGGAGACCACCGACCAGCCCACGCTGAATCGCCGCGCACAGCAGTACCTCGGCAAGGTGCTGGACGTGGTGGATCCGATCGAGAACGGCTACGGCAAGGCGAAGCTCGGCGACACGGTGTGGACCGTGAAGGGCCCCGACGTGCCGGCCGGCACGCGCGTGCGCGTGGTCGGCAGCGACAACACGGTGCTGCTGGTCGAGCCGGTGGCCTGACGCGTCCCGGCGAGGGTCAGTCCGTCGGCAGCGTGCAGCCGCGGCTCGCGGCGATCGCCCCGCCGTACGCGTCCCAGCGGCCTTCGGCCGCGCGTCGCGCCTCGGGTATCTGCGCGGGGCTGAGCGAGCGCTCCAGCTGCGCGGGCGCACCCACGAACGCCGCCCAGTTCGGCCAGAGCCCGAGACAACCGGCGGCAGCGAGCTTCTCCGCCACCACGCTCCACGCGTACGCGTCGGTCTCGGAACGATTCAGCTGCGCGATCTGCTCGAGCCCGAACGCGGGCCGCACGGAGGCCGCGGCCGCGACGCGCGACGGCGACATCGCGAGCGTCGCGAGCGCGCCGGTCGAGCCTTCGCGCACCGCGCCGAGCAGCACGCGCATCGCGTCGTCGGGATCGACCGCGCGGCCCTCGCAGTCGGCGCCGTCGCAGCTCAGGCGTGCGACGCGGTACTCGGGGTCCACCTTCGCGAGCTGCTCGCGCCAGTAGCGCGCGGCCTCCAGGCTCTGCGGCGTGCGCTCGCGGCTCTCGATCTCGTGCACGAGCAGCAGCATCGCGTCGCGCGAGCCGAGCACCGCCGCCGACTGCAGGCGGGACAGCCGTTCCGCCGATCCGCTCGGGAACTGCGCCTGCAGCGTGCGGAACAGGCAGTCGCCGCCGCCCGCCTCCGCGCACTCGCGGATCCGCCGCTGCACTTCGTCGCGGAACGGCGGCGCGTACGCGCCGCTGCGCTCGCAGTCGGCGGCGAACGCCGCGGCCCACTCGCCCTGCTCGCGGACGGCCGCCTCGAGCCGCGCGCGCGTCGGCCCCGGCAGGTCGCCGAGGCCGGCGTTCGCGATCTCCGCGGTCGACATCTGCGGCCGGCGGGCGCGGAAGCCGAGGCACAGTGCGCCGACGCGCTCGAGCGCGAGCGCCGTGTCGTCGCCGGGCGTCTCGCGCAGCGTCGCGATCGCCTCGCCGACGCGCCCGGCGACGAGCCGCTCGAGCACGCCCGGCGGCAGCCTCACCTCGCCGAACGCGTCGAGCAGTTCGCTGCGCGCGGCCGCCGGCAGCGGTGCGAACGTCTCGGCATCGCCGCCGCCGGTGGCACCGGCCGGTGCGCCGGGAGACGGCGGCGTCGCCACCGGCGCGCTGCCGTCGCCACTCGCCGGCGTCGGCGAATCGACGCGCTCGATCCGGCCGACTTCCGGTGGTGCGCCTTCGTGCGCGCGCCACCAGAGCAGCGCGAGGATCAGCGCTGCACCGAGCAGGATCCCGCCGACCAGGCGGATCATCGCCTGCGGCGATCAGCGCGCCCGCGCGCCGGCTGCCGGCACGAGGTCGTAGACCACGCTCGCGGTCGCGCCGAACAGCAGTTCGCCCGCCTGATACGTCGCCGCGGCGTCGCTCTTCATCTCGGCGCGCGCCATCACCATCATCGGCATCGGCGGTCCCGGCGGGCGCGTGCTGTCGCCGCCGGTGACGCTGCGTGCGGGACCCACCGCCATGCCCACCGCGCGTGCGAGCACCTCGGCGTTCTTCCGCGCGTCCTCCACCGCCAGCGCGAGCGCCTGGCGCTCGAGGTCGGTGCGCTTCGACGAGTCGAGCACCGGTTCCTGCACGAGATTCGCGCCGGCAGTGACGCTGCGCTCGAGCAGCGCACCGAGCTTCTCGAGGTCGCGCAGGTCGATCACCAGCTGGCGCGTGACCACGTAGGCGCGGAACTCCTGCTGCCGTTTCGCCTCGTTCCAGTCGTACTCGGGGTTGACGCTGATCCGCGTCGAGCGCACCTGCGCGTCGGGGATCTTCAGGTCGCGAGTGAGCTTCAGCAGCGACTCGACCACGCGATTGGCCTGCTGGCGCGCCGCGTCGAGGGCCGGGTTGCGCGCGGTGACGCCGAGGGTGACGGTCGCCATGTCGGGTTCGGCGCGGATCTCGCCGATGCCGGCGACGCTCAGCGTGCGCGCGTCATCGTCCGCGTCCGCGGGAGCGGCGGCGAACGCCGTGAAGGCGATCAGGGTGGCGGCTAGCGCGCCGGAAGGGATACGCATTTCGTACGGGCTCCGTCCAAGACTGCCGAAGCGGCAGAGTAAGGCATAGGACCGCCGGCAGCCCCGCGGCGTTCCGGTGGAATTTTTCCCGGCTGCTCCGTACCATTCCCCGGCTACGTTCCTAAGGTTCACGAACTATCGCGCGGGCGCGCGGGAGTTCCCAGCGGGGGTTTCGATGGCATCGGTCGGTTACGAGTCGGGTTTCCGCGTGCGCGCCTCGGGAGTTTCGGCGGCCATGGCCGTGGCTGCGGCCGCCGCCTCGCTCCTGGTCTCGGGCGCCGCCTTCGCGCAGCAGGCCCCGGCCGCGGCGGCCACCGTCGCCCCGTCGGCCGGCAACGCGCAGCGCGGCTCGCAGCTGGCCTACACCTGCTACGGCTGCCACGGCATCCCGGACTACCGGAACGCGTACCCGACCTACCACGTGCCGAAGCTCGGCGGGCAGCACGCGGCCTACATCGTCGCGTCGCTCACGGAGTACCGCAACGGCGCGCGCCCGCACCCGACGATGCGCGGGCAGGCGATGGCGATGACCGACCAGGAGATCCGCGACGTCGCCGCGTACTTCGCGACGCAGAACCCGGTGAAGTCCGACGGGAACGCCACGGGGACCGCGCCGGCCGCCGCGCAGACCTGCGTCGCGTGCCACGGCACCGACGGCGTCGGCATCCTGCCGGAGTACCCGACGCTGTCGGGCCAGCACCGCGACTACCTCGAGCACTCGCTCCGCGCGTATCGGCGCGGCGAGCGCCAGAACGCGATCATGCAGGGCTTCGCGCAGACGCTGACGGACGAGGACATCGCCGCGCTCGCTGCGTACTTCGCGCGCCAGACGCCGGCGCTGTGGACCCCGCAGCCGCCGCGCGCGCCCGAGATGCGCGCCAAGTCGTCGCCGGCGCGCTGAACCCGGGGGCGGCTCGCTCGATGGCCGACCCCCGTCTCCGCACCCGCCTCCAGACCCGCGAGTTCTTCGTCGCGCCCGGCGTCTACGACGCGATCTCGACGCTGCTCGCCGCGCGCGCCGGCTTCGACGCGGTGTACGCGTCGGGCTACTGGCTGACCGCCTCGTACCTCGGCATCCCCGACGCCGGCCTCGCCACCTTCACCGACATGCTGGACCGCGTGTCGCTGGTGGTGAGGAAGTCGCGCGTGCCCGTGATCGCCGACGCGGACACGGGCTTCGGCGGGCTGCTCAACGTGCACCACACCGTGCGCGGCTACGAGGCCGCGGGCGTGTCCGCGATCCAGATCGAGGACCAGGAGTTCCCGAAGAAGTGCGGCCACACGCCGTACCGGCGCGTGATCCCGCTCGAGGACATGGTCGCGAAGGTCAAGGTCGCCTGCGACGCGCGGTCGAGCCGCGATTTCCTCGTGATCGCGCGCACCGACGCGCGCACCGGCTGGGGCCTCGACGAGGCGATCCGCCGCGGGCAGGCGTACGCCGCCGCGGGGGCCGACGTCGTGTTCGTCGAGTCGCTGCAGTCGGAGGACGAGATGCGTCGCGCGTGCGCCGAGATCGACGCGCCGCTGATGGCGAACATGAGCGACGGCGGCAAGACCCCGATCCGCAGTGCCGCCGAGCTCGCGGCGCTCGGCTACGCCTGCGCGATCTTCCCGGCCACGGCCGCGCTCGCGGCCAGCGCGGCGGTCGAGCGCGCGTACGCGCACCTGCGTGCGCACGGCACCTCGCGCGGGGTGGACACTCCGCTGTTCTCCTTCGACGAATTCTGCCGGATGATCGGCTTCGAGGACGTCTGGGCCTTCGAGGAGAAGTGGAAGGACGTGCTCGACAGGGGCACGCCGGGTGCCGGTGCCGCGACGGTCGACGCTGCGGGCGCCGCCACGGGGGCCCGCCGATGAGCGCCGCCGCGCCGCGCACGATCGAATACGACCACGGCATCACCGCGATCGACACCGACTACTTCCGCCCGCACCTCGACGCGAGCCACCTGATCGTCGAGAAGGGCCGCGCCGCGTTCGTCGACACCGGCACCACGCACTCGGTGCCGAACCTGCTCGCGGTGCTGGCCGCGAAGGGCCTCGCGCGCGGCGACGTGGACTACGTGTTCCTGACGCACATCCACCTCGACCACGCGGGCGGCGCGGGCGCGCTCGCGCAGGCGCTGCCGAACGCGCGCGTCGTCGTGCATCCGCGCGGCGCGCAGCACCTGGTCGAGCCCGCGAAGCTGATCGCGGGCACCAAGGCGGTGTACGGCGAGGAGCAGTACGCGAAGCTCTACGGCGATCTCGTGCCGATCCCGGCGGAGCGCATCGTCGCGACCGAGGACGGCACGAGTCTCTCGCTCGCGGGGCGCCGCTTCGACTTCCTGCACACGCCCGGGCACGCGCTGCATCACCACGTGATCCACGATCACGGCGCGGACGCCGTGTTCACCGGCGACACCTTCGGCCTGTCGTACCGGGACTTCGACGTCGACGGCCGCGCGTGGGTGATGCCGACGACCACGCCGACGCACTTCGACCCGGACCAGCTGCACGCCTCGATCGACCGGATCCTCGCGCTCGAGCCGAAGGCGCTGTTCCTGACGCACTACGGCCGCATCACGCAGGTGGAGCGCCTCGGCCGCGAGCTGCACGCCGGCGTCTGCGCGTTCGTCGAACTGGCGCGGCGCCATGCGAAGACGCCGGACCGCGACCGCGTGCTGCGCGAGGAGATGTTCCGCTGGCTGTCGGTGTCGCTCGACGCGCACGGCTACACGGGCGACACCGCCGAGCGCCACCGGTTGCTGGACGTCGACGTCGACCTGAACGTGCAGGGCCTGGTGCACTGGCTGGACCGCCGCGCATGACCTCCTTCACCGCCTTCCGCATCCACGAGCAGGACCGCAAGGTCTTCGCCCGGTTCGACGAGATCTCCGTCGACGATCTCTCGCCCGGCGAGGTCGTGGTGCGCGTGCGCTGGTCGGACGTGAACTACAAGGATGCGCTCGCCGCCACCGGCGCCGGCAGGATCCTGCGGCGCTACCCCCTCGTCGGCGGCATCGACCTCGCGGGCGAGGTCGTGAGCTCCACGGACGCGCGGTACAAGCCCGGCGACCCGGTGGTCGTCACCGGCAACGGCCTCTCGGAGACGCACGACGGCGGCTATGCGCAGTACGCGCGCGTGAAGGCGGAGTGGGCGATCCCCCTGCCGGAAGGCCTGTCGCTCGAGGACTCGATGAAGCTCGGCACCGCCGGTTTCACGGCCGCGCTCGCGATCCACCGGATGGAGGAGAACGGGCAGAAGCCCGCGAACGGCCCCGTCGTCGTCACCGGCGCGACCGGCGGCGTCGGCTCGCTCGCGATCGACATGCTCGCCACGCGCGGCTACGAGGTCGTCGCGCTCAGCGGGAAGGCCGAGGCCGACGACTATCTGCGCGCGATCGGCGCCGCGCGCATCCTGCGGCGGCAGGAACTCGACCTCGGCAAGCGCCCCCTCGAGACGGCGCAGTGGGCGGGCGCGATCGACAACCTCGGCGGCGACGTGCTGACCTGGCTGACGCGCACGATGGACGTGCACGGCAATATCGCCTCGATCGGACTCGCCGCGAGCCCCGAGCTGCACACCACCGTGATGCCGTTCATCCTGCGCGGCGTGAACCTGCTGGGCATCAACTCGGTGTTCACGCCGCGGGCGCTGCGCCTGAAGGTCTGGGACCGCCTGGCCTCCGACCTGAAACCCCGCAACCTCGATCGCATCGTCACGCGGGTCGTGGAACTCGCTGATCTGCCTGGCGTGTTCCCGGATTATGTAGAAAACCGGGTGGTCGGCCGGACGCTGGTCCGGGTGCCCTGACCGCCCGTCGCCGCCGGGAGACATCGGCAAAGCCGCCCGGCCGGCGTAAGCTCGGCCGCTAAGTCGTCCCCGGGGTCCGGGGGCGAGCGGAGGGCACACCCGTGACCGGCATCCGACTCGCACACGTTCTTGCGGCCACGACCGCGGTCGTGCTCGCCGCGGCCCCCGCCCTCGCGCGCGGGGAGACGCAGGCCCACACCTCGCTCCAGGTGCCGACCACGCTCGCCGAGCTCGGCGCGCTGGTCGCGTTGCCGCCCGCGCTGCAGGCGGCGATCGAGCTGCCGATACGGCTGCCGGCGCGTGCGCGCGCCGCCCTTGCCGCCGGCGTCCACGGCGTGTTCCACCGCGGCAAGATCTCCTGGTACGGCCCGGGTTTCGCGGGTCGGCGGACCGCCAACGGCGAACGCTTCGACCCCGCCGCGCCGACGATGGCCCACCGGCAGCTGCCGTTCGACACGCTGGTGCGCGTCTCGAACCCCGAGAACGGGCGCAGCGTCGTGCTGCGCGTGAACGACCGCGGGCCGTTCGTGCAGCCGCGGATCGCGGACGTCTCCTACGGCGCCGCCCAGGAGCTCGGCTTCGTGAAGACCGGGCTCGTCGTCGCCGAGCTCGAGGTGCTCGGCCGGGTCCACGACTTCACGCCCGAGGAACTCGCCGCGAAGTCGATTCCCGCGCCCGCCGGACTTCGCACCGCGGCGACCCGGGGCGCGACGGTCGGCACGCCGGCGGCGGGCGCGCCGGACGCGACCGGCACTGCCGAGCCAGCCGCGGCCGCCGCCGCGACGGCCGAACGCTCGGGCACCGCCACGCCCTGACGCTGCGGCGCCGCCGGCGCCGCGTTCCCTTTCGACACGCCGCCCCGGCCTGCAGGCGCACCGGCACCGAGGCGTCCCGCCCGGAATCGGCGCGCTCCGCTACAATGCGCGCCGTCCCGAGCAAAGGCTTTCCATGGCGAAGACTTCCTCCTCCGCCGGCGCGCGCCTGTGGGCCGCGCTGGAGCGCAACCGTCCGCTGCAGGTGGTCGGCACGATCAACGCCTACACCGCGCTGCTCGCCGAGCAGGCCGGCCACCAGGCGATCTACCTCTCCGGCGCCGGCGTCGCGAACGCCTCGTTCGGCCTGCCGGACCTCGGCATCACCTCGCTGAACGACGTCTGCGAGGACGTCCGCCGCATCACGAGCGCTACCGACCTCCCGCTGCTGGTCGACGCCGACACCGGCTGGGGCGCCGCTTTCAACATCCAGCGCACCACGCGCGACCTGATCAAGTCGGGCGCCGCCGGCATGCACCTCGAGGACCAGGTGATGGCCAAGCGCTGCGGGCACCGGCCCGGCAAGGCGCTGGTCTCGCAGGACGAGATGGTGGACCGCATCAGGGCGGCCGTGGACGGCCGCACGGACGACGAGTTCGTGATCATGGCGCGCACCGACGCGCACGCGGTGGAAGGCCAGCAGGCCGCGGTGGACCGCGCGCTCGCCTACGTCGAAGCCGGCGCGGACATGATCTTCGCGGAAGCGCTCGCGACACTCGACGAGTACCGCCAGTTCACGAGCGCGGTGAAGGTGCCGGTGCTCGCGAACATCACCGAGTTCGGCAAGACGCCGCTGTTCACCGTCGAGGAACTGAAGGGCGCCGGCGTCGGCCTCGTGCTGTACCCGCTGTCCGCGTTCCGCGCGATGTCGAAGGCCGCGCTCGCGGTCTACGGCGCGATCAGGGCCGAGGGCACGCAGAAGTCCGTGCTCGACCGCATGCAGACGCGCGCGGAACTCTACGCGGTGCTCGGCTACCACGAGTACGAGCAGAAACTGGACGCGCTGTTCAAGAAGGGCGAATGACCATGTCGGACACAGTGATCATGCAGGGCCCCGCCGGGCCGAAGCCGAAGAAGAGCGTCGCGCTGTCGGGCGTCGCGGCGGGCAACACCGCGCTGTGCACCGTCGGCCGCAGCGGCAACGACCTCCACTACCGGGGCTACGACATCCTCGAGATCGCCGAGAACGCGGAGTTCGAGGAGATCGCGCACCTGCTGATCCACGGCACCCTGCCGAACGCGGCGGAGCTCGCCGCCTACAAGCGCAAGCTGCGGGCGCTGCGCGAGCTGCCGGGCGTCGTGCAGGACGCGCTCGAGGCGCTGCCGGCCTCGGCGCACCCGATGGACGTGATGCGCACCGGCGTCTCGGCGCTCGGCTGCGCGCTGCCCGAGAAGGACGACCACAACGTCGCGGGCGCGCGCGACATCGCGGACCGCCTGGTCGCCTCGCTCGGCTCGATGCTCTGCTACTGGTATCACTACAGCCACGCCGGCAAGTACATCGACCCGATGACCGACGACGACACCGTCGGCGGCCACTTCCTGCACCTGCTGCACGGCGAGACCCCGCCGGACAGCTGGGTGCGCGCGATGCACGCCTCGCTGATCCTCTACGCCGAGCACGAGTTCAACGCGAGCACGTTCACCGCGCGCGTGATCGCCGGCACCGGCTCCGACATGCACTCGTGCATCACCGGCGCGATCGGCGCGCTGCGCGGCCCGAAGCACGGCGGCGCGAACGAGGTCGCGTTCGAGATCCAGAAGCGCTACGCGAACCCGGACGAGGCCGAGGCCGACATCCGCGCGCGCGTCGAGCGCAAGGAAGTCGTGATCGGCTTCGGCCACCCGGTCTACACGATCGCGGACCCGCGCAACGAGGTGATCAAGCGCGTCGCGAAGACGCTCTCGGACGAGGCGCGCAACACCAAGATGTTCGACATCGCCGCGCGGCTCGAGACCGTGATGTGGGACGCCAAGAAGATGTTCCCGAACCTCGACTGGTTCAGCGCGGTCAGCTACCACATGATGGGCGTGCCGACCGCGATGTTCACGCCGCTGTTCGTGATCGCGCGCACCACCGGCTGGGCCGCGCACGTGATCGAGCAGCGCATCGACGGCAAGATCATCCGCCCGAGCGCGAACTACACCGGCCCCGAGCCGCGCCGGTTCGTGCCGCTGAAGGACCGCGGCTGAGCCGGACGTGCGTGCGCTCGCCGGCCTCGTGCTGATGGGGCTCGCCGTGGCCGGCGGCACTGCGGCCGCGGAGCGGGCCCGCGTGAGCCCGGCCGTCGAGCCGGTGATCGCGATCCACGGCGGCGCCGGGGTGATCCCGCGCGAGTCGATGACGCCCGAGCGCGAGGCGCAGTACCGCGCGGGCCTGCAGGCCGCCCTCGACGCCGGCCACGCGGTGCTGGCGCGGGGCGGCTCCAGTCTCGACGCGGTCGAGGCCGCGGTCCGCATCCTCGAGGACGAGCCGCTGTTCAACGCGGGTCGCGGCGCGGTGTTCACCTGGGACGGCCGCAACGAGCTCGATGCTTCGATCATGGACGGCGCGACGCGCCGCTGATCGGTGCGGGCACCTACGCGAACGCGCAGGTCGCGGTCTCGGCGACCGGCGACCGGCGACCGGCGACCGGCGACGGCGAGTACTTCATCCGGGCGGGCGCCGCGAAGGACCTCGCCGCCCGCGTCGAGTACGCGCGGCAGTCGCTCGCGGACGCGGCCCGCGCGACGATCGGGACGGTGGGGGAACTGGGCGGCTCGGGCGGCGTGATCGCGCTCGATGCGCGCGGCACGGTGGTGTTCGAGTTCAACAGCCCCGGCATGTTCAGGGGCACGAAGCGCGCGCAGGCGAGCGAAGTCGCGATCTGGCGCTGAGGCGCCGATCGTTACGACGTGTCGACGGGAAGCTGACGCACCGTTGACACGACCTCGATGCCGACGGCAGCGTCCGGGTCACCCGTCTGACCGGAGCCGCCCGCTTGCGCACCCCGCTGCCCGTCCTCCTGCTCACCCTCGCTGTCGCGATCCTCGGCGCCGCGCCGGCGCCGGCCGCGGGCCCGCCGAACGGACCCGGGACCTACGAGGACTTCGTCGCGCTGTTCGAGCAGTTCGTGGCGCTGCGCGACGCGACGCCCGCCGACGTTCCCGTGGACTGGTCGGCCGGCAAGGTCGCGGAGCGCGTCGCGCGGCTGCGCGAACTGCAGTCGCGGACGACGGCGATGTCCGTGGCCGGCTGGGACCGCGCGCGGCAGGCCGACTGGCTCGCCGCGCGCGCCGCGATGGACGAGCACGAGTTCCTGCTGACCGTGCAGAAGCCCTGGGCCCGCGATCCCGGCTTCTACGTCGACCCGATGCTGCGGGTCGCCTTCGCGGAGCTGCCGCTGCCGAAGGAGCGCGTCGCAGACTTCCGTCGCCGCCTCGCCGAGGTGCCGTCGCAGGTCGAGGCCGCGAAGCGCACGCTCGAGCCGGCGATCGTGCCGGCGGACTTCGCGAAGCTCGCGCTCTTCAACCTGCGCAACTCCGATGGCGTCGGTCACGGCCATCCCTACCGCGAGGTGCCGCCCGCCGGCGTGATCGGCTGGTACGACGATCTGCTGACGCGGGCGCGCAAGCACCAGCGCGAACTGGTGCCGGACGTGCTGCGCGCGCGTGCGGCGGCGGAGGACCTCGAACGTTGGCTGCAGGAGCGACGCGCGCTGATGAACGCGCCGGCCGGCTTCGGCGAACGGCTGTTCGACTGGTACCTGCAGCACGTGAAGTACATGCCTTACTCGTCCCGCGAGATCGAACTGCTGGCGCAGCGCGAGCTGGAGCGAACTTGGGCGGCGCTGGCGCTCGAGCGGCACCGCAACCGCGAGTTGCCCGAACTCCAGCTCCCGGCCTCCCGCGAGGAGTACCACGCGCGCCTCGCCGCGGTGGACCGCGACATCCGCGCGTTCCTGCGTGACCACGAGTTCCTGACGGTGCCCGACTTCGTGCCGCCGCACCCGCAGCTGGGCTTCAACGTGCCGTGGATCGTGCGGCCGGGCGGTCCGAACTTCTGGGAGCGCGTGCAGTACCGCGACCCGTCGCCGGATCACTGGCACGCCGTGATCCCGGGCCACCGCTTCGACCTGCTGCTGCTGCGCGGGAACACACACCCCGTGCGCCGCCACCTGCGCGACGGCGGCCGCATCGAGGGCTGGGCGCTCTACCTGGAGGAAGCGCCACTGCACGCCGGCTTCTACGAGCTGACGAACCGGCTGCGCGCGCGCGAGCTGATCTGGGACTTCTCGATCTTCCGCGCCGCGCGCACGATCGGCGACGTGCGCCTGCAGCACAACCGCACCACCACGCAGGCGGTGGCCGAGTACTGGCGGAAGTGGACGCCCTACCTCGACCCCGACGTCGCGCGCGTGGACGCCGAGATCTACCTGCGTCGCCCACCCGGCTACGGGCTCGGCTACACGATCGGTGCCTTCCAGGTGCAGAAGCTGCTCGGCGAGCTGCGTCACCGCGACGGCGACGCGTTCCGGCTGCGCGACTTCCACGACCGCTTCCTCGCGGCGGGCGCGATCCCGATCGTGCTGATCCGGTACGAGATGACCGGCTACGACGACGAGGTGGCGCGGTTCTGGGATCGCGTGCCGCTGCAGGAGCTGCTGCGCGGGAACTGAGTCGGCGCGCGGCGCCGGCCGACCGCGCGATCGGCGGCGGCGGACAGTCCCGCCAGCCCGCCGCCGATCACGCCGACGTCGAATCGCTCCGACGGCTTCACCGAACCCCGGTCGCTCGCGCTAAAGCTTGAACGTGAGCCCGATCCCGTAGGTCCGCGGCGGACCGAAATTCGAGCCGAAGCCGACGCTCGAGAACAGCACCTGCGTGCGATACCGCTCGTCGGCGAGGTTCTTCACCCAGAGCGACGCGGTCCACCGCTCGTCCGCCGCGCCGATGCCGATCCGCGCGTCGGCCAGGAAGTAGCCGGATTCGCGAGTCTCGCGCGGATCGCGGACGACGTCGAACGACAGGTCGCCCTGGTAGTTGCCGGCGAGCAGCACGCTGGCGCGCAGGCCGTCGCCCACCGGCCACTGGTAGCGGAGCAGCGCGTTGCCGGTGACCTCGGGCGCATTCGGCAGTTCGCTGCCGGTCGCGACGCCGGCCACGATCGAGCGCGTGACCTCCGTGTCGAGCAGGCCGAGGCCGAGCCGCAGGTCGAGGCCGGCGGCGGGACGCCACCACAGGTCGAGTTCCGCGCCGCGCACCTCGGCGTCGCCGACGTTCGTGATGCCGAACAGCACGCCGACCGGCGAGTCGAACAGGCCGCCGTAGAACTGCAGGTCCGAATAGTCGTAGAAGAACGCGGCGCCGTTCAGCTGCACCGTGTTGCCGGCGAGGCGCGACTTGAAGCCGAGTTCGTAGGCGAGGAGCGTCTCGTCCTCGAAGGGCTGCAGGTCGGCGGGGTTGAAGGTCAGCTGGCCCTGGAAGCCGCCGGACTTGAAGCCGCGGCTGACGCTGGCGTACAGCAGCGTGTCCTCGAAGCCCGTGAAGTCCAGCGCGAGCCGGCCGGACACGTCCTGCGTGTCGAAGTCGTTCGATACCGGCGGGAACAGGCGGTTCTCGACGCCGCCCGCGATCAGGTAGGTGAACGCGTCGCGGAACTCCTTGCGGTCGTCCGTGTAGCGGGCGCCGGCCGTCAGCCGCCACGCGGGCGCGAACTTCCACTCCGAGTGCAGGAAGGCGGCGGCCGACGTCGTCTCCTGCGTGTACTCGTTGCCGAGCGAACGGACGCCGGCGAGGCCCAGCAGGCCGAGCAGGTCCGGCGCGTCGAAGCGGTCGCGCGTGTCCACCTCGTCGGTGCCGTAGAACGCGCCGCCGATCAGGACGAGATCCTGGCCGACGTAGGTGAGGCGCACCTCCTGCGAGAACTGCTCGATGTCGTTCGCGAAGATGCCGTCGAGTTGCTCCAGGCGGATGCCGTCGCGGTCCTCCTGGTGGAAGCGCTCGAAGCGCTCGGTCGCGGTCACGGAGGTCAGCGACAGCACGTCTGAGATCGACCAGTCGATCGTCAGGGAGGCGCCCCGGGCATCCAGCTCCATCCGCGGATCGATCGACGCGCCCGAGCGGTACGGGTCGGCGTCGCGGTCGTCCTCCGTGGAGAAGGGATTGTCGATCTTGACGAGCAGGGTGTCGGAGCGGTCCCGGCCGCCGTGCAGGTTCAGCAGCACGTCGACGGCGTCGCTCGGCTGCCAGGACAGCAGCAGGCGCGCCGCGGTGCGGTCCACTTCGCCGACCTTGGCGCCGTTCAGACGGTTGGTCTGCCAGCCCTCGCCCTGCTGCACGGTCTGCACCGCGAGCCGAGCGCCGAAGTTTTCGCCGAGCGGGCCGCCGACGGCGCCCTCGAAGTTCAGGTACTGGTAGCGGCCGTAGTCCAGCGAGGCGCGCGCCTCGAAGGTGTCGCCCGGCCGGCGGCTGTGGAAGTTGATCGTCCCGGCCGTGGTGTTGCGGCCGAACAGGGTGCCCTGCGGGCCCTTCAGCACCTCGACGCGCTCGACGTCGAACATCTGGAAGTTCAGCATCGCCGGCGAGACGAGGTAGACGTCGTCGACGTAGATGCCGGCGGCGGGATTGTTGTTCGCCGCGTAGTCGTTCAGCCCGACGCCGCGGATCGTCACGTTCGGGATGCTGTTCGCGATCACGTTCTTGATCTGGACGTTCGGCGTCTGCGTCGCCAGGTCCTGCATCTGCGTGAAGCCGAGCGCGGCGATGTCCTCGCCGCTGAACGCCGTGATCGCGACGGGCACGTTCTGGATCTGTTCCTCGCGCCGCTGCGCGGTGACGACGATCTCCTCGAGTTGCGCCTCGGTGGACTGGGCTAGCAGCGGCGTCGGCGCCGCGAGCGCGCTCGCGACGGCGAGGCCCAGCAGGCTGTGATTGGCGTTCATGGGGGCGACTCCTGGTCGGTGTCGTGACGGGTTCATGGGGCAGGCAGGAATTCGGGGAAGGAATAGCCCTTCCGTGCCTTGCGGCCCGGCGGCGGATAGGTTCGCCCGCTGTGCGCGAGGCCGCTGCGCACGAGTGCGTCCGCGACGTGGATCGTCAGCGGGATCGGGTCGACGACGGGCACGTCGAGGCCCTGCTCCAGCAGCGCCTCGCGCATCGCGCCGGCGCAGCCGAGGAAGCCCGTGCAGCCGAGCACGAGCACGTCGGCGCCGTCGTCGCGCACCGCCGCGAGCGCCTCGCGCGCGAGCGCGGCCTGCAGGCCCGCGCGGTCGCTGCCGAGGTGCAGCACGGGCACGTCCACGGCGCGGAACGACGCGTACGAGTCCCGCAGGCCGTAGGCCGCCACCAGCCGGTCGATCAGCGGGCGTATCCGGTCGAGCACCGTGACGAAGCCGACGCGGTGCCCGAGCGTGGCGGCGACGTGCAGGGAAACCTGGCAGGGGCCGAGCACCGGGATCCGGACCGCTTCGCGGCACGCGCCTAGCCCCGGGTCGCCCATGCAGTCGATCACGATCGCGTGCGCGCCCGCGCGCTCGGCGTCCATCGCCTTGCGGACGGTGTCCGGGACGCACAGCGCCTCGTCGAACTCGCTCTCGATCGAGGCCGGACCCGCGTCGAGCAGGCTGTGCGTCACCGAGAGATCGGGCCGCTCCAGCGGCCGGACGTCGTCCAGCGTCCGGATGCCGGCCGTGACGACCGGAGTGATCAGCGCGACCTGCGTGCGCATGGCTCAGGTTCCTCGCGTGACGGCGGTGCCGTGGATCTGCTCGAGCGGCACGAACGGGTCGGGCAGGCCGAAGGCGGCGGGCCCGAACACGGCGAGTGCCTCCGGGGAGCGCATGATCGGCGCGGCGCTGATGCCGACGACCACGACGCGCTGCCCGTACTTCAATCCCTCGGTCGTGATCGGCTCGGCGGTCGCCGCGTCGAGGATCGCGATCAGGTCCGGCACGATCGCGAGCACGCGATCCCCCTCGTGGGCGACCAGGTGCTCGTTCTGGAACTGCACCGTGCATCGGCGCCCGGCATGGCCGCCGACGCCCTCGACGACCAGCCGCCCCATCGCCCAGCCGGACTTCGTCTCGCGCAGCAGGTCGACCGCCTTGCCCTCGAAGAGCACGCAGCAGTGCTGGTAGTACGGCGTCGAGCGCAGGTAGCCCAGCAGGCCGTCGATCGCGTCGCCGCCGCCCCGGCGCGCCTCGCGCACCGCCCGCCCGAGGCCGAGCGCCAGCGTCAGCGTGCCGCGCACCATCGACCGCCGCGCGTCGCGGCCGCGCATCGGGTACAGGCAGATGTTCGTCGAGCCGCCCATCGCGACCACCATGCTGCGGCCGAGGCGCTCGACCTCGAGCGCCGCCGCCGATTCGATCAGCACCGTGTTCGAGTACTCGTCGGCCATCACCATCGGCGACGCGGGCACGCCGAAGATGTTGTAGGTGATCATCTGCAGCTGCGGGAACGCGCGGCCCATCCCGTCGCCGTCCACCACGGGCAGCCCGCAGCGCGCGGCGAGCACGAGCGGCAGCAGCGCGTTCAGCCCGCCGATCTCGGCGCACAGCACCGCCTTCGCGGCCGTGCCGACGTAGCGCTCGGTGGTGCGCAGCGCGGCGACCATCTCGTCCCCGTTCGGGATCTTCTCGACGATCACGGTGGGCGCGCCCATCATCGCGAACGGCACCGCGAAGTCGTCGTCGCCCAGCGTGTCGACGTCGACCAGCTCGACGGTCAGGCCGTCCTCGATCGCCTGCCGCAGCATCAGGCTGCCGATGTACGGATCCCCGCCGCCGCCGGTGCCCAGGATGGCCGCCCCGCGCGCGAGGTCGTCGACGTGCTCCAGCCCGATCTTCATGCCGCGCTCCCCAGCACCAGGTCGCCCACCGCCTTCACGCGCACGCGGACCGCGCCACCCGGCAGGTACGCCAGCGGCAGTTCCTCGACTTCCGTCACGCCGACGGACGCGGGCGCGGCGCCCGCCGCGACGGCGTTGCGCACCGCTTCGTCGCGCGCTTCCGCCAGCGTCGCGTCGCGACCCCGGGCGTCGTACGAGTAGACGCGGTCGACTGCGCCGCTGACCTGCGCGATCGCGGCGCCGATCGCGTTGGCGACCCCGGCGCTCGCCGGGATCTCGACGCGGCTGGCGCCCTTCAGGTCGCGGTCGATCAGCACGCTGCCGCCGCCGACCAGCACGAGCGGCACGTCCGTCGCATTCGTCTTCATCCGGTCGAGCGCGTCTTCGGCCAGCCGGTGGATCTCGTCCACGGCCGCGGCGACCAGCCGCCGGTCGAGGCCCGCGACGCGGTCGCGATCGCCGATGTCGGCGTAGCCGGCCGCCACGGCGACGTCCGTCGCGGTCAGCTGCGTGCCCCCGAAAACGAGCGCTTCGCTCGTGATCCGGTAGCCGACCGAGCGCGGCCCGACCCGGACCCGCCCGTCCTCGACGACCACGAGGCTGCCGCCGCCGAGACCGATCGACAGCAGGTCCGGCATGCGGAAGTTGGTGCGCACCCCGCCGATGTCCACGGCCACCGCCGACTCGCGCGGGAAGCCGTTCACCAGCGCACCGACGTCCGTCGTCGTGCCCCCGATGTCCATCACCAGCGCGTCGCGCAGGCCCGACAGGAACGCGGCGCCGCGCATGCTGTTGGTCGGGCCCGACGCGAAGGTCAGCACCGGGTAGCGCGCGACCGTGTCCGGATCGAGCAGGGTGCCGTCGTTCTGGCTCACGTAGAAGGGCGCCCGCACGCCGAGATCGCCGAGGGCGCGGCGGAAGGACTCGACGACGCGCTCCGCCATCGGCAGCAGCGCGGCGTTCATCACTGCGGCGTTCTCGCGCTCGATCAGGCCGATGCGGCCGATCTGGCTGGACACCGCCACGCGCACGCCGGGCAGTTCCTCCTGCACGAGCCGCGCGGCCTCCTCTTCCTGCCCCGCGTTGACCGGCGCGAACACGGACGAGATCGCGACCGCTTCGATGCCCCGCTCGCGGAACTCGCGGGCCACGCGCCGGATCTCGGCGGGATCCAGCGGCGTGATCGGGCGCCCGTCGTAGTTGAAGCCGCCGGCGCCGACCACGCCGTGGCCGTAGACCGCGTCCTTCAGCAGGCGCGGCCAGTCGACCAGCGGCCTGATCGCGAGGGTGGCCGGCGCCCCGAGCCGCAGCACGCCGACGCGGCACAGGTGGCGAGCCTCCACGAAGGCGTTCGTGAAGTGGGTCGTGCCGATCATCACGACGGCGATCGCGCCGGGCGCGACGCCACCGCGCCGGAGCACTTCGTCGATGGCGCTGACGATGCCGCTGCCGACGTCGGCCGTGGTCGGAGACTTGTGCAGCGCGAGCACCTCGCGCCCGCGGAGCAGGACGGCGTCCGTATTGGTGCCGCCGACGTCGACGCCGATGCGCAGTACTTCGCCCATGCCGCCTCCCCCGGGGTTCGTCGGGACAGGCTCTGGCCGCGGACGTCGAGTGTCAAAGCACGGGAAGGGTAGTTCCCGCGCGTGCGTACCTACCCGGAAGGGTAGGGTACGGCGTCAGCGCAGCACGCCGCGGGTCCGTGCCGCCTGGATCGCCTCCGCCCGGTGACGGACGCCGAGCTTCTGGAAGACGTTCTTCAGGTGGAACTTCACGGTGTTCTCGGTCATGTGCAGCCGGCGCGCGATGACCTTGTTCGGCGCACCGTCGACGAGCTCCGCGAGCACCTCGAGCTCGCGCGCGCTGAGTGCCACGGCGACGCTGCGGCTGTCCACCGTGCGCACCAGCGTCGCGGCGGTCGCCGCGAGCACCTGGCGCACGCTGGAACTCGCGCCGTGGTCGCGGCTCCAGGCCACGGCCCTCTGCAGCAGCGGCAGCAGCACGGGCCCGAGGTCGACCAGGTAGTGCGTGTCGTCCTCGCGCACGGCTTCCTCGAGATCGGCCACGAACGCGGCGAGCGTGCCCGTCTCCGCGCCGGCTCCGGCGGCGATCTCCACCGCGGCGCGCAGCGCGGCGAGGCTACGCTGGTGCCGCCTGCGCGAGCCGGCGTCCGCCGCCGCTTCGAGTTCGGCGAGCGGCGCCAGCGCCGCCTGTAGCCGGTCGGCCGAGAGTGCCGCGACGATCCCCGCGATCCCGTTCGCGTGGCGCTCGCGCCACCCGTCCGCACGCGCCGCGTCCGTGTCCGGCGACGACGACCGGACGAGATCCGCGGCGGCCGCGTCGGACGCCGCAGCCGGGTGCTGCGCCACTCTCGACGCGAAGGCGCGGGCGAGCCGGTCGAGCCGGTCGAGACCGCGGCGCACGGCCGTGCCGCGCGCGCGCTCCACCAGTCCGCGGGCCTCGGCGGCCGCACCGCGCTCCAGCGCGTTGGCGATCGCGAGCTCGTAGGCCTCCGCGTAGAGATCCAGCCAGCCATCGGCGGTCTCGACCTGCGGCAGCGCGCGGTCGAACAGCGCCCGGGCGCCGGCGACGTCCCCGCGGGCGTGGAGCGCCAGCGCGAGGTGCAGGTCCGCGATCGCGCGCAGCCCGCTGTCGGCGCCGAAGTTCTCCTCGGCCAGCGCCACGGTTTCGCGCCACAGCGCCTCGGCCTCGCGTCGCGCTCCCAGGTGCCAGTGCGCGAGGCCGAGATGGCACAGGCAGTAGTTCAGGCCCAGCACGGAACCGATGCGACGCATCTCGCGCACCGCGCGGGTCGCCGCCTCGAGCGCCGCCCGCATGTCGCCGAGCGCGAGCGCGAGCAGGCACGCGACGTTGGCGAGCGTCGCGCGCGAGACGTCGTCGCCCGGCGCCAGCACGTCGTAGGCCCGGTACAGCGCGTCGAGGGCACCCGGCTCCACCGGCAGGTCCGCGTAGCGCCGGATCAGGTGGCCGACCATCAGCAGGTCGCGGGCGAGCGCCGGGCCGGCGTCGGCGGAAATCGAGTCGGCGATCCGCTCGTAGAGGCGCAATCCGCGGGCGAGGTCCCCGTCCTTGGCGGACAGGAAGGCCTTGTACAGGAGTATCCGCGGGAAGCGGTCGAGCCGCTCGGCCGGCAGCGCGCCCAGCAGGCTGCGCATCAGCGCCGTTCCGCCGAACAGCACGAGCTCCCAGCCGCCGGTGCGCTCGATCAGCGCCGTGGCGCGATCGAGGTCGTCCGCGAGCACCGCGTGCTGCACCGCTTCGCGCAGGCCGCCGTGCCGCTCGAACCAGCGCGAAGCCCCGGCATGGAGCGGGCGGTCGTTCGCGGCGCGCCGGCGACGCTCGGCGCGCAGGAAGTCGAGCAGCAGGTAGTGGAGCCTGAACCAGTAGCGTTCCTCGTCCAGCGGCACCAGGAAGTGCTCGAGCCCGCGAGCTTCGACGAGGTGTCCCCACGCGCGCTCGTCGCCGGTCACCGCCTCGACCAGTTCCGAGTTCAACGTGTCGAGCACCGCGACCGTGCTCAGCACGCTCCTGACCGCGGGCTGGAGGTCGTCCAGCACCTGCTCCGTGAGGTAGCCCGCGACCTCCGAGGTGCGGCCGGAGAACGCACCGAGCAGCGCGGTGCGGTTCGGCTTCGCCTCGAGCCACAGCCGCGCGAGCTGCAGCGCGGCGGGCCACCCTTCCGTCCGGGCCAGCAGGTCCTCGAGCTGTCGCGGCGCGAGGTCCGGCAGCAGTTCGCGCGTTTCGTCGGGCGAGAAGCGGAGATCGTCGACGCCGAACTCGGCCAGTTCGCCCCGGATGCGCAGCGCCGCGCGCGGCAGCGCGCTGCAGTCGCGCCCGGCGCAGACGAAGCGCACGGCGGGCGGCGCCTCGTTCACGAGGCGCCCGAGCACGTCCGTGACGGCTCCCGGCGCCAGCCGGTGCACGTCGTCGACGAAGAGCACGAGCGGCTCCGCGCGCTCGGCCAGCGCCTCGATAAGGCCGGCGACGACGTTGCCGAGCGGCGCCGTCGCGAAACCCTGCGCCGCGAGGTTCTCGAGACGGTGCACTTCGAGGCCGAGCTTCGCGCAGGCGGCGATCGCGAGCGCGAGGAACGGCGCGGGTTCCGAATCCTCGACACCGAGCCACGCGACCGCGGTGCCGGCCAGGCGCAGTTCGGCGTGCCACCGCGACAGCAGCCAGGTCTTGCCGTAGCCCGCCGGGGCATCCAGCAGCACGACCCGCCTTTCGCCCAGGGTGCGCAGCCGCGCCAGCAGCGCCACCCGCTCGGCCAGCGCGATCCGGTACGTCGGTGGCGTCAGATGGCGGTGCAGGGGGCCGCGGCTGCTCATGGGTGTGTCACCCGAAGATAGCAGAGACGAACCGCCGGCCCGTGCACGGGCGCCGTCGCGCCCGGCGACGCACCTGCCCGGAGGCCCTCGCTCGCATACCGCGCCACCCGCCGGGGTCCCGACGCTCGCCCCCGCGCTCCTCGGCGCCGCGCCGGCTGCGGGTCGCTCGACCCCGCGTGGGGTCAGAGCGCCATGAACACCGACTTCTTCTCGAGGTAGGCCTCGAGCCCCTCGGTGCTCATCTCGCGGCCCCACCCGGACTCCTTGTAGCCGCCGAACGGCATCGACGGGTGCATCAGCCCGTAGGTGTTGACCCACACGTTGCCCGCCTGCAGCCGGTCCGCGACCCGGTGCGCGGTGGAGAGATTCGTCGTGAACACGCCGGCGCCGAGCCCGTAGCGCGTGTCGTTCGCGAGACGGATCAGGTCGTCGAGATCCTCCCACGGCGTCGCGACGAGCACCGGCCCGAAGATCTCCTCCTTGACGATCTTCAGGTCGGCCCGGGTGTTCGCGAAGATCGTCGGCTGCACGAAGAAGCCCTGGCCGGGCGCCGCGCCGCCGCCGGTCACGATCTCCGCGCCGTCCCTGCGGCCGCTCTCGATGTAGCTCGTCACGCGCTCGCGCTGCTTCTCCGAGATCAGCGGGCCGACCATCGTCTCCGGGTCGAAGCCGCTGCCGACCTTGAGCGACGAGGCGAACTTCGCGAGCCCCTCGACCACCCTGTCGTAGGACTTCTTCTGCACGAACAGGCGCGAGCCCGCGAAGCAGACCTGGCCGGAGTTCGCGAAGATCGCCATGCCGGCGCCCGGGATCGCGACGTCCATGTCGGCGTCGTCGAACACGATGCAGGGCGACTTGCCGCCGAGCTCGAGCGTCACGCGCTTCAGGTTCGACGCCGCGCTCTTCACGATGTGCTTGCCGACCGCGGTCGAACCCGTGAACGAGATCTTGTCGACGTCGAGGTGATCGACGAGCGCCTGGCCCGCGACGCTGCCGAGACCCGGCAGCACGTTCAGCACGCCGGGCGGCACGCCCGCCTCGGCCGCGAGCTCGGCGATCCACAGCGCGGTGATCGGCGTGAGCTCCGAGGGCTTCACGACGACGCTGCAGCCCGCCGCGAGCGCCGGCGCGACCTTGATGATGAAGGTGCCCGCCGGGCCGTTCCACGGGATGATCAGGCCGGCGACGCCGACCGGCTCGTGCGCGGTGTACGCGTGCACCTGCATCCCGCCGCCCGACATCGCCGCGGACGCGTTCCGGCCGAAGATCTGCTGCGTGAGCCCCGCGAAGTGGCGCAGCCAGTGCGAGCAGCTGCCCATCATCCAGCGCGCGAACGCGATCGGCATGCCGTTGTTCAGCACCTCGATCTTCGCGAACTCCTCGGCGTTCGCCTCGATCAGGTCGGCGAGCTTCCAGAGGATCCGAGCGCGTTCCTGCGCCGGCATGCCGCGCCAGACGCGCGCGTCGAAGGTGCGCCGCGCGGCGCGCACCGCGTCGTCCACGTCTTCGGCGCTGGCGAGCGGGCACTGCGCGATCACGGTGCCGGAGGCGGGGTCGTACACGTCCTGGAAACCGCCGCGCGGGTCGCGCCACTCCCCGTCGATCCAGAGCCGGTGGCGGCGGTTCAGGAACGCGATCGAGTGCGGGGCGGGAATCTGGACGGCGGCCATGGCGGTCTCCGGTCGGTCGGCGTGGGCGGGAGCGCGAGCATAGCGGTGCATGCGTCGCACCCTCCATCCTGCGGCGCAAGATGGACTGCGCGAGACCGCGGTCCGACCAAACGCTCGTCTGGTCGTGCGGGCGACGGGGCCGCCCGTCGGCCGACGGCACTTCGGCGGGCGAAGTCCGGCGCGCCGCGTCCCGCCCGGCCGACCGGTGACCGGCCTGCCGCGCCCGGGCCGGCGGACGCGCCGCCCCCGGGCCGCTACAATCCGCAGCCTTCCCGACTGGCCCCGGCCGCGCCATGAACACCCAGTACCGCAAGCCCCTGCCCGCCACCGACCTCCACTACTACGACGCGCGCGCCGCCGTGGACGCCATCCAGCCCGGGGCGTACGACCGGCTGCCGTACACCGCGCGCGTGCACGCCGAGAACATCGTGCGGAAGGCAGACCCGGCGATCGTCCGCGAGTGCCTGGAGCAGCTCGTGTTCCGCCGGCGCGAGCGCGACTTCCCGTGGTTCCCGGCGCGCGTGGTCTGCCACGACATCCTCGGCCAGACCGCGCTCGTCGACCTCGCCGGGCTGCGCGACGCGATCGCTACCCAGGGTGGCGATCCCGCCAAGGTGAACCCGGTGGTGCCGGTGCAGCTGATCGTCGACCACTCGCTCGCGGTGGAGTGCGGCGGCTACGACCCGGACGCGTTCGCGAAGAACCGCGCGATCGAGGACCGCCGCAACGAGGACCGCTTCCACTTCATCGACTGGACGAAGAAGGCGTTCCGCAACGTCGACGTGATCCCGCCGGGCAACGGGATCATGCACCAGATCAACCTGGAGAAGATGTCGCCGGTGATCTACGTGCAGGACGGCGTCGCGTTCCCCGACACCTGCGTCGGCACCGACTCGCACACGCCGCACGTGGACGCGCTCGGCGTGATCGCGGTCGGCGTCGGCGGCCTCGAGGCCGAGAACGTGATGCTCGGCCGCGCCTCGTGGATGCGCCTGCCGGAGATCGTCGGCGTCGAGCTCACCGGCCGGCCGCAGCCGGGCATCACCGCGACCGACGTCGTGCTGTCGCTGACCGAGTTCCTGCGGAAGCAGAAGGTGGTCGGCGCCTACCTCGAGTTCCGGGGCCCGGGTGCGGCCGCGCTGACGCTCGGCGACCGCGCGACGATCTCGAACATGGCGCCGGAGTACGGCGCGACCGCCGCGATGTTCTTCATCGACGGCCAGACGCTCGACTACCTGCGCCTCACCGGCCGCGACGAGCAGCAGGTGAAGCTGGTCGAGACCTACGCGAAGACGGCGGGCCTGTGGGCCGACGCGCTCGCGACCGCCGAGTACGAGCGCACGCTCACGTTCGATCTCTCGAGCGTCGTGCGCACGATGGCGGGCCCGTCGAACCCGCACGCGCGCGTGTCCACGACCGACCTCGCGGCGAAGGGCATCGCGGCGCAGTGGGAGGAGACGCCGGGGCAGATGCCCGACGGCGCGGTGATCATCGCCGCGATCACGAGCTGCACGAACACCTCGAACCCGCGCAACGTGATCGCCGCGGGCCTGCTCGCGCGCAACGCGAACCGGGCCGGTCTCGTCCGCAAGCCGTGGGTGAAGACCTCGCTCGCGCCGGGCTCGAAGGCGGTGCAGCTGTACCTGGAGGAAGCGGGACTGCTGCCGGAGCTCGAGAAGCTCGGCTTCGGCATCGTCGCGTTCGCGTGCACCACCTGCAACGGCATGTCCGGCGCGCTGGATCCCGCGATCCAGCGGGAGATCGTCGAGCGCGACCTCTACGCGACCGCCGTGCTCTCGGGCAACCGCAACTTCGACGGCCGCATCCACCCGTACGCGAAGCAGGCCTTCCTGGCCTCGCCGCCGCTGGTGGTCGCCTATGCGATCGCCGGCACGGTGCGCTTCGACATCGAGAAGGACGCGTTCGGCACGGACGCTGCCGGCAAGCCGATCACGCTCAGGGATCTCTGGCCGGCCGACGCCGAGATCGACGCGCTGGTGAAGCAGGCCGTCAAGCCGGAGATGTTCCGGAAGGTCTACGAGCCGATGTTCCGCGCAGCCGTCGACACCGGCGAGAAGGTGAAGCCGCTGTACGACTGGCGGCCGCAGAGCACGTACATCCGCCGCCCGCCGTACTGGGAGGGCGCGCTGGCCGGCGAGCGCACGCTGAAGGGCATGCGGCCGCTCGCGGTGCTCGGCGACAACATCACGACCGACCACCTCTCGCCGTCGAACGCCATCCTCGCGGACAGCGCGGCGGGCGAATACCTCGCGAAGATGGGCCTGCCGGAAGAGGACTTCAATTCCTACGCGACCCACCGCGGCGACCACCTCACCGCGCAGCGCGCGACCTTCGCGAACCCGACGCTCTCGAACGAGATGGCGGTGGTCGACGGCAAGCCGAAGAAGGGCTCGCTGGCGCGCGTCGAGCCGGACGGCAAGGTGATGCGCATGTGGGAGGCGATCGAGACCTACATGAACCGCAGGCAGCCGCTGATCGTGATCGCGGGCGCGGACTACGGGCAGGGCTCGTCCCGCGACTGGGCCGCGAAGGGCGTGCGGCTCGCGGGCGTGGAGGCGATCGTCGCGGAAGGCTTCGAGCGCATCCACCGCACGAACCTGATCGGCATGGGCGTGCTGCCGCTCGAGTTCAAGCCGGGCACGAACCGCAGGACGCTCGGCATCGACGGCACGGAAACCTTCGACGTCGTGGGCGCGCGCACGCCGCGCGCGGACCTGACGCTCGTGATCCACCGCAGGAACGGCGAGCGCGTCGAGGTGCCCGTCACCTGCCGGCTCGACACGGCGGAGGAAGTGTCCATCTACGAGGCGGGCGGCGTGCTGCAGCGCTTCGCGAAGGACTTCCTCGAGTCCTCGACCTCGCCGCGGGCGGCCTGAGATGCCCCACGCACCGCAGATTCGCATCCCCGCCACCTACATGCGCGGCGGCACCAGCAAGGGCGTGTTCTTCCGCCTGCAGGACCTGCCGGAGCGCGCGCGCACGCACGGTCCGGTGCGCGACGCGCTGCTGCTGCGCGTGATCGGCAGCCCCGATCCCTACGGCAAGCAGATCGACGGCATGGGCGGCGCGACGTCGAGCACCAGCAAGACGGTGATCGTCGGCCGAAGCGGACAGCCGGGCCACGACGTGGACTACACCTTCGGCCAGGTCTCGATCGACAAGGCCTTCGTGGACTGGAGCGGCAACTGCGGCAACCTCTCGGCCGCGGTCGGGCCCTTCGCGATCGCGCAGGGCCTCGTCGACCCCGCGCGCGTGCCGCGCGACGGCCTGGCGACCGTGCGCATCTGGCAGACCAACATCCGCAAGACGATCGTCGCGCACGTGCCGATCGTGGACGGGCAGGTGCAGGAGACCGGCGACTTCGAGCTCGACGGCGTGACGTTCCCGGCCGCCGAGGTGCAGCTCGAGTTCGTCGATCCGGCGGACGAGGGCGACGGCGACGGGGGCGGCTCGATGTTCCCGACCGGCCACCTCGTCGACGACCTCGAGGTGCCGGGCGTCGGCACCTTCAGGGCGACGCTCATCAACGCCGGCATCCCGACCGTGTTCCTGAACGCGGACGAGATCGGCTACACCGGTACCGAGCTGCAGGACGCGATCAACGGCGATGCGAGCGCGCTCGCGCGCTTCGAGACGATCCGCGCGCACGGTGCGATCCGGATGGGGCTGATCCGGTCGGTCGAGGAAGCGGCGAAGCGGCAGCACACGCCGAAGGTCGCGTTCGTCGCGCGAGCGCGCGACTACGTCGCGTCGAGCGGCAAGCACGTCGCCGCGGCGGACGTGGACCTCTGCGTGCGTGCCCTGTCGATGGGCAAGCTGCACCACGCGATGATGGGCACGGCCGCGGTGGCGATCGGCACGGCTGCCGCGATTCCCGGCACGCTCGTGAACCTGGCGGCCGGCGGCGGCGAGCGCACCGCGGTGCGCTTCGGCCACCCGTCCGGCACGCTGCGCGTCGGTGCGGAGGCGAAGCGCGTGAACGGCGAGTGGACCGTCACGAAGGCGATCATGAGCCGCAGCGCGCGCGTGCTGATGGAAGGCTGGGTGCGGGTGCCGGGCGACGCGTTCTGACGGGCGCGCAGCGCGCGCGGTCGCCCCGTGCGCGCAGCGAGCGGAGCCATGCTGCACGAACCCGCCGAGTCTCTCGCTTCCGATCCGCTGCGGCGCGAGATCGTCGCCTGCGCCCGCGAGTACCGGCCCGAAGACTCCGTTGCCTACGACGCGGCGCGCGAGTGCCTGGTGGACGCCCTCGCCGGCGCACTGGAGGCGCTGCGGGACCCCGCCTGCACGAAGCTGATCGGCCCGGTGGTGCCCGGCGCGACGATGATCGGCGGCGCGCGAGTGCCCGGCACCAGCTACGAGCTCGACCCGGTGAAGGCCGCGTTCGACCTCGGCACGCTGATCGACTGGCACGCGCCGGCCGTGCCGGACGTTGCGGCGGAGAACGACCGGCCCGCCGACTGCCTCGGCGGGCTCCTCGCCACGGTGGACTGGTGGTCGCGCACGCGCCTCGCGACGGGCGACGAGTCGCCGACGGTGCACGACCTGCTCGCTACGCTGCTGACGGCGCAGGAGCTCCAACGGATGCTCGGACAGGAGAGCGTGCCGCAGGGCTTTCGGCCGTGCCGTGCATCGCGTGCGCGTGTCGCGACCGCGGCTGCCGTCGCTGCGGCGCTCGGCGGTACGCATGCGCAGGTGCTGGCCGCCGTCTCGCACGCGGTTCTCGACGGCGGTGCTCCGCGCCTGAACGTCGCCGCGTCGGGCGGCCACCCGCGTGCTCGCTGGACCATCGGTGACGCCGATTCACGCGGCGTGCGCCTGGCGCTGATCGCGCTGGCCGAAGAGCCGCCGGGTCCGGCGACACACCCGCCGGCTTGCGCACCCGCGGCTCATGGGTCGCCCATGCCGAGCGCACGCCGTGCCGACGACTCGTCGCGCCCCGGTGCCGAAGCCGTGCGTACCCGCTTTGCAGCCGCGGTGCGCGCGCACTACCCGGCGAGACAGGCCGCGCTCCTGGCAGCAATCTTCGCCGACGCGGCGGCGCTCGACGCGAAGCCGGTGCACGAGCTCGTCTCCGCGCTCGTCCGCAACTGAAATGGGGAACGTCCCCGTTTCAGGCGGACGCGGGCCGCCGCACCCTCACCGCGCGCGTAATGCCGACGATCGCCGCGATTCCCGACAGCGTCGCCATGTAGGCGGTGAAGTCCGGCGAGCCGCTGACGACCGCGCCGATCACGCGCAGGAAGACGTGGTCCACCACCAGCACGATGAACGGGATCGCCAGCGCCACGAACGCGGTGCGCGCGAAGCGCAGGTACTCCGCCATCACGACCGCCTGGCGGGAAGAGCGGACGGACCGCCGTTCGCTACGACAGGCGGCCGACCTGCGGGGGCGCGAACAGGTAGCCCTGGAACAGCGCGATGCCGAGGTCCCGCAGTGCGTCGAGGTCCTGCCGCCGCTCGACGCCCTTCGCGATCACCTCGACACCGAGCGCGCCCGCCACCTCCACCACGCGACGGACGACGGCGCGGCCCGGTGCGCTGTCCGCGATGCCGTGCACGAGCACGCGATCGAGCTTCACGCCGTCGGGGCGCAGCTGCTCGAGCAGCGCGAGCCCGGAGCGCCCCGTGCCGAAGTCGTCGAGCAGCAGGCGCCACTCGGCGCCGCGCCGGTGCGCCGCGGCGTGCAGCGCGGCCGGGTCGACGATGCGCGCCGCCTCGGTGATCTCGAACGACAGGTGCTCGCAGCCGAGCCCCGCCTGCAGCGCGCGGGCCAGCGTGGCCCGCACGGCCGCGAGGCACGAGGCCGAGTCGACGTAGCGCACGTTGAACCCCAGCGGCGCGTCGGGGCGCAGCGCCGCGGCCTCCCGCACGGCGACGTCCCGGCAGTGCTGGTCGAAGGCCGCGCGGTCGGGCTCGGGGATCGCGGCCAGCACCGCACCGGCGTCGGTGCCGTCGCGCCCCCGCACCAGCGCCTCGTAGGCGTGGATTCGCCCGGTACTCGCTTCGACGATCGGCTGGAACGCGGTCGTGATCGATGGCCAGTCGGCGTGCATGGGGACGAGGCCCGGGCGGGCGAGCGTGGTGGAGGCGTGCATCTTGAGCACAGAGTGGGCTGCGGCGCCAGCGCTGGATCGGCGCCCGGCGACGCTTCTTGAGTAGACTCCAGGCGATGACCGCACCTCGAACCGTCCTGACCGCCGGCCTGGCCGAACTCCGCCTGTCCCTCGATGCCGCCCAGGTGGACCGCCTGCTGGCGCTCCTCGACCTCGTCGCCGAGTGGAACGCGAAGTTCAACCTCACGGCGATCCGCGAGCCGCTCGACATGGTGCGCAAGCACGTGCTCGACAGCCTCACGGTGCAGCCGTGGATCGCGGGGCCGTTCGTCGCGGACGTCGGCACCGGCGCGGGCTTCCCGGGGCTGCCGCTCGCGATCGCGAATCCCACGCTGCGCTTCACGCTGATCGACTCGATCGCGAAGAAGGTGCGCTTCGTCGAGCACGCCGCGCGCACGCTCGGGCTCGACAACGTCCAGGCGCTGCCCGTGCGCGCCGAGAACCACCGGCCCGCGCAGCGCGCGACCAGCGTGGTCTCGCGCGCGCTCGCCGCGGTGCCCACCTTCGTCGAGCAGGCGGGTCACCTGTGCGCACGCAACGGCCGGCTGCTCGCGATGAAGGGCCGTGACCCCGCCGAGGAGCTGCGCGACCTGCCGCGCGGGTGGCGCGTCGCCGGCGTCGAGCAGCTGCGCGTGCCCGGACTCGACGACCAGCGTCACCTGGTGATCCTGGAGCGCGACGCCGGGACCTGAGGGGCGCGCCGCCCCCGGGCCGAGCGCCGCGCTCCCCGGCGCGGCCGTCGCGCGGCCAGCCGTGCTCGGCGCCGGTGCTGCCCGCCCACTTCGACACCGGATGCCGGCGCGCCGCGACAGATGTCGACGAGCTCGAAGGTCGCCGCCGCGGTCAGGATGGCGGCGCCCGTCGCGACTCTCCGCCAGCCGGTACCGGCGCGTCCAAGAACTGGTGCTTCGCGCGCGATGGTCGGGCCGCGATAACCGGCGCGTGCCGCTCGACAGGCATCCGTGCGCCGCCGACAATGCCGCGACGCGCGATCGCCGCGCAGCCAGTCCGGGGTGATTCCGCCGATGCGGCCTGCCGATCCCGTTTCCGCCGCGCCCGGCGCCGCCCTGGCGACGCTCGAGTTCCCCCTCGACTTCGCGCCCGAGCTCGGCGGCGCCGTCGAGCTCGTGCCCGGCGTGCACTGGGCGCGGCTGCCGGTGCCGGGCGCGCTGCGCCACATCAACGTCTGGCTGCTGCAGGACGCCGCCGGCTGGACGCTGGTCGACACCGGCATGAACGTCGAGGGGGCGCGCGCCGCGTGGACGGGCGGGCTGCGCGACCAGCTCGACGGTCGGCCGCTGCACCGGATCGTCTGCACGCACCACCACCCGGATCACGCGGGGCTCGCGGCCTTCCTGCTCGAGCGGCACCCGGGCGCGGAAGTCTGGATGAGCGCGGGCGAGGATGCGGTGATGCAGCGGCTCGCGAGCACGTGGCTCGACCCGCGCGTGCGCGACGCGCGGATCGCGGCCTACGCGGCCGAGGGGCTCGCGGTCACCGAGCAGCTGCGGCCCTACGTCGTGCTCGACAGCTACCGAGGTGCGATGTCCGGCATCCCGCGCGTCGCACGCCACTTCGCCGACGGCGAAGTGCTCGAGACCGGCGCGCACCGCTGGCGCGCGATCGCGCTGCGCGGCCACACCGACGAACAGCTGGTGTTCGCGAACGAGGCCGCGCGCCTCCTGATCGCCGGCGACCAGGTGCTGCCCCGCATCACCAGCAACGTCGGCATCTACCCGGAGCGCGCGGACGAGGACCCGGTCGCGTCGTACCTGGCCTCGTTCGACCGCCTCGCGGAGCTGCCGCCGGACACGCTCGTGCTGCCGTCGCACGGCAACCCGTTCCGCGGCCTGCACGCGCGGCTGGGGCAGCTGCGCCGCCACCACGAGCTCACGCTGGCCCGCCTGCGCGAGCAGCTGGACGTGCCGCGCACCGCGGTCGAGCTCGCGCAGCGCCTGTTCGTGCGCGAACTCGACCCGCTGAACACGGTGCTCGCGACCGGCGAGACGCTGGCGCACGTGCGCCATCTCGTCGCGCGCGGCGAGGCCGCGATGACGGAGGATCCGGCGACGGGACTGCGGCGCTACGTCGGCGTCGGCTGAGGGGCGTTCAGTCCGGCGGGTTGTGCCGCCGCACGAACCGCACCGTGTCGCCGTACAGCCGGCGCAGCGACGCCGTGCGGTGCGGCACGCCACCTTCGTCCTCGAGGATCGCGAGGTCCACCGGCCTGCCCGCGCGCTGCAGCGCGCGCGCGAATTCGCGGCTCTGCTCCGGCGGCGACCACGAGTCCTCGGCGCCGTGCACGAGCAGCAGCGGCGCGGACGCGCGCTCGGCGTGCCGCGCCGGGCTCAGCGCCCCGGCGCGCGCGTCGTTGCGGCCGCTCACGCCCCACAGCCGTTCCTCGCGCCGCACTGCGTAGCCGCCGCCCACGCCGAGGCTCGCGGCCAAGTGGTCGAGGTGCGCGGGCACGTCGAACACGCCGCCGACCGCGACCGCGCAGCGGTAGAGCCCCGACGCGAGCGTCACGCCCGCCGCGGCGGCGTAGCCGCCTTGGCCGCGACCGACGATGCAGACGCGCGCGGGATCCGCGACGCCTTCGCTCACGAGCCAGCGCACGCCGTCCGCGAGGTCGGACTGCGCGCGTCCGCCGAGTTCGCCGTACGCGGCCTGCCGGTGGCGCGCGGAGACGTTCCTGCCGCGCGGGTTCGGCCGCAGCACCGCGTAGCCCTGCGCGGCGAAGGCCTGCGACCACGGGTCGTGGCGCTCTGCGACCGCGACGCCGTCGTCGACCAGCACGACCAGCGGCAGGCGTTCGGGCGCGCGACCGCGCGGCACCGTGAGCACCGCCGGGATCTCGAGGCCGTCCGCCGCGGCGTAGCGCACCGCGCGCGCCGGCGCGAGCGGGGGCAGGCCGTCGTACATCGCGCCGATGCGGGCCACGCGGTCGGCGCGGAAGTCGGCGAGGTAGAACGACGGGCCGCGCGCCGGATCGTCGACGCGGACGACGGCGCTGCCGAAGTCGTCCGCGCCCGAGACCAGTTCGATCGGTGCGCCGCCGAAGGCCTGCCGCAGCGCGTCCCAGCGCTGCTGCCGCTCCGCGTCGACGAACTCCCAGCGCAGCGAGTTCGGGAACCACCGGGCCTGCAGCCGGCCGGTGAGGCGGTCCGAGACGAAGCGCACCGGCTCGTCCGGCAGCGCGAGCGGCGCACCGAGCGACCCGTCGGCGAGCGACAGCGGTCGCCATACCTCGACGTCGTCGCCTTCCGTGCCGAGCAGCAGGCTGGTGCCCGCGGCGTCGAAGCCGCCGAGCCGCAGGAGGTTGACCGCGGAGTCGCCGCGCTGCACGGCGTCCGCCGCCCCCGCGCGGCGCACGAGCACGCGCCACGACCGGGCCACTGGGTCGAGACTGCCCACCGCGGCGACCTCGCCGGCGGCGTCGATCGCGAAGTGCGCGCCGTCGGTCGAGTCCTCGATCGGACGCCCGACGCCGGATTCCAGCGACACGCGGTACAGGCCGGTCGGCAGCGACGACACCAGCACCCGCGGGCCGTCGGCCGTGCGCCGCACCACCGGACGGCCCAGCACGACGCCGGTGCGGAACGCGGTGCCGCCGGCGGCGGGCGCGACGCCGTCCGCGCGGAAGCCGCGCAGCTTGCGATCGCGCACGTCGTAGATCTGCAGCATCCACCACTCGCGCGTGCGCGCAGCGAGCCCCGCGGCGCGCGTGCGTTCCGCGCTCGTGACCAGCAGCCGGTCGTCGTCCGCCCAGTCGAGCCCGACGACGCGGCGCTCGCCGAGTTCCAGGCGGTCGAGCACCTGGCGGTCGGCGACGCGCATCACGCCGAGGTTCGGCCGGCCGCCGCCGTCCGAGACGAACGCCAGCAGCGTCCCGGACGGCGACAGCGTCAGCTGCTCGATCGCGGGGCGGCTGCCGAAGGCGTCGAGGGCCGCGTCGGCATCCGGCGCCGAGGCGCCGGACGCGCCCGGCGCGATCGCACCGAGGACCGCGAGGGCGACCCACGCCCATGCCACCGCCGTCGCGCGCATCGCGACCCCGCGCATCGCCGGCCGTCGCGCGGCCTTCGCACCGTTGCCCATCGCCTATCTCCTCGCGTCCCTTCAGTCCGGCGGATTGTGCTGCCGCAGGAAGCGCACCGACTCCGTGAGCATCTGCAGCCGCGTGTCGGCCCGCGACAGCCAGTGGTCCTCGCGCTTCAGCGTGACGAGCTCGACCGGCCGACCGGCGGCGCGCAGCGCGTCGGCCATCCGGTCGCTCTGCTCGAACGGCACGACGGTGTCGTCGCGGCCGTGGATCAGCAGCACCGGCGCGCGCACCGCGCGCGCGTGGAACACCGGCGAGACCTGCTGCAGCACGGGATCGCGCGGACCCTCGACGCCCATGAAGCGCCGCCACCAGCGCTGCGCGAGGCTGTCGCCGCGGCCCATGCTGTAGTCGGTCCAGGTCAGGAAGCGGCCGAGGTCCGAGACGCCCGCGACCGCGGCCGCGCAGCGATAGACTTCGGGCTCGAGCGCGACGCCCGCGACCGCGGCGTAGCCGCCGTAGCTCGCGCCGACGATGCAGGTGCGGCGCGCGCCGTGCGATCGGTGACGACGATGCCGCGCACGAACACCATCGCCCGGCCCTCGACGGTGCGGACGTCGGCGGGGCCGACGATCACGTTCATCGTCGTCTCGTTGCTGGTGCCGCGCGGCTGCAGCGGGCGGATCTTGCGGCTCTCGACGTCGTAGACCTGCGCCATGAACCACTCGCGGCGCGGCCCGACGAGCCCCCACACCGAGGCGGTGGTCGAGGTCGTCAGCAGCAGGTGGCGCGAGTCGATCCACTCGACCTCGCGCAGCTTGGTCTCGCCCAGGCGCACCGCGCCGGAGAGCGGCTTCTCGCCGATCGTCGCGACCACCAGGTAGCGCTCGTCCCCGATCGCCGTCACGTAGGCGAGGCGGCGGCCGTCCGGCGACAGCGCCACGTTGTCGAGCGCCGGCAGCCGACCGAACGCGGCCAGGCCCGGGGTGCGAGTGGTCCCGGCGGGAGCGGCGTTCGCGGCCGCGGTCGCCGGGGCGACGGCCGCGGGCGCGTCGGCCGCGAGCGCCGTATCGGCGAAGCTGGCGACCGCGAGCCAGGCGCTCGCGAGCCAGGCGCTCGCGAACCAGGCGCTCGCGAGCCGGGTACGCCCGAGCCGGGCGCCCGGGCTCGACGCCGCGTCCCGCCGCGTGCCCGGAGCCTGCGCCGGCCCTCGCCCTGCGCTGCACCCCGCCTGCTGCCGTACCTCGTCCGCCGGTCCCCGTCCGTTGCCGCTGCCGCGCATCGCCGCTCCGCGCCGGCCCCCGCGCCGTGCGCCGAGGCACGCCGCGCCGGAGCCGATCCTCCCTGCGAGGCGCAACGAGTAGCACGGCCGTCGCGGTGCCCGCAATCGCGGCTTCGACGCGCGCCCCCTGCTATTCTGGCCGGCCATGAACCGCATCATCGCCGTCGCCAACCAGAAGGGCGGCGTCGGCAAGACCACCACTGCCGTCAACCTGGCCGCGTCGCTCGCCGCGACCAGGCGGCGCGTGCTGCTGGTCGACCTCGATCCGCAGGGCAACGCCACGATGGGCTGCGGCATCGACAAGTCGGTGCTGGAACGCTCGTCGTACGACGTGCTGCTCGGCGAGTGCCCGGCCGCCGACGCGATCATGCACATCGAGTTCGCGCGCTTCGACCTGGTGCCGTCGAACCAGGACCTGACGGCTGCCGAGGTGCGGCTGCTGACGCTGCTCGCGGGCCGCGAGCTGAAGCTCAAGAGTGCGCTGCAGCCGCTGCTCGAGCAGTACGACGTGATCCTGATCGACTGCCCGCCGGCGCTGAACATGCTGACGGTCAACGCGCTCGTCGCCGCCGACAGCGTGCTGATCCCGATGCAGTGCGAGTACTACGCGCTCGAGGGCCTGTCCGCGCTGCTCGCGACCATCGAGCAGGTGCGCGCCAGCATCAATCCCGCGCTCGCGCTCGAGGGCATCCTCCGCACGATGCACGACCCGCGGAACAACCTCGCGAACGAGGTCAGCGCGCAGCTGATCGAGCACTTCGGCGACAAGGTGTTCCGCACGATCGTCCCGCGCAACGTGCGGCTGGCCGAGGCGCCTTCCTTCGGCAAGCCGGTGCTGTACCACGACAAGGAGTCGCGCGGCGCGCTCGCGTATCTCGCGCTCGCCGGCGAGATGATCCGCCGCGCCGAACACGGTGGCGCGGAGCCGGCCGACGTCGACGGCGAGACGGATCCGAAGGCCTCGCCCGCGGCCTGAGCGGCGCGGCAGACCGGCCGCTGCGCAGGCTCCCGCCGGCGGGAGCGCCCGCCGCCGCCCCGGCCGGATGCGCTACGATCCCGCTCCGGATCCGCTGACCCCGGCGCGCCGCGCCCGGGAGTGAACCCATGTCCACCAAGAAGCCCGCGCTCGGCCGAGGCCTCGGCGCGCTGCTCGGCGAGGCCACGGCCCGCCAGGTCACCGCGAACGCCGCCGCGCTCGCGGCGAAGAACGCTGCGCCCGAACCACCGGCCGCCCCGACGTCCGGCCAGGCCGCTGCGGCCTCGCCCGCGCCGGTGCCCCCGGGCGAAGAGCTCGCACGGCTGCCGGTGGACCTGCTGCAGCGCGGCAAGTACCAGCCGCGCGTCGACATGCGGCCGGAGTCGCTGCAGGAGCTCGCCGACTCCATCAGGGCGCAGGGCGTCGTGCAGCCGATCGTCGTGCGTCCGCTGGGCACGCCGGGGCCGGTCGAGTCGCAGCGCTACGAGATCATCGCGGGCGAACGCCGCTGGCGCGCCGCGCAGATGGCGGGCCTGGCCGAGATCCCCGCCGTGATCCGCCGCGTGCCCGACGAGGCCGCGGTGGCGATGGCGCTGATCGAGAACATCCAGCGCGAGAACCTGAACCCGCTCGAAGAGGCCCGTGCGATCGAGCGTCTCGTCGACGAGTTCGCGCTGACGCACCAGGAAGCGGCCGAGGCGGTCGGCCGCTCGCGCGCCGCGGTGTCGAACCTGCTGCGGCTGCTCGAGCTCGCGGACGAAGTGAAGACGCTCGTCGAGAAGCGCGAGCTCGAGATGGGGCACGCGCGCGCGCTGCTCGGGCTGCAGAACCGGCGCCAGCAGGCCGAGGTCGGCGCGCTCGTGGCGAAGAAGGGGCTGTCGGTGCGCGAGACCGAGGCGCTGGTGCGCCGGCTCACCGCCGGGAACCCCGAGGCCGGCGACGACGGCGCCCGTCGCGCCGACGCCAACATCCGCCAGCTCCAGACCGAACTCTCCGAGAAGCTCGGCGCCAAGGTCACGTTCCGCCACCAGCCGAGCGGCCGCGGCCAGCTGGTCGTCAGCTACTCGAGCCTCGACGAACTGGACGGCATCCTCTCCCACATCCGCTGAACGCCCGCTCCCGCCGACCCTGCACGTGCTACCGCCCGGCCGGGCGAAGCACGCCGGTATCGCCGGAAATCCGAGCTGCGACAAACCTTTAGGCGGTTCGCGACCCGCGCCTACGCAGCATTGAAGCACTGCAAAAAGGTGCCTATAATGCGCGCGCCTCGCAGGGCCGGTCCGCCGGCTCGCCCGAGAACGTCGGCCACTTCGGCTGCGCCACCCGGCGCCACGAAGTGGTTTTTTTGCGCGTCGTGTCAGCCATGAGTACAGGCCCCGGGTCGGGTGCTGGGCGCAGCTCGGACTCTCACCGGTCCCGCGGTCGCCTCCTCGTACTCCGGTACGCGAGCCTGCAGCTGTCGGCCGCCCTGGTGGTCGCGATCGGCGCGGCATTCGTGTCCGGCGGCGCGGCGGCGAAGGCGGCGCTCGCGGGCGGCGCCATCGTCGCGACGGGCAACGTGGTGTTCGGCTGGCGGCTGTTCGCGCCGGGCATCGCGCCGGTCCGGGTGCTGGCGCGGGCCTGGTACGTCGGCGAAGTGCTGAAGTGGCTCTGGATCGGGCTCGCGCTGTGGCTCGCGCTCGGTCCCGCGGACCTGCAGCCGTTCCCGCTGCTGCTCGGGCTCATCGCCGCGCAGGTCGGGTTCTGGATCGGGCTCGCGGCGATACGTTGATGGTTCTCGTGAAGGCATGAAGGGCGCCGCGCAGCGGGCGCCGAGCTAGACGGGGTGTGACGATGGCTTCCGAAAGCGGCGGGATGACCGAGTACATCAAGGGCAAGCTCGAGCACCTGTCCGTCGGCGAAGGCTTCATGACCGTCAACCTCGACAGCGTCGGGGTCAAGGTCGTCCTGATCGTCATCCTGCTCGCGCTGCTGTTCAAGGCCTCGAGCCGCGCCACCGCCGGCGTGCCGGGCAAGTTCCAGTGCTTCGTCGAGATGATCCTCGAGTTCGTGGACGGCATCGTCAAGGAAACCTTCCACGGCCGCGCGACCATGATCGCGCCGCTCGCGCTCACGATCTTCTGCCTCGTGTTCCTGATGAACTTCATGGACATGGTGCCCGTGGGCTGGCTGCCGACCGCCGGCAAGGCGCTCGGCCTCGAGGCGCTGCGCGTGGTGCCCACCGCCGACCTGAACACGACCGTCGGCATGGCGATCTGCGTGTTCTTCCTGATCTGGTACTACGGCATCAAGCACAAGGGCTTCGGCGGCTTCTTCGCCGAGTGGTTCACCGCGCCGTTCCACGCCGAGGGCCCGGTCGGCAAGGTGCTGCTCGCGCCGGCCAACCTGCTGCTGCGCGTGATCGAGGAGCTGGTGCGCCCCCTGAGCCTCAGCCTCCGACTGTTCGGCAACATGTACGCGGGCGAGCTGATCTTCATCCTGATCTCGACGATGACGCTGGGCGCCGGCCTGTTCGCGCTCAGCACGTGGCTGCTCGGCAGCGCGCAGTTCATCGCGGGCTTCATCTGGACCGTGTTCCACATCCTCGTGATCACGCTCCAGGCCTTCATCTTCATGATGCTGACGATCGTGTACCTGAGCATGGCCGCCGAGCACCACTGAGAGCGTCGCGGCCGCGCGCGTCGCCGCGCACGGCCGCGTCAGCAGAACGACGATCCTTCCTGCCGTTTCGTTTTCGTTTCGACCACGACCTTCGGAGTACGGAGTAGACCATGGAGAACATCCAGCAGATCGCCGACGTGATGAGCATGACCGTCATCGCGGCGGGCCTTCTCATCGGCCTCGGCGCGCTCGGCACCGCCATCGGCTTCGCGATCCTCGGCGGCAAGTTCCTCGAGGGCGCGTCGCGCCAGCCGGAGCTGGCCCCGATGCTGCAGACCCGCATGTTCATCGTCGCGGGCCTGCTCGACGCGGTGCCCATCATCGGCGTCGCGATCGCGCTGCTGCTGATCTTCGCGAACCCGTTCCTCGCCGCCCTCGGCGCGGGCTGATCGCGACTCCACCGGTCCCGCCGGCGGCGGCGCGAGCCGCCTGCCGCGCGGACCGGGCGCCGCGTCCCTCGCGGGCGCGGCACGCCGGCCGCCCGCCGCGAGGCGGGCGCCGGTCCCCGGCCCCCCGGCCGGGTCGCCGGTGGCGATAGACGGGGGGCGGTAGCGGGGGGCGCGGGCGCGGCGGGCCGCCCACAGCGCGGCACGAGCGAGCACGACCATGAGCATCACGATCACGCTGATCATCCAGGG
>JAPZRU010000024.1 GCA_027531255.1 Steroidobacteraceae bacterium | reverse complement strand
CCGGACCCCCGCCTAGACGCCCAGGTCTAGGGTGCTCCGTGGGCAGAACTGTATATCCCTGTGCCCCGGGGGGCCCCCGCCGGCCCCCGTGCGCCGGGCCACCGCGCGGGATCGCGTGCGGTCAGAGCACGCCGCGGATCGAAGGCTTCGCGCCCGCCGCGGTCGCTTGGTCGCTGCCGAAATCGACCTGGCCGCGCATGGCGTCGCTCGCTGCGGTGCGCCGCGTTTCACATGCCGCGGAACGAGCCTTCGCCGAACACGAGTTCGAAGCCGACGCCGGCGCCCCAGCTCGGCTCGCGCGGCTCGTCGCGCCGTTCGCGCGGCCAGGTGAGGCTCGTGCGCAGTTCGAGCGCGAGCCAGTCGCGCCAGACGTTGCGTCGCCACAGCGCACGCACGCCCCATTCGCGTACCGGCACCTCCGCGTCCGCTTCGCCTTCGGCGCCGACCTGCAGCGCAGCCGCACCGTGGCGACCGAGCGTGCGGAACACGGTGGCGTTCACGTAGCCGCGCGCGCCCTGCGAGCGCTCCGACCAGGTCGCCGAGGCGGTCAGCAGCGCCAGCCAGTCGGGCGTGAACACGTGCGGCACGTCGATGCGCGTGGTCAGCCCGAACTGCTCGCTCTGCTGCCAGAACACGGTCGGCTTGAACAGCACCGCGCTGCGCTCGCCGTCGAACCACGCCATCCGGTAGCTCGCCTTCACGAACGGATCGAGCGGGAAGCGCGCGCGCACGCCCGTGCTGAAATCGAAGCCGCTGCCGTCGTCCGCGGACGGCGGCCGGTAGCCGAGTCCCAGCAGCGTCTGCTCCTCGCCGATCGTGCCGAACTGCCGCGGCACGAAGCCGATCGTCTCGCCGCGCTCGGTCACGAACTCGTCGCGGTCGGTGCGACCGATGAAGGCGCGCACGCGCTCGTTCGTCCGCGGCAGCGGCAGGTTCACGCGGAAGCGCACGCGCGGATCGAAGCCGTCGTACTCCGACCAGAGCAGCGAGGTGGCGACGTTGCCGGACACCTCGCGGTACTCGCCGAGGTCCTCCGGCGGTCCGAACAGCCGGTCGATCCAGAGCGCCGAGCGGCAACCGCTCGCGCGCAGCTGCTTCTCGAAGCGGTCGATCCACAGTTCGCGCGACCACGAGGGCGTGCGCGTGCGCGCGTCTTCGCAGGGATCGGGGATCGGCCCTTCCTCCGCGATCGCCCGCTCGGCGGGAGCGTCGGGCAGTCGTTCCGGGCCTGCACCGGGATCGACCGTCGCGGGCGCCGGCGAGCCGGCGTCGGCCTCGGGGACGGCGGTCGCGAGCGGAACCGAGCCGTCCGGCTCGGCGGTGGGCGGCACGACGGACGCGGGTGCCGCCGGCGGGACCGGCTCGGGACGACCCTGCGGGGCTGCGGCGAAGGCCGGTGCCGCCGTTCCGAGCAGGGCGGTCATCGCGACCGCCGAAATGCCGCACCTGAGCATGGGAGCCCCGTCCGCCCGGTTCCGTCCGTGGCCCACAGCATAGGGCGCGGGGCGGGTCCCGGCGTGGCCGTGACGCCCTGACTTCCGGCGTCGGTATCGGACTACGTGACGGGGTCGGCAGTCCCTGCGGCGGCGCGGCACCGGGCCCCGCGCCGCCGCGGATCCGGCGTCAGCCGCCGGTGTAGGTCAGGCTCCTGTTGTAGGGCCAGAACTTCTTCAGGTCGATGAACCTGTAGGGCAGCGCCTCGAGCCGCACCGTACCGAGGAACGGCTGCTCCGGCTCCACCAGCAGGATGGTCTTCGCGAAGCCGCTGTCGTAGAAGCCGCGCCGGAAGTGCACGCGCGACTTGATCGCGTAGCCCTTGTACTGGGCGATGTCGATGCCGAGGTCGAGGAACGACTCGGGATCGGTGATCTGCGCGAGGAACGGGCTGATCACGAGCAGGTTGTTCCTGCCGAACTCGACGCTGACCCACAGCTGCGAGCCTGCGGCGCTGCGCCGCCCGCCGCGCCGGCCCGGGCCGCCGCTCACCGTCTTCACGCGGCCGCGCACGCGCACCGGCTTGCCGGCGGACACGTCCATCTCGCCGCCGATCTCCATGTCGAACGGGTCGCCGGGCTTCACGCCGCGCTTGCGCAGCGTCTCGATCGCGTCCTCGTCGCAGATCGTGCCGATGATCGTGTCGCTCAGGTCCTGCGACAGGATCTCCTGCAGCAGCCAGGTCGCCGCGCCGGTGCGGTCGCTGTGGTCGGCCAGCACGAACGGCACCGCGTTCTTCTGGATCGCCTCCTTCGCCAGGCGCACGCCCTCGCGGTGCCGGTAGACCTTGGTCGCGTTCCACAGCTCCTCGCGCAGGCGCCAGGCGGTCTTCGCCATGTCGTCGGCGATCTCGCGCGCGAGGCCCGGATTGCCGTTCGTCATCACCTGGAAGGTCATGCCCGCGTCCGGCGCGTCCATGAACGCGAAGCCGTAGTAGAAGCTCACGTAGACGTCGGTCTCGCGTGCCTCCCAGACCAGCGCGCGCTGCACGAGGTCCATCCACGGCGACTGGCCGGTCCACTGCAGCACCGACGGCGTGATGATCGGCGGCTTCGCCGTCGCGGTGGTTGGCCTGTAGTCGCCGCGGATGCAGCGGATCAGCGTGCGCGCGGCGCGCTGGCCCTGCAGCTCCGTGTCGTAGTGCGGGTAGTACTTCACGCAGAACGCGAGGTTCGCGTAGCGCAGGAAGTCGTGGTCCTCGTTGCCGTGCGGGTCGAACGTGCCGGCGATGAAGCCCTTCGGCCCGATCACCTCGCGCACGCGCCGCGCCAGCACCGCCTCCGGTTTCGGCACGTCGCGCACGCCCGCCGCGCCGTGCAGCGCGAGGTACGCGCCGTCGAACGGCCCCTGCGCCTTCAGCTCGGCGATCATCTTGTTGGTGAAGTGGTCGAAGGTCTGCTTCGTGATCCAGCCCGAGCCCGAGCCGCGCTTCGAGCCGAGCGGCGACTCGATGCCGACCAGTTCGACGTTGGCGTGCTCGCGCGCCACCTTCACGAAGCCGCCCATGTAGCTGCCGGGGCCCGAGGCCAGCAGCGCCTCGCCGCGTGCCGGCGAACCCTCGTAGGTGAAGTCGTCGATGGTCGTGTCGTACGGCAGGAAGGTCGTGGTCTCGTGGGAGAACTGCAGCACCGCGATGCGGATGGGGCGCTGCGAGGTGCCGCCGCCCGGCCGCGGCTGCTGTGCGCCCGCGGCCAGCGGCAGTGCGGCGCCCGCGGCACCGGCGGCGAGGCCCTGCAGGAGTCGGCGTCTCGGAATCTTGTTCATCGTGAGTGTCCTCCCCGGAGAGACTGGTCAGGTGCCGCGCGGGCCAGGAGCGGGGACCTTGCGGCGGTGATCGCGGCGAGGGATCGGCGGATCCCGTCGCGGAAATGCGTGAGCAGTGCGGCGAGCGCGAGCAGTGCGCTGCCGGCGCCGGCGGGCAGCTGGAACAGGTCGTGGCTGACGACCGGCGGCGGCGCGTCGAAGTCGATCTTCTGCGCCGCGTCGATGCGCGCGAACGCCTCGCGCACGGCGTTCGGGTCCGTGGCGCGGAAGAACAGGCCGCCCGTGGTCTCGGCGATGTCGCGCAGCACGAGCGAGTCGATCTCGGACGCCTTCATCTCGGTGCCGATGCGCTTGCCGGCCCAGTCGAACACGGGCGTCGGCACGAGCCCCTCGGCGCCGGCGCCGATCGTGTAGATGGGCACGCCCTCCTCCGCCGCGAGCTGCGCCGCCATCCGCGGGTCCAGCGAGCCCTTGTTGCTCGAGCCGTCGGTCAGCAGCACGACGAACTGGCCCTCGCGGCGCGCGTCGCCGCCGTCCTGCCGGCCCTCGCGCAGCCGCGACAGGGCGACGCCGATCGCGTCGCCGACCGCGGTGCCGTCCTCGACGATGCCGATCGACAGGCGCGCGGACTGGCGCCGCAGCCATTCGTGGTCGAAGGTCAGCGGCGCGAAGGTGTAGGCGCGGCCCGCGAACACGACGATGCCGATCCGGTCGTTCGGGCGCTGGCCGATGAACGCGGCGATGATCGGCTTGATCGCCTGCAGCCGGTTGGTGGTGACGCCGCCGCGCTGGAAGTCCTCGGCGTACATGCTGGTCGACAGGTCGATCGCCAGCACGAGGTCGTAGCCGGCGCGCGCGTCGTCGCCGAGCGGCCGGTGGACCTGCGGCCGGGCCAGCGCGACCACCAGCAGCGCGAGCCCGAGGTACGCGAGCACGACCGGGGCCGCCAGCCGCGCGGTGGCGCGCGGCGCGTGCCACGCGTGCGCGTCCGGCACCACGACCGCGTGCACGCGGCGCCGGCGCCGCAGCAGCCACGCGGCGGGCAGCAGCGCCAGCAGCAGCAGCCACAGCGGGTCGTGGAACGAGGCGCCGATCATGCGCGGCGCCGCGCGCGACCGCGCGCCTCGGCGTGCCGGTGCCGGTGGAACCACGCGACCAGCGCCTGCAGCGGGTCCTCGGTGTTGCGCACGCGCAGGCGGTCGTCCTCGTTCGGGAACAGGGCCGCGAAGTGCGACTCGCGGGCCGCGCGCCAGCGGGCGTGCGCGGCGCGTTCCGCGGCCGACCCGCCGTCGAGCGTCGTCAGCCAGCCCGCGACCGGGTCGTAGGCGACGAGCCGCGCGTCCTCCGGCAGCCCGTCGTCCCACGGATCGTCGGCGCGCATGCCGACCAGCTGGTAGCGGTGCTGCAGCTCCGGCCACGAGCGCGGCAGCTCGGTCGGCGCGAACGGGCCGGCCCACACCAGCACGCTGCCGCGCGAGGCGAACCTGCGCATGAAGTCCCACGGCAGCGCAGCCGAGGGCGGACCGTCGAGCGCGGGCGCCGGAGCCGCGAGCAGCCGCGCGGCGCAGCGCAGCGCGCCGGCCCGGCCGGGCCGGGCACGCACGAACCACGACGCCGACGGCGCACGGTAGAGCAGCCCCACGCGGTCGCGGTTGATGCCGCTCACCAGCATCAGCAGCGCCACCGCCTCGAGCAGCGTGTCGCGCCGCGTGCGGCCGTCGCTGCCGAACTGCAGCGCCGGCGCATCCTCGAACACGAAGATCACCGACAGGTCGCGCTCCTCGACGAAGCGCTTGCGGTAGGGCGCGCCGAGCCGCGCCGTCACGTTCCAGTCGATGTCGCGCGGGTCGTCGCCCCACTGGTAGCGCACGACCTGGTCGAACTCCATGCCGCGGCCGCGGAACGCCGAGCGGTACTCGCCGCTGACCGTGGTGTTGACCGCGTGCCGCGCCCGCCATTCGAGGCGCTGCAGCAGCGCCGTCGGCGCCGAGCGCAGGCGGCTCGCCAACGATGCCGTGCCGGGATGCATCGCGCGCGCGTCCCCTCAGCCCGGCCGCGACGCGCGTTCGGGCACCGGCGTGCTCGCCACGACCTCGGCGAGGATGCCGTCCGCCGTGAGCCCGGCGGATTCCGCCTCGTAGGTCAGCCCCACGCGGTGGCGCATCACGTCCGCGTACACCTCCTGCACCAGCGCGGGTCCGACGTAGTCGTGGCCGCGCAGCCAGGCGAGCGCCTTGCCGGCCTGGAACAGCCCGAGGCACGCGCGCGGCGAGGCGCCGTAGGCGAGCGTGCGGCGCCCGCCGCCGACGGTGGACGCGCCGGTCGCGATCGCGCGCGTCTCGCGGACCAGCGTGACGACGTAGTCCTGGATCGCGTCGGCGACGTGAACGCGGTCCACCTCGGCGCGCAGCGCGACCAGCTCCGCGCCGCTCGACACCGCGCCGAGCTCCGGGTGGGCGGTCACCGAGCCCCAGCGGCGCAGCATCAGCAGCTCGTCGTCGCGACCGGGGTAGTCGAGCAGCAGCTTGAACAGGAAGCGGTCGAGCTGCGCCTCGGGCAGCGGGTAGGTGCCCTCCTGCTCGATCGGGTTCTGCGTCGCCATCACGAGGAACGGCTGCGGCAGCGCGTGGGTCGTGCCGCCGAGCGTCACCTGGCGCTCCTGCATCGCCTCGAGCAGCGCGCTCTGCACCTTCGCGGGCGCGCGGTTGATCTCGTCGGCGAGCACGAGGTTGGCGAAGATCGGGCCGTGGTGCGGGGTGAACGCGCCGGTGCCCGGCGAGTAGATCATCGTGCCGACGACGTCGCTCGGCAGCAGGTCCGGCGTGAACTGGATGCGCTCGAACTGCACGCCGAGCGCCTGCGCGAGCGACTTCACGACCAGCGTCTTCGCGAGCCCGGGCATGCCCTCGAGCAGCACGTGGCCGCCGGTCAGCAGCGCCACCTGCAGGCGCTCGACGAGCGCGCGCTGCCCGAGCACGGCCTTGCCGACCTCCGCGGCGAGCCGCGCGGCCCACTGCGCGCCGGTGGTGGTGCCCGTCGCCGGGTCGATGCGCGCCGCCTCCATCGCGTCCTCCCGCGGTGTCCGTAACGAAGATAGGCAGCGGCCCGGGCGCCGACCAATGAATAGGTCGGGCGCGCGCATAACCCGGCGTTATGCGCGCTCGCGGCGCATCAGCTGCTCCGTTCCGGTGCGGGGCCGCTCGGGGCCTCGGCGGCCGGGCCGCCCGCGGCCGCCGGGAGCGGCCCGTCGCCTGCGGCACCGGCGCGCAGTTCGCCCTCCCACTTCGAGACGATCGCGGTCGCGATGCTGTTGCCGACCACGTTGGTCGCCGAGCGGCCCATGTCGAGGAAGTGGTCGATGCCGAGCAGCAGCAGCATGCCGGCCTCCGGGATGCCGAACTGGCCGAGCGTCGCGGCGACCACGACGAGCGACGCCCGCGGCACGCCCGCGATGCCCTTCGAGGTCAGCATCAGGATCGCGACCATCAGGATCTGCTGCGCGATCGACAGCTCGATGCCGTACACCTGCGCCAGGAACAGCACGGCGAACGTGCAGTACATCATCGAGCCGTCGAGGTTGAACGAGTAGCCGACCGGCAGCACGAAGCTCGCGACGCGGTTGCTGCAACCGAACCGCTCGAGCTCCTCCAGCGTGCGCGGGTAGGCGGCCTCGGAGCTCGCGGTCGAGAACGCGAGCAGCACCGGCTCGCGGATGCGCCGGACCAGCCGGAACACGCTGCCGCCGATGATCAGGAGACCGAGCCCGATCAGGATCGCCCACAGGATCGCGAGCGAGAAGTAGAACTCGGTGACGAAGATGCCGTAGACGCGGATTACGTCGAGCCCCTGCTTCGCGACGGTGGCCGCCAGCGCGCCGAACACCGCGAGCGGCGCGAACAGCATCACGAAGCCGGTGACCTTCAGCATCACGTGCGCGACCGCGTCTAGCGCGTTCAGCACGCCCTTCGTGCGCTCGCCGAGCGCGGCCATCGCGGTGCCGAAGAACAGCGAGAACACGACGATCGGCAGGATCTCGTTGTCGGCCATCGCGGCGATCACGCTGGCCGGCAGCGTCGACTCGATGAAGCCCTTCATGGTCATCGCGCCCGCGCTGACGCCGGAACTCGCTTCCGCGGGCGGCAGCGGCAGGCTCATCGCGCGGCCCGGCTCGAACCACTGCACGAGCACCAGGCCGAGCGTGAGCGAGATCAGCGAGGCGAAGATGAACCAGGCGAGCGCCTTGCCGCCGATGCGGCCGACGGTCGCGATGTCGCCCATCTTCGCGATGCCGACCACCAGCGTCGTGAACACGAGCGGCGCGATGATCATCTTGATCAGGCGCAGGAACGCGAACGGCAGCAGGTTCGCGATCTCGGCGAACCGCGCGGCGCCCGCGGGGCTGGCCGACACGTTGACGGCGTAGCCCACCACCATGCCGAGCACGAGGCCCGCGACGATCCAGGCCGTCAGCCGTTTCGAGCTCATCGACCCCCCCCGGGACCGGCGAACCTCGACCGGGGGCGCCGCGGACGGACCTTCCGGGTCAAGCGCCCGCCCGGGCCATCGCCTGCGACACGCAGCGTACCGCGAGGATCTCGGTCGGGTCGACCAGCGTCACGCGGCGCCCGCTCCGGCTCGTCACCTCGAGCTCGGGGAACAGCAGCGGCAGCTCGGTGCAGCCGAGAATCATCACCGCGACGTCCTGCTCGACCAGGTCGTCGATGGCGGCGGCGACGTCGTCGACGCACTCGCCCGCGGTGTAGCCCGCCTTGACGCCGCGCGGCCCGTAGATCGCGTTCATCACCCGCGCCTGCGGCGCCGGGCGCGGCACGACCTGCTCGAGCCCGCGCGCCTCGAGCGCGCGCCGGTACACGCCGCTCGCGACCGTGCCCGTCGTCGCCAGCAGGCCCACGCGCCGCAGCGCGGGGTAGGCCTCGCGCAGGTGCCCGGCGGTCTCGGTCATCATGTTCACGATCGGGATGCGCAGGTGCGACTGGATCTCCTCGACGAACGCATGCGCGGTGTTGCACGGGATCGCGATCAGGTCGGCCTGCCCGGCCTGCAGCTTCTTGCAGGTCGCGTACAGCGCGAGCGTCGGGTCGACGCCGTCGCCGACGAGGTGCTCGGTGCGGTCCGGGATCTGCGGGTTCTGCTCGACGACGAGCCGCAGGTGGTCCTGGTCGCGGCGCGCCGGCGTGTTGCGCATCACCTTCTGCAGGAAGTCGAGCGTCGCCGCGGGCCCGACGCCGCCGACCACGCCGAGCTTGAACGGACGCGGCACCGGCGCGAAGCGGCCGGACACCGCGTGCTGCGCGAGCACGCGGTGGTGGTCGACCACCGGCAGCCCCGCCGCGGCGAGGTCGGCGGCCACGAGCGCGATCTCCGGCGCGCCCGGCAGGATCAGCTCCGCACCGCGGCGCACGAGGTCCTCGCAGGCCGCGCGCAGCAGTTCGCGCGCGCGCTCGCCGGCGACGCCCGAGGCGAGCCCGCCGGCACCGTGCAGCGCCTGCCGCACGCGGTCGATGCCCGCCGCGTCGCCGGCGTGCAGCAGCTGGTACTCGCCCGCGGGGAAGTGCGGCTCGTACGGGCCGGGTCGCGGGCGGTCGGCGGTGTCGAGCACGCCGAGGCGCCGCGCGCGCGGATGTTCCGCGCGCACGTGCGCGCGCAGCGCGCCGACCGGCTCGACGATCGGCAGCGGCGAGTTGGACTGCAGCTCGCCCGCGAAGTCGGGCTCGAGGAACAGCGGCAGCACCGCGGTGCCGACGCCCCGCGCCTCGAACGCGTCGATGCCGTCGTACACGCGCATCAGGAGTTCGGAGGTGGTGGCGTGCGGCTCGCCGGCGCGCGCCGCGAGCCGCGCGTCGTAGGCGAACTCGAAGCTGGCGGCGTCGGGCCGCGCGGCGGCCTCGGCGGCGAGCCGTTCCAGCAGGTGCCGGTCGGCCGCAGGCGCGAGGCCGCCCACGACGCCGAACGAGCGTTCGCGCCTGGCCGTCCTCGTCATCGCGGTGGCACTCCCATGGTCGGCGTCGTGCGCCCGCACGGGTACGCCGGGGAGCGCCCATCGACGTTAGCAAAGCGGGTCGCCCGCTCGCATCAAAAGGTGGGACAGACGCATAACTCGCCGTTATGCGGTGCCAGCGCCGCGCGGCTGACCGCGGCGGCCGCGCATGAGCGCCGGTTATGCGACCCCGCGCGCACGGCGCGCCGGCACTACGGGGCAGGCCGTATGCTGTGACGGCGTTCGCCCGCCGCCCGTCGGTCCGCCATGCTGCCAGCACTGCCGAGACATCGCGTCCTGCTGCTCGTCGTCGTCGCGATCGTCGCGGTCGCGGCGATTCCCGCCTGGCGCGCGTTCCAGTCCTCGGACGCGAAGGCCGCCCGCAAGCCCGACCCGGTGCCGGTGTCGGTCGCGGCCGTGCAGCGGCGCGACGTGGTCCACCGCATCGCGAGCATCGGCACCGTGCAGTCTCTGCAGACCGTGGTGCTCCGCCCGCAGGTCACCGGCGTCGTCACGGCGGTGCTGTTCGACGAAGGCCAGCTCGTCGAGCGCGGAGCGCTGCTCGCGCGCATCGACGATCGCACGATCCGCGCGAACCTCGCGCGGGCCGAGGCCGAGAAGGCCAGCCGCGAGGCGGAGCTGCGCAGCGCCGAGCTCGACCTCGCGCGTTACCGCGAGCTCGGCGACCCGCGCATCGTGCCGCGGCAGGCGATCGACCAGCAGGCCGCGCGGGTCGAGCAGCTGAAGGCGGGCATCGCCGCTGCGGAGGCCGCGATCGAGGCGCACCGGGTCGAGCTCGGCTACACGCGCATCGTCGCGCCCGTCCGCGGGCGCGTCGGCATCCGCAGGATCGATCCGGGCAATCTCGTGCAGGCCGGCGCCGAGGGCGGCATCGTCACGGTCACGCAGGTGGACCCGATCTCGGTGGTGTTCACCGTGCCGCAGGCCGCGCTCGGCGCGCTCGACGCGGGTCCGGACGGTCGCCGCGGGCGGCGCGTCGTCGCCTACGACCGCGACGCCGGCACCGAGCTCGCGGCCGGCCGGATCGCGAGCTTCGACAACCAGATCGACACCGCCACCGGCACGCTGCGCGTGCGCGCCGAGTTCGCGAACCCGGACGGTCGCCTGTGGCCGGGGCAGTTCGTCGCGCTGCAGGTCGAGACCGGCCTCAGCGAGGACGTCACGGTGGTCCCCGCACGCGCCGTCAACGAAGGGCTCGCGGGCGCCTTCGTGTACCGCGTGCGCGACGGCAAGGCGGAGGTCGTGCCCGTCGAGACCCGCTACCGCGACGAGGACCTCGTCGTGATCGCCCGCGGCGTCGCGCCGGGCGACGAACTGGTCGTCGACGGCCAGTCGCGGCTCAGGGACGGCAGCGCGGTGAAGCTCGTCGCGCCCGCGGGAGGCGCGGATGCCGCCGGCTGACGCGGGTGCCGGCGCGCGCCGCGGCGCGCTGTCCACTTGGTGCATCCGGCACCCGGTCGGCACGGCGCTGCTGGCGCTCGGCGTGCTGTTGCTCGGAGCGATCGCCTTCCCGCGCATGCCGATCGCGCCGATGCCCGAGGTCGAGCTGCCGACGATGACCGTGAACGCCTCGCTGCCGGGCGCGAGCCCGGAGACGATGGCCTCCTCGGTCGCGACGCCGCTCGAGGTGGAGCTCAGCGGCGTGCCGGGCATCCGCGAGATGACCTCGAACAGCACGCTCGGCTCGACCTCGATCACGCTGCAGTTCGAGCTGTCGAAGGACATCACGGTCGCGGCGCAGGAGGTGCAGGCCGCGATCAACGCCGCCTCGCGCCAGCTGCCCCGCGACATGCCGAGCCTGCCGACCTGGCGCAAGGGCAACCCCAACGACAGCCCGATCCTCGCGCTGCGGATGCAGTCGGACCTGATGCCGTCGACGCAGCTCAGCGACCTCGCCGAGGTGTTCGTCGCGCGGCGCCTCAGCCAGGTGAACGGCGTCTCGGAGGTCAACCTGTTCGGGCAGCGCAAGCCGGCGCTCCGGGTGCAGGCCTCGCCCGAGAAGGCCGCGGCGCTCGGCCTCGGGCTCGCCGACCTGCGCGAGGTGCTGCAGTCCGCCAGCGTCAACCAGGCGAAGGGCGCGATCTACGGCCGCGACCGCGTCTCGACCATCGCGACCAACGACCAGATCTTCGAGCCTGGCGAGTACGGCGCGCTGATCGTCGCGTACCGCGACGGCGCACCCGTGTTCCTGCGCGACGTCGCGCGCATCGTGATCGGGCCCGAGAACGCCTACGTGGGCTCGTGGCAGAACGGCCGCCCCGGCATCTACATCATGGTGCGCCGGCAGCCCGGCGCGAACATCGTCTCGACCGCGGAGGCGGTCAAGGCCGCGCTGCCCGACATACGCGCGCAGCTGCCCGCGAGCGTCGAGCTCGAGGTGCTGAACGACCGCACGCGTACCATCCGCGCGACGCTGGACGAGGCCGAGCTGACGCTCGTGCTGACGTTCGCGCTGGTGATCGTCGTGATGGGAGCGTTCCTGCGCCAGGTCTCCGCGACCGCGATCGTCGGCGGCGTCCTCGCGCTGGCGCTGGTCGCGAGCGTCGGCGCGATGTACCTGCTCGGCTTCAGCTTCAACAACATGACGGTGGTGGCGCTGATCCTCGCGGTCGGCTTCGTGGTCGACGACGCGATCGTCGTGGTCGAGAACATCCACCGGCGGCTCGAGGCGGGCGCGGCGATGCGCGAGGCGGCGCTCGAGGGCGCCGCCGAGATCGCGCCGACCGTCGTCGCGATCAGCCTCGCGCTGGTCGCCGCGTTCATCCCGCTGCTGCTGATGGGCGGCGTCGTCGGCCGCATCTTCCGCGAGTTCGCCGGCACGCTGACGGCCGCGATCCTGTTCTCGATGCTCGCGTCGCTGACGCTGGCGCCGATGCTGGCCGCGCGCTTCATGAAGCCGATGGCGCACGCCGCCGCCGGCGGGACGTCGTTCTCGGACCGCCTGGTGGCGCGCTACGACCGCGGGCTGACGTGGGCGTTGGCGCGGCAGCGCACGGTGCTCGCGATCTTCGCGGGCACGGTCGCCGTCGCCGTGGCCAGCTACGTGCTGGTGCCGAAGGGCTTCTTCCCGCTGCAGGACACTGCGTACATCGTCGGCTCCTCGCGCGCGGCCGACGACGTCTCGTTCGACGACATGGTGCGCAAGCACCACGCGCTCGCCGAGATCCTCGCGAAGGACGACGCGATCCAGGCGATCGGCCACGTGGTCGGCCCGAGCGGGCCTAACCCGAACATCGCCAACGGCCGGTTCTACGTGGTGCTGAAGGACCGTGGCGACCGCGACGTCTCGTCCGAGGAACTGATCGACCGGCTGCGGCCGCAGCTCGCGCAGGTGCCCGGGATCAGCCTCGTGCTCCGCACCCAGCAGGACATCAACCTGACCGGCCGCGGCTCGCGCTCGCAGTACGCCTACGTGCTGACCGGGGCCGACAGCGGCACGCTCGGCCAGTGGGCCGGCCGGCTGACGGAGGCGCTGCGCGAGCAGCCGGAGTTCCGGGACGTCTCCAACGAGATGCAACTCGGCGCCGCGGTCACCCGGCTCACGATCGACCGGGTCGCCGCGGCGCGCTTCGGCTTCCGCGCCGAGGACGTGAACCAGGTGCTCTACGACGCGTTCGGCCAGCGCCAGATCGGCGAGTACCAGACCGAGACGAACCAGTACCGCGTGATCCTCGAGGTGGACGAGCGCCAGCGCGGGCGCGTCGACAGCCTGCAGCAGCTCTACCTGCGCTCGCCGGCGACCGGCCGGATGGTGCCGCTATCCTCGTTCGCGCGGCTAGAGTCCCCGGGCGTCGGGCCCCTCAGCATCGCGCACGACGGCATGTTCCCGTCGGCGACGCTGTCGTTCAACCTCAGGCCCGGTGTCGCGCTCGGCGACGGCATCGAGGCCGTCGAGCGCACCGTGGCGGCGCTCGGGATGCCGTCCACGGTCAAGGGCGAGTTCCGCGGCAACGCCGCTGCGTTCCAGGACTCGCTCGCGACCCAGCCGTTCCTGATCCTCGCGGCGCTCGCCGCCGTGTACATCATCCTCGGCGTGCTCTACGAGAGCTTCGTCCACCCGCTGACCATCATCTCGACGCTGCCGTCGGCGGGCGTCGGCGCGATCCTGAGCCTCTGGGCCGCGGGCCAGGACTTCTCCGTGATGGGCCTGATGGGCGTGATACTGCTGATCGGCATCGTGATGAAGAACGGCATCCTGCTGGTGGACTTCGCGCTGGAAGGGCAGCGCCGCGGGCTGTCGGCGCGGGACGCGATCCACGAGGCCTGCCTCGTGCGCTTCCGGCCGATCGTGATGACGACGATCGCGGCGATGCTCGGCGCGGTGCCGCTGATGTCCGGTATCGGCACCGGCGCGGAGCTGCGCCAGCCGCTCGGCATCGCGGTCTTCGGCGGCCTCGCGATCAGCCAGCTGCTGACGCTGTTCACCACGCCGGTGATCTACGTCGCGCTGAGCCGCGGGGCCGCGGCGGGCGCGGCGGGCGCGCCGGCCGCGGCGCCCGAGCCGGTGCACCCGTGAGCCTCGACGCGCTCGACACGCCGTGCCTGCTGCTCGACCGTGCGCGGATGGAGCGCAACCTCGCGCGGCTGCGCGCGCGCCTCGACGGCGCCGGCGTGCGGCTGCGGCCGCACTTGAAGACCGCCAAGTGCGTCGAGGTGGCGCGCCGGATGATGGACGCGCCGAGCGGGCCCGCGACGGTGTCCACGCTGCACGAGGCCGAGGCGTTCGCCGCGGCCGGCGTGACGGACCTGCTGTACGCGGTCGGCATCGCGCCGCAGAAGCTCGGCCGCGTGGCCGCGCTGTTGCGCCGGGGCATCCGGCTCACGGTCCTCGTGGACGAGCTGGAGCAGGCGCGCGCGGTGGCGGCCGCGAGCGCCGACGTGCCGATCCCGACCCTGATCGAGATCGACACCGACGACCACCGCTCCGGCGTGCGACCCGACGATCCACGGCTGCTGCGGATCGGCGAGGCGCTGCACGCCGGCGGCGCCGAGCTGTGCGGCGTGCTGACGCACGCGGGCGGCTCCTACGACTGCCGCGGCGAGGCGGCCCTCGCGGCGATCGCCGAGCGCGAGCGCGCGGGCGCGGTGCACGCCGCCGGGCGCCTGCGGGCCGCCGGGCTGCCCGCGCCCGTGGTCAGTGTCGGCTCGACGCCGACGGCCTACTTCGCACGCGACTGGTCCGGCGTCACGGAGGTGCGCGCCGGCGTCTACGTGTTCTTCGACCTCGTGATGGCAGGGCTCGGCGTCTGCAGCGTCGGCGACGTCGCGATCGGCGTGCTGGCGACGGTGATCGGCCACCAGCGCGACAAGCGGCAGATCGTCGTCGACGCCGGCTGGATGGCGCTGTCGGCGGACCGCGGCACCGCGCGGCAGCCGGTGGACCAGGGCCACGGACTCGTGTGCGACGTGCACGGCGTGCCCTACCCCGACCTGGTGGTGGCGCGCGCGAACCAGGAACACGGGCTGCTCGAGGTGCGCGCGGGCAGCAACGCGCCGCTGCCGGAGCTGCCGGTCGGTGCGCGCGTGCGGATCCTGCCGAACCACGCCTGCGCGACGGCGGCGCAGCATCCCGGCTACGTGGTGGTGGAAGACGGGCAGGTCGTCACCCGCTGGCCGCGACTCGCGCCCGGCTGGTAGCGCGGCCGGGCGGCCCTCGACCGACGCGGGCCTCGCCTCGCGTGCCGAACACTCGCCGCAGGCGGGGGCGGCCCCGGGCCGCCCCGCCGCCGCCACTCAGGTCCCGCGGCCCCACTGCATCCGGAAGCCGATCTTGAACGTGCGGCCCAGGTAGTCGTAGAGCGCGCGGTTGATGCCGGGCTCGACGTTGCTGCTGTCGCCGGGGCCGAGGCCGACCACGACCGGGTCGCGGTCGGCGACGTTCAGCACCTTGAAGAACACCTGGCTCTCGGCGCCCGCGACGTCGAGGCTGTAGGAGGCGAACGCGTCCAGGTAGAACGCGCCGGCGATGCGATTGGTGTTGATCGTGCGGTTGAGCGCGGTCGAGCGCGGGCAGCCCGACGTGCACTCGACGTAGCTGTTGAAGTAGGTGCCCGCGCTGATGCCCCGGCCGGTCAGCTGGAACGAGGCGCGCTCCGAACTCCAGCCGGCGGTCAGCCGGTACAGCCACTTCGGCGGGCCGTCGCCGGTGTTCTGGCCGGCGCGGTCGGTCGGCGGGTCGACGCCGTTGTTCTCCGACATCTCGAGGTAGCGCGTCGCGAGCGCGCGCAGCGTGATGTTGCCTTCGCCCGCGCCGAACAGCGCGTTCAGCGGCGTCCGGTACGACGCCTCGAGATCCAAGCCGCGCGCCTTCTCCGACACGAAGTTGAACGGGCTGTTGTTGATGATCAGTTCCTGGCCGGTCTGCGAGGCCGGGTCGCGCCTGAAGGCCGAGCAGAAGGTCTGGTTGCCGTCGAAGCAGCGGTTGACGATGTCCTGCGCCGTGACCTGGCTGATGGCGTCCTCGATGTCGATCGAGTAGTAGTCCGCCGAGAAGCCGAGGCCCTCGGCGAACGACGGCTGGTAGACGAGCCCGATGCCGAACTGGTCCGCCTTTTCCGGCGTCAGGGCGAGGTTGCCGGTCACCGTCTCGACGAAGCGCTGCGAGACGTTGTTGTTGAACGGGTCGGTGACGAAGTTCGTGCGGCGCCGCCCGGCGAGGAACAGCTCGTCCAGGTTCGGCGCGCGGATGTCGCGCGATACGGTGGCGCGCAGGCGCAGGTCCTGGGTGGCGCCCCAGGTCAGGCCGACCTTGTAGGTCGTGACCTGCCCGGACTCGCTGTAGTCGGTCGCGCGCACCGCGCCGTTGAACTCGAGCCGCGCCGGCAGCGGCACGAGCGTCTCGACGTACGCTTCCTTCACGGTGTAGTCGCCGAAGGTCGGCAGGAAGTTGCCGACGATCCAGCCGTTCTGGAACTGCGACTCGACGAAGCCCGAGATCTGCTCCTTGCGCCACTCCGCGCCGATCGCGAAGCCGATCGGCTGCAGCCACGGGTTGTCGAAGTTGGTGCTGAAGTTGATCGCGGCGACGTCCTGCTGGAAGCGCTGGTCGCGCTCCGGGCGGCCCATGATGTAGTCGACCGCCGCCTGGCTGTTGACGCCGACGCCCATCCGGTTGAACGGCACGCAGCCGTTGGTCGGGTTGGCCAGCGTCGAACGGCAGACGACCTGGCCGGTCGCCGGGTTCAGGACCGCGTCCTGCGCCAGCGCGAGCCGGGCGGTGTTGGCCGTGTAGAGGCTCTCGTTGGTCTTGGTCACGCCGCGCTGCCAGTAGGCGTCCCACTTCCAGCCGGTGCCGAGCGCGGTGAAGGAGCCGTCGAGGCCGAACACGTAGCGCGTGACCTTGCGCTCGTTGTCGCTCTCGCGCGTCGGGATGTCGGCGTTCGAGCTGCCGAGGTTGAACTGCGCGATGCCGAGCTGCTGCGCGCGCGTGCGCACGCTCGCCGGAATGAAGGCGTTGTCCGCGCGGATGATGATGGTGCCCTTGTCGGACTGCTCGCCGCCCCACTGCAGCGCCTCGTTCTGGTTCCACGAGGCTTCCGCGTAGGCGGTCAGGTTGTCGGCGAAGTCCCAGCTGACGCGGCCGAACAGGCCGTCGCGGTTGCTCTCGGGCTCGAGCGAGGTGCGGTCGTTCGAGAGGCCGAGCCGCCAGTCGCCGCCGATGGTCCACGGGTCGCGGGTCGCGCCGTAGGCGAACTGGTTCACCACGCCGTTGATGCCGAAATAGGTGCCGCGCAGCGCGGTGTTCGTGATGATGCCGCCCGGCGTCATCACGCTCTGGCCGGAGTTCGGCGCGACGAAATACTCGGGCGCGCCGTTGGTCGGCGTGTAGGCCGGGTTGTTGACCATGTGCCAGCCCGCGTCCAGCCAGTCGCGCGGCACGCCGTAGACGCCCTCGCGGCGCGCCGCCTCGGCGTTGAACAGCACGTGGCCGCGGCCCCCGGCGAAGCCGCTGCCCGCGGTCACCGTCGCGGTGCGGTTGTCGTCGTCGCCGTAGGTGGTCGCGCCGGCCTCGAGGTTCACCTTGAGCCCGGTGAAGTCCTTGTCGAGCACGAAGTTAACCACGCCCGACACCGCGTCCGAGCCGTAGGCGGCGGACGCGCCGCCGGTGACGATCTCGATGCTCTTCACGAGGCCCTGCGGGAAGGTGTTGACGTCCACCGTGCCCTGCGAGACGGAACCGACGGAGCGGCGGCCGTCGAGCAGCACGAGCGTCCGCTGGTTCCCGAGCGAGCGGAGGTTGATGGTGTTGAGCCCGGCGGCGCCGCTGCTGAGGCTGCGGTTCGCCGTGGACGGGCGGTCGCTGCCGGCGACCGACGGCAGCTCGTTGACGAAGTCGGCCAGGTTGGCGCGACCCGAGGCCTGGATCGCGCCCATGTCGATCACGGTGACGGGCGTCGGCGTGTCGTAGCCGGTGCGGGCGATGCGCGAGCCGGTCACCACGACGTCCGCGATCTCCTCGCCCTCGGGCGGCGGCGCCGGGTCCTGCGCTTCCTGCGCGTGGGCGGTGGCGCCGAGCGAGGCGGCGATCATCAGGCCGAGCAGGTTGAGTGACTTGGACACGGCGGGGACCTCGAAGCGGATGCGGACGCAACCCGCCGATGACGCTATACGAGCGGAAAAATGACCGTCTAATGAAAAGAGACGGCCCGCGCATAACCCGATCTCATGCTGGCCTGTCCTCGCCAACATGGTGCAGCGCGGCGTCCTCTCGCATCGGCTTGGTGCACGGATGCGTGCGAACGCGCGCCGGTGGACGCACTGCGACGAGCCGGGTCGCCGCGGAACCGCCGCCGACGCGCCGTTCGGCGGCCACGCGTTCGGCGCGCGCCGGACGCGCCGGCCGGACGGCGACGCCGGTGGGCCCGGCTATGCCGGGGCCGTGCAAAGCGTGGACGAAGACCCCCCAAGCAGGGGGCACGGCGTGCCGAACCTGTGCAGCGTTGCTGCAACGCCCGCTGCAAATCGCCGGCGGCGAGAATCCGTGCTTGCCAAAGGTCCGTACATTTTTCAGTATCGGGACGGACGGGGATCGACCGCCGGCGCCGCGGCAGCCGGCGGCGAATCTGGGGGATGCGGGGTGGCACGGCTCGTGCAGAGTAGCCCTGCCGCACTGGGAAACCGCCGGAAAACTACTACCAGAGGTGCTCGCATGCGAGGACCCGACGACGTCGCGACGCTGGACCTGAGTCCCACCCGGGTCATGCACCTGCGCTACATCGAGATGTTCCACGCGATGCTGCAGGCCGGCACGCTGACGGACGCCGCCTCGCTGCTCAACATCTCCCAGCCGGCCGCCACCAAGCTGCTGAAGCAGGCGGAGCGCCGGCTCGGGTTCCCGCTGTTCGTGCGCGTGAAGGGCCACTGGCAGCTGACGCCGGAAGGGCGGCTGCTGCAGGGCAAGATCGAGCGCATCTTCGACGAGCTCCGCGACCTGCAGCGGCTCGTCACCAACATCTCCCGCGCGGACCTGCAGCTGCTGCGGGCGGTGACCACGCCCACGCTCGGCAACGCGGTGATCCCGAAGTCGATCGCGCACCTGCACCGGCTGGTCGGCCAGCCGTCGGTGGAGCTGTCCACGCAGCACTCGCGCGAGATGCTGAAGTCGATCGTGCTGCGCGAGGCGGACGTCGGCTTCACGCTGCAGAGGCTCAGCCACCCGGACGTGCTGTGCGAGCCGCTCTGCGAGGGCCCGCTGGTGCTGATCGCGCCGAAGGGCACCTGGTCGCGCGTCGAGGCCACGCAGCCCCTCGCGATCGCCTCGCTCGCCGATCGCCCGCTGATCGGCATCCACCGCGCGGACCAGCTCGGTCGCCAGCTGGAGGCCTACCTCGCGCAGCTCGAGCCGCCGGCACGCATCACCACCTCGGTGCAGACCTACCAGATCGCGCGCGACATCGTCTGCAGCGGCGAGGGCATGGCGCTCGTCGACCCGTTCACGGCTGCGTCGGCGCTGCCCGACCTCCAGATGCGCGTCGTCGAGCCGGCGCTGCCGATCGAGCTCTACGCGGTCTACCGCTCGGACGAGTCGCTCAACAGCGTGCAGCGCGCGTTCGTGAACTGCGTGCGTGCCGCGGCCACCGAGATGATCGGCTTCCTGCGCGAGCCGGAGTTCAAGCTGCACGCCATATGACCAGGCGGCTCGTCGAGCTGGCCGCGCTGCTGCTGGCGGCGACGTCGCCGGCGTGCCTGCACGCGCACGGGGCGCATGACCATGCGCACGCGCACGAAACGCACGCACACCCCGCGGCCGCGGGCACGACGCACTCCCACGACGGGCACTCCCACGATGGGCACTCCCACGACGGGCACTCCCACGCGGTCCATCCGCACGGCACGCACTCCCACTCGTCGCTGCAGCTGGTCGCGGACGGGAGTGCGCTGCGGGCCGACTGGCACGTGCTGGTGAGCGAACTCGACGCCGGCCTGCGGCTCGACGCCGACGGCGACGGCGAGGTCGAGTGGGAGGAGATGCGCGGCCGGCGCGCGGAGATCGAGGCGCACCTGCTCGGGAACGTCGCCGTGCGCGCGAACGGCGCGGCCGCTTCGCTGCGTTTCGTCGAGCTGGTCTACGGCGCTCGACAGGGCACTCCGTTCCTGCTCGCCCGGCTGGCCGCGACCGCGCCGCAGGCGATCCGGACGCTCGAGCTGCGCTACGCACTCTTCCCGCCGGGCGACGCCGGCGCGCACGCGGACCTGCGGATCGTCTGGGCCGGCGCCGGCACGCACGAGGCGACCGTCACGCCCCGCTCCGGCACGCTCGCGTTCGCGCGCGATGCCGCGCAGGGGAGCTTCGCGCGGTTCCTGCGGGAAGGCGTCCGGCACATCTGGACCGGCTTCGACCACGTGCTGTTCCTGCTGGTGCTGCTGGTGCCCACGGTGTTCCGGCGTACCGCGGCGGGCCGCGAACCCGTCGACGGCCTGCGCGAGGCCGTCGTGCGCACGGCCGTCGTCGTCACGGCCTTCACGGCGGCGCATTCGCTGACGCTCGCCGCGGCAGCGCTCGGCTGGGTGTCGCTGCCGGGGCGGATCGTCGAGCCGGCGATCGCGGCGTCCGTGTTCGTCGCCGCGCTGCTGAACCTGCTGCCGCAGGTGGCCGGCAGCCGCGGCGCCTGGGTCGCGTTCGCGTTCGGCCTCCTCCACGGCTTCGGTTTCGCCGACGTGCTCGGCGAGCTCGATCGCGCCGGCGCGCCCCTCTGGAGCTCGCTGCTCGCGTTCAACCTCGGCGTCGAGCTCGGCCAGCTGGCGATCGTCGCGGTGTTCCTGCCGATCGCGTACGCGCTCCGCCGCACCCGCGTGTATCGTGCCGGTGTGCTCTACGGCGGGTCCACGGCCGCCGCCGCGTGCGCCGCCGCCTGGTTCTGGGCGCGTGTCTCCTGAGGAAGCCCGATGAGCTTCGAGCATCCGTGGCTGCTGCTCGCACTGCTGCTGCCGCTGGCCGGCGCGGTCGCGCTGCGTCGGCTCGCCGGACGGGAAGGCCCGCCGCGCTGGCCGGCGCTCCGGCGCATCGCGGTCGCCGGCGACCGCGTCCGCGACGTCGGCCCGCACCGCGTGCGGCCCGCGCTCCTGCTGACGATCGCGCTCGCGCTCGCGATCGTGGCGCTCGCGCGCCCGCAGTGGGGCGAGCAGGCGGACGGCTCGTTCCGCTACACGCGCGAGGTGGTGATCGCGCTCGACCTGTCGCGGAGCATGCTGACCGAGGACGTCCCGCCGTCGCGCCTCGAGGTCGCGAAGACCCTGGTCGAGCAGCTGCTCGACGGGCTGCAGGGCGAGAACGTGGCGCTCGTCGTCTTCGCCGGCACCGCGTTCGTCCAGGTGCCACTCGGCCCGGACTACCAGATCGTCCGCGCCTTCATGCCGAGTCTCGACACGGACTACCTGCCGCAGGGCGGCTCCGACTACGGCCGCATGCTCGACGCCGCGCTCGACGGCTTCGGCGCGGCGCCGGACCGCGACCGCTACCTGTTCGTGCTGAGCGACGGCGAGAGCAGCACGGAGGGCTGGGAGTCGCGCCTCGACGAACTGGCGAAGCGCGACGTGCACGCGATCACGATCGGCGTCGGCACCCCCGAGGGCGGGTTCGTGCCGAACGTCGACGAGGGCGGCTACCTGTCCGACGGCGCGGGCCAGGCGGTGCAGTCCAGGCTGATGCCCGCGACGCTGCAGGCGCTCGCACGCCGCACGAACGGCCGCTACCTCGAGGCGCGCGCGCTGCCCGACGCCGACGCCGTGCACGAGCTGATCGGGGACACCGTAGAGACCGGTCGCAGGGGGCGCACGGCGGCGGACGCGGCCGCCGTCGAGACCGAGCGCTTCCAGTGGCTGCTGCTGCCGGCCGTGCTGCTCGCGTTCCTCGCGCTGTACCGGGAGTTCCCGCCGCGGCCGAGCCCGCGGGCGGTGCGGCGCGCGGGCGCGCTCGCCGTGGTGCTGCTGGTGGCCGGCGTCGGCGCCGCGCCCCACGTGCGCGCGCACTTCGACGACTACGCGGGATTCGAGGTGCGCCGGGTGTTCGATGGCGATCCGATCCCGCGGCTGCGGGCGATCGTCGAGCACCTCGCGGAGTACGGCTACGACGCGTTCGACCTGCGACTGATGGTCGAGGAGTCGATCCGGTACGGCGTCGACTCGCAGCGCACCGCCGCGACGATCGCGCCGGGCGTGCTGCGCGACGCGATCGAGGCCACGCACCGCGGCGAGAAGCTCGACCCGTCGGTCGCGGACTGGGGCTACTACCGCGCCCAGCTGAGCGAGATGCTCGCCGCGCAGAGCGCGCTCGTCGAGGAGCGCTCCGAGGCGCCGGACACGATCATGGACGAGGAGAACGACACGCCGATCGTGATCGGCGACGGCACCCAGCAGTTCGCGAACGACTCGTTCGGCCTCGGCGCCTCGTCGCGCACCGACGCGACGCTCGGCGAGATCGAGCCGGCCAGCGACGTGCCGCTGCCCCGCGGCCGCAAGCCGACGCCGCCGCAGAACGCGCGGGCCGCGGGCGTGCGCTCGCGGCCGGACGCCGGTGGCGGCAGCAGCAGCGCGATCATGAAGTTCGCCCGCGAACGCCTCGACGAGGCCGCTCAGGCGGACTCGCCGGGCCGCCTGCACCTGCTGCTGGCCGACGATCCGCCGCCGGCGGATCCGAACGCGGTGACCTGGTAGGCGCCCCGTGGAACCGCTCGCGACGGGCACGTTCGTGGCGACGCCGTGGGGCTTCGACCCGGCGTGGTTCGCACCGATCGCGGTCGTGGTGCCCGCGCTGGCCTGGGTGGCCTGCGCGTGGTGGCGTGCCCTGGCGCAGGATCCGAACCGGATGCGCCGCGCCGGGCTGCGGGAACTCCGACGGCTGGCCGCCCGCGCACGACGCTCGCCCGGTGGGCCGCAGCCGGGCCACCTGCACGCGTTCCTGCGCGCCGCCGCGCGCACCTGGAACCTGCGGTCGTCCGCGCCGACCGCGGCCGAGGTCGCGCGCGCGCAGCTGGCGCTCACCGGCGACGCAGCCCTCGTCGCACGGTGGCAGGAACTCTGGACCGTCACCGAACGCGCGCTGTTCGGGGCCCGTGCGACGCCACCCGCCGACTGGGCGGAGCGGGTGGCCGCGGCCGCCGCTTCCGTGCCGGTGCCGAAGCGCGAGCGCTGGGTGCCGAACCGGCTCGGCGACTGGCTGCCGGCCGCCGCCAGCGCCGTGCTGGTCGCGATCGCGCTGCTGCCGGCCTGGGCCACGGCGCAGCGCGCCGACACCGCCGATCCGGCGGCGCTGCGCGCGATCGAGCAGGCCGGCGCGACGGCGCTGGCGCAGGACTGGAACGATCCGGGCGCGCATCACCACGTCGCGGTCGCGCGCCTCGCGCGGCAGGACTGGAACGTCGCGCTCGCGCACGCGCTCGCGGCCTTCGCGCAGGCGCCGTCGGCCGCGACGCGCGCGACGCTGCGCGCGGCGCTCGAGCAGAACGAGCCGGCCGCGCGGCGCCTGCAGCCGCTGCTGGAAGGCCCGTGGTACCGCCGCGCACCGGCGCTGCTGTCGCCCGCGGCGTGGCAGCGCCTCGCGCTGGTCGTCGCGGTGCTCCTCGCGCTGCTGCTGGCGACGCTCGTCGTCGCCCGCTACGCGCAGGGCACGGCGTGGCGGGCGGCGGTGGCGCGGTATCGCCCGGGCGCCGTGGCGGCCGGCGGCGTCGCCGCCTGCGCCCTCGCCTTCGGCGCGGCGGTCGCGAGCTGGCACGCCTGGGGGCCGCTCGCGCAGCCGCGCGCGGCCGTGATGCTGCAGGCCGCGAACCTCGCGCCGATCCCGACCGACCTCGTGCCCGAAGCGGAAACCTCGCCGGTGCTCGCGGGCACGGTCGTCCTCGTGCAGAGCGCGTTCCTCGGCTGGCAGCAGGTCGAGACGCCCGCCGGCACGCGCGGCTGGGTGCGTCGACCGCTCGTGCGGCCGCTCTACTCGACGCGAAGCTGACGCGAGTTCCCGGCTCGTGGGCGCAGAGTCGCCGCGTCGAGCCGCCGTAACGAAACGCGGCCAGACTCCGGCGGTCACGACGAGACGTTCGGAGGGCGCGACGAGCCGAAGCCGTCGCGGCCGCGGTCGCCTAGAATGCAGCGCCATGACCGCGTTCCCGGCTACCGGCTCGACCGCGCCCGCAAGGCGCGCGCGCGCCATCGCGATCGCGTTGCTCGCAATCCTCGTCCTGCATGGCGGCCGTGCGCTCGGCAGCGAGACGCCGCCGCAGCCGGCGGATCCGGCCGCCACGGCGGCGACCGACGAGCCGCTGCCGGAAGTCAGCGTCGTCGGCGAACGACCGGGCCCGGGACTCTGGCAGGTGCGGAGCGGCGAACGGACCCTGTACGTGCTCGGCACGCTGGCACCGCTGCCGAAGAAGCTGGAATGGCGCTCGCGCGAGCTCGAGGCCGTGCTCGACCGCGCGCAGCTCGTGATCCCCGGCACGCTCGAGGTTGACGCCGACGTCGGCCTGTTCCGCGCGGTCCGGCTCTACACGAAGTTCCGCCGACTCCGGAAGAACCCGGACGGCGCGAGCCTCGACGCGCTGCTGCCCGCGGACTCCTACGCGCGGTTCGAGCAGCTGCGGTCCACGTACGCCCCCCGCGACGCGGGCCTCGCAAAACTGCGACCGGTGATCGCGGCCGGCGAGCTGTGGCGCGCCGCGGTGGACCGCAGCGGGCTCACGGCCGACACCGGCATCGACGCGCGCGTGCGCAAGCTCGCGAAGGCGCGGCGCGTGCCCGTGGTCGAGACGAAGGTCGAGATCGGCGATCCGTCCGCCGCGCTCGACGAGCTCGCCGCGGTGTCGACGGCCGCCGAGATCGCCTGCATGGACGCGACGCTCGACCGGCTGGTCGCGGACGTCGCGAACGCGCGCGAGCTCGCGGAAGCCTGGTCGATCGGCGACGTCGAGCGGCTGCGGGGCAGCCAGGCCGCGACGCAGCGCGAGACCTGCTGGTCCGTCCTCGAGTCCTCGCCCACGGTGGTCGAGGCGCGCCGGAAGATCGAGACCGCGTGGTTCGCCGCGATCGTCGACGCGCTGGAGCGGCACGAGACCACGCTTGCGCTGGTCTCGATCGACGACCTGCTCGGCGCGGACGGCCTCCTGGCGCGCCTGCAGGCCCGCGGGTACGAGGTCGTCGAACCCTGACGGGCCGCGGGCGGCCCGCCGGGCCTACACCGTGATCGCGAGACCCCGGTAGATCCGCGCGCGGTAGCGACTCTCCTGCGCCTCGGCCAGCGGTGCCGCCGCGAGCAGCACCGCGTGCGCGAAGCGACCGTACTCCTCGGCCTGCTCGGCGGCGTCGCGGGGCTCTTCGCTGCGCATCCGGCGCGTCAGGTTGACCTGGTTCACCGGCACGTAGGTGTAGAGCCGCTCGTTCTCGACGCCGAGCGTCGCGGTCAGCGCGTGCAGCGTGGTCTTCACGAAATTCGCCATCGCGAACTGCGGCGGCGTGCCGCCGACCGGCACGTCCGGCGACACCAGGATCAGCCGCGCACCCTTGAAGAGGCTCACCTTCCGCGCGACGCGGAAGTGGTGCGTCAGGTTCGCCTCGACCAGCGCGTCGAAGCCGGCCGCGTTGAGATGATCCTTGCCGTCGACGCCGAACAGCGCCTTCGGGATCGGCGCGAACGGCGTCGAGATCGCCGCCGCCGGCCGGCCGCCGGCGCGGAACGCATAGTCGAGCCCCGTCTCGAGGTCGTCGCCGACTGCGAGGTAGGTCACGCGATCATGACCGAGCGCGCGGCCGAGCGCGTTGCGGATCTCCTCGCCGGCCGCCTCCGTGCGCGTCAGCATCATGATGCTGCCGACGTGGCCCTCGGCCAGGAACAGCCGCGCGGCGGCGGCCAGCGGCTCGACCAGGTGCTCGCCGATCAGCCAGATCATCTCGCCTTCCATGCGCCGCACCCGCTCCGGCTTCGCGCGGCCGAACAGTTCGCGCTCGGTGATCGTGCGCTCCTGGTGCAGGCCGCCGGACGGCTCGAAGGTCTCGCCGCTGATCGCGCGGTCGGCCATGAAGTAGACGGTGGCGAGCGCGACGTCGGTCTCGGTCGGCATCCGCCGCAGGTGCAGCATGCCGAGCACGCCGGTGCGGATCTTCTCGGCCTCGGTGGCGACCTGCTCGGGGTCGACGAAGGGCTGCGGTGGCTCGGGCAGGCTCTCGGCCCAGAGCTGCGCGCGCTTCAGGTCCGGGTCGTCGAGCAGCACGCAGCCGTTGCGCAGCCGCGCGACCAGGCGCAGCGCCATCGCGCGCGTCAGCAGGAAGCGCAGCGAGGAGTGGTTCGGCTCCTCGTCGCCGCGGCCCTCGGCGGCGATCTTCACCGCCAGGTCATGGAGCGCCGCGGGCGCGGCCTCGGCGTGCTGCAGCAGGCCGACGTCGTTGTCGGCCAGCGCCTCCAGCGCCTCGTCGAGGTTCGCGCCGCCGTCGATCGCCTTCAGCACCGCGCCGTGGAGCTGGTTCAGGCGCCTGTTCTCGAGGATCAGCTTCGCGCGGCGGTCGAACAGGCCGGCCTTGCCGTCCTTGCCCTTCAGCCGCTGGCCCTCGACGGGGCCGGGTGCGATCGCGTTGATCTGGATCTCGGGCCCGACGAACCGCGCGAGGTTCTCGACCAGCGCGCGCTGGCCGGCCTTCGACACGGCGTAGTCCGCGCGATTCGGATACGGCACCGCGATGTACTTCTCGCCGCCGAAGTACGAGGACACGTTCAGTATGTAGCCGGCACCCTGCCGCTTCATGAGCGGCACGATCTTCTCGATCAGCGAGTAGTTCGAGTTCAGGTTGGCCTTCAGCGTCGCGCGCCAGGCGTCCGGGTCCATGTCCACGACCATCTGCTCGGCGCCGGCGACGCCCGCATTGTTGATCAGGTAGTCGATGCGGCCGAAGGCTTCGAGCGTAGCGTCCAGCGCGCGCTGCAGCGCCGCCTCGCTGCCCACGTCGATGTCGGCGAGGCACCGCACGCGGTCGTGCGGCTGGTAGTAGCCGACGTCCTCGAGCTCGCGGACGATCGCGCGGCGGTGGCTCTCGAGTTCGCCGGCGCGGCGCGCGGTGATCATCACCCTGGCGCCCGCGATCGCCAGCAGGCGCGCGAGCTGGCCGCCGATGCCCGCGGAGCCGCCGGTGATCAGCACGCACTTGCCGAGGTGCAGGCCGAGCAGCGACTCGAGCGATCCCAGCACCGAGCGCTGCGAGCCGGTCGCGTCCGCGATGCTCTGCGGCACGTAGAGCGAGATCTGCGGCAGCTTGCGCTTCAGGAACAGCAGCCGCGCGGCCTGGCCGGCGGCGAACGGCAGCGTCTCGTCCTCGGGATTCGTCCAACGCACGATCTGGTTCGACCACTCGACGGCGGCGCGGTCGCCGGCCGCCACCTGCAGCTCGCTCTCGTCGCGCCAGACGCGGACCAGTTCCTCCACCGACGCCCGCAGGATGTCGGCATAGGCGTTGCCCCAGCCGTCGTCGCCGTTCGACATGAACACCGCGCGCGGCGCGCTGCCCTGCGGCGCGTGCTCGTTCCAGAAGCGCGTCAGCTCGCGGCCGACGCACAGCACGCCGCAGAGTTCGGTGGTCAGGAAGTTGTCGACGTCGGTGTCGCTGACCTCGACCAGCGGCGCGCGGAAGCGCCACGGCCCGTAGGCCGGCAGCACGATCGCGCCGTGCAGCGGGCCGCGGCGGTTCGCGGCGCCGGCGCTTCCGACGCCGTGGCCTCCCGCCGCGGCATGGCCGCCCACCGCACCGCTGCCGCCGTTGGCGCGGAACGACTGCGACTCGGACAGCACCGCGGCCAGCGTGCCGGCACGCGAGCGGTCGAACAGCACGGGCTCGATGCGCTCCTGGCCGCCCTCGCGCGTCAGGGCCGCCTGCGCCGCGCGCACGCCCTCCTCCGAGCCGAGCCCGAGCAGCACGTACGCGCCGCAGGCCGCCTGCACGCGCGCGATCTCCAGCGCGTCCGCGACCTGGTCGCCGGCCGCGACCAGCACGGTGCAGCCGGTGCCGTCGAGCGTGCGCAGCTCGGGCCGGGAGGTCAGCGTCGAGCGCGACTCCTGCCAGACCTGCATGCCGTTCGTGACCTCGAAGGCGTGCGCCGAGTACGCGCGCGACTCGTCGGAGCCGAGGAACACGATCGTGTTCGCGACGTCGTCGATCGACGGGTAGGTCTGCTTCGGCGGCTCGGCGCCGTGCGCGCGGGCGAGCGCCATCGTGCCCAGGTAATCCTTCGCGGTCGTGCCGGGCGCCACCTTCTTGAGGCCGTCCATCGCGGCGAACACGCTGTGGATGCGCTCGCTCTCGATCGGCCCCGGGTAGACGACGTTGACGCGGATGCCGCGGCTGCCGAGCTGCAGCGCCAGGTGCCGCGAGAACGTGTTCAGCGCCGCCTTCGGCACCACGTAGGGCGCGCGGCCGTAGTAGCGCGTGCGCGAGAAGATCGTCGAGACGTTGACGATGCTCGCGCCCGGCTTCAGGTGCGGCGCCACGGCGCGGCACATGTGCCACGTCAGCCCGAACAGGTTGGCGACCGCGTCGCGCACGGTCTCGGTGTCGTTCGAGCCTGCCGCCCGCAGCGCCTCGACGTCGGCGCGCGTCAGCGGCACGTGGCCGAGCGGCTGCTTCGGCCCGGTGGAACCCGCATTGTTGACGAGCACGTCGAGCCGACCGTAGCGCTCGCTGACCGTCTCGATGCCGAGCCGCGCCTGGCCGGGGTCGGAGGCGTCGAACGGCAGGATGAAGGCTTCGCCGCCCGCGCCCTTAAGCGACTTCTCGACGCGCTTCAGCGTGTCCTCGAGCTTCGCCCGGCTGCGGCCGACCATCACGACGTAGGCGCCCTCCTCGAGGTAGCGCCGGACGATCGTCTCGCCGAAGTTGCCGCCGGCGCCGGTGATCAGCGCCACCTTGCCGGCGAGGCGGCCGGAGCCCGCCGCGCGTCGCGTCGCCTTCTTCTTCGTCGCCACCGTCTCGTCTCCCTCGCTGGTCGTGTGGTTCGCATCCCTGCGGCTCGGGCCCGGCGCACGGGACGCCGCCGCGCGTGGCCCGCGCGCCCGGCGCCCCGGGGAACGGGATCAAGGTCGCGTCTTGGCCGCCCACTCCTGGAACAGCTCGTCGCGCGTCTTGATGCCGGTGCGCGGCAGCGCGTGGTTCACGACGTAGTTCGCGCCCGCGTGGGTGTTGTCCCACATGCTCTGGTGGGCCTGCGGAAGGCAGGACCACGCGACCACGGTGGGCGGCGTCACCTCGAGCGCGCCGGCCGCGATCATGTCGTTCATCTTCGTCACCTCGTACGCGTTGCAGAGGTGCGTGCCGGCGATCGTCGCGCTCGGCATCAGGATCCGGCGCTGCCGCATCCAGACCTGCGGCGCGTAGAAGGTGTAGCGCCGCCCCGCCATCTCCTCGCAGTAGACGACGCGCCCGGTGAACGGCTTCACGAGCGAGGTGGACGCGCCGAGCGCATCGTGGCCGGCGCGCTCGACGATCAGGTCGGGGTAGCCGCGCGGGTTGTCGGCGGAGCGCAGCCAGCGCCCGACCGCGTTGCCGAACGGCTTCATCGTGCGCTCCTGGTACAGCCGCACGGCCTCCTTGAACTTCGCGGTCTCGCGCTTCGAATCCGGAAAGCGCGGCAGGTACTCCGGCCACTCGAAGTCCGCGCCCTCGCGCCGGCGGATCTCCTCGAGCGAGACGACGCCCTTGACCGCGTCGCCGAAGCCGAGCGACTGCACGAACTCGCGCTGCGCGTCGGTGGCCGTCGCGACGACGAGGCGCGCACCCAGCGTGCGGACCGCCTCGATCGCTTCGAGGCCGACCCCGTCGACCAGCCCGCCGGCATCGAGCGACTCGGCACCCACGCCATAGTAGAGCAGCACCGCCTCGCCGCCGCGCAGGCGCGCCCGCTGCAGCATCCCGGCCGGCGTCGCGCGCCCGGGCTTGCCGACGAACGAGAACCAGTAGCCGCCGGTGGCGCCGTAGAAGGTGAGCGTGCCGCCCTCGGCCAGCAGCTGGAACGAGCGCGGGAACGCGGTCTCGCCGGCGTGCGACACCGCGTAGTCCGCGAGCCGCCCGCCGGTCTGCTCGCGCATCGCCTGGAGGATCGGCTCGCCCGCGCGTTCCCACGCGGCGATCGCTTCGCGACCGTCGGGCACCGTCGTGTAGGCCTGCGCCCAGCGGGGGTCCTTGCGGTCGATCGCGCCGACCGCCCCGAGGCTGCGGATCCACTGCGCGCGCTCGGCGCTCGACACGAGCCCGACCGCGGCGAGCCCGCTCTTCGCGGCCGCCTTCAGCGCCTCCATGCCGGTGCCGGTCGCGGCGCCCTCGACGAAGATCGTCCGCCCGCCCTGGACCTGCAGCGTGGTGAACAGCGCGCGGGTGATCGTGCCGAGGTTCAGGACGTACGAGCCCGCCTGCTCGAGCGTGAGATCCGGCGGCACCGGGTGCAGCTGCGGGCCCTGCACCAGCAGGAACTGCTGGTGGCTGCCGGTGTCGGTCTCGTAGCCCTGGATCGCAAAGCCCGCATACATCGGGTCCCGCGCCGCGAGCGGCGAGAGCAGCTCGCTCTGGCCACTGTAGATCGCCACGAGATCGCCGACCTTCAGGCGCCCCTCGCGCTTCACCTCGGGCCCGAGCGCGGCGACCAGACCGACGCCGCCGGAGCCCGTGACCTGCCAGTCGAGATCGTGGTTCTCGAACGGCGAGACGGGGATGCCGGTGATCGCCCAGATGTCGTTGAAGTTGACCTCGCTCGCGAGCACGTAGACGAGCGCCTCGTTCGGTCCGGGACGCGGCACCGGCACGAGGACCTCCTTCTCGGCGTCCTTCGGCAGGCCGTGCGCGAGCGCACCGGTCACCGGGTCCCGCACCACCGCGTGGCCGTACTGCCAGACGGGAAGCCGCGTGAGGCCGGGGAAGAACGGCGCGCCGACCGGCAGCAGCTCGCCGTTCGCGACCAGCTGCGGCGCGCGCTCGGGCGGCGGGGCGATCGCGCGGCGCGTCGGCAGCGGCGCGGCGCGCTTGTCGAGGAACGCGCGGATGCCGGCCTTGCCGCCCTGCGGGTCCACGACCGCCTCGGCGAAGAGCCGCGCCTCGCGCTCGAGGCCCGCATCGATGCCGCGCGTCCACCCGGCCAGCACCGCCTCGACGATGCGCTTCGCAACGGTCTCGCGACCCGCGGTGCGAGCCTGCTCGAGCAGCCGCTTCACTTCCGCGTCGTCCAGCGCCGCGCCGATCGGCGCGACACCCGGTTCGCGCCAGCGAGCCTCGGCGCCACGCCGCGTACGGAAGCCGCGGGCGACGAGACCCTGGCCGGTCGGCTCGCGCAGGTACTCGGCAGCCAGGCGCACCGCGAGCATCAGCACGTCTTCGCCGGCCTCGTGCTCGACGACCGGGTGCGACCGCCCGACGATCGCGTCGACGAGACCGTCCTCGAGCGCCTCGTCGGCCGTGAGCGTGCGGCCGCCCAGCACGATCTCGAGCGCACGCACCAGCGGCGTGCCGTGGCCCGCCAGTTCGAGCAGGCGGGGCAGTCGCTGCGTGCCACCGTAGCCGGGCAGCAGGTTCAGCCGCACCTCGGGCTGGCCGAAGCTCGCGAGCGGCTCGGCGAGCCGCACGTGGCAGGCCATCGCGAACTCCATGCCGCCGCCCAGCGCGACGCCGTTGATCGCGGCGATCGCCGGCTTGTCCATCCGCTCGATCTTGCGGAACGCGAGGTGCGCGTTATTCGGCAGCGGCAGCGCCTCGTCGAGCGTGTGCACGTCCTCGAGCAGCTGGCGGATGTCGGCCCCCGCGACGAACGACGCGGTGCCCTGGCCCGTGAAGATCACCGCGCGCACGTCGTCGCGCCGGGCGACGTGGTCGACGACGATGTTGAGCTCGTCGAGCGCGCGCTCGTTCAGCGCGTTCACCGGCGGGTTGGTCACCGTCACGACCGCGATCCGCAGCGCCGTGGTGACGGCACCCCGCTCGAGCGCGGCGGCCGCGCCGGGCAGGGCGTGATACTGGATCCGGAAGTAGCGGAAATCCTCGAACAGCCGCTGTTCGTCCGCGACGCGCTGCCGCGCGAGCCAGTCGTCGATCGCGCGCTTCAGCTGCGGGATCGACTCCGGGTTGCGCAGCGTGGAGGCGTCGCCGATGTCGCCACCCTCGACCAGCGCGCGCACCATCCGGCGCACGTACTTGCCGCTGCGCGTCTCGGGGAACTGCGCGACCTCGATGAAGTCCTCGGGCACGGCGACCGCGCCCTTCTCCTGGCGCACGGTCTCGATCAGCCGTCGGCGGTCCTCGGCGGTGAGGCGCCGGCCCGGCGCGGGCTTCACGAACGCGAGCGGCGTGAGCCCCTTCTGCGCGTGCGGCGCGCCGACCACGATCACGTTGCCGACCGGCGAATCCGGGTGCACCTGGCGGTCGCGCAGGATCGCGCCCTCGATCTCCTCGGTGCCGAGCCGGTGGCCCGAGACGTTGATCACGTCGTCGCTGCGGCCGTGCAGCGAGAAGCCGCCGTCCGGGTACTTCACCGCGAAGTCGCCCTGCGTGTACGCGAAGCGGTCGCGCCAGCGCGTCCAGTAGGTCTTCTCGAAGCGCGCGAAGTCGCCCTTCCAGCGCGGCGACACCCGCAGGCCGGCGCGGCCGGCAGGGCCGCTCGCCGTACGGCCTTCGGCCTCGTCGCCGACGACGCGGAAGTTCTCCGCATCGCCCCAGATGGTGCGGCACAGGTAGGGATACGGCGCGGCGATCACGATCTCGCCCTTCTCGCCGATCTCCGCCGAGCGCCCGACCACGCGGCCGGCCGCGTCGGGCTCGCCGTCCGGGATCCAGACGTCGCCGATCACCCACGGCAGCGGATAGGTGTGCGCGTCGGCCCGCAGCGGGAAGTCGCCGTTGCCGTAGAGGTGCGTCCAGACGATGCCGCCGTGCTCGGTCGCCCAGTAGGAGTTGATGTACCAGGGCGTGACCACGTCCATGCCGAACTGCTGCACGGCCGGCGAGGTCGGCTCGGCGCAGAAGGTGGCGACGCGCAGCGAGTCGAGACGGTAAGTCCGCACGTCGGCGACGTTCTGCGGGTCGGTCAGCACGGTCTTCAGGAACGTGACGCCGGCCTTGAAGATCTGCGCGCCGTAGCGCTCGATGATGCTCGCGAAGCGCCCGGCGCTCGGGAACACCGGCGCGCCCTCGGTCAGCACGGTGGTCACGCGCGCCGTCAGCGACGCGCAGATCATGTAGCTCTGGCCCGTGATCCAGCCGGGATCGGCGACCACGTAGACGGTGTCGCCGGGCTGCGCGTCGAACGCCACCTTCATGGTGTGCGCGACGCCGGCGACGTAGCCGCCGTGCACGTGCACCACGCCCTTCGGCTTGCCGGTGGAGCCGCTGGTGTAGATGAAGAACAGCGGGTACTCGGCATCGACCGGCACCGCCGGCACGGTGCTCCAGAGCGCGGCCACCAGTTCGCGATCGTCGAGCGCGAGCAGCGTCGCGTCGGCGTCGGCGTCGCGACCCGCACGCGCGGCCGCGGCGTCGAGGTCGCAGCCCAGCTTGCGCGCGGCGTCGAGCAGGACTTCCAGCGCGGCGTCGGTCAGGTCGTGCGCCCAGCGGTCGCGCTCCGGCCGCCACAGCAGGTCGTGCTGCGCGGTGTGACGCACGACGATCACCGCGTCGACGCGCGGCGGCGTCGCGACCAGCGCGGACGCGATCGCGGTGCGGATGCGGCTGGCGACGGCGGGCGGCAGGCCGGCAGTCGCCTCGAGCGCGCGGCCGATGCCGCGCATCAGGTCGGAACGCTCGAGCGTGATCTCGCCGCGTACGGCGGCGCGCGCGCCATCGAGTATCGCCGCGCGAACCTCGTCGGCGAGCGCCACGTCGTTCGCGCCGGCGAGCCCCGCCAGGGCCCGCTCCACCTGCGCGATCGCGACGCCTGCTGGCACGTAGTTGTCGAGCGCCGGGTCGGTGTACGCCTCCTTGAAGGGCACCACCTGCGCGTTGCGGTAGCCGCCGTCGGCGGTGATCACGAGCCGCGCACCGGCGTCGTGGATGCGGTCGGAGAGCGTCTTGTCGCTGAAGCCGCCGAACACCGGCGTGTAGACGAGACCGAGCCGCTTGCAGGCCTCGGTCCAGTAGAGCTGCTCCGGCACGTTCGGCATGTTGATCGCGACGCGATCGCCGGGCCGCAGGCCGAGGCCGCGCAGCGCCATCGCGCACTTCGCGACTTCGAGCAGCAGGCGCTTGCGGGAGACGGCGTACGAGACGACTGGCCCGCCGCGGCCGCCGTCGAGCGACTGGTCCCAGCGGTCGCCCTCGAACCAAAGCGCGGCTTCCGCGCCGTGGCCGGCGAGCACGTGACGGTCGACCTCGTTGAAGCAGGCGTTGGTGAGGCCGCCGGCGAACCACCGGTAGAACGGCGCCTCGGCGGCGTCGAAGGCCTGGGTCCACGGGGCGTGCGCGGCGGCGTACGGGGCCCGCAGCGCCGCGCCGGTGCGAGCGTCCCAGCCCTGCCAGGCCTGCGCAGCGTCGTCCCACGCGATCCACGCGCCGGCGGCGCCGAGTGCGGGATCGAACCAGTGGATCTCGCGCTTCGCGATCGCGCCGTGGTACGCGCCCGGATCCCGCAGGCATGCCTCGCGCGCGGCCTCCCAGTCGGCGCGCGTGCGCAGCGGGTTGACCCGCGCCGGTGGCGGACGAACGGCGGGCGCGGAGACGAGCTCCCCGCGCGCGACCTCGGGCGAAGTCGTGCTCATGACGCGGCCAAGGGAACAGCTGAGCCGATCCCGACCGTAGCACAGCGCCCAGCGGGCGCGCGTCAGGTTGCGGGGGCCGTAGCAGCGGCGCGTGGGCCGCCAGCCGCGGGCGCAGCGCGGCTCGCACCGGCTGCTGCGCTGCAGCAGTCATCCGCCGCCGCGGGCCGGTCACGCGGCCCGCGGCGGCACGTCGACCACCTCCGCGTAGACGGGACGGCCGTCGGTGCCGCGGCGAATCCCGCGGCCGCGGCGGCACGAAGGGCTTCGGGGTCCAAGCCGCCTTTCACTCCCGAGCCTCCACTGCGCCCGGTCACCCGCGATGACGCTCCAGGTCGTCTGGTTCAAGCGCGATCTACGCGTGCACGACCACGCGCCGCTGCACGAGGCGGCCGCGTGCGGACCCGTGCTGCCGCTCGTCGTGGTCGAGCCGGAGTACTGGCGGCTGCCCGACGTCTCGGCGCGCCAGTGGCGCTTCCAGCGCGGTGCGATCGAAGACCTGGCGCGCGCGCTCGGCATCCGCGGTGCGCCTCTGCAGATCGCGGTCGGCGACGTCGTCGACGTGCTCATGCACTGCCGCGTGCGGCACGGGGCGTTCCGACTGTGGTCGCACGAAGAGACCGGCAACGCGTGGACCTACGCACGCGACCGGCGCGTGGCCGCGTGGTGCCGCGCGCAGGGCGTCGAGTGGCGCCAGCGGATGCAGTTCGGCGTGTGGCGCGGCGCGCGACTCGACCGCGACCGCTGGTCCGCCGACTGGCACCGGCTGATGATGCGTCGCCCGCTGCCCGCACCCGGCGGGCTCGCAAGCGCGCCGGCCACGTTCGACGGGCAGCTGCCGGCGGCCGACGAACTCGGCCTCGCGCCCGACGGCCTGCGCTTCCCGCTCGAACCGGGCCGCCGCGCCGCGATCGCGCGGCTCGACTCCTTCCTGCACGCGCGCGGTCAGCGCTACACGCGCGAGATGTCCTCGCCGGTCACCGCGGAACGCGCGTGCTCGCGGCTGTCGCAGGACCTCGCGTACGGCACGCTCTCCCTGCGCGAGGTCGTGCAGGCCGCGCGCCGTCGGGCGGCGGCGGTCGAAGACGACCCGACCGCGCGCGGCTGGTCCCGCTCGCTGGCCTCGTTCGCCTCGCGACTGCACTGGCACTGCCACTTCATCCAGAAGCTCGATGCGGAACCGGAGGTCGAGACGCGTCCGTTCGCGCGAGCGTACGAGGGCCTGCGCCCGCGCCCCGGCGACGCCACGAAGCTCGCGGCGTGGGCCGCCGGCCGCACCGGCTATCCGTTCGTGGACGCGGCGATGCGCTACCTCGCGGCGCACGGCTGGATCAATTTCCGGATGCGCGCGATGCTGACGAGCTTCGCGACCTACGACCTGTGGCTGCCGTGGCAGGAGGCGGGGCTGCACCTCGCGCGGCAGTTCGTGGACTACGAGCCCGGCATCCACTGGCCCCAGTGCCAGATGCAGGCCGGCGAGACCGGCATCAACACGCTGCGCGTGTACTCGCCCGTGAAGCAGGGCCGGGAGCAGGACCCGTCCGGCGAGTTCGTGCGGCGCTGGGTGCCCGAGCTCGCGGGCGTCGCCGGCGCCGCGGTACACGACGTGCCGCGCTGGTCCGAGGCGGAGAGGCGGGCGCAGTGCCCGGACTATCCCGCGCCGATCGTCGATCACGCCGTCGCGGCCCGCGCCGCGCTCGACGCGCTGCAGGCGCTGCGCCGTCGCGACGATGCGCGCGCGGAGGCCGACGCGGTGCAGGCGAAGCACGGTTCGCGGCGGCGGCGCACTCCCAGGCGCCCCCGCGTCGACCGGGATCCGACTCCCGCCGCACCCCGCTCGCGGCGAGACACGAGGGATGACGGCGAGGCCAGCGGACAGCAGTCCCTGCCGTTCTGAACGCGCGCGCGCACCGATCGCGGCCGACGGGCGCGCGGTGCCCGCCGCGCACGCTGCGCGCGGCCGGAGTGCGGCCGGGCTAGCCGAGCCCGTTCTCTCGCAGCAGCGCCGGAATGCGCTCGGCGAACGGGAAGAAGCCGCGCCGCGCGTGCGGCCACGCCGACGCATCCCACTGGCGGCGGATCTGGTACAGCGCGACGCCGGCGGCGGCGAGCGGCGGGCGCAGCGACTCGATCCGGTCGCGCGCCGGCCCGACGGGCGCGTATGGCACCACGACGGTCGAGACGCCGAGCTCGCGACACCACGCGAGCACGGGCTCGACGTCGAGCGCGGGCAGCACTCGCGGGACCGCACCGAAGCGCCCGACGAGCGCCTGCGTGCGCGCCAGTGCGTCGGCCTGGGCGTCGCGGGTGAACGCGAGGACGGACGGCGCGGCGCCGAGGGGCGAGCGCTCCGTCGCCGCATGGCCGGCCGCGACCCCGACGACCTCGACGGCGTCGAGCGGCAGGCTCTCGGGATGGAGATCCTCTTCGGTCAGCAGCAGCGCGGCCGGCGCCGCCGGCGGCGTTGCCAGCGGCGACGGCTCGCTCGCCGGCGGCGGCGGGGGCGCGGGCGGCACCGCGGCGTCGGTGGCGAGACCCCGCGGCGCGTAACGGCCGCCGGTGTACTTCGCGACGTTGTCCGCGCGCGCGAGGTACACCTTGCCCGGCGTCTGCAGCCCCACCACCCAGCGCCACGACAGGGTGTTCGACGCCGGATCGCCGTCGATCAGGTGCCGCAGGAAGAAGTCCGCGCCGAGTTCCCACGGCAGGCCGAGCGTGTGGGTCCAGATCGACGCGAACCACATGCGCGCGTGGTTGTGCAGGTAGCCGGTGGCGAGCAACTCGCGCACCCAGTCGTCGAAGCCGTCGATGCCCGTGCGCCCCGCGCAGGCCTCCTGCAGCCGCGTGGCCAGCGGCTCGCGTTCCGCCTCGTCGAGCCGCGCCGCGAGCGCCTGGCGGTAGTCCCGCCACACCGCCGGCCTCAGTTCCAGCCAGCCCTTCCAGTAGGTGCGCCAGTACACCTCCTGCACGAACTTCTCGACGGCCTGGAAGGGGTGCCGGTCGAGCGCGCCGCGGACCAGCTCCGCCTCGAGCACGAGCCGGTGGCGCACGTAGGGCGAGAGTTCGGAAACCTCCGTGCGCTCCCCGGGTCCCACGTCGTGGTTGCGCCGCCCGGCGTAACTGCGGAGACCGCGGCTCGCGAAGTGGTCCCACCGGGCGAGACCGGCGGCCCGCGTCGGCTCGAAGCGAAGTTTCGTGGGCGATTCGGGTGCGGGAAGCGGAGGCATCGGCGCGGCCGGCAGCGGGTTCGACCTGCACTTCGGTTCAACCCGATGCGCGGTTTCCCGTTCGAGTGCAGCGTCCGTGAATCGCGTCGCAGGTCCGGAGCGAAATCCGGGGCACGATGCACGGGGCGGACCGGCGCGAGGACCGCGCCGCCGAGCCGCAGGAGAGCGATCATGGGCACGACCGTCGAAGACCTGGAACGCCACGCCGCCGCCGCGCGCGACGGCGATCCCGAACTGACCGTCTATTTCGACGGCGACTGCCCGCTCTGCTCCCGAGAGATCGCGAGCTACCGCGGCCAGCGCGGCGCCGACGAGATCGCGTGGGTGGACGTCGCGAGGTGCGCCGGCGAAGCGCTCGGCCCCGGGCTCGACCGCGGTGCGGCCCTCGCCCGCCTGCACGTGCGGCGTGCGGACGGGTCGCTCGTGGACGGCGCAGCCGCGTTCACCACCGTCTGGGATCGGCTGCCCGGCTACCGCTGGCTCGCGCGCCTCGCCGCGCTGCCCGGCATGCTGCCGGTGCTCGAGGCGCTCTACTCCGGGTTCCTGCGCATCCGCCGTCTGTGGCGGCCGCCGGCGCCGACCGGCATCTGAAAGGCCCGGCGCCCACGCGCTCGGCGGATCACGAGCCGCGGAGGTCCGTTCGAGGCCGAAGCCGGCGCAGGTCGGGGAGCCGCTCGACGCGCGGCGTTGCTCTTGGCGCGCCGGGCTCGCGGCGTGGCCGCGTCACGGCTCCTGGCCGAGCCCGAGCGCAGCCGCGAGCGCGACACCGGCGTCCACCACGCGCCCGTCCGCCGCGGCCTGCGCAATCTCGGCATCCGCGACGGCGCGCTCGGCCAGCAGCACGTCGAGGAAGCTGGTCAGCCCCGACGCGTAGCGGGCCCGCGCGAGTTCGGCCTCGTCGCGCGCGGATGTCGCGGCGGCGCGGCTCGCTGCCGCTTGTTCCCGCGCCCGCAGCACGCGATCGGCCTCGAGTTCCACCTCGCTCACCGCGAACGTGACGGCGCGACGGTACGCGGCAGCCTCGGCCTCGGCCTGCGCGCCGGCGGCGTCCGCGAGCGCGTCGAGCCGGCCGAAGTCGAACAGCGTGGCGACCGCCGTGAGCCCGCCGCTCAGCAGGTCGACGTCGGGCGCACGCGAATCGCCGTTGCGCGTGAACGCGGCGGACAGCGTCGCGGTCGGCCAGCGGTCGGCGCGCGCAGCGCTCGCGTCGAGCCCGGCGGCGGCGAGCCGCGCCTCCGCGGCACGCAGGTCCGCGCGCCGCGCGATCACGGCGGCCGGCGCGTCGAGCAGGCGCAGCACGTCGAGTACCGGCGTCGACGCCGGGGCGAGACGCTGCGCGAACGCACCCGGCACCTGCCCCAGCAGCGCCTCGAGGCCGAGGCGCGCCTGGGTCTCCGCCTGGCGGAAACCGGGCAGGCGGGCGCGCGCCGCGTCCGCGGCGGACTGCGCCTGCGCGACCGCGAGTCCCGAGTCGAGCCCCGCGCGCGCCCTCGCCCGCGCCAGTTCGAGGCTCTCGTCCGCCGCGCGGCTCTGCCGCTCCGCGGCCGCGTAGCTGGCCTGCGCCACGCGCAGCGCCGCGTAGAGCTGCCCGGCGCTGCGACGCGAATCGGCGCGAGCGAGCGCGAGGTCCGCCGCCGCGGCCCGGCGCCGCTCGCCGGCCGCGCCGGTACGCGTGCGCAGCGCACCGGACACGTCGACCGGCGCCTCGAGCATCGCGCCGCCGGTGCCGACGGTCGACGAGGCGCCCGGGTCGGGGCTGCGCCACTCGACGCCCGCGGTCGCGCGCAGCGCCGGCAGCAGCGTCGCCCGCGCCGCGCGCAGCCGCGCGTCCGCCTCCGCCAGACGCGCGCGCGCGATCGCGACGTCCTCGGTGGCACCCGCTTCCACGAGCAGGGCCTGCAGGACCGGGTCGTCCGTGGCGTCGCGCCACCACGCATCGGCCGGCGCGCTCGTGGGGACCGCAGGCTGCACCTGCCAGGCCTGCGGGACGGCCACCGTCGGGGGCGCGGGACGCGTCGTGCTGCACGCGCCGAGCGCGAGACCCAGCGCGGCGACCAGGAGTGCGCGGCGCATCAGGGGGCTCCGGCCGCGCTCGCCACGCGCGCCGTCACCGGCCGCGCCTCGACGAACACGTCCATCTGCTGGCCGACGAACGCGCGCAGCTCCGTCGGCTCGAACGCGTAGATCGCCTCGACGACGCGCGTGTCGATGCGCTCCGCCCCGCCGGTGAGATTCCGCTTCGGGGTCGCCTGCGGCTCGAAGCGCACGAAGCGGAGCGCGACGCGACGCGCGTTGTCGCCGCGCAGCGCCCCCTCGGCGGCCGCGCCGGCCTCGATCCGCGAGGCGTCCTCCTCGTCGATCTGCACGCGCACGTGCAGCGGCGTGACGTCGCCGAGCGCGATCAGCGGCTCGCTGCTCGGGCCGGCCGGCGCGAACTCGCCGGCGCGCACGTTCACGCGCAGTACGCGACCCGCGAGCGGGCTGCGCACGGTCAGCCGCGCGAGATCCGTCTCGAGCTGCTTCACCTCGGCGGCGCGCAGCGCGACGGTGGCCTGCGCGCGTTCGGCGGCGAAGCGCACGCGGTCCTTCTCGTCCGCACTCACCGCACGCGCGTCGGTGATCGTGGTGTAGAGCTCGGCGCGGGCGCGAGCGTCGCGCGCCTCGACCTCGGCCACGCGCAGCGCCGCGCGCGCGGCGGCCAGCTGCGCCTCGACCGCGCGCGTGTCGAGCCGGAACAGCGGCGCGCCTGCGGCGACGTCCTGGCCCGCCGTCACGTACACCTCGCGCACGATGCCGGGGAGTTCCGCGGCGACGGCGATGGTCTCGCTCGACGGCTCGACGAGACCGAGCGCCGCGACCACCGCGCCCGCACCCGGAGCCGCGGAGGCGGGCGCCCCGGCCGGCGTGGCGGCAGCCGCATCCACCTCGGGGCGGTTCGCGACGGTGAAGGCGAAGGCGATCAGGCCGAGCGCGGCGAGCGGGAGCACGGCGCGGCGCGCGAGGACCAGCTTGGGATTCATGGGGCGTTCGTTCCGTGTTCGGGGAGGGCGTGCGGCAGGTGCGACGCGTCGGCGTCGACCAGCCGCCCGTCCTCGATCGCGAAGATCTGGTCGGCGTAGCGGTAGATGCGGTCGTCGTGCGTGACGACGAGCACCGCGCGGGAAGCGTCGTCCGAGGCGGCATCGAGCAGGTCCATCACCGCGCGGCCGGACTGCGCGTCGAGCGCCGCGGTCGGCTCGTCGCAGACGACGAGCGCGGGTTCGTGCACGAGTGCGCGCGCGATCGCGACGCGCTGCTGCTGGCCGCCCGAGAGCTGGCGCGGCAGCTTGTGCTCGTGCCCCGCGAGGCCGAGTCGCGCGAGCACCTCGCGCGCGCGCCGCACCGCGGTGCCCCACGCCACGCCGTCGGCGATCAGCGGCACCGCGGCGTTCTCGGCGGCGGACAGCGCGGCGAGCAGGTTGTACTGCTGGAACACGAAGCCGATGCGGCGCCGGCGGAAGCGCACGAGATCGGCCGGCTGCATGCGGTCGAGCCGCTCGCCCATCACCTCGACCTCGCCGCCGGTGGGCGTCAGCGTGCCCGACAGGATGGACAGCAGCGTCGTCTTGCCGGAACCGGAAGGCCCGACCAGGAACGACATCCGCCCGAGCGGCAGTGCGAGATCCACGCCGTGGAGCACGCGCGTGCGGTCCTCGCCGTTCGCGAACTCCATGACGACCTGGCGGGCGACGGCGGCGTACGTCATCGGCCGGGCTCCGGCGATACCGAGGGGGTGCGGCGCATCGGCTCAGCCCCGGAACACGACGGCTGCGTCGAGCTTCAGCACGCGACGGACCGAGAGCAGCGCGGAGGCGACGACGATCGAGAGGATCGCGACGAGGGCGCCGACGATCACCTGCCAGTGCAGCAGGAAGCCGTCGAGGTTCGGATCGGTCTCGGCGCCCGCGAGGAACGCCGCGGTGCCGCCGATGCCGAGGCCGAAGCCGGTGATGCCGACCAGCAGCGACTGCGCCAGCACCATCCCGAGGATCTGCCCGTTCGTCACGCCGATCGCCTTCAGCGCGCCGAAGCTCTTCAGGTTCTCGGCGATGAACATCGCGAGCGTCAGCGCGGTGATGACGACCGCGACCACGACGCCGAGGCCGATGGCGATGCCGAACGAGGCCGGGATGCCGGTGTTCGTGACGATGAAGTTCACGCCCGCGCGGGCGAAGTCCTCGCGCGTGCGCGCCTTCAGGCCCGTCTGCGCCTCGATGCGGCGCGCGAGTTCCGCGGGCGCGACGCCGTCGCGCGCGTGCACCAGCACGAACGACAGCTTGTTGCGCTCGGGCGGCGTGATCGTGATCGCGTCGGTGAACTTCATGTAGCCGACCGGCAGGCCGGCGAAGGTCGGCAGCGCATCGGTGGTCGCCGCGATCGTCACGCGGTTGTCGTTGATCTCGACGATCTCGCCGACGGGATCGCGGCCGTCGCTCCAGATGCGCCCGACCAGCGTCTCGTCGAGCACCATCGCGTTGCGGCCGCGGATCGCCTCGGCGGCCGCGGCGCGGTTCTCGGGCGGCAGGCCGACGAGGCTCGCGTTGTCGACGCCGATCAGCGTCAGCGCGTTCACGCGGCCTTCGGCGGTCTTCACGGTGGTCGTGCCGCGGAAGTACGGCACCGCCCACTCGACGCCCTCCACGGACCGCACTCGGTACAGTTCGGCGTCGCTGATCGCGAGGCCCTCGTCCGCCTGCCGCACGCGCGGGTCCATCGCCCATACGTGCGCCTCGCGGACGTCCAGCACGGGGTTCGCGCCCCAGGTCAGGAGGCCGACGAAGATGGACACCTGCTGGGTCATCAGCAGGGTGGCGAAGGCGATGCCGAAGATCAGGCCGAGGTACTTGACCCGGTCTCCCAGCAGCATCTTGAGCGCTATTCCGAGCATGACCGTCCGTTCGGCCGGGCCGCGGCGCGAGATTCGCGCCCGCCAGGGCGATATACTGACCCGTGCAGTTCAGTTAATCGGAATTACAATACTGTACGGTATGGTTCGTCAAGGCTCGATTCGCTGGAGGGTGCCGTGACGTCCGCCGAGACCGCCGCTCGCCGTGGCCGGCCGAAGAGCGCCGAGAAGCACGACGCCATCGTCGCGGCCGCGCGGTCCCTGTTCACCCAGGAGTCGTACGAGCGGGTCAGCCTCGACGCCGTCGCGGCCGCCGCCGGGGTGTCGAAGGTCACGATCTACTCGCACTTCCCGGACAAGGAAGCGCTGTTCGTCGCCGCGATCGGCGCCGGCTGCGGCGACGTCTTCGGCCGCGTGGACCTCGGCGCGCCGGACGCCGGCCCGATCGAGCAGGTGCTTTTCGAACTCGGCTGCGACTTCCTCGAGATGATCTTCGACCCGGAGGTCGATCGGCTGCACGCGACGATCCTGAGCGAGAGCCGCCGGCGCCCCGAACTGCCGCGGATGTTCTACGACACGATCGTGCACCGGATGACCGAGCTGTTCGCGGCCTACCTGCAGCGGCAGGCGGAGGCCGGGCGCATCCGCATCGGCGAGCCCTACACCACCGCGGTGCAGTTCCTCGCGATGGTGCAGGGCGAGTTCCGCTACCGCGTCGAACTTGGAATGCCGACCGCGACGCGCGAAGAACGGGCTGCTTACGTGCGCACCTGCGTGGACACGCTGCTGCGCGCGTGGCGACCGTGAGCGCTTGACGCGGGCGGGGTGCCCGGCGGCAGGCCGAGGCCCGCGACCCGGTCGGCGTCGGCCCGCACGAGACCGTCGCGGTAACGGTTCGAACGACCGTGTCGCGCCGCCGTCGCGGAACGGGCGTACCCTGTGCAGCCGCGCCCGGCGGGCCCGGATTATTGATAGGCATGGCCTATTGCTCCGGTAACCATGATCGATTGCTTCGATGGACGACCGCCCCTACGATGGCGGCGTATTCGGGGCCTTTCCCCTCAACAACCCCCCTCAAGGAGAACAGCACGTGTCCCTGATCAACACCGAGATCAAGCCGTTCAAGGCGACCGCGTTCCACAACGGCAAGTTCGTCGAAGTCACCGACCAGTCCGTCCGCGGCAAGTGGTCCGTGTTCTTCTTCTACCCGGCGGACTTCACCTTCGTCTGCCCGACCGAGCTCGGCGACCTCGCCGACCTCTATGCCGACTTCCAGAAGATCGGCGTCGAGATCTACGGCGTGTCGACCGACACCCACTTCACGCACAAGGCGTGGCACGACGCGTCGGACACGATCAAGAAGATCAAGTACCCGCTGGTCGGCGACCCGAATCACGTGCTGTCGCGCAACTTCGACGTGCTGATCGAGGGCGTGGGCCTCGCGGACCGCGGCACCTTCGTCGTGGACCCGAAGGGCGTCATCCAGATCCTCGAGATCAGCGCTGGCGGCGTCGGCCGCAACGCGGCGGAGCTGCTGCGCAAGGTGAAGGCCGCGCAGTACGTCGCCTCGCACCCGGGCGAGGTCTGCCCGGCGAAGTGGGAAGAGGGCCAGAAGACGCTGGCGCCCTCGCTGGACCTGGTCGGCAAGATCTGAGGTCCGTACGGCGCCGCAGCCCGCTCGGTGCGTGCCCCGGTGGCACGCACCGACGGGTGACGGCGGACGACCGGGGCGCGCGACGAGGGATCGCCGCGCGCCGCCCGGCTGAAGACAGAGACACCGACGAAGGCGAAGGAGTGTTCCGATGCTCGACCAGAACCTGCAGACCCAGTTGAAGGCCTACCTCGAGCGGCTCACGCTGCCGATCGAGCTCGTCGCCTCGCTGGACGAAGGCGAGAAGTCGCGCGAACTCGGCCGACTCCTCGAGCAGATCGCCTCGCTGTCGGACAAGATCACGCTCGTCCGCGACGGCAACGACGCGCGCCGGCCGTCGTTCGCGATCCGTCGCGTCGGCGAGCCCGCCCGCGTCACGTTCGCGGGCATACCGCTCGGCCACGAGTTCACCTCGCTCGTGCTCGCGCTGCTGCAGGTCGGCGGCTACCCGCCGAAGGTCGAGCAGGAGCTGCTCGAGCGCGCGGCTGCGCTCCCCGGCGAGTTCCGCTTCGAGACCTTCTTCTCGCTGTCGTGCCAGAACTGCCCGGACGTCGTGCAGGCGCTGAACCTGCTCGCGGTGATCAACCCGCGCGTCACGCACGTCGGCATCGACGGCGCGCTGTTCCAGCCGGAAGTCGAGAGCCGCCAGGTGATGGCGGTGCCGAGCGTGTTCCTGAACGGCCAGCCGTTCGGCCAGGGCCGCATGGACCTCGCGCAGATCCTCGCCAAGCTCGACACCGGCGCCGCCGAGCGCGAGGCCGAGAAGATCAACGCGAAGGCGCCGTTCGACATGCTGATCGTCGGCGGCGGTCCCGCCGGCGCGGCCGCGGCGATCTACGCCGCGCGCAAGGGCATCCGCACCGGCGTCGCGTCCGAGCGCTTCGGCGGCCAGGTGCTGGACACCATGGGCATCGAGAACTTCATCTCGGTGCGCGAGACCGAGGGCCCGAAGATGGCCGTGGCGCTGGAGCAGCACGTCAAGGACTACGACGTCGACGTGATGAACCTGCAGCGCGCGGAAGCGCTGATCCCGGCGCAGGAGCCGGGCGGGCTCATCGAGGTGAAGCTCGCCAACGGCGCGTCGCTGCACGCGAAGAGCGTGGTGCTGTCCACCGGTGCCCGCTGGCGCAACATGAACGTGCCGGGCGAGAACGAGTACAGGAACAGGGGCGTGGCCTACTGCCCGCACTGCGACGGCCCGCTGTTCAAGGGCAAGCGCGTCGCGGTGATCGGCGGCGGCAACTCGGGCGTCGAGGCGGCCATCGACCTCGCCGGCATCGTCGCGCACGTCACGCTGCTCGAGTTCGACTCCAAGCTGCGCGCGGACGAGGTGCTGCAGCGCAAGCTGCGCTCGCTGCCGAACGTGACCGTGCTGGTCAGCGCGCAGACCACCGAGGTGCTCGGCGACGGGCAGAAGGTGGTCGGCCTGAACTACAAGGACCGCGTGAGCGGCGAAATCAACAGGGTCGAGCTCGAAGGCATCTTCGTGCAGATCGGCCTGCTGCCGAACACGGAATTCCTCAAGGGCACCGTTGCGCTCAGCCCGCGCGGGGAGATCCTGATCAACGACAAGGGCGAGACCTCGGTGCCGGGCGTGTTCGCGGCGGGCGACGCGACGACGGTGCCCTACAAGCAGATCGTGATCGCGATGGGCGCGGGCGCGACCGCGGCGCTCGGCGCGTTCGACTACCTGATCCGCACGAGCGCGCCTGCGGAGACCGGCAAGGTGGCGGCGGCGGCCTGACGGCCCGCCGCCTCAGCCGTAGCTCAGCGCCCTCGCCTTGCCCGCGAACACGCGGTACGCGAACGCGTTCCACGCCACGATCATCGGCAGCACGATCGCCACGCCGACCAGGATGATGCTCAGCGATTCCGGCGCCGCGGCCGCGTCCCAGATCGTCATCCGGTCGACGATCAGGTACGGGAACAGGCTGTAGGCGAGCCCCGCGAAGGCGAGCACGAAGATCGAGATCGACAGCGCGAACGGGATCCACGCGCCGTGGTCGCCCGGCAGCGGCAGCCGCTTCAGCGCCCAGTGCAGCAGCACGAACAGGAGGCCGGTCAGCAGCGGGATCGGCGCGAGCCCGATCAGGTTCGGCAGCTGGAACCAGCGGTCGAAGATGCGCGGGCTCACGAGCGGCGTCGCGAGCGAGACGGCGACGATGCCGAACGCGGTGAACCACAGGCTCGTGCGCGCCCAGCGCACGGCCCGCCGCTGCAGCTCGTCCTCCGTCTTCAGGATCAGCCACGTCGCGCCGAGCAGCGCGTAGCCCGCCGGCAGGCCGAGGCCGATCGCGAGCGCGAAGACGAGCGCGCGCCAGCCGTCCTCGAAGCCGACGACCACCAGCCCGAGCATCACGCCCTGCGCGACCGCGGCCAGCACCGAGCCGCCGTGGAACGCGAGGTTCCAGGTGCCCTTGTGGCGCGCGTGCGCCTTCACGCGGAAGTCGAACGCGACGCCGCGCAGCACGAGCCCGAACAGCATCAGCGTGACCGGCACGTAGAGCGCCGTGAGGATCGGGCCGTGCGCGAGCGGGAATGCGACCAGCAGCAACCCGACGCCGAGCACGAGCCAGGTCTCGTTCGCGTCCCAGAACGGGCCGATCGAGGCGATCATCGCGTCTTTCTGCGCGTCGTCGGCCTCGCGCAGGAGTATGCCGACGCCGAGGTCGAAGCCGTCGAGCACGACGTACGCGAGGATCGCGAGCCCCATCAGCCCGAGGAAGACGACCGGCAGCCAGCCGGCCGGCGTCGAGAGATCCGGCATCACGACAGCGCTCCCGCGGAGCGGCCGTGCGGCGGCACCACGGCCGCGACGACCGGCCCCGCCGGCGCATCGCCGGCCGGCACCGCCGCCGGCGGCGGCGCGAGCGCCTCGCCCTTCGCGAGTCCGGCCTTGCGCGCGAGGTGGAACACCACCGATACGTAGGCCAGCGTCAGCGCGACGTAGAGCGCGACGTACATCGCGAGCGAGCCCGCGACCATCGGCGCCGGCACGGACGACACCGCATCCGCGGTCTTCAGCACGCCGTGCACGAGGTACGGCTGTCGCCCGATCTCGGCCACGTACCAGCCGCTCACGGTGCCGACCCAGCCCGAGAAACTCATCCAGACGAGCGCGCGCATCGTCCACGGCGACGGCGGGCCACCGCGCCGCATCTGCCACGCCGCGGCCCAGCCGACGAGCAGCATCGCGACGCCGACCGCCACCATGATCCGGAAGCTCCAGAACACGGGTGCGACGGGCGGGTGCGCGTCCGGGAACTCGTTCAGGCCCGGCAGCTCGCCGTCCAGCTCGTGCGTGAGGATGAGGCTCGCGGCCTTCGGGATGCCGACCGCCGCGTGGTTGGTGCGCTCGTCCTCGTCGGGGATCGCGAACAGCAGCAGCGGCACGCCGCGCTGCGTCTCCCACACGCCCTCGATCGCCGCGACCTTCGCGGGCTGGTGCTCCAGCGTGTTCAGCCCGTGGAAGTCGCCGGCGACGATCTGCAGCGGGATCAGCACGGCGCCGACGCGTACGCCGGTGCGCAGCGCCACCCGCACGTCGCCGCCGCGGTCGCCGCGCAGCCAGCGCCACGCGCTGATGCCCGCGACCAGGAACGCGACCGTGAGCCCCGAGGCCAGCAGCATGTGCGTCAGCCGGTACGGCATCGAGGGATTGAAGATCACCTCGGCCCAGCTCGTGACGTGCGCGCGGCCGTCGATCATCTCGAAGCCGGCGGGCGTCTGCATCCACGAGTTCAGCACCATGATCCAGAACGCGGAGAACGTGGTGCCGGCGGCGACGAGGAAGGTCGCGAGCGTGTGCACGCGGTCGCTGACGCGGCCGATGCCGAACAGCATGATCCCGAGGAACGCGGCCTCGAGGAAGAACGCGGTCAGGATCTCGTAGGCCAGCAGCGGCCCCGCGACGTTGCCGACCGTCGCCATGAAGCCCGGCCAGTTCGTGCCGAACTGGAAGCTCATCACGATGCCGCTCACGACGCCGAGCGCGAACGACACGGCGAACACCTTCGTCCAGAGCCGGTAGGCGTCGAGCCAGGCCGCGTCGCCGGTCGCGCGGAACCGCAGCTTGAAGTACAGCAGCAGCCAACCCAGCGCGATCGTGATCGTCGGGAACAGGATGTGGAACGTGATGTTCGCGGCGAACTGGATGCGCGCGAGCAGGAGGGCGTCAGCCACGGCTCGCCTCCGGCGCATCGTCGTCGGAGCGCGGCGCGCTCCGCGGCGGCGTCACGTCCGCCGGGTCGGCCGCGCGCTCGCCGGGCCGCCACCGCAGCCGATCCTTCAGCTCGAGCAGCTTCGCCACCTGCGTGCCGAGCGACATCAGCTGCGTCAGCGTGCCGGTCTCGAGCTTCTGCACGTCCTGCATCCAGCGCGTGGAGAGGTCGATCAGGTCGTGCATCTCGCGCATGCGGCCCTGCGCGTGCCGCTCCGAGTCGCTCTGCGGCGTCTCGACGAGCGCGTCGCGCAGCATCGACAGCGTCGGATCCACCTCGCGGCGCGTGCGCTCCTCGACCAGCGTGCGGAAGATGCGCCACACGTCGTCGGGGGCGGAGAAGTACTCGCGCCGGTCGCCCGGCTGGTGCTGCAGGCGCACGAGACGCCACGACTGCAGTTCCTTGAGGCCCATGCTGACGTTCGAGCGCGAGAAGCCGAGCGCATCGGCGATCTCCTCGGCGTTCAGCGGGCGGTCCGCGACGAACAGCAGGGCGTAGATCTGGCCGACCGTGCGGTTGAAGCCCCAGCGGCTGCCCATCTCGCCGCAGTGGAGGACGAAGCGCTGGACCAGAGGGGTCATGCTTCCGATTCCGTAATTTCAGTAATTTCTGAAATATCTTACCGGTAGGGGCACCGGACTGTCAGGTGGGCCTACCGTTCCGGGACGGAGTACCGATCCCGCCGAGTTTCGCGCCGCGACGCGGCGGTGCGGCCAGCGGCGTCGAGGGAGGTGCCGGGGTTTAAAAATCGCGCCATTTCAGACATTTAGGTCGCCAGTATCGCCTCCGGCACGGGTGCCGCGTACTCCGGTTCGTCTCGTCCGCCATCGCTGGCGCCGACCGCCCCTGACCGGCGCCCTCGCGAGCCCGGTGCGCCGGCGCATCCTGCAGCTGCTGTCGTCCGGGCCCGCGGCCGTCGTCAGGCCGCGCCGTCGGCAAGGCCGGCGAGCGCCGCCGGCAGTTGCGCCAGCGACGCCACCTGCGCGAACCGCGGGTGGCTCGCGTCGATCTCGACGCGCTCCAGCGCCCACAGCAGCGGGTACGGCACGTACACACCCCAGCCGCCGAGCGCGAGCACCGGGGCCACGTCCGACTTGTACGAGTTGCCGACCATCGCGAACGCGCCGGCCGGGACTTCGAACTGCTCCAGCAGCGCGGCGTAGCGGCGTTCGTCCTTCTCGCTGACGATCTCGATGCGGTGGAACAGGTCCGCGAGCCCCGACCGCTCGACCTTGCGCTCCTGGTGGTGCAGGTCGCCCTTCGTGATCAGCACGACGCGGTGGTTCGCGCTCACCGCCTCGACGGCCTCGCGCACGCCGGGCAGCAGTTCCACCGGATGCTCCAGCACGCCCTTGCCCAGCATGACGATGCGGTGCACGTCCTCGGCGGCGATGCGCGCGTCCGTCAGCGCGATCGCGGCCTCGACCATCGACAGCGTCATGCCCTTCACGCCGTAGCCGAACAGCTTCACGTTCTCGCGCTCGACCGCGAGCAGTCGGTCGTGCACGCGCACGTCCGCGACGTCCACGTAGCGACCGACGATCGCCTCGAACTCCGCGTGCGCGGCCTCGTAGTACCGCTCGCTGTGCCAGAGCGTGTCGTCGGCGTCGAAGCCGACCAGCTCGATCGGCGTGGGCACGCCCGGCGTCAGTAGGCGCAGGCGCCGGTGCCGCAGGCCGGCGCGCCGCAGGGGCCGGTGTCGCAGGGGCGTTCCTGCGCGCTGCCGAGCGCGCCGGCCTTCACGACGTTGCCGCCGGTGGCGAGGCGCTCGACCTTCGTGCGCGCGGGCGTGTCGCCGAGCGGCAGGCCCGCGCGCTCGCACAGCGCGCCCCAGGTGGCGAGGCGCTCGGACATCTTGTGCTCGACTTCGACGACGCGGCCGTTCGCCGGGCAGAGGTAGTCGTAGGTGGGCATGGGCGAGGCTCCGTGGACGGCCGCAGGATACTGCAGCGGCGCCGGCGGGATGAAGCGGGCGGCCAGGCCCGCGTTCAGCGAAGCCGGTAGGGCTCGACCACGAACCCGAAGCGCCCGGGCGCGAAGTCCTTCACGTTGCGTGTGGCCAGCTTCAGGCCGTGAACCGCTGCGAAAGCCGCCTGGATCGCGTCCGGCAGCTTCAGGCGGGTGCGCCGGCGCAGGCGTGCCGCTTCGTCGGCCACCCGTGCATCCATGGGCAGGAAGCGCAGGCGATCGAGCAGCAACCGCGCGTGAGGCGCGTCGTCGTCGTCGAATCCCGCGAGCACTTCGGCGCGGGTGATCGCGGAGATCGCGGCGTCGGAGCCGTGCCGTTCGAGGAAGCGGGTCGCCTGCGGGACGCCATCGAAGTGGTCGATCAGGATGACCGAGTCGAGCAGGTAGGTCACCGACGCGCCCACTCGTCACGGAGACGCCGCTGGCGCGCGCGTCCGTCGCCCTGCTTCGAGAGCCCGTGCGTTCGCGCCAGCACTTCGGACAGCGTGTCCTCGCCGCTCTCGCTTTCCTGGGCGCGCATACGCGCGACGGCCTCGCGTACGAGCGCGGTCATCGGACGCCCGAGCCGGCGCGCACGCGCATCCAGCCAGGCCTTGTCCTCGGGATCGAGGCTGACGACCGTACGGACCATGGGGTAGCTCCGGTGATATCGCGTGCGGGGTTGATGATATCGGCACCGCGCGCGGGGCGCATCGACGACTTCGTCACGGATACGCCTCGATTCGGCGCGACACACGCGCCGGACACGGACTACTCTCGCGGGGACCGCACGCGAAGGATTCGCCTCATGACGCCGGCTCCGCCCCCTGTCATCCGCCGTGGCCACCCCGCCGCAGGCACCCCGCCTCTGCGCACGCCCGCATCGAAGGCCGCTCCAGGCCAGCCGCGCCCCCTCGCGCGCTCCGTCGCCGCGCTCCTGCTCGTCGCGCTCGCGTGGGCCGTCGCGCCCGCCCTGGCCACCGCCCAGTCCGGCGCCGCGGCCACCGCACCGTCACGGCCTGCAATGCCCGCCGCGCCCGCCTCCGCCGAGCGCAGCGTCCGCCCCGGCATCAACGACCCGTACCGCGACCCGAGGCTGAACGTGCGCGAACTCGCCGAGGGCTTCGCCGGCGAGAGCCGCGAGGCCTACGCGGCGCGCTTCGACGTTCTGCGGGCGATGGCGCTGAAGCCGGGCCAGCGCATCGCCGACATCGGCGCGGGGACGGGCATCTACGTGCCGCTGTTCGCGGGTGCGGTGGGCCCGCGCGGGCGCGTGTACGCGGTGGACATCGCGCCGCCGCTGCTGAAGTGGATCGAGGCGACCGCGAAGCGGCAGGGCCTTGCGCAGGTGACGACCGTGCTCGGCACGGATCGCACGACGAACTTGGCCGAAGCGTCCGTGGACGTCGTGTTCAGCTCCGACGTCTACCACCACTTCGAGTATCCGCAGACGATGCTCGCGGACCTGTCGCGCGCGCTCGTGTCCGGCGGCACGATGTACGTGCTCGACTTCGAGCGCATCGAGGGCGTGTCGAGCGACTGGATCCTCGGCCACGTGCGCGCCGGGAAGGAGACCGTGATCCGCGAGATCGAGGCCGCGGGCTTCGAACTCGTGCGGGAAGTGGACCTGCCCGTGCTGCGGGAGAACTACCTGCTGCAGTTCAGGAAGCGGTGAGCGCCGAGGTCCGAGGAAAGGCCTGCAAGGACGGGACGCTCACGCCTGTTGATTGCTCGGTAGGACGTCGGGGCGACCCGGGGTTGCTCTCTGTCCGGTTTCGACCCATGCCAGCCACTTCGACACGTCGGCCATCAGACGAGCGAAGCTGTCACCCGACCGAGTGACTTCCCACTGCAACGGCGTTCCCTAGACTCGCTTCAGCCCGTATGCACCGTCCGCCAACCGGAACCCACTCAGGCGGCTAGTCTGAGTTCCGGTTCGAGACCGGCGCGCGCCGCCAGCGTCAGCAGCATATCGAGACTGAAGTCCTGCCACCGCCCCTTGATCAGACGCGACACGCGAGGCTGCGTGATGCCCAGGCGCTTGGCCGCTTCGACCTGAGTCCAGCCCTGCGCTTTCAGGTGCTGCTCGATGCGGATCATGGCTTCGGCACGGAGCGCCATGACCTTGGCCTCCGCCGGATCGAAACCGAGATCGATGAACACATTGCCGCTGCCCTTGGTCCGGCGCGTATCCGAAAGGCGAGGGTCGGACTTCTTTCTCATGGCTTTCCTCGAATGAGCTTGTAGCGAACCTGCGCCAGCTCCAAGTCGGCCTTGGCAGTCTGCTGCGTCTTCTTCCGGAAGGCGTGCAGCACGTAAACGGCGGCTTCGAACTTGGCCACGTAGATGACCCGATAGGCACCAGAGGAGTCGCGAACGCGAATCTCGTAAGCGCCCGCGCCAACGACTGGCATCGACTTGAAGTCCGCGGGCTGGCCGC
>JAPZRU010000034.1 GCA_027531255.1 Steroidobacteraceae bacterium | reverse complement strand
CGTCGCGCCGGGGCCGGGCCCCGACGCCGCCTCCAGCGCCGCGCTCGCGCGGCGCGCGCGCTCAGTCACCCCCGGCCTCGGCCGGGGGCGTCGCGTCGCGGGGCGCGACCACGCGCAGCAGCTCGATGCGGCGGCGGTCGGCGCGCAGCACGCGGAACTCGAAGTCCTCGATCCGCGTCGTCTCGCCGCGGCGCGGCAGGCGGCCGAAGGCGTGCGCGACGAGGCCGCCGACGGTGTCGAACTCCTCGTCGCTGAACTCCGCGCCGAAGTACTCGTTGAACTCCTCGATCCGCGTCAGCGCGCGCACCGTGTACTGGCGCTCGCCCTCGCGGCGGATCGGGAGATCCTCCTCGACGTCGTACTCGTCCGCGATGTCGCCGACGATCTGCTCGATCACGTCCTCGATCGTGACGAGGCCCGCCACGCCGCCGTACTCGTCCACCACGATCGCCATGTGGTGGCGGTTCTTCCGGAACTCCTTCAGCAGCACGTTGAGGCGCTTGCTCTCCGGCACGAACACGGCCGGCCGCAGCACCTCGCGGATGTCGAAGTTCTTCTGGTTGCGCGGGCCGCCCTCGTCCGGGCCGCCCTCGGCGTAGTAGCGCAGCAGGTCCTTCGCGAGCAGGATGCCGACCACCTCGTCGCGGTCGTCGCCGATCACCGGGAAGCGCGAGTGGCCGGACTCGACCACCACCGGCACGAGGCTCTCGGGGTCGGCGTCGCGCTCGAGCACCGTCATCTGCGAGCGCGGCACCATGATGTCGCGCGCGTGCAGGTCCGAGACCTCGAGCACGCCCTCGATCATCTCCAGCGAGTCCGCATCGACGAGCCCGCGGCTCGCCGCCTCGCGCATGTCCTCGAGCAGCTGCTCGCGGTCCTGCGGCTCGCCGCTCATGCGCGCGCGCAGCCGCTCGAGCCAGCCGCCCCCGCGCTCGGTCCGGGTACTACTGCCGTCGTCCGCCATCGTCAGGTCACCTCGTAGGGGTCGGCGTAGCCGAGCCGGGCGAGGATCGTCCGCTCCCGTCGCTCCATCCGGCGTGCCTCGTCGGCGCTGCGTTCGTGGTCGAGCCCGAGCAGGTGCAGCACGCCGTGCACCACCATGTGCGCCCAGTGCGCGCGCAGCGTCTTGCCCTGCGAGCGGGCCTCGCGCGCGACGACGCTCGCGCAGATGGCGAGGTCGCCGAGGTGCAGCGACGAGGGGCCGGCCAGCCGCTGCGTCGGGCCGGAAGAGGGCTGCGACCCCGTTTCGCTCCCCGGGAAGCTCAGCACGTTCGTGGGCTTGTCCTTGCCGCGCCAGGTGCGGTTGAGCGTGCGGCTCTCGCGCGGCCCGACGACGCGCACCGACAGCTCGGCGCCTCGACCGGCGCGGCCCGCGGCCGCCCTCGCCCACTCGGCGACGCGCGCTGCCGACGGCACCCACGGGCGGCGCGTCGCGAACTGCACGTCCACCGCAAGCTCGCCCGCGCTCATCCGGCGTCTCCCGCACGCTCGTAGGCCTGCACGATCCGCTGCACCAGCGGGTGGCGCACCACGTCCTTCGAGTTGAAGAACGTGAACGCGACGCCCGGCACGCCGTCGAGCACGTCGATCACGTGCCTGAGGCCCGAGACGCGGTTCGACGGCAGGTCGGTCTGCGTGACGTCGCCCGTGACCACCGCCTTCGAGCCGAAGCCGATGCGCGTCAGGAACATCTTCATCTGCTCGATCGTGGTGTTCTGCGCCTCGTCGAGGATGATGAACGCGTCGTTCAGCGTGCGGCCCCGCATGAACGCGAGCGGCGCCACCTCGATCACGTTGCGCTCGATCAGGCGCATCACGCGGTCGAAGCCGAGCATCTCGTACAGCGCGTCGTACATCGGCCGCAGGTACGGGTCGACCTTCTGCGTGAGGTCGCCGGGCAGGAAGCCGAGCCGCTCGCCCGCCTCGACCGCCGGCCGCACCAGCACGATGCGGCGCACGCGGTCGGACTGCAGCGCCTCGACCGCGCAGGCGACCGCCAGGTAGGTCTTGCCGGTGCCGGCGGGGCCGACGCCGAACGTGAGATCCTGGCCGTGGATGTTCGCCAGGTACTGTGCCTGGTTCGCGCCGCGCCCGCGGATCAGGCCGCGGTGCGTCTGCACCTGCACGGTGTCCGCGGCCCCGCCGCCGCCGGGGGCTGCAGCCGGTGCGTCCATGCCGGTTTCCTGGATCGCGAGGTGCACGTCCGCGGGCTCGAGGCCGCGGCGATCGCCGGCGCGCGCGTAGAGATCCTGCAGTACGCGCACCGCGGCGTCGGCGTGCGCACCGGTGACGAGGAAGCGGTTGCCCCGGCGATTCACGATGACGCCGAGCCGCTGCTCCACCTGGCGCAGGTGCTCGTCGAGCGGCCCGCAGAGCGCCGCGAGCCGGTCGTTGTCCGCGGGCTCGAGCAGCAGGTCGCGTTCGACGGCGGTCGGTTGCGGGGTGCTCACGCGCTCAGCCCGTGGCGCGCGCACGCGCGGTCGCGTTCGAGGTCGTCGACGGTCGCGAGCCGCCCGCGCAGCGAGTTCGGCAGCGCCTCGGTGACGACCACGTCGACGTAGCGGTCGATCAGATCCGCCGGGCCTGCGAAGTTCAGCCAGCGGTTGTTGTCCGTGCGGCCGGCGAGGCGGTTCGCGTCGCGCTTCGACGGCTTCTCGACCAGCACGCTCTGCACGGATCCCACCATCCGGGCGCTGATCGCGCGCGACTGCTGGTCGATGCGCCGCTGCAGGAGCTCGAGCCGCTGCTGCTTCACGTCGTGCGGCACGTCGTCGGGCAGTCCCGCGGCGGGCGTGCCCGGCCGGCGGCTGTAGAGGAAGCTGAACGACTGGTCGAAGCCGACCTCGGCGACGAGGTTCATCGTCTGCTCGAAGTCGCGGTCCGTCTCGCCCGGGAAGCCGACGATGAAGTCCGACGACACGCAGATGTCCGGGCGCACCGCGCGGAGCCTGCGGATCTTCTGCTTGTATTCGAGCGCGGTGTAGCCGCGCTTCATCAGGCTCAGGATGCGGTCCGAACCCGACTGCACCGGCAGGTGCAGGTGGTTCACGAGCTTCGGCACGCGCGCGTAGGCCTCGATCAGTCGATCCGTGAACTCGACGGGGTGCGAGGTCGTGTAGCGGATGCGCTCGATGCCCGGCACCTCGGCCACGTACTCGACCAGCAGCGCGAGGTCGACGATCTCGCCGTCGTCCATCGCGCCGGCATAGGCGTTCACGTTCTGGCCGAGCAGCGTGATCTCGCGAACGCCCTGGCGCGCGAGCGTCTCGATCTCGGCCAGCACGCTCGTGAACGGCCGGCTGACCTCGTCGCCGCGCGTGTACGGCACGACGCAGAAGCTGCAGTACTTGCTGCAGCCTTCCATGATCGACACGAACGCGGTGGCGCGACTGGTCTTCGGCTGCGGCAGCGCGTCGAACTTCTCGATCTCGGGGAACGAGACGTCCACCTGCGAGCGGCCGGTGCGCCGCAGCGCCGCGATCATCTCGGGCAGGCGGTGGAGGGTCTGCGGGCCGAACACGAGATCGACGAACGGCGCGCGCTTCACCAGCGCGTCGCCCTCCTGGCTCGCGACGCAGCCGCCGACGCCGATGATCACGCCCGGCCGCCGCTGCTTGAGTTCGCGCCAGAGGCCGAGCTGCGAGTAGACCTTGTCCTCGGCCTTCTCGCGCACCGAGCAGGTGTTCAGCAGCACGACGTCCGCGCGCTCCGCGTCGTCCGTCGGCTCGAGCCCGTGCGCCTCCCGCAGTACGTCCACCATCCGGGCGGAGTCGTACTCGTTCATCTGGCAGCCGTGGGTCTTGACGTAGAGGTAGCCGGGCATGGGGTGTACGCGCGGGGGTCGGCAATCGTACTGGAATCGGCCCGCGCAGAGAAGCGCGAATCCAGAGCCGCGGCGCGCCAATCACCAATCTTTACAGTGAGTTACGCCCAGCTCGCGGGCCTCAGGCGCTGCCGAGGCGCGCGACGAGCGCGACGTAGGCGACCATCGCTTCGTCGGCCGTCGTGCCCTTGCGCTTCGCCCAGGCGTCGTACTTGGCGCGGCCACGGACGTCGAGCAATCCGGGCCGCGGGCCGGTGACGTCGCCGGCCGTGGCCTGCTTGTAGAGAGCGTAGAACTCGAGCAGATCGCGGTCGGCCGGACGTTTCGCGAGCTTCTGTACGTCCCGCGCCGCCGCCTCGAAACGGCGCCGGAGGTCGCCCTTGCGCGCGCCGCCCGTCTTCTGCGCGCCGGTGCCCGGTTTGGCGATCGTGGGGACCATCGTAGGCCCTCGTGAGCGGCGCCGGTGAGCCCGCTCCAGCGGGCTCCCGCGCGGATCCTAGAACGGGATGTCGTCGTCGAAGGCCTCGTCCTTCGCGCCGCCGCCGGCGCCCGCGCTCGCGGGCGTCTGGTCGTAGTCGTCGCGCGACTGCGAGCGGCCGCTGCCACCGCCCATGCCCCCGCCGCCGCCGCCTCCGCCGCCCTGGTTGCGGCCGCCGAGCATCTGCATCTCGTTGGCGACGATCTCGGTGCTGTAGCGGTCGTTGCCGCTCTTGTCCTGCCACTTGCGGGTGCGCAGCTTGCCCTCGACGTAGACCTGCGAACCCTTGCGCAGGTACTCGGCGGCGATCTCGGCGAGCCGGTCGAAGAACACGACCGTGTGCCACTCGGTCTGTTCCTTCTGCTCGCCGGTGTTCTTGTCGCGCCAGCTATCGCTGGTGGCGAGGCGGATGTTCGTGACCGCCTTGCCGCTCGGCATCGCCCGGGTTTCCGGATCCTGACCGAGATTACCGACGAGGATGACCTTGTTGATGCCGCGTGCCATGCGCCTTGCTCCGGGGTTGCGTCGTGCGTGCATTTTACCCGCAGCGCGAGCGTCGCGTCCGGCCATTACTCCCGTGTTCGCGCAGGATCTGGCGGTTTCGGCCGGTAGACGAGCAGCCAGGCGAGCGCGCCCAGCGCGCTGACGCCGAACACGCCCTCGAGACCGAGGGCACTGCCGTGCAGCAAGCCTCCCGCGGCGCCGCCGGCGAACGCCCCCAGGAACTGCGCGGTGGCGAACAAGCCGAGCGCGGCACCGCGTGCCGCGGGCCCCGCGGCCTGCGACAGGCGCGCCGGCAGGCGCGCCTCGAGGAAGTTGAACGCCGCGAAGAAGCCGACCAGCGCGCAAGCGAGCCCCCAGTACGAGCCGTACGCGAACGCGAGCGCGCCCTGCGCGAACAGCAGGAGCGCGATGCCGTAACGCATCACGCCGTCCGGGTGGCGCGAGCGCTCGGTCCAGAACACCAGCGGCACGGTGCCGGCGAGCGACAGCACGAATACGCCGAGGTAGGTCTTCCAGTGCTCGGCGAGCGCGACGCCCAGTTGCTCCTGCAGCGCGTTCGGCACGCCGACGAACGTCGCCGTCAGCACGAAGTGCAGCACGAACATGCCGAAGTAGTAGGGCCGCAGGGTGCGATTCCAGGCACCGGCGACGCGGCTCGGACGAGGCGGAACGGCCGCCTGCTGCGGCGCCGCGGTACGGCCGGCCGTCGCCGCCGTGGCTCCCGTCGGCGCGGTCGCGTGCGGTGCGTCCGGCGTGGCAGGGACCACGGTCCACAGCAGCACCAGCGCGCCGACCGCGAGCGCGGCCATCACCCAGAACAGGCCCGGCACGCCGATCTTGGCCGACAGCGCCGGCGCACCGACCAGCGAGAGCAGGAACGAGCCAGCGATGCTGATGCCGATCAGCGCCATCGCGCGCGTGCGGATCGTGTCGCGCGTGAGATCCGCCAGCAGGGCCGTGACCGGCGCGGACACGGCCCCGGCTCCCTGCACCATCCGCGCGACGATCACCGCCCAGACGCTGCCGGCCAGCGCGCCGAGCACGGAGCCGAGCGCGTACAGGACGAGCCCGGCCGTGATGACCGGCCGCCGGCCGAAGCGGTCCGAGGCGACGCCGAACGGGATCTGGAGCAGGGCCTGCGTCAGGCCGTAGGCGCCCACCGCGAGGCCCGCCAGCGCGGCCGTGGCGCCGGGCAACTCCGCCGCGTACAGCGCGAGCACCGGCAGCAGCAGGAACAGGCCGAGCATGCGCGTCGCGTAGATGGCGGCGAGCGCCCCGACCGCGCGGCGCTCGGCCGGCAGGAAGGCCAGGCCCGCCGCGCCGCCGGCCGAGCGGCGGTCCGGCGGCGAAGCGCGCCCGTCGGCGGCCGCATCCGGCCGGCGGCCGTCGTTCGAATCGTTCACCGGGAACTTACCTGCGGGGGAATCCGGCTTGTATTCTAGCCAATTCGCCCAGTTTCCCCCGGCCCGGCCGCCCTCCCCCAACCACGGAAGCCCGATGCAGAGCATCCGCATTCGCGGCGCGCGCACGCACAACCTGCGCAACCTCGACCTCGACCTGCCCCGCGACCGGTTGATCGTGCTCACCGGCCTGTCGGGCTCGGGCAAGTCCTCGCTGGCGTTCGACACGATCTACGCCGAGGGCCAGCGCCGCTACGTAGAGTCGCTGTCCGCGTACGCGCGCCAGTTCCTCTCCATGATGGAGAAGCCGGACGTCGACCACATCGAGGGGCTGTCGCCCGCGATCTCGATCGAGCAGAAGTCCACGTCGCACAACCCGCGCTCGACGGTGGGCACCGTCACCGAGATCTACGACTACCTGCGCCTGCTCTACGCGCGCGCGGGCATCCCGCGCTGCCCGGACCACCACCTAGACCTGGCGGCGCAGACCATCAGCCAGATGGTCGACCAGGTGCTGGAGCTGCCCGAGGGCACGCCGCTGCTGCTGCTCGCGCCGGTCGTCAAGGAGCGCAAGGGCGAGCACGTGCAGCTGCTCGACGAGCTGAAGGGCAAGGGCTTCGTGCGCGCGCGCATCGACGGCAAGGTCGTCGAGCTCGACGACAGGCCTTCGCTCGACCTGCGCCGCAAGCACACGATCGAGGCGGTCGTGGACCGCTTCAAGGTGCGGGCGGACCTCGCGCAGCGCCTCGCGGAGTCGTTCGAGACCGCGCTCAAGCTCGGGCAGGGCATCGCCACGATCGCGTTCATGGACGACCCGCAGCGCGCGGAACTGACCTTCAGCGACAAGTTCGCCTGCAACGTCTGCGGCTACTCGCTCTCGGAGCTCGAGCCGCGACTGTTCTCGTTCAACAACCCCGTCGGCGCCTGCCCCACCTGCGACGGCCTCGGCGTCAAGCAGTTCTTCGACCCGGCGCGCGTCGTCACGCAGCCGCAGAACTCGCTCGCCAACGGCGCGGTGCGCGGCTGGGACCGCCGCAACGCCTACTACTTCACGCTGGTGCAGTCGCTCGCCAAGCACTACCGCTTCGACGTCGAGGCGCCGTGGCGCGAGCTGGATCCGAAGCACCAGAAGATCCTGCTGTACGGCAGCGGCGACGACGCGATCGAGTTCCGCTACTTCGACGGCCGCGGCGGCACCTCGCGTCGCAAACATCCGTTCGAGGGGATCCTGCCGAACCTCGAGCGCCGCTACCGCGAAACGGACTCGCAGATGGTGCGCGAGGAACTCGCGAAGTACCTCGGCACGAAGCCGTGCCCGGACTGCGCGGGCACGCGGCTCAACCGCGCCGCTCGCCACGTTTTCATCGCCGGCCGCAGCATCCCGGAGGTCACGCACCTCTCCGTCGGCCGCGCCGTGCAGTGGTTCGAGGAACTGAAGCTCCCCGGCTGGCGGGGCGAGATCGCGGTCAAGATCGTCAAGGAGATCGCGGACCGCCTCGGCTTCCTCGAGAACGTCGGCCTCGACTACCTCACGCTCGACCGCAGCGCCGAGACGCTCTCGGGCGGCGAGGCGCAGCGCATCCGGCTCGCGAGCCAGGTCGGTTCCGGCCTCGTCGGCGTGATGTACATCCTCGACGAGCCGTCGATCGGCCTGCACCAGCGCGACAACCAGCGGCTGCTCGACACGCTGGTGCGGCTGCGCGACCTCGGCAACACCGTGATCGTCGTGGAGCACGACGAGGACGCGATCCGGCAGGCCGACTACGTCGTGGACCTCGGGCCGGGCGCCGGCGTGCACGGCGGCCGCGTGGTCGCGCAGGGCAAGCCGGGCGACATCGAGCGGAGCGCCGAGTCGCTGACCGGCCAGTATCTCTCGGGCCGCCTCGAGATCCCGATGCCGTCGCTGCGCCGCTCGCCGGACCCGAAGCGGCAGCTGCGCGTCGTCGGCGCGACCGGCAACAACCTGAAGGGCGTGACCGCCGAGTTCCCGGTGGGCCTGATGACCTGCGTCACCGGCGTGTCGGGGTCGGGCAAGTCCACGCTCGTGAACGACACGCTCTACCGGCACGTCGCGATCAAGCTCAACGATTCGAGCGCGGACGCGGCGCCCTGCGAAAGCGTCGAGGGGCTCGAGCACGTCGACCGCGTGATCGACATCGACCAGAGCCCGATCGGCCGCACGCCGCGCTCGAACCCTGCGACCTACACCGGCCTGTTCACGCCGATCCGCGAGCTCTACGCGCAGGTGCCCGAGGCGCGCGCGCGCGGCTACGAGGCCGGCCGCTTCAGCTTCAACGTCAAGGGCGGGCGCTGCGAGGCCTGCCAGGGCGACGGCGTGCTGCAGGTCGAGATGCACTTCCTGCCCGACGTCTACGTGCCGTGCGACGTCTGCAAGGGCAAGCGCTACAACCGCGAGACGCTCGAGATCCGCTACAAGGGTCGCACGATCCACGAGGTCCTCGAGATGACCGTCGAGGACGCGCTCGCGTTCTTCAAGGCGGTGCCCGTGGTCGCCTCGAAGCTGCAGACGCTGATGGACGTGGGGCTCTCGTACGTGCGGCTCGGCCAGAACGCGACCACGCTCTCCGGCGGCGAGGCGCAGCGCGTGAAGCTCGCGAAGGAGCTGTCGAAGCGCTCGACCGGCCGCACCCTCTACATCCTCGACGAGCCGACCACCGGCCTGCACTTCCACGACATCGCGCAGCTGCTGGTGGTGCTGCAGCGCCTGCGGGACGAAGGCAACACCATCGTCGTGATCGAGCACAACCTCGACGTGATCAAGACCGCGGACTGGATCGTCGACCTCGGCCCGGAAGGCGGCGACGGCGGCGGGCGGATCCTGGGGTTCGGCACGCCGGAAGACGTGGCGCGGCTCGCGGGCTCGCACACGGGCCGTTACCTGGCGCCGATCCTGGAGCGGCGCCGCGCCCCGGCCGCGGCGGGCGCGGTTCGGCGCAGATCGGCCTGAAGGGCGCGAAGGTGGGCGTCCGGGCACCGCGAGCGCCCGGACGCGCTGCGGTCAGACGTCGAGTGCCTGGCGGAGCGCCTCGATCTCCTCGCGGCACTCCGACATCACGCGGGTGCAGTTCGTGCCGTCCAGCCCGAGCATCCGGAAGGCCGTCACGCCCTGCATGTTCAGCTCCAGGTCGGCGGGCTGGTCGAAGTACGCGGACATCATGTTCGCGCAGACCAGCAGGTCCGCGAGGTCGGCCGGGCCGTCGTGCTCGCGCGCGACGTCGTCCTGCTCGGCGACCGCCGTGACGAGCTCGTCGTTCATCTCCCAGTTCTCGAGGATCGCCTTGCCGATGCTCGCGTGCCAGTCGCGCATCACCTGCTCGAGGGCGCCCGGGTCGGCGAACAGCACGCTGTGACGGTCGGCCCGCGCGAGGATGTACAGACGGCCGACGCCGTGCAGCAGCCCGGCCAGGAAGGCCTCGTCCGGGTTGCGGCACGTGTGGTTCTTCGCCAGCACGTAGCAGAACGCCGCCATGTAGGTAGTGCGCTGCCAGAGCTCCTCGAGCGGCTTCTCGAGTCCCTTGAGCTTCGCGCCCGCGCGGATCTGCGCCATCGCGAACGAGATCGCGGCGCTGCGTACCATGTTGTAGCCCATGCGGGCGATCGCGGTGCGCAACTCGGTCGCCGCCTTGCCGGAGCGGTTCAGCGCGGCCGAGTTCGCCATCTTGAGCAGTCGCGCCGCCAGCGCCGGCTCGGAGCCGACGATGCGGACGACCTGGTCCACGGTGGTTCGCTCGTCGGCCAGCGCGCGGCGGACTCGGATCGCGACGTCCGGGAACGACGGCAGGTCGATCTTGCCCGTCGACAGCTCCGCGGCCAGCGACTGCACGAACTCGAAGGCGGCGGCGTGGAGCGCCGCCGGGTCTGCCTGCGGGGCAGCTTGCGCGTTCATTCGCACTTCATCCTTCTATGTCTCCGTCCTACGTCTCCGTCGATGCTCAGACGGAGACCGCACCGAGCGTCCCCGGCCCGTGCTTCGGCACGTTCACCTCGAAGTCGATCCGGCCCTTCGCATCCGAGAGCGCCGCCTGCACCGGCGCCTCGAGCGACTTGGCGGGGTACATCTTCGTGAGGCGCAGGTGCGGCGACGTGTCGGTCATCAGGAGCCGAGAGCAGATGTTCATGATCTCGGCGAGGTTGCCGGCCATCACGTCGGTCAGGTCCTTGGTCTTCGCCGCGTCCTTCGCGACCGCCGGCGGCGGCATCGCCAGGGCCGCGCCCGCATTGGCGGCGAAGTTCGCGTCCGCGAGGCAGAGCGCGACGGGCTTGCCGTCGTCGGTCTCGGACACCGCGGCCCACGCGCCCGAGCCCGGGGCGAAGTCGAACTTCTTGCCGGGCTTGACGTCAAGGCCATCGAACGGGATGTCGAGCGGGCCGCGGACCTCGTTCGGGTCCGGCATCGGGATGTAGGTCGCCATGCCCTCGGCGCCGAGCTTCTCCAGCAGTTCGATGCCGGTCATGTTGGGCATGTTCCAGTCGGACAGCACGAGGACGGGCGAGGCACCCTTGATGGCGGCGAGCGCCTTGGCGCCGTCCTCGGCCTCGCTGATCTCGTGGCCGTCGAAATCGGCCTGGCGCAGGGTCTTCTTGACGACCAACCGCATCGCGGCCGAGTCGTCGACGTTCATGGTCTTCATCGGTTCACTCCGATTACCGCCCTTCCCAGTCCACTATGTCGGCTCGGGACGCCGCGGCTTGAGCGCCCCTCGACCTCGGTCACCGCAGCGCGTCCGCCTCCGTGACGCGCGTCACGCCGCACTCAGGCGATCGCGCGGGCGCCGACGCCGCGGTCGTCGACGACCTGCATCACCTTGGCCGCGATCTGCGCGAGCGGATGCAGGCTCTCGGCGGCGCCGATCTACCGGGCGGCGCCCGGCATGCCCCGGACCACGCTGGTGGCCTCGTCCGGGGCGATGCAGGGCGCGCCCGCGTCGCGCGCGTCCTTCATGCCCTCCGCGCCGTCGCGCACCACGAGCAGGTGCTGGTCGCCCGGAGCGATGTAGACGTGCCCGGGCAGGATCGGCTGGCCGTCCTTCGCCTCGTAGACGGTCAACTGGCAGTTGGCGTTCATGCGCGCCGCGAAAGGTCCGCTGAAGGCCCTGGGGATGTGCTGCGTGATCACGATGGCCGGCGAGTCCGGCGGCATCCGCACCAGCACTTCCTCGATCGCCTCGGTACCGCCGGTCGACGCGCCGCGCACTTCAGCGGGGCAGGTCGACGCTCGAGAAGCGCTGGCGCACTTCGCCGTCGGCGACGCGCTCGTCGTAGCGGCCCCGCGTGTAGGCCATGATCACGCGCCGCCAGAATGCGACGGCCTCGGTGTTGCCCATCGCTTCCGATACCTCCCAGCGGCCGGCGAACCGACTGAAGATCAGCGCGGCCGCTGCCCGGCCGATACCCCTGCGGCGGTGCGCACGGCGCACGTAGAACTCGGCGAGACGGTAGTCCGTGCCGTCGGCGGGGCGCGCTCCGACCGGCGGCCGGGCCGGCACCAGCGGCCGCGAAACCAGTGCGAAGCCGGCCGGCCCCCCGGAGTCCAGGATGACGATCGGGTGCGAGCGGTCGTCGCGGAACCAGCGGGCCAGCAGTTCGGAGTCCCGTGGCCCATGCTCGCCGAAGATCGGGAACACACCCGTGCCGGAGTGCGAAATCTCGGCCAGTTCCTCGAGGTACTCCGGGTAGGTGGCCTGGATCCACCGCCGGTCGTCGGCGGAAGCGCGCGCGTCGCGGAGACTGACCGTCATGCCCCGTACCTTAGCCCAGCGCGCCAAAAGAAAAACCGGGCGGACCCCCCGGCGTGGCTGGGGGATCCGGCCCGGTCTTGCATCACCAGCCCTGACGGGCCGAGTGATTACTGCGCCGGAGCAGCGGCCGGAGCAGCGGCCGGGTCGGTCGGCGCGGCGCCAGCGGCAGCCGGGTCGGCCGGGGCAGCAGCAGCCGGGTCGGCGGCCGGAGCCGTCGCGTCGGCGGCCGGGGCCTCGGCGGCCGGGGCAGCGGCCTCAGGAGCCGGAGCAGCAGCCTCTTCCTTCTGGCCGCAGGCAGCCAGCGTCAGCGCCAGCGCAGCGGCGCCCAGAGCGAGCTTGATGTTCATTAGTCGATACCCCAATGCATTAGGTGGTGTTTGGAAGCCGCGGCCACGGGCACCGGGAGTCGCCCCCCGCCGGCACGCAACCGCGTGCGCGGATTCTACGGATTTTTTGCCGGCCGTATATGGCCGTTCGCGGGCCAGATACGACCCGGCCGCCGGGCGGGCGGGCCGCGGCGACGCGGCGACGCGGTCCCGCGGCAGCGGCCCGGAAGACGGCGCGTCAGGGCCTGCGGAGCCTGGACAATCAGCGGTCCTTGGCCTCTTCCTGGGCCTCTTCCGGGGCCTCCTTCGCGGCGCGCTCCGCCGCCTGCTGCGCGTCTCCCGCGGCCTCCTCGGCGGCGTTCGAGACCGCGCCTGCTGCGGTCGCGGCACCCTCGGCGACGGCCGCGCCCACCGTGGCGGCACCGGCCCGCGCGGCGTCGCCTGCGGCACCGGCCGCCTGCGCGGCCGCATCGCCTGCCTGCTTCATCGAACTGCCGGCCGCACTCGCCGCGCTCTCCGTGGCGGACTCCGCCTGCTCGGTCTGCTTGCCGCAACCCGCGAGCGCGGTGGCGATCGCCACCACGCCGACCAAAGCTTTCACGTCCATGTCGTACACCCGTGCGTCCTCGGTTGACCCGCCGGCACCTTACTGCCTCGCCCGGGCACGACCACCGGTGCTCGCGCATATTCGCGCTGGGTGCAGCACCCCCCTGAACTGCCGAACGCCGCCATCCCACGATGCCCGAAGCCAAGCCGCGCCGGACCACGGAAGCGGAGATCGAGTCGTCGCTGCGGCTCGGTACGCGCATGGGCTATCGCACCGTCTGAAGCCGCTCGCGCGAGCGCGCGGCGCCGTAGCGGCGCCGCGCGCTCGGCGTCGACTCAGGCCGCTTCGCGCTGCTGCTTCAGCAGGTCGCGGATCTCTTCGAGCAGCACTTCCTGGCGCGGCGGCGGCGGCGGGGCCGCGGGCACTGCCGGCTCGGGCGGCTTCTTCAGCCTGTTGATCGCGCGCAGCGCCATGAAGATGACGAACGCGATGATCACGAAGTCGAGCGTCGCCTGGACGAACTGACCGTACTTGAGCAGCACCGGCTCGCCCGCCGGGCTCGTGCCGATCTGCACCGCGAGCGTCGAGAAGTCCGCACCGCTCGTCGCCATCCCGAGCAGTGGCATCACGACCGCGTCCACCATCGACGAGACGATCTTGCCGAATGCGGCGCCGATCACCACACCGACCGCGAGGTCGATGACGTTGCCGCGCATCGCAAATTCCTTGAACTCGTTCACGAGGCTCATGCAACTTCCTCCCTACCTCGGGGCCGGCGCTCGTAATGGTCTGTGCGCCGGCGCGGAAATCGCGCCGGGCCGCCCCTTGCCGATCCTAGCGTGCCGCCGGGCAGTTCCGCATAGGCGAAGTCGGGACGGAGCGCGCGGCAGCGCCGCGTGGCCTCGTAGAGATCCTCGCCGGTGTCCGTGACCAGCAGCGTCGGGCAGCGGATCGCCCGCAACCGCGCCGGGAGGTCGGCACCGACGACCAGCGGAAACGCCATCCAGTTGGTGGCGGCGCTCGCGAGGCCGACCACGTCGGCCTCCGCCCACTCGAGCGGGTCCAGTGCCGCGAGCGCGGCGGCGGGCCGGTTCCACTGCAGTGCGTCGCGCGGGTACCCTGCGGACGATCAGCCGCACCGGTGCCACGGCCGCCATTCCGTCGAGGACAACAGAGATGATCGACTCCGTCTGCCGACCCGTCGACCGGCCTGCTCGCGTCCACGCCGCCGGAGCGAGGGTCGATGTGTGCGCGAAGGCGATCGCGGTTCTCGCCGTGCTGGGACTGCTCGCCGCGCCGGCGACGTCCCCGGAGTCGGCCTCGCCGGCAAGCTCGCCCGCGGCGATCGCGAACGTCGGCGCGGTCGCCGGGCTCGATCTGCCGTCGCTGGCGCTCGCGCTCGAGGGCCGCACCCTGGCCGAGGTTGCAGACGACCTCGCGGCCGGCCGCGTGACGAGCGATGCGCTCGTGGAGGCCTACCTCGCGCGGATCGCGGCGCTCGACGCCGAGCGCCGTGCCGGCCGCGTCCGCGGCCCGCTGCACGGCGTGCCGATCCTCGTGAAGGACAACGTGGAGACCGCGGATCCGCTGCCGACGACGGCCGGTTCGCTCGCGCTGCGCGACAACTCCACGGCCCGCGACGCAGCCGCGATCGCGCGCCTGCGCGCGGCCGGCGTGGTCGTGCTCGGCAAGGCGAATCTGTCGGAGTGGGCGAACTTCCGCTCGACGACCTCGACCAGCGGCTGGAGCGCGGTCGGCGGGCTCGTGCGCAATCCGCACGTGCTCGACCGGAATCCCTGCGGCTCGTCGAGCGGCAGCGCGGTCGCGGTCAGCGCGAGCCTCGCGGCCGGGGCGATCGGCACCGAGACCGACGGCTCGATCGTGTGCCCCGCCTCGGCCAACGGGATCGTCGGCGTGAAGCCGACGGTAGGCCTAGTCTCGCGCACGCACGTCGTACCGATCTCCGCGACGCAGGACACCGCCGGACCGATGACCGCGACGGTGCGCGACGCCGCGCTGCTGCTCGCCGCGATGGCGGGCACCGACCCCGCCGACCCGGCGACGCGCGAGGCCGATGCGCGCCGGCGCGACTACGCGTGGGCGCTGCGGCCGGACGCGCTCCGCGGACTCCGCATCGGCGTCGCGCGCTGGCAGGGCCCGCGTGGCAGACCGACCTCGTGAACGGCGACCACTACTCGGGACCGTCGAGCAGCCAGCTGGCGGCCGTCGCCGGCTACCCGCACGTGACCGTGCCGATGGGCACGGTGCACGGGCTGCCGGTGGGCCTGAGCTTCTACGGCACCGCGTGGACCGACGCCAAACTGCTGGCGGCCGCGTACGCGTTCGAGCAGCGCGCGCGGGCGCGCGTGGTGCCGCGCTACCTGCCGACGGTCGCCGCGCCGCGCTGACGTCAGGGCGGGACTTCGCCCACCGCGGCGAACCAGGTCCAGGTCGAAGCGCCTCGCAATTGCGCGAACGGCTGCACCCGGCCGAAGCCGGCGTTCGGAGCGCCTTGCAAAAAAAGGCCCCGGGGGTTACCCGGGGCCACCACTATGGCGACTCCGGCGCGAGGCCGGGAATCGCTGGACTACGGTTCTGGCGCGGCGCGGCCTTTCAGGCCGCCTTCTTCGCGCGCGGCTTGCGGGCCGGCTTCGCGTCGGCCGCCGGCTGCTCGCTCTCGGCCGCCTTCGGCGCCTCGACGAGCTGCATCAGCGCCATGTCGGCGTTGTCGCCCGGGCGCGGCTCCATCTTCAGGATGCGCGTGTAGCCGCCGCTGCGGGCCGCGAAGCGCGGGCCGAGATCCGTGAACAGCTTCTCGACCAGCGCGGCGTCGCGCAGCTTCGCGAACGCGCGACGGCGCGCGGCGACGGTGTCGGTCTTGCCCATCGTGATGATCGGCTCGACGACGCGGCGCAGTTCCTTCGCCTTCGGCACCGTGGTGCGGATCGTCTCGTAGCGCAGCAGCGCCGCGGCGAGGTTTCGCATCAGCGCGTGGCGGTGCGAGCTGTTGCGGGACAGCTGGCGGCCGGAGAGTTGGTGGCGCATGGTTCGTGTTCTCTACAAATCTGGCGGGACGTAGTCAGGCCGTCTTGCCTGCGGCCCCGTTCCTGGGGGCCGCCCCTCTTCCGCCGTCAGGCGGTCTTGTATTCGTCTTCCCGCCGCAGGTTCACCGGCGGCCAGCCGTCGAGCCGCATGCCGAGCGCCAGCCCGTGGCTCTCCAGCACTTCCTTGATCTCGGTGAGCGACTTCTTGCCGAGGTTCGGCGTGCGCAGCAGCTCGACCTCCGTGCGCTGAACCAGGTCGCCGATGTAGTGGATGTTCTCGGCCTTGAGGCAGTTCGCCGAGCGCACCGTGAGCTCGAGCTCGTCCACCGGCCGCAGCAGGATCGGGTCGAACTGCGTTTCGACCTGCTGCTTCTGGCCCTCTTCCTGGCCCTGCAGGTCGACGAACACCGACAGCTGGTCCTTCAGGATGCCGCCGGCGCGACGGATCGCCTCCTCCGGGTCGATCGTGCCGTTCGTCTCGATGTCGATGATCAGCTTGTCGAGGTCGGTGCGCTGCTCGACGCGCGCGGCCTCGACGTTGTAGGTGACGCGACGCACCGGCGAGAACGAGGCGTCGAGCTGCAGCCGGCCGATCGGGCGGGTCTGCTCCTCGAAGCCGCGCGCGACGGCCGGACGGTAGCCGCGGCCGCGCTCGACCTTGAGCGTCATGTTGAGCTCGCCGGCCTTCGTCAGGTTCGCGATCACGAGCTCGGGATTCAGGATCTCGACGTCGTGGTCACCCTGGATGTCTCCAGCCTTGACCGGGCCGGGGCCCTTCTTGACGAGCCGGAGCTCCGACTCGTCGCGGGCGTGCATGCGGATCGCGACCTGCTTGAGGTTCAGCAGCACGTCCACCACGTCCTCCTGCACGCCCTCGATCGAGGTGTACTCGTGGAGCACGCCGTCGATCTCGACCTCGGTGATCGCGGCACCCGGCAGCGACGACAGCAGCACGCGACGAAGCGCGTTGCCGAGCGTGTGACCGAACCCGCGCTCGAACGGCTCGATGACCACGCGCGCGTGGCGCGGACCCTGCGGCGTGACCTTCACGACGCGGGGCTTCAGGAACTCGCCAAAGGCGAGACCCGACGTCAGACCAGACGTCATGCTCGACGTGAGACCGGCACCCTGCATGGTGGAATCCTGTATGGCTAGTTCGAACGGAAGCGGCTCGCGAATTCGCACCGACGCTTACTTCGAATACAACTCGACGACGAGGTTCTCGTTGATGTCCGGCAGGATCTCGTCCCGCTCCGGCACCGACTTCAGCGTACCCGCCATCTTCTTCTCGTCGACGAGCACCCAGTCCGGGAAGCCGGACTGCGCCGCCATCGCGAGCGCGGCGGCCACGCGGCCCTGCGTCTTCGCGTGCTCGCGCACCTCGACGACGTCGCCGGCGTTGCACTGGTACGACGGCACGTTCACGACCTTGCCGTTCACCGTCACGCCCTTGTGGCTGACAAGCTGGCGCGCTTCGGCGCGCGTGGCGGCGAAGCCCATGCGGTAGACCACGTTGTCGAGGCGGCGCTCGAGGTACTGCAGCAGGTTCTCGCCGGTCGCACCCGGGCGGCCCGCAGCCTTGTGGTAGTAGTTCCGGAACTGGCGCTCGAGCACGCCGTACATGCGGCGCAGCTTCTGCTTCTCGCGCAGCTGCACGCCGTAGTCGGACAGGCGCTGCTTGCGCTCGCCCTTGATGCCGCCCGGCGGCACTTCGAGCTTGCACTTCGACTCGAGCGGCTTCGCGCCGCTCTTCAGGAACAGGTCGGTGCCCTCGCGACGCGAGAGCTTGCACTTGGGACCGAGGTAACGTGCCATGTCTGTGGTACCTGTGGCTCGCGTCAGACGCGGCGCTTCTTCGGGGGACGGCAGCCGTTGTGCGGAATCGGCGTGACGTCCGAGATGCTCGTGATCTTGAGGCCGCAGTTGTTCAGCGCGCGCACCGCGGACTCGCGGCCGGGGCCGGGGCCCTTCACGCGCACCTCGACGTTGCGGACGCCGTATTCCTGCACCGCGTTGCCGGCCTTCTCGGCGGCGACCTGCGCGGCGAACGGCGTGCTCTTGCGGCTGCCGCGGAAGCCGCAGCCACCGCTGGTCGCCCACGACAGCACGTTCCCCTGACGGTCGGTGATCGTGATGATCGTGTTGTTGAACGACGCGTGCACGTGGGCCACGGCGTCCGAGACCTGGCGGCGGACCTTCTTGACGCGCGGGCCCTTGTTGCCCTGCTGTCCGCCCTGCTTCTGATCGGCCATTCGCGAGCCTTCCTGAGTTCGTGTCTTTCGATCGTGTTCGGTCGTCCGGTCGCCGCCGTGGGGCCCGATTCCGGCCGCTGGCGCGGCGGATCGAGGAACCCGGGGGCGCGCCGGGGGTTAGGCCTTGCCCGGGGGCGCGTTCAGCTTCACAGCCTGCTTGCGCGGGCCCTTCCGGGTGCGCGCGTTCGTGCGGGTGCGCTGGCCGCGCATCGGCAGGCCCTTGCGGTGCCGCATGCCGCGGTAGCTGCCCATGTCCATGAGCCGCTTGATGTTCATCGCGGTCTCGCGACGGAGGTCGCCCTCGACCGTCAGGCGCTGGATGAACGAGCGCAGCGCTGCGACCTCGGCCTCGGTGAGGTCCTTGGTCTTGGTGGTCGGATCCACGCCCGCGACCTCGCAGGCCTTCCGGGCGGCCGTGCGACCGATGCCGAAGATATGCGTCAGCCCGATGACGATGTGCTTGTTCATCGGGATGTTGATGCCGGCGATGCGTGCCATCGTTCCTAGCCTTTCGGTCTCAAGACCTTAAAAAATCAATGACGACAATGCGTTACGAAGCTCGGCCGGGGCTCCCGCCCCGCCCGGGCCTCGACGAAGTGCCGCGGAAAAAGCGCAACACTATAGCCGAAGACCCGGTTTCCCTCAAGGTCGGCCGCACCGACCCGGGCAGCCCCGGTCAGCCTTGGCGCTGCTTGTGCCGGGCGTCCGAGCAGATGATGTAGACCACGCCGCGGCGGCGTACGACCTTGCAGTTCTTGCAGATCTTCTTGACGGACGGACGGACTTTCATGGCAGGCCTCGACTCTTGAATTCAGGGGGCTGACCGCGGCTCACCGCAGCTGGCCGGGACGTCCGGCGCCGCGCAGGTTGGCCTTCTTGATCAACCCTTCGTACTGGTGCGACATCATGTGGGCTCGCAACTGGGCGATGAAGTCCATCACGACCACGACGATGATCAGGAGCGAGGTACCGCCGAAGTAGAACGGCACGTTGCCCCACGAGATCAGGATCTCCGGCAGCAGGCACACCGCGGTGACGTAGATCGCGCCCCACAGCGTGAGCCGCGACAGCACCTTGTCGATGTACTCGCCGGTCTGCTGGCCCGGCCGGATGCCCGGGATGAACGCGCCGGCCTTCTTCAGGTTGTCGGCGGTCTCGCGCGAGTTGAACACCAGGCCGGTGTAGAAGAAGCAGAAGAAGATGATCAGCGCGGCATACAGGGCCATGTGCAGCGGCTGGCCGTAGCCGAGCGCGGCCGACAGGTTCTGCATGAACGTCTTGAACGCCCCGGCGGTGCCGTCCTCGCCCGCGCCCGTGCCGGCGAAGCTCGCCAGCGTGGCCGGAAACAGCAGCAGGCTGGACGCGAAGATCGGCGGGATCACGCCCGACATGTTCAGCTTGAACGGCAGGTGGCTGGCCTGGCCCGCCAGCATGCGCCGGCCGACCATCCGCTTCGCGTAGTTCACCGCGATCCGGCGCTGCCCGCTCTCGACGAACACCACGAACAGCGTCACTGCGCCGATCAGCAGCAGCAGCAGGATCGCGAAGGCCGGGTTCATCTCGCCGGTGCGCACCTGCTCGAAGGTGCTGCCGAGCGCCGCAGGCAGGCCGGCGATGATGCCCGCGAGGATGATCATCGAGATGCCGTTGCCGATGCCGCGCTCGGTGATCTGCTCGCCGAGCCACATCAGGAACATCGTGCCGGTGGTCAGCGTGACCGTCGCGACCAGCAGGAAGTACCACATCGGCATGCCGGCCTGGACCACGCCCTGGTTGTGGAACGCGTAGGCCGCGCCGAGACCCTGGAAGATCGCCAGGAACAGAGTCGCGATGCGCGTGTAGTGCGTGATCTTGCGCCGGCCGGACTCGCCTTCCTTGCGGAGCTGCGCCCACGGGCCGTAGATGACCGCGACCATCTGGATGATGATCGAGGCCGAGATGTAGGGCATGACGCCCAGCGCGAAGATCGAGAGGCGCGACAGCGCGCCGCCCGAGAACATGTTGAACAGGCCGAGGATCGTGCCTTCCTGCTGCTCGAAGAACTGCGCGAGCGCGGCCGGATCGATGCCCGGCGTCGGCACGAAGGTGCCGATGCGGTACACGATCAGGCCGCCGAGCAGGAACAACAGCCGCTGACGGATCTCGGTCAGACGCGTCGCGTCGCCGAGGCCTGCCATCGGATTGGCTGAGCTGGACAAGTCTTCGCCTCGTTCGCAGTGAGGATCGGGCCGGGATTACCGGGCGATCACTCGACCTTGCCGCCCGCCGCTTCGATCGCGGTGCGCGCGCCCTTGGTCACGGCCAGCCCGCGCACGGTGACGGCACCGCCGACCTCGCCGGACAGGATGACCTTGACCTTCTCGATGCCGGCCGGCACGGCGCTGGCCGCCTTGAGCGCCGCGAGGTCCACCGCACCGCCGTTGGTGGCGGCGATCTTGGTCAGCGTCTCGAGCGTGATCTCGCCGCGCGTGCGCTTGATCGCCGACCGGAAGCCCATCTTCGGCAGGCGCCGCTGCAGCGGCATCTGGCCGCCTTCGAAGCCGACCTTGTGATAACCGCCCTTGCGCGCGCGCTGGCCCTTGACGCCGCGGCCGCAGGTCTTGCCCTGGCCGGCGGACGCGCCGCGACCGACTCGCAGCTTGGGACGCTTGGCGCCGGTGGCCGGCTTGATGCTGTTCAACTTCATGACTTAAGCCTTCTCCACCGCGAGCAGGTGCCCGGCGGTATTGATCATTCCGCGGTTGGCCGGCGTGTCGATGACCTCGACCGCATGGCCGATCCGGCGCAGGCCGAGGCCGCGCACCGACTGCTGGATGCTCTTCAGCTGCCCCGCGACGCTCTTCTTCAGCGTCACCTTGATCTTGCCGCTCATGTCTCTACTCTCAAGTGCCTGTGTCGGAGGAGTCGGTCCCGGGAGTCCGGAGGCTCGCGCCTCAGGCCAGGATCTCGTCCACCGACTTGCCGCGCTTGGCGGCGATGTCGTCCGGCGAGGCGATGCGCGCGAGCGCGTCGAAGGTCGCCCGCACGACGTTGATGGGGTTGCGCGAGCCGTAGCTCTTCGCGAGCACGTTGCGCACGCCCGCGCACTCGAACACCGCGCGCATGCCGCCGCCGGCGATCACGCCGGTACCGCCCGAGGCGGGCTGCATGTACACGCGCGTCGTGCCGTGACGGCCCTTCACCGCGTAGTGGATCGAGTCCTGCTTCAGCGGCACGCTCAGCATGTTCTTCCGGGCCGCCTGCATCGCCTTCGCGATCGCGGTCGGGACCTCGCGGGCCTTGCCGTAGCCGAAGCCGACTCGACCGGCGCCGTCGCCGACGACGGTGAGCGCGGTGAAGCCGAACTGACGGCCGCCCTTCACGACCTTGGCCGTGCGGTTGACCGCGACCAGCTTCTCGATCAGGTCGTCGCCGGAGGACGTCTTCTCGGGTCTCGCCATGTTTCAGTACCTGTTGCTGCCGGATCCCGGCGCCGTGGCGCCGGACGGTGGACGTTCGTGAGTCTCGGACCTTAGAACTCGAGCCCGCTCTCGCGCGCGGCATCCGCGAGCGCCTTCACGCGCCCGTGGTAGCGGAAGCCGGAACGGTCGAACGCGACCTTCGTGATGCCGACGGCCCTGGCGCGCTCGGCGATCGCTCGGCCGACGGCCTTGGCCGCGTCCGAGTTGCCCGTGCCCTTGAGCCCGCCCTTGACGGTCTCCTGCACGGTCGAGGCGGACGCCAGCACCTTGCCGTGCTCCGCGTCGATGATCTGCGCGTACATGTGCCGCGGCGTGCGGTGCACCGTCAGGCGCGCCACGCGGAGCTCCGCGATCTTCGCGCGGGTGCGTGCGGCGCGGCGGAGGCGGATGGCCTTCTTGTCGATGATCTTCTTCATGGCGCTTACTTCTTCTTCGCTTCCTTGAGCTCGATCTTCTCGCCCGAGTAGCGGACGCCCTTGCCCTTGTACGGCTCGGGCGAACGGTATTCGCGGATCTCAGCGGCGACCTGGCCGACGCGCTGGCGATCCGTGCCCTGCACGACGATCTCCGTCTGAGTCGGCGTCACGATCGTGATGCCCTCCGGGACCAGGTAGGCCACCGGATGGCTGAAGCCCAGCGTCAGGTTCAGCGTCTTGCCCTGCACCGCGGCGCGGTAGCCGACGCCGACGAGCTCGAGCTTCTTCTCGTAGCCCTTCGACACGCCCTGCACCATGTTGGCGAGGTGCGCGCGGGTCGAGCCGCCGGCCGGACGCAGCCCGGCGCTCGCGACCTGCACCTGCAGCGTCTGCTTGTCCTGCACCACGGAGACGCCCGACTGCAGCGGCAGCGTCAGCGAACCCTTGGCGCCCTTCACGGTGACGGCCTCGGCCGACACGGTGGCGGTGACTCCCTGCGGGAGGTCGACCGGCTTCTTGGCCACGCGAGACATGGAGTCGCTACCTCTTAGCTAACGACGCAGAGCACTTCGCCGCCCTGGCCGGACGCGCGCGCCTGCTTGTCGGTCATCACGCCCTGCGACGTGGAGACGATCGCGATGCCGAGGCCGCCGAGGACCTTCGGCAGCGCGGTCTTGCCGCGGTACGTGCGCAGGCCGGGACGGCTCACGCGCTCGATGCGGTCGATCACCGGTCGGCCGTCGTGGTACTTGAGCTGCACCGTCAGCGTCTCCTTGCCGCCCTCGGAGGCGGTGGCGAAGCCGGCGATGTAGCCCTCGTCGCGCAGCACGGTGGCCAGCGCCACCTTGAGCTTGGAGCTCTGGCAGCTGATCTCCGTCTTCCGCGCGGACTGGCCGTTGCGGATGCGGGTGATGAAGTCGGCGATCGGGTCGGTCATGCTCATGGGTGACTGCCTCTAGCTCACCAGCTGGCCTTGCGGAGCCCGGGGACGTCCCCGCGCATCGTCGCTTCGCGCAGCTTGGTGCGGGCCAGGCCGAACTTGCGGTACGTGCCACGCGGGCGGCCCGTCATCGCACAGCGGTTGCGCTGGCGGTCCGGGTTCGAGTCGCGGGGCAGCTTCTGGAGCGCGACCTGCGCTTCGGCACGCGCCTCGGCGGAGGTGGAGGGGCTGCGGATCAGTTCCTTCAGCTTCGCGCGCTTCGCGGCGTACTTCTTCGCGAGCGCCTCGCGGCGCTTCTCGCGTTCCAGCATGTTCGTCTTGGCCATGGCCTGATGTTCCTGCGTGTCTGTCGCGGCTCGCCTAGCGGCCGATCACTTGCGGAAGGGGAAGCTGAAGGCGTCGAGCAGCGCGCGTCCCGCCTTATCGTCCGTCGCCGTCGTGGTGATCGTGATGTCCATGCCCCGGACCTTGTCGACCTGGTCGTACTGGATCTCGGGGAAGATGATCTGTTCCTTCACGCCGAAGTTGTAGTTGCCGCGGCCGTCGAAGGAGCGCGCCGACACGCCGCGGAAGTCGCGGATGCGCGGCATCGCCACCGTGATCAGGCGGTCGAGGAACTCGTACATGCGGTCGCCGCGCAGCGTGACCTTCGCGCCGATCGCGAGGCCCTCGCGCAGCTTGAAGGTCGCCACCGACTTCTTCGACTTGCAGAGCAGCGGCTTCTGGCCGGTGATCTTCTGCAGGTCGCCCGCGGCGTTCTCCATCAGCTTCTTGTCGGCGACCGCCTCGCCGACCCCCATGTTGACCGTGATCTTCTCGATACGCGGCACCTGCATGGGGTTCTTCACGCCGAGCTCCTGCATCAGCTTCGGCACGATCTTCTCGCGGTAGTGCGCCTTCAGACGGCTCATGTTCCGATCCTCATCCGTTGCGGTGCGTCGACGCCTCAGGCGTCGACGACCTCGCCGTTCGACTTGAAGACGCGGACCTTGCGGCCGTCGTCCAGCGTCTTGAAGCCGACGCGGTCGCCCTTCTTGGTGGCCGGGTTCCACAGCATCACGTTGGACGCGTGGATCGGCGCTTCCTTCTGGACGATCCCGCCCTGGGTACCCAGCTGCGGATTCGGCTTCTGGTGCTTCTTCACCATGTTCACGTTCTCGACGACGACCTTGTCGTCCTCGAGCACGCGGATCACGGTGCCCTGGCGGCCCTTCTCGCGGCCGGTCGTGACGACCACGCGGTCGCCCTTGCGGAGTCGCTTCATCACAGCACCTCGGGCGCGAGCGAGATGATCTTCATGAACTGCGCGGTGCGCAGCTCGCGCGTCACGGGCCCGAAGATGCGGGTGCCGATCGGCTCGAGCTTGTTGGTCAGCAGCACGGCGGCATTGCCGTCGAAACGGATCAGCGAGCCGTCGGCGCGGCGCACGCCCTTGCGAGTGCGCACGACCACGGCGTCGTAGACCTCGCCCTTCTTGACCTTGCCGCGCGGGATCGCGTCCTTGACGGACACCTTGATCACGTCGCCGACGGACGCGTAGCGGCGCTTCGAACCGCCGAGCACCTTGATGCACATGAGGCTGCGCGCGCCGGAATTGTCGGCGGCCGCCAGCAGGGTACGCATCTGGATCATGTTCGGTGCTCCCTCAGATGCGCGCGCGTTCGACGACGCGCACGAGCTTCCAGCTCTTGCGGCGCGACAGCGGGCGGCACGGCGCGATGGTCACGGTGTCGCCTTCCTTGCACTCGTTCGCCTCGTCGTGCGCGAGGAGCTTCGTGGTGCGCCGCACGTACTTGCCGTACTGCGGGTGCTTCACCAGGCGCTCGATGGAGACGGCGATCGTCTTGTCCATCTTGGTGCTGACCACCTTGCCGGTCAGCGAGCGCTCGGCGGCGGCGGCAGCCTCGGCCGGAGTCGGGGTCCCGGCCGCCGGGACGACAGTCGTATTCTCGGACATCAGCCCTTACCTCCGGCCTTCGCGGCCACTGCCTTCGCAGACATGGCCGTCTTCACGCGCGCGATGTTCTTGCGCACCTTGCCGAACTGATCCGGCTTCGCCGGCTGGCCCGCGGCGGCCGCCATGCGCAGGTTGAACTGCTCCTTGCGGAGCTTCAGCAGCTCGGCGCGGAGTTCGGCGGGGGTCTTGCCCGCGAGTTCCTTGGAATTCATCTCGATTGCTCCGGCGGCTCAGCGGACGCTGCGCTTGACGAAGATGGTCGGCAGCGACAGCTTCGACGAGGCCAGGCGGAACGCCTCGCGTGCGACGTCCTCGCTGATGCCCTCGATCTCGAACAGCACCTTGCCCGGCTGCACGCGCGCCACCCAGTACTCGACGTTGCCCTTGCCCGAGCCCATGCGGACCTCGAGGGGCTTCGCGGTGACCGGCACGTCCGGGAACACGCGGATCCAGATCTGGCCACCGCGCTTCACGTAGCGCGTCATCGCGCGGCGCGCGGCCTCGATCTCGCGGGACGTCATCCGGCCGCGGCCCGTGCACTTCAGCCCGAACTCGCCGAAGGCGACGGTGCTGCCACGGTGCGCGCTGCCGCCGCAGTTGCCCTTGAACTGCTTGCGGTACTTGGTTCGCTTCGGCTGCATCATGATCGTGGTTCCTGGGTCAGGCGGCCGGTGCCGCCTCCGGCTGCGCCGGCGACTGCATCGTCGCTTCCGCGTCGAGGTCCGCCTGCGACTTGTCGAACACCTCGCCCTTGAAGATCCACACCTTCACGCCGATCACGCCGTAGGTGGTGCGGGCTTCCGCCAGGCCGTAGTCGATGTCCGCGCGGAACGTGTGCAGGGGCACGCGGCCCTCGCGGTTCCACTCGGTGCGCGCGATCTCGGCGCCGTTCAGGCGGCCCGAGGCGCGGACCTTCATGCCCAGCGCGCCGCTGCGCATCGTGTTCGTGACGGCGCGCTTCATCGCGCGGCGGAACATCACGCGCTTCTCGATCTGCTGCGCGATGCCCTCGGCGACCAGCTGTGCGTCGAGCTCGGGCTTCCTGATCTCGGCGATGTTGATGCGCACGTCCTGCACGGCGAGCTTCATCCGGCGCGCCACTTCCTGGCGCACCTTCTCGATGTCCTCGCCCTTCTTGCCGATCACGATGCCCGGCCGCGCCGTGTGGATCGTGATGTTGACGCGGCGCGCCGCACGCTCGATGTGGATGCGCGACACGCTGGCGTCGGCCAGGCGCTTCTTCAGGAACTCGCGGACCTGGTAGTCGGCCTGCAGGTTGATCGGGAACTGCTTCGTCCCCGCGTACCACTTCGAGTTCCAGTCGCGGACGATGCCGAGGCGGATGCCGACCGGATTGACTTTCTGACCCATGGTGCTACCTGCCTCAGGCCTTCGCCGACTTGTCGGCGACGTAGACGGTGATGTGGCTGTTCCGCTTCACGATGCGGTTGCCGCGCCCCTTGGCGCGCGCGTGGAAGCGCTTCAGCACCGGCGCCGTGTCGATCTCGATGCGCGACACGCGCAGCTCGTCGATGTCGGCGTTGAAGTTGTTCTCGGCGTTCGACATCGCCGAGTACAGGACCTTGTAGACCAGGTCCGCGCCCTTCTTGGGCATGAACTTCAGCGTCGCGAGCGCCTGCGAGACGGGCTTGCCGCGAACCACGTCGGCGACGAGCCGGCACTTCTGCGGGCTGATGCGCGCGTTCTTGAGCTTGGCGAAGGTTTCCATCTCAGGCTCCCTTGCGGTCGCCGCCGTGCGACTTGAACGTGCGGGTCGGCGCGAACTCGCCGAGCTTGTGGCCGACCATGTTCTCGGTGACCAGCACCGGCACGTGGTTGCGGCCGTTGTGGACGGCGATCGTGAGACCGACCATCTCCGGCAGGACCATCGAGCGACGCGACCAGGTCTTGATCGGGCGGCGGTCGTTCTTGGACGCGGCGATCTGCACCTTCTTGGCGAGGTGGAGATCGACGAACGGGCCTTTCTTGAGCGAACGAGGCACGGTTCTGATTCCTTACTTGCGACGCTGCACGATGAAGCCGCTGGTCCGCTTGTTGCGGCGCGTCTTCTTGCCCTTGGTCTGCCAGCCCCACGGGGACACCGGGTGCGGGTTGCCCTGGCCGGACTTGCCCTCGCCGCCACCGTGCGGGTGGTCGACCGGGTTCATCACGACGCCGCGGACGGTCGGGCGGATGCCCTTCCAGCGCTTCGCGCCGGCCTTGCCGTACTGGCGCAGGTTGTGCTCGTCGTTGCCGACCTCGCCGATCGTCGCGCGGCAATCCACGTGGACCTTGCGGGTCTCGCCGGACTTCAGGCGGATCAGCGCGTAGATGCCTTCGCGCGCGGTGAACTGCACGTAGGCGCCGGCCGAGCGGGCCAACTGGCCGCCCTTGCCGGGCTTCAGCTCGATGTTGTGCACGCTGGAGCCGACCGGGATGTTCCGGAAGGTCATCGCGTTGCCCGGCTTGATCGGGGCGTCCGCGCCGGACTGCACGTCGTCGCCCACCTTCAGGCCCTTCGGCGCGAGGATGTAGCGGCGCTCGCCGTCGCGGTACAGCACGAGCGCGATGTGCGCGGTGCGGTTCGGGTCGTATTCGACCGTCTCGATGCGGCCCGGGACGCCGTCCTTGTCGCGCTTGAAGTCGATGACGCGGTACTTGTGCTTGTGGCCGCCGCCCTTGTGACGGGTGGTCAGGCGGCCGTAGCTGTTGCGCGCGCCGGTCGAGTTCTGCGCGACGAGCAGGGGCGCGTGACCCTTGCCCTTGTGCAGGTGGGAGCGGTCCGGCTTCACGACGAAGCGCGTGCCGGGGGACGTGGGCTTGAGCTTGATCATCGGCATGTTCGTGGTCCCTTACGGCTTCGCGACGCCGGCGAAGTCGATCGTCTGGCCCTGCTTGAGCGAGACGTAGGCCTTCTTCCAGTCGTTGCGACGGCCGGTGAAGCGACCGAAGCGCTTCGCCTTGCCCTCGCAGTTGACGACCTGCACGCCCTCGACGGCGACGTCGAACATCAGCTCGACGGCCGCGCGGATCTCCTGCTTGGTCGAGTCCGTGCGCACGCGGAACACGTACTGGTTGGCCTTCTCGCCGACGCGGGCGGCCTTCTCCGAGACGTGCGGCGCGATCAGGATCGTCGTCAGCCGCTCGGAGTTCTGACGCTTGTCGGCCGGGATCGGCTTCGCGGCCTTGGTGGTCGGGATGTTGCGGGCGCTCATGCCAGTCGCTCCTCCAGGACCTTCAGCGCGCCGACGGTGACGAGCACCTTGTCGAAGCGCACGAGGCTGACGGGATCGAGGGCCGCCACCGGCATGACCTCCACGTGGGGCAGGTTGCGGGCGGCGAGGAACAGCTTCTCCTCGAAGGCCTCGACGAGGATCAGCGCGCTGTCGAGCGAGAGCTCCTTGAGCTTGCCCACCAGCTGCTTCGTCTTCGGCGCATCGAGCGTGAAGTCCTGCGTGACGACCAGGCGGTCGGTGCGCGCGAGCTCGGAGAGCATCGAGCGCATCGCGCCGCGGTACATCTTCTTGTTGACCTTCTGCTCGTAGTCGCGCGGGCGCGCGGCGAACGCGCGGCCGCCGCCGACCCAGATGGGCGAGCGGATCGAGCCGGCGCGGGCGCTGCCCGTGCCCTTCTGCCGCCACGGCTTGCGGCCGCCGCCGCGGACTTCCGCGCGCGACTTCTGGCGCTTCGTGCCGGCGCGGCCCGCGTTCATGTACGCGGTCACGACCTGGTGCACGAGGGCCTCGTTGAATTCGCGGCCGAACGCCTGGTCGTTGACCTCGACGTCCGCGCCGCCCACTACCTTGAGCTTCATGGGAGCCCCTTACTTCTTGACCGGCGCGAGCCGCACGCGGCGGGCCTGCGCGGCCTTCTTGACCGACGGCCGCACGATGACCGTGCCGCCCTCGGCGCCCGGGACGGCGCCGCGCACGAGCAGCAGGTTGCGCTCGGCGTCCACCTGCACGACCTTCAGGTTCTCGATCGTGCGGCGCTCGACGCCCATGTGGCCGGACATGCGCTTGCCCTGGAACACGCGGCCCGGCGTCTGGCGCTGGCCGATCGAGCCCGGCGTGCGGTGCGACACGGACCAGCCGTGCGACGCGAGACCGCCCGCGAAGTTGTGGCGCTTCATCACGCCCGCGAAGCCCTTGCCGACGGTGGTGCCGGTGACGTCGACTACCTGGCCCGGCTGGAACATGTCGACCTTCAGCTCGGAACCGGCCTTCAGGTCGCCGGCGGCGCCCGGGTTCAGCCGGAACTCCGCGAGCTGTGCACCCGCCGCGACGTTCGCCTTGGCGTAGTGGCCGGCCTGCGGCTTCGTCACGCGCGAGGCGCGACGGGTGCCCACGGCGACCTGCACGGCCTCGTAGCCGTCGGTGTCCGGGGTCTTGACCTGGGTGACGCGATTGGGGAGGGCTTCGATGACGGTCACCGGCACCGTCTCGCCCGCGTCGGTGAAGACGCGAGTCATGCCGCGCTTGCGGCCGATCAGGCCCAAGCCGTTCTTCAGGCTCATTGGCTCTTTCCTGTTTCTACGCCGGCCACTGCAATTGGCGACCGGCCACTGTGTCCGCCCGGTTGCCCGGGTGGGCGCTTCGATCGAGGGCCGCCAAAAAACTCGCGACCCGGAAGTCCGCGAAATGAGCTCGCGGCAAGTACCCCGGCCACCCCTGCGGGCCGCGCTACGCGCCGGAATCCCTTGAGATTCGCGGCTGCACTGCGCGTCCGGACCCGGTTTCCGGCCCGTGGTATCGACCCCGCGCCCGGCCCGTCGCGAAGGTTCGCGCGGCGGCTGTCTGGGTCGACCTGCGGACGGCACACCCGGGCGGGCGGGCCAAGCGAGCCGCATATAGTAGGGAAGCGGTCTATGTGGTGCAAGCCCTGCGAGCAACCGGCCGTCCAGGGGTCCGGCGCTGGGCCCGTAGACGCCGATCCGAGGCCCGCTCCCTATGGTGCGCCGCGTCACGAGCCAGTAGGGTCCGCGGATGGGGGCAAACGAACCGAGCACCGGGACAGGTGCGGGCAGCGGACCTGCGGCCGGCGAAGAGCGTCTCGACCGGGTACTGGGCGTCCGGCAGCTGGGCGCCAACATCGTCAACTACGTCGTCGGCTCCGGCATCTTCGTGCTGCCGGCGCTGGTCGCCGCCGCGCTCGGTCCGGCCGCGCTGACGGCCTACCTCGTCGCCGCGCTCGCGGTAGGGCTGGTGGCGCTCTGCTTCGCCGAGTGCGGCAGCCGCGTGGCCGCTTCCGGCGGCACCTACGCCTACGTCGAAACCGCGTTCGGCAAGCTGCCCGGCGCGTTCGCCGGCGCCTTCGGCTACCTGAGCTACGTGGTCGCGAGCGCGGCGGTCGCAAACGTGTTCGTCGGCTCGCTGGCGGCGCTGTGGTCGCCCCTCGGCGAGCCGCTGCCCCGCGCGGGACTGCTGCTCCTGCTCTACTCCGGGCTCACGTGGCTGAACGTGCGCGGCGTGTCGAGCGGCGCGCGGCTCGTCGAGATCACGACCGTCGGCAAGCTCGCGCCGCTCGTGCTGCTCGCGGTCGCCGGCGTGTTCTTCCTCGAGCCCGCGTACTTCGCGGGCTTCGAGTGGCCGGAGCCCGCCGTGCTGGCCGCGACCACGCTGCTGCTGATCTTCGCATTCACCGGCACGGAAGGCGCACTGACGCCGAGCGGCGAGGTGCGCGATCCCGCGCGCACGGTGCCGCGCGCGATCGCGTTCGGCCTGCTGATCGTGACCGCGCTGTACGGCGCGCTGCAGGTAGCCGCACAGGGCGTGCTCGGACCGGACCTCGCGACGGAGAAGTCCGCGCCGCTCGCGGCCGCGGCGGAGCGCATCGCCGGTGCGCCGGGGGGCACGCTGATCCTGGTCGCCGCGGCCATCTCCACCTTCGGCTACATGGCGAGCAACGTGCTGAGCTCGCCGCGGGTGCTGTTCGGCCTCGCGCGCGACGGGTTGCTGCCGAAGCCGCTGGCGGCGGTACACCGTACCCACCACACGCCGCACGTCGCGATCCTCGGGCACTCGGCGCTCGCGTTCACGCTCGCGCTCGGCGGCGAGTTCGGACCCCTGGCGCTCGTCTCGACGGTGTCGACGATGATGCTCTACCTCGGTTGCGCCGCGGCGGCGCTTGAACTGCGCCGCCGCGACGTGCGCGCCGGCGGCGCGCCGTTCGTCGCACCGGGCGGCCCGGTTGTGCCCATCCTGTCGATCGGCGTCACGCTGTGGCTGCTGTCGGGCGCCACCTCGGCCGAATGGCGCGCGGTCGGCGGCGTGGCGGTGGCGGTGCTGGTCGCCTACGCACTGCGTGCATGGCGGCTGCGCTCGCGCGGAAGTGCGCCGTGAGCCTGCCGCCCGCGAGCGGCGGCGAGGCGCTGGCGCTGGCGCTGGTGACGGTCGTCGCCACGCTGCTGCTCTACGTCGGCAGCGCGCTCGCGACGCTGCAGCTGCGGCGCCGGGCACGCTGAAAAGCGAAAGCCCGCCGGGTCTCGCGACGCGGCGGGCTTCGGGGACCGGCGACCACCCCGAAGGGCGGGCGCGGCGCGCTCAGTTCAGCTTGATCTGCACGTCGACGCCGGCCGGGAGCTCCAGCTTCATGAGGGCGTCGACCGTCTTGTCGGTCGGGTTGAGGATGTCCATCAGCCGCTTGTGGGTGCGGATCTCGTACTGGTCCCGCGCGTCCTTGTCGGAGTGCGGGGAGGTCAGCAGCGTGAAGCGCTCCATCTTGGTCGGCAGCGGCACCGGGCCGCGGACGGTGGCGCCCGTGCGCTTCGCGGTCTCGACGATCTCGCGAGCCGAGCTGTCGATCAGGCGGTGATCGAAAGCCTTCAGGCGGATGCGGATGTTCTGGTTGGCCATCGTCGTTCTCCAAAGAGCGGCAGGCGCATTCAGCGGCTGCCAGGTGTTCGGGTGAGGCGCCCCGGTCCGACCGGGGGCGCGAATCATACAGAGTGTCGGGGGGGCGGAGCTAGGGATCGATGCTGTCGTCGGCCCCGGTCCGGGTGGAGCCCGGACCGGGTTGAATCCAGCGCAGCCTAGACGATGATCTTGGACACGACGCCCGCGCCGACGGTCTTGCCGCCCTCGCGGATCGCGAACCGCAGACCCTCTTCCATCGCGATCGGGCTGATCAGCTCGACCACCATCTTGATGTTGTCTCCCGGCATGACCATCTCGGTCCCCGC